>NZ_ONZI01000001.1 GCF_900312995.1 Kushneria phyllosphaerae | reverse complement strand
TCGGAAGTCAGCGGCTGGATCCGTGATCCTGATTGGGTGACCAAAACCTCAGTCAAAACAATCACCTGCTTACCTTCCCCGCTGCCTCGTCGCCGTGTGCTCCGTGGCAGCGGATGCGTACTTTATAGATCAGACCCCGAGCGCGCAACCCCTTGTTTCAAAAAAGAGGCTACTTTCTTTCATCGGGTTTTTCGGATGTTGCTGAAGGCCCTGACACCTCTGACTCATCAGCCGGTGCTGATGTTTCAGGAGCTTCGGCATTGGCCGCTTCCATCTCTTCTTCAGTGGTGGCGATGCCGCTGCTGATGGGTTTGGCGTGACCGGTACGACGCATGATGGCCAGTATCGGACCCGATGCCGCATAGCTGCCAAACAGCAGTAGCAGCATGACAGCAGGCTCCAGCGAGATCAGAACAAAGGCCAGAACGATGGCCAGCAGTGCCACAAAGGGAACGGGGCTTTTGAAGTCCACTTCCTTGAAGCTGTAGTAGCGGATGTTACTGACCATCAAAATACCGACCGCCGCCACAATAATGGCCATAAGTACCTTGAAGCCAAAAGCGGTGGCTTCGAAGCTGTGAAAGGTCCAGACAAACCCTGCCACTACTGCTGCCGCCGAAGGACTGGGCAGACCTATAAACCACTTCTTGTCGGTGCTGCCGATCTGTACGTTAAAACGTGCCAGACGCAGCGCAGCGCCGGCCACATAGACAAAGGCCGCTATCCAGCCAAGGTTGCCCACGTCCTGAAGTATCCAGGCAAAGGCCACGATCGCCGGGGCCACGCCAAAAGAAAGCATGTCGGCGAGACTATCGTATTCTTCCCCGAAAGCGCTTTGCGTATTGGTCATGCGAGCCACCCGACCATCGAAGCCGTCGAGCACCATGGAGACAAAGATGGCGATGGCCGCCGAGCCGAAGTTGCCATTAAGCGCAGCCACAACGGAAAAGAAGCCCGAAAAGAGCGCGGCAGTAGTAAAGAGGTTGGGCAACAGGTAAATACCGCGCCGGCGTATGCGCTCACCGTTTTGCACGATGTCTTCAACCACTTCCGTGTCATCCTTGAACTCTGAGAAAGGATCGCGGGGCGGTCGATTGTTTGGTGGGGGCGTCTGCGTCATGACAATGAGGTCCTTTGAAAAGATACGACCATCAAAGCATAGAAGATGACCAGGTGTTAACACGGAGAGGAAATGGAAAGTTTAAGAAGCCTCATGACGCACTTCCCCTACCCCGGCCGCCTGGAATGGTTGAGCCGCCGTCCCGAGCGTCACGGTGATATCGATGTAAAAGACACGCTTACCCTGATCGAGGGTCGAGGCATTGGGGGGGATCATTACAGCGCTCGCGGCGGCAAGCGCGAAGTCACGCTCTTTCAGGCCGAGCATTTACCGGTCGTTGCTGCCTTTTGTGGCATGGCGACACTGGCTCCCGAGCAGCTCAGGCGCAACCTTGTGGTGTCGGGACTTAACCTGCTGGCCTGCCGACAGCAGCAGCTGGTTATTGGTGACGACGTGATCCTTGAGATTACCGGGCTATGCGCGCCCTGCAGTCGCATGGAAAGGACTCTGGGGCCGGGCGGCTATAATGCCCTGCGCGGCCATGGCGGCATGACCGCCCGTATCGTGCAGGGCGGCATCATTTATCGCGGCGACAGCGTCACGGTGATACCCGCCACTACCGAGGCCGCACAGGGTCAGCTTTTCCAGCATTCCTGAGTAACGCCTCTCAAATGACAGGCATAAAAAAACGGATGCGCTATCGCATCCGTTTTCTCGAGGTTTCAACTCTCTCGAGGGTTCTTCAAATCAGTTTTTCGACTTGTCGACCATCTTGTTGGCAGCAATCCAGGGCATCATGCCACGCAGTTTGGTGCCGACCTCTTCGATCTGGTGCTCGGCACCGCGACGGCGCTTGGCCTTGAGGGTCGGGAAGCCGGCCTGGTGATCCAGAATGAAGTCCTTGGCAAAGGTCCCTTCCTGAATGTCCTTGAGCACCTGACGCATGGCATTTTTGGTGTCTTCGGTCACGATTTTCGGACCAGTGACGTAGTCGCCATACTCGGCCGTGTTGGAGATCGAGTAACGCATGTCGGCCATGCCGCCTTCATACATCAGATCAACAATCAGCTTGAGCTCGTGCAGACACTCGAAGTAGGCCATTTCCGGTGCGTAACCTGCTTCCACCAGCGTTTCAAAGCCGGCCTGTACCAGCGCAGTGGCGCCACCGCAGAGAACAGCCTGCTCACCGAACAGGTCGGTTTCGGTCTCTTCCTGGAAAGTGGTGTGGATAATCCCGGCACGACCGCCGCCGTTGGCGCTGGCGTAGGACAGGGCCAGTTCACGCGCCTTGCCGGACTTGTCCTGATAGACCGCAATCAGGCTTGGCACACCGCCACCCTGGGTATAGGTCTGGCGAACTGTATGACCCGGCGCCTTGGGCGCGATCATGATGACGTCCAGATCTTCGCGCGGCTCGATCTGCTGATAATGCACGTTGAAACCGTGTGCAAAGGCCAACGCAGCGCCTTCTTTCAGGTTGGGCTCGACGTCACGATAGTAGATCTGCTTCTGATGCTCATCGGGCGCCAGGAACATGACGATATCAGCGCCGGAGACTGCATCCGCCACTTCAGCGACTTTCAGACCCGACCCTTCTGCCTTCTGCCAGGAACCGGAGCCCTTGCGCAGCGCGACGGTGACATCAACGCCGGACTCCTTGAGGTTATTGGCGTGGGCATGGCCCTGCGAGCCGTATCCCAGGATGGTGACCTTCTTGCCCTGGATGAGAGAGAGATCGCAATCCTTGTCGTAATAAACCTGCATTACCTTCACCTCTTAATGGACGGCAGCGCCATCGGTTGACATAAACGATATCGATTAACGTAAACGTTGTGCAAAAACTTCGGCGTCAGATGCTCAGCACCTTGTCACCACGTGCAATTCCGGACACGCCGGTACGCGCCACTTCCAACACTCCCAGAGGCGTCACGGCCTGCAGGAAGGCATCCATCTTGTTGGCATCGCCGGTAATCTGCACGGTATAGATGCTTGGCGTCACATCCACGATCTGAGCCCGGAAGATGTCCGCCGTGCGTTTGACCTCGTCGCGCGCACTCCCCTGCGCCTTGACCTTGACCAGCATCAGTTCGCGCTCGATATGCGCGCCTTCGGTCAGATCCACCAGCTTGATCACATCGATCAGACGATTGAGGTGCTTGGTGATCTGCTCGATGATGCGTTCATCGCCATTGGTGGTCACCGTCAGACGCGACATCGTCGGGTCCTCGGTGGGTGCCACGTTGAGCGTTTCGATATTGAAGTTACGCTGGGAAAAGAGCCCGATCACGCGTGACAGCGCCCCTGGCTCGTTTTCAAGCAGCATCGATATGATATGGCGCATCAGGTTCGCTCCGTCTTCGATAGCAGCATGTCACACATGGCCCCCTGCGGAACCTGCATCGGATAGACGTGCTCGCGCGGGTCGACATGGATATCGAGAAACACCAGTTCATCCTTTGAGCGAAACGCTTCTTCAAGCGCCGGCTCAAGCTCCTCGGGCGTTCTTACCGTGATGGCCTTGAAGCCATAGGCCTCGATCAGCTTTTCAAAATCAGGCAGTGACTCCATATAGGAATGGGCATGGCGAGATTTGTAGTTCAAATCCTGCCACTGGCGCACCATCCCCAGCGAGGCATTGTTGAGATTGACAATCTTGACCGGAATGCCGAACTGCTTACAGGTCGACAGTTCCTGCATCATCATCTGAAAGCTGCCCTCCCCCGTGAACAATACGACATGCTCATCGGGATAGTTGAGCTTGATGCCCATGGCCGCCGGCAGCCCAAAGCCCATTGTTCCCAGACCGCTTGACGAGATCCAGCGATTGGGCTGATTGAACTTGTAGTACTGAGCGGCAAACATCTGATGCTGACCGACATCGGTCACGACATAGGCATCACCGTGCGTGACGCGATGCACGGCTTCTACCACCTGCTGGGGCTTGAGTGGCTCACCGGCAGCGGCAGGCTCATAGAGCTTCCCGCGACGCTCTTCACGCCAGGCGTTGATTGTCTCCCACCACTCGTCCAGCGGCTCCTGCGCCTCTGTACGCTGACCGATCTGGTTGAGCATCTCGTTGAGCACGTTATCGGCAGCCCCGACAATGGGCACATCGGCATGCACGGTCTTGGAAATGGAGCTGGGATCAACATCAATGTGCACGATGCGGGCATCGGGACAGAAGCGAGTGACGTTATTGGTCACGCGATCATCAAAGCGCACGCCGACACCCAGTACCAGATCACTGTTGTGCATGGCCATGTTGGACTCATAGGAGCCATGCATGCCCGGCCAGCCCAGCGACTGAGGATCGTTTTGCGGGAAGGCACCAAGCCCCATCAATGAGGTGATCACGGGAATATTGAGCCGATGCGCCAGCGCCGTCAGGGCCTCGGAGGCACGGCCGGTAATCACCCCGCCACCGGCGAAGATCACGGGACGCCGGGCGCTCATGATCAACTCGACCGCCTTGCGAATCTGCCCCGTATGGCCGCGTGACACAGGATTGTAGGAACGCAGCTTGACCTTGCGAGGATAGACATACTCGTAACGTTCGGTCGGCGCGGTCATATCCTTGGGGATATCAACCACGACCGGGCCCGGACGACCCGAAGAGGCAATATAAAAGGCCTTTTTGAGTACAGTCGGTATATCGGAAGGATGACGAATCGAAAAACTGTGCTTCACTATGGGACGCGTGACCCCGACAATGTCGGTTTCCTGAAAGGCATCCTCGCCAATCAGGTGGCTGGCCACCTGACCACACAGCACGACCATCGGTATGGAGTCCATGTAGGCCGTGGCAATCCCCGTGACCGCGTTGGTCGCTCCGGGGCCCGAGGTGACCAGCACCACACCGGGTTTACCCGAGGCTCGGGCATAGCCGTCAGCCATATGGGTTGCCGCCTGTTCATGGCGAACAAGAATATGTTTGACATCATCCTGGCGAAACAGCGCATCATAGATATGTAGCGCCGCACCGCCGGGGTAGCCGTAGATATATTCAACGCCCTCATCCTTGAGGAAGCGGGCGAGCATATCGGCTCCGGAAAGCAATTCCACGTTTGAGTTCCCCTATAAGGTCTCGAGTGCGTTCACGATGCGATGCGCATCGGCGTTCGAGGACGGCTTGGCCGCCTGCCGCGGCCCGGGGCCAGCGACACCTGATGCTGCAGCCTGGTGATCGGTTGCAACGAGGACCTGCTCAATCTTATGTCGGGTCGACATATAGGGGCGTTGATCAGGCAGGGGGTTGGCCCGCCTGTTCAGGTCCTTGGGCAGGCAGGCAGTCGCCACGCGGCTGTCCTCCATGATCCAGGGGTTGCCCGGAGAATTCATGCCTGCAATCAGGAACCTTCAAGACTCTATCAGTGATGCTCCGGTGTCAACTGATGGATGCGCATTTATAGCGCTCAGCCCCCGAATAGGGGCTACATATTGCACGATATCATTGCATGGAAGCACAACAGTTTTGATTAGTGTCTGCCGTTATGATGTGTACCCGGGAAATGGCCTCATGATGAACTATCCTGTGTTAACACCGGTCATCATAAAGGGGCGCATTGTGTACCGAAGGCGTCCCGAAACTGTCAGGACAGTGCCACTTTCAACCTGCCAGCCACGATCGGGCAGAAACGTCATTTATTGTTTCAGGAATTTGCCATGACCATGACCGCTGCCGCATTGACACCCTCAATGCCGGATACGCCGGAAGTTGCCGAACTTCCGCCATTGCCAGAGCACCTCTGGGGCAGACTGTTCCACGATGTACAGAGTCGTGGTCTGTTCGATGACAGCAAGACCTTTGTGGACATGATCCCGACCAAACCGGCCGAGGAGATCACGGCTGACTACACCCGGCTTCGAGAGCGCTACTCGGACTGCGGTGATGCCCCCTGCGTCAGCAACAAGACCCTGCGCGAATTTGTGGAAGCGCGTTTTGAGCGCATCGAAACCCAGGCCAACGTCGAACCGCCTCAGCGTCAGGACAACATACGCGATCATATCGATGCGCTCTGGAATGTACTGACCCGGCAGCCACGGCCTCGCTATAACCCCAGCTCGTCGCGACTGCCCCTGCCCCACGCCTACGTGGTGCCCGGCGGGCGCTTCAACGAGATCTATTACTGGGACACCTATTTCACCATGCTGGGCCTGCGCCAGAGCGGTCGTATCGATCTCATGCGAGACATGGTCAATAACGCTGCCTTTTTGATCAACGCCTACGGTCATGTGCCCAACGGCAATCGTACCTATTATCTATCCCGCTCCCAGCCGCCTTTTTTCTGCGGCATGGTCGGCCAGCTTGCCCAGCATGATGGCGAAGGCGTGTATGAGCACTATCTGCCCCAGATGGAGCGTGAATATATCTACTGGATGGATGGCGTCGAGGCACTACACCACGGCGAAGCCTACCGTCGCTGTGTCAAGCTCCCCGAAGGCACGCTGCTCAATCGCCACTGGGACGACCTGAACACGCCGCGCGAAGAGTCCTTTCGTGAGGACATGGATACGGCCGACCGCACCAGCCGCGACCATATCGAGGTATGGCGAAATCTCCGTGCCGGTGCCGAAAGCGGCTGGGACTTCAGCTCCCGCTGGCTGAGTGATCCCCATGACCTGGGCACCATTCGCACCGTGGATATCCTGCCGCTGGATCTTAACTGCCTGCTTCACAACATGGAGTCCGTGCTGGCGTCGACACACCGAAGGCTCGGCCACTACCAGCGCGCCGACCTGTTCCAGAGTGCGGCCAATTCACGTCTCGATGCACTGCGCCGGCTGTTCTGGTCCGAGGAAGAAAAGCGTTTCGGAGACTATCTCTGGCATGCCAACGCACTGACCGACAGCATCAACGCATCCATCGTCTTTACGCTTTATTTTGGCATCGCGACCGAGGAACAGGCCGCCCATGTCGCCAATACGCTGGAATATCAGCTGCTGCAGCCAGGCGGTTTGATGACCTCGACCATTGATACCGTTCAACAGTGGGATGCCCCCAACGGCTGGGCACCGCTTCAGTGGATGGCCATCAAGGGGCTCAAGCGCTACGGTCACGATCGACTGGCGGACACGATTGCCAAACGCTGGATGCACAACAACTTCTACCGCTTCGAAAAGGACCACAAGCTGTTGGAGAAGTACAACGTCATGGACATCGACGGTGCCCCGGATGGCGGTGAATACCCCTCGCAGGATGGTTTCGGATGGACCAATGGCGTGCTGCGCGCCCTGTTGGCCATTTACCCGGAAGCCACGCTGCAAAACACGGCGCCCTGATCAGGTTAAACCGACGGGGTCTTCCAACTGGCCATAAAAAAGGGCGGCTACCTCGGGTAGCCGCCCTTTTGTCATTGCGTGTCGATAGCGCTTATTCAGCACCCTGCTGGTCAAGTATCAGTTCCCCGTCATGCGCTTCCACAAGCACGGTGTCGCCCGGGGCATAGCGCCCGGACAGCAGTGCCTGCGCCAGCGGGTTTTCGATCCGATTCTGGATGGCACGACGCAGCGGACGCGCGCCATACACCGGATCGAAGCCCGCCTCGGCCAGCTGAACCATGGCCTCTTCGCTGATTGAAAGCGAGACATCACGATCCGCCAGCCGCCGACGCAACTGATCAAGCTGAATATTGGCAATCGACTTGATCTGGGTTTGGCCCAGCGCATGGAACACGACCACCTCATCGATACGGTTGATCAGCTCGGGGCGGAAGTGCGAAGCCACTTCATCCATGACCGCGGCACGCATGCGCTCATAGCCGGCATCATCCTGTTCGCTCGCATAGCTCTGAATGATGCTGGAACCCAGATTCGAGGTCATGACGATCACGGTATTGCGGAAATCCACCGTCCGCCCCTGACCATCGGTCAGGCGGCCATCCTCAAGCACCTGCAAAAGGATATTGAAGACATCCGGGTGGGCCTTCTCCACCTCATCAAGCAACAGCACCGAATAGGGCTTGCGCCGCACGGCCTCGGTCAGATAACCGCCCTGTTCATAACCCACATAGCCCGGAGGTGCCCCAATCAGGCGCGCCACGGAGTGCTTCTCCATGAACTCCGACATATCGATGCGCACCATGGCTTCTTGGGTATCGAACAAAAAGCCGGCCAGCGACTTGCACAGTTCTGTCTTGCCCACCCCGGTCGGCCCCAGAAACAAAAAGGAGCCGTTGGGGCGATTGGGATCACTGATGCCGGCGCGTGAGCGACGCACCGCGTTGGACACGGCCGTGACCGCCTCATCCTGCCCGATGACGCGCTCATGCAGCGCTTCTTCCATACGCAGGAGCTTGTCGCGTTCACCCTCGAGCATTTTCGATACCGGAATGCCGGTCCAGCGCGACACGACTTCGGCAATTTCTTCTTCGGTCACGATCGAGCGAAGCAGTCTCAAGGGCGTACTTTCGGCTTCGCCGGCCTCACTGATTTTGCGCTCCAGATCCGGAATCAGGCCGTACTGGATTTCCGACATGCGTCCCAGATCGCCCTGACGACGCGCGGCTTCCAGATCGGTTCGGGCCTGCTCAAGCTCGGCCTTGTACTGCGCCGCACCCTGAAGGCTGGCCTTCTCGGCCTTCCAGACTTCTTCGAGATCGGCATATTCCCGCGACATGGTCTCGATCTGACCTTCCAGCAGTTCAAGGCGCTTGCGGGTGGCCTCGTCGGTTTCCTTTTTCAGCGCCTCACGCTCGATCTTGAGCTGAATCAGACGGCGCTCGAGACGGTCCATTTCCTCGGGCTTGGAATCCATCTCCATGCGGATGCGAGAGGCCGCCTCGTCGATCAGGTCGATCGCCTTGTCCGGCAACTGACGGTCGGTGATATAGCGCGTTGACAGGCGTGCCGCAGCGATGATGGCCGGATCGGTAATGTCTACCCCGTGATGGACCTCGTAGCGCTCCTTGAGCCCACGCAGGATGGCAATGGTGTCTTCCTCTGAAGGCTCATCGACCAGTACCTTCTGGAAACGACGCTCAAGGGCAGCGTCCTTTTCGATGTCCTGGCGATATTCATTCAGCGTGGTGGCGCCCACGCAGTGCAGCTCGCCGCGGGCCAGGGCAGGCTTCAGCATGTTGCCCGCATCCATCGAGCCCTCGGTCTTGCCGGCACCCACCATGGTGTGGAGCTCATCAATGAAGAGAATAACCCGCCCTTCTTCCTTGGCCAGCTCATTGAGCACGGCCTTGAGACGCTCTTCAAAGTCACCGCGATACTTGGCGCCCGCCAGCAGCGCACCAAGATCCAGTGACAATACCCGCTTGTTCTTGAGACTCTCCGGCACCTCGCCGTTGACGATGCGCTGGGCCAGACCTTCGACAATGGCGGTCTTGCCCACGCCGGGCTCGCCAATCAGTACCGGATTGTTCTTGGTCCGGCGCTGCAGCACCTGAATGGTGCGACGGATTTCATCATCACGGCCAATTACCGGGTCCAGCTTGCCGCTGGCAGCCCGCTCGGTGAGGTCAGTGGTGTACTTGTCCAGCGCCTCCCGCTTTTCTTCGGCTTCAGCATCGTTGATGTTGTCGCCGCCGCGCAGCTCGTCTATGGCGCGACGCACACCCTGCTCGTTGAGACCGGCGCCGCTCAGGGCACGGCTGACCGCCGACCTTGTCTGCAGTGCTGCCAAAAGCACCAGCTCGGTGGCGATGAACTGATCACCGCGCTTTTGCGCTTCACGGTCGGCAAGGTTAAAAAGCTGGCCCAGCTCCTGGCCCATGGTGACATTGCCATCGAACTGGCTGACCGCTGGCAGATCTTCCACATGTCTGACCAGAGCGTCGCGGACGCGCCCCGGGTCACCGCCTGCCTTCTGAATCAGGCCCTTGAAACCCGAGTCGCGACTATCCAGCAGTGCCAGCAATACATGCCCCGGCTGAAGCTGATTGTGTCCTTTCCCTGCTGCCAGAGACTGGGCGTCGGCCAGCGCGGCCTGCAATTTACTGGTGAGTTTGTCGATTCGCATCCTGTGTCCTCTCATCCGGCGCTCTGGCCGATCAGGGCTGCACAGTCGCAGCACCGGCACCTCAAAGCGCGTGTATCAGTATATTGCCAACAAAGATGGGGGCGCCGAAAACCGTTTCAAGCAGGGTCAGTAAAAATATTATGTTAAATCCACGACAGGCCTGCCGGAGCGCCATCAGCGCCCTAGCGAAGCCAGATAATGCTGCTCATGCGGCCGGTCAGACCGTTGTCGCGACGATGGGAATAAAAGCGCGGGTCGGAAGCCGTACAGAAATGGCCGCCGCTGATATCGGTGACGCCCAATGCTTCCAGACGCAGGCGCGCCAGACGATAGAGGTCACACATGAAGTGACCCAGCCGATAGGGGCTTGCCTCGAAAGCGCTGGAAGCCTCGGGATGCACATTAACGAAGGCGTCATGCACTTCGCGCCCGACTTCATACTGCATGTTGGAAATGGCAGGGCCGAGCCAGACCATAACCTCCTCGGGAGCGCAGCCAAGGGCGGCCATGGTGGCCTCCAGCACACCACCGGCCAGACCGCGCCAGCCGGCATGAGCGGCCGCCACTCGAGTACCGCGGCGATCACAGAACAGCACCGGCAGACAGTCGGCGGTCTGAATCACACAGGCATACTGCTGATCACGTGCGATCGCGGCATCGGCCTGTGGCGGAGGCGTTTGAAAGGACTGCTGAACCCGCGCGCCGTGGACCTGATCCAGCCACAACAAGGGACGATGATCTCCGATTCTTGCGCCCAGCAGCTGACGCAACCAGGCCACTGTCTCAGGGTCATCTCCCACATGAGAAGCTGCATTGAAGGCGGCATAGGGGCCCTGACTGGGGCCCGTTTCACGGGTGGTGACAAACGCGCCGACCGAGCCCGGTGCTACCCAGTCCGGCACGATAAGCGTGGGCTGATCGCGACTGTCCTGATTCATGTTTGTGCCTGATCCTCGCGCAGAATATCGAGCAGCATGAACATGTCATCCGGCAATTCCACACCGAACTCGACAGTTTCATGGCCTGTCGGATGCGTAAAGGCAAGCCGACGCGCGTGCAGGGCCTGTCGCGAGAAGTGACGCAGCGTCTCCTTGAGCGCCTCACCGGCCCCGGCCGGCAGCTTGAGGCGCCCGCCATAGACCGGGTCACCCACCAGCGGAAAGCGTTGATGGGCCATGTGAACACGAATCTGGTGGGTACGCCCGGTTTCCAGGCGGCAGCGAACATGGGTATGACCGCGAAATCGTTCGACAACCCGGTAGTGGGTCACTGCCGGCTTGCCGCCGTTGGCCACCACGGCCTGACGCTTGCGATCCGCCGGGTGCCGACCGATGGGGGCATCCACCTTGCCCCCGGCGATCATGGCGCCGATCACGATGGCGTCGTATTCCCGCTTGACCCGACGCGCCTGCAGCTGCTCGACCAGAGAGGTCTGCGCGGCCAGCGTTTTGGCCACTACCATTAATCCGCTGGTGTCCTTGTCCAGACGATGAACGATGCCGGCACGCGGCAGGGTCGCAAGCTCTGGGGCATGATGAAGCAGCGCATTGAGCAGCGTGCCGCTGTAGTTGCCCGCTGCCGGATGCACCACCAGTCCGACCGGCTTGTTGAGCACCAGCACGTCGTCATCTTCATGCACGATGTCCAGCGCGATCGCTTCGGCCTCCCAGACCGGGTTTTCTTCCAGGACGGCATTGAGCACCAGCGTGGCACCTGCCATGACCGGTGCACGCGGACGCATCTGCTGTCCATCCACGGTCAGGGCGCCCCCCTTGATCCAGGTCTTGAGGCGCTCTCGGGAAAACTCGTCAAAGAGCTCTGCGGCCGCCTGATCCAGTCGCAGACCGGTCATGGTGTCGGGGACAATGTGTGTTTGTTCGATGGTCTGTGACATGCAATTCTCTGCAGGAGCATGGGCCGGGCATTTCGCCGCGGCTTTACAATGCTTTATAGTGCGGGGTCATTGGTACCGGGAACAGGCAGCGCGTCATTCGCGTAATGCGCTGCCGGTCCGTATAGTAGGCCACACACACTTCATTCAGTAGCTGTTGGGCGGATTCTACCATGCCGCCACGGTTTGTTTGAGACGAGGACGACAATGCGCGCCATTTCCCTGAGCGCCCTTGCGCTGGCTGCCGTCATGCTGGCCGGTTGCGCCAGCAGCCAGAGCCAGGAGCAGGATAAAGAGCTTACCGAGCAGCAGCTCTACCAAAACATTCAGAGCTCGCTCGACAATGGCCGCTACTCCGCTGCCGTCACTCAGCTTGAAACGCTGGATAACCGCTACCCGTTTGGCGAATATGCGCAGCAGGCACAGCTGGAGCTGATCTACGGCTACTATCAGGTCGGCAACTGGGAAGCCTCACGTGCGGCGGCCAGCCGCTTCATTCGGCTGCATCCCGACCACCCTCAGGTGGACTATGCCTATTACATGCGTGGCATGGCAGCATGGGAATCAGGACGTTTCAGTCTGGAAAGTCTGGATCTGATCGACATTTCCAAGCGAGACCTGGGCGCCACGCGTGATGCCTATGTCGATTTCGGTGAGGTGGTCCGCCGCTTTCCGGACAGTGCCTACGCTCCGGATGCCCGTCAGCGCATCATATTTTTGCGCAACGTTCTGGCACGTCACGAGCTTCAAATCGGTGATTTCTACCTGCGCAAGCAGGCCTACCTGGCTGCCGTCAATCGCGGGCGCTGGGTACTGGAACACTATCCGCAGACCCCTGCCACACGTGACGCGCTGGCCGTCATGGTAGAGGGCTACATGGGTCTGGACATGAAAAAGGAAGCTCGTCAGGCACTGGCAGAGCTGATTCATAACGACCCTGATAATGCACGCCTCAATGGCAATACCTTCAAGCCGCGCTACCTGAACGGTTCGCTGAGCCTTGAAGAGCACTGATCGGTCACCTGCCCCTTGATCGTCAGAGCGCCCCGCCCTTCAGCGGGGCGCTCTGGTATTCGGCCGGGCCCAACGTTGGCGCCCACACGATACTCTTTTACACTACACAACCATGATGGTGTCATGGCGTGAAGATGGCGGCCTCACCCGATCAGGTATTCCTTGATCAGACCCAGGCCTGCCGTCTGCCTTCACCTCTTTCAGGAGTCCGAACCCTTTCATGGCCCGACTGATCATTGTGGCTGCCCTGCTCTGGCTGGGATGGCTTTTCTATCGACGTCTGAAGCGTCAGCGCAAACCGCATCCGCCGACACCGGCCTCGGGAGAGGCGATGGTACGTTGCGCCTATTGCCATGTTCATGTGGCGCGCCATGATGCGCTGGAAGATCCTCACACCAACGAACTATCGCGCCATCTGCCGGGCGAGAAGCACTGGTTTTGCTGTCAGGACCATCAGGCACGGTTTATCAGCAACGGCCCCCTGCCGCGTCGACGCTCATCCTGAGCAAGGCAGGGTATAAGGCTCAGGATCCACAGGTAATGGCGACCCCACAATGTGCGCGCAGACAAGATCCGCCGTGGCCGGGGAAAGCACCACGCCGTTGCCGCCATGTCCGGCGTTGACATAAAGCCCTTCAATGCCATCCGCGGCGCCAACAAAAGGAATGCTGTCCGGCGAGCCCGGTCGCAGTCCGGCCCAATGGTGAGTCACCTCAACCTCCTTTAGCGCCGGTAACATCTCAAGCGCCATGGCATGGATACGCGTATAGCCTTCAACGGTCGTGGCGCGATCAAAGCCTGCGTCTTCAAAGGTACTGCCGGCCAGGATCTGATGATCGCGTCGGGGGATCAGATAAAAGCCGTTCATCAGCATGACGGCCTGAAGCAGCGGCCGTGCGGCATTGAACAACAGCATCTGCCCTCGCACCGGCGCAATGGGCAGACGGACATGACGCGCCATCAGCTGTCGAGTCCAGGGACCGCCGGCCATGACGACCCTTGGCGCCAGATGTCGTCCCTGTGGCCCTTCCACGCCCTCGACACGCTCCCCGGCCGTCAGCAGAGAAGTGACTTCAAAGTGCTCGACCAGCGTGGCGCGCGGATGATTCAGCAGCCACTGTCGCAGCGCCTGACCCAGCCGCGGCGTGCGAATACTGCCGCGTCCGGCCATCCAGAAAGCGGGCTCAAGGGATGGGGTGACCTGACGACCCAAAAGGCTGTACGCCGCGGGCGATGAGAGGGAGGCAAGCAGATCATGATGACGGCCCGACCACATCCGGGCCCTTTCGGCATCCTCGACCCGAACATGCATGACGCCATGGGCCGTATATTGCGGGTCAATGCCGGTCGCATCCGCCAGCAGGCCGGCAAGCTCACGCCACTGTGATGCTGCCAGCACATCAAGACGCGCGATGGGGTCGCGGTAGCGCCAGGGATACAGCGGTATCAATATGCCGCCGCCCGCCCAGGACGCTTCCCGCGCACACTGTCCACGCTCCACGAGCGTGACACGAAAGCCTTGCTGTATCAGCTTGAGGGCACTCATCATCCCATTGATGCCGCCGCCGACCACGATCACATCGCTTGCGTTCACATGTCCCTCATCCCTGTGTGTGTCATGAGCGGGTTACCCTGCACAAACCATTAATTATAAAAATCTAAATAACCTATCCCATCTGCCGTTAAACCATACTGGTCCATCAAAAGGGATAATGTTTTGCGTGCTCAGCGAGGAGTCACCTTATTGGACGCTGTTGTCACCATGGCCTTGATGGCGCTGATGATTGGTTGGGGCATTCCTTCCATGCAACAGTGGCATGCCGGAAACCTGCTGGATGCCCAAATGCGCGATGTACAGGGACTGATGCAACAGGCGCAAATGGCCAGTCTGGATCATGGTAGACCATGGACACTGTGTGGCAGCCACGATGGCCAGCGCTGTGATGGACAATGGACATATCTGCTGGTGCTGGATGCCGAGGGCATTGTTCATTATCGCACCAGAAAACACGACCCTGTCACGCTGCGCTGGAAGGGACTGTCCAGAGCGCTCGTTTTTCATCCAAGGCTTTCAAGCAGTATTCTCAACGGCACGTTTTATCTTTGCCATGCCCACAAGGCGCGGCGGCTGATCGTTAATCGACTGGGCCGCACGCGCTTTGAGAGCACGGACTCCGAAGATGATTGTCAAACCAGGCGCTAAAGCCCCAGTCGCCAGGGCCCCGGTCGCTATTGGAGCCAAAGCCTATCGAGTGGCATCGGGCGGTGCAAATAATAGCCCTGACCATAATCGATGCCCATTTTGACGAGTCTCTCTGCACTGGCGCCATCCTCGATAAACTCGGCCACGGTCAGTGCCCCCAGGCGCTGGGCAATCTGATTGATGGCATCAACGATCACCTGATCAAGAGCATTGTCATTGACGTGACGAATGAAGCCGCCATCGATCTTGATGATATCGACCACGAAGTTGCGCAGGTAGCCAAAGGAGCTCAGTCCGCTGCCAAAATCATCGAGCGCCACACGACACCCCGCCTTGCGTAACGCATCAATGACATCACGCGCCAGGTCAAGATGGTTCATGAGCGCCGTTTCCGTGATCTCAAATATCAGCGCTTGAGGCGAGAGCGGAGAAATGGACAAAATGCCCTGTAGCCAGGGCAGAAACGCCGGATCATTCAAGGAGTTGGCCGATAGATTGATGCTCAGCGAGCGGCCATTGAGCACCTGCTTTAATCGCTCACCATCATGTACCAGTGCACGCTCAATGACCCAGCGATCCACGGCCGCCATGATGCCATATCGTTCGGCCACCGGAATAAAGGCACCCGGAGCCACCACTTCACCTTCCCGACCCAGCATTCTGACCAGTATTTCCAGATAGTCGCTGCCTTCGGCCTGCAAGGGCACGATTCGCTGACAAAACAGCACGAAGCGATCGTTTTCGATCGCCTCGCGCAGTCCCGCGGCCATGAAGATATCGCGATGATACTGTTCAATATCCTGCTGACCCGGATGATAGACGGTGGCCCGATTGCGACCATATTGTCTTGAGGTGTAACAGGCCACATTAACCCGACCAAGCAGGACACCAAAGCTTTCGGCATGACTGTCTACCGGGATCAGCCCGGCACTGACACTCACTTCATGAGTCCGGCCATCCCATGAAAACCGCAGAGCGCTGATGGCCTCGATGACGGTGTCTACCCATGACGACGAGGCCTCGAGATCGCGCCCATGAAGCAGCAGCGCGAACTCATCGCCACCCAGGCGCGCCAGCACATCCTGCTCACCGAGATGCTGCTCGATCAGACGCGCGATTTCGATCAGCAGCGCATCACCTGCCAGATGACCTGCCGAATCATTGATCACCCTGAAATGGTCCAGATTCAGCACCACCAGAATGGCCGGCGTCGACGCTTCCTGACGAATGGCGTCCTCAACGGCCTGCTCGAAACGCCGGCGATTGTAGAGTCCGGTCAGCGCATCATGGCTGTCAGTAAAGGTCAGGCGACGCTGGAGTTCGCGGGCGCGGGACAGATCCTGAAACACCACGATGACGCCCATGGCGCTGCCGCCGGCCGCCCGCACCGGCGCGACCGTCGCCTTTACTTCGAGAACCCTGTGCTCCTTGTTGATCAGGATCGCATCTTCATCGGTCATGCAGACTTCATTGCGCGACAGGCAGGTATTGATCAATTCCAGCGACTGAGGCGTCATGTCCGCCCCGTGCAGATGAAACACTTCCTGAAGCGGGCACTGCCTGGCCTGCGAGAAGTGCCAGCCGGTAATCTCTTCGGCAACGGGGTTCATGAAGACGACACTGCCGGCCATGTCGGTGGCAATGACACCATCACCGATGGAATCAAGCGTGACCTGCAAGCGCTCCTTCTCTTCCTGCAGATCACGGGCCAGCTGTTCACGCTCGAGTTCCGCCTGACGGACAGCATGGATATCAATCAGCGTCCCGATCATCTTCAGAGGGTGGTCGTACTCATCAAACTGCATGACCTTGCCGCGAGACTGGTACCAGCGATAGCTGCCGTCTTTCTGGCGTACGCGATATTCCGCCACATACAGAGGTGTATGTCCCGCCACATGCGCTGCAAACGCCTGTTCCACACGCACCACATCATCCGGATGGGTTTTCTCACGCCAGCGCTCCATAGAACAGTCAGCACAATCTCCCTGTCCGAGCAGTCGATTCGCCTCCAGAGAAGCACTGATCTGGCGGCGCACCAGATCGACCTCCCAGACGCCCTGACCGCTCCCCTCCAGCGCAGACTTCCAGCGCTGCTCGCTTTGTAATAACTGTGCTCGTTCCCGACGAGAATCCTGCAGCGCCATGGCCAGCAAAAGAGCCGGCAGTACCGTCAAGACAATGGTGATGTAGTGAAGCATACCAATGTGGGAGACCCCGTTTTGCTGATAGAAAAAAACCAGCAAAACCAGCGAAATGACGCTGACCACGTTCAGCAGAGTGCTTCGAAAAAAATCAAACAGCAGCGCTCCGAGCAATAGCGCCACGATACTCCAGACCATTTCATCCGGAAAAAACAGGACGATACCGGCATTGAGCAGCACGGTTAAGAGCAGCACCGCGTTAAACGCGGTCAGAACACCTGAAGAAAGCAAGCCATGCCAGCGGCTAATAGAGCTTTTAAGGACCACCGGCAGCATGACAAGCATGCCCAGACAGCCGGAGAGATAGTGGATCCACCACATCTGAAAAAAACCCAGATCATGATGGGAAGCTGTCAATGCCAACATCAAGGAGCTGACCAGCGGAATTAAAAATGCACCGATCAGCAAAACACTCAAAAACGAGGAAGCAGTGGCTATAAGAAGTGGCCCTCTAAAGTGCCAGCGTAGCCAGAAAGCACCCACCAGTATTTCAATACAGTTTATAACGGTATAAAAAAGGACGTCGCCGGGTACGTGGCAAAAATATTGGGCCAGCAGGTCAGCCAGAGCAATACCGAACAGTGGGACGAACCAGTCCCGCGGATGCAGGCGTACCAGGGCTCCGATGGCCAGAGGGCCGGCCAGCCATGGCGCCACTACGGCCGCTTCAATATTGGAAAGTTCCGTGGCCCCCAGCGCGAGCATGAAATAGGCCAGCATGAACAGCATGAGTCGTAGCCAGCGCGCAAGGCGCCGGTGATCGCTATTCCCAAAGACCTGCTCGTAGATTCCCAGCATCTGTTCCCTGCACCCTGCCCTTCGGGGCCATTGTTATGCGACTGCCTGATGCATTTTTTTCGTATACACGGTATGCGCCACGGTTACTGCTGGTACCACCACAGTGGTGACGTGACCAGACATTCACGAAAGGCGCCGTCCTCGGCATCATACTGACCGCAGCCATTCTCGTCGCCGTTGGCCGATGTGCCTTTGTCGTCTTTCAACACCTCTGCGACCAAACGGGCTCTCTCGCTGTCCAGAACGCGAGTTCGCAGCCCCTCTATCAAAAAGGCGGGCGTTTCCTGCAGGTAGCTCCCCATATCGGCACTTTTGACCGTGGCCGCCTGCTGTTCATGTCGATGCCCATCGTCATGCCAGACCGGCAGGGAAAAACCGTAGAGTTGTGAAGTACCGCGCGCAGCCATGCACATGTCGGCAGACACTTCGGGCTGGTAGGTCGTAAAAAGCGTATTACCGGCGATCGTGGAAGCATCTGATAACACCTTTTCCTCGACAGGCAGCATCAGCCGCCAGCCTCGAAAGGCTTTCATGTTCAGATACCCCTGCTGGTCCACCGGTGCACGAAGCGTATAGGTGGAGGCCTCGGCCAACGCTTCAATTAGATCATTATTGTTGAGTATGCCGGGTGTGCTGGTCTCAAGGGAACCATCAAGCCATCGACTGACGTCAATAATATAAAAGGCGTCTCGACTACCACGGCGAAGCGGGTTGGCACGGTCGCCACTGCCCAGCATCAAAAGATCCACGGGCTTTTGATCCAGATAGGTGCGCACGAGATTGGCCCGATTAAAAAAACTCCGATCGACACCGTCTTGATCATGACGCCCAAGAGCAGCCAACTGGTGAAGCTGCCAGTCTGCTATTGTTCTTTTTCTGCCCCTGCCGTTATCGCCCAATTGCAGGTCAGCGAACCAGATACTGCCTCCGGTATCGCCAAAAAAAGCGCCATCTAACGCCCCATCAAAGTCTCGATCCACTGGAGTAATGGTGGCCGGCACACTATCTGCCGGCCCCTTGAGCGAGGCGATAATGGTTCCTTTTTGGGCATCAATGACCGCCATGCCTGTGCCAAAGCGGGCTGTAGCGGGGCTGGCCTGATGACCTGCCATGATGTCGTAGCCCATGCCCACCAGAAATACAGCGCGACCATCTGCCAGCGTGGCCGCCACCGGCGTGGACCAGCTCTGCCCCCAGTCGGGCGCCACGGTGTGCCAGGCCATTTTCGGCGCATCCGGGTCGATCACATCCAGGCCGTAATAACCGCGACCGCCGCGGCCAAATCCAAACGCCAGTACCGCATTTTCAAGCGTCACATGACGCTTGCCCGCCGAATTAGGCGCCACATCGTAGTCAAGCCAGGCCCCCGGGGAGCCATCCACGCCGTAATGGGTCGACTGGGAAAAATATTGTTGACCGCCACCGCTCTCCGGCCACGGATATTCGGGTCGGGTGTTGAGCATTCGATACACGGCCATACTCGCCGATTCGCGCGGCCAGAAGGCCCAGCGCTCACTCCCGTTGGCGTCGTCTATCGCGTGGAGCAGCCCCTCGTTGGTGCCGGCAAAGATACGGATACGCTGTTTATCGATCGGGCAATCAGAGGCCGTATCGGCGCAGCCATAGTTGATGGCCAGCGGCTGCGAGTGAACGATATCGCCCATTACCCACGGCCTGATATTCGTCTCGCTGTCATTGGTGACATCCAGCCCATACACCCAGTCCGCCAGCTGCCGAGGGGTATAGCCGGCCTGCCCCAGCACCGCCAGGGCACGGTTATCAACTCCGTCGGCATCAAGACTTTTTTGCGTATTGGGCCTTGCCAGGGAGCCGAAAACGGCATTTTTGCCGACATCGGTATAGAGCGTTCTACCGGTCACAACCTGCTCTCGAATGCGCGCGCCGGCGCCTCCCTGCTCAACGCTATCCGGCGCGGCAATTTCGGTAATCCCACGACTCCAGAGATCCCTTTTAACCGGATTGGCCGGCTGACGGGTGTCCACGGCAAACTTTTTCAGGTTACCGGTCCAGGGAACGTAGCCACGCGGCAGAAAGCCGGGGGAATAGACAAGTTCCAGATTTTCGTTCCCATCAATGTTGGCGGCCGTACTAAAACGCTGGGTCTGAATCTCGTTTTCGATGATGCTGCCCAGAATTCGGCTGAAGGCCAGATCCAGACCATCGCGATCGTTGGCTTCATAATATCCCTGCGAGATGCCAGGCGGCGGTTGAGCCGCATCTTCAAGGAGCCGCTGCTGTGTGGTAAAGCCGATGGTAAAGGTATAGGCGTGCTGCGTGCCGGATAAATTGGAAGCCAGATCCTTCTCGGCCATGAAGCGTGTCAATTGGGGCAGGCAGTTTTCCTGTCGCGATACCCGCGTCGAGTCCAGCGGATCCACGGCGTCATAAACGCCACAGGTCTTGCCGGTCAGTGTGTGTATGGCGGCATTGGCACTGGTATCCCATTGCGGAATGCCGTCAGTCATATAAATGACATAGACATTTTCACAGGCCCTCAGCGGACGGCGGTAATTACCGTTGTTATCTTCGGCATTGCGATCGCGCAGGGGTTCTACACTGTTACTGTCCTTGCCATACGTGACTGACTGGCCCTGAATATAACGGTATACCTCGGCCATGGTCTCGCACAATGGAGTGGATGTATTGGCCTGCAAGGCATTGATGGTGTTTAAAAGCGACAGGCGCTCGCTGCCACTCTGGCGGGGCGTATTGGTAAAGGCCTGAACAACACGACCACCGTTATAAAGCTCCTGAACCTGGCAGTTGGTGCCAAACCAGTTGCACTGGATTTGCGCACGATTATCGTTGAAGACACTCAGGGAGAAGTTAATACCCGGATGCTTGCTGACCAGCCCACTGACGATGTCCTTTGTCACTTGCAGACGGGACTGTCGGCTGTTACCTACCGTTTCCTTCATGCTCGCCGAGGTATCAATAATCAGCATGACTTGCGGCTGTCCGCCGCCGCCACTCGCCTGATAGGCCGGCAGATAGATGTCCACGTCATCGCCACGCGCCACCTGCGAGACGGCCAGACAGGTCATCAGCACGACGAACATCAGCCACTGCTGCCAGCACTTGTACGAACAGATTCCCATCATGGCGCACCTCCCGTACTCAAGGTCACCACACCCTGATAGATCCCACGATCCTGGTCCCGGGAAGCATCAAAATCTTCCGGCACAACGCGCAGGTTGAAATAGCCGTAGTGTTTCAGCGCCTGGTTGCCGGGGGCGGCAAGGCTTGTGGCATAGCGCCGTTCGAGCTGTTCACGAACGGCGCTTGAAAGCCCCACCTGGTCATCATCAAGACACAGGCGCTGAACGCTCCACTGTGCATCGGCTTCCGGCGCCGCCACACGGTTGCTACAGGGCGTTGCCAGATAGGCCGGCATGAGCGTTTCAAGACGCGCCAGCTGCGCTTCGATCTCTCCGTCCTGCTGTTGAAAACGCTGCACGCCGGTCTCGGCGTAGTGCGCCAGCCGGGTATCCAGCAGCCCGCGCTGGGCCAGCGAGACGGCCAGTACCGTCATGGCCGCCAGTAGAATCAAACCGATAACCAGTGTAAAGCCGCCCTGGCGTTGATCAGAGACCATATGCCCCCCTGAGACGGCCATTGCGCAGCGTCGCTGTGGTCACAAAAAGGCGCCGCTGATAGTGGTCGGCCCCAAAGGTAATAGCGCGCCCGGCCACCAGAAACTCACGCGCCGGCATCGGCTGCGCCATTTTTTCGCTGCGCATCACCATGTAAATCCGCGCTGCGACCACGCGGTCCCAGTCCCCGGGCTTCCACTGAGACACGGCTTCGCTGTTATAAAAACGATTGGCGCTGCCATCGCCGCTATCATCACGGCCCCACTCCACCTCAAGGGCTTCAACATGGCGCACAATTTCGCTGCTGGCGTAATTTCCCGACGCGCTGCGTCGGTAGACGTAGAGTGCCGGCACGCTTTCTCCGCTATACGCATCATCGACCATACGCAGGTAATAGATACCGGCGTGATAGTGCCAGTTGCCCTGACAGGGCTGATCAAGGGTGAGGTGTCGCAGGGGATCGAGCGTCAGGCAACTGCCGTTGCCATGATCGGCGTATCGGATCGCCACAACGGCGGAAGGACGTGAAGCGCTGCTATCCAGGGTTACAGCGCTTTGCGGCACAAGACCCAGCGTTTTGGCCTGAGTGACTTCACCGCCCCAGACCGGCAGGGCACAGGCAATCTCGGTGAAGTGACTTATATCGCTGCACTTGTCATCACGCTGCGGCGACATGATCTCACCCCAGAACCCGGTGCGGCGCAGTTCCTCGCCCAGCAGCTGCGTGGCCATGCGTCCTCTGACCTGCAGGTCGGCCATGGCATGCTGCTGTTGAAAGGTGCGCGCGGTCTGCATGTAGAGCACGATCACGGCTGAGAGCACCATCAGGCCCAGCGCCATGGCGATCATCATTTCAAGCAGGGTGACGCCTCGCTGAGCATGCGCAGATGGAGAGGCAAATGTCATCAGCCGCGGCCCGGGGAATAACGGCTGCTGGCGGTGACACTTTGACGGGCGCTGGTAATGTCGGCACTGCCACAGATCCCATCGCCATGATGACCCATTCCGGTACCGTGCCAGGCCAGTGTGACGGTGGCATCAAATCGCTGCGCCTGCGTCGTGACACTGATGCAGGCATGAGCCTGCGGTAGACCGTCAAGGCGGCGGTGCTCACCCTGCGCCTGCATGAGCTGATGCTCCCAGTCGGCGAGATCAAAACGTGCCAGTGCCTGACTGTCGCAGTTCATCTGCCGGCAATCACTACCACCCTGCTGCTGTTGATCACCGATGGGAGCATTGGCGCGCTCCCCGACGTTGTAGACGACCATCGCCTCACGGGTAGCATTGGCGCGCAGCCGCTCCAGCATGTCGTTGACCAGCAGCGTGGCGCGGCCACGCTGCAGGGCCTGTTCGTTGGCCTGCTGGGCGTGCAACACAAGGCCCATAACGCCCATGGCGCCAAGACTCAGCACCACCATGGCGACCAGGACTTCCAGCAGGGAAAAGCCGCGCTGGGCGGGCATACACGTGTGAGACATCATGTCGAATCCGGGCGCTGAACAGCGCTCCTATCGGCATGATCGTGTCAGAACTTGAGAAGAGAGGAGCCTGCTTCAATGAGAATTGAAGCAGGCGGAAGCGACTATCTCAGGACCGGCGCCGGTTGGCCAGTTCGCGTTTGAGACGCTCAACGGGTCTGGTGATCAAAAACCCGAAGGAGACGGCACCTTCTTTTGTCTCCACAGCGTGATGCATGCGGTGAGCCTGAATACGCTTTTTCCAGAAGTGCTGACGGCGACTGAACGGCACCGGGAAGCGCCGATGCACCAGCCCATCATGAAACATGAAATAGACCAGCCCGTAAGCGGCAATGCCCAGCCCAAGCGCCAGCTGGAAGGCATGGCCATTGAGCCCGTTGTAGATCAGTACTACCGAGGGCAGTGCAAAAAAGACCGCAAACAGATCGTTAAGCTCAAAAAGCCCATGGCGTTCGCTGTGGTGTGAGCGATGCAAGCACCACAGAAAGCCGTGCATGATATAGCGATGCGTAAACCAGGCCACGAACTCCATGCCGGCAAACGCCAGCACAAACAGCATCACCCAGAGCAGCAGATCTCCCATACAGGCCTCCCAGTGGATGTCAGGCGCTGACGATCACCTTCTCGCGCAGCTCCTTCGGCATGGAGAAGGTAATGGTCTCCTCACGCCCGGCAAGCTCTTCGGGCTCCTGACCGCCCAGTTCCTTGAGACGATCGATCACGCCTCTGACCAGCACCTCGGGCGCACTGGCCCCGGCGGTCACCCCTACCACCTGACAGTTTGCAAACCACTCGCCCTGCATCGACCCGGCATCATCGATCAACCATGCCGGCGTCCCCATGCGCTCGGCCAGTTCGGCCAGGCGATTGGAATTCGAGCTGTTGGCACTGCCGACCACCAGCAGAACGTCACACTGCTCGGCCAGCTCGCGCACGGCGTCCTGACGATTCTGGGTGGCGTAACAGATGTCATCCTTGCGCGGGCCCTGGATGGCCGGGAAGGTTTCCTTCAGAGCATCGATGACCTTTGAAGTGTCATCCATCGACAGCGTCGTCTGGGTCACAAAGGACAGATTTTCGGGGTTTTTGACCTTCAGCGCCCGAGCATCAGCCTCATCTTCGACCAGATAGATGGCGCCGCCGTAGCTTTCGTCATAACGCCCCATGGTGCCTTCGACTTCCGGATGCCCGGCGTGGCCGATCAAAATGCACTCATGGCCGCGTCTGGCGTACCGCAGCACTTCCATATGGACCTTGGTCACCAGCGGGCAGGTAGCATCAAAGATCCGCAGACCGCGGCGCTCGGCCTCCTGCTGCACGGCACGTGACACGCCATGCGCCGAGAAGATGACGATATTGTCGTCGGGGATGGCATCAAGTTCCTCGACAAAGATGGCGCCGCGCTCGCGCAGCGTCTCCACCACGTAGCGGTTATGAACCACTTCATGGCGAACATAAATCGGTGCGCCGAACACATCAAGCGCCCGATTGACGATATCGATGGCGCGATCGACGCCTGCACAAAAACCACGTGGATTGGCCAGCCTGATCTGCATGGGCCACCTCGCTATTGAATAATGGTGTCAGTGTCGCACATCAGGACGCTGATGGGCGAACGGCGATGGGGTCGACTGACCCCATCATGAAATGCTGTCAGTGGGTCGTGGCGGGCGTGATATCGAGCACTTCGACGTCAAAGGTCAACGTACGTCCGGCCAGCGGATGGTTGAAATCCACCTCGACCTGGCGCTCATCCACTGACTTGATGACCCCGGGCAGCTCGCCCCCA
Organism: Kushneria phyllosphaerae; assembly: GCF_900312995.1. Taxonomy (GTDB): domain Bacteria; phylum Pseudomonadota; class Gammaproteobacteria; order Pseudomonadales; family Halomonadaceae; genus Kushneria; species Kushneria phyllosphaerae. The sequence goes on along the minus strand of NZ_ONZI01000001.1, from coordinate 1,302,573 downwards.
CCGGTCGGGTCAGCAAAGGACATGACCACCCCCTCCTCCAACGCCTCCTGATCCTCGAAGTCTGCACGCTTGAGCATCTGCACGTTTTGAGGGTTCCAGGGGCCAAAGGCGTGTTCCGGCGCCACATCGCTTGTGCGGGTTTCCCCCACTCGCATGCCCCGGATCGGCTTTTCAAATCCGGGGGGCAGATTGCCGTCGCCGAAGACAAACTCGGCCTGGCGCTTGCCACGAGTGGTATCCACCTCGGTGCCATCTTCCAGCCGCAGGGTAAAATGGATGGCGATCGTCATGTTGTCATCGGCGACCAGCGCTGCGTCGCTGTCGCCCTGCCCTGCAGACTTATCCTTCATGATGACGCTCCGCTGATGAAGTGTCTTTTTTGTCACGCTTGAACGAGCCGATGATAATGCCCAAGGCTCCCAGCGTGATGGCCGTATCCGCCAGATTAAAGGCCGGGTAGTACCAGCCCTGCCAGTGAAAGGATAGAAAATCCACCACGTAGCCGTGCACCACCCGATCAAAAAGATTGCCGATGGCGCCGCCGATAATCAGCGAGATCGACACCTGATTGAGCCGGTCATGGCGCTCAAGCCGAGCCAGCCAGATACTCAACGCAATCACGGCGCCGACAGCGATCAGCGCAAACAGCCAGCGCTGCCAGCCCGCATGCTCCGACAGAAAGCTGAAGGCCGCGCCGGTATTGTGCAAAAGCGTCAAATTGAAAAACGGCAGCACTTCCACCGGGCGCGCGTAGGCAAGCGACATGCTGGCCCACGCCTTGGCCCCCAGATCCAGCACGATGACGGCCAGCGATAGCCACCACCAGCGCAGCGTATAGCGCGCATGCGCATATTGCCCCTTAGGCATAACGACGCACCTCACCGGGGCCATCCGGCAGATTGGAAATCGAGCGCGCCGACAGCGTCGGATAGTCCGGATTGGCACCCACGTCGGCACGGCGCTCCCAGCTGCGTTCATCCTTGTCGAACTCGCTCAGGCGAATGGCAACCTTCAGGCCGTCAAGCTCGGTCGTACGTGCATCGCCGCCTGCCGACAGGGGCGCCAGCGTGGCCTCGGAGGTGATCAGAACAAAGCGCAGTTCCTCCTCGAAGCGTGACAGCAGCGCATGAAGTTCATCATCCACATACAGGGTAACTTCACTGTCCAGCGCCCCCTTGATGATGCCCTCGTTACGCGCGTCCTCGAGCTGCTTGTTGACCGCCTGCTTGACCTCGATCACACGATCCCAGAAGGCGCGCCCCATGGTCGCGTCTTCCGGCAGCGTGGCAAGGCCTTCGTAATAAGTTTCCAGCAGCACGCTGTCACCACGCTCGCCGGGAATATGCTCAAAGATCTCTTCGGCCGTGAAGGAAAGAATCGGCGCAATCCAGCGCGATAGCGCCTCGATCACATGATAGAGCGCACTCTGACAGCTGCGGCGAGCCAGCGAATCAGGCTGAGTGGTGTACTGACGATCCTTGATGATGTCGAGATAGAAACCGCCCAGGTCGCGGGCGCAGAAATCATGTACCTGCTGGTAGACGTCGCGGAAACGATACTCCTCGAAGGCCTTTTCGATGCGCGCCTGCAAAAGCACTGCACGATCAATGACCCAGCGGTCCAGCGCAATCATGTCGTCAAACGCCACCATGTCGCGCTTCGGGTCAAAGCCGTTGAGGTTGCTCAGCAAAAAGCGCGAGGTATTGCGAATGCGACGGTACACATCGGCGGTACGCTTGAGAATCTCGTCAGACACCGCCATCTCGCCCGAGTAGTCGGTCGAGGCCACCCACAGGCGCAGAATGTCGGCGCCGAGCTTGTCCATGACCGTCTGCGGGGCGACCACGTTGCCCAGCGATTTCGACTGCTTGCGTCCCTGAGCGTCCACCGTGAAGCCGTGGGTCAAAAGCTGACGATAAGGCGCATGGCCGTCAATCGCCGCGCCGGTCAGAAGCGAGGAGTGGAACCAGCCGCGATGCTGATCCGACCCTTCAAGGTACAGATCGGCCAGCGGGCCGCTGTCATGCCCCTGGGGATGCGAGCCGCGCAGCACATGACGATGAGTGGTGCCCGAGTCAAACCAGACATCCAGCGTATCCATCACCTTCTCAAACTCATTGGCCTCGTCGCCAAGAAGCTCGGTCGGGTCGAGACGAAACCAGGCATCAATGCCCTCTTTCTCGACGCGCTGGGCCACTTCTTCCATGAGCTCGACAGTGCGCGGATGCAGCTCACCGGTTTGCTTGTGCAAAAAGAACGGAATCGGCACGCCCCAGTTACGCTGACGCGAAATACACCAGTCCGGACGATTGGCGATCATGCTGTGTAGACGCGCCTTGCCCCAGGCCGGTGTAAACCGGGTCGCCTCGATGCTTTCAAGGGCAAGCTCGCGAAGCGTTTTGCCCTCCCGACCCTGGATATCCATGCCCACGAACCACTGCGCCGTGGCGCGGTAGATCACCGGGGACTTGTGGCGCCAGCAGTGCATGTAGCTGTGCGTGATGGGCTTGTGCGCCATCAACGCGCCGACTTCGCCGAGCTTTTCGATGATGTTCGGGTTGGCTTTCCAGATCATCTGGCCGCCAAAAAACGGCAGGTCGTCGACATAGACACCGTTGCCCTGCACCGGGTTGAGCATGTCGTCAAAGCTCATGCCATGGGCACGGCAGGTGTTGAAGTCATCCACGCCGTAGGACGGGGCCGAGTGAACGATACCCGTGCTGCCAATTTCGGACTCGACGTAGTCGGCCAGATAAACCGGTGACAGACGATCATAAAAGGGGTGACGGAAGTTGATCAGCTCAAGCGACTTGCCCGCGGTCGTGGCGATCACGTCACCGCTCAGGCCAAAGCGCTCCAGAGAGCTCTCGACCAGCTCTTCAGCCATCACCAGTAGACGCTCACCGGTATCGACCAGCGCATAGGTGAAGTCCGGATGCACGTTGAGCGCCTGGTTGGCGGGAATGGTCCAGGGCGTGGTGGTCCAGATGACCGCGGCAGCCGGCCTTGCCAGCGCTTCAAGGCCAAAGGCCTCTGCCAGCTTATCGACATCTTCCACCGGAAAGGCCACATCAATGGCATCGGACTTCTTGTCCTGATATTCCACTTCGGCCTCGGCCAGTGCCGAGCCACAGTCAAAACACCAGTTGACCGGCTTGAGCCCCTTGAAGACAAACCCTGTCTCGACCATGTCAGCCAGCGCCCGGATCTCGCCGGCTTCGTTGACATAATCCATGGTGCGATAGGGATGATCCCAGTCACCAATCACGCCCAGACGAACAAAATCGGCCAGCTGGGTTTCGACCTGGGCGCTCGCATATTCGCGACACAGCGCCCGCGCCTTCTCGGGCTCCAGATGCTTGCCATGGGTGGTCTCTACCTTGTGCTCGATCGGTAGACCGTGACAGTCCCAGCCCGGCACATAAGGCGCATCAAAGCCTGCCAGGTTCTTCGACTTGACGATGATGTCCTTCAGGATCTTGTTGAGCGCATGCCCGATATGGATGCTGCCGTTGGCATAGGGAGGGCCATCATGCAGCACGAACAAAGGGGCACCGGCGCGCGCTTCACGCAGGCGCTGGTACAGATTCATGTCCTGCCACTGCGAAACCCGGCCCGGCTCCTGCTTGGGCAGCATGCCACGCATGGGGAAATCGGTATGGGGCAGATTCAACGTATGCTTGTAGTCGCTCATAACCTGATGGTCAGCCGTCACTGTTCATGTTTGCTGCGTTCCGCCGCCAGTGGCGCCGAGGCCATGGGATAGCGGCAGGAAGGCAATGATGCATCCACCCCTTCTGCGTCGGGCGAGGTACCCACGGCGTCAGAAGCGTGCTGCCGGAAATCGTACTGCTTGAAATAGTTGCGCGCCTGATCGATATCAAGATGAATGCGGCGCTTGAGTTCATCGATGGAAGCGAAGGTCTCTTCGCCCCGCAGTCTGGCGCAGGGCATGACGATCAGACGCTGTCCATAAAGGGACTCATCAAGATCGAAAAGATGCACTTCAAGAACCGGGCGATCCGCCCCGACCGTGGGTCGCCAGCCGATATTGAGCACACCGGGCACCTCACGCCCATCCTCGAGCCGGGTCATGGCCGCCATGACCCCGCGCAGGATCAGCGGGCCCGGCAGCATGGGCAGATTGGCCGTGGGGACGCCAATGGTACGCCCCAGCTGACGGTCCTTGACCACCCGGCCTTCCAGACTGAAGGGACGCCCCAGAAGCTGCTCGGCCTGCTCGAAATTGCCCGAGGCCAAGAGGGTGCGCACACGAGTGCTCGACACCCGCTCTCCTCCAATCTGAAAGGTGCGCGTGTGCTCAACCGAAAAACCGGCCTGCTCGCCAAGTGTTTTGAGCAGGTCAAAATCCCCGGCACGATCACAGCCAAAGCGAAAATCATCGCCCACCACCAGATGGCGAACACCCAGCCCCTGTATCAACACACGATCCACGAACTCGCGAGCCGACAGTTCACGCAGGCGGCAATTAAAGGGCAGGCACAGCACCCGATCGGCCCCGTACTGACCCAGCAGGCGCACCTTGTCGCTTAACCGGGTCAGCCGGGGCGGCGCTTGATCACCGGAAAAATACTCGCGCGGCTGAGGCTCGAACACTACGACCACGGCCGGCAGGTCATGCGCCCGGGCATGTGCCTTCAACTGATCCAGAATGGCCTGATGACCACGATGGACCCCATCGAAGTTGCCGATGGTGACAACACTGCCCCGGTGCCGGGGGCGTAGATTATGTAAACCTCTGATCAGTTCCATGCCCACTGCTGCCCGCCGTGATAAACCTTCGATTATAGCGCTGTACACGCCCAACGGACAGGCATCAGCCGCGCAGTTTGAAATGGCGCACGCGGACTCCGGCAACACCCAGCCAGGCAAAGTAGACCGCCAAAGCCCCAACGATCAGGCCCAGCAGTACCGCAAGACGCTGCTCGATTCCCCACGACAGCCATTGTTGCCAGTCGGGCGTCAACCACCAGAGCCCGCCGGTGAGCAGCACACAGCCGACCAGCAGCTGCAGGGACAGTCGCCCCCAGCCGGGCTGAAACTTCAGCACATCGCGCTGCAGAAGACCACGCCCCAGCAGGACAGCATTGAGCCAGGCCGACATTGCCGTGGCCAGCGCAAGCCCTGCATGCGCCAGCGGCCACATCAACATCAGATTGAAAGCCATGTTGGCCACCATGGCAATGATCCCGATCTTGACCGGCGTTTTAGTGTCCTGACGCGCGTAGTAGCCGGGCGCCAGCACCTTGATCAGCATGAAGGCGACCAGGCCCAGCGCATAGGCACGCAGACTGCGCGAGGCCATGACGATATCGTGATCGGTCATCGCGCCATAGTGAAAGAGCGTGATCAACAGCGGCTCGGCCAGCACGATCAGCGCCAGCGCCGCCGGCAGTCCGATCAGCAGCACGGCGCGAATGCCCCAGTCGATCATGCGGGCAAAATGCGTGGGATCATCACTGGCATGCTGACGTGACAGGGCCGGCAGAATCACGGTGCCTATCGCAATGCCAAAGACGCCAAGCGGCAGCTCCACCAGTCGGTCGGAGTAGTAGAGCCAGGAGACGCTGCCGCCCACCAGTATTGATGCCAGCACGGTATCGAGCAGCAGATTGATCTGCGATACCGACACCCCGAACATGGCCGGGCCCATCAGGCGCAGGATGCGACGAACGCCGGTATGGCGGAAGTTGGGCCGCAGGCGCGGCAGCAGCCCCAGCCGCAGCAAAAAGGGAATCTGAAACAGCAGCTGCGCAATGCCTGCAATCAACACGCCCCACGCCAGCGCCATGACCGGGACATCCAGCAGTGGGGCCAGCCACAGCCCTGCCCCGATCATCGACAGGTTCAAAAGCACGGGGGTAAAGGCCGGCACGGCAAAGCGGCCGTAGCTGTTGAGGACACTGCCCGAAAAGGCGGTGAGCGAAATCAGCAGCAGATAGGGAAAGGTCAGGCGCAGCATCTCGGCCGTCAGTGCCAGCTTGCCATGGCCATCATCATGGAATCCGGGCGCAAAGACCCAGACCAGCCAGGGAGAACACAGCACTGCCAGTACCGTAATACCCAGCAGGACCACGGCAAGCGTCCCGGCCGTGGCGTCCAGAAGCTCTCTGACCTCCTGACGCTCGCGCTGGGAGGCATACTCCGACAATACCGGCACGAAGGCCTGATTGAAGGCGCCCTCTGCAAACAGGCGACGCAGGAAGTTGGGAATCCTGAAAGCGATAAAGAAGGCGTCAGCACCACTGCCGGCACCAAACAACGTGGCCACGACCACATCACGCGCCAGACCCAGCACCCGTGACAGCATTGTCATGACGCCTACTACCATGCCCGAACGCAACAGCCCAGCGCCCTTTGCTCCGCTCACTTCAGCACTCACGAGATATGATCTCCCCATCTGAAAAGGGCCACATGATGATCCCAGGCTTTCATCGCGGCATTGCCCGGATACGCAAAAAACCGGCCGAAGCCGGTTTTTTGCAGGTACTGCTGTCTACAACAGGGCGTTTCCCTGTTATCAGGCAGCCAGCGCCTTGATACGCGCGTTCAGACGGCTCTTGGTACGAGCGGCGCGGTTCTTGTCATAGGCATGCTTGTCAGCGATACGGTCGATCACGCGCTGTGCAACGCGGAACTCGGCCATGGCGACACTGTGATCACCGCTGTTGATTGCCTTGATAACACGCTTGATGTGCGTGCGAACCATGGAACGCTGGCTGGCATTTTTCTGGCGGCGGCGCTCGGACTGGACGGCGCGCTTACGAGCCTGACGGGTATTGGCCATCGTCTACTCCCTGGAGTGTTGACGTTGATAAATTTTGATAAAAGTGCCTCTTGGGCGGGCACCTTCACAAGAGAGGCGGCATTCTAGCAGCGCCCTCGAAGCAATACCAGCCCCAGGTCAGGGGTCGCAAAGGATCACCATGTTGTCACGATGAATAAGCTCGGGAGCCTCGATATAGCCCAGATGCGCCACGATGTCGTGGGTCGGCACACCCAGTATTCGCCCGGTATCCTGAGCATCGTAATTGGCCAGCCCCTTGGCAATCGGCTCGCCGTCACCATCCACACACAGCACCATGTCGCCGCGACGAAAATTTCCATCCACGGCCGTGACGCCTACCGGCAAAAGACTTGAGCCCCGCTGACGGACGCGGGTCACAGCCCCCTGGTCCAGCGTCAGCGTGCCCCGAACCTGCAGCTGCCCGGCCAGCCAGCGCTTGCGAGCCGTCATTGGCGCATGCTCCGGCACCAGCAGCGTGCCAATGCCCTCGCCTTCAAGCAGACGCGACAGCACCCGAGGCTGGCGACCGCTGGCAATCAGCGTCAATGCTCCGGAACGCGCAGCCAGTCTGGCAGCACGAATCTTGGTGGCCATGCCGCCTCGACCCAGCTTGCCACCATCACCGGCCACGGCTACCCAGCGCGGGTCATCTGCCTTGCCCTCGCTGATCAGTTGCGCATCGGCATCCTTTCGAGGGTCGGCATTATAGAGACCCTCCTGATCGGTCAGGATGATCAGGGCATCGGCTTCCAGCAGATTGACCACCAGCGCGCCCAGCGTGTCATTGTCGCCAAAGCGAATCTCGTCGGTCACAACCGTGTCGTTTTCGTTGACGATGGCCACCACGCCCAGATCAATCAGGGTACGCAGGGCCGAGCGCGCATTGAGATAGCGCTTGCGGTTGGACAGATCATCATGGGTCAACAGAATCTGCGCAGTGCGAATGTCAAAGCGGGCAAAGTGGTCTTCATAGCTGCGCACCAGTCCGGTCTGCCCGACGGCGGCAGCGGCCTGCAGATCATGAAGCGCACTGGGTCGGACCTGCCAGCCCAGCCGGACCATGCCTTCGGCCACGGCACCGGAAGACACCAGTACCACTTCAACGCCGCGTCGATGCAGCTCGGCAAGCTGATCCACCCAGCCACCGATGGCCGCTTCATCCAGCCCGCGACCATCGTTGGTCAACAGCGCACTGCCGATCTTGACCACCACACGACGCAGCCGCGTGACCTGACTGCGACTACCTTCCAGGGCCTGTTCTGTCATCGCACTCTCCAGCTCCGGCGTCATGCCCGGCGGACCTCAGGGCTGATATTCCACTTCGACGTCAAAATCATCATCGTCGAAATCATCGTCATCACCATCACCGCTGTCGACATCACGACGCTGACGGCCGGCCATGAAGGCCATGCGCGCTTCGGTACGGGCCACGGCCTCGGCTTCCATGCGCTCGCGAATGGCGCGCATGCGTCCGGCATAACCTTCATCTTCCTGCTCGAGCTGGCGCTGCTCGACCAGCCAGCGATGCACGGCCTGTACCAGAGCATCGGTGCCCTGCCCGGCAATGGCAGAAATACGAAAGATCGGGCCGTCCCAGTTCAGACGCTCGACAATCCGCTCAAGCATCGCTTCGCGGGTATCCTCATCGACCAGATCACACTTGTTGAGCACCAGCCAGCGCGGGCTTTCGGCCAGCGTCGGAGAGTACTGCTCAAGCTCGTGAATGATTTTTTCAGCCGACTCGACCGGATCACTTTCATCAAAGGGCGCCACATCGATGACATGCAGCAGAAGGCGCGTGCGGGTCAGGTGCTTGAGAAAGCGAAGCCCCAGGCCCGCGCCGTCGGCGGCACCCTCGATCAGCCCCGGCACATCGGCCATGACAAAGTGTTCTTGGAGCCCCAGCTTGACGACGCCCAGATTGGGCACCAGCGTCGTAAACGGATAGTCCGCCACCTTGGGACGCGCCGCCGATACGGAGCGGATCAGAGTCGACTTGCCGGCATTGGGCATGCCCAGCAGGCCAACATCGGCCATCAGCTTGAGCTCGAGACGCAGCTCACGACGCTCGCCTTCACCTGACGGCACGCTCTGACGCGGGGTACGGTTGGTCGAGGACTTGAAGTGCACATTGCCCAGCCCTCGGCGGCCACCCTGCGCCACCTTGAGTTCCTGACCCACGGCCGTGATATCACCGATCACCTCAAGGGTTTCAACATCGATGATGGTGGTACCCACCGGCACCTGCACGATCAGATCTTCCCCCTTGCGGCCGTTCATCTGGCTGCCACGGCCAGGCTGTCCGTTGGGGGCCTTGTGAAAACGCTGAAACTTGAAGTCGATCAGCGTATTGAGCGACTCATCACCGACCAGGATGACACTGCCGCCGTGACCACCATCACCACCGTCCGGCCCACCGCGCGGCACGTACTTTTCGCGGCGAAAGCTGACGCAGCCACTGCCACCATTACCGGCTTCCACCGTGATCGAGGCTTCATCGACGAACTGCATGCCACTACTCCCGGCGACTCGTCGCCCTGTATACAAAAACCATGATCGAAAAATAAAGGACTGTCGTATGCACTCATACCGTGGCGGTTATATTACGCCGGGTACGGGTCGAGAGCCCATGGGCCCGTCGTGTTGACGAACCCACATGATAAAAAAAAGCCCCGCCTGAGCGGGGCTTTTGAGCAATCAGCAGTCTCAGGCGGAGACGATGCTGACGTGCTTGCGCTTTTTCGGACCCTTGGTCTCGAACTTCACATGACCGTCGCGCAGTGCGAACAGAGTGAAGTCACGACCGACGCCGACACCTTCACCGGCGTGGAAACGAGTGCCACGCTGGCGAACGATGATGCTGCCGGCAGAGGCTTCCTGACCACCGAAGAGCTTGACGCCGAGACGTTTGGACTCGGAATCGCGACCGTTACGTGTACTACCTGCGGCCTTCTTGTGAGCCATGAGTATGACCTCCTGAAAATGCGGAAAATGCTTACGCAGTAATCCCGGTGATTTTGACTTCAGTGTACCACTGACGGTGGCCCTGACGCTTCATGCTGTGCTTGCGGCGACGGAACTTGAGGATATGAACCTTCTCGCCGCGGCCGTGAGAGACGATCTCTGCCTTGACAACAGCGCCCGACACCAGCGGTGCACCGATCTTGACATCGTCACCGCCGACCATCAGCACCTGATCGAAATCGATGCTGTCACCAGTGGCCGCATCCAGCTTTTCCAGCTTGATACGCTGGCCTTCCTGGACGCGATACTGCTTGCCGCCGCTCTTGATTACTGCGTACATGGAATTCTCCAATTGACTCATCCGGTTGGCTGCTTCATCGACCTGTGGCAAGTGGCCCCGAACCCGTCTTCAACAAGGACGACCGAGCCATCTTACAGGGAGCACGATGAGATAAGGGCGCGAATTATAACCGCCCGCGCGAGGCAACTCAAGGCCCGCCATGATGCATCTTGACGCCCATGAAGGGGTTACCTAGCATACCGGGCATTCATGTCGCTTCGACGCCCAAAGGGCCTTCGAGAAGACTGCCCGGCAAACCCAAGCCCCCCTGTTGTCCTGCCGGCCCGGGCCCATGCCTGCAGGGAATAGAAGCCCGAGGTTCACTGTGAACAGCCAAGTCGTTTCACCCAGCGCTTCCAGGACCCATGAACCCGTCATGGAAGACTTCGCAGCTGTTGACCGCACCATTCGCGCGCAGCTTGCCTCCCATGTTCCCCTGATCGAAACGATCGGCAACTACATTATTGAAAGTGGCGGGAAACGCGTTCGCCCACTGCTGGCCCTTCTATCGGCCAGAGCACTGGGATATGAAGGCCAGCAGCACATCACGCTGGCAGCCCTGATCGAATTCATGCATACCTCAACGCTTTTGCATGATGACGTCGTGGATGAATCCCACCTGCGCCGCGGTCGCGCCACGGCCAACGACACCTGGGGCAATGCCCCCTCGGTACTGGTCGGCGATTTTCTCTATTCGCGCTCGTTTGAAATGATGGTCGAGGTCGGCTCGATGCCAATCATGGCCGTGCTCTCCAACGCCACCTCCATCATCGCCGAAGGCGAAGTGCTGCAGCTGACCAATATCGGCAATGCCGACATTGACGAAGCCGCCTACTTCGACACCATCCAGGGCAAGACCGCGATGCTGTTCGAAGCGGCGTCCCATACCGGCGCCATGGTGGCTGATGGCACCGAGGCACAGGTCGAGGCACTCAAGCTCTATGGCCGCTATCTGGGGCTGGCCTTTCAGCTCATCGATGATCTGCTGGACTATCAGGGCAATGCCAGCGAGATGGGCAAGAACGTGGGCGATGATCTTGCCGAGGGCAAACCGACCCTGCCCCTGATTCGCGCCATGGTGGTGGGCAGCCCGGCGCAGGCCAACGTGGTACGTCGCGCCATCAGCGAAGGTGGACTGTCCTATCTCGATGAAGTACTGGCCATCGTGCGGGACACCGGCGCACTGGAGTACACCCGTCAGCGCGCCAATGAGATGGTGGATCTCGCACTCGAGCAGCTCACGCTGCTGCCGCCATCGCCGTATCGCGAAAGCCTGGAACTGCTGGTTCGACAGGCCGTGGATCGTCATGCCTGATGAGGGCTTGCATTACCTGAAACACGCAGTATAATGCGCACCGTCATGACGAGCTCATGACACTCGGAATATAGCTCAGCTTGGTAGAGCGCTGCCTTCGGGAGGCAGAGGTCGTAGGTTCGAATCCTGCTATTCCGACCATATATTTAAAGCGCCTGTCGTTACCAACGATAGGCGCTTTTTCATGTCCGGAAACAAAACCACGTCTGGCGGTGTCCATACGACACACCTGTATACTCGGGCCAAAGCTCGACAGACTGTGACGCATACGTCATGACTGACCATGTTTTGTCTGGCCCCATTGATTTCGTTTTGGAGACCCCATGAGCGATAGTCTGTTTCCCGATCAGCAGCCTGCCAATGTCCATCACCTGCGCGTCGGCGAGATCGTCGTCACCACGCTGATGGATGCCTATATGCAGGGCTCGCTGGAGCTGATCCAGCATGTTGATGCCTCGCGCGCCGAAACGCTTCAGGCCCAAAGCCAGCGCCCCAACCCGCCGCGCATTACGCTCAACGCCTATCTGTTGCACATTGGTGATCAGCGCGTGCTGGTGGACACCGGCTTTGGTGCACTGGCCGATGGCGAAGGTGCCCGCCTGTCCCAGGGGCTGGCTGACATCGGCGTACTGCCTGATGCCATTGATGCCGTGTTGGTGACGCACCTGCATCCTGACCACATCGGCGGGCTGATCACGTCAGACGATCAACCAGCCTTTGCCAATGCACGCATTCTGGTACCGGGCGAAGAGCTGGATTTCTGGCAGCAACAGGCACCCGCAGATGCCTCCGACATGTTTGCCCAGCAGTTTGACGTAGCCCACCGCGTGCTTGAGATCAATCGTGACCGGATCGAGCGTATCGACAGTGATCAGGTGATGGGCGGCGTCACCCGCGTGGCCCTGCCGGGCCATACGCCGGGACACAGCGGCTATCTGATCGAATCCGGCAGCGACCGGCTGCTGCTGTGGGGTGATATCGTGCACCTGCCGCACATTCAGCTCCCTGAACCCAATGCCGGCGTTTTATTTGATGTCGACGGGGAACGGGCCGTGGCGACACGCAAGGACATCCTTGCCCGAGTCGCGAAGGAAAAACTCATGGTGGCCGGCCACCATCTGGACTTCCCCGGTATCGGTCACATTGTGGAAGACACGCAGGGCTATCGCTTTTTGCCCCATGTCTGGTCGCCCACCCCCTGATATCAGCAAAATGCCCCGACCATGGCCGGGGCATTCTCATATCGTTTCAATTATCGCTATCGTGAAATCGCCCGTGTTTGAGCGTTATCTGCGCGCTCACATGGCTGGCAAAGTCGATCAGCTGTCGCCGGTCGCGATAGGTCATCTGGCGCGGCTTGTGATCAATGATACATACCGCGCCCAGCGGCTCTCGGTGTGATGAGCGAATTACCGCGCCAGCATAGAACCGCAGCGCCATTTCACCGGTGACCAGTGGGTTATCAAAAAAGCGTTGATCCGCCATGGCGTCTTCGACCACCAGAATATGGCCTGCCTCGATCGCGTGGCTGCAGAAGGTAATCTCTCGGGAAACCTCCTCAAGACCCTCCAGACCGACTTCCGACTTGAACCAGACCCGCTTTTCGTCCACCAGCGAGATCATGGAAATCGGCACGTCAAAATCACGTGCCAGAAGCCGGGTAATGACGTCAAAACGCTCCTCACGGGGCGTTTCAAGTATCCCGAGTCCTTTCAACGCAGCCAGACGCCGCCTTTCCTGTTCCTGCTTCCAATGCCTGTATCGATTCGGCACGTTGACGCTCCTCAAGAGCAGCGCCTGCGACTTTTAACTTCACGGCGCGCTCACTTCCGTTACACGACACTCCATGGCGTTTTGTATCGACCGGGCAGCGCGTAACTGAATCGCGACACAAGCATTTTAAGCCATGCCTATGTCTGCTCCTGGGCATCCAGTGCCTGAAGGCTTGTCTCGATATAGAGACGGCGCAGGGCTCTGGCAATCTCTCCTGGCTGGCCCTCGCCTATCGGGCGCTGATCAATCGACACCACCGGATACACCAGCGACGTGGCCGATGTCATAAAGGCTTCCCGAGCGTTTTGCGCTTCCTTGATGGTAAAGCCGCGCTCTTCGACCTTCATGTCATGCTGTTGCGCCAGCTGCATGATGGTCCGGCGCGTAATGCCGTGCAAAAGCGACCGCGACAGCTCGCGGGTGATCAGCGTGTTGTCATGATCGACAATCCAGGCATTGCTGGAAGAACCTTCTGTCACCAGCCCCGAGTCCACCAGCCAGGCATCATCGGCCCCGCGCTTTTTGGCTTCCATCTTGGCCATGGAGGGGTACAAAAGCTGCACGGTCTTGATATCGCGCCGCCCCCAGCGCATGTCCGGCAGGGAGATGACCTTGAGGCCTCTCTCGGCAAGCGGACTGTCGATGATCGCCTTTTGCTGGGTAAAGGCTACCAGGGTGGCCGGCGTCTGGGCATCGGGGTAGGCAAAGTCCCGGTCGGCAACGCCACGGGTGACCTGCAGATACACCAGCCCTTCCTGCAGACCATTTTTATCGATGAGCTGACGATGAATGTCACGCAGGGCATTGTCGTTGAGCGACAGATGCATGTTCAGCTCATTGAGCGAGCGATGCAGACGCGCCACGTGCCCCTCGAAATCCACCAGCCTGCCATTGAGGACAGCCGTCACTTCATAAATACCATCGGCAAACAGAAAGCCGCGATCAAACACTGACACGCTGGCTTCGTTTTCCGGTACGTACCGGCCATTGACGTAGACTGTTCGAGACATAAGCCCTTCCACTGTACGTTGTCCTGCGCCATAAGCGCGCAGGGATTGCGTTGTTGTCAGATCATTGCATGACCCGGTGCCCTGATCATATCAGTGCTGCTGGGGGGCTGCGCGATGTGAGCGGCGCGCGGCGTTTCCGCCGGCAACACCTGACACCCGGGCCGGGAGGTGCAACCGGCCGGTCGGATGCGTAAAATACGCGCCGCAGTCCATTCGGGGCTGTAACACCCCCTGGTCCGCCCCTTGCGAGGGCGACTGCCTGGAGAATTGCATGACACCCTCTGATCTACCCGATGAGGGCCCCATCGTGGTGGCTGCCCTCTACAAGTTTGTCTCCCTGCCCGATTATGAAGCGCTTCGCGAGCCGCTGCTCGAGGCCATGCGCGCCAATGACGTCAAGGGCACACTGTTGCTGGCCGAAGAAGGCATCAACGGCACCGTGTCCGGCACACGAGACAATATCGATGCGCTGCTGACGTGGCTCAGAAGCGATCCACGGCTTGAGGATCTCGAGCACAAGGAATCCCGGGCGCAGGAGCAGCCGTTTTACCGTACCAAGGTCAAGCTCAAGCGTGAGATCGTGACGCTGGGCGTGGACGGCGTGGACCCCAATCGCCGCGCGGGCACCTATGTCGAGCCTGAGCAGTGGAACGATCTGATCAGCGACCCGGAAGTGCTGCTGATCGATACGCGCAATGACTATGAAGTCGAGATTGGCACGTTTGAAGGCGCCGTGGATCCGAAAACCCGCTCATTTCGCGAGTTTCCCGACTACGTGAAGGCGCATTACGACCCCGAAAAGCACAAGAAGGTCGCCATGTTCTGCACCGGTGGCATTCGCTGTGAGAAGGCGTCCAGCTACATGCTGGAGCAGGGATTTGAAGAGGTGTATCACCTCAAGGGTGGCATTCTGAAATATCTGGAAACGGTGCCCGAGCAGGATTCCCGCTGGCGCGGCGACTGCTTTGTTTTCGATAACCGGGTAACCGTGCGCCATGACCTCAGCGAAGGCGAGTTTGACCAGTGTCATGCCTGCCGAAGGCCCATCTCCGCCGAGGATCAGCAGTCCGAGTACTACGAACCGGGCATCAGCTGCCCGCACTGCTGGGACAACCTCCCCGAAAAGACTCGTGCAGGTGCCCGCGAACGCCAGCGCCAGATCGAACTGGCGAAGGCACGCGGAGAGGCCCATCCCATCGGACGCAACCCGCGCATCGACCAGACCTCCTGATTAACGCGCCGGCGTCATGTTCTGATCGCCCACCCGGGCCATCCGGGTGGGCGGCTCCTGCCCCTTTCAAGGCTCGGACGGCGCCTCGGTGCTTTCGGGTTCCCTGCTCTCGGGTTCCAGATAACGCTGCCAGAGGGTTTGCACGGCGTCACGGTGCTCGACGAACCCGGCCTCCGGGACCAGCGAGCCGGAGCGGGTCAATGCCGCGCGATGGCTGGCATCGCGATAGGCAAGCCAGGCGCGCCTGAGCTTTTCGGCCCCTTCAAACGGTAAATGGCCGGACGATTCCAGCGTTTCCAGAATGCGCATGTTATCGGTATAGGTCAGCAGCGCCTTTTCACGGTGCCCCATGGCCAGCACCGCAAACTGGTTCATGAACTCGATGTCGACCATGCCGCCCGGGTCCTGCTTGAGATGAAACCAGCCGGCACTGCGCGATTGCGGGCTGCTGCCCAGGTGCTGACGCATCTTCTCGCGCATGGCGACCACTTCCCGCTTGAGGGTGTCCACATCGGTCTCGCTGGAAAGCGTCTCAAGACGAATCTCTTCAAAACGACGCGCCAGCGCCGGGCTGCCGGCCACGCCGCGGGCGCGCACCAGCGCCTGATGCTCCCAGACCCAGGCCTCGCGACGCTGGTAGTCGGCAAAGGCTTCCAGCGAAGACACCAGAAGGCCCGAATTGCCTGAAGGTCGAAGGCGCATGTCCACGTCATAGAGCACGCCGGCCGGCGTCGTGGTGGTCAGCATGTGAATGATGCGCTGGCCCATGCGGGCATAGAAAACCGGATTGTCGAGGCTGCGCGCGCCATTGGTACTGCCGCGCGGGTCGGCGTCGTGTAAAAAAACCAGGTCCAGATCGGAACCGTAGCCCAGCTCTATCCCCCCGAGCTTGCCATAGCCCACCACCAGAAAATCGACGTCGTCGGCACCGGCATGACTGCCGTCGCGGCGACGAGGGTAGCCATAGCGTGCCGTCAGCCCCTGCCAGGCCAGCTTCACGATGGCTTCCAGCACGACTTCGGCAATCATCGTCAGATGATCGCTGACCACCATTAGTGGGCGCGCACCCGCCACATCGGCTGCCGCCACGTTAAGCACGCGAGCATGACGAAACAGACGCAGCGCCTCGAGCTGGCTCTCTTCGTCATTGGGAGGCAGCCGTGACAGGGTCTGACGCAGTTCGTCTTCGAGCTCGCTGCGCTCGGGGGGCGTATAGAGATTGCGCGGGTCGAGCAACTCATCGAGCAGTACCGGATAGCGGGCCAGCTGCTCGCCGATCCAGGCGCTGGCACTGCACAGGCGGACAAACTGTGTCAGTGCGTCAGGGTTTTCCTTTAAAAGTGACAGATAGGCCGTGCGGCGCAGGACCGACTCCACCAGCGCCAGCACCCGTTCCAGCGTAATGTCAGGGGTTTCGGTGGCCGCCACGTTGGACAGCAGCACCGGCATCAGTGCTTCAAGGCGTTCAAAACCGATACGCTGCATGCCGGTCACGGCACGTCCATGGCGCAGCTTGAGAAGCCGTTCACGGGCCCGGGGCGGGTCGCGAAAACCGGACTCGGACAACAGTGCAATCGCCGCTTCATCGTCAAAGGCTTCCTGCCAGAGCGCTCGCCACTCCTCCAGTGCGCCGGCCTCGATCAATTCGTGATCTTCCTCTTCAGGCGGGGCGATCACTTCATTGAAGCGTTCACGCACCCGGCGACGCACCTCATCAAGATCCGCTACCAGGCCTTCCCAGTGCTCATGGCCCATGGCAAAGGCGATGCGGGCGCGAGGAAGATCTTCATCGGGCAGCGACTGGGTCTGACGGTCTTCCAGCCCCTGCAGGGCATGTTCGAGATCGCGCAAAAAGACATAGTCGGCCTGCAGGGCACGCACGTCATGACGCGACATGATTTCAAGACGCTCAAGCTCTGCCAGTGCCCGCTTGAGAGAAGGGGTTTGCAGCTCGGTCACCCGGCCACCGCGAATCAGCTGAAAGGCCTGAACGACAAACTCGACCTCACGAATGCCGCCGGCCCCCAGTTTGATGTCATCCTCGCGGCCACGTCGTCTGACCTCGCGATTGATCAACGCCTTCATCTCGCGCAGTGATTCGATCGCCCCGAAGTCGATGTACTTGCGGTAGACGAAGGGGCGAAGCTCGACCAGAAGTCGCTGACCAGCGTCGAGATCGCCGGCCACCGGACGCGCCTTGAGCATGGCGTAGCGCTCCCACTCACGCCCCTGGCTCTGGTAGTAGGACAGAAGGCTTGCAAAGCTACCGGTTAACGGTCCGCCATCCCCCAAAGGGCGCAGTCGCATGTCGACGCGAAAGACAAAACCATCGGCCGTGATGGCATCGAGAGAGGCAATGACCTTCTGTCCCAGTCGGGTGAAATACTCCTGGTGCTCCAGCGGACGCTCCCCGCCCTGCGTTTGACCCTTTTCGGGGTAGGCGAAGATCAGATCAATGTCAGAGGAGAGGTTGAGTTCACCGGCGCCCAGTTTGCCCATGCCCAGCACGACCATGCGCTGCGCGCGACCCTCACTGTCCGGTGACGGTTCGCCATAGCGCCCGGCCATTGCCTTTTCGTGCCAGCGTAGTGCCGCCTCCATGCAGACCTCAGCCAGTCGCGACACGGCGGCCGCGATCCCCCAGGCATCGGCGTAATCGTTACGATCGCGCCAGATGATCGCCACCATGCGTTCGCGTCGAAACCGTCGCAGTATCCGCTGCAGATCCGCCTCGGTAGCGGCACCTTCCAGCGCGCTGTCAAGCCAGTACTCGAGCGTCTCCCGCCCCGGCGCGGCGACAAGCTCTTCATGCGAGAGCAGGCGGTCGAGCATGACGCCATCATGTGAGAGGGCCCGGGCCACAAAATCGCTGGCCGTGATGGTCGTGACCAGTTCACGCAGGCGCTCTTCGCCCAAACGTGCCAGCAAGGCCTCATCAAATGTCTCGAGGGTACGACGTGCCTGAGACTGCAGTGCTTCAGGCAGGCCTGTCAGGGCAGCTTGCAGGGACATGGAAGGGCCTCTCTTTGATCCGTTACCTGTCAGCATAACGAAGATTGCAGTCGGAGCCATCACCCCGCATGCTTGTCGTGTCTGTTCGAGACACGAAACGCGCTGTCTCGCGATCGCTGGATGCTCAAGGAGTTGCCATGGCTGAGGTTATCCCCTTCACCGGACACTACCGTCACGACCATCGTGAGCCGCATGGCTGCTTCGATGGGCACCTGCATATCATCGACCCTCGCTTTCCCCTGATCGATAACCAGGGATACCGACCTGCCCCCTTCACCGTCGAAAATTATCAAAAGGCCACCCGCGGGCTGGATATTCGCGGCGGCGCCATCGTCTCCGGCTCCTTTCAGGGCACGGATCAGAGCTATCTGCTGGCGGCCCTGGAAGCGCTGGGCGGTGATTTTGTGGGCGTGACACAGCTGCCCGACGACATCAGCGATGCACGGCTGCTCGAACTCGACGAAGCCGGCGTGCGCGCGATTCGATTCAATCTCAGGCGGGGGGGCCGCCAGGATATCGGCGCCATGATCCGCCAGGCCAGACGCGTTTTCGACGTGGTCGGCTGGCACTGCGAGATCTACGCCGATGCCCGGCATCTTGCTCCCCATTTGACCCTGCTGCGCGCATTGCCGGCGATGGTCATCGATCATCTGGGGCTGTCGCAGGAGGGCCTGCCGACCCTTCTGGCACTCGTCGAGGCCGGCGCACGCGTCAAGGCCACAGGCTTTGGGCGTGTCTCACTGGATGTCCCGGCAACGCTTGCCGCCATTGCCGATATCAACCCGCATGCCCTGATCTTTGGCACCGACCTGCCGGGCACGCGTGCCCCACGCCCTTTCAGGGAGGGCGATATCGAGCTTTTGCACAACACGCTGGGCGATACCAACGCCATGCTGGCCCTGCATGACAACGCCGTGGCCCTTTACCGGCCGCGCGGCAGTGACAGCGTGGCCTGATACCGTATTATTCTTTCTCGCCTTTTGTCTGTTGCCGGAGCCTGACTACCTTGCTTGCCGATCGCCTGCCTGCCTCTTCCCCCTTTCGCTGGATGCTGCTGTTGAGTGCCTGTGCCCTGGCGAGCTTTTTGCTCCAGTGGTTGCACATGCCGGCCGGCGCACTGATTGGCCCCATGGTGGTCTCCGTTGTTTTCGGGGTCATGATTGGCGGACTGAAACTGCCGCGGGTACTGTTCAAGTCAGGCCAGGGCGTCATCGGGCTGCTGATCGCCCAGGCCATGACGCTGACGGTGCTTTCCACCATCGCCGAGAGCTGGCCGGCCATGATGCTGGCCACCGCCGTGACGCTGGTGCTCAGCACCGTGGTCGGCATTTTGCTGGTGCGCTACGGCGGGCTGCCCGGCACCACGGCCGCCTGGGGCACCACGCCCGGGGCGGCAGCGGCGATGGTCGCCATGTCGGAGCAGGCCAACGCCGACCCACGCATTGTCGCCACCATGCAGTATGTGCGCGTGATCTGCGTGATCATGGCCGGCGCGCTGGTCAGCCATTTTCTGGGCGTCTCGGAAACCGACCACGCCCCTTCTCATGGCATGACATGGGATCTTCATGGCCTGCTGGCGCTGTCGGTTTCAATGGCACTGATTGCCGTGGGCATCCTCGTCTGTGATCGCCTGCTGCCAGCCGGCGCCCTGCTGGGTCCGATGCTGTTGGGCACCGTGGTACAGGTCTCCGGCGTCATCGACATCCAGTTACCGCTGCCGCTGCTGGAGGCCGCCTACGCCTGTATCGGCATCTATGTGGGTCTGCGCTTTGATCGCCAGACCATCCGCAACGTCATGCACGCCTTCAAGTGGATGCTGCTGGCCTCAATCATGCTGATCGCCTTTTGCGCCCTTTCTGCGCTGATGCTGGTGCCCATGATGCACAGCGATTTTCTGACGCTGTATCTGGCCACCAGTCCGGGTGGACTGGACTCGATGACCATCATTGCACTCGACACCCACGCCGATGTGGCGATCGTGGCCGCCCTGCAGGCACTCAGGCTGTTTACCGTGGTGCTTGTTGGTCCTTCCATGGCGCGATTTATTGCCCGCTTTGCGCGTGAACCCTCGCCACATCCGCACTAGGCTTTAATCGCTACATCGGGGCGCTGTTTCGCTATTTCTACAGAAGACCTCACTACAGAAGACCTCACCCGGAGTCACCTGCGATGCCCATCCTTCACGTTGTTGCCGGCTGTCTGCTTGATCAAAAGCAACGCCTGCTGGTCGTCAGAAAGCACGGCACCCAACACTTCATGCTGCCCGGCGGCAAGCCCGAGCCTGGCGAGACGCCTCTGATCACCCTGGCCAGAGAGTGTCAGGAGGAACTGGGTACCTCGATCGGAGAAGGTGAGCTGGTCATGCTGGGGCGCTTTCGCACTCAGGCTGTCAACGAGCCCGATACCCATGTCGATGCAGATGTCTTCATGATCGAAGAGATGGCCGGCACACCCAAGGCCTGCGGCGAACTCGAGGAGATCCGCTGGATGGCCCTCGATGACAAGACGCTGCCGCTTGCTCCCCTGCTCACTAACGAGGTGCTGCCGGCACTGCGCCAACGGTTTGACTGACATGACAGATAACGACGCCTCTGGAATCGCCGAGCTGCACTCGCCAAAGCGCCATGTGGCCCTGGCCCTTCTCAGCGCCCGTGACGAGGTCCTGCTGGTACGTCATACGCCCGAGACACGCTATGGCCTGCCCATGGCCTGCGTGGCCCGGGAAGCCGACGACAGCGCATTAACAAACGCCGTGACAGGGCTTCAGACGACGCTGTTTGCAGAGGGCTCGCCGGTCGCCGACAGCGCCTGGCTGGGCCGCTTTGCCGCACCTGACGACGAAGGCCGCCTCAATATGCTGGAAGTCTACGTAGCTCGCCTGGGTCAGGCCCGGCTGAAACGCGACACCGATCAGGCCATGGCCTGGGCACCGCTATTGTCACCGCCCCCCGAGAACATGATCGACCCGGCCATCAAGCTGCAGGTCATGCCGGCGCTGGCGCTGCTGATAGAGTCTTGAGAAAACGCCTCACGCTGAGCTGCCACTGGTTCTGATGGGCATGCAGTGGTATAGCTGGCAGGTGACCCACCAACATCCAACAAGAGTGTCATGGCATGGACAAGATTGAGATGCACCACACCCTGATGGCCGCCCGGGCACGTCAGAAGATGAACTGGGACGATCTGGGCGAGGCCGTGGGCCGGTCTCCGGTCTGGGTCGCGTCTGTCTGTTATGGCATGAACAGCGCCCCGCCCGACATCGCGCAAGGTCTTGCGAACGCCCTTGGCCTTGAAGATGAGGCACTCATCGAAGCCCTGAAAGCCTATCCGACCAAGACCTGGGATGGCGCCGTTCCGCAGGACCCGCTGATCTATCGTCTTTATGAAGTGGTCGGCGTGTACGGGCCGACACTCAAGGATGTCATTCAGGAAAAGTTTGGAGATGGCATCATGAGTGCCATCGACTTCTCGATGGATGTTGAACGCGAGGAAGATCCAAGGGGTGATCGGGTCAAAATCACCATGAACGGCAAGTTTCTGCCCTACAAGAGCTGGTAGCCACTTGGCGATTCAGGCCGCGTCGATCACCTCGACGCGGTCAGCCTTTGACAGGCGAAGGCGCCTCGGCATCCGGTGACATCAGCCACTGTCTGAACGGCAAAGCCGCAGGTCAGACCAGGCGCGTGAACAGCAGGCTGCCCCAGACCAGAAATGCAAACAAAACACAGAGAAAGACAGCAGCCGACCCAAGGTCCTTGGCACGCCCGGAGAGTTCGTGATGCTCCACACCGATGCGATCCACCACGGTCTCCACGGCCGAATTAAGCAGCTCCACGGCCATCACCAGTACCGCACTGCCTATCAATAAAAGCCATTCCAGCAGCGACTGCCCCAACCAGAAGGTGGCCGGCAACAACAGTGCGGTCACGATCAACTCCTGACGAAAGGCCGCCTCGTTACACCAGGCCGCCGTCAGTCCTTTCCAGGAGTAGCGCGTGGAATGAAATAGCCGCTTGATACCGGTATGCGCGGGCTTCATGCAGAGGGTTCCTGTCCATGGATCACAGGCATTGCAGGCAACCTGCCATCTTTAAGGGGAAGGAAGCATCCTACCAAAGCAGTGCACCGGAGGGCCACGACCAGTGCCGGTCCCATGATCTGGCAAGACTGTCTAAAACCTGCCCAATGTTATGGCGCCCATACCGCTCGACCCACCAGGCTATTAACAGGCCCACCAAAGGAAGACGCGACCATGGTCGACAATCCATTGCATGACAGGCATCTGCCACTAACGTCCGTAAGCAGCGGCAAGGGACATGAAGTGCTGGCAGATGTGTACTGCTATCCGGTTCAGATCGTGAATGTGTATTTTGTGGCCGACCCCGCCCGGGACGACTGGGTGCTTGTCGATGCCGGCATGCCCCGCTGTGAAGATGACATTATTCGTGCCGCCGCCGAACGCTTTGGCAAGAATGTGCCCCCTCGCGCCATCATTTTGACCCATGGCCACTTTGATCATGTGGGCGCCGTGGTGGAACTGGCAGAGCATTGGGACGTGCCTGTCTATGCACACTCGCTCGAGCTGCCCTATCTCACCGGCCAGAAGCACTACGCCCCGCCCGACACCCACGCCGGTGGCGGGATCATTCCGTCACTGGCCGGCTTTTTCCCCCGCGAACCGATTGATCTGGGTGCGCGCATCCGGCCCCTGCCGGAAGATGGCAGCGTTCCCTGTCTTGCCGACTGGCGGTGGCTGCACACCCCGGGCCATACGCAGGGTCATATCTCGCTGTTTCGAGACAGCGACCGCGCCCTGCTGGCCGGCGATGCTTTCGTAACCGTCAGGCAGGAGTCGCTCTATCAGGTGTTCACCCAGCACCGCGAAATCAGCGGGCCACCACGCTATTTCACACCGGACTGGGAAGCGGCGCGCCGCTCGGTCAGGATACTGGCCGAGCTGAGCCCGAAAGTGGCCATGACAGGCCACGGTCACGTCATGTCAGGGGAGGCACTACGGGATGGACTGCGCTGTTTGCTCAATAATTTCGAGGAAAGGGCAATGCCCGACCGATAGGTCAGTCGGGCACGGTGTCAATGATTGGCGATCATGACATCGATATCGCTGGCGACCGCTTCCAGCGTGGTCGTCCAGTTGATATAGGGCGTGGGGGCCCGGCCATTGACCATGACCGTAAAGGCGCCCCATCGGCCGGACTGCGTCCGAAAATAGCCGGCCACTGCCCGCACCGGCACCGGCTCGTTGAGGGTACCGGTCTTGATCATGACGCTTTGCTGAAAGCGCTCGCTGCCACGACGAATGAAGTTCATGGGACCGTTAACGGGGGTCTGCATGCCGGCCACAAACACCGGAAAGAGTGCTGGCTGATGGTACATGTGGTCGAGCAGTGCCGTGACGCCGCGGGCGCTGGTATGGCTTTCAGGCGTCAGGCCGCTGCCGGAGCGCAGGCTGACAGGGCCGTGTCCGGGGATATCACGGGCAAAGGCGTCCAAAGTCGTTGCAGCACTTTGCATGGTGGGCGTGCCATTGACCAGATCCAGTGCCAGCACATCGGCCATGAAATTATTGGAATAATTGAGCATGCGCAGCAGCTGCTCCTGTAGCGGCTTGCCCTCCACGGCAGACAACACACGCGTATCACTGGAAGGTCGGCTGACCGTGGGCGAAAAACCGCCGGTCACGGCGATGCCGGCCCCCTGCATGATCGATTCAAGCGTGGCCAGCGTCTGCTCGACAGGATCGGCGCTGGAGCGATAGACACTGGCAGGGTCACTGTCCATGCGAATCTGGCCGGAGATTACCAGTGTGTCCTTGCCGCCGCTGGTCGTACGCTCGGCACTGATGCCGGTGTTGCCCTGTGACACGGTCGTGATGCGGTTGTCGACGCGCGTCAGCGGCGTTGCCCCAGCACAGCTGGTGACGCGTGCCGGTACGCCTTCGGCATCGCCTGGCATCACCCGCATGCACCAGGTGGCAAAGTTCACCGCCGTGGAAGTGAGCTGAGCATCAAAGGCATGCCGGGTCCGGGTGCGGGCATCGCACCGGTCCGTGGTCACGCAGGTCACCGGCCCAAAGCGCCATTGACTGGCCAGCACTCGACCATCGATGCGATGGATGCCGCGGCTTGCCAGCCCCTGCACTAAAAGCCAGTAATCCTCGCTGGTCATGCCCGGGTCGCCGCCGCCATCGAGTATCAGATCGCCCTTGAGCACGCCATCGACAATGGCGCCGCTACTGCGAAGCTCGGTCGTGAAACGCTTTTGCGGCCCCCACTGCGTCAATGCTGCAGCGGCTGTATAGAGTTTGGAGACAGACGCCGGCGTCATCTGCTGATCGGGCGCAATGCTGCCCAGCGTTTCGCCGCTGTCCAGCAAACGGGCCTGAGCCCCCACCACAAAACCCTTCTCGGCCAGTGCCTGCGTGGCGGGAAAGCCATCGGCCCGGGCTTCCATAGGTAGCGCCTGGCCAGCCATCAAAATCATTGGAGAAAGCAGCAGACAGGATAAAAGACGTAGGACAGCCGGACGATGAACGCCTACGGCAGTAGACCTTGCAGGCATGAAGAATTCCCTGTTTCACGAGCATCTTGTTTAATCCTCAGAGTACTGGGCATGCCTGTGTCGTGGCAATGTATCAGGAAAGGGTCTGCGGTATTTTTGAGCGCCTAGTGGGCATTCATGTTTGAAAAGCCCTGTAGCACGACCACTCCCGCGATGATAAGCGCTACCCCCAGCATGGCGGGCGCATCGGGGCGTTCGCCGAAGACAAACATGGCTACCAGCAGCGTCAACACCATGCCAAGCCCCGCCCAGACGGCGTAGGCCACACCCACGGGCATGGTTTTAAAGACCAGTGACAGAAGATAAAACGCCAGCCCATAGCCCACGACCGTCATCAGCGTAGGCACCGGTCGGCTAAATGTCTCGGAGGCCTTGAGCGCGTTGGTGGCAACCACTTCGGCGCAGATGGCAAGTATCAGATAAAGCCAGGGCATGATGTCTTCCTCTCAAATTGAATCAGGGCAGCGAAGCGCTGGCGGGGGCAAAGCCGTCATCGAACACTGGAGCTGCCAAAGGGTATGTCCGCTGTCAAAGTACTTGTGCTCAAAGGCGCTGATAAAGTCACTCTCCGGCGTCAGCAACAGACGCTCGACCCCGGGCTTTTGCCCCGTGACCAGCCCCACGGCACAGGCAAACTCCTCGACGTAGATTTGCCAGTTACTGCGTAGCTCAAGCACCCCGCCCAGTGCCAGCACCACAGGAAAGACCGGATGTGCGTGCCAGCGTTTTTTGAGCTGCGATCCCTTGGGGTAAGGATTGGGGTAGAAGATGCAATGGCGT
The DNA here is from genome assembly GCF_900312995.1 of Kushneria phyllosphaerae. Lineage (GTDB taxonomy): Bacteria > Pseudomonadota > Gammaproteobacteria > Pseudomonadales > Halomonadaceae > Kushneria > Kushneria phyllosphaerae. Next base: position 1,276,761 of record NZ_ONZI01000001.1, on the reverse strand, counting down.
ATCGGCCGCCAGCCGGCTAGATGTGCCAGTCGCCAGAAATCGACCAGATCGGCGCGCACCAGCATGGCGTTGGCAGGGAAGGCGCCCAGCTCACGGGAGTAATCGCGCGACAGCCGATCGGCACTGCGATCAATGCCCAGCACGCAGGCGCTTGGATAATATCGAGCCAGCTGCCGGGTCGAGTGGCCCGTGCCACAGCCCGCGTCCAGAATCAACGGCCCGCCATGAGCCTGATAAAACCGGCGCGCGCCTTCAAAGGCCGCTCGGGTGTGCTCGGCGATCGGACGCTGCCATTCGTTGGCAAGCGCTCGCCGGACATGATGGCAAAGATCGGGATGCAGGTCTGCCTGCGTGGAGTGTACCGGTGTGGAGTTGGCGAACATGGCAACGTTTAACAATACTGATGGAACTTTATTGGCACCCTTTGGCGCCAACCCCTGATCTAAAGCATTTCGGACCAACATGCAGGCATGGCTTCAGCAGTTTCTGGACACGCACGGCTATATGGCCATTACGCTGCTGACTCTGATCATCAACGCCTTCCCGCCCCTGCCTGCCGAGTCGACACTGCCCATGCTGGCGCACATCATGTCATTTGATGACGTGACACTGATGCCGGCCATCGGGGCCGCCACTCTGGGACTGGTCATGGGGACAATGCCGCTCTATCTGCTGGGTCGATGGCTCGATGAGCGCCAGTGCATGCGCTTTTTGGCCCGCCATGGGCACTGGCTGGCGCTGGCACCACAGGACATCAGGCGCTCAAGCCGGCGATTCGGGCGTTATGGTCCGCTGGTCGTGCTGTTCGGGCGCCTGATTCCCGGGATGCGCTCTCTGGTATCGATACCGGCGGGCTTTCATCGCATGCCGCTTGTGCCCTACCTGATCTATACCACGCTGGGATCCTTTTTGTGGGCGTGCTGTCTGGCAGGCGGTAGCCACTGGCTTTTGCAGTATACGACCCTGTCGGGCAGCCTCTGGATCGTCATGGGTGTGCTACTGGTCGTGGGCGGGCTCTATGTGGTGCGTCTGTGGCGCCATTATCGGCACACCAAACCATAGTACAATGGTCAACGGGGCCAGCCTGGGCGTTTGAAGCAATACGTCCAGTAGCCTGCCACGCTGACATGACAACTCGTTGACCGGCCGACATGACGTCCTGCCCGGGGCGATGCTATCATGATTGCCCTGTTTTGGCGGACTCACCACACCGTGTGGTGGAGATATATCGCCATCCATTCAGCGACGCGGTCGCCATGGCTTTATCGCTTCCTTATAGGCATCAACACGAGGGTTTCGGCTTGTCACAGTTACCGGTGATCGTCGGCATGGGCGGTATAAATCCCGCTGGCAGAACGTCCGGTCATCAGTCCTTTTACCGGACCGTGATCGATGCACTGCCTGAAAAGACCCGACAGTACACCTTCTCGGGACTCTCCTGTCTGATGGGACAACGCCCGTCAAACGGACCGGAAGATCACGGTACACCCCTTAATGCTGCTGCCTTGACCGCACACCAGGAATCATATGTGCGTCGTCACACCTTGATTCGCCGTATCGAGGACGAGCGCTTTGCCGGCGCCGGCATCCCGGCCAATCGTCAGGCCAGCATGACCCTTGATGCACCGTTAACGGTCAGTCTCAGCCGTCGACAGCTGCCCGAAAATCCCCCGGCGCACTGGCAGATCGAAGCGCTCGACGACCGTCAGGTGCGCGTGACCGTGCCTGCCGGCGAGTTTGACGTGCTGCTGCCGGAGCGTCGCGACGCGCTGGTCAAAAGCGCAGGTCAACTGCCGACCGGCTTTGACCCGGCAAGTTTCTATCGCAGCGTGCACCATCCGCGCGCCCTGTCGATGACTATCTTTGCCGCCTCTGACTGTCTGGGTCAGAGCGGCTTTGAGTGGGACAGCCTGAGCCAGCAGCTCGACCCCGATCAGATCGCCGTCTATGCCGGCAATTCGATCGGACAGCTGGATGCCCAGGGCTGGGGCGGTCTGCTCAATAGCTTCGTCACCGGTCAGCGTGCCACTTCCAAGCAGATGCCGCTGGGCTATGGGCAGATGCCGGCGGATTTCCTTAATGCCTATGTGCTGGGCAGCGTCGGTGCCACCGGTGCCATGCAGGGCGCCTGTGCGACCTTTTTGTACAATCTGCGCCTTGGTGTGGATGACATTCGCATGGGCCGGCGCCGACTGGTCATGGTGGGTACGGCCGATGCGCCCATCACGCCGGAAGTTGTCGAAGGCTTTCGCGTCATGAGTGCGCTGGCCGATGATGCCAGCGTCAAGGCCCTTGATGCGCTCGAGCTTCTGACCGATGAGGACTATCAGCGCGTCTGCCGGCCGTTTGCCCGCAACTGTGGCTTTACCATTGCCGAGTCCGCCCAGTTTGTCATGCTCATGGACGACAGCCTGGCACTCGAACTGGGGGCCGATATTCTAGGCGCTGTCCCGGAAGTTTTCATCAATGCCGATGGCTACAAGCGCTCCATTTCGGCACCCGGCATTGGCAACTACATCACGCTTGGCAAGAGCGTGGCGCTGGCAAGCAACATTCTGGGCGAGAAGGCCGTGCGCGAGCGCAGCTATATTCACTCCCACGGCACCAGCACGCCCAAGAATCGAATTACCGAATCCCATGTGCTTGACAGCGTGGCGCGCGCCAACGGCATTGAGCACTGGCCGGTCACCGCCATCAAGGCGTATCTGGGGCACTCTCAGGGGAGCGCGGCCGGCGATCAGCTGACAAGCGCTCTGGGCAGCTTCAGGACCGGGCTGCTGCCGGGCATCTTCACTCTCGACGCCGTGGCCGACGATGTCCATGCCGAGCGTCTGGACATTTTCCGCGAGCACCGCGAGTTTCGCGCCGATGTCAGTTTCATCAACGCCAAGGGCTTTGGCGGCAACAATGCCACTGCGCCCCTGCTGTCGCCGGAGGTCACCGAAAAACTTCTGACCCAGCGCCACGGCGAAGCGGCCATGACCCAGTGGCGCCGACGGCGTGAAAAGGTGCAGGAACGCCAGGCGCTGTTCGAGGCTCAGTCACAAAAGGGTGAATTCTCACCGATCTATCGCTTCGGTGAAGGTGTCCTTGAAGGCCCAGAACTCGAAGTCGGCGCCCGGGACATCTATATTCCCGGCTACCACAAGCCGGTATCACTTGAGGTCGACAACCCGTTTGGCACGCTGGACCATTGAACCGGACCGGCGCCTGTGCCGGTCCGGCAGGCGCAGTTGTCGGCCATAACGCTTTAACGTAGTCTCCCGGCCCCAGCGGGTCAGAGCGACCAGACAACACGAGAGCGTCTCATCAAGGGATATCTCCGGCGCCATGTGGCAGGCAGGTCGGAGATACATGGAGTGCGTACATGAACATTGTGGTGTATCCCGGCACCTTTGACCCGATCACCAATGGTCACACTGACCTCATTGAACGCGCGGCATCAATGTTTGATCGGGTTATCGTGGCTGTGGCGCACAGCCCGCGAAAGCAGCCGACCCTGTCACTCGATGAACGGGTCACACTGGCCAGGGAAATACTGGGGCATCTCGATAATATCGAAGTTGTAGGGTTCAGCTGCCTGTTGACCCAGCTGGTGGACCGAGTCGGGGCTCGCATCATCCTGCGCGGGCTGCGCGCCGTTTCAGATTTCGAGTACGAGCTGCAGCTGGCCAATATGAATCGGGCACTGGCGCCTCATGTTGAAAGTCTTTTTTTGACGCCTGAAGTCGAGAATTCCTATATTTCATCCACCATCGTTCGTGAAATCGCCCGCCTTGGCGGCGACGTTTCCTCGATGGTGCATCCCCGCATCGCCCAGGCGCTTGCAGAACACTTTCGCAGCGCCTGAACCGGCAAACGGCCTCGGGCCGGCGGATGACAGCCGCGCAGCGTCCACAAACGGCGCGCGCGAACCAGGAGGTTACCATGTCCCTGATGATCACCGATGAGTGCATCAACTGCGACGTTTGCGAGCCGGAATGCCCCAATAATGCCATTTCGCCCGGCGAAGAGATCTACGTGATCGATCCGGGACTATGCACCGAGTGCGTCGGCCATTTCGACGAGCCGCAATGCCAGCAGGTCTGTCCGGTCGACTGCATTCCGCTGGATCCCGAACGTGAAGAGTCACGGGACCAGCTGATGGAAAAATACGAACGCATAACCGCCGTCGAAGGCTGAAAGGCAAAGAGCATCCGTGAATTGATTGGCAGTGAATATAAAAGAGGGCGGTCCATGGACCGCCCTCTTTTTGTTTGCAGCGCGACATGTTTAAAACGTGTAGGTCGCAAACAGCTCAAAAAGCTGTGACGTATTGTCGTTGCCGCCAAAGCGCGAGCGTGCACCTTCTTCAGGGAAGGCCACTGCATAGACGCCCGAGAGGGTCACCTGCTCACTGAGGTTCCAGTCAGCGTAAAGATTGATCTCCCTGGCAAAGTCGGCATCGCTGGCACCCACGGATTGCGGATCATCCAGTCGGAAGCGATAGCCGATGATGCCGGTTTCCAGATCATCACGCGGAGAAACCGACGCTCTCAGCATGTCGATTTTCATGTTGGTATTGAACAGCATGTATTCGCCGGTGATCTCGCCCATGAACCAGTTGCCCCACCCGCCGGCAAACTCATAAAACAGGGTGTCGTAGTTTTCGCTGAACCGGGCATGGCGATAAGCGATTTCAGGCGACCAGGGGGCATCCTGAAAGGTATAGGTGGCCTGAACATACCAGCCATCATCATCAATATCGGCATCCCGATTTTTCTGGCTGACATACTGTCCGCCAAGCGCAAGGCCCGGCACGCTGGCCAGCGGCTTACCCTTGAGGCGCACGTTCCAGACATCCATACCTTCACGTCCGGCAATGTCGCTGTCGTAGGTGCGAAGCCAGGCACCGCCGATTTTGGCGCGATCGGTAAAGGTATATTCCGCGTTGATACCGTTGGCCGAAGTCTCTTCATCGGGGCCGCCCTGCACGTACTGATCCTGCTCCAGATGGAACAGGTCGCCGTGCCATCCGTGGCTGTCGATCGAGGCAATGGCCGCATTCTTGAACCCCTGGCTTGGGCCACTCCAGTAGCCGCCGTACTTGCCGGTATCGGTATAGCCATCACCGACCAGAAAGCCTTCGCCGAACATGAACTGCTGTCGACCAAACGAGAAGGTCAGAGCATCCTCCCCCAGCGAACCCTTCAGCAGCGACCCGCTTCGCCAGCCGATATAGGCCTGATCAAGACGCGTATGTTCGGGGTGGTCGGGCGTGGCCCCCGAAGCATCACCGTAGGCATTGCCTCGCGTCATGCTGCCAACGCCGACCACACCGCCAAAGACCACACTTTGACCGGTATCGATCTCGCCGCGCAGTGTTGGAGTGGCCGACAGTTCCCACCAGCTCGGGTGCTTGCCGGTCGGCGTGGCACCATCGATTCCGCGGGAAGACCCGAAATTGACGTTGCGGGTGGTGGCACCGTAGCCATAAAAGCTCAGCCCGCCACTGAGACGAATGCCGTGGTCACGATCATTGAAAAGCTCATGTCTTGCCGTGGGCTGTTGAATGCCGGGATCAATGTAATCCAGGTCCGTAACCGCCTGCGCATGAGCATGGGCAGCCCCCATGGCCGTACCCGCCAGCATCATGGCAAGCGTGGTCGCACCGCGGCAAGGCGATGTATATCGTCGAAAATTCATGACATTTCCCGAATATCGATCCCTGAATGGCTCAGCCGCGATGCTGCGCCGTCCTGCCGGGTCGAGATTATTATGATGAAAGGCTCGCATGACCCTGTCCGGAAACCCATATCCTTGCCGGACAGACATGCCGTCACCGGGTTTTAAAACCCTGTTCTGAAACAGGGCTTACCTTAGGCAAATATCCTCATGCTTTAAAGGATGAGTGCCATTTTTCCCTGATTCTGTCGGTTTACTGACGCCACGACCGGCATGTGGCAAGCTCCCCGGGCACAAATCAGCCGGTATCCTTATGTCTCTTTCGCCTTCCCCGGGCTTTTCACAGCGCCTGCACGACGTCTGGCGTCTTTCATGGCCCATTATCATCTCCAATGCCAGCGTACCGCTGCTGGGACTGGTGGATACGGCCGTGATCGGTCACCTCCCTCACGCGCGATATCTGGCCGCTGTCACGCTTGGCAGCACGCTATTCAGCTTTTTATTCTGGGGATTTGGCTTTTTGCGCATGGGGACGACCGGTTTGACCTCTCAGGCGGTCGGGCGCGGAGAGGACCAGGTCGTTCGCAATCTGCTCGGACAGTCACTGCTGATTGCCGTGGTCATCGGCATGGCATTGATCGCCCTGTCAGCACCGCTGATCGATCTTGGCCTCTGGCTTTTACAGCCGGACAGCGACGCTACGGCACGGCTGTCTGCCGATTATGCCCATGTTCGTATTCTCTCGGCACCGGCGGTATTGATGAACTACGCCATCATCGGCTGGTTTCTGGGACGTCAGAATGCCCGCGTGACCCTGCTGCTGATGCTGATCACCAACAGTGTCAACATCGTGCTCGATATCGTGCTGGTGGTCGGGTTCGACATGAACGTCAAGGGCGTAGCCACCGCCTCACTGATCGGAGATTACACTGCCCTGGTTTTCGGGCTGTGGCTGGTTCGGCGCGCTCTGAAAACGCTGGCAGGACAGTTTGATGCCACCCCGCTCAAGCGCCTCAAGGCCTACGGCGAGCTCTTTCGCGTTAATCGCCATCTGTTTGTACGCACGCTGTGTCTCTTGTTTGCCATGGCCTTTTTTACCTCACAGGGCGCACAGCTGGGCGATCAGACGCTGGCCGCCAATGCCATCCTGATGCAGCTGGTCATGATGATCTCCTACGGGCTCGACGGGTTTGCCAATGCCGCGGAAGCCCTGACAGGCAAGGCTGCTGGCAAGGAAAACTGGCGCGAGTTTGCCCGCTCGGTGCGCGCCTGCGCGGTGTTCTCACTGCTGACGGCGGCGCTGGCAGCGCTGGCCTTTGCATTGTCCGGCCCCTGGCTGATTGCACGCCTGACCGACATCGAACCCATTCGCCAGCTGGCCGGCGAGTATCTGCCGTGGCTGGTGATCATGCCGCTGCTGGCCGTGTGGAGCTATCTGCTCGATGGGGTTTTCATCGGCACGACCGACACTCGCGCCATGCGCGATACGATCATTGTGGCCCTGGCGATCTATCTACCGGTGTGGTGGCTGACTCAGCCGCTCGGCAATCACGGACTCTGGCTGTCCTTTACCATCTTTACGCTGGTGCGTTCGCTGGGACTGGTCATGGTTTATCTTTCAAGACGCAAGGGCCAATGGGCAGATCAGGATCGTTTTAACGAATAGACCCCAGGAAAGTGCGATTCTCAAACGTTAACGCCCTGTGCTGATTGCCCTAACATGCAGGCCTGCGCATCTCAACGCTGGACGGTCGAATGGCAACGCTCAAGACAGCTCTTAAACACCTGCTGACCGGCCCGATGGGCAGCCTTTTCTGGGTCCTGCTGGGGCTCATGCTGCTGCTTGCCCTATTGCCGGGAACGCAGGCCTTTGGGCTGTCGCAGAACTATCTGGGGTTTCACTCTCTCGTTGAGCTGACCTGCGTGATCGTGGCCGTTCTGTCTGCACTGGCCATTTTTAACAGCTATAAAACCCTGTCGACCCAGTACCTGTGTGTCGGTAGCCTGCTGGCGCTTTCTGCCTTGATGGATGCCCTCCATCTACTCTCCATGCCCGGCATGCCCGCCATTTTCTCGCCCAACACCCTGGACAAGGCAATCTACTTCTGGCTTCTGGGCCGATTGAGTGCGATCAGCGCTCTGCTGCTGCTGTCCCTGTCTCATCTGTCCGACAAGCCTTCCCGCTTTCCACATCTGATCCTGACCCTTTTCACCGCGACCGGGGTTTTGACATTAGTCGCCATCTTTGGCTATGCGCAGCAAATACCCGTCCTTTATATGCCGGGAAAAGGGCTGACCCTTCTCAAGATCCTGCTGGAGTGGGGGCTGGCCGGCATGAGCGTGCTCGCCGGTATCATCCTGCTACGCTCCTCACGCCTGCGTCAGCGGCGTGATCGGGAAATGCTCACGCTGGCGGCGTGGGTCACGGCGCTGGCCGAAATATGTTTTACGCTCTACGCCTCGGCCAACGATGAATTCAACATTCTTGGGCATATCTATAAGGCCGTTTCCTACGTTCTGATCTTTCGCGCGCTTTTTTTGAGCCATCTGCGCTATCCATGGAAGGCTCTGAACGAGACCAGAACCCGTCTGGCCGAACAGGAGCAGCGCTGGAATCTGGCCCTGACCGGGTCCGATACGGGCGTTTGGGACATGAACCTCGTCACCGACGAGCTATTTGCCTCACCCCAGTTCCATCAGATTCTGGGCTATCGCAACGGTGCCCTGCCGCGTGATGTTCAGGCCTGGCGTGATCGTCTGTTTCACCCCGATGATCTGGATCATGTGATGGCAAGCCTTGACGACCACATATTCGGGCGCAGTGCGCACTGGCGCTGCGAATATCGCTTTCTGGATGCACATAATCGATGGCGCTGGCTGCTGGCCAACGGCCAGGTCATGGCCTTTGATGAAGATCAGCAGCCCACCCGAATCGTGGGAACGGTTATCGACATTCAGACGCGTCGCGAGCAGGAGCAGCGTCTTGCGAACACCCGCCAGCGTCTACAGACCCTCTTTGATACCACGCCCACCAGCATGCTGGTGGTCGATGCCCAGGGCACCATTCATCAACACAACCCTATGCTGGAGCAGCTGCTGGCGCCGCACGAGCTTGTTACCGGTCAGGAAAACATCTGGCAATGGGTCAGCGCTGAAGAACACGCAGACACCCTGCAGCACTGGCACGAATGGCAACAGCAGGACGCTACGCAGCGACGCGAGTCGACCTGGCATCGCGAGCTGAGGATGAGCATTTTTAGTCATGACCGGACAGGGCAGCCGCTATGGACCGAGTGGGTCATCGCACCCTTGCCGGAAGATAATCTTTATCTGCTGTTGATCGAGGACATCAGTGCCCGCAAGCAGGCCACCGAGCTGCTGGTCGAAAATGCGAGCCTTTATCGCAGTACCTTTGAAAGCGGCAACGCCATCAAGCTGCTGGTGGACCCTGAAAGCGGCGCCATTGTCGATGCCAACAGTGCCGCCAGCGATTATTATGGCTATTCGCCGGAAGTGCTCAAAACGCTGGTGATGAAGGACGTGTCTCTGACCCCTATGGAAACCCGCCAGCAGCGTGCCCGGCAGACACTAGTGCAACAGGAAGGGCATTTCGAGACCCGCCACCGCATGGCCGACGCCACCATACGCGACGTGGAAGTGTTTGTGGCCTCGGTGGTGATCGGCGGGAAAACGCTGATTTATGAAATGGTGCATGACATCACGGCGCGCAAGGAGGCCGAACAGGGCATGGTGCTGCTGAATCAGCGCCTGGCCCGCGACGGCCTGTATCGTCAGTATCTCAATGAACTGAGCACGCGACTTTTCGAGCTCAACGACATTGCCAGCGTCATCCCGCTGCTGGAAGAGTGCCTGCCCCGATGCTTCCCGGACACTCGTGGCGAACTGGCCCTTCGCATTGAAGAGCTGGATCAGGCGCACTGCCTTGCCTGGGGCGGCGCCCTTTGCGCGCAACCAACCTTTGAATACCGCCAGCGCCTGACCACGTCGACCGGTGCGCTCGGCCGCATGACCCTGCAGGCCGAGCCGCTGGATGACGAGGACCGGCATCGTCTCGAGCGCATGACCGATGAAACCGCCCGCATCCTGACGCTGACGCTGATCAATCTGCGTCTGCGCAATCAGCTGACCGACCACGCCTACCGCGATGCGCTGACCGGGCTTTACAACCGCCGCTACCTCAACGAGACGCTGCCCGGTCTGCTTGAAAGCGCCAGCGATGAGACCCCGGTGGCACTGGCCCTGCTGGACCTGGATCACTTCAAGCGTCTCAATGATACATGGGGACATGATGCCGGTGATCAGGTGCTGGTGGCGCTGGGCGAGATTCTGACCCAGCGGCTGCGCGCCACGGACATCTCCTGTCGCTACGGCGGTGAGGAGTTCATTGTGGTCCTGCCGGGAGCGTCTGCCAGCATCGCATTGATGCGCTTGAACGAAGTCCTTGAGCAGTTTGGCCAGTGGTCCATGCAGATCGGTGATGAGCGAATCAGTCACCTCACCTTTTCGGCAGGGCTGATCGACGCCCCGCGCCAGGGCCGTGACATGAGCACTCTGATCGAAATGGCCGACCAGGCACTGTACAGCGCCAAGCATGCCGGACGCGGGCGCGTGCATTCGGCTGAACATGAGACGCTGATGTCGTAGAACCTGCAGACAGCTGTCTGTTCAGAGGGCTGTCTTGCCTGCCAGTATGCCCGCTTTTCTGCCACGCACGAGAACCATCACCATCACGTGCACCAGCGCCTCATCATGCGCTTTGACGCCTGACCCATTATCATGGGCAGTGTTTGAACAATGCTGCTGACGCCTGACGGAATTTTATCGGTCTTGATTTCCGGCTACGCTGTCGGTAGTCACTACATTCACTGCACGCAGGATGATGATCGCTCATGACCACCCAGCAGCAGATTATTGACGCGCTCGATATCGGGCAGCACTTCGATGCTCAACAGGAAGTGGAACGACGCATCGACTTTCTGACGCGGTCTTTGGAAAAGGCCGGTGCCGTGGCCCTGGTCCTTGGGATCAGCGGCGGCGTGGACTCCACCACGACCGGCCGTCTTTGCCAGCTTGCCGTGGAGCGCATCCGCGAGCGCAGCGGCAAGGCCACCTTTTATGCCATGCGCCTGCCCTACGGCGAGCAGCATGATGAAGATGATGCTCAGGCTGCCATTCACTACATTCGAGCCGATGAGCAGCTGGACGTGAACATCAAGCCTTCGGCAGATGGCATGCTTGAAGGCCTCGAACAGGGCGGTCTTGGGTTCAAGGACGAGCATCAGCGTGATTTTGTCCATGGCAACATCAAGGCGCGGGCCCGCATGATCGCGCAGTATGCCGTGGCCGGTCGCCATAATGGTCTGGTGGTCGGCACCGATCACGGCGCCGAAGCGGTCATGGGCTTTTTTACCAAACACGGTGATGGCGCCTGCGATATCACACCGCTGTTTGGTCTCAACAAGCGTCGGGTACGAGCGATACTCAGCGTACTCGACGGGCCTGAATCGCTGGTCAACAAGGTCCCCACTGCAGATCTTGAAACCCTTTCTCCAGGTCGGACCGACGAAGATGCCCTGGGCGTCACCTATGATCAGATCGATGATTTTCTGGAAGGCAGGGAGATCGATGGACAAGCCGCACAGCGTATCATCAGCACCTATGATCGCACCGCACACAAGCGCGAGCTGCCAGGCGCACCGTAAATTCTTTCTAGTCTGAAATCCGGATGCTGCCGGAGGTTTGAGCGCCGGCGACTTGACGCGAGGCGCTCAAGCATCTGAGATAGCCCCTCACGCAAGGAGGCACACATGCATCAAGAGGATTCCCCATCAGAGGGTGGCACGCAGCGCGATCGCTATCCGCCGGCCAACAGCTGGGCCGATCAGCCGCGCAGCGATGCCCCTGAAGAGGACAAGCACGAGCCGCCTCGAGACATTCCTAGCTGGCTGGAGAAGTGCTATCTCATCTGGGATCTAATCATCATGGTGCTGGTGTCGACCAGCCTGCTGCTGATCCTTTTTGACACGCTGTATCTGACCAGCCCCTTTCGCGATCTGCTTTCGGCCATCTCGCCGACACTTGAGCAATGGGGTGGCTGGCTACATGCCAATTTTGAAACGATCGATCTGTGGTTCGTGGCCGTCTTCGTATTCGATGTTTTGGCAAGCTGGGCCCTTGCCATCTGGGACAGGCGTTATCACCGCTGGTTTTTTTATCCCTTCGTGCACTGGTACGACGTGCTTGGCTGCATCCCGGTCGGTGGTCTGCGCCTGCTGCGCGTACTGCGTATCATCGGGCTTCTGGTTCGGCTGCAGCGCACGCGTCTGATCGATATTCGCACCTGGGGTATCTATCGCTTTTTCTACAAGTATTACGAAATCGCACTTGAAGAGATCTCCGATCGCGTGATCGTCAGGATGCTGACCGACGTGCAGGAAGGCTTTCTCTCCAAGGGCAATATTTCCCGTCGCGTGACCGACGAAGTCCTGCTGCCCCGCAAACAGCAGCTGATCGATGACGTGGCCCATCGCGTGCAACGCGTACTGGGCGAAAGCTATGCCCAGCATCGCGAGGACATCAATACCTGGGTCAGCGGTCTGATTCATCGCGCAGTGACGGAAAACCCCACCATCCGCAGCCTGCAACGTCTACCAATGGGGGCACAGGTGGTCGAGGCCATGGATGAAGCGATGGCCGATGTCACCAGCCGGCTAATCAGGGAGGCGGTCATCGGCATTCGTTCACCGGACTTCCGCTCACTGATCGAGGAGCTGGCCAATCGCACCATCGATCGCAGCGTGCCCGCCAGCGCCAGTGACTATCAGGCGCTAGAACAGGTACTGGTCGAGGTGCTGGATGTGCTGAAAAGTGAAGTGAAGGTACAGCGCTGGAAGGAGCGCTATTACTAGCGTTAAAAAAGCGACGTGGCACCAGCGTGTGTTGGATGGCACGCTGGTCGCTGCTTCCAAAGGGCACTTCAGGCGTTGGGGCGGGTCACCATTTTCTTCAGGGTATTGTCGCGGCGAATGAGGCCATGCCAGACCACGGCCAGCAGCACATGCCCGGCAATCAGCACGCCCAGCGTCCAGGCCATCCAGACATGCCATTGCGCCGTCAGCTCTGCCAGCCCTTCCATCTCGCGTCCACCACTCATGAGCTGCGCTCCAAACACCAGCAACGGCTTGCCGGAGGCCCAGTTCATGGTCAATCCCAGCAGCGGGACAACAATCATCAGCAGATACATGAGAAGCTGACCAAAGGCGACCAGCATTTCAGCACCCCGGTCATGAGGTGGGCGATTGGAAAGGTTATAAAGGCCCCATGTCGAGCGCAGGACCACCAGCAGCATCAGCATAAATCCGATGCTTTTGTGCGTTCCGACCATGAAGGCAACCCAGGGCGCGCGGCCGACCAGGCTGGCGGCGATCATGCCGGCAAACTGCCACAGCAAAAGAGCGGCCATCAGCCAGTGAAAAAGACGGCTGATCCGCCCATAATATTCACGAGTATCTCGCCAGGCGATGGAAGACACAAAAGGCTCCTTGAAGCGTGGGCCACGCGACACGCGCGACAGTCCGGCCTACATTAGTGCAGCGGGCTTGTCTGGTGCTGAAAAATGCTGACGAAAGCATTCATCCTCCAGTGCCGTTAATGTGTGTATTACCATAACGCCTGCCCGCCATTGTACCGGTAACATGATGCCCCATTTTTCATATCTTCGACCGCACTTTTCTGGTGGAGCCCTGGCCTGCCTGATGCTGATGTGCGCCCTGTTGAGTGGCTGCGGCGCCCCGGCCATGGCGCCAGTCGAACTGACGCTGCGTGAACAGGCACCGCTGGCCGGACTGGCCGCCAATCAGGACACCTCTGGTCACTGGCCGGATGAAAGGTGGTGGCATGATTTCAACGACCCACAGCTCAACGCCCTGATCGAGCGTGCCATGCGCAAGGCCCCATCACTGGACAGCGCCCGGGCACGCTTTGAGACCGCCTCTCGCCAGCTGGAAGGCCGTCAGGCCGATACCCGCATACAGATTGAAGGCAGCGCCCGGGCCAACCAGAGCTACAGCCATACCGACCTTGAATATCCAGCCTTGGGGCTACCCGGCTTCGAGAGCGGAAGTACCGGCAACAGCCAGCGCAGCAATGTGGGTCTGGCCAGCCTGTCATTTGGCTGGGATTTCGACTGGTGGGGCAAAAAACGTGCCGCCATCGAGGCGGCGCTTGACCAGCGCCACGCCGCTCGGCTTGAACAGGCTGCCGCCGCCAGCGCCCTGCAGGCCGGCATCACGCGTGCCTACATGGACTGGCAGCTACGCCAGGCCCAGCTGTCGGCGCTGGATACCCTGCTGAACAGCGCCCGCGACAGCGTTCGAATTACCGCTTTGCGCGTCGGACGCGACATCGAAAACCCGGCACGACTGGATCAGGCAAACGAACAGCTTTCCACGCTGGAACAGCAGCGCGCAGGCCTCGATGGCGCTGCCCGTCTGGATCAGGTTCAACTGGCCGCGCTGATGGGCGTCTCTCCGGATCAGCTCAATGACCTGGCCCCGCGACCGCTTCCCCAGCTGGACACCGCCCTGCCCAATGAGGCCGGACTTGAGCTGATTGCGCGTCGCCCGGACATCATGGCAAGTCGCTGGCAGGTCGAGGCCGGCATGCGCGGCATTGATCAGGCGCGTGCGGACTATTATCCCAACGTCAGCCTGTCGGCTCTGGCAGGTTTTCTGCGCGTGCACCCGCTGGGCACCGGACGCAATGAAGATGTCTCGGTGGCCTCTTTTGGGCCGGCCGTGACGCTGCCCATCTTCGAAGCGGGCCGGCTTGATGCCCGCTATAACGCCAGCCGTGCCCAGCTTGAAAGTGCCATTGCCGATTACAACCAGCGTGTGGTGGATGCCGCGCAGGAAGTAGCCCGCCAGACCGTCACCCTGTCGCGCATCGAGGCTCAGCGCGACGCTCAGGCAACGGCGCTTGAAAGCTTTCAGCATCGCCTTGAGCTTGCTCGCGAGCGGGACGCCCGCGGCGTTGAAGACCCACGCGCACTGATCGAGGCACAGCAGGGGCTGGTTCGTGAACAGATGAACCGTCTGACGCTCGAAGGCGAGCTGCTGGATACCCGCATACAGCTGATCCACGCCCTGGGCGGGGGCTATCACGGACGCGTGCCCGAACGTGACGCACGCTATTTGACGACGGGAAGTGCCACTGATGAGCCATAACAACGACGCCACGACCGATCATGGCCCCTCCGAGCAGACACCTCACGAGGGTAATGGCCGCGACAGTGATGGCCATGACAGCACTGAAAACGAGGCACCGGTCTCACGCAAAAAACGCAACATCATCCTGCTGGTGATCGCACTGGTGTTCATACTCGCCGGCATCGGCTGGTATCTGCTGGATGCGCTGGTGCTCAGTACCCGGGTGATTACCGATGACGCCTATGTGCAGGGTGACCAGGTCAATATTTCCGCCCAGATCAACGCCACGGTCACCGCCATCAGCGTCGAGGACACCGAGCCGGTCAAACGCGGTCAGATACTGATTACCCTGGATGACAGCGATACCCGCAACGCGCTTGATCAGGCCGCCGGACAGCTGGCACAGGCCGTGCGCCAGTATCGCCAGCAGCGGGCACAGGCCGTTCAGTTTGATGCCGCTACGGTTACGGCGCGCGCGCAGTTTGAACGGGCCCGCGACGAATATCAGCGCCGCAAGCCGCTGCTGGCGCAGCGCGCCGCCTCAAAAGAAGAAGTCGACAGTGCCCGGCGCCATTACGACGCTGCCCGGGCGCAGCTTGAACAGGCCCAGGCCCAGGCACGCGCGGCCCACGCCCTGATTGATGGCAACGACCTCTGGCATGCCCCGGGCGTCCTGCAGGCACGCGCCGCCTATCGCAACGCATGGCTTGCCCAGAAAAGAACGCAGGTCATCTCACCGGTAGCGGGTCGCGTTGCCAGCCGACAGGTACAGCTGGGCCAGAGTGTGCAGGCCAGTCAGCCGCTTTTGACGGTCGTGCCGCTGCATGATCTGTGGGTGGATGCCAACTTCAAGGAGACCCAGCTCGGACGGGTGCGCATCGGTCAGCCAGCGAGCGTCACTACCGACTTCTACGGCGATGACGTCGTCTATCACGGCCATGTAGCGGGATTGTCGGCCGGCACCGGAGCAGCGTTTTCCCTGCTGCCGGCCCAGAATGCCACCGGCAACTGGATCAAGGTGGTCCAGCGCGTGCCGGTGCGTATCGCCCTTGATGGCGATACGCTCGAATCTCATCCGCTGCGAGTCGGGCTTTCGACCTACGCCCGGATTGATCTGAACGATGATGCTGATGGCCCCATGCTTGCCGATGCGCCCGAAGTTCGTTCACCACAACACACCGAGGTGTTTGACGCGCGCCAGCATCAGGCCGATGACGCCGCCATGGCCATTATTCGCGACAACGCCGGCGACCTGCTCACCGACACTGATAAAAGCACCACCCCATGAGCGAGGCGGCCACCGCACCCAGCCAGCAGGAAGCGATGGCGCCCCTGCGCGGCATCAAGCTGGTGCTGCTGACGCTGGCGATGGGCCTTGCCACCTTCATGGAAGTGCTCGACATCTCCATCGTCAACGTCTCGGTGCATACCATTGCCGGTGACATGGGCGTCAGTACCAGTGAAGGCACCTGGGCGATCAGTGCCTACGCACTGTCCAGTGCCATTGCCCAGCCGCTGACCGGTTGGCTGGCGCGCCGTTTTGGCGAGGTGCGCCTGTTTTGCACCTCCATCTCGTTGTTCATCGTGTTCTCCGCGCTCTGCGGATTTGCCAATAGCATGATCATGCTGGTGGTCTTTCGTTTGCTGCAGGGTGCCGTCTCCGGCCCGCTGGTCCCCCTGACCCAGACGCTGCTGTTGAAGAACTATCCGGCCGAGAAGCGCAGTATGGCCATTGGGCTCTGGGCCATGACGGTCGTGGTGGCCCCAATCTGCGGCCCGATTCTCGGCGGCTGGCTGACCGACAACTACTCATGGCCGTGGATTTTCTATATCAATATCCCGGTCGGCATCTTCTCGCTGGTGCTCAGCCTGTGGCTGTTACGCGGGCGAGAATCGAAAACCACCCGCGTACCGGTCGATGTCATCGGGCTGGGCCTTTTGATTGTGGGCGTGGGGGCATTGCAGTTCATGCTCGACAACGGCAACGACCACGACTGGTTCGCCTCGCCCATGATCCTGACTCTGGGGCTTGTGGCGCTGGTTGGCATCACCTTTCTGGTGGCCTGGGTGCTGATGCATCGCCGTCCAGTGGTCAACCTGCGCCTTTTTGGACAGCGCAATTTCGCCATTGGCACGCTGTGCCTGTCGCTGGGCATGTTTGCCTTTTTTGGCACCACCGTTGTTACGCCCAACTGGGTGCAGCAGGTCATGGGCTACAACGCCACCTGGGCAGGCCTTGCTGTCGCGCCCATCGGCATTCTTGCGCTGTTTGCCTCCCCGCTGGTGGGCCGCTTTCAAAGCCATTTTGACCTGCGCTTTCTGGTGACCTTCGGTTTTGCCGTCTTTGCTTTTTGCTCGTTCTGGGCGGCAGGCTTCAACAACCAGATCGCCTATGGTGAGCTGGCCATGCCGCGCTTTGTGATGGGCGCAGGCGTGGCGTTCTTTTTCGTACCCATCAATCAGATCATCTTTGCCGGACTTCGCGATGATCAGATTGCCGATGCTTCCGGCCTTTCCAACTTCTGCCGGACCCTGGCCACCAGTATCTCCACGGCGGTATCGGTCACGCTCTACGATCACCGCAGCATCTATCATCATGCGCGTCTGACAGAGTCAGTGGTTCCCGGAAGCCCGGCGACCGAGCATTACCTGAATCAGCTGGGCACGCTGGGCCTGCAGGATCAAGGCGCCTGGGCCATGATTAACGAAGTCGTCAATGCTCAGGCCGCCACCATGGCGTTCAACGATGTCATCTGGCTATTCGGCGTCATCTTTGTGGTGGCCATCGGCCTGATCTGGCTGGCACGCCCTCCCTTCCCCTCCGGCGGGCCGATGCACTGAGTTTATCGGCCTCCCGGTCATTTCCTATTAAGCATCGATTAAGTTCATGTACCAGGATAGTGGCAGCCGACTATCCTTGGTGCTGACGCTGTCCGACATTCCCGCCGCCAGTCAAAAGAAGGGCATCCAACAGGCTTTACCCCTCCTGCTGGCCGTCACGGTATCGTCAGCGCCGTCTGTCATCTTTCAACCGTATTGGCACGGAGGCCATCATGGTGAAAAAGCACACCGCGCATCAAAGTAACGCCCAGGTTTACGGCAGTCAGGACGCAGGCACCTCGCCTGGTGGCGGCTGGCTCGCCCTCAAGGCCGTTGAAGAGCACATGTTTCGCCAGCAGGTACCCTTTACCGGTAATCGTTTGATGCTGGCAATGAACAAGCACACCGGCTTCAAGTGCCCCAGCTGCGCCTGGCCCGACCCGGTCAGACCGGCGATGGCCGAATTCTGTGAAAACGGCGCCAAGGCCGTCGCCTGGGAGACCACCCGCAAACGCGTGCGCCCGGAATTTTTCGAGCGCCATACAGTGACCGAGCTGTCGAGCTGGAGCGATCACGAGCTCGAAAGTCAGGGCCGGCTGACACATCCGATGCGCTACAACGCCGACACGGACAAGTATGAGGCGGTCGACTGGGAGACCGCCTTCCGGGAAATCGGCGAGTCGCTCAAGTCACAGGAAGATCCCTGGCGGGTGCAGCTTTACACCTCGGGCCATGCGCCCAACGAATCGGCATTCATGTTTCAGCTGTTCGGGCGCATGTACGGCATCAACAACTTTCCGGACTGCTCCAACATGTGCCACGAGACCACTACGGTCTCACTGCCCGAAAGCCTTGGCGTCGGCAAGGCCACGACCACGTTGGACGATTTCGATCACACTGATGCCGTGTTCATCTTTGGTCAAAATACCGGCACCAACAGCCCACGCATGATGGGCAACCTGCATGAGCTGGTCGGCCGTGGCGGCGCCGTGGTGACCTTCAACCCGCTGCGCGAAAAGGCGCTGGTGCGCTTTGCCAACCCGCAAAGTCCGATGGACATGTTGAAACCCTCGGGCACAACCATCAGCTCGCAGTACCATCAGGTGCGCATCGGAGGCGACATTGCTGCCATCCAGGGCATGTGCAAGGTCATCATTGAAGCCGATGACCGGGCGCAGGCCAGAGGTGAGAAACGCGTGCTTGATCACGAATTCATCGAGGCGCACACCCACGGTCTCGAAGTCTTCGCCGATCACTGTCGCGCCCTTGACTGGGAGCGCATCAAGCGCCATTCAGGGCTGACACGTGAAGCCATTGAGGCCGCCGCCGAGGTCTACATGACCGCCGAGCGCGTCATCTGTTGCTGGGGCATGGGCATCACCCAGCAAACGCATGGCGGTGACGGTGTACAGCAAATCGTCAACCTGCTGCTGCTGCGGGGCAACATCGGCCGACGCGGTACGGGCGCCTGTCCGGTACGCGGGCACTCCAACGTACAGGGCGACCGCACCGTCGGCATCTACCAGAAGCCGACCGAGGCGTTTTTGAGCCAGCTCGACAAGGTCTTTGATATCGAGTCACCGCGCCGACACGGCGATGACGTGGCTGCCTGCTGCGAATCGATTCTGGCCGGCGGCGTTGATACCTTCATCGGACTGGGCGGGAACTTCTTTCGCGCCATTCCCGATATCGACCGGGTCGCTGAAAAGACACTCAATACCCTGAAGATGACCGTGCAGATCTCGACCAAGCTCAATCGCAGTCATCTGATCCACGGCAAAAAGGCCTTTATCCTGCCGTGTCTGGCCCGCACCGAAAAGGACATTCAGGCAGGCATTCTGCAGACCGTGACCCTTGAAGACGGCATGAGCAACGTCAACGGCTCAACCGGTCAGATCGATCCAGCCTCGCCCTATCTGAAATCCGAAGTGGCGATCATTGCCGGTATGGCCCGCGCCACCCTGCCCCCGCACACAAAGGTCGACTGGGAGTGGCTCAGCGAGGACTATGCCCGCATTCGCGATCGCATCGAGGCCGTTTTTCCGGACATGTTCAAAAATTACAACGACCGCGTGGGCGAGCCGGGCGGCTTTCACCTGTATAACGCTGCCCGAGAGCGCGTCTGGGAAACCGACAGCGGTCGTGCCAACTTCCTGTTCCCGGGAGATACCCTCGATACAGGCATGACCTCACCAAAGGCGGATTATTTTCAGCTGATCACCACCCGTGGCCACGATCAGTTCAACACCACGGTGTACTCGCTGGATGACCGCTACCGCGATGTTTATGGCACACGCATGGTGGTCATGATGAATCCGGCAGATATCGAGCGACTCGGCCTTGAGGAGGGCAACCTGATCGAGTTTCGCGCCGTGGCCGAAGACGGCATCGAACGCCACGTTTCGGGCTTTCGCATCATGCCCTATGACGTGCCCCAGGGCTGCGCGGCAGCCTACTATCCCGAGACCAACGGTCTGATTCCGATTGCCAACCGCGACGAGCGAAGCCATACCATTGCAGCCAAATCGGTGCCGGTCACCATCCACTTGATGGATACCGAACAGGTGCAGCAGCAGACCGGCATGCTGGCCACCGCCTGATCGCATCATCAAGGCGTGACCCTGGGGCTCTGTCACATTCGTGGCAGGGCCCTTTGTCATGGCATGTGTCATGGCATGATCAAAGGCTTAAGGATGGTGCTGAAAGCTTGTGCCACAATGGCTGCAACTTTCTCATGCACCATTGAATTACGGGGACGAGGCCATGATGACCGTCTACGGCGACTATCGCTCGGGCAATTGCTACAAGGTCAGGCTGACACTGGCACTACTGGACATCAGTCACCGCTGGTTTGATGTCGACTTTTTGACCGGCGAGACGCTTAGCGACAACTTTGCCGTTCGTAACCCCGCGCGTCGTGTTCCCATGCTGGAGCTGCACGACGGACGCACGCTCGTCGAATCCAACGCCATTCTCTATTACCTGGGCCATAACAGCGCGTTGGTGCCTGACGATGAGTTCGACCGGGCGCGCATGCTTCAGTGGATGTTTTTCGAGCAGCATCGCCATGAACCGTCACTCTCCGTGGCCCGACTGATTCACTGGTATCAGGGCGACCCAAGCGAGCGTCTCGAAGAGCTGATGGCACGTCAGGAAAACGCTCGTCAGGCGCTGGACATCATGGAGCAGACCCTCAGCACGCAGCCTTTTCTGGCCGGAGAGACGCTCACACTGGCCGATATTGCCCTGTTTGCCCACACCCATATCGCTGACCAGGCAGGCCTTTTGCTGCTGGACTGGCCTCATGTGGTGGACTGGTGCGGACGCATCGAAGAAATCTCCGGCTTTATCTCGATGCAGGATCTGCCCGATGACAACACGCCGGCATCCATCATGTAGCACCGGCAGGCACCCGCCTTTCAGCGCCTGATCAGGCTTTTCAGGGCCCTGGCACTCAAGCCAAGGCAATGGCTGACGATAAACAACGACATAAAGGCCACTGATGAATGCTGATGAATGACAATGGGATCATTGTTATGCGTGGCCACGACGCAGGCGTTATTTCAAAGATACCCAGGACATCATGAGCGACACTTCCAACGACAGTGCCGGGGTACTGTTTGCCCGTCAGCCTATCTATGACCATCAGCTGACGCTGGCAGGCTACGAACTCCTGTTTCGCCCCTATGGCGGCGGCCCGATCGTGGCGGCCGATTTTGATGGCAATCGCGCCACCAGCCAGGTGCTGATCAATGCCTTTACGGCGGCCGATATCAACGAGGTGTGTGATCATCAGCCTGCCTATGTCAACTTCTCGACCGACAGCCTGACCCGGGATATCCCCTTTGATTCCCGCGCACTGATCATCGAGATTCTGGAAGATGTCACCGACACCCCGGCAGTGATCGAGGCCCTGACGCGTCTGCGTGAAGAAGGCCATGTCATGGCGCTTGATGACTATAGCCTTTCTGATGCCAGCCACCCGCTGCTGCCCTTTGTCGACATCGTGAAACTCGACTATCCCGTCTACACCCCCGAGACGCTGACAGCCGTCATTCAGGCCCTTAAGGCACGCTATCCGGCGCATCAGCTGCTGGCCGAGAAAATCGAAACGAAGGAAGACTATCGCATCGCCATGGAGGCCGGGTGCACCCTCTTTCAGGGATATTTTCTGGCGCGTCCCGAGCCGGTATATGGTCGGGTCATGCCGGTCAATCGACTGAACATCCTGAAGCTTCTGGCCGAGCTCAACGCGCCTGACATCTCCATGAACAACATGGCCGAGACGGTACAGCGCGAGCCGTTTTTGAGCGTCCGCCTGTTGCGGATGGCCAACTCCGCCTTTGCCCAGCAAAGCCGCCCGGTCACGTCACTGCACGGTGCTGTCATGGCGCTGGGGCTTTCCCGCATTCGCAGTCTGGCGAGCCTGCTGGTCCTGTCACGCTTTGATGACAAGCCATATGCCCTGCAAAAGCTGGCGATGATGCGCGCGCACTTCTGTCATTATCTGGCGCAGCAGCTGCCCGGTCAGACCAGCGAGATGGGCTTTACCGCAGGGCTTTTTTCCTGTCTCGACAGCTTCATGGATCAGCCGCTGGAAGAGATCCTGGCGCAGATCCCCGTTCATCCTGATATCGAAGCGGCCCTGATACATCGCACTGGCTCACTGGGGTTGATCCTTCAAACGGCCATCGACTATCAAAAAGCGCAATGGGAGGTCATTGACTGGCCTCATCTGGCGCAGCTGGGTCTGTCTCCCGAGCGGGTCGCCGCGGCCTATCAGCAGGCATTAACGCTTGCCAATCGGCGCGAGTGACGCCCACGCAGAACCCATCAGGGCAAACGCCTGCAGCACTCAACGCGAGACGCGCCCTGTTTCCGCTTTTGAAGTGATGTGCTCACGCGCCACATGATCCGGTAGCAGCAGGTTCAAAACGATGGCGACCAGGCCACCGGCGCTGATGGATGATCCCAGCAGCAGACGCACAACATCCGGCAATTGATCAAACAGTTCAGGGTGGCTCGCCACGCCGAGCCCGACACCAAAGGCCACCGCCATGATGCTCAGGCTGCGCCGGTCCAGGGTGACGCGGGCCAGAATACGAATGCCGGCAGCTGCCACACTTCCAAACATCATCAGAAGCGCCCCACCCAGTACCGGCTGCGGAATCTGCGAAAGCACCGCCCCGAGCATCGGGAAGAGTCCCAGCACGACCAGAATCGCGCCCACATACTGCCCGACGTGGCGGCTGGCCACACCGCTAAGCTGAATCACTCCGTTATTCTGGGAAAAGGTCGTATTGGGAAAGGTATTGAAGACTGCTGCCAGCATCGAGTTGACCCCATCTCCCAGCACGCCACCGCTGATGCGCTCAAGATATCGCGGCCCTTCGATCGGCTGACGAGAGATCAGACAGTTGGCCGTTAAATCACCCACCGACTCGATGGCGGTAATCAGATAAATCATGGCGATCGGCAGAAATACTGACCATTCGAAATCGAAACCGTAGCGAAACGGGATGGGCAAACTGATCAACGGTTGCTGTTGAAGTGCCGTGAAACCGGCCAGGCCCGTCAACCAGGCCACAAGGGTGCCGATGGCCAGCGCAATGGCGATGGCCGAGAGCCTTAGCCAGGCACTGCGGGCATGCCCCAGCATCACGATGATTAAAAGGGTCAATGCACCGATTCCCAGGTAGCCGGGATCGCCGAAATTGTCGGCACCGCTCCCACCACCCAGACTCGTCATGCCTACCGGAATCAGACTCATGCCGATAATCGTAATGACGATACCGGTAATCAGCGGCGTAAAGATCCGGCGCAGCTGGTGCAGAAACCGGCTCAGAATGATCTCAACGAACGCGCCAAAAAAGCAGAGCCCAAAAATCATGGCAAGCATGTCATCCGGGCTGCCACCCCGTGACTTCACCAGCAGACCAGCCGCCGTGACCGCACCGAGAAAGGAAAAGCTGGTGCCCTGAACGCAGATCATGCCTGCCCCGACCCCCCAGGGCCGTCGAGCCTGCAAAAAGGTGCCCACGCCCGACACCATCAACCCCATGCTGAGCAGATAGGGCAACTGCTGATCAAGCCCGAGAATGCCGGCAATCACCAGCGTGGGGGTCACAATCGCGATAAAGCATGCCAGTACGTGCTGAACCGCCGCCAGCAGCGCGGGCCCAGGTGCGGGTCGGTCATCAAGGGCATAGATTAGATCATCCGGGGCAGCTGACTGCGGGGTGGATTGCGACATGGCAGGATCACCTTGAGGGCAAAGGACAGGCTCTGTCATGCAAGAGTCCGGCCAAACGCGTCGCAACCCGCGAACAATGGGTCAAATACCCGAGCGCCTGCCACAACCCCCCTTGACTCGCCGCGTCTCCTCTGATGCCCGGGCGCGCCATTGCGGTGCACCAGCGCACCATGACAATGCATTGCGGCGCTCACAAATCCGCTTTTCTGACATCTTCACCGAGGCCGTTTGCAAAGTGGACGACCCACGTTAGTCTAAAAGCATGACAAGGGGCGGATCGTTCCAATCACCTTTTAAAAACTTGCCTTCCAAAAACAACAGCAGGTAATGCCATGAACATCGTGATCATCGGCGCAGGCATGGGCGGTCTGACCGCCGCTCTGGCGCTGCAGCAACAGGGCCATCAGATCAGCGTATACGACCGGGTCCGGGAACTTCGCCCGGCGGGTGCCGCCCTGTCGATCTGGTCCAACGGTGCAAAAATTTTGCATCAGCTGGGGCTTGGGCACGGTATCGAGCAGGCCAGCGGCGACATGCAGGCGATGCGCTACTTCAGTCATGACGGCACCCTGCTGACCGGCTTCAGCCTTGCCCCTCTCTATGAGGCCGTCGGTCAGCCGGCCTGCCCGGTTGCCCGTAGCGAGCTGCAGCGTCAGCTGCTTGATGCCGTGGGACACGACAATGTCCATCTGGGCGAACACTGTATCGATTTCAGCACCGACGCAGAGGGAGTGACCATTCATTTCGATAACGAGCAGACGCGTCGCGCTGATCTGTTGATCGTGGCCGATGGCACTCACTCAAGGCTTCGCAATCGCGTGGCGGGCAAAACGATAGAGCGGCGCTACTGTGGCTATGTGAACTGGAACGTTCGCGTACCGGCACAATCCGATCTTGCGCCACTGGATCACTGGGACCAGTACATCGGCCATCATCAGCGCGTCTCCCTGATGCCGATGGGCAGCGGCGGCAATACTGATTGTCAGCCCGAGTTCTACTGCTTTTTTGATGTGCCGCTTGCGCTCGAGGATCTGGATGACCACAACGATTACAGGGCCGAACTGCGCCGTCACTTCTCTGGCTGGGCGCCGCAGGTCATCAACCTGATCGAGCGGTTTGACCCGGCACTGATGGCACGGGTACCCATCCACGATATTGACCCGCTTGAAACGCTGGTAGGTGAACGCGTGGCACTGCTGGGCGACGCCGCCCATGCCATGGCTCCGGATCTTGGTCAGGGCGGCTGCCAGGCCATGGAGGATGCCTGGGTGCTGGCCGATGCGCTTGGCCGGCATGCCGATCCAGCCGCCGCACTGGCCGCTTATGATCGTGCCCGCGTAGACCGCGTCGGCGACATCATCCTGCGCGCGCGCAAGCGTGCCGACATGACCCACGGTCACGACCCCATCGTCACCCATCAGTGGTATCAGGCGCTGGCCGCGGAGGATGGCCGCCATATCATGGCGGGCATGCAGAAAACCATCGAGGGCGGACCGCTGCCCTGATTCAAAGGCTTCCAGCAGGACGCTCGGGATCGCTCAGACCACAGCCGGCAAGCACCATGTGGCAGAGAAAGTCGCCGATGCGCTGCTCATCGCTGTTATCCAGCGCTTTACGACCGGTCAGCGCCAGCACCTGCGCCTCATAGTCGGCGTAGTGCTGAGTGGTCGACCAGATCAAAAAGATCAGTGCGTGCGGATCAACGCGCTGATCCATCTGTCCGCGTTCGATCCAGCGGGCAAGAATGGTGGCCCGCGCATCCACCCATGTCCGCAGCGGACCATCCAGATACGTCTGCAGCATTGGTGCGCCCTGCAAAACCTCGCTGGCAAACAGGCGCGAGGCCTGAGGATAACGCCGCACCAATGCCAGCTTGGCGCGGACAAAGGACGTCAGCACCTGCGCTGGATCATCATTAATATCGATCTCTTCAAGCAAACTGTTCCAGCGCGCCATGGTCCGCTCCAGCAGCGCCACATAGAGACCACGCTTGCTTTTGAAGTAATACAGCAGGTTGGCGCGCGCCAGCCCGGCCTCTTGTGCGATGGCACTCAGACTGCCGCCGCGGTAGCCATGCGTGGCAAATACGCCTTCGGCGGCATCCAGAATGCGCGCCTGATTACGCACCCGAACGGCTCCTGCGCCCAGCGTGTCCGGAGCCGTGCTCCCCTGCCTTTTGCCGGCCATTATCGTTCCTTGCATCAAGCCTGAAAGTGACGGCGATGTTGGGTATGCACTCGATGGTGCTCCATGCCCTGTCAGAGGATCACTCAATAAAAAGTCGTTTTCTGAACAATTGGTCAGTAAATTGCATGGTGATGGTCAGCAGATGCCATGGAGATGCCATAATGCTTACCCTGACGCTCAACGGCCAGCCCCGGCGGCTGGACAATATACCGGCTCAGGCCACCGCACTGTCCGTGCTGCGTGACCGACTCGCCACCTGCGGTACCAAGGAAGGCTGCGCCTCGGGCGACTGCGGCGCCTGCACCATCGCCATCGGCACGCGGGATGACAGGGGCGAGATGCACTATCACAGTGCCAATGCCTGTATCCTGCCGGCCCACCAACTGCACGGATGCCACGTGCTGACAGTGGAAGGGCTCTCCCGGAATGACGAGCTTCATCCGGTACAGCAGGCCATGGTCGACCATCATGCCAGCCAATGCGGCTTCTGTACGCCCGGCATTGTCATGTCGCTGTTCTGCCTGGAGCACCAGCGCCGCCAGCAGGGGCTCGACACTCCGCCAAACGATGACACCATCGATGCCGCCCTGGGTGGCAATCTCTGTCGCTGCACCGGCTATCGCGCCATTCGTGATGCTGCCCGGGCCATGCACACCCTGCCCGGCCCAGCCGCCGACGACGGCGGCCGGCTCATCGCCACTCGATCTGACGGGGAAGGTTTCTACCGTCCCGAGAACCGCCAGGAGCTGATCACGCTTTTATCGCAGCACCCGCAGGCGCGACTGATCGCCGGCGGCACTGACCTAATGCTCGAGCACACGCTGGCCCTCAAGCCCCTGCCCGAGCTGATCGATCTTTCCAGCGTCGCCGAGCTGGGACACATCAAAGAAGATGACCGCGGCTGGTGGATCGGCGCCGGCGTCACCTACCATCAGTTAACACCGCTGCTTGCCGAGCATTACCCGGCCTTTCACGCTCTGCTGGAGCGACTCGGCTCGCAGCAGATTCGCCATCGGGCGACCCTGGCCGGCAATCTCGCCAATGCATCCCCCATCGGTGACACGCCACCGATCCTGCTGGCGCTGGGCGCTCGACTGCGAATCAACGGCATTTCGGGCGCCCGTGAAGTCTCTATCGATGATTTTTTTACCGGCTATCGACGCACGGCGCTGACCGAGGGCGAGTATCTGGACGCTATCTATCTGCCGCGCCTGCAGGGCGGTGAGCAGCTGCTGGCCTGGAAGCTCAGCAAGCGTCGCGAGGATGATATCTCCGCTGTCATGCTTGCCCTTCGCGTTACGGTCGCAGACGACGGCCAGCTGCGCGACGTTCGACTCGCCTGTGGCGGCATGGCCGCGACCTCACAACGGGCCCCTCATGTCGAGGCTGCACTGGAGGGACAGGTCTTCGACGGCGACGTTCTGGCCAATGCCTGCAAGGCCATCGCCGAGGACTTTTCGCCAATCAATGATGTTCGCGCCAGTCGCGAATATCGTCTCGCCGCCGCCGCCGGTCTGCTGACTCGCGCCTATCATCGGCTCGCGCGCCGTCACGAGGCCATCCCCATGACGCTGGAGGAGATCTGATCATGCGCAAACTGATTCAGTTCGGCAGTCTGCCACCGGCAAAGGCCGATACAGCACCCGGCCACGACAGCGCCATCGGCCACGTCACAGGCCTGGCCGCCTATATCGATGACCTGCCGGGCCCGAAGGGCATGCATCACCTGGCCGTGGGGCTTTCACCGCATGCCAGCGCCCGTCTTTTGCACATGGACCTGAGTGCCGTGCGCTGCCAGCCCGGGGTGATCGATGTGATCACGGCCGCCGACATTCCGGGCCACAATGAGGTCGGTGCCGTCTACCCGGGTGACCCGCTGCTGGCTGAAAATGAAGTGCGCTATGCCGGTCAGATGGTCTTTGCCGTGGTGGCTGACACGCTTTACCACGCCCGCTGCGCTGTGGCCCATGCCCTGATCGACTATCAGCTTCAGCCCCCGGCGCTGGATCCGGTTGCCTCGATCCGGGACGGCCTGACCGTACTCCCCGAACATATTCATGAGCGCCCGCTACCGCCCCCGGCACTTGATCGTGGCGCCGCCATGAGCGATGACATCCAGACCAGCGGCAACGTGGACCACGCGCTGGAAAAAGCGGCGCACGTGCTGGAAGGCGAGCAGTTCATCGGCGGTCAGGAGCATTTTTATCTTGAAGGCCAGATCGCCCAGGCCGAGGCGCTGGATGACAACGGCCTGCGCGTGCTGACCTCCAGCCAGCATCCCAGTGAAGTCCAGAAGCTGGTCGCCGAGGTCCTGGCGATGCCGCTGCATGCCATCGTTGCCGAGGTGCGCCGCATGGGCGGCGGATTTGGCGGCAAGGAAAGCCAGGCCGCCGCTCTGGGCGCCATGGCAGCGCTGGCCGCCCATCGCAACGGCTGTGCGGTACGCTTTCGCCTGCCGCGCGCCGATGACATGCAGGCCACCGGCAAGCGCCACCCGTTTCACAACCGTTACCGGGTCGGCTTTGACGACACCGGACGCCTGACCGGGGCCGACATTACCCTGATCGGCAACTGCGGCCACTCACCGGATCTCTCCGAGGGAGTGGTGGACCGCGCCATGTTTCACGCCGACAACGCCTACTATCTGGGCGATGCGCGCGTGACCGGCCATCGGGCCATGACCCATACCGCCTCCAACACCGCCTTTCGCGGCTTTGGTGGCCCGCAGGGCATGATGCCGATCGAAGGCGCCATGGACGACATTGCCCGCTCTCTGGGAGTCGATCCGCTGGACGTGCGAAAGCGCAATCTCTATGACAACGAGCGCTGCGAAACGCACTACGGCCAACAAATCGATCAACCGCTGATCAAGGAGCTGATCGAGACACTCGAGGCCTCCAGCGACTACCGCACGCGACGCCGCGACATCACCGCCTTCAATGCCAAAAGCCCGATCATTCGCAAGGGGCTGGCCCTGACGCCGGTCAAGTTCGGCATCTCCTTTACCGCCCAACATCTGAATCAGGCCGGCGCGCTTTTAATGATCTATACCGACGGCAGCGTGCTGGTCAATCACGGCGGTACCGAGATGGGTCAGGGGCTGCACACCAAGGTGTGTCAGGTCGTGGCCAGGGAGCTTGGGATCGCTTATCACCGGGTGCGCATCAGCGCCACGCGTACCGACAAGGTGCCCAACACCTCGCCCACGGCCGCCTCATCCGGGGCCGATCTTAATGCCATGGCCGCACGTGATGCTGCCATTACCCTGCGCGAGCGCCTTGTTGATTTCGCAGCCGACTGGCAGGCCCTGAAGCGCGAGCAGCTCAGGCTCGAAGCAGACGGACTGCTCGCCGGGAAAGCGCGCATCGAATGGCCCGAACTCATCCAGCAGGCCTATCTGGCGCGGGTATCGCTCTCGGCCACCGGTTTTTACGCCACGCCCGAGATTCACTATGACCGAAAGACCGGACGCGGACGGCCCTTTTACTACTTTGCCTGGGGGGCCGCGGTCAGCGAAGTGCACGTCGATACCCTGACCGGCGAGTACCGGGTGGCCCGGGTCGATATTCTCCACGACGTGGGCGACTCGCTTAATCCGGCCATCGACCGAGGCCAGATCGAGGGCGGTTTTGTCCAGGGCATGGGGTGGCTGACCACCGAAGAACTCAAGTGGGACGCCGAAGGGCACCTGCTGACCACCGGGCCTGCCACCTACAAGATTCCTGCCTGCGGCGACGCCCCCCGCGACTTTCGCGTCGCTCTGCTCGAGGGGCATCCCAATTCGCAGGCAACCATTTATCGCTCCAAGGCCGTCGGTGAGCCACCGCTGATGCTGGCCATTTCAGTATGGTCTGCACTGCGCGATGCCATTGCCAGCCTCACCGATGATCGTTCAAGTCCGCGACTGGATACGCCGGCCACCCCGGAGCGAGTACTGATGGCGTGTCGGGCGATACGTGAGGCACGCGTGCGCAGTGCCCCGTCGCCCCGGGAGGAGGCATCTCATGTCATGGCCGAAAAGTGAGCGCGAACCCTGTGTGCATCACTGGTACGAGGCACTGGCCGACTGTCAGCGTCGCGGCCTGGCACACGCCTGCGCACAGATCGTAACCAGCGCCGGGTCCACGCCTCGTGAGCCGGGCAGCCAGCTGGTAGTGACCGAATCGCAAAGCTTTGACACTCTGGGCGGCGGGCGCTTCGAGCAGGAGGTGATCGAGACCGCACGCCTGGCACTGGCGCGGGGGGAGTCGGGCTGTCGACTGGAAAGTTTCTCGCTCGGCGCGCGTTCAGGACAGTGCTGCGGCGGTCATGTCGAGGTACTGATCACTCTCTACCCGGCGCCAGCCATGCAGGTGGCACTCTTTGGCGCCGGCCATGTGGCACAGGCGCTGGAGCCCCTGCTGGGAGAGCTGGGCTGGCACGTTGACTGGTTTGATAACCGCTCACCACAGGTGCTGGGAAACATGGCGCACGCCCCCACCACCTGCTGCCATTTTGGGCTGAGTGCCGACGAGCAGCTGGAGCGGCTGCGCCCCGGAAAGCACTGCCTGATCATGACCCATGATCACGCTCTGGATGAAACCCTGCTGGCCGCCATGATGGCGCGTAACGATCAGGTGTCACTGGGGCTGATCGGCTCTGACAGCAAACGGGCGCGCTTTGCCCGCCGGCTGCGCAACCGAGGACTGCCCAGCGCGTGTATTGAGGCCCTGCGATGCCCGCTGGGTAACAGTGGCGGCGACAAACGACCTCGGGCCATCGCCATCGCCATCGCCGCCGAGCTGCTCACGCTGAATCAGGCCTCGCCTGCGCCGATCCTGCGCGGCTTGCCGCGAGAGGCATTGGCTCGCCTTGAAACGGCAGTCGCCGTCAAAGGCACCGAATGATAACTGCCGGTCGACGTGTCTAGCTGCCCCGATAGGTGCTGTAACCCCACGGCGTGATCAGCAGTGGCACGTGGTAGCGCTGCGCATTGGCAAGCGTCACGGTGACCGGGACCTGATCCAGAAACGGCGAGTCCACGCCACGGGCAAGATAATAGTCACGTACGTGAAAATGCAGGCTGTACTGACCGCCCTCGCCGTCTTCAAGCAGCGGTGCGTCCAGTCGGCCATCCTGATTGGTAACGCCATGCGCACAGGGGGTCGTGGCACCATGGGCGTACAGGTCGATGTGCAGACCGGCGGCCGGTAAGCCGCCGTGCTGATCGAGGACATGCGTGCTCAGAGTCGTCATTGTCATTACCGGATCATGAAAAAAACACAACTGTCTGTCCCTCGAGCCTGCCGGGATTTGTCACCAAAGGGAAGCCTGATATGTCCATTACGCTGGAAACTCTCAATCATCTGCCCGAAGCGCAGTTTGTCTCGCATCTGGAAGGGCTTTATGAACATTCGTCCTGGATCGTGCGCGACATTGCCATCCAGCGCCCCTTTGCCAGCAGTGATGCCCTGATCGATGCCGCCCAGGCCCACATTCGTCAGGCCCCGACCCGGGCACAGCATGAATTGATCTGCGCCCACCCGGAGCTGGGCAGTCGCCAGCTGGCCCGTCTAAGTGCGGCGTCACAAAGCGAGCAGCGCAACGCCAGGCTGGCAGAAGATGAGACGCGCCTTGAGCAACTGCGCACCCTCAACGAGGCCTATCGCCAGCGTCACGGCTTCCCATTTGTCGTGGCCGTGGCCGGCATGACACCCGAGGCCATTGTTTCAACTCTGGAAACACGCCTGCCGCGCGACAGCGACAGCGAAATCAACGAGAGTCTTATCCAGATCGGGCATATCGCCCACCAGCGTCTGATCCGGCTACTCGAGACAGATTAACCGCAGCTAAAGGACTGGATAACGCCCTGGTCGTTGACATGAATGTTTAGACGATCCTGGCGGTAATCCATGGTCTTCATGGTATCCGGTGCCAGCACGCGAAACTGCTGGGCCTGACTCTGGTCAACGATGTGCTGGCGCACGTTCTGATCCAGTGTGGCACCGGTCAGTGCCTTGAGATGATCGGCCCCACACGCCTTCAGGGCCTCATCGGAGGGCTGGGACACCGTCTCGGCATCACTGCCGTTGCGGGCGGCAGGTGCATCCTCGCTGCCACCACCGAACCAGGCGCAGCCGTTCAGTCCCAGAAAGGTTGTGGTGACAAGCGCGGCAAGCAGAGCGTGTTTCATGGTGATCTCCGATCAAGAGTGGCCGATGCCCGCCCGGGGTCTGTCAGCGGGGCCATGGCAGGCAGCGAAAGCGTTTTATCATCGGCAACATCCTGCATGAAGGCCAGCCCCATCCGATAGAGCACAGCCTCCTGACGCTCGCCCCCCAGAAGGGAAAGGTTGACGGGCACACCGGCACTGGTCATGCCCATCGGCATCGTCAGTTCAGGGAAGCCGGTGGCAGAGGCAATATAGCCCAGCGCAAACGGCTCACGGGTCGTACATTCATAATCATTGTGTTTGCCGTCTGTCAGCGGCGGCGCCGGGCAGGCTTCGGTGGGAAAGACCAGGGCATCGAGGTGATTGTTGGCCATGAACTGTGCCAGGTGTTCGCGAAGCTCGGGAAGACGCCGCGAGACCACCTCCAGATACTCCGGAGAGCCCTCAAATCGCTCATCCAGGCGATACTGCATGCCGCGAATCCGGCGCGGCGTGACCGGCGGGTGATTCCCGGCGTGTTGATTAAGTGCCTCGCACCGCCTCATGATTTCCTTGAGCGTGTGAGGCTGGTCCTGGTCGAACTGACGCAGGTAGCGCTCCAGCTGGGGCTGGAACTCCGCCTGATGCACCGGGCCCACCGCCGTGGGCCAGAGATCGAGATAGTGCCTTTCAAGCGTGGCGCGCACAGGCGTTGCCCCCAGCGCCTTGAGGCGCTTGAGCGCGTGGGCAAAGTGCGCCTCGATCTCGGCATTGCCTGCCTGGCGATTCTCGATCACGCCGACGCGCAGCCCCTGAAGGGGTGTGGGATTCTCGGGCGCCGGAACAGGATCAAGGCCCTTGAGCGGCGCGCGCTCATTGAACCAGGTGGCATCATCGTGCTCATCACGGCCCGCCATGGCCGCCAGTACCCAGGCATTGCCCTGCACGGTGCGGGTCATGGGCGCCGGCGTATCAAAGGACATGGCCAGCGGAATAATGCCATCACGGCTCACCCGACCCAGCGTTGGGCGCATGGCCACAAGCCCTGCTGCATGTGCCGGGCCGCGCACGGAGCCTTCCGTATCGGTGCCAATGGAGAAAGGGGCAAACCCGGCCGCCACGGCAGCGGCCGAACCGCTGCTGGACCCCAGTACACTGCGATCCAGCCGCCAGGGGTTACGGGTAATGCCGCCCCTGGAGCTGTAGCCCGGCTCGCCATAGCTGGCAGCGAACTCGGTCATGTTGGTCTTGCCCAGCAAAATGGCCCCGGCCTGCTCCAGGCGCTGGACCATATGCGCACTGTCTTTCGGGTAGGCGTGCGAGAGCACCATGGAGCCGCCCGAGGTGGGCAGCCCCTTCACATCGACATTGTCCTTGACCACAAAGGGAATGCCGTAAAGCGGCCCATGGCCACTTTCGTAACGGTGGCGATCAAGCATGCGGGCCCGGGCGATGGCCCCGGGCGCCAGATCCAGCATGGCATTGATGGTGGGCCCCTGATCATCCAGCGCGCCGATACGGGCCAGATAAAACCGGGTCAGCTGCTCCGAGCTCACCTCGCCACGATCCAGCATGGCACGCAGCTCAGGCAGGGTTTTCTGTTCAAGATGCAGGGATCGATCACTGATCGCGGGATCAACGCCGTCGCCCGCGCTGGCCGATGACGCCATCAAAAGCCCCATCAACATGCCGGAAACCGTGCACCACCAGAGACGTCGGCCGAACCCGAGCCGAAACATCGCATGCTCCCCACGTGCCGGGCACGTCTTGTTCAGGAAGCCCGCATCGTGCCTGCCTGGTGCCGACAGAAGCAAGGCGCCATCGCCTGGCAACGCCGTCTGGACCGAGAGCTGCGCACATCGGCAAAGGCTCAGGGGCCGGCCACGGCGCACCCATCAATGAGCGAAAGCCAGAGCCCCGGGCCGGCCCCACGACGCGCAGTGATATCGATCAACCCGCGGTTTTCCAGCGAGGAAGCGCTGCGCCGCACCAGCGCATGGGCCACCTCAAGCTCCCGGGACAGTCGCCCGCTGTCCAGCGGCACTTGCCCGACATCTCCGGCGCTTTCCAGACGCGCCAGCAGCAGTGCCTCCAGCCCATCAAGGCCCGGGTAGCGCTGCAGCCAGCGCGTCAGGTGCCCGACCTGTTCGCAGGTGAGGGACTCGATATTCATCAGACCAGCCGCTGACTCTTCTCAAGCCGGATGGCCACCGACTTGGAGTTGGGGGTATTGCTCTTGATGCCGACGCTGTCGAGTGGGATCAGCGGATTGGTTTCGGGATAATAGGCCGCGGCACAGCCAGTGGGGGTGTCGTATTTCACCACGCGAAAGCCATCGGCACGGCGCTCGATACCATCCTCGCACTCTCCGATCAGATTGACCCAGTCGCCGTCGGCCACGCCCAGGCGCACCATGTCGGCAGGACTGATGAAAATCACCTGACGCGTGCCTTCCACGCCACGGTAGCGATCGTTGTAGCCATAGATCGTGGTGTTGTACTGATCGTGACTGCGCATGGTCTGCAGGGTAATCCAGCCTTCGCGTCGGGCCAGTTTCTGATGCAGCACCGCCTCGGGCAGGGGTTCACTACAGAACCGGGCAAGACCGGTCTCGGTCGGAAACTCACGCTGCGCACCCGGGTTACCCAGCCAGAAGCCACGCTCCTGACGCACGCGGGCGTTGAAGTCTTCAAAGCCCGGCAGCACGGCCGCCACGTGATCACGGATGCGGTCGTAGTCACCGGCCAGCGCGTCCCAGTCCACCACGTCACTGCCCAGCAGTCTTTTGGCAATGCCGGTGAGGATGGCAATCTCGGAGCGCAGCTCTTTGGATGCCGGCTTGTGAATCCCGGCCGAGCCGTGAACCATGCTCATCGAGTCTTCCACGGTAATCAGCTGCGATTTGCCGTCGGCGCGGCGGTCCACTTCAACACGACCGATGACCGGCAGAATCAGCGCGTCACGGCCGGTCACCAGATGGCTGCGGTTGAGCCTGGTGCTCATGTGGACTGTCAGGTCGCAGCGCTCAAGTGCTGCCTCGCAGACATGGGAGTCGGAGGTGGCGCGGGCAAAGTTGCCCCCCAGTCCAACAAAGACCCGGCACTGCCCGTCACGCATGGCGCGAATGGCAGATACCGTGTCATGGCCGTGCCGGCGCGGCATCGCCACGTTGTAAAACCCTTCAAGCGCATCCAGAAACGCATCATCGGGCTTTTCATAGATGCCCATGGTGCGATCACCCTGCACGTTGGAGTGTCCGCGAACCGGGCAGGTGCCGGCCCCGGGCTTGCCGATGTTGCCCTTGAGCAGCAGGAAATTGATGATCTCGCGCACCGTGGCGACCGAATGCTCGTGCTGGGTAATCCCCATTGCCCAGGCACAGATGGTGGCGTTCGACCGGATATAGACCTCGGCGGCCTCGGTAATCTCTTCGCGGCTCAGGCCCGACTGTGCTTCGATGGCCGCCCAGGGCGTGGCCTCGACCACGGCGCGCCAGCCCTCCAGCCCGTCGGTATGCTGCGCGATGAAGTCATGATCGAGCACGTTGCCATCACGGTCATCGCGTTCGAACACGATTTTGGCCATGCCGCGAATGGCGGCCATGTCGCCGCCCAGCGCCGGACACAGATAAAGCGAGCTGACCCGACCACTGCCGCCGGTCGCCATTTCCAGCTTGCGCTGCGGGTCGGCAAAGCGCTCCAGACCGCGCTCCTTGAGCGTATTGAAGGCCACGATCTGACAGCCGTTATCAGCTGCCTCACGCAGGGTGCCCAGCATGCGCGGATGATTGGTGCCCGGGTTCTGGCCAAAGGTAAAAATCGCCTCGGCACGCTCGAAATCTTCCAGCAACACGCTGCCTTTGCCCGTGCCCAGCGCCTCGGAAAGCCCCGTACCGCTGGCCTCGTGACACATGTTGGAGCAGTCCGGCAGGTTGTTGGTGCCATAAAGGCGCGCCAGCAGCTGAAAGACCCAGGCCGACTCGTTGCACGCCTTGCCCGAGGTGTAAAAAAGCGCCTGATCGGAATGGTCCAGTGCCTTGAGGCGATCGGCCACCAGCTGACAGGCATCCTCCCAGCGGATCGACTCGTAGTGGTCGGTCTCCGGGTTGTAGCGCATCGGGGAGGTCAACCGCCCCTGATCCTCCAGGCGATAGTCGTCCCACGTCTTCATCTCGGTCACCGACCAGCGCTTGAAAAAGCGCGGCGTGACCCGCTTGGCGGTGGTTTCCCAGGTGACGGCCTTGACGCCGTTTTCACAGAACTCGAACGACGAGGCGTGCTCGGGGTCGCCCCAGGCACAGCCCGGACAGTCAAAGCCATCGGGCTGGTTGAGCTTTAACAGCGCACGCACGTTGGAGAGCGGCGCACGACTGTGGCGAAGATGCCGACCAACGGAGATCAGCGCCCCCCAGCCTGCGGCCGGGTGGGTGTATTCGAAGATACGTTCCTTGGGGAGGCTCACGGACAACTCTTTATGGCAGACGGTGATGACAGACGGGTCACGGAAAAGGGACAGCTTGCAGGCCCGGGCGGGCCGAGGATCAGCCGCTGCTGAGCAGGGTCAGGCGGCGGCCTCGATGGCAGCAGATCAGATTCAGCGCACACAGGCGGGCGATATCAACGGCAAGCGGTGAAGGATGGGAGAGCGTGGCCAGCGTCGGGATGCCGGCACGCACCGCCTTTTGCACCAGCTCCAGACTGCAGCGACTCGAGAGCAGCACCATGGCGATCGGCCTGCCCTCGACCAGCGAGGCGCCAATCAGCTTGTCGAGCGCGTTGTGTCGACCGATATCGACACCGCTACCCAGCCACTGACCTTCGCGATCAAAACCCAGCGCCATGTGAAGCCCTGGCTTGCCCTCATCGGACAGCTGGGCCAGCGCTTTTTCAAGCTGCGCCGGCGGGGGCGGCGTGCTGGCAGGCAGACGCTGCAGTCCCTCCATCATCTGCGCCTCTTCGGCACTGCCGCACCGGCCGCAGCTCGAGGAGGCCGAGGTGATGCGCCGGCGCTCGCCGGCCAGTCGTTCGATGTGGGTCGCCACGCTCATGCGCACCCGCACGCCGTGGCGCAGTCGATCGATGGTGATATCGCCGACCTGCGAGGCCCGCGTAATCATCCCTTCACTGAAGGCAAACCCTACCGCCCAGTGTTCAAGCGCTTCGGGCGTGGCCAGCACGGAGGCGTAGGCGGTCTCGTTGAATGACAGCGTGACCGGCAGCTCCGAAGGCCCCTGAAGCTGCTCGCTGGGGGTCTGGGTAGCGTTCTCGTAATCAGAAAGCGACATGGCAGTACGGCTCCTCTGACGGGCGAGCGTTGCAAGGGATACGGCGGGCCCGGGCGGGGCATCGGCACACGAATGTCTCGATGACAGTGACGAAAGTATAACGCCGCGCGCGCGATGCGCTCCAATGGAGCAGCGACATGAATCGATCGAGGTCGTCTATCAATGGTGTAAAACGGCCCGTGTCTCAAAACGATTGATGTTTCAAAACGATCAATGCCTCAAAACGGTCAACGTTTCAAAAAAGATCATCGACTGAAGAGCTGTCCTGTCTGGCACGCTGTCAGGGGATAAAGCGCCGCTGTCCTCAGAAGTCGTCCGGAGACTCGCGCAGCCACTCCAGCAGTGCCCGCAAGCGTCGTGAGGGTGGCGCTCCCGCGCGCCAAAGAAGCCCCACCGGAGGATCTTCTTCGGTCGCCGGCAGCAGCCGGTGGATCAGTCCTGAATGACGTTGGGCATCGGGACCGTGCTGCTCGACCACCCCTACGCCGGCCCCCTGCGCCACCAGCCGCTCAAGCGCCGCCATGGATTCCGCTTCCAGCACGGGCGACAGCGTTATCCCCTCCCGGCGGGCGTGAATGTCGACCCGATGGCGATGCTGCATGTCCGGGGTCAAAAGACACAGCGGAAAGGCGCCAAGGTCCGCCCACGCCGGTTGTTCCGGCAGAGTGAAACAGTCCTTGCGCGCCAGTAGCGCGTAGCGCTCGGTATAGAGCCTTCGTGCCACAAAGGGTTCGGCGGCGGGCACATCCAGATAGCCCACTGCCACATCGATGTCCCCTTCCATGAGCGATTGCATCAGGGGCAGCGTGGCCCGCTCCATCAGGCGCAGCGATAGGGCCGGATACTGCTGCCGCAGCGGCACGATCCAGCGGCTGACGGCATCGAGCGCCGATGGGATCAGCCCCAGTCGCAGCAGACCGCTGGGCGGGCTTTTGGGATCAAGCTCGGCGTTGAGCTCGTCAAGCGAGGCAAGGATGCGGCGGGCGTGGCTAAGCACATGCTCCCCTTCCGGGGTCAGCCCCTCGAAGCGGTGGCCACGAATGATCAGGGCGCACCCAAGCTCCTCTTCCAGCTGCTTGAGCCGTGCCGAGAGCGTGGGCTGGGTCACGTTGCAGGCGGTGGCGGCACGCCCGAAATGGCGTTCGCGGGCCAGAGCAACCAGAAAGCCGAGCTGTCGATGATCCATGCCGGGCTAGCGCTTCGCGCGACGGACATCGATCCAGTCGCGCGCCTGCACCAGACTTTCCAGCACCACGGTGGCCCGGGAAAAATCCTGATCCTTTGAGTAGGCATTGGGAATGGCGATGACATCAATGCCGGCGGCGCGCGCGGACTCGACGCCGTGGCACGTATCCTCGATGGCCACTGCCGCACCCGCATCAATGCCCAGCCGTTCCAGCCCGGTCAGATAGCTCTCGGGATGGGGCTTGGAGTGGGTCACATCGGTACGCGTGACGATATGATCAAAGAGCTGGGCCAGCGTGTAATGCTCAAGCGTGGGCATGATTTCCACTCGACCACTGCCGGTGATCAGCGCCATCGACAGGCCCGCTTCGCGACACCATTCAAGCATCTCGGTGGCATGGCCCATCAGCGCCAGCGGCTTGCGGGTAAAGGTATCGACCGTACGGCTGACCTTGCGCTCCACCAGCGCGTCACGCTCGATATCAAGCCCGCGGGTGCGAATCAGCCGTTCGGCTTCCTGGGGTACCGGGACCCCCGAGCTCTCGCGCCGATACTCGACCTCATCAATATGGGCCTCAAATTCGGCAAGAATCTCGTTCCAGATGCCATGGTGGGCGCTTTCGGAATCGACCAGCGTGCCGTCGAAATCAAACAGTACCGCGCGATAGGACGTGGATGACGGCATGCCGTGCTCCCTGTAGTGGTGTTGGTGCATGGTCCAGCAACATGAGCGCCCGGGCAACTGCAGGGTTTCGGGTTCGTTGCTAGAATCATTCTCATTCACGCATCAGTGCCTGAGCTGGAAGGTTCGGCAACCCCGGAGGACCATCGTCATGTTTGATGCGCTGTTCAAGGAGCGACTGGCCCGCTTTGGCACCGCCCTGACCTGTCGACGCTCGGGCATGCAAGACGTCATGCCGGTGCGTCGGCTGCTGGAAAAAGACGTACTGGAAGGGATCCTGACGCGCTTTAGCGAGCATCACGGGCCCAGCGAGCGCCGTGCCGTGGCCACGCAGTGGTCAAAGCACTATCTGAGCCAGCTGATCATTCCCATCACGGTGGTGGAACTGTGCCGGGACATTCACCTGCCCACAAGCCTTGATGACATGGGAGTCGTGCTGGCAGAAGACGGCACGCCCGAGCAATTTGTACTGCCCCATGAGGGCACCATCAGTCTGGACAACGGCTGCGCGCGCTTTTGCCCGCTGATCGCCCGCCATCTCACGCCGTTGATCGAAACATTGGCACGCCAGGTACATTTCTCGCCTCGCGTGCTGTGGAGCAACGCCGCAGTCTATTTCGAATTTGGCGTCAATGAACTGGCGCGCCAGGGGCTGGCGAGTGACTTCGAGATCAATGGGGCACGCGCCATGATGGCGCAGCGCCAGCTGCCGGGCCGCCAGCGCAACCCTTTCTACCGCCCGGTGGAATACATCGATATGATCGACGACAGCGGCACCGTCGAGCCGTGGCGCTGCCGGCGCATGTGCTGCCTGCGCTATCTCGATGACACGCTCGGGCTGTGCGGCAACTGCCCGCGGCTGAAAGCCACCCGAGCGGAGAAAGACCCGACTCAGGCCTGAGCGCTGTCCTGCTCGGCGCCGTCATCGGCATGCTCGCGATGAGCCGTGCCGGCATCGCGACGCAGGCGCAGTTCGTCTTCATACATCTGTTCCATGACGTGCAGCAGGCCGCCCAGTATCCACCAGACGCCGAAGATGGCCAGCAGAAAGGCCACAGCGGCCACGACAGGATTCTGGAACAGCGCATAAAGCGCAGCGGCCGCCAGACAGAAGGCGTAGCCGCCTACCGCGCGACGCAGCGATTTATCAAGGCGCTGCCAGAACGTGTTCTGGCTATATCCCATGCCCCGACGCCAGAGAATGTCGGTCATCACGTGGAAGGTGATGGCAGCCGACACCAGCAAAAGCGCAAAGCTCACGATCTGGAAGATGCCAAAGGCCGGGCTGGTAATCACGGCAAAAAGCCACAGGATAGGCAGTGACACTACTGCCCACATCACGATCGCTCGCTTGCGCAACGCTTGATTGTTCATCGTCCTCATGTCCTGTCTGGTCGGTGGTGCAAGGTCCGGCACGGCCTGCCCGGTCGTCATGTCCTGCGTGTGACACCGGCGCCGGTGAGTTGGTTCATCGCCATTTGTTCTGGCCTGAACGCACGCCGCTAACGGGCGAACAGCGCCACAGTGTGCCCTGGATACCTGAACGACACCTTGCCGTTATGATGATTCGCGCCCCTGCGGCGTCCATGTCACCGGCCCCGCATCGTCTTCCAGATCGAAATGTACCTCACCGCTCAGGTGATTGAGAATCACCGCCGAGCGCCAGGCCATCAGCGACAGCTGCGGCTCGGCAATCCCGTAGCGGGTGCGTCCGGCGTTCACGGCGTAGATGCGACTGTCGCCGCCTCCCTGCCAGTCGAGCATGAAGTGTTGTCCCATGCTCGGCTCGCCGTGCGCATCGCGCTGGATCCGATCCAGCAGCGGCGCCATGCACTCGGGCAGACTGGATTCAAAACCGGTGGCAAAAATCACCACATCGGCATCAAAGCGCTCCAGCACGCCGGTCGTGCCATGTCGGGCCTGGAGCATGAAGACCCCATCATCACACGTCATGTCGATCGCCTCGCGATGGGGCAAAAGGTGCGCCCAGCGCGGCTCGTTCATGACATCAAAACGGTGATAAAGCGTCTGATAGATCTCGGTCAAGGCCGCCGGTGTGATGCCATCGCTGGCATATTTCTGCGCGTTGACCTCACGTCTGCGGACCTCATCCTCCAGCCCGGCGAACTGTGAGGTGTAGCCGGGCGTGAAGTATTCATTGGTGAAGGCAGTTTCATCGAGCGGCTGAAAGTTGCGCCGACGCGATAGCCAGTGCAGCGACCGCAGCGGCCCCCAGTGGCCACGCAGGGCGTTGATAAAGATATCCGCACCACTCTGCCCGCCGCCAACGATCACCATCCGCTGATTGGTGAAATCACGTGCCCGCCAGGCCATCGATTCCGCGTGCAGGCAGCGCTCACCCTGATGCGCGCGCGCAAACGCCGGCAGCCAGGGGGCCTTGCCATTGCCCAGACACAGGTGCCGTGCCCGGAAGGTGCGGGTGTCGGTTTTGAGCTGGAAATGCTCACCGTCATGGTCGATCTCGCGCACGCGGTGATCCAGCCAGACGTTGTCGAGCCCCTCGGCGGCCCAGCGCAGGTAATCGGAGAACTCCGCACGCGAAACCGTGGACAGCTCGGCATTCAAAAAGCGATAAAAGCGGCGATGCTGGACCAGATAGTTGAGAAATGACCAGCGGCTGGTCGGGTCGATCGCCGTGACCAGATCCTTGAGAAAGCCGGTCTGCAGATGCGTATCCGGCAGCATCATGCCTTCATGCCAGACGTAACGCCGCTGGCGGTCAAAAAAGCGCGTCGAAAGCATTGGCAGACCATCGGCCAGCGCAGCAATGCTTAAATTGAACGGGCCGGCGCCGATGCCGGCCAGATCCAGAAGCTCGGGGGTATCAGCCATGTTGGGCAATGTCTCGGGTAGTTACGCGCCCTGACGCGACAGTGCCGTCTCGCCGTGGCGGCGTAGCGGGTCGTCGTCACTCAGGCAGTGATAGAGCGGGTTATCGATCAAATGATCCATGTCCGGCAGCATGCGCGCCGCCGAATGATCATTGGCATGCAGAAACTTCGAACGATTAAGCCCCAGTCGCAAAATGCGCGGCTTGAACAGGCTGAACAGGTCAAAGCGCGGCTGCATTTCGTCGTGGCGCGCCATGTAGTCTCCCAGCGCTTTCGCACAGAGCTGGTAAAAGCGCGTCTCGCTGACGCCGGCCTGTATGGCCAAAGGCGCCACGAAACGCAACAGCGTCACGAAATGCCCGGTCTGAAGGTCGTGAATCAGCTTTTCCGGCCCCAGGCGCACAGTGACCTCCACCAGTTCCCGGGGCAGGTCGTGCGCTTCGGGAAAGTCCTCATCGACCAGGCGCAGGTCGCCCTGAAAATCCTTGAGCGCCAGCCGATGCGGCACGCCGTCGCGCAGGATCAGGGTCAGATTCTGACCGTGGGCGATGATAATGACCCCGAACCGGCAGATCAGATGATACATCGGGATCAGCGTGGCCTCGAACATACGGGAAAGCCACTGCTCGGCCTCAAGGTTTGAGGCCTCGATATAGGCGGCAAGCCAGGCGCGACCGCTGGCGTCGCACTGCATCAGCTCCGACATCAAAAGCGCGTGCTCGCCCTCATTAATTCGCGGGGCCAGACCTTCACGCCAGATCACCCCGCACAGTTCGCGAAAGCGATACGGCGCCTCATCGAGGCGGCCGTATTGATCGTGTTCGACCACTGCCGAGGCCGGCTCGGCCAGAATCTCGAGCCCGGCCCGCTGAAACTCCTCGTCATCCGCCGCGCGCGCCTGGAGCCAGCCTGATGCAGCAGGGCCTGCCAGCATGTATTGCCCTGGAATGCCGCGATAGCTTGAGGTGTTCATGATGGTAATTGGCAGCTTGAGATCATAGCGCCCGGGGCGGCTGGCATTGGTCAGCGTGCGCAGCGACTGCTGGGCCACAAAGTGATCGCCAAAGGCGCCCAGCCAGGCCATGTCCCCACGACCGATATCGCCGACGTGCAGCATGGAGAGCATGCGCGCCCACTGCCATGGGTGTACCGGCATCAGCGCATACGCGTCGGCCTTCTCCCCCAGCACCGCACACTTGCCATCGCGCGCGGCCAGAAGCAGGCGGCGCTGATCGTCATCCAGCACGCTTTCAAGCAGCTCGTCCGCATCGATGGCCATGCGGCTGCTTTTGAGACGCCTGCGGCGTACCATCAGCCAATCGACCTGAAAGGGATGGCCGTATTCCGGCGCGTAGCGCTCAAGCGATTGCACGCCCCAGCCGCGCCGCCCCTTGTTGAACAAGAACTTGGGGTGGCCATCGAGCACGGCCTGACGCTGCGGCTCAAAAAGCCGAATGGCGTCATCGGCGTTCAAGCGCTGATGCACCTCGATCAGATAGCAGTCACCGTGCAGGGTGTTGTAAAGATCTTCCAGATGCTCGGCCAGCTGGGCATCATTCATGCCCATGCCGGGGGCCAGCGCCAGCAGGAACTCGGCCGCCTCCGGTATCTCACTGATATCTTTCGGGCCGCAAAGGCTGTCGACCTCGATCAGCAGCTGCCCCCATAGATTGGTCTCGGCCTGAAAGTGCCAGCGCCCGCAGGCTCGGCTCTCGGCCGACGTGCTGCGCGCATCAGAAGACACCGTCTTGACCTCCAGCCACCAGCCCTCATGCCCTGTTTCGGGCACCAGCACCTGTTCATAGGCCAGCTCGCTGATCATTTTGGCGATCAGCGCGCGATTGGCACGCGACCAGTGACGGCGGATCGCCTCGTCAGGATCGATGGCGGCAAGCTGCGGGGGCAGGATCGATACCGGTGCCGATCGGGTCGAGTCAGACAACATCACATCACCTGTCCAAAAAAGTGAGCGCGCGTGCCCATGACCAGCATGGCGCGCTTGTCGGGCAGATCAAATTCACGCTGGCTGAAAAGCCCGAGACGCTCAAGATGGCGGAAGATGCGCTCGTTGCCGGCATCCGGCTCCAGCACAACGCGCTCGGTGCGGGGCTCGCTCAGATACGCGTAGTGCTGAAGCCCGGTCAGCCAGGTATCCACGAACTGCGCGCCCCGGAAGTCTTCTTCGCCCACCAGCACATGCAGGCCCCGGTCAAAGGCCTGCCAGTCGTAGTACTCGCCCAGCACGTCTTCA
This sequence comes from Kushneria phyllosphaerae, assembly GCF_900312995.1. GTDB lineage: Bacteria > Pseudomonadota > Gammaproteobacteria > Pseudomonadales > Halomonadaceae > Kushneria > Kushneria phyllosphaerae. The sequence goes on along the minus strand of NZ_ONZI01000001.1, from coordinate 1,232,226 downwards.
GGCGCCCAGTAGAGTTCGAAATAACCGAACGCGTCACCGTCCAGCTCACCGATCAACGACAGTCGATGCGGCTCGGCCAGCCGGTGCGACAGCCATTCGGCAAAGGCCTCACGCGGCTTGTCCTGCTGCCAGAAACGGGCCACCCGCTCACGGTGCATCCACTGATGCAGACGATCGAGATCACGCTCGCCGTCGCACACCCGCAGGGTCAGACGCTTTTCCAGCCGCGGGTCGAGGCGTTCATACACCTCACCGCGTGGCTTGACCGGTCGCCAGGGCCGACCCAGTTCGATGTCGAAGGGCTGCGCGGCGTAGTCGGACTGCAGCCACTGCCATGGGCGCTGATAGAAGCTTTCCCGCAGCACCCGTGGCGCGCCCAGCGCCTGACACAGGGGGTACCAGTACGGATCGGCACGCCAGGCGTCATCAAGGATCAGGAGCCGACACGCCGGGCGGGTCGCGAAATGATGATCGATGGCGTCCAGAAGCGAGCGCTCCTGCGAGGGCGCCAGCCTTTCGCTGGCAGACAGATCGTCACGGCTGGACATAATGGTTTCTCGCGGTATCAGGGTCATGGGTCAGGACGCACAGGCCTCAATCGACAGCGGACTTGATCGACAAGGGGTTGGGCATGTCCAGATAGATGGTTGCCGGGTCGTCCAGCGTGGACTCGTTGAGGCCGGACAGATAGCAGAAGAAGTTGCTTTTGACCTCCAGCATGTTCGAGTCCAGCAGATGATCAAGCAGCGTGGTATCCCCATTGCCGGCGCGCTCACGCAGCGCGGTCAGATGAGCGCGCAGGTGCGCGACCAGCACGGACTCCTCGACAAACCCCGCCTCGGCCAGCACCGCCGTGACCGAAAGTGTCGAATTGACGATGACATAATAGGGAAAATAGCGCGTAAGCATGTCCGCCGTGATGCGATGATCCTGACTGACGCTCTCCTCGGGGTGACAGGCCTCAAAGTGCGCCGTGACCCCACTGCCCTGGCAGTCACGATAGTCCACGCCCACCGGACGCTCACGATCAAGGCGCACCACGATGTTTTGCTGATGGGCCAGCAGCACGATGCCCTCCTCGACCACCAGCCGGATCAGCGGCGACAGTACCCGCTCACAGAAAGCGCCAAACCACTGGATCGCCGCCTCGCGCTCGCCGAGGTTGTCCAGTGCGGCCAGACGCCTGACGCCATTGGCCAGCAGCGTCTGCCCTGCCCTGCCCAGCGGCTGGGTCAGTGTGGCGAGCACCACACTCGGCGCGTCAGAACCCTGGATGCGATTTTCACGCAACAGCGCCAGGCTCGCCTCATCGATCTCGCCGTCGTCGTTTTTCCAGCCCAGCCAGGCCGGTTCCTGCATCAGATGAAAGTGCTCGCGAATATCAGGCTTCACCCCGGGCCACCAGCGATCCAGCCGCAGCCCACGCATCACCTCGTTGCCGTGCAGCACCCGCAGGGAGTTGGTCAACTTCGCCGACAGCGAGCCCTTGACCATCCAGTCGGTCTGCGGGCAGTAAAGCGAACGATGCGACGAGGTCGGATACCAGCGCCGCGTGGTGGCAGCGTCATCACGCTCCTCCCCCAGCACGATCAGCTCACCGGCATCGATCAGGGCTGCGATATCTTCACGGCCTTGCAGAAAACGTGACTGCCAGGGATGCACCGGCAGGGCACTGAACCCCACGGGCAGGCGCTCGGCCAGCGTTTCGGGCAAAAGATCGTGCATCATGGCTGCGGCCGCCATTTCACGGCTGCTGTTCCCTACCGCACGCGTTGGGGATACCCCCCACCAGACCAGCCCGAAACAGGCCCGATGTTCCGGGGTATAGTCACGCGCCTGCTCGGCATCAAAGGGGGCCTGAGACTTGGGCGCCGGGTGAAAGTCGTGACCGACCAGCAACCCCTGCTCGGCCTCGAGAAACCCGAGAGGCCCCTGGCCGAGATGTTCAAGATCATCGCGCCCGGCCAGAGCGGCGGCGATGGTATTGCGACTGCCCATCACGCTTTCGAAAAACGTATCGCGGCGCGCGTCATCAAGGCGTCCCACCAGCGGATGCTCACGCAGCCACGGGCTTTCGAGCAGATATGCCACGGCCTGCTCGAAAGTAATCGCCTCAAGCGCGTCACCGGTCGCGCGCATCACCGGTAGCTGGACGCGACAGCGCCCTGAAAGGCTTCGATGCTCAAGCGTCAGACGCAGACAGCGGTTGTGATCGTCGGTCAGGGGAATGACGGCGATCTCGTCGCTGCCATGGTCCACCAGCCACCAGTGCGAGGTTTCACGCAGCAGGGCATTGAAAAAGCTGGTCGCCGCCAGCCGATCGGCCCATTCGCTGTGGATATCGGACGTCGGGTGACGAGAAAAGTCCTGCATCGAGCACTCCTGTCAGGGGTCACGTTGACCGGCAAGTTCTGGCGTGGCAGCAAGCATAGTCGATCCCGCGAAAGCCTGCGCCAGGCCTGTGAATCGGCCATGGCACGCGCCTCACAGGGACAAATGATTTTGATAATGCTTCTCATTTGAGCTAAGGTATCGGTTTGTTACCGCACCGATACATGCCTTCCGGTGCCCGTCCACTGACAACGCGACTTGTCAGGAGTCCACGTGAATCAGCCATTACCTTCCCGGTTTCCTCTGGATCAGGCCCCCTGGGGGCTGCTTGAGGGGCTCAAACCCGGCGACGCCTTTTTTTCTTCACCGGCCACGACCCTGCTCGGGCGCGGCACTGCCCATGCGCGTCATACGCCTGATGCCAGACCGGAGACTCTGGACGCCGCCGCTCGCGAGCTGTTTGATACGGCGCGCGCTCAGGGGCATCCGGATCCCGTCATCATGGGCCTGATTCCGTTTAATCACGCTGACAGCGCGCGTCTTTTTGTCCCCCGGGAGCTTTTGCGTGCCGCCCCCGGCACGTTTGAGCAGTGCCCGGCCAGTGCGCCGCTTGAGACCCGGGCTCTGGCGATCACGCCGGAGCCTTCGCCCGAACATTACTGCCAGGCCGTGGACAGTGCGCTGACGCTTTTTGAGACCACCGCGCTCAACAAGGTCGTGCTGGCCCGGTCACTGCGCGCGGACACTCAGGCACCGGTGGATGCTCAGGCCCTGTTGAAGCGGCTTTTAAGCATCAATCCGCGAGGCTATAACTTTGCCCTGCCGGCCGGTGACACCGAGAGCCTGGTCGGCGCAAGCCCCGAGCTTTTGATTCGCCGTGTGGGCAACCGGATCATCGCCAATCCGCTGGCGGGGTCCGTTCCCCGTCACAGTGATCCGCAGGAAGATCAGCGCCGCGCCGAGGGGCTTTACGTCTCCGACAAGGACCTGCGTGAACACGCGCTGGTCGTGGAGGCCATCGTGACCGCCCTTCGCCCGCTGTGCCGCACGCTGGAGGTGCCTGAAGGCCCGGAAGTCATCGCCACCGATCGCATGTGGCATCTTTCCACCACGATTGAAGGAGAGCTGGCCGACCCGACCATGACCTCGCTGAGCGTGGCGGCCGCGCTGCATCCCACCCCGGCAGTCTGCGGCGCCCCCTGGCAGGATGCGCATCAGGCCATCGCGTCTTTTGAAGGCTTTGAGCGCGGCTATTTCACCGGCCTGGTCGGCTGGTGTGATGCCACCGGCGATGGCGAATGGGCCATTGCCATACGCTGCGCCGAACTGGCCCCCGACCATGTGCGCGTGTTTGCCGGCGCAGGCGTCGTGCCGGGCTCCAGTCCTCAGGGAGAGCTTGAGGAAACAGCGGCAAAAATGCGGACCATGCTTGATGCCATGGGCCTTGATTACGAAGACGATGCCACGAACGTGACGGCCTGATCATGACCAACCCGACATCTTCCTCGACAACAGCGCCGACCCGGCGCGCCACGCTTGACGACATCATCGAACGCTGCCCGGACTATCCGCTCGAGCGCCAGCGCCTTTACCGTGACCAGGGCTGCTGGATCGATGAAACCTTCGGCGCCATGCTGCGCCGCCTGAGCGCTGAACACGGCCCGCGAGAGGCACTCGTCGAAGGTAATCTGCGCCTGAGCTACACCGAACTCGATCAGCGTGTGGACGGCCTTGCGCGCGGTCTTCGCCGCCTAGGCATCGAGCGCGGTGACCGGGTCGTCATCCAGCTGCCCAATCGTCATGAGTTCGTGGTGGCCTGCTTTGCCCTTTTCCGTCTGGGCGCACTGCCGGTCTTTGCCCTGCCGGCGCATCGACGCTTTGAGGTCGAGCATTTCTGTCGCGCGGCCACGGCAAAAGCACTGTTGATCTGCGATAAGGACGCAGGCTTTGACTATCGCGCCATGGCGCGAGATGTGCGTTTGACGGTCCCCACGCTTAAGCAGGTGATCGTGTGCGGCGAGGCGCAGGAGTTCACAGCGTTTGATGATCTCCTCGAGCACGAGGGCGAGCCGGTCGAAGACGTGCCGAGCGCCCACGACCTGGCCTTTTTCCAGCTCTCTGGCGGCACCACCGGCGTACCCAAGCTGATTCCGCGGCGCCATGACGACTATCACTACAGCCTGCGCGAGAGCAATCGCGCCTGTGCGGTAACGCTTGATACGGTCTATCTGGTGGCGCTGCCGATTGCGCACAATTTCCCCATGAGTTCGCCGGGCTTTCTGGGTGTGCTGCTCGGCGGTGGCCGGCTGGTCATCGCCCCGCGCCCCAGCCCGGACGAGTGCTTTGCCCTGATCGAGCGCGAGCGGGTCACCATGACCTCGCTGGTGCCGCCGCTGGCCATGCTGTGGCTCGACAGCGCCCCTCACGCTCAGGCGGACCTGTCGAGTCTCGACATCCTGCAGGTGGGCGGGGCGAAGCTGGTCAGTGAGGCTGCGCGCCGCGTCGCACCGGCACTGGGCTGTCGGCTACAGCAGGTCTTTGGCATGGCCGAGGGGCTGGTCAACTACACCGGCCTTGATGATCCGATCGAGTTGATCAACACCACCCAGGGTCAGCCGATGTCCGAGCTTGATGAGGTGCTGGTGGTCGATGACGACGATCAGCCGATCCCGCCGGGCGGCGTGGGCCATCTGATCACGCGTGGCCCCTATACCATTCCGGGCTATTTCGTGGCGCCGGCCGAAGGCGATGAGCCTGAAGGCGCTCACAACCAGCGCGCCTTCACGCACGATGGCTTTTATCGCACCGGCGATCGCGTTCAGATGACGCCGGACGGCTATCTGATTGTCGAAGGTCGGGACAAGGATCAGATCAACCGCGGCGGCGAGAAGGTGGCCGCCGAGGAAGTCGAAAATCAGCTGCTGGCCCATGACAATGTCCACGATGTGGCCGTGGTGGCCATGCCGGACCCCTATCTGGGCGAGCGCGTCTGCGCCTTTGTCGTACCACGCGGGGAGACCCCGAAGCCGATGGTACTGGCACGCTTTCTGCGCGACCGTGGCCTTGCCCATTACAAGGTGCCCGAGCGCTTTGAATTTCTTGAGGCCTTCCCCCAGACCGGGGTGGGCAAGATCAGCAAAAAGGCGCTGCGCCAGACGCTCAAGGCGCACTGGTTTGCCAGTGAACCTGCCGCCGGCGAGTAACGACGAACCGCAGCGCTGAACGATTACAGGAGAGGTAACATGGCCATTCCCGCCATCGCGAGCTATTCACTGCCCACGACCAGCGAGCTGCCCGACAACCGGGTGAACTGGCAGGTCGACCCGGCACGCGCCGTACTGCTGATTCACGACATGCAGCGCTATTTTCTGGCCAAGTACGATGTGAGCGCCGCGCCTGTCCCCGAGGTGATCCACCATCTGGCGACGCTGATCAAGGCCGCCCGCGCGGCAGGCGTGCCGGTGGTCTATACCGCCCAGCCCACCGATCAGCCCGACAGCGACCGCGCCCTGCTCAACGACTTCTGGGGCCCGGGCCTGCCGGCCCACCCCGAGCAGTATCCGGTGGTGGATGAACTGGCCCCGCAGAACGGTGATGTGGTGCTGACCAAGTGGCGCTACAGTGCCTTTCAGCGCAGCGACCTGCGAGAACGCATGCGCACCTGGGGCCGTGATCAGCTGATCATCGGCGGGGTCTATGCCCACATCGGCTGCATGGCCACCGCGCTGGAAGGCTTCATGCAGGACGTGCAGTGCTTCATGCTCACCGACGGCGTAGCAGATTTCTCCCGCGAACGTCATGACATGGCGCTTGAGTACGTGGCCGGGCGCTGCGGCGTGGTCACCACCAGTGCCCGTGCCCTTGAGGCGCTCGAGTCCGGCCAGGGCAGTCAGCAGGCCGAAGTCGCCATGACGCAGGCCGCGCTGACCGAGCGGGTCGCGACACTGGCCGGCGTCAGCGCCGAAGAGATTCCGGCCGATGACAACCTGCTCTTTTACGGGCTGGACTCAATGCGCATGATGACGTTTGTCGAGGAACTGCGCCGGGAAGGCTTTGATGTCAGTTTCATGGATCTGGTCGAGGCGCCGACCATCGTCGACTGGGTCGCGCTGCTCAACCGTCAGGGGGTGAGTGCATGAGTGTTGCCGACATGACCGCCGCACAGGCGGCGAAGGCACCACCGGCAAGGGGCAAAAAGCGCCCGCCGATGCTGCTGGAAGTGATACGCCGTGAAGTGATCACCGAACACATGATCCGCATCGTGCTGGGCGGTGAGGCACTGGAAGGCTTTCCCGCCCATCGCGGCGGCGGCCACATCAAGGTTTTTCTGCCGCTTGAGCACCAGCGTGCACCGGTACTGCCGCAGCTGACCGAGGCCGGCGTGGTCTGGCCGGCGGCGGAAGAAAAACCGATTACCCGCACCTACAGCGTGCGCCATTTTGACGTCGAGCGTCGCGAGCTGAGCGTGGATTTCGTCGCCCATGGCGATGAAGGCCCGGCCTCGCGCTGGGCGCTGGCGGCACGTCCTGGAGACCTGATCGGTATCAGCGGCCCCGGTGGACCGGACCCGTTGCTGCCGCCGGCCGACTGGTCACTGATTGCCGGTGACATGACGGCCCTGCCGGCCATCGGCGCCCTGCTTGAAGCCATGGGCGAAGAAGCACGCGGCGTGGTATTCATCGAAGTGGAAAGCCCTACTGAGCGCCAGACACTGCACCACCCGCAGGGCGTCGAGGTGCACTGGCTGTATCGCGGCGATATTCCGTCCTGCCTTTCCACACTGCAGATCGATGCCGTGCGCGCCATGGATTTCCCCGAATCCGGCAGCGTTTCGGCCTGGGTCGGCGGTGAGAATTCGGCCGTGCTCTCCCTTCGCGAGCATCTGATGGGCGTACGCGGACTGAAAAAATCACAGCTTTATGCCGTGCCCTACTGGCGCCACTGCTGGAACGAGGAACGCTATCACCAGGAGCGTCATCGCATCATGGATGAACTCAAATGAGCGGCGAATTCCAGGACGATCATATCGTCATTACCGGTGCCGCCCGCGGCATCGGCGCCACGCTGGCACAGGATCTTCTTGAACAGGGGGCGAGCGTTGCCCTGCTGGACAGCCTTGAAGACACCCTCAACGACACGGCCACCCGGCTGGGTGAGGCATTCGGCAGCGAGCGGGTCAGCACGTACGTGGTGGACGTCAGCGACTCGACTGCGGTGGATAAAGCCATTGCCGAGATCGAAGCGCACGCGCCCATCACGCACCTGGCGCATGTGGCCGGCGTACTGCAGATGGGCCGCGTCACGGAACTGACCGATGCGCAGTGGCTGCATGCGCTGAACATCAATACCACTGGCGTATTCAATGTCACCCGCGCCGTGGCCCGGCGAATGTCCGAGCGACAAAAGGGGGCGATCGTGGTGGTCGGCTCCAACGCCGCCGATACGCCGCGCCAGGCCATGGGCGCCTACTGCGCCTCCAAGGCCGCCACCCATCAGCTGGTGCGCTGTCTGGGTCTGGAAATGGCCGAGCATAACGTGCGCTGCAACATCGTCTCGCCCGGCTCCACCGACACCGACATGCAGCGCGGCATGTGGATCGATGACAGCGGTCGCGATAACGTGATTCGCGGCTCTTTGGAAGGCTGGAAGCTGGGCATTCCGCTCCGACGGATTGCCGAACCTGGAGACGTCAGCGAAGCGATCCGCTTTTTGCTGTCCGACCGCGCCCGCCACATCACCCTGCATGACATGCGCATCGATGGGGGTGCCACGCTGGGCATTCGGTAAGACGCCTGAAGCTGACGCACATTAAAAAACCCGGCTCATGGCCGGGTTTTTTAATGCGGTACGTCCTGAGGAAGCGGCGCCGGCATAACCGACGCCGAATCGATCAGAAGTCGTAGCGCAGCGAAGCCACCACATTCGAGGGAGCGCCGTACATATTAAAGGTGCCTGTACTACCCACGCGCTCGTAATACTTCCTGTCGAGAATGTTGTTGAAGTTCAGCTGGCCCGACAGGCTCTGAGTGAAGTCGTAGCCGACCATGGCATCGACCACCGCATAACCCGGCGCTTCAACGCCTTGGCTTGAGTGGAAACCATCCATCGCCGTCACGCCACCACCGATGCGGAAACCGTCTAGCGCCCCGCCTTCAAAGCCGTACTGGGTCCAGAGATTGACCGTGTTGTGCGGCATCAGCAGGAAGGTCGCCTCTTCATCACCGTCTTTAACCTCGGTGTCCAGATAGGTATAACCGGCGATCACGTCCCACTGATCGGTGATGCTGCCAGTCAGCTCGAGCTCTGCCCCCTGGATACGACGCTTGCCGGTATCGGCATTATAAGTTTGCCCTGTAACACCGGCCGCATAGTTTTCATCGTAAAGGCGGAAAGCGCTCATGCGAGCGTTGAGGTCGCCGTTAAAGTAACTGCCCTTGATGCCCACTTCATATTGCGTACCCTCACGCGCCTTGAGCAGATCATTGTTGGCATCCGTTTGCGTCTGTGGCTTGAAGACCTCGGAGTAGCTGGCATAGAGCGAGTGGTGACGATCCAGATCGTAAACCAGACCGCCATAGGGTGTAAGCTTGCTATCATCGCTGCGGCTGCTTACCGAATCATTGTTGCCATGATTGGTGACACGAGCCTGATAGGAGCTCAACCGAGCACCACCGATCAAGGCCAGATCCTGAATCGGTCGGAAGGTCAGCTTCGAATAGAATCCGTACTCTTCAAGCGTTTCACGTTGGTCAGAAATGCGCGCACCGCGCCGATCAGGATCAAGAAAATCAAGCTCGGTAATGTTTCTGATGCCGTCAAACGAAGTAGGCCCATCACCCAATCCATCATTGAAATAAGTATTGTTGGGGCCCCCTCTTGCAGCCACGGCACTTCGAACCGTATCTGTTTCGTAGCGCTTGTAATCCGTGCCTACGACGAACTCGCTGACATTACCCAATGCATCAAAGGGCTGACTGTAGCTGGCGTCCATGGACAGTGACTGCTGGTCTATATCACCGCCCGTCCCTCTGGCGTCAAAGCCACCACTTTCGTCAACGCCGGTACCGCCAAATACATAGTTGTAATTGGCCTGCCTGGTGGAATAACGCGCAGCAAGTTGACCATAGCCGCCGTTATCGAACTGGTGGGTCAGCTCGGCAATGTAATCATTGCTTTGCATCTCAAAGCTGTTCCAGTCCGCCCCTGCGAAGGTTGAGCGCTTGATGTCCAGCAGATTCCCGTCTGCGTCGGTTGGAAGACCGTTATTGACGGTGATGTCCTTGTGCTGGCGAAGGTAAGCCAGCGACAGCATGGTGTCCTCGTCCAGATCGACATCCAGCGCACCATAAAAGGTCTGGTTGGTATTATCGTTGTGATCGACAAAGCCGTTGGTGTCGCTGTTATCAATCACCAGTCGGCCACGCACGCTGCCATCGGCATTGATCGGGCCGGACAGGTCTGTCTCTACGTAATTTTGATCCCAGCTGCCGTAGCGGCCGGTGACATGCCCCTGAAAGTCGTAGGTTGGGCGCTTGCGTACCAGATTGACGATGCCGCCCATCTCGCTGGTGCTGTTAAAGAGCCCGGACGGCCCGCGCATGATCTCGACCCGGTCAAAGGAAGACAGGTTCGGCACCGTACCGTTGATGCTGGCCATGGGGGCCGGCAAGCCATCGATGTTGTACTCGTCGTACTCATAGCCGCGGGCATAAATCGAGGAACGGCCATCATCGTTTGAAAGCACTCGCATGCCCGGCGTACGCTTGGCCATCTGGTCGAGCGTGTCGAAGTTTTGATCCTCGATTGCCTCGCGGGTCACCACACTGATCGACTGGGGAATGTCACGCAGGGCGGCCGGCGTTTTGGTGCCGACCGTTGCGGCATCCACGCCATAGCCACCGGTCTGTTCGGACGGGAGCATGTCATAGAGCCGGTTGCCTTCCACGGTAATGGTGTCAAGGCGCGAGCCGTCACCGCCGGACGCCGTGGCAGTGGTCGTGGTGACCGTCGTGGTCTCTGCTGCATCACTGCCCTGCTGCTCGGCCGCCCATACACCACCCGCCACCGGCAATAACACTGCACCGGCCAGCAGTGAGGTCAGATAACGTACTTCCCCTGTGCCGGGACAGAACTTCCCCGTTCGACTCATGACTGTTCCCCTGACTGTTATGGTCACTACCGTGCTTTTTTTGATGGGCACTGATGTTATAAGCACCAAAGCCCGCGCTCAGGCGTGCGACGGCGTAAATTCAAGCGAAGTCACAGTAGAGTTAATGATAAAGATTATCAAGTGTATGTTCATATCATTTGAACTTTAATAGAACAACGGGGTCGTCGTGAGTGCCAGACCCAGCGAACAGCGCTCAAATTCGCCTGGATCTCGTGACAGGCAAGGCAGTGTCAGAAGGCGAAAGCAGGATCAAAAAGGACCGGCCAGAAAGGGGCGTTTAAAAGGGGCTGGTCAGAAAGGAGAGACTTGAGACGTCTGAGCGGGAATACAAGGCAGCAACAGAGAGCGAAGACCCGATACGACGGGCAGGTGACGTTGCGTCCCTGCCCGGGAAGCCACTATCAGTTGGCGGCGTCCTGAATGGACTGTCCACCTTCCGAGATATCTTCACCTGCGCCGCCCACCGTGTTGCAGCCAGACAGCGCCGCTGCGGAAAAGAGGGCGATCAGCATCATGCTCATCCATTTTTTCATGTAACAGCTCCTTGTTCACCGGGTGATATGGGCGCCCGGGTCCATATTGGCTGGACTCGTCATCGCGTTCCCATGACATGAGCCTGGCAGTTTTCAAGCCGGTTTGCATTTCAGGCAACGATCGCCTCCAATGCCTCGACATCCCGTCCTTTTGCCCTCCACTCATGGAGCCCTGTCATGGCCTTTGTGTTGCACGAAAGACTTGCCGCTGACACCCTGTTTGTGGCCTCGCTTGAACTCTGCGAGCTGCGCCTGATGAACGATGCCCGCTTTGTCTGGGCACTTCTGATACCACAGCGAGACTCCATTCGTGAAAGCTTTGAACTGCCGGCATCAGAGCGGGCACTGCTGTGGCAGGAGGTCGACCGGCTGGGCGAGTTCATGATGCGCCACACCGGCGCCGACAAGATCAATATCGGCGCACTGGGCAATATGGTGTCGCAGCTTCACGTGCATGTGATCGCCCGATCACGCCATGACGACGCATGGCCCGGGCCGGTCTGGGGCGCAGGTCAGGCGCAGCCGCTGGAAGACGATACCCGTCAGACGCGCCTGACACTGCTGCAGCGCTTTGCTGCCGATTTGAAAGACGACCAGGGCCGCGAAGCTTAAGGCGTCAGGACGGCAGAACCTGACAGAGGCCCTTCCCCGAGACGTTCGGCAATGGCCGTTGCCAGCCGATCAAACTCTCCCACGCCCAGCGCAACCCTGCCCTGCCAACCCTTGAGCAGGAGCTCACTGCCACGCGGGTCCTTTACCACTTGCGCCTCGACACGCCACTCCGGACGCGCAGCGTAGCTGGCCCGAAGCTCGCCGAGCGCATGATCGGCGTAGACAATCACAAAGCCGCGCTCGGCCAGTGCCGCCATGGTGGACTGCATCACCTGTTCGGGCGGAGCCATGAAGTGTTCAGCACGCTCGGGTGGTGGTAGCGAGGTAGTCGTGGCACAGGCGCTGAGCAGGCTTAGCAGTGCCAGCATGATCAATCCGCGCATCGCTCGCTGAGCGCCACGGTCGTATTTGAAGATCATGGGGTATCTCCCGAGCTCGCCAGCGCCTGATCGATGGCTGCGTGCGTCTGCTGGCAAAAGGGTTCCGGAGAGGCCGGCCGGGCATCGATCACAAACCCGTCCGGTGACACGACTGTCACGCTGCGCACGGCCAGATAGCGCTGACCATCGGCACTGACTGACACGCGCTCGACGCTGGAAGGATCAGAGCGAAAGACGTCATAGGGGTCATTGAACCCGCTGCCCAGCATGAACCCGCCGCGACGCCCGCCAAACCATCCAAAGCTGCTCCCACGCCATAGGCGCGTGGCGCCAAGCCCTGGCTGACGACGAATGCGCTCGGCACTGACCAGCCCCAGCTCGACATCGCTGGCACGCACCTCGTACCCCTGCGCCTCAAGCGCACTGGCGATGGCACGAACCTGTGTCAGCCGCGTGCCCCCATAAGTGGCGTAGCAGGATTCCGGTACGGCTTGTTCTCGAACGTTGAGCGGCTGTGTCGAGGACAGCGAGGTGCAGCCCGCCAGCGCCAGGCTCAAAAGTGACAGCTTCACAAACGACTGAATGGATGACATGGCGTGCATCCCTGGTGAAAGGTCCCTGACACCCGAGCGGGGTCATATGGGAGAAAGGCACTGAATTTCAGCCCTTTGTTAGACAGTAGAGCGAATATGCAAGGCCCGCAATGTCGACCTGTAGCGGTTCAGCAATGTTGTCCGCAAGACACCATGTGCCATGCGGGCCCCTTGTATTTTATATACTCATCAGGAGGATGGCCCCGCGCGTGATGTCGCCACTTCTGTGGTGGCTGCCCTGCCTGACGGGCTATGCTCATGATTCAATCATCACTGCCGGAGAGTCTGCATGCATATCCTGATCGCCCCCGACAGCTTCAAGGATGCCCTGGGCGCTACGGACGCCGCCAATGCCATCGCTGAAGGCATTCGTCAGGCCGCTTCCGATGCCGACTGGACGCTGTGCCCGCTGGGCGATGGGGGCGAAGGCACGCTGGAAGCCCTGCTGACCGCCAGCGGTGCCGAAGCGCGCAGTGTTGACGTCCATGACGCCCTGAACCGTCCACGCACGGCGCAGTGGGGCTGGATCCATGATCGCCGCACGGCGATTATCGAACTGGCCGAGGCCAGCGGCCTGCAGCACCTGACCCTTGAGGAGCGCGACGCCCTGCACACCACGACCCGGGGCGTGGGCGAACTGATCACGGCAGCGCTGGAGGAAGGCGCCGAACACCTGATTCTGACGCTGGGCGGCAGCGCCACCAACGACGGCGGCGCCGGCATGATGAGCGCACTCGGCGTGCGCTTTCTGGACGACAACGACCAGCCTCTTGCGCCCGGGGGCGCAGCGCTGGCCAGGCTTGCCCGCATCGATCTTTCTGGCATCGATCCACGTCTGGCAAAGCTTACGGTGGAGGCCGCCGTGGATGTGAACAATCCACTATGCGGCGATCAGGGCGCCAGTGCGATTTTCGGACCGCAAAAGGGCGCTACCGAAGCGCAGGTCGACCAGCTTGATCACGCCCTGGCAAGGCTTGCCGAGGTGACGGCCGGCGCTATCGACCGTGACCACCGCGACAGTGCCGGCGCCGGCGCGGCCGGCGGTATGGGCTTTGCAGCACTTGCCTTTCTCAACGCCACCTTGCGCCCGGGGATCGAACTGGTCATGGAGCAGGTCGGCTTCGAGCAGGCGCTGGAACGCGCCGATCTGGTGATTACCGGTGAGGGTCGACTGGATGGCCAGAGCCTTTCGGGCAAGACGCCCATTGGTGTTTCCCGCGCTGCCCGGCGTCAGGGCGTGCCCTGCGTGGTGCTGGCCGGCAAGCTGGACAGCGGCTGGGAGAAGGCGCTTGAGGAAGGGGTGACGGCCGCATTTGCACTGGCCGATGGTCCAATGGCGCTGGACGAAGCGCTTAAGCGCACGCCCGAACTTCTAAGTGCGCGCACCGCCTCGATCATTCGGCTGTGGCAGCACAGACGCTGAACCCACAATAACGCAGGGCCGGCTCAATCCTCATCAAAGCGCAACGTTCCGGTATCATTCGAAGCGACCGCCTCATCTGACGCGGCAAACGGAGTGTGATGCCCGGCGTGCTGCGCTTCCTGCACCTCGCGCCCGCGCTGGGCACTCTCGCTGACGCTTTCCGGCCAAGGCTTGCGATTGCGCACGCCCAGCGCGTTGAGCCTGCCGGCCTGAGCGATCAGGCTGCCCTGCCCGTCACGCAGACGGTTCATCGCCTGACGATGGCTCCCGGCAGCGCGTTCAAGCTGGGTGCCCACCTCTTCCATGCTGGTCACGAAGCCATGACACTTTTCCAGCAGCTTCTCGGCGCGCGACACAATTTCGCGCGCGTTGTCGTTCTGGCGTTCCAGCCGCCACAACCCCGCCACCGTGCGCAGGCTGGCAAGCAGCGTCGAGGGAGTGACCAGCACGATATGGCGATCAAAGGCTTCATGAAAGAGTCGATCATCGTGCTCGAACACGGCGGCAAAGGCCGGCTCGATGGGCATGAACAAAAACACCATGTCCGGGGCATTCAACCCCGGCAGACGCGCATACCCCTTGTCGGACAGCGTCTCGATATGGCTTCGCACCGAGCGTAGATGGCGACGCATGGCCTGTTCGCGCACCGCATCACTGTCGGCCGCCACGACCTCCCCCCAGGCGGTGAGCGACACCTTCGCATCGATGATCAGATGACGCGATTCAGGCAGATAGATCACGGCATCCGGTCGTGAGCGGCCCTGATCGTGGGTCAGCACCACCTCGCGTTCGTACTCGATGCCCTGTCGCAGCCCGGAGCGCTCCAGCACTCGCTCCAGAATCAGCTCACCCCAGTTGCCCTGAGATTTGCTGTCGCCCTTGAGCGCCCGGGTCAGGTTGCTGGCGTCCTCACTCATCTGCCGATTCAGCCCGGCCAGTGATTCCAGCTGGGTGGAAAGCTGGGTGCGACCCTGCTGCTGCTCACCGTGCAGGGTTTCAAGGCGAGCCCGAAACTGTTCGATCTGTTCGCGCACCGGCGTCATCAGTGCACTGACGCTCTCCTGGCTGTGGCGGGAAAACTGCTGCTGGCGCTCATCAAAGATGCGCCCGGCCAAGCGTTCGAATTCATGGGTCAGCTCCTGACGCGCGCTGCCCAGAAGGCTCAGACGCTCCTCGAAATGGGCCGTGTCGCGCTGTTTTTCCACTTCCAGCCGCGTCGTACGCTCACGGTAATCCGATAGCGCATCGTTGACCTCCGCCAGCCGATGTTCACGCTGTGACAGCTGAGCCTGAAGCTCCTGAGTATGGGTCTGCTCCCGCTCCAGCAGCGCCTCACGCTCGGCCAGCATGCGTTCGGTATCGCCGACCTGCTCGCGTAGACGCTCAAGTTCCTCCTCAAGCGTTTCCACCAGCACGCGCTGGTGCTGGCCATGCCACCACAGGGCAATGAGTGCAGCACTAGCCAGCGCCGTCACCGCAAAAGAGATCAGCACAGCACTATTCATGGCAGGTCACTATTCATGACAAACAAACTTCCAGCGAGACAGGAAAACATCAACGAGACGTCAGCTTAACCGAGCACCGGGGGCCGTGCACCCGTAAGGCAGGGGCTTGATTAGCGTCAGCTGCATGCAGGATGGCGAGTCGGCGTCTACGCTTGGAGTCACGATTTTCATAGCGGCCTAATCATGATCCGGGCTGCTGTCAGAAATCCGACTTTCAAGGAGGTAGCCTTTCGATGGAAACGATTCAACTCCCCAACAGTGATCTCAAGCCTTCGCGCATTGCGCTCGGTACCTGGGCCATCGGTGGCTGGAAATGGGGCGGCACTGATGAAAAGCAGTCGATCGCGACCGTCCAGAGCGCCATTGACCGCGGTATCACCTGCATCGATACCGCCGCTGTCTATGGCTTTGGCGAGTCCGAACGTCTGGTCGGCAAGGCCCTCAAGGAAGGCGGCATTCGTGACAAGGCCGTACTGGCCACCAAGTGTGGTCTGAACTGGAACGATGACGGGCCCTATCGTGACGCCAGCCGGGCCCGCATCGAGCAGGAAATCAATGACAGCCTCAAGCGGCTGCAGACCGACTATATCGATCTGTATCAGCTGCACTGGCCGGACCCGACCGTGGATATCGAGGAAGCCGCCACGGTGCTGCGTGAACTGAAGGACAGCGGCAAGATCCGGGCCGTGGGCGTTTCCAACTTCTCGGTCGAGCAGATGCGTGCCTTCCAGGAGATCTGCCCGCTCTCCACCATGCAGCCGCCCTACAATCTGTTTGAGCGTGACATCGAAGGCGACATTTTGCCGGCCATACGCGAAGACGGCGTGGGCACCCTGACCTACGGCGCCCTGTGCCGCGGTCTGCTATCCGGCAAGATGAACCGCAAAACCACCTTCGGTGGCGACGACCTGCGCAATAGTGATCCCAAGTTTCAGTCGCCGCGCTTTGAGCAGTACATCAGTGCCGTTGAAAAGCTCGACGCCTACGCCCAGGAGCACTACAACAAGCGCGTCCTGCATCTGGCCCTGCGCTGGCTGCTCGACCAGCCCGGCGTCTCGGTGGCCCTCTGGGGCGCTCGCCGCCCGGACCAGCTCGACCCGGCCAATGAAGTGATGGGCTGGTCGCTCAACGATCAGGCCATGCACGACATCGATGCCATCCTCAAGGAATGCATCACCGACCCGGTCGGGCCGGAGTTCATGGCGCCGCCGACGAGGAACGAGGCGTAAAGGCGACATGAAGGTCTTGCTGGACAGGATGGCGCCGCCGACGAGGAACGAGGCGTAAAGGCGACATGAAGGTCTTGCCGGACAGGATGGCGCCGCCGACGAAAAACGAGGCGTAAGGCGACATGATGATTCACTGACGCATTGTGTCGAAAGTGAATCATCAGAATCTGCCAGACAGGTTCAATCAAGCAGTGCACGACCCTTGAAATGCTTTCCCAACGACCGCAGGTCATGGAAAGACACAGACAGACACCACCAAAGGATTGGGGGAGACACATGAGTCAGGATCTAATGGGCGTTCGCGTCGCCATCATGGCCACCGACGGATTTGAAGAGTCCGAACTTGCCGTACCCAAGGCGACCCTTGCCGCCGAAGGCATCGAGGTGCATATCGTCTCGCCCGAGCGCGGCACGATTCGTGCCTGGGCCGAAACGCAATGGGGCGAAGACTACCCCGTGGACAAGAGCCTTGATGAGGTCAGCTCGCACGACTATCACGCACTTGTGCTGCCGGGCGGCGTCCTCAACCCCGACAATCTGCGTACCAATGAGAAGGCACTGACCTTTGCCCGTGACTTCTTCAAGGAAGGCAAGCCGGTCGGCGCCATCTGTCATGCGGCCTGGACGCTGATCAACGCAGGCGTGGTTGACGGGCGTCGCATGACCTCGGTACCAGCGCTGCGCAAGGATCTGGAAAATGCCGGCGCCAAATGGGAAGACAGCGAAGTCGTCTGCGACAGCGCCTTTGTCACCAGCCGTCTGCCGAAGGACCTGGACGCGTTCTGCAGCAAGCTGATTGAAGAAATTCACGAAGGCCGTCATCGCAATCAGCACGCGTAAGACGAGCACGATATCTACTTTTCCTGTCCAGAATAAGGAGTGTTCTGACATGAGCGAATTGAAAGGCACAAAGGTGGCCATTCTGGCCACCAACGGCTTTGAAGAATCCGAACTGTCCTCGCCCAAAAAGGCGCTGGAAGCCCAGAGCATCGAAGTACATGTGATCGCGCCCGAAAGCGGCAACATCACGGCATGGGCCGAAACCGACTGGGGTCAAAAATATCCGGTCGACAAGACGCTCGACGAGGTCAATGCCGATGATTACGACGCCCTGATGCTGCCGGGCGGGCATTTCAATCCGGATACCCTGCGTACCGATGAAAAGGCGCTGAGCTTTGTGCGTGACTTCTTCAAGGCCGGCAAGCCCGTGGGCGCGATCTGCCATGCGCCGTGGATTTTGATCAACGCTGAAGTGGTCGATGGTCGTCGCCTGACCTCCGTGCCCACCATCGCGCAGGATCTGAAAAATGCCGGCGCCCATTGGGAAGACAGCGAAGTCGTCTGCGACAGCGCGCTGGTCACCAGCCGCACGCCGAAGGATCTTAACGCCTTCAACAACAAGTTGATTGAAGAGATCAAGGAAGGGCGTCACCGCAAGCAGCACGCCTGATGCCATGAGATGCCGTGCTGCGCGCACGGATCAAAAATCCATGGATCAAGATATCTGCCGGCATCTCCAACGAGATGCCGGCTTTTTGTTCGTGACCCATTACAGCCAACAGCGCCACCTCCCTCCTGTCGAGTCAGATCAGGACAATATCGGGCCACATGATGTCGCCTCATGCCAGCGTGAATGCAACCATTTGCGCCGGCATCCATCGAAAAACAGGAACACATGACAGGACGTCATCGATGCATATTGTGTTATTGGCCTTATCGCTGATTCTGGTCGCCGCCGGCAGCGGCATACTGGCGCGTTTCATGCCCCGCCTGCCCCTGCCCATTTTACAGATCGCGATAGGCGCCCTGCTGGCCTGGTTGAATACGCCGCTGAATATCAACCTGGAACCCGAAACCTTCATGCTGCTGTTTGTGCCGCCGCTCTTGTTTGCAGACGCCTGGCAGTTCCCTCAGCGTGAGCTGACCTCGCTGCGTCATCCCATCATTGCGCTGGCCGTGGGACTGGTGCTGTTTACCGTGGTGGGCGCAGGATTTCTGATGCACTGGCTATTGCCCAACCTGCCGCTGGCCGTGTGTTTTGCGCTGGCCGCCATTTTGTCGCCTACCGATGCCGTGGCCGTCTCTGCCATTTCCGGCAGGCTCGGCGTGCCGCCCCGCCTGATGCACATTCTTGAAGGCGAATCGCTGATGAACGACGCATCAGCTCTGGTCTCGCTCAAGTTTGCCGTAGCTGCCGCCATGACCGGTGCCTTCTCGTTTGGGCAGGTCAGCCTGCAGTTTGCCCTGATCACCCTTGTGGGCGTATCGGTCGGTGTCACGCTGGCCTTTCTCTTTTCGACCATCCGTCGCAAGCTGATCGACAGGCGCGGCACCGAATCGTCGACCGAAATTTTGCTGGTCATGCTGATGATCCCCTTTGCGGCCTACCTGATCGCCGAGCATCTGGAAGGCTCCGGCATTCTGGCCGCCGTGGCCGCTGGCATTACCATCAACCGCACCGAGCTCAAGCGTTACGCCCAGACCCGCACGCGTATGCAGATGAACCATTTCTGGGAGATCCTGACCTTTTTGCTCAATGCGATGGTGTTTTTGCTGCTGGGGCTTCAGCTGCCGGACATCATCGGCGGCGCGATCGAGGTCTCTCTCAACAACGCCCGCAGTTTCAGTCTGGCCGAACTGGTGTTCTATGTGGTCGTGATCTCGCTGGCGCTGATGCTGCTGCGCTTTTTCTGGATCATGGGCGCGGTCTATCTCTCGAGGCTGTCCTCACGACGGCGGCGCAGTGCGCACGTGCCTCTTTCCAGCGGCATCATGGCGGTCGGTACACTGGCCGGCATTCGCGGCACCATCACGCTTGCCGCAGCGCTGTCACTGCCGTTGGCGTTACCCAGCGGCGAGGTCTTTCCCGGTCGCGAACTGGTGATCTTTCTGGCCACCGGCGTCATCCTTTTTACCCTGCTGCTGGGCAGCGTCACCCTGCCACTATTGTTGCGGCGCATGGACAAGCCCGACGACAGCTGGCGCGACGAAGAGGCCCGATCGGCGCGCCATGCCGCCTCGCTGGCGGCCATCGAGGCCATCGAAAGCTGGCATGCCGGTGCGCAGGAGCGCCATGACACCGAGCTTGAACGCTCGGTGCTGACCGAGACCAGCGCGCGCATGATCAGCTACTACCGCAACCTGATGACCATCAACGACAAGCGCTCGAGCTCCGAGCGTCACGAATATGATCAGCGCTTTTCCCGCGAAATGCGCCTGACGGCCATCCGCGCCGAACGCCGCGAGTACTATCGGCTGCGCTCGATTCATCAGATCGATGACGACACCCTGCGCCGACTGGTGCGCGAACTGGACCTGGTCGAGATGGCGTTGACATCACGCGCCAAACGCTGAGCGAGCCGACAGGGCCGGGCTGGACGATACTGGTGATACCCGTCCGCCCCTTGTTATAAAGGGGCAGGGCTGTATGGTCTGTGATGCGATCTTCACAACAAAAACATGCTCTCTAAAACAAGGAAAAGACTCATGAGCCAGATCTCTTCCTCACGAAGCGGTGATCAACACTCAAGTGCGCTTTTGCGAGCACTGCTGCTATTTGATCGCGGGCTGGGCCTCATTGAACGCACCATCGTGGCCGGCAGCATTCTTGCCATGGCGTTTTTGATGAGTGCTCACGTCGTGGGCAACATTGTCCTTGGCCAAGGCATCGCCGGTACTTATGAAATCACCGAGATGCTGATTGTGGTGATTACCTTTGTCGGTGTGGGCTACGCTGCCCGTCACGCCCGCCATATCAGCATGTCAGCGTTTTATGAGCAGCTCGGCGGTCAGCGCCGCAAGGCCCTGCTGGTGCTGATCTGTCTGGGAACAGCGCTTTTGATGTTCTACTTCAGCTACAAATCCATCGAGTACGTCATCACCCTTCATGATCGCGGTCGTACCAGTGCCTCGCTGCAGATGCCGCTGTGGATCGTTTATCTCGCCTTGCCCATCGGGTTTGCACTTGCCGGTATTCAGTATGTGCTGACCGTCATTCGTAACCTGACAAGCCCCGGCATCTGGCGCTCTCTCACGGAACAGGAGGACTACAACGACGCGCCGCTGCCCGGCAGTGACGCCGAGGGTGCCAGCACGCCAGACGACCGGTAAGCGCACCCATACCGTAGATCACAATGGATTAACGATAACAACAAAAGGAAAGAGATCATGCTGACAGGGCTGGGTGTGCTCATGCTCGTGCTGCTGTTGTTGGGATTTCCCATGATGGTCCCCCTGGCCGCCGGCACGCTGTATATGATGTTTACCGGAATGACCTTTTTTGGCCCGGACCAGGCGGTCAGCTGGATGATCAATGGTGTCGGCAGCTGGGTGCTGGCCGCCGTACCGATGTTCATCTTTGCCGCCGACATTTTGACCAGGGGGCATACCGCCAACCGATTGCTGGATGTGGTGGACGCCTTTACCCGCCATCTGCGTGGCGGTCTGCCCATTACCACCGCCGCATCCTGTGCCCTGTTTGGCGCCGTTTCAGGCTCGACCCAGGCAACCGTGGTGGCCATGGGGGGGCCAATGCGCCCTCGTCTGCTCAAGAAGGGATATTCCGATTCCTTTACGCTGGCCCTGATCATTAACGCCAGCGATGTCGCCCTTCTGATTCCACCCAGCATCGGTTTCATTATCTATGGCGTGGCGATGCAGACCTCGATTGGCGATCTCTTTTTGGCGGGTATCCTGCCCGGATTTCTGATCATGGTGATGTTTTCGCTCTACTGCTGGATCGACTCTCGACTGAAGGGCATCACGCCGGACCCGAAGGCCTCATGGCGCGAGCGCAGGCGCGCGCTTCGTCGTGTCATCCTGCCGCTGGGCTTTCCGGTTCTGGTAGTGGGCGGTATCTACGGCGGCTTTTTCAGCGCCGTTGAAGCCTCGGCGGTGGCTGTCGCCTATGCCCTGTTGCTGGAAGTGGTGATCTACCGTCAGGTCAAAATTCGCGATCTTGGCAGTCTGGCACTCTCGACCGGCATGATTACCGCCGTGGTCTTTATCCTGGTGGCGATCGGCGCAGCCTTTTCACAGGCGCTGGCAACAGCCGGTGTCCCCGAGCAGATTCTCAAACCGATCATCGAGAGCATCGGCGACAGTCAGTTTCTGGCGCTGCTTCTGATTGCCGTCGCCTTTTTCATCGGCTGCATGTTTGTCGACCCGATCGTGGTCATCCTGATTCTGGTGCCCATCTTCAAGCCGCTGGTGCAGTCGACCGGGCTGGACCCGGTGCATGTTGGTGTCATCGTGACGCTTCAGGCGGCCATCGGCTCGGCCACACCACCCTTTGGCTGCGATATCTTTACAGCCATTGCCGTCTTTCGCCGCCCCTATCTGGAGGTCATTCGAGGCACGCCGCCCTTTATCCTCGTTTTGTTGCTGGCCACGCTGATTCTGATTGTCTTTCCGCAGATTTCGCTGCTGCTGCCCTCGCTGGGCAGCGACTGAGCGTCGGTTACACACGGTATGCCTTGAGTGGCATAAAAGGCATGCAAGGCAGCTGCTGAGCGCAGCGAACAAAAAACGCCCGCAGGCAGTGCCTGCGGGCGTTTTTTTATGCCATCAAAAGATCAGGTGAATCAGGTGGCCTGACCGTCGTCACTGTCACTGGAGCCGGATTTACTCTCCTCGACCTCTTTGAGCAGGATATCCAGGGCCTGCTTGCCGCGCTCACCGACCATGTCGACATATACCTTCCGCACCGGGCGGGCGAGTTCACGAAAGCGACTGCGCTCTTTTTCATCCAGATAAATGATGTTGATGTCGCTTTTGTCCTTGATCGTCTCAAGACGCTCGGCGTTGAACTGCGTCTGGATGTCATGGCCCTTTTGCACCATCTCTTTAAGCGTGGACTGCAGCATCTTTTGTTGATCATCAGACAGCGCTTCGTACCACTTTTCATTGGCGATCAGGTTGCCGATGAACTGTGCCTGCTCGGCAAAGATCATGTCGTCCTGCACTTCATAAAAACCCATGTTTTCGTGGGCAAAGACCGGCTGAATATTGCCTTCGGCCTGGCCCTGCTGAAGTGCACTGTAAAGCTCGCCGTAGGCAATGGTGATGGGTGCCGCGCCGTAGGCCTGATAGGTCGCGCGCAGCAGGCTGTTATCCATGACGCGAATCTGTAGCCCCTTCATGTCCTCGGGCGTGTGGATCGGCTTGTTGGCGGTCCATACCTGAAACCCTTCGGGCACGGCGGCCAGCGGCACCAGTCCGCGACTGCGAAACGATTGCTGCCACGCATCGCTTTGCATGAATGCATCGGAATTGAGAATCTCGGCGGTTTCCAGCTGATCGTTGGGCATGACGTAGTTGAGACTCATCAACTGACTTTCCGGGACGGTGCCGCCCAGAAAACCCGAGCCAAAGGAGATGGGAATGGCGCCGCCTTGCAGTGCGTCATAAAGGGCAGAATAGCTGGAGCCCCAGACGCCGTAGGGAAGGATCTGGACCGTAATGTCTCCGTCGCTTTTTTCCTCGATCAGATCCTTGAAGGCTTCTGCATAGGCGTACTGAACGCTACCTTCGGTTTCCTCAAGGCCAAAGCGCCAGGTGTCGGCGAGCGCAGAATTTGCCGCCCCCATCATGGAAAGGGCGAACACTCCGGTCATGACGTTACGAATCTGCATACGGATACCTTTAATAGTTGTTTATCCGATTTCAGAACACGACAGCGGTATCTCCCTGTCAAATCGAGTAACAGGTATTGATACCGACCTGTCGAAGGAAAACTTACTGTAACACAGCTTTGAATTCCCTTTTGTTGACCGCCTGAACACAGACCACAGGCCATTCACGGGCCGAGGCCGGACGTGAGGAAGCACATTCTTCCATCAAGGCGCCGGGGGTCTGATGTGTCGTGCTGCCGGCCCTCATTGTCGTTTCATGAAATGCGCTATGCTGGCCTGCCTCGTCACTCATGACGTCCTCTCAGGCCAACCGATAAGCTGACCCCATGGATGCCGTCTTTCTCGTACTGATACTGCTGCTGGTGGCCTCTGCCACCGGTGTGGCTGCCCGTTTCCTGCCCGCATTGCCCACGCCTTTAGTGCAGATTGCCTTTGGCGTTCTGCTCGCCCTGCCGGGCATCAATCTGAACGTGGAGCTCGAACCCGAGCTCTTTTTGCTGGTGTTCATCGCGCCACTGCTGTTTGCCGATGCCAGACGCTTTCCCCAGCGCGAATTCATGGTGCTGCGCGGGCCGATACTGGCACTCGCGCTGGGCCTGGTGCTGTTTACCGTGCTGGGGGTGGGCACTTTCATCCACTGGCTGTTGCCGGCCCTGCCCATGCCGGTCTGCTTTGCACTCGCCGCCATTCTCTCCCCCACTGATGCCGTGGCCGTGTCCGCCATCTCGGGGCGATTGCCGGTACCGCCTCGGTTGATGCGCATTCTGGAAGGCGAGTCGTTGATGAATGACGCCTCGGGTCTGGTGGCCTTCAAGTTTGCGGTCGCCGCGGCGTTGACCGGCACCTTCTCGGTGATGGATGCCACGCTGGGCTTTTTCGTGATTTCCGTTGGCGGACTTTTGGTCGGCGCTGCCATCGCGTACGTGTTCAACGTGATCCGTACGCGCCTGATCGAGCGCCATCTGGGCGAAGGCTCGACCATTCAGATTCTTTTGCTGCTGCTGTTATTGCCCTTTGCCGCCTATCTGCTGGCCGAGCATTTTGGCATGTCCGGCATTCTGGCAGCGGTGGCCGCCGGCATGGTCATCAACCGCACCGATCTAAAGCGTGAGCATCAGATCAACATGCGCATGCAGACCAAAAGTGTCTGGGAGATGCTGGAATTCACCCTCAATGCCCTGGTCTTTCTGCTGCTGGGCTTTCAGCTGCCGGACATCGTGGGCGGGGCGCTGGATCATTCGCTGCATGACGTGGGCGATTACGAGTTCCTGCGGCTGCTGGGCTACGTGGCGGTTATCTCGATCGCCTTGTTGCTGTCGCGCTTCGTCTGGATACTGAGCGCCACCTGGCTTCAGCGAATGTTTTCCAAAGAACATCGGGCGGCCATCTCGATGCGGGTGATGCTGGCAGCCACCCTTGCCGGCATCCGAGGCACCATCACGCTTGCCGCAGCGCTGTCGCTTCCCCAGCTGATGAATGACGGCACGCCCTTCCCCGCACGGGAGCTTTTGATCTTTCTGGCCACCGGCGTGATCATGTTCACCCTGATTACCGGCAGTATTGGCCTGCCGCTGGTACTGAAAAATCTGGATCTGCCCCGGGATACCCACGAGTTCGAAGAGGAGCGGCGCGCCCGGATCGCGGCGGCCGAGGCGGCCATTCGGCGCATCGAGGACTTTCACCATCAGCGGGCAGAAGCCATCACTCGCGAAGACCACAGCGAAGCGTTCATCATTGCGTTCAACGACATCAGCTCACAGCTGATGACCTGGTATCGACAGCGCCTTGAACTGGGAGACACCACCCTGCCGACGCCCAGGCTCGAGGCCATTCGTTCACTGGAGCGTGAAACCCGCGTGGAAGCCCTGCGCGCCGAGCGCCGCGAGTACTACCGGCTACGCGGCAGACACCACATCAACGATGACGTGCTGCGAAAACTGGTGCGGGAAGTGGATCTGGCCGAAACGGCACTGACCGGTGATACCGGCCATGCCCATCACTGAGGTCTGACCGCCCCATCGTCCGAGCGAGGTGGGGTGTCATGCACGAACGTGTCGATGTCATCGAGCACCGGTCCCAGCCAGCGCAGCGGCCAGGCCAGTGCCGCGATCAGCGTCACGTGGCTGGTATGGTCGGCATAGTCTTCGGTCACCGCCACCCCATGAGCCCGCAGGGCCCGCGCCATGCCGGCCGTGTTGCGAATCGGGTTGACCGTGGTATCGCGATGCGAGGCCATCAGCAGTGCCGGCGGTGACTGATCGCTGACATGCGCGATGGGCTGGGTCTCCTGTGCGGTGTTGGGCCAGTCAAAAACGGGACGAGCGTCCTCGTTGGTGATCGGCAAAAAGTCATAGGGTCCTGCCAGCCCGATCCAGCCCGAGAGGATCGAGGGAGACAGCGACTGCGCGGCCAGCCAGCGCGGATCCAGCGCGACCATGGCCGCGTTATAGGCCCCGGCGCTGTGGCCCATGATAAAGAGCCTTTTGGGATCTCCCCCGTAACGGGTAATGTGGCGATAGCTCCAGGCCAGTGCCTGTGCCGTATCCTCGACAAAGCCGGGATAGCGCACCTCGGGATAGAGGCGGTAGTCCGCCACGACCGCAACAATCCCGCGGGAGGCCAGTGCCCGCCCCACAAAGCGATAGTCTTCACGCGCGCCTTCACGCCAGGTGCCGCCGTAGAAAAACACCACCACCGGTGCCTGGCCATCGGCGTCCTTAGGCCGGTAGATGTCCAGGTGCTGGCGCGCCGCCTCACCGTAAGCGATCGATTCAAGTTGCTGCGTCTGCCCGGCAGGCGTCAGGGCATTGATGGCGTCTACTCCCGAACAGCCGGCCAGCGTCGGCAGCCACAGCAGCAAAAACCACCATCGCCATCCCTTTCGGGGTTGAGCATGTGTCATCAAAATTGGCGCGCCACCTCATAAAAGCGTTGCAGCGTCTGCTCGGAAGCCGAACGAGTACGCCGGGACACCGCGACAAACAGCGGCAGATTGAGCAAAAGCCCCCAGAAGCCGGCATGCACACCGAGCGGGTTGGGCCAGATCACGGTCAGGGCAAACGTGACCGCAAACCCGGCCAGAAGACCCGCCATGACGCCACTGCGGGTCGCGCCAAACCAGAAGAACATGCCGATAAACGCCGGCAGCACCTGGGCGGCAAACCCCAGCCCGACCAGCAGGATCATCACCAGGTTACCGGGTTCGCTGATCGCCAGTACCGCCACCAGCATCAGCACGGGAAAGAGCATCCAGCGCGCCAGACGGGCGGTGAAGGCGTCCTCAAGACGCAGCGCCGGCTGCAGGACATCGCGCGTGATCGACAGTGCCACTGAATGGATAAAGGGCTCACACGATGACATCGCCGCGGCCAGGGTGCCTGCGCCCAGAAGGCCTGTCAGCCAGGCCGGCATGGTCTGCATCGCCATCTCCAGTGCCACCGTATCGGCCCGGGACAGGGTCGGCAGAGTGAAAATGCCAATAAAGCCCACCACAACCATGGGCAAAATGACCACATAGTAGGTGGGCAGCCAGGTCGCGCTGCGACGGATGGTCTCGCGCGAGCGGGCACTCATCCACTGCGTCCAGACCGGCGGCAGAAAGGACAGCATCGAGACAATGATCGAGGTTGTCCAGAAGGCAAACCCCATGTTGCCACTGGCGCCCGGCAGGGTCATGAACTCGGGCCGCTCGGCGGCCAGCCGTTCAAAGAGTGCTCCGGTCGTCCAGCCGCCCGTGAAATCGTGTACCGCCCAGATGCCCACCAGCCAGGCCACAAACAGCATGAGCCCACCCTGAAAGGCATTGGTCATGCCGATCGCTCGCTGACCGCTGATATAGAGATAACTGCCCATCACCCCGAGCACCACCAGCACGCCGGCCCATATCGGAATCAGACCATTGCTCATGACCCCCAGAATATAGGCGGCCCCCATGGTCTGAAGCACCGCGTAGGCCAGTGTGCCGATGGCCATGACCAGGGAGGCCAGCGCCCCCAGCGCTGTACTTTCAAAACGATCACGAATGGCACTGGCCTGGGTCACATGACCAAAACGCGCGCCCAGCGTCCACACCTTGGGGCCGAAATACCAGGCCACTACCGCCAGATAGGAGAGATAGATCACCACATAAAAGACCGCCACGCCCCGCGAAAACGCCCAGCCCGGCGCCCCCATGAAGGTATAGGCACTGACACTGCCGGCTCCGATCAGCAGATAAAGCATCATGGCGTTCATGCTGCGCCCGGCCACGCCCCACTGCTCGAGCGCGGTCATTGCATGGCCGCGGCGGGCACGAATGCCAAGCCACAGGGCCAGTGCTATATATAAAAGAGTGAGCCCCAGCGGCATCATGCCTGTCATGGTTTGCGGGGCTCCTCTGATGACGGATAATGCCCGGCCTGCGCCGCCTCGCTGTCGCCTCTGGACAATCGATTGCCCAGCGCCATGAGTGCAACGCTTGAAAAGACAATGACATAGCTCCACAGCGCCATCAGCGGCAGACCGGCCGCAACGACGGGGCGGTTAAACAGCGTGATGATCGGCCAGCAGCCCACCGCCAGCAGCAGCAAAAACGCCACCAGCAGCCAGCGCGCGCAACGACTGCGGGGCATGATGACCCGGGAACGCAACTTTTTGGCGTCCGGGCCGATAGTATGATTCGTCATGTCCTGTCCTGATGTGACGACCCATGGGGCGGGCCATGTCAACCCAAAAAGAGACGAAGGATAACAGTGTGATGCCACAGCATGTAACAATCATCACTTTGATCACATCTTCCTCCTCACACCAGGGTATGCTTGCGCCCCATAACCATTATGTGCCGATGTTTTCATCGGGACCGACCGTCTACCCGGGACAGGTAGCATGATCAACGCAACAGGAGTTTCAATGCGACACGCATTCAGGCCAACGCTTACCACGCTGGCACTGGCCACCCTGATGGCAGGATGCGCCAGTTCCGGGTCTTCATCTTCAGGCTATTACGCCACGGCGCTGACCAACATCAGCGGCGCCAAGGTCAATCTGACGGGCAACCGTCTGGATGCCTGGGTCGGTTGCAACCATTTGAGCGCCAACGCCCGTCCTGACGATGCCCGGCTGGAAGTCGGCGAGATCGCCTCGACCAAGATGGCCTGTCAGCCCTCGGACGATCGTCGCGAGCAGGTCCTGGCCGAATTCCTCAAGCGCGGCCCGAAGCTCGACAAGACCGGTGACATGTGGCTTCTGCGTGACAACGTTCACGCCGTGGTCGTTCACACCAATACTGATCCGCAGCTGACACATGCCAGCTTTGGCCCTAACCCGGCCGGCCGCAGTGCGGATGCCAGTGCAACGGAAAGCGCTCTGGCCATGGATCGCGCCATCGAACGCGAAACCCGTGAACAGGCTGTCAGCCAGCCGGCCAGTGTGCAGCAGCCCGAAGTCGCTGCCGCCCGCGTCGCTGAGCCGTCCGTCGAGCCAACGACTACCGCAACCGAGCAGCAACAGGCACGTACTGTCGCCTCAATGCCTGCCGAACCGGTTAATTCCGCGCCCGAACGCGCGCCCATCGGCATGCACAATGAGCTGCGTACCGGTAACACCGTCGCCCAGGCACCGGTTCGCACGGTCGCTCAGGCGCCTGCCGTTGAACCCGTCGATGCCGCCCCAGAGCGTGCGCCCATTGGCGTGCATAACGAGCTGCATACCGGCAACACCGTCGCTCCGGTACGCACAGTCGCTCAGGCGCCCGCCGTCGAGCCGGTCAATACCGTACCCGAGCGCGCACCCATTGGCGTGAGCAACGAGATTCTTACTGGCGACACTGTTGCCCCTGCTCCGGTACGCACGGTCGCTCAGGCGCCTGCTGCCGAGCCGATCAATACGGCGTCCGAACGCGCCCCCATCGGCCTTGATGATCAGATTCGTACCGGTGATACGATGGCCCCTGCCCCGGTTAACACGGTGGCTCAGGCCCCCGCTGCCGAGCCGATCAATACGGCGTCCGAGCGTGCGCCCATCGCGTTGAATGACGAGATCCGCACCGGCAGCGTTGTGGCAGCAGCGCCGGCTCCGGCAGCAGCGCCGCAGGCACCCACGCCGAGCGCACCGGTTCAGGTGGCCCAGAACCGTCCGGCACCGCGCGCCGCGACCACCATGGCGCTGGCACCGCAGGAAGCCATTCAGGCCACTCACCTGGCGCAGGTAGAGACACCGACACTGGCGCAGCAGTCGCCTCGCCTGGACCTGTGGCAGCAGATGGGTGCCGACAGCTGGCTGCTGGCCCCCCAGCAAAGCCCGCAGGAGAATGCGCCATGGCAGCCGGCCGTTGAAACCTCGCGTCTTGCCTGGTTTGCCAGCCTGCTCAAGAGTGACACCACGGATAACCTGCCTGACATGACCGTGACTGCGCCGCGTGATATTCACTCCTACGCGGTCCGGGAAAGCAATCAGTGGGTACTGTATTCGGGTGAGCCGATCCAACAGGCACAGGAAAAGGTCCTGTCCGACGAGCAGCATCAGAAAAAGGCCGCCCCCGAACTGACCGACCGCGACGCCCTCAAGGACAAGAGCATCATCACAACCTCGCGTCTGGATGAAAGCGCTCTGGAACGCGGCGTACGCGCCACCACGTCCCGTGCCCTGAACTGGCTGAGCACTCGCTGGCAGGCCTGATCCTCCGGTGTGACCCGCGTCTCGACATCCGGCCGACAGTCTCTACACTGTCGGCCGGTCTTTTTTTAACGGCATCACGCCTTTTCAAACGATAGTGATCAGCGCATTACCACAGGGTTGCCTCATGTCCTCTGATTTCATCTGCCCCTGCTGCAGCGGGCATCAATACGAACACTGCTGCGGTCCGCTTCATCGTGACGGACAGATTGCCGCCACGCCCGAGGCCCTCATGCGCTCGCGCTACAGCGCCTTTGCACTCGGTGGGCTGGGAGAGTATCTGTTCAGTACCTGGGCCGACGACGCCCCGGGACGACCGCCACAGGACGCCGCCATGCTCAACGTGCGCACCGTGGACTGGCAGCGTCTGGAAATCATCCAGGCAAGCGCGCACGGCGCTCAGGGCATGGTCGAATTCAAGGCGTGGTATCTGGAAGACGGTCATGAGAACGTGCTGCACGAACGCTCACGCTTTCGCCGCAGCGCCGGGCGCTGGCGCTATGTCGATGGCGCCATCGACCCGCCCGCCATGGCCCGCGCCGGTCGCAATGATCCCTGCCCGTGTGGCAGCGGCAAAAAGTACAAGAAGTGCTGTGCGGGTCAATAAAGTTGGCAAAAGCGGGCGTTGTTTCCCAGAATTGAACCCCTCTCAAAAATTATTACTGACGATTCGGAGTTGGCTTGGACCATCCCAGCGGCAACACCCAGCGCCTTGTGACCATCGCAGCTCGATGTGGTTACACAGCCAAGGGCATGATTTATATCACCATTGGCTGGCTCTCGATGATGGCCGTGCTGGGCATGGGCGGTAGTAACGGGGGCTCCACGGAAGCCATCAACAAACTGGCCACCCAGCCCTTTGGCAGCGTGCTCATTGCCCTTCTGGCCGTCGGGCTTTTCGGCTATACCGCCTGGCGTCTGGTACAGGCGTTTTTTGATGCCGAAAACAAGGGACGCGACTGGAAAGGCATCCTAACCCGACTGGGCTATGTGCTCAGTGGGCTGATCTACGCCGGTGTCGCCATCAACTGCGTCGAATTACTGCTTGATAGCGGCGGCGGCTCAAGCTCCACCAGCAGTCAGACCCGCACCGTCATGGCCCATCCGGGCGGCATCGTGGCGATCTTTCTGGTCGGGCTCGGCTTTCTCGGGGTAGGACTTCGCCAGATCTGGCGCGGCTGGCATCACAGCTATGAAAAGAACTGGCACTTGAACGAGATGACCCGCACCCAGCGCCTGGTGGCAGCCAATGTGTCTCGGGTGGGACTGACGGCACGCGGCATCGTGTTCATGATCGTGGCCCTTTTTCTGTGCCTTTCGGCCATCAACACCGACCCCGACGATGCCCGCGGGCTGGGCGGTGCGCTGAGCGCCGTCGCCGAGCAGCCCTTTGGCCCCTGGCTTTTGTCACTGGTCGCTCTGGGCCTGATGGCCTATGGCGGCTATTGCCTGGTCAACGCCCGCTTTCGCGATGTCGATGCCTGACTCCCCGAGCGGCGTATCAGCACGCCGTTCGCGCCACGGCTGGCGCGTTTCAAGGCGCTAGAGGCCGTGAAAAACTTCCATGACCAGTCGGGCATTAAGCACCAGAATCAGTATCGTAATGGCCCAGGTCAGCGTTTTGATTTTCCAGCCGATCGTCAGTTCTCCCATCCAGTCACGGCGGGACACGAAACGAATCAGCGGAATGATCGCAAAGGGCAGTTGTAGCGACAGCACCACCTGACTCAGGATCAATAGCCGCCCCACGCTCTGATCACCGTATACCTGGGTGACATACAGCACCGGCAAAATCGCAAGCCCCCGGGTCACCAATCGCCGGATCCAGGGCTTCATGCGCACGCGCAAAAACCCTTCCATCACGATCTGTCCGGCAAGCGTTGCCGTCACGGTCGAATTGAGCCCCGAGGCCAGCAGCGCCACGCCAAAAAGCGTTGCGGCAATGCCGGCGCCCAGCAGTGGGCTCAGCAGTGCGTAGGCATCCTCGATTTCTACCACCGTTCGGCCGGCGCTGTGGAAAACCGCCGCGGCCAGAATCAAAATGCCGGCATTGACAAAAAGCGCCAGTGACAGCGACAGCGTGCTGTCGAGCGTGGCAAATCGCAGCGCTTCACGCTTTCCGCGTACGCTCTGTTCAAAATCCCGCGTCTTGACCAGCGCCGAGTGTAGATACAGGTTATGCGGCATGACCGTGGCACCTATGATGCCGATGGCAATATAGAGCATCTGCGGGTTGGTCACGATGCTGGCATCCGGCGTCAAAAAGCCGTCGACAATACCGGCCAGCGAGGGCTGCGCAAGCGCAAGCTCTACCACAAAGCAGGTAAATATCAGCGCCATCAGCGACATGACGAAGGCTTCCAGCCAGCGAAATCCACGACGCATCAGCATCAAAAGCACCACCGTATCCACGATGGTAATGGCAGCGCCCAGTCCCAGCGGAATACCGAACAACAGCTTGAGTGCCACGGCGGTGCCGATGACCTCGGCCAGATCCGTGGCGATAATGGCCAGCTCGCACATGACCCAGAGACACACGCTGACCGGCTTCGAGTAGTGCTCGCGACAGCTCTGGGCCAGATCGCGCCCGCTGGCAATCCCCAGTCGCGCGCACAGCGACTGCAGCAGCACCGCCATCAGATTGGACAGCAGGATGACGCACAACAGCGTATAGCCAAAGCGTGACCCGCCCTCCAGCGAGGTCGCCCAGTTCCCCGGATCGATATAGCCTACCGACACCATTGCCCCCGGCCCCAGAAAGGCCAGAAAGCGTCGAAAGGCACTGCCGCCACGGGGCACACTGACACTGCCGGGCACGATATCGGTACCCAGCAGTGACGCCGGCTGTTCGGGACTTGCGCTCATGAGGATTCCTTCGTTGAAGCAGGCCTTAAGAACACTAGGGTAATACAATTATACCGTGGTTAAAAAGAGCCGATTTGAGACACCTGCAAGGCGTGCTTCAGCGATGGCCAACTTTCGGTATCAGGCTGTTTCAGCCTCTCAACCCAGGCAGACATGCGCGCAAAATGACTGCCCTGCCAATAGACATGGTGACATCTGGCGCATTTATAAAAGTCATCATAATAATGCAGGGTGCGTGCTTCCAGCCGGTGAGCCACCGAGGACTTGTCCACCTTCATCAGAAGACCATTACAGCGCGCACAGCGTTTGAAGGCCGCGATCTCGTCATGCAGCTCAAAGCGTCGGCAGACCTCTTCAACCTGCTGCGAGGGATCCGTGGCCCGCACAAAATAGCCGTGCACGATCTGGCGGCGATACAACAGGCGCCGATCACGGGTCAGCAGAATGCGCTTTTGAGCGGCCGACGTGCCAGCCAGCTCCTCATCCTCGACATCGTTGCGCCAGCACACGTCAAATCCCAGCAGGCGCAGATAGCGCGCCAGCCGACCGAGATGAACATCGAGCACAAACCGCGCCGGCCGTGGACGTGGCGGCTGCAGGGCATGACCGCTCGGCAGCCCACATGATCCACTGGCCGGCCAGGCCCTGACCAAATAGTGATCGCTGCCTGAGGGCTCGATCAGTGTTTCGAACGCAGCCGGGGCATTATTGAGGGTCAGCGCGGCAACTTCGGTATGCGGGACACCGAACGATTCCACCAGATCCTTGAGAGACGTACGCCTTGAGGTGTGTTGCGTGGCAGGCTGCCCTCGCCCGGAAGGCGGCAGGAAGTCATCAAGACAGCCGTGGAACACTACCTGTACACCCATCACCCAGGACCTCGACGTTCAATAATTTGAGCGCCCAGGTGTGGTGGCCGGCGGCACGAATGTCACACCAGCAGACCGCCTTTATGGCGGTCTTGTTGTAACCCTTCGTGCCACAGGTAGTCGTCCTGCCGGAAAATGTGGCGTTTTAATACCGGGGTCACACGCAGGGATCAACCCTCGATATAACGCTCACGCAGATGGCGCTGATAATACTCGGGGTTGAGGGCCTCGCCGGTGGCACGCCGAATCAGCTCCGAGGTTTCAAGCAGGCTGCCCCGCTGCCAGATATTGGTTTTGAGCCACTCAAGCAGCAGGCTCGGGTCGCCCTCGGCAATGCGCGCATCGAGCTGTGGCTCGACGCGCCGCGCCGCCGCCATCAGCTGCGCGGCCAGCATGGCGCCCAGGCTATAGGTCGGAAAGTAGCCAAACGAGCCGTCGGTCCAGTGAATGTCCTGCAGGCAGCCGTCGCGGTAGTTGCCGCGGGTATCCAGCCCCAGCAGGCGCTGCATGGCGTCGTCCCAGCGGGCGGGAATGTCTTCCACCTCGATTTCGCCTTCGATCAGGGCGCGCTCGATGTCATAGCGCAGCAGGATGTGGGCCGGATAGCTGACCTCATCAGCATCGACCCGAATCAGGCCCGGTTCGACCTGCTGTGACAGACGCACCAGGTTGTCTGCCTCAAAGGCCGGCTGGTCGCCCAGCGCCTCGACCAGCCAGGGCCTGAGCTGTCGCACGAACGCCGCACTGCGCCCCAGCTGCATCTCGAAACTGAGACTCTGGGATTCATGAACGGCCATCGAGCGGGCACGTCCGGCCGGCTGACTGCGCCACGCCTTGGGCAGATTCTGCTCATAGCGGGCGTGGCCGGTCTCGTGGATGATGCCCATCAGAGCAGTAAGACACTCGTCTTCGCGGTAGCGAGTGGTCAGGCGCACGTCGTCCGGCACACCGCCACAGAAGGGATGAAGGCTAACATCGAGCCGACCATGATCGAAATCAAACCCGAGCCAGCGCATGACGCGCTCGCCCAAAAGGCGCTGCTCGGCCTCACCGAAGGGCCCGCCCGGCATGATGGGGGCACGTTCACTTTGACGTGCAACGGCCTCGCTCAAAAGCCCCGGCAGCCACTGGCGCAGGTCGTTGAAGATGCTGTCGAGGGCTTCAAGCGTCAGTCCCGGCTCAAACTTCTGCAACAGTGCCTCATAGCGGCTGCAGCCTGCGGCCTCGGCGCGAATGCGTGCTTCTTCGCGCGACAGCCGCACCACTTCCCGGAACGTGGGCAAAAAGCCCTGCCAGTCGTTGTTGGGCCGACAGGTGCGCCAGGCCTGTTCGCAGCGGGCACCGGCCAGTGACTGCGCCTCGACCAGTTCCGGCGGCATGACGGTGGCGTCTTGCACCTCACGCTGCATCTCGCGCAGGTTGGCCTGCTGTTCTGCCTCAAGCGATGAGGCGTCAATGCCCTCCAGCAGCTCGCGCGTCTGCGGTGCGGTCAGCGTCTCATGCATCAGCAGGCTCAGCTCGGCCATGGCCTCGGCGCGGGCATCGTTGCCCCCCGGCGGCATCATGGTCAGCTGATCCCAGCCCGCCATGGCGCCCAGATGGCCATAGCGGTGCAGCCGCGCAAAACGGGCTTCGAGCTGCTGATAGGCGGTAGGGGATGTCATGAAACGCTCCTTGAATCAAAAAATCAGGCGGGGCTCAGGGCAAAGCCATCGCGGGGAAAATGAAGGCGGACCGAACCGAGGGTGCGACCTTCAAACGTGGCATCACGCTCCAGGGTAAGCACCTCCTGGCTGACATGAACCAGTCGGCCCTGAACCTGATCAACACCGTAATCCACGGCCTGAAGAGTCACCGCCGCGCCTTCGGCGAGGCCGAGACTCTGATCAAATTCGCCCTCCAGTGGCTGCCAGTGATCGCATGACGCCGCGACGTCATGCGCCTGTGCCTCGCTCATCTCATGGCGTCTGCCATGGCCAAAGGCCTGAAGGCGTTTAAACCAGGCCATCAGGGCGGGGTAATCTTCCACGACGTCGCGCACGCCGGGATTGTTTCTGACATACCAGATCGGATGGTAAAGCGAGAAGTCGGCCAGCGTCGGGTGCTCGCCCAGCACAAACGGCTGATGGGCCAGTTGCGCTTCTAGTGCCTCAAGCGTCGGCGCCCATACCGCGCGGGAGAACTGATCATCGGGTCTGGAAAGGTTGCCGCCGCTGAAAAGCCCGGCGCGATCCGCCTGAAAGCGGGCCAGCCCTTCCTCGCCGATCTGATCCACAAGCGCCGCGCGCCCTTCCGGGCGAAAGATAATCGGAATGGCGGCCAGAAAAAGGCGATCGCCCATCTCCTCAAGCGCTCTGACACTGGCCGCCTGATAAGACGGCACCAGCGAGGGCGCCCCTGAAAGTTTTTCAATGACGCGTACGATCAGGGCTGTATCGCAGTAGATATCGCGCCCAATCTGCAGTGCCGGTGTCTTGCGATAGCCGCCGGTCAGCGCCGTGAAGTGGGGCTTGGGCATCATGCGGGGAATACACACGGACCCCCACGCCAGATCACGATAGCCCAGCAGCAGGCGTATCTTTTCAGAAAACGGCGAGGCATCAAAGTGGTGAAGCAGCACGGATGTCATGAGAACTCCTGGCAGCATTTCAGCGATTGATAGCGCGGATCGATGTCCAGATGCTGGCTGATAAAGCGAGCGACCATCGCCTGCTCGACACCAACCCGGACGTCAATGCCGGCACGACGCATCATGTCGATGCCGCGTCCCTGGTTGAGCGGATGCGGATCAATCATGGCGACATTGACACGTCGAATGCCATTGTCAATCAGCGCCTGCGCGCAGGAAGGTGTGCGGCCGTGAAAGGAACAGGGTTCCAGGGTGACAAAGGCCTCAAGGCCATGGGCCGTTGCAAGCTGCGACAGGGCGTGCGCTTCAGCATGAAAATGGCCCGGCGGCTGTGTATACCCCCGGGCCACGATGGTGTCGTGATCCACCAGCACGCAGCCCACGGGCGGGTTGGGCAGACAGTGCGGCAGGGCCAGACGTGAAGCGGCCAGCGCCTGACGCATGAAAAAGGCAGACAAATAAAGCGTATTCATGGACCGAATTCCCTGCATGCGGCCGACAGCACGCCCAGCGTGCTGTCGGTCAGAGGCGAAGGTTATCGCGGGATAATGTCTGGCTTGAGCGGCCTACATCGAGGCAAACGCGGCCACATCAAAGGAGGGCACCGAATCATGCTGCTCACGCCAGACCGCCAGCTCGGCAATCGAGACCATGGGGTAGTCACGCTCGCGGGCAAACGCTTCCAGCGCCTCACCACGCATCATGGAGCCGTCATCGTTCATCAGCTCACAGAGCACACCGGCAGACGTGTGGCCTGACAGACGCACCAGATCGATGGTGGCCTCGGTATGGCCACGACGCGTCAGTACCCCGCCATCGCGGGCGCGCAGGGGGAAGATATGGCCGGGTCGGACAAGATCATCGGCACGGGCATTATCTGCAACCGCGGCGCGCACGGTGACAGTACGGTCATAAGCACTTACTCCGGTCGTAACGCCTTCTCTGGCTTCGATGGTGACGGTAAAGCCGGTCGAATAGGGACTTTCGTTGTTGACCACCATCGGCGGCAGTTCCAGCCGGTCAGCGTGCTCGCCGGTCAGACACAGACAGACAATGCCGCTGCCAAAACGAATCATCTGCGCCATCTGATGATCCTCAAGCGTGGTGGCGGCAAAGATCAGGTCGCCTTCGTTTTCACGGTCGGGATCATCGGTGACGACCACGCCGTGGCCGCGGGCCAGACTGTCGAGGGCCAGACGAACTCGCGAGCGTGCGGATTCGGAAAGGGAACCATCATTTTCGATATTGCGGGACATAAAGGCTGCTCCAGGATCGCCGTTCAAGGGCGAGGGACAAGGAACAGGGCAAGACAGGAGTGCTTGTACGACACGTACAGCGACGCCTCGCCCGACACGGGCAATCAGGCGTCGATCCTCTCCCATCCGGACTATCACCGTCGGCATCGGGGTCTCACCGATTCCTGCGCGTCACGCGCTCGCGGGCTTGTTCACTGCCGGATCAATAACCGGTTTTGACATCACCGCCGGTGGGGACTTTCACCCCGCCCTGAGGATCTGACTCGAAAAACGAATCGGAGTCAGACTAGCTCGCAAATTCCGCTCGGGCAATCCCTGCACGTGAATGTCAATCGCAAAAGGTCATATTGGCGAAAGCTGTTCAAGTCGTCAGGCTGGTCGCATCCCATCACGACAAGGAACAACGCTTATGTCCCGCTTTCTTCACCATTTCTCGCGCTCGCTGTGCACCGGCCTGCTGATGGCCGGCATGGGTGCCGGCAGCGCGCTGGCCTCTGAAGGCGATGCTCCCGAAGTCGTTGCGGAAACGCCCGGCTTTACCGACCTGGTCGATCAAAATGCCGATATCGAACGGCTCTACGATGGCAGCATATGGAGTGAAGGTCCGCTGGCCCTGCCGGATGGTAGCGTGATCTGGAGTGACATCAAAAACAATCGCGTCATGATCTGGCGCGAGGGTGAAAAGGCCCGCGAATGGCTCAGACCGGCGCAGTTTCACAACGGCCATGCGCTTGACCATCAGGGCCGGATACTGGCCGCTTCACACGGCAAGCGCGCCGTGGAGCGCTTGAACAAGGATGGAAAGTGGGAGGTACTGGTCGATCTGGACGGCGAACAAAAGCTCAACAGTCCCAATGATCTGGTTGTGGATGCCGACGGGCGCATATGGTTTACCGACCCCACCTTTGGCATCGATCAGCCCGAAGAGGG
The DNA here is from genome assembly GCF_900312995.1 of Kushneria phyllosphaerae. Taxonomy (GTDB): domain Bacteria; phylum Pseudomonadota; class Gammaproteobacteria; order Pseudomonadales; family Halomonadaceae; genus Kushneria; species Kushneria phyllosphaerae. Next base: position 1,193,618 of record NZ_ONZI01000001.1, on the reverse strand, counting down.
CTATGGGGGCACTCCCATGACCGGTGGCGAATACGTTTACCGCTTCGATCCGGAAAGCGAAGAGCTGACCCGACTGTCCACACCGGCGGTCAAAACACCCAACGGGCTGGCCTTTGCACCGGGCGAGACAACGCTTTATATCGCCGATTCCGAACAGGGCCACGACCGCGAGGATGACAGCCTCAATCACCATATCGTCGCCTACGATGTGAGTGATGACGGCGCCCTCTCCAATGAGCGCGTGTTTACCGAGATCTCACCCGGCGTGCCCGATGGCCTCAAGGTCGATGAACAAGGCAATGTCTGGACAAGCAGCGACAGCGGCCTGCAGGTGTTCAACCCAAAAGGTGAGCGTCTGGGTCGGGTCGACCTGCCCGAGCGTACCGCCAACCTGGCCTTTGCCGAACACGACGGCCAGCACTATCTCTTCGTGACCGCCACCAAAAGCCTCTATCGTATTCCGGTCAAGGTGGGCGAGGCCCGCTCACAGCACGACTGACGCGTCTGTCCTTTCCAACACATCGGCCCGCACATCAGCTCGCATTGATGCCGGTGTGCGGTCTGTCGGCAGCCTGTCGCTCGCGACCGGCTCAACCGTACCGGCCGGGGCCTGCCCGACCATGGCCTGCTCAACCCGGGCTTCCAGCGCGTCCAGCCAAACATAGCGCTTGCGGTACATGCTGCGCTTTTTGGACGCGATGGTCTCGAGTGCCTTGCGGCGCTGGTCGGCGGGCAACACGACCCAGCCCGACGTGTTCGCCTCGCCGCCGTGCTCGAGAATCAAGGCGTCCAGATCAAATCCGCGCTGACGTCGGCCATTGGGTTTTGCGCGGTAAACGTGGTGAGCATTGTCCACGCAGTAAATGTCTGGCATGCCCAGCGCACGCGCCAGCATCTGCGTAAGCTCAACCATCAGCGACTGCGGCCGCAAGCCAAAATGATCCCGGGTGAACTGACGGTTCCAGTCCGACTGCTGACGTGAGCCCTGTATGGTGCCCAGACACAGCACCGGGCGACCCTGATCGTCACGCATGAAGGACAGCGCTGCGCTGTAGAGACGTTTTCTGGGCGGGCGGATGATCATCAGCATCATCTCGCCTTCCTTGTCATGCGCGCCGCGATAGCCCAGATGGATACTGGCCTTTTCCCCACCGACCACACACTCTCCCAGCCAGAGTCCGGGCCGCTGCGTGATGCGGGCACTGATGTCATCGTTCAGCAGATGTCGTTGCAGCTGATAATGGAGCAGCAAATGGCGCAGACGCTCAATATGGCCATAACGAATCGAGATATAGGGACGAAACGGCTTGTTGAGCAGATTGGCACGGTTGCTTACCGCCCGCTCAAGCAGCGGATTCAGTGATATGCCCATCAGCAGGGCGCGATGGACGCCCTGATGAAGGGTCGCGCGCACGAACATCTTGTAGCGCATTTTCCACTCGCGCCGCTTCGGATAGACGTGGCGAGCCGCATGCCAGGAAGAGAGGCGTTCCCAGTGTGGTGAAGCAGTAACGTGATTCATGGCCGTTCACTCATGGCAGTGGCCTGCCTAGGGGATAGAACACTGCGAAAATTAAGGAAACATTAAAACCATATTAATGGACCCTTAATGCTGATGGCAAACAGTGTTCTCTATCTTTTTTGCCCTTCCTGCCATGACGCCGTTTCCATACCCGCCAGCGCGCAACGGCGCAGGCAGGCGGCACGCCTTCAATGATTGGATGGGGTCTTTCAGGCGTGCATGCTAGAATCGCCGTCGTCCCATCAAAACGCCGACGCGCCATGACCCAGGAACGCGCTCCTCTTAAACGTGGCTGGACCACCGGATGCTGCGCGACTGCCGCTGCCCGGGCGGCCTATGCAGCGCTGCTGTGCGGGGAATTTCCCGACCCGGTCACCATCACGCTTCCGAAGGGACAGACGCCGGCCTTTGCGCTGGCCGTTCATGAGCGCGGCGATGACTGGGCCATGGCAGGTGTCATCAAGGATGCCGGAGATGATCCGGATGCCACGCACGGGGTACTGGTGCGCGCCACGGTTCGACCGCTGAAGGCGGGTTCCGGCCTGGTGTTCAGGGCAGGTCCGGGCGTGGGTACGGTTACCCGACCGGGCCTGCCCATTCCGCCCGGTGAGCCTGCGATCAATCCGGTGCCCCGGCACATGATTCGTCAGGCACTTGAGGCCGTGGTGCACGAGACACCCGGCCATCATCAGGTGGATCTGGAAGTGACCATCGCCATTGATGAAGGCGAGCGCATCGCGCTCGGCACGCTCAATGGACGGCTGGGCATCGTGGGCGGACTTTCCGTGCTGGGCACCACCGGCATAGTGATCCCGTTTTCCTGCTCGGCATGGATTCACTCCATCCATCGCGGCATCGATGTCGCGCGCGCCCGGGGGCTGCCACACATTGCCGGCTCCACCGGTTCAACGTCGGAAACCGCGGTTCAGGCGCATTACGCACTCGATGAGAGCGCGTTGATCGAAATGGGGGATTTTGTCGGCGGCATGCTCAAGTACCTGCGCCAGCATCCGGTGCCACAGGTGACCATTGCCGGCGGGATCGCCAAGATGGCCAAACTCGGTCAGGGCATGCTGGATGTGCACTCAAAACGCGGCGCCATCGATCTTGAGCGACTGGCAAGGCTGACACGCGAGGCGGGCGGTGATGAGGCGCTGTTTGATCGCATCATTGGCGCCAACTCGGGTCTTGAGGCCTTTGAGCTTGCCGACAGGGCAGGTATTGCGCTGGGAAATCTGCTGGCAGAAAGCGCCCATGTTCGTGCCGAGCAGGTCCTGCGTCACAGCGGCATCCAGCTCGACGTCATGGTGTTTGACCGAAACGGCCTTTGTGTCGGCCGCAGCGTTTCGCGCCTCTGCCAGTAGCGCATCCTCCGCCGTGCCGGCCTGACGCCCCGGTGACACTTCTGAACATTTCTCCCAAATTTCACTGACAGAAAACATTGAAAGTTATGAGTATTTTTGAGCAGCGTCTACCCTCCTGACCGATGCCACAAAAAACGCCCGGGACACCCCCGACCTGACACTCATTCAGCCCGTTTCGTCCTGCGACGTGACCAGGGAACAAAGATGGAGAACGACATTGGCGCAAGAACCGGAAAATGAAAAGAAGGAGAAGGCCAGCGACGCCGGAGAAGGCATCCCGGCGCCGACTGGCGACTCCAACCTGATCGATACCGACTATGTGATCGGACAGGACAACTTTCAGGGCCGCATGCTCTTCAACGTGGATCTGCACGGCAAGGTATTTGGCATCTCGTCGCTGCTGGTACTGGTGTTCGTGGTCCTCACGCTCACCATGCAGTCGCAGATGGAGCCGCTCTTTAACGGCATGCGGGACTGGCTGACCGCCAATCTTTCCTGGTTTTTCATGCTGTCGACCGCGATTTTCGTGATCCTCGCCGTTGGCCTGATCTTCAGCCCGCTGGGCAAGGTGCGACTGGGCGGTGCCGAAGCCAAGCCAGACCATACTTATATCAGCTGGTTCGCCATGCTGTTTGCCGCCGGCATGGGCATCGGGCTGATGTTCTATGGCGTGTCCGAGCCGATTTCGCACTATACGGCGGCCATGGGGGGCACCTCGATTGAAAACGGCGTGCGTGTCGACAGCGCTCCGCTGGACGGTGCCATGGGAGACGAAACGGCGGCACGCCAGCTCGGCATGGCCTCTACCATGCTGCACTGGGGGCTTCATCCATGGGCGATCTACGCCATGGTTGCCCTGTCGCTGGCACTGTTTTCCTTTAACAAGGGCCTGCCGCTGACCATGCGCTCGATCTTCTACCCGGTTCTGGGAGAGCGCATCTGGGGCTGGCCGGGCCACATCGTGGATATCCTGGCGGTCTTTTCGACCCTGTTCGGGCTTGCCACTTCGCTGGGTCTGGGGGCGCAGCAGGCAGCCGCCGGTCTGCACTTCCTGTTTGACGTGCCCGACACCAATACCACGCGGGTCATTTTGATCGTGGCGATTACGGCCGTGACGCTGTGTTCGGTGGCAGCTGGCGTCAATGCAGGTCTCAAGCATCTCTCCGAGCTCAACATGGGCCTGGCATTCGCGCTGCTGCTGTTCATTTTGTTCACCGGCCCGACGCTTGACCTGGTCATTGGATTTTTCAATAACATCTGGGCCTACATCACTTACCTGCCGGAGCTGTCGATGCCGTTCGGCCGTGAGGATGTCGACTACAGCCAGTCCTGGTCGGCGTTCTACTGGGCATGGTGGATCAGCTGGTCCCCGTTCGTGGGCATGTTCATTGCACGCGTCAGCCGCGGCCGCACCGTGCGTGAGTTCCTGATTGCCGTACTGCTGGTGCCTACCCTCGTCTGCATTCTTTGGATGACCGTCTTTGGCGGCGCGGCCATCTTCCAGGTGGATTCCGGCATGCAGGGCGTGGCCGATGCAGCCCTGGAGCTCAAGCTCTTTGTCATGCTGGGCAATCTGCCCTGGTCGACGGTCACCTCGCTGATCGGTCTGCTGCTGATCATGGTGTTCTTTATCACCTCGGCCGACTCCGGTTCGCTGGTGATCGACACCATCACCGCCGGTGGCAAGATCGATGCACCGACCTCTCAGCGTCTGTTCTGGGCACTGATCAGCGGTGTGATCGCGATTGCGCTGCTGTTGGGTGGGGGGCTTGGCGCCCTGCAGGCGATGGTCATCTGTACCGGCCTGCCGTTTGCCGTGGTGCTGCTGGTGGGTTGCTTTGGCGTCATCAAGGGGCTGATGTCAGAACCCCGGGCGAAGAAGCTGACGTAATGGCTGGTGCTCACTGCACTCTTGAGGCAGTGGGTGATCCAGAGAAGTGACGCGGGGCGGCCTTTTGGTCGCCCCGTTTTTGATAATTCACCCCTTGTCGCCTGCGACAGGAGAAGACCTCAGAAAAACCGGCATGACGCCCGAAACCCTTCGGCGATACAGGGATATCATGATACGGAATACGACCACCGAAGGGTTATCTCGCCTGGGGTTGCGACGTTTAATGTGATAAAACGTAACGCGCTGGTGTTTGATTGAAGGGCTACAGTGTTCAAGGGAGCGAATATGTGTCCTTTCGACCGGTGTCGACGTGCCTGCATGGGCAGCATGTCGCATTCGGGCATTCAAACCACTGGTTCATTCAGCTATCTTTCTTGCTGTATTGTGGTGGGCTACTGCTCAACCTGCCAGCGCCTTTGCAGCTGTAATGGAGAATAAAATTGAGTCAGACACCCGGAAATAACGACAACGAAAAAAATCAGGGGAGTGAGGGCATACCCGCTCCAAGCGGTAAAGCCAACCTGATTGACACAGACTACGTCATTGGCCAGGACAACATTCAAACCAACCGATTCGGTTTCAATGTCGACCTGCACGGCAAGGTCTTTACGATCTCCTCACTGGTCATTTTGCTGTTCGTGATTGTCACGCTTGCACTGCCAGGGCAGATGGAGCCGATATTCAATGGCGCAAAAAGTTTTCTGACCGACCACCTAAGCTGGCTCTTTCTGCTGGCCGCCAATATTTTTGTCATCCTTGCGATAGTGTTGATTTTTACCCCATTGAGTCGAGTGCGTATCGGCGGCATGCATGCCAAACCGGATTTCAGCTATACCGGCTGGTTCGCCATGCTGTTCGCTGCCGGCATGGGCATCGGACTGATGTTCTACGGGGTCGCAGAGCCGATCACTCATTACGGAACATCCATCACCGGTGATTCATGGGCCCCACTGGGTGGCGCCGCGGGCGATTCGGCCCAGTCGCAGTCCCTGGCGATGGCGGCAACGATTTTTCACTGGGGTCTGCACCCCTGGGGGATCTACGCCATCGTTGCGCTTTCGCTGGCGCTTTTTTCCTATAACAAGGGTCTGCCGCTGACCATGCGCTCGATCTTCTACCCGATTCTGGGAGAGCGGATCTGGGGCTGGCCGGGCCACATCATCGACATCCTGGCGGTGTTTGCGACGCTGTTCGGGCTTGCCACTTCGCTGGGGCTGGGAGCCTCTCAGGCGTCTGCCGGTCTGAACTACCTGTTCGGCACGCCCAACACCGACGTGACCATGGTCATTTTGATCATCGGGATCAGTCTGGTGGCGCTGGCATCGGTCATGCTGGGGGTCGACAAGGGCGTACAGCGCCTGTCACAGATCAACATGGTGCTGGCCTTTTTACTGCTGATGTTCGTGATTATTGTCGGGCCGACCATGCTCATTGCTACCGGCTTTATCGAGAACATGGGCTCATATCTCAAGAACCTGCCGGCACTGTCGATGCCCTTCGGTCGTGAAGATACCAACTTCGTACATGGCTGGACGGCCTTTTACTGGGCCTGGTGGATCTCCTGGTCCCCGTTCGTGGGCATGTTCATCGCCCGCGTCAGCCGCGGCCGTACCGTACGTGAGTTCCTGATCGCCGTACTGCTGGTCCCGACCGTGGTTTCCGTACTCTGGATGACCGCCTTTGGTGATACCGCCATCAGCCAGCTGACCAACGGATTTGAAGGTGTCAAGGACGCAGCACTCGAGCTTCAGCTTTTCACAATGCTGGGACAGCTGCCGCTGACGTCGATTACCTCCTTTATCGGCATCATTCTGGTCATGGTGTTCTTCATCACTTCCTCGGACTCCGGTTCGCTGGTCATTGACTCCATCACGGCCGGCGGCAAGGTCGATGCCCCCAAACCGCAGCGCATGTTCTGGGCACTGATTGAAGGCGCCATTGCCATTGCCCTGCTGCTTGGTGGTGGTCTGACCGCGCTGCAGGCGGCGGTCATTGCCACCGGCCTGCCCTTCACTATCGTGTTGCTGGCCGCGTGTTACGCCATCATCCAGGGGCTGCGCTCGGAGCCACGCTACTAGGGTGATGTCACGTCTCAGCGCCCATCATGGGCATATAAAAGGCGGCCTGCGGGCCGCCTTTTTCATGGGTAGAACATGTTTCATGCTTCGTGGATAGAACATGCTGTCCGGGCTGATGCGCTACTCCCAGAGCGCACCCACCGGTGTGTCCGGATCATAGTGGCGGGCAATCTGCGCCTGCAACAGCTCGGCCGTGGCCAGCGCATCGATCAACGCATGGTGGGCCTGATAAGGCGGCAGATTATAGCGTTCACGACTGGGATGCAGACGCAGCGATACCGGGCGTCGACCGATCAGGCGCTGAAACCATGACAGCCGACGGTGCTGATAGGCTTCAATCGCCATGGTATCGATCAGCGGAAACAGCAGCGGCTCCTTTAGATAGTGGCGGGATGCTGCGTTGAGAAACTCGCGCTCGATGCGGGTGTAGTGCACCACCACCAGCCGACCGGCAAGCTGTTCGAGCACCTCACCGATGACTTGGTCAAAGCGCGGCGCATTGGCCAGGTCGCTGTGTGTCAGACGATGATAGATCACCGAACGACTGCTGAGCGCCCGGCGCGGGGACACCACCCAGTAGCGGCTTTTGGCCACCGGAATGCGATTCAGCGTAAAGGGCTGCACGCCGATACTGACGATGCTGTCACGCGATGGATCAAGCCCGGTCGTCTCGATATCCAGCGCCACCAATGGCACTTCGCTTATGGGCGTGTGCGGGTCCAGCGTCCCGGCCCCGAAATAGCGGGCCAGCCGGTCATCGCGCGCTTTATCCTTTCGATCCGCCAGATAGGCCGGCCATTCAGACACCAGCCGCCCACGGCGATGCCATTGCCAGCGCCGATAGTGCTTTTGCAGTCGCTGCGGCCAGTCGCGCATCAGCGCCCCCTTCCCCGACTCGAGCCGGCGGGCACCGGGTAGCGGAACTTCAGAAATTTCTGAGCATGGCTGAGCACTTCAAAGGCATCCTTGAGATTGTGACGCTCATGACTTTCGACATTACTGGGCCTTAAACGGTTGTCCGGCGACTCATTGCTTTCAATCGCCACCGCCTGATGACGGATGCGCACCATCGAGATGAACTCGAAGGCGTAACGCAGCCGGTCGTTGACCCCTTCGGGCAGCAGACGCGTCTCGGAAATGTCCTTGAGCCGGTCAATGGTGTTTTGCGAGCCGGACCCGCAGGCCAGGGCATGAACACGCACCAGATCCACCAGCGGCGCCGTCCCGCGGCGTTTGAGGTCGATGGCGTCGTTATGCTGACCATCCTTTTCCAGAATGAAGGTACGAAAGAGCCCAAGTGGCGGTGTACGGCTGAGCGCGTTGCGCGCCATGGCGGCCAGAAAGAGGGCATTTTTGGGCGCCAGTTCACAGACCAGCCCCTGTAGCTCTTCAAGCATGTCGAGCTCCCCGTGCACAAAACCCAGATCGAAAAAGATGGAACTGTGCAGCAAAGCTTCCGGGTCGGGGTTTTCGATCCAGTCACGAAAGTAGCCCTTCCAGACCGACAGCGGCTGACGCCAGCGCTGGTTGGTGGACATGATGTCGCCCTTGCACAAGGGATAGCTGCAGGCGGCCAACCCTTCACTGACAAAGCCGGCCAGTGATTTGAAATACTCATCATGCTGCTCGGGCACAAAGCTTTTATCCAGGATCATGGCGTGGTCCTGGTCGGCAAAAATCGTCTGCTCATCGCGCGCGCACGACCCCAGCACCATGAAACAATAGGGCACCGGCGGCGGCCCCAGCTCGGCCTCCCCCAGTTCCAGCAGCTTGCGAATGAAGCTTCGACAGATGGTCGCCATGGTGCGACCGATCATCTGGGCATCAGCGCCTTCATCCACCAGACGCGCAAAGGCCAGCGGCAGGTCACCGCTCAGGCGCACCAGTCCGGCAAGGCCGGACTGGGTAAAGATCGAACTGACCAGATAAAGGCTGCTGCGGGTCTCGTAGCGCATGACATCGCTGAGCTGCAGGACGCCGATCGGGCGACGCCGATACAGGATGGGCAGATGCTGAATGTTGTGATTGAGCATCGTCATCATCGCCTCGTAGATCGAGGCATCCGACTGGGCCGTCATCAGGCTGGTCGACATCACCTCGCCCACCGGCGTATCCCCGCTGAGATTTTCCGCCAGGGCCCGCACACAGCAATCACGGTCGGTCAAAAGTCCGGCCAGACGGCGCACCTGGCCCTCCTGGGTCGTGAAGTAGCGCGGTCCGTTGATCCCCTCCTGCTCTTCACTGAGCACCAGCACACAGGTCACGTTGTCCTCGCGCATGCGCCGCGCCACTTCGCCGACCGGAGTGTGAATATCCACCATGGTCGGCTTGCGACGGATCAGACGCCGCACCCGGGTGCTACTCATCTGGTTGTCGTTGCGCTGCTGATCGACCGTCGCCTTGAGGCGGTCGCCGCCGGTTTCGACAAAGTCCGCGAAGTCATCGTTGTCGGCGCGCAGTGACTCAAAAAGCTCGGCGGGCACGAAGTAAATCAGCGTGTCTTCGATGGCGCGCACCGGAAAGCGCACGCGGCGATTACGCATGATGTCCGAGTAGCCAAAGATGTCGCCTTCCACCAGACGGTCGAACAGCTGGCCGCTGCGCTTTGAGACTTCAACGGCGCCGCTGCGCACATAGCACAGCTCGTTGATCTCCTGATCCAGCGCCAGAATGTCGGTACCGGCCTGGAAATAGCTGATCTCGACCTGGGTGGCCACCTGATCCAGCCATTCGTCTCCGAGATATTCAAAGGGCGCGTACTGCGCCATGTGCTGGCGAATTTCCAGCTGTTCGATATCCATTCGCTTGCGGCTCCCTGTCATGCCCTGTGCATGTCGTCATGGCGACATGATGCTTTTGAGTACCTGCCCATGGGGCTATTTGATGCGATTGCGATCAGCAGCGCTGCCGCGCCGACCGTCTCTTTGGTCGAATCACGACTAAAGTGCTCTGCTCTTTTACCCGCTTTCCGGGCAAGTATTAGTGGCCATGCACATAAAAACGGTGATCTGCCGGAATAACAAGGATGAGCCATGAGTGGACCGACGCACAACGATACCCAGTGGCGCGATATTCAGCGCAATGCCAGCTTCCAGGAACTGGTGCAAAAGCGCTCCCGCTTTGCCATCACACTTTCCATCATCATGCTGAGCCTTTACATGGCCTTCATCCTGTTGATTGCCTTCGCCCCCGGCGTGCTGGGCACGCCGCTGGCCCAGGGCATGACCACCACCTGGGGCATCCTGATTGGCCTGGGGCTGATTCTGGTCGCCATCGTGCTGACCGGCCTTTACGTGCGGCGCGCCAATGGCGAATTCGACCGTCTCAATGCCCGCGTGCTCAAGGAGATCGGCCAATGAACAGCCTGTTGTTAAAGCTGACACTGGTGGCCGCGGGCAGTCTGCTGACCGGTGCCACCGCCATGGCCGATGCCCTGACAGGTCCGGTGACCAAACAGGCGCTTAACGTGCCAGCCATCATCATGTTTCTGATCTTTGTCGGCATCACGCTCTACATCACCTGGTGGGCCTCAAAAAAGAGCCAGTCGGCGTCAGATTACTACGCCGCCGGCGGCAACATCACCGGTTTTCAAAACGGTCTGGCGATTTCGGGCGACTTCATGTCAGCGGCCTCCTTTCTGGGGATCTCGGCGCTGGTGTTCACTTCGGGCTATGACGGCCTGATCTACTCGATGGGCTTTCTGGTCGGCTGGCCGATGATCATGTTTCTGATCGCCGAGCGTCTGCGCAATCTGGGGCGCTACACCTTTGCCGACGTGGCCTCGTTTCGACTGAGCAAGCGCCCGGTGCGCATTCTCTCCGCCTTTGGCTCGCTGGCCGTGGTCGCGCTTTATCTGATCGCCCAGATGGTGGGCGCCGGCAAGCTGATTCAGCTGCTGTTTGGTCTCAACTATCACATTGCCGTGGTGGTGGTCGGCGCGCTGATGGTCTGTTACGTACTTTTTGGCGGCATGCTGGCCACCACCTGGGTGCAGATGATCAAGGCTGCCATCCTGCTTTTCGGGGCGAGCTTCATGGCGCTGATGGTGCTCATGCACGTGGACTTCAGTCTGGAAGGGCTTTTCAACGAGGCCGTGGCCGTACACGCCAATGGACTGGCCATCATGAGCCCGGGCGGACTGGTCAAGGATCCCGTCTCGGCGATCTCGCTGGGACTGGCGCTAATGTTTGGCACCGCAGGGCTGCCCCATATCCTGATGCGCTTTTTTACTGTCGGCAATGCCAAAGAGGCGCGCAAAAGCGTGTTCGTGGCCACCGGCTTTATCGGCTATTTCTACATTCTCACGTTCATCATCGGCTTTGGCGCCATCATACTGGTGAGCACCAACCCGGCCTTCAAGGACAGTGCCGGGGCGATCATTGGTGGCAACAACATGGTGGCCATACATCTGGCCAATGCCGTGGGCGGCAGTATTTTCCTGGGTTTCATCTCGGCGGTGGCCTTTGCCACCATCCTCGCCGTGGTGGCAGGCCTTGCGCTGGCGGGTGCCTCGGCGATCTCGCATGACCTGTATGCCGGCGTCATCATGAAAGACAACGCCGATGAGAAAAAGGAAGTACGCATCTCCAAGATCTCCGTACTGGTGCTGGGGGTGGTTGCCATCGTGCTGGGCATTGCCTTTGAAAGTCAGAATGTAGCCTTCATGGTGGGTCTGGCCTTCTCGATCGCAGCAAGCTGTAACTTCCCGGTGCTGCTGCTCTCCATGTACTGGCGCCGACTGACCACTCGTGGCGCAGTCATCGGTGGCGGTCTGGGACTGGCCACGGCCATCGTGCTGATGATTCTCGGTCCGACCATCTGGGTACAGGTACTGGGCCATGCCACCCCGGTCTATCCCTATGACTACCCGGCGCTGTTTTCGATGGCCGTGGCCTTTATCGGCATCTGGCTGTTCTCGGTTACCGACAACTCCGCCGCCGCCGGACGTGAACGCGATCTGTTCGACGCTCAGTTTGTACGCTCCCAGACCGGCATTGGTGCCTCTGGCAGCATCGCCCACTGACCCCTCCATTCACCATCTCTCTCCTTCGCCCTGCCAAAAGCAGGGCTTTTTTTGTCCGATCCGCACCGACACCTGCCCGGTTTGCTTGTTATTAACTCAAGTTTGGAAGCGATGGGCCGCTATCTTCATAACACAAAGTTACAATAAAGCGGAGCGGCCGGATCACCATGACCTCATACCACAGAAGGTTCTGTCAGCTGGCAGGGCGGGTCGTCGCTCTCGCTCTGGCACTGTCCATGCCGGCGGCTCTGGCGGCCGCCGCACCCAAGGGGCTCACCCAGGGGGACTGGCTTGTCAGAGCCGGCGTAGCGCGCATTATGCCTATTGGCATACGCTCAACCATTCCCACCATCGGAGGCGATGTCAAAACGCCGGACGCCACGTCGCCGACGCTGGATATCAGCTATTTCCTGACCGACCACTGGGCGATTCAATTGACCGGCGGCGTTTCCTCCACCCCGTATCGACTTGCGGACTCCGCGGTAGGCGACTTTGATATCGGCACCATCAAAACTGCCGCGCTGGCACTCATGGCGCAGTACCATTTTCGACCGGGCGCCGTTATCAACCCCTATATCGGCGCAGGGATGGTCCGTTCACATCCGCTTCGGGTTGATCCGGCCGACAACATTCCCGATTTTGAAGTTGAATCCATCAACAGCGTGCTGCTGGGCGCAGGCCTGGACTACGACCTTGGCGACCACTGGTTCGCCAACGCAGCAGTCCAGTATCTTAGGGTGCCGACCTATCATTTTGAAGGAGAGGGGTTCAGCGCCGAAGTCGACATGGACACACTCATCACGGGGCTCGCCCTGGGGTATCGCTTCTAGTTCACTTTTTAATGCCCCAGAACCCGCACGAGGTCGCCCAGGGTCATGTCCTTCATCAGCCCCGAGATCCTGTACCTGACCAGCGGCATCAGCCGGTGTGCCTTTCTGGTGGTCTTTCTGACCACGGTATTCAGCCAGCCTGACGAGCGCTGCCTGAGACACTGGTTGACGGCGTTGACCGCGTCAGCGGCAGGATCCCTTAGCATGTCGCTAAGCCCGAGCTACCCGATCGCGCCCTTTCCACTCTCGCTGATCACCACCACGCTATTTTTCTCGAGTTTGAGCCTGTCCTGGAGCGGGCTGAGAATCTTTTATCAGCGCAGCATCGATATTCGTATACTGGTGCTGATCACCATAACGCCGGGCATTTTGCTCATGGTGCTGCTGTGGCTGGACGCCTCGCAGATTCTTCAGCTTGCCATGACCTTTTTTGTCACCGCGGTCATGACGGCACTCGCCATGGTCGAAATTCTCAGGCCGCCCCGCAAGCGGATACTGTCGCAGTACGTGGTGGCGATGGCCTTTTTCATCTATTTCATTGCCCTGTTTGTGCCTTTTGTCATGCTGGTGACAGGGGTCATGACCATGGAGATGATGGTCAGCGGCCAGGCTGCCATCATGGCCGATCAGGTACTTTGCATTTTGATCTATTTCGGTTTTATCGCCATGACCAGCGAGCGCTCCAGCATTACCCTGAAGCGCCTTTCGGAAACCGATCAGCTGACGGGACTGGCCAATCGGCGCGCCGTGCAGGGTGTCTTGAAAAAACGGGCAGTGCATCGTCACACCGAGGAAGCATCAAGTGTGATCATCATCGATCTTGACCATTTCAAGTCGGTCAACGATCGATGGGGGCATGACGCCGGCGACGCTGTGCTCAAGCAGTTCGCACAGCATCTGGTCGCCATTACCCGCAAGCAGGACATGGCGGTGCGCTGGGGCGGCGAGGAGTTTTTGATCCTGCTGCCCGATACCACGCTCGAGGAAGCCGCCATCATGGCCGAGCGCCTGCGCCACCGGGTAGAGAGCACGCCCTTTCCGCTGGAGCCGCAGACGCTGAAAATCACCATCAGCCTTGGGGTAGCGGCAAGCCGAGCGGATGCCAGTCATTTCGAATCCGTGCTCCAAAACGCCGATGAGGCGCTTTATAGAGCCAAGCATGAAGGCCGTAACCGAGTCTGTCGCCACGACGTCTCTTCTATTCCGACACCACCTCCCACTCGAGCCTGACACCACTTCCAACTCGGGCCTGAAAAGTCTTGTTATCAAACGTCATGACGATACCTCACGTATCAGGCACGCCTCTTGCATGGAAAAGAGGCATGCCCATCTGTCACGAGGCTCGACATGAAAACAATGACCACTCACGAAAGCGCGGCGCCTCATGCGCCGGCATCACTGGGAATTGCCGAGCGGCTTCGCGCGCTGGGTCCGGGCGCCATGGTGGCCGCCTGCATTCTGGGCCCCGGCTCGATCACCACGCTCTCGGTGGCGGGCGCCGAATATGGCTTTACGCTGCTGTGGGCCGTGATCGCCGCCTCCGTGGTCGCCTTTTGTTTTCAGCGCCCCGTGATTCGCTTCACCCTGGCCACGCGGATGTCGGCGATGGAGGGCATTCGCCAGCGTATGGGCCGAAAATGGGCCATCACGCTCTACGTTGCACTACTTTTGGGCGCCGTGGCCTTTCAGGCCGGCAACTTCACCGGCGCCGCCCTGGCGCTCAACTATTTACTGCCATCGATTCCGATTCTGGCCTGGGTCGGCCTGCTGGCGCTGGCGGCGCTTTTGATGTGCTGGGTCGGGGTGTACCGGCTGCTGGAGAACATCAACCGCATGATCATCGGTCTGATCGTGCTGTCGTTTGTCCTGACCCTAGCGCTGGCCGGCCCAAACCTGGGCGAGGTCGCGGCCACCGGGTTCTCCTTTCAGATCCCCGAAGGCAACTACTGGCTGATTCTTGCGCTGATCGCCACGACCCTGCCGCCCAATACCGTGCTGGGGCTATCGGCCTTCATCAAGCGCAAGTACGCAGGCGACACCACCACACCGATGGACAAGCGTCTGGCCCTGTCACGCTTTGACCACACCACCAATGTGATCATTACCGGTGTGGTGATGGTCGCCATCCTGCTGTGCTCGGCTGCCGCCCTGCACCCACTGGGTACCGGCGTGTCAGGGGCCGCTGACATGGCCGGCCAGCTCACCCCCGTCCTGGGTCAATACGCCGGGGTCCTGTTCTCACTGGGATTGTGGGCGGCCGGCTTCTCCTCGGGGCTTTTCAATATCGCTGTGCAGCCGCCGCTACTGGGAGAAGCCACCGGCCGCAACGAGAGTGCCCGCAGCTCGCGCAATCGCGGGGTCATGCTGCTGGCAGCGCTGGCACCGGTCGTGATCGTGGCGCTTTATGGCAGCACGCCCATTGAGCTGATTTTGACGGCGCAGGCCATCAACGGTCTGCTCCTGCCAGCGATCGTGGGGTCGATCTGGGTACTGTGCAATCAAAGAACGCTTTTGGGCGCGCTGTCCAACACGTTCACCCAGAACCTGGCCTATGGGGCAGTCATGCTGATTGTCTGTCTGCTGGCGCTGCGGGTATTTCTGGGTATGCTGGGGGTGATCTGATCACCAACGCTCAAGGGGTGTCATGCGCTATCGTCTTCACATTGCCAACAAGAACTACTCGTCATGGTCGATGCGTCCGTGGGTATTGATGCACGCACTCGACATCCCCTTTGATGAAGTGCTGACGCCGTTTGAGTTCGGCGCGCGCCAGCCCGCTTTTGACGCCTTCTCACCGACCGGCAAGGTGCCGTGCCTGGTCGATGGACCGCTGACAGTGTGGGATTCACTGGCCATCTGTGAGTATCTGGCCGAGGCAACCCCCGCCGTGTGGCCCGTTGATCCCGTGGCGCGCGCCTTTGCCCGCTGCGCGGCCGCCGAGATGCACTCGGGCTTTCCCGCGCTGCGCGATGAGTGCTCGATGAACTGTCGACTGGTGATTGCACTGACCACGCCGAGCGAGGCGCTCAAACGTGATCTTGAACGTCTCGAGGCGCTCTGGTGTGCGGGGCTGGATCGCTTTGGCGGGCCGTGGCTGGCCGGCGACCGCTTTACCGCCGTCGATGCCTTTTTTGCTCCGGTGGCGGTGCGGCTCAACAACTATCAGCTCACGCTTGGTGAGCAGGCCATGGCCTATGTGGGTCGGCTACTGGCGCACCCGTCCGTGTCTGACTGGGTCAACGCCGGCATTCAGGAACCGTGGCGAGAGGCCTCTCACGAGCAGGACTGCATTCGCGATCGGAAGGTCATTAAAGATCGCCTCCCGCCCGTTGAGACCTGAGCATCGCTTTACGCCCTAACGCAGCATCTCGCCGTCCTGGCGCAGCATTCGGTTGCGCCAGGCGTTCACGTGGCCGACGAACTCATGACCGCGGTGCACATGGGCCAGCCGGATAGGGTCGGTGTCGGTAAAGCGGTTATCGACGTTGATCGGATAGGCCTTCGTGGCCCAGCGGACAAAGCCCGTGCCATAACTTGCCTGGCGCACATCGCGCCAGTTGGTCCCGATGATGCCGCGCTGCCACGGCAGGATGCCGCGATAGCACCAGACCCCATCCTGATCGGTATAAAGGCGCACCCGGCGAATATAGAAAAGTCGATAAACCAGCATCCCCAGCGCGCAGACCACAAAGGCAATGCCGGCGTAGAACAGCACCTGCGCTGTCATGGGCGTCATCATGATCCAGCGTGGTGAGAGCATTATCGCAATGCTGATGGCGATGGCCACTATGCCCTTGAGGATGGCATCGCCATAGGCCACCCACGACAGCCGGTGTTCCCGAAAGGCATAGGACGCCTCACTCTCGGCGCTCTGGTCGGGCAGATCATTTTGCATGTCGTCTCTCTTATCTCTTGTCCGGCAGTGTCAGTGCCTCGATGCCCTCACCGTGGCGAAAGCGCCGGCAATAGCCCGTCTCATAAAGCGCACTGTCGCGGAAATCGCTGTCACCCAGCGCCTGGCCAACCAGAATCAGCGCACTGCGCTCGATCGGGTCAGCCGCCAGGCGCTCAACGATATCGCCCAGCACACCCTGAACCATGCGTTCTTCCGGCCAGCTGGCACGATACACCACCGCCACCGGGCAGTCCGCGCCGTAAAAGGGCGTCAACCGCGTGACGATCTCTTCCAGTCGATGGATCGCCAGATGAATGGCCAGCGTCGCTCCGGTGTCGGCAAAGCGCTCAAGCTGCTCGCGCTCGGGCATTTTGGACGCCCGTCCGGACAGTCGGGTCAGCACGACGCTCTGGGCCACCTCCGGCACCGTCAGCTCACGCTCGATCAGGGCAGCGGCAGCCGCAAAGGCCGGCACGCCGGGCGTCAGGGTGTAGTCAATGCCGCGCTGCTTCAGTCGCCTGAGCTGTTCGGCCAGCGCACTGTAGACGGAAAGATCGCCCGAATGAAGTCGGGCCACCGCCTCACCGTTTTGATGCGCCCGCACGTACTCCAGCTCAATGGCCTCAAGGTCCAGCGCCGCGGTATTGATCAGACGTGCCCCGGGCGGACAGTACTCCAGCAGCTCGGTGGCCACCGTGGAACCGGCATAGAGACATACCGGACACTGCGACAGCAGACGCTGGCCGCGTACGGTGATCAGATCGGCAGCCCCCGGCCCGGCACCGATGAAATGAACCGTCATGATACCCCCTGAAAGTCCATCGGCTTGCTCCAGACCCACTGGGTAATGGTGCGCGCCGGCGTCCAGCCGATCATGCTGCCCAGCGGTGCGGTCTGCTCAAGGCTCAACCGCATCAGCTCACCGCCCAGCAGCCGGTGGCACTCGCCGAGCGCCAGCTCGCTTTCCAGCGTGACCGCATTGGCGACCAGCCGCCCGCCGGGGGCCAGCGCATCAAAACAGCGGGCCATCAACGCCATGTTGCTGACGCCGCCACCCACGAAAATGGCCTGCGGGGTAGTCAATTCGCTAAGGGCTTCGGGTGCCTGGCCCTGGACAATCTCCAGACGCGGCACGCCCAGCGTTTCGGCGTTGCGACGAATACGCTGACAACGCGTCTCGTCGCGCTCGATGGCCACGGCCTCCAGCGAGTCATCCAGCAGAAGCCACTCGATGCTCACCGAGCCGGAACCGGCACCGATGTCCCACAGCCGCTCACCCGGGCGTGGCGACAGCCGGGCCAGCGTCATGGCGCGAATGTCGCGCCGGGTAATCTGGCCATCGTGTTCAAAGAGCACATCACTGCGACCAGGGGCCAGACCGGCCACCGCCGTGTCACCCTGCTGCACGATCTCGAGTGCCACCACATTGAGCGCATCGAACTCGCGCGACTCGCGCGCCAGCGCCCGGGCCGTAAAGCTCTGTATGTTTTCGCGCGGCCCGCCCAGCGCCTCAAGCACGGTCATGCGGCTTTCACCCATATTGCGCTCGGTGAGCATGCTGGCCATCAGGGCAGGCGCCGCGCCATCGCTTGTAAGCGCCACAATGCGAACGCCATGATGCAGATGGCCATTGAGACGACTCATGGCACGACCGTGCAGCGACAGCAGCCGGCCTTTCTGCAGCGGCCAGCCCAGACGGGCACAGGCCAGCGAAAAGGCCGACGGCGCCGGGAATACTTCCATTTCGCTGGCCGGCACGTATTCCGACAGGGTCGAGCCGATGCCGTAGTGAAAGGGATCGCCTGAAGCCAGCACACACACCCGCTGTCCGCGCAGCGCCAGAAGCTGATCGATGCCCTCACTTAGCGGTGAAGGCCAGGCGATCGGCGTGCCGTGAATCAGCGTGGCGGTCAGCGCCAGATGCCGGGTGCCGCCAAAGACCACCGAGGCCCGACTGATCGCCTCGCGCGCCTTTTCACACAGCTCCTCGGGACCGGCTTCCTGAATGCCCACGATGGAAAGCCAGGCACCGTAAATGTCGCCATCGCCTGTCGCTGGCGCATCAAATGGGGCGTCATTGAGGCTCATGCATCACTCTCCTGTTATATTGCGTGCCCTGCCGGCATAACTGTTGGGTGTACGATGACCGGCGTTTTTTGCGTTTCCATCACCACTGAACGGATCACGGCGCTGACCGACCATGTCTGCACCCTCTTGCCATCATAAACGCCTCCTGCTGCTGGGCGGTACGCTGGAAGCCCGCCGGATTGCCGCGCGACTGGCCGGTGACCCCTCGGTCTCGGTCATCCTGTCACTGGCCGGACGCACCCGCGCGCCCATCGACAATGGCGTGACCACCCGCAGCGGCGGATTTGGCGGCGTGACAGGGCTGGTGCACTGGCTCGAGCATCATCGTATCGATGCCGTGATCGTGGCCACCCATCCTTTCGCTGCCCAAATGGCGCACCACGCTCATGAGGCAGCGCAGCATCTCGGCCTGCCCACTGTGCGCGTCGCCCGCCCCGGCTGGCAGCGCCAGAAGGACGACCGCTGGCTGGAATGCGACACCCCGCAGCAGGCGGTGGCCCTGCTGGGCGAGACGCCACGCAGGGTGCTGCTCACCTTCGGTCGACAGCAGGCCGCCCATTTTGAAGCCGCGCCCCATCATCATTACGTGATTCGCAGCATCGACCCCATCGATCCGCCGCTGGCGCTACCCCATGTGGATAACCTGATCACACGCGGCCCCTTTACGCTGGAACAGGAACGAAAGGTGCTGCGGGAATACGCCATCGATATGCTGGTGACCAAGCACAGCGGTGGCGAGGCCACCTGGCCCAAGCTGGTGGCCGCGCGGGAACAGGGCATTGACGTCATCATGATGCGCCGGCCCGCCATGCCGGACACCCCCACCCTGGAAGGGGTCGACGATGATGGTATGGCGCGGCTGCTCGACTGGCTCTCAGCGTTCTGAATCGGCAGGTTCGGGGTCGAAACCGGGGGCAAAGCGCGGCGTATAAATCAGCGACGCCTGTCCGGGCCTTGTGACCTCGCGGGTCTCCTCGCTGCCGATGATCACAAGCGTTGCCATGTCGGCCTGCTCGGCACGAGCCTGACCCAGGGTCGTGGTGGTGATCTGCTCTTCCGGACGACCGGCCGCACGGGCAAAAATCACCAGTGTCTCGGGCGCGAGCACCTCATGCAGCCGCTCGAGCGCCACGCCCAGCTGCCAGGGGCGCGCCTTCGAGATCGGGTTGTAAAATGCCATGACCAGACCGGCGCCGGCACAGGCCAGCAGCCGTCGCTCGATCAGCGACCAGGGCTTGAGGTTGTCGGACAGCGAGATGGCGGCGAAATCATGGCCCAGGGGGGCGCCACAGGCGGCAGCGGCTGCCAGCATGGCACTCACCCCGGGCACAATCTCGAGCGTCAGAGCGCGCCAGGCCTGGGGGCCGCGCTCGATCTGTTCACACACGGCAGCAGCCATGGCAAACACGCCCGGGTCACCGCCGGAGAGCATCGCCACACACTCACCGCTGGCCGCCAGCGCCAGTGCCTCGCGGGCACGCGCGCCCTCCTCGCGGTTGTCCGACACCACCCGACGCGGATCATCATGGGCCACGACCCGATCCACGTAGGGCCCATAGCCGTAAAACCAGTCGGCCCGCTCCAGCGCCTCGATCGCCTGCGCGGTCATGTAGGGAATCTCGCCCGGTCCCAGCCCGATCACGATCAGCCGGGCGCTCATGGGCGCACCGCCAGCGCATCCAGCGTCATCGGATGGGTGCACTCGGCCCAGCCGGGCACCAGCACGATCGAGAAATACGGCGCCGGGCGATCATCGCGCTCGATGAGCCTCATGATCTGCTCCCCTTGCATGGTGGCACGCTCGACATACAGCGCGCGCGCCAATAGCCCCACCCGCTCGAGTGCGTTCTTGATGCGCGGCAGATTGCGCCCGACCTTCATGATCACGGCCGCCTCGCAGCGTGACAGGCGATCCACCAGCGCGTCTTCTGCAAGCGTGCCCGGCAGGATGGTCAGCACATCATCGCCCTGACAGATCGGCACGCCGGCGCTCGACCAGCCGCCGGCCATACCGGTGACCCCCGGGATCACCTCGACCTCGAACCGGTCCCGCAAGCGCACATGCAGATGCATCCAGGAACCAAAAAAAAGTGGATCGCCTTCAGACAGCACGGCGACACTGCGCCCGGCGGAAAGCTCGGCCGCCAGCCGCTCGGCGCTCTCCCTGTAAAATTCGGCGATGGCGTCGCGATAGCCGCTGGAATGGCGATGCAACTCGGTCGTGACCGGATAATACAGTGCCAGCTCCGGCTGATCGGGACGCAGATGCTCACTGATGACGCGGCGGGCATTGCTTTGATTGCCGGCCTTGGCAAACCAGGCCACCACATCGGCCTCGGCCAGTACCCGCGCGGCCTTGAGGGTTAAAAGCTCGGGATCACCGGGGCCGGTGCCCACCCCATAAAGACGCCCGGAAACGATCAGCTGGCCGCCGGAAGACGCGGAGAATTCGGGAGTTGATCGCATCAGAGTCGGTCGCTTGCCAGCGCATTGATGGTGGCCGAGGCAATGGCGCTGCCGCCCATGCGTCCGCGCACCGTAATGAAGGGAATATCGAGCCCGGCATCGACCAGGGCCTGCTTGGATTCCACCGCGCCCACAAAGCCTACCGGCACCCCGATGATGGCGGCAGGGCGCGGCGCGCCCTGATCGAGCAGGTCCAGCAGATGAAAGAGTGCGGTCGGCGCGTTGCCGATGACGACCACCCCGCCGTCAAGCTGCTCGCCCCAGAGCTCGATGGCCGCCGCCGTGCGGGTATTGCCGATCCGTGCTGCCAGCGCCGGCGTGCGCGCATCGTGCAGGGTGCAGACCACGTCGTTGTCAGCCGGCAGCCGGGCACGCGTCACGCCACGCTCGACCATGCCGGCGTCGCACAGAATCGGGGCACCCTGAAAGATCGCCTCGCGTGCCCGGGCAAGGTCACCGCCAAAAACAATCTGTTCGGCCAGTGCCACCACGCCGCAGGCGTGAATCATGCGCACTGCCACCTCGGCTTCGAGAGGAGAAAAGCGCGCCAGATCGGCCTCCGAGCGGATGATGGCAAACGACTGACGGTAGATGGCCTGCCCATCATGTTCGTACTCATGCAGGGAACGTTTGGCAGGTGCGTCATGGGTGCCATGGCGATCGGTCATTGGTTCCCTCGTCTTCAGGATGGGTGTCAGGGCGGTCTGGCGCGCCATTCTACACCGGCGATGCCTCAGCGTCCGCCCTTACGCACCGCCATGATGCGCGCTGCCGGCACGCAGCAGAGCCACAATGCGCTCCTCGCCAACACATGAAAGAGTCGCATCATCCAGCGGCAGCGCATGCCCCTCCCGGGCCAGTACCCGGGCGAGGTATTCAAACGCTGCCACCAGCGATGTGGTGTCCTCGGCCATCAGCCGGGGCACACCGCGCGGATTGCCCTGAAAGACCAGGCCGATGCCCTGGGCCATCCCGACCAGCGTGAACGTGGCCCTGTTCAGGCTGGCGCAGCCCTTGGCACAGCCGGACAGGTGCAGTCGAACCGAATCATCAAAGAGCACCGACCAGCGCTCGCTCAGGGCGCGCGCCGTCTGATGGGTGGCCATGAAGGCGCTGGCGCAGCCCGGCGCGCCGGTACAGGCCACAATGGCAAGGCGGGCATCATCGTCTGCCACGATCAACCCTGCCTCGCGCGCCGCCCGGATGATCGCCCGGGTATCGGCATGTTCCCGACACAAAAGCCGCCAGTGCCGCCCGGGGGCAGCGGCAAAGCTCAACGTCCCCAGACTCATGGCCTGACGCGTAAAGCGCAGCAACGCCAGTGCCGGCATCTGACCGAACGGCCAGACCACATCCAGCACATCACGCTGACGCCGGGCGCCGGCATCCGGCCCCTGATACAGGCCGCTGCGCGGTGGCGGCGCGCCGGGACGACAGCCCAGAAGATCACAGAGCGCATAGATCGAGACCTCGGTCAGCAGGTGATGCGCGCGCGCCCGTGGGCCAAGCATATCGATGTGACTTAAAAGCCCCAGCACGGCACTGGCAAGCTTTGATGCCACCATCCAGCCCAGCCAGGTGGCGCCGCCGTGATCGCCGGCAAGGCCAACCCATCCACCGCGGGCACCGTCCAGGCGCACATGGACATCACCGGAGAGCCCGGCAAGCCCGGCCCAGCCACCAGCGTCGATCACCACGGCGCACTTGGGCGCAAGCGTTGCCGGCGCCCCGGTCAGAATCTGACCGCGCAGTCGACGCGCGAGCTGTCGGGTGGGCGCATCAATGGCTTCATCGACGTCCAGCAGCGGATCAATCGATACCGCCGGCGCTCCACTTTCCAGCCAATGGCGTGACAGCCGTCGGATGAGGTAATCCGCAAGCGCCCGGTGTTCGCCCTCGGCCAGACCGCGAAGCTGCAGATTGCCACGCCGCGTGACCTCGATCAGGCCATTGCCAAAGCGCTCGGCCGCCTCGCACAGCGTGATGATCTCCTCTCCTTCAAGCGGTGCCAACAGAGGCGGCAGGCGCGCCAGCCAGCCATCCCCGGTCTCCATGGGCGTGGCCAGCGACGGGCAGGCCCCTCGCGCGCCCTGCCAGCCGGGCAGGCGCCGTTCATTGAAGTCGTGCGGTTCGGGCAACATGAGCGTTCAACCACAGGGTCAGGAAAAAAATCGGACATCATGAGACGGCGAAACACGCCGGGCTCGTCCATTATTGGGGGCCATGCTACCGCATCCTCTGACCCCGAAGGCAACGAATGCCTTCGCGTCAGACGCATCGACAAGGAGGTTCAATGCCTGCTGTACCCGCGCCGGCTCCCCTGCCCAGAAGCTTTTATGACCGTCCGACCCTGGAGGTCGCCCGCGACCTTCTGGGGTGTCACCTCATTGTCGATGACGGCCAGCAGCGCCTGATCGGCCGGATCACCGAAACCGAAGCCTACCTTGGCTTCATGGATACCGCCTGCCACTCCTCGCATGGTCGTACCCAGCGCACCGAGGTCATGTTCGGCCCGCCGGGCCACGCCTATGTCTACCTGATCTACGGCATCTACGACATGCTCAATCTGGTCACCGAGGCGGTGGATGACCCCTGCGCCGTGCTGGTTCGTGCCATCGAGCCGGTCCAGGGCGAGGACACCATGATCGAGCGTCGCAACGGTAAACGCGGCCGGGACATGCTCAACGGCCCCGGCAAGCTGACCCGCGCCATGGGCATCACAAAGGCCGCCTTCAATCACTGCGATGTCTGCAGCGGCGAAGGGATCTGGATCGAGCCGGGCACGCCGGTGACCGATGACGACATCATCTCGGGGCCGCGCATCGGCATCGACTACGCCGAACCCGAGCATCGTGACGCCCCCTGGCGTTTACGCATTGCGACGCCACAACTGCGCCGCCAGCTTGAAAGGAAGGCGGCACAACAAAACGCAAAGTAATCCCGGCATGGCGCGACCGGTGCCCTGCCAGGCTAGAATGAAGGCTGCATCGAACGACTCCCGGGAGGGGCCGTCATGACATCGTTAAAGGCAGGGTTTATCGCAGGGTTGATCACGTCAGTGCTGAGCGGCGCCGTGCTGGCCGATGACCAGGGGCCAGTACGCTCGCACTTTTCTCAGGAACGCTCGCATTTTTCGCAGGACCACTCACGGTTTCAACAAAGCGACGCCTTTGGTGGGCGAGACTGGCAACACTCGGGTCGTCCCGGCTTCGACGGTCGCCCCGGTTTTGACAACCGTCTCGGCTATGGCGGTAGACCAGGGCATAACAACCCGCCGGTATACGACGGCCAGTGGGGCTATGACGGCCGGCCGGGATTTGGCTGGCACCGTCCGCAGCGCATCGACCCCGATGAGCGCCTGAGACGGCACTACGAGCGTCTGTATGACGCCCAGCGTCGCCAGTTCGATCGCGAGCAGCGCGATACCATCTACGGCACCGCGCCACGCGGCAATGAGTACTACGGGCCTGATCGATGGCAGCGTCCCGGCAATCGCCCGCCGAACGTCTACCGGCCACCGTCGGCCGGCTATCCGCTGCCCCCGCATGGCTACCCGCTGCCCGGTCAGTCGCGACCGCCCGCCTTCAGTGATCCGGGCCGGGGCGTCGATCTCTACGCCGACCCGCGCGGGCCGGTACCGGTCACGCCCTACAGCCGCTAACCGCGGACCTGTCTACCTAGATGTCGAACAGCCTTTCCAGCTGGCGGCGCAGCGATGCGCCCCAGCCCCGCTCGGTCGGCTCATGACCGGGGGCATCCACGTAGATGGTGGCGGTCTGGCCGGCGGAAAGCACCAGATCATCAGGCACCTCGTCGAGGCGGATGCGCACCGGAATCCGCTGAGACAGGCGCACCCAGTCAAAGGAAGGGTTCACCGCGGCCAGCCCGCCGGACTGTCCGGTCAGGCTGTTATCGACGATGCCGCGGGCAATAGAGTCCACATGGCCATGCAGGTCACGGTCGCGTCCCAGCAGGCGCACGCGCACCGGGTCGCCGGGATGAATGCCCCTCAGCTTGGTCTCCTCGAAATAGCCCAGCCCGTAGAAGCTGTGCTGATCCACCAGCGTCACGGCCTGCGTGCCGGAGCTGACATACTGTCCCGGGCGCAGCTGCTGGTTGGTCACATAGCCATCCACCGGCGCGCGGACCGTCGAGCGTTCCAGATCCAGTTTTGCAGCGCGCACGGCCACCTCGGCGTTTTGCACGCCGGCCTGGGCCGAACGATACTCAAATCGGGCGTTATCGCGCGCCTCCTGTGACACGTAGTTGTTAAGGCGATCCCGTCGGCTGCTGGTCGCCTTCGCCTCGTCGCGCTGCTCCTGAAGCTGTGCCAGATTGGCCTTCGCCTGATCAAGGGCCAGCTGATAGCGGGCCTGGTCGATGGTGAAAAGCACATCGCCCTTTTTGACCAGATCGTTGTCGTGAACCTGCAGCGTATCGACCAGCCCCGAAACATCCACGCCCACCTGCACGATATCGGCGCGAATACGGCCATCGCGCGTCCAGGGGTCATGCATGTAGTGATGCCAGATCCACCACGCGGCAAGCAGTGCTGCCACGACCAGCAAAAGCGTCAACACCATGCGCAGGATGCGCCCTGCCAGCGCAGACACGCCTTTCATACCCGACTCCTTGTCCGTCATGCCCTTCCTCCTGCCGGCAGTGCACCGCTCAGCATCAGTACCGCCCACAACAGCAGCGTGAAAATGGCGATATCTGCCAGCACCGGCTGCCAGAAAAATCGATACAGCGCGAAATGCGACATCACGCGGCGCACCCCCCAGAACAACAGCAGCGCCAGAAACACCGGCACAAACAGGGGGGGTGTCAGAAACCCCAAAAACGACCACTCATCGAGCATCCATGGCTCCTTGTTCGTCCTCACCGTGCGACAGCGCCTCGCGGGCCTGCGCCTCGGCGCCGGGCAAATCCCGCAGCAGATGCGCAAGCATCTCGAACTCCCCGATCAGGGCCGTGGGCAGGGGATCAATCTCGTAAAGAGAGGCCGCCCGGGCCTCGCTGTCCGCGGCCAGACGCTGCCAGGCCTGTTCGTCGTGCCCGGCGCGAGGCAGCTGCCGGCCAAGCCCAAGCACCCAGCGCTCGATATCGCGCTGCAAGGACCCGCTTTGGCGAGCCAGGCGCCGCAGCCGCCACAGACACATGGCCAGGGCGTGCAGATCCACGGCTTCGCGCAGCATCTGCTCGCCACTGCCCAGCGCCAGCAGACGACCCAGTCGGTCATAAAGACGGCTTTCAAGCCATGCCCGCGACGGCAACCGCCGTGCCCGGGTCACGCGCTCAAGGCCGCGCCAGTAGGCGGCCACCAGGGTCTCCAGCCGCTCGGCCGGGGTACGCTGTTGAAAGAGCGAATAGGTCACCATGGTCACAATCGTGCCCAGAATCGAGGCCAGCCCGCCGTTGATGAACTGGGTCGGATGAAACACATAGGTCCGGTGCAGATTCAAAAGTGTCATCAGGGTGACCGCGCCGGCAAGCCCGACCGCGGCGTAGCGCATATGCGGGGTCATCAGCGTGCCAATCGCTACCGGCACGGCAATGCTCAACGCCAGCAGCGGGAATCCGGTGATAGCCGGAAAGACCACATAGGAAAACACGCAACCGATGATGACCGCCCAGATTGTGCCGGTCAGAAACTGTCGTACCACCGCCGCCGGGTTGGGCGCCTTGGCAAACAGCACGATAAAGACCCCCAGCAGCATCATGGAGAGATACCCGGAGGTCCAGCCGCTGTGAATCCAGAAAAGCCCCAGAAGCTCAAAGGCAATGAAGACACGAAAGGCGTTGTAGCGCGCCACGCCATATTCGGGATGATTCGCCCTGCGCGGGCGGCGCCCGGTCAGCTGAACCAGATGCGCATGACGATGATGGCGCATGGCAAGGTTCAGCGACCGGCCATGATGTAAAAGCCGCGCAACCTCGGCCAGACGCTCACGTACCAGAGTGGCCCTGACCCGCGCAACGCGTGCCTGCGGGGAAACGAGCGAGGCGATATCGGGCAATTCCGGCAGCGCCGGCAGCGCTTCACTCGAGTGTTCGAGTGCTTCCAGAAAGGGCAGCGCCGGCGCGCGCAGGGCCGCCATGATGTCCTCGCAGCCCTCACAGTGTGACAGCCGGTCGATGGCCTCCTCGAGTTCCCGGAGGCCGGTCATCAGCGCCAGACTGTCACCGGCAAAGCGGTCCAGCGCCGGCAGCAGCCGTCGAAAGCGGCGAAACTCGAAGCGCGCCAGGGTGTGCTGGGATTCGAACTGCTGGTGCTTGCCCATCAGCGCGCGCAGCCGTTCGTTAAGGACCGCCCTTGAGCGGGTCTCCGTCAGCGCCACGCGCGCCTCACCGGCGGCCCCTTCGATCAG
The DNA here is from genome assembly GCF_900312995.1 of Kushneria phyllosphaerae. Lineage (GTDB taxonomy): Bacteria > Pseudomonadota > Gammaproteobacteria > Pseudomonadales > Halomonadaceae > Kushneria > Kushneria phyllosphaerae. The sequence continues at coordinate 1,166,090 of NZ_ONZI01000001.1, read as the reverse complement.
CGCCGCAAGGGTGCCTGGCAGCGCGTAGCTGCCAAACCGGGGCGCAATCAGCACATGCATCAAAAAACCGGCGCCGATGCCCAGCGCCGTTTCCGTGGTACGCGCCAGCGCCAGATCAAAGATGTTATCCACGCCCGTACCGATCGCCGTGAGCGAGACCAGCGTGGCGGTATAGCCGCTGAGCATCATGATGTAGCTGGCCGGCTCATCGTTTAACAGCATCACACAGAAGGTACAAAAGGCCAGCCAGGCACCGGCGGCCAGCAGATAGAGCATCGGCTGCTGAGCAAAAAGGGCGATCAGCACCACCCCCATCACCGCGCCCAGAAAAGTGCCGATCAGCCGGCCGAGACAGCGGTGAATAATAATGCCCAGCGGCGGCGTGCCGCCAGTAAACATGACCGGCTGCAGCGTCACGATCATGACGGCCAGAATTGCCCAGGCCGGCTGGGCCAGATCCAGACGCAGCGCCACATAAAGCGCCAGCCATACGGCCAGCACGGTGCGCAGCGCCAGCACCCAGTGGTCACCGGTAATACTCGAGACAATTCTCATCGACAATGATCGGCATCGTGAACGACGCATGCCGCCTGGCGGGCGTGAAAGCCCACAAGCGGACGGCGACAGGCGCAAGGGAAATATCGTAAGGACGCAAAGTATTTCATTAACGCCAACCTGACGTCTACCTTAGCCCGCCCTGGAAGACGCCATGACGGCCTTGTGCCAGGCCGTCACATCCTGCAGAAGGCGCACGCCCAGATGCGTGTGCGCGGCACTGATCAGCCCCGGTATCCATGCCAGCTCCGGTGCGGTCAGCAGGACGGTCCGTGGCATGCCGGCATGACGGAGTGCGCGCAGCGCCTCGGCCAGTGCCGGCGCGTTGCGGGCTTCCAGGTGGCTTATATGAAGCACCCACCAGGAGGAATCCGGGACACTTCCAGACAGCGGCGCGGACAGCATCAGCGGTCGAGGCTGCCAGACCGTGTCCGGCTCGGGGCATGGCAGCTGCCGGGCCAGCGTCTGCGTTGCGGTTTTTTCATGCCAGGTCATGACCACCAGCTCGACCGGCGAGGCCTGAACGTCCCCCGTTGAGGCATGCGCCTGCGACCACTGGCGCAGACCGCTGGCCTGATCACCCAGCATGGACGTCACCGTTTAAATGACACGACCTCACGCACGAGCCCCGCGCGCATCCATCAGCGCATCGCGGGCCGTGAAGGCCTGCAGCAAGGCCTCCAGCAATACCGTGCCGGTGCGCCGCCGCGTACCGCCGGACAGATTGAAAAGCTGCGCGCGCACATCCATCGCCCAGTCCTCGCTGCACAGCTCCAGTCGAGTGGCCAGGGCGGCAAGCCCCGAGGCCAGCTGCAGCCGGGTCTCGCGATCACTGCGGGCCACCCCGCTCTCTTCCAGTCGACGCATGGCCTGTCGGGTCAGCCCCTCAAGCCCTTCCAGCGCGACGGCACGGGCCAGCCTTGAGGCCACATCACGACCGGTCACGGCGTTGGAGAGCCAGTAGCGCCGCGCCAGCACCCGGTTGTCGTCAACGTCATGCAACCTTGCAAACCACACCAGCACCTCGACCGGTGCGCCGCTGCCCCGAGTTTCGTAAAGCGCCGGCAGACAGGAGAGCACCATGTTGACCGGGCGTGCCCGCCAGCGACACTGACGCTGATCGATCTCGGCGGCAAGCCCCGCCAGATCGACCAGACGCTGACGCTCACCCTGATGGCGAACCCGGCGGGCGGCCGTGGTCGCTGACATCCACAGCTGCCGGTCGGCCGCCAGCCGGTGCATTTCATCGATGGCCGGCGGGGCGGCCATCAGGTGCCAGGCACTCTGATGGGTCTCGCGCGCCCAGCGCATGCGTGCGGGTTCCGAGGCCGGCAGGCGATGGCGCAGCCAGGTCTGCGGCAGCGGCAGGCCATGATCGTCCAGCGAGACCAGCGGCATGCTCCAGTCCTGCCTGCGCGAGCCACCCTCCTTCGACCACCACAGGGCGTGCTCTTCTCCCGGCGCGACCGTCAGCGGCGACCGCGCGGCCATATGGGCGGCAAAACTCTCACCGGAGGCATCGCTCACGCCATGGGTCCAGAGCTGTTCCAGCAGCGCGGTTCCCGGCGCCCGGCGGGCCAGAGTGTCAAACATGGCGTGGAGGGAACGGCCGTGGCTGACCACATCACGCGACAGGGCATGTGCCTTCGACTGACGCGTGTGCCCGGCCATTTCGGCAAGCGTGGCGGCGTCATAACCAAACGGGGAGGCGCTGTCGACTGCGAGTGCCTCATTCACCAGCGCGGCGACATCCACTGCGGCCAGATCCTCCGGCACCCGCTGGCCGTTGGCCACAAACAACACCTGCAGCCGATGGCGGGCCAGAATATCCAGCACGGTGGCCGGACGGGCGGATTCATCCAGCTTGGTAATGATACAGCCCCTGATCGGCGTGCCGGCCTGAAGCGCGGCCTGCTGATAGGCGGCCACGACCTGTTCAAGGGTGTCGCCGTGGCTGGCCGCATCCAGCACCAGCAGGGTCTGGATCGGCACGCCCGCCTCCCCAAGGCGCGCCACTTCGGTGGCCAGCCGCGGGTCGCGCTGGCTCATCCCGAGGGTATCGATCAGGATGGTGCGTTTGGGCGTGGCACGCTGCATCTGTAAAAGCGCGCGACGCGGCGTCATGAGGCGCGCCAGCAGCGCGCCCAGATCGCCGTCGCCTTCCAGCGCATGCACTTCCACGCCCAGCAGACGGGCGTAGATGCGCAGCTGCTCCTGGGCACCGATACGATAGCTGTCGGTGGTGATCAGGGCAGCGTCGCGGTTGCCATGGTCCATCACATAGCGCGAGGCGAGCTTGGCGGTGGTGGTGGTCTTGCCCACGCCGGTCGGGCCGATCAGGGCCATCACGCCGCCCTCGGCGAGCAGGTCGCTGTCGGTGTCCAGGAGCTCAAGCCGAGTGGCCAGCTGACGGCTGATCCAGTCGTTGAGCGTCTCGTCGATGGTGTCTTCAGGCGTGTCGGCAAACTCGGGCGGCAGCAGCTCGATCAGCTCACGTACCAGCGTCTGGCTGAACCCTACCCCGATCATGCGCTGGCGCAGGCGAGTGGCCGGCGTGGCTCGTTCCTGCTCGACCGTCGGTGCAGCGCTCAGGCGGCTGTCGAGCAGATCGCGCATGGCTGCAAATTCATCCATCAGCCGGGCGCTGAAGGCCTGCATCTCCTGTGGTGCGCTTGCACCCGCCGGCGGTGCGGCCGGTGTTGGCGCGGGTTCAGGAATGACGGAGACCGGCGCGACAGGCTCGGGGGCCTCTGGGGCGGGCTCGGCCGGGTAACCGGTCAGGCTTTCCTGATCGGCGTCGAGCATCGCCACGATCTCGACGCCCCCCTCGACCTGGCGATTGGAGAGAATCAGCGCCTCGTCGCCCAGTGACTCGCGCACCTGACGCATGGCATCGCGTGCGCTGGTGCCGATAAAACGGTGTACCCCCATGCCCTGCTCTCCTGATCGACGGCAATGGTGCAGGCCGCAGGTGTTGTCCTGGCCTGTCGCCTTCATGTCATGGCGCCAAGGGTGCCATGCGCACGCCCGGGTCAATCAGGAGGAATGAACATGAATTCATGCCCTATTCGGTATTCGCCCTAAAGTTTTCGCCGGCGCTGCCGAGTGCCTGGCGTGTCGATATGCCCAACGGATGCCGTCGGGCGCATGCCCCCGATTGAAACATGCCTCAGCCTGTTGCACGTGAATCACCTACACTGGCGCCACTTCAACGCTTCCCATCGATTTCAAGGTGCCCCTCATGTCCTCTGCCACGCCCCCGATGGTGTCACGCCCGCGGGAACTGGTGTTTTATACGCTGGTGCTGATGGCCTTTCTGGCCGCCTCGGGCGTGCCCACGCCGCTGTATCAGCTCTACCAGCAAAGCTGGGGCTTCTCCACGTCGATGCTGACGCTGGTGTTTGCAAGCTATCTGTTTGCGCTGCTGGTGACGCTGTTGTTCACCGGCGCCCTGTCGGATTATCTCGGCCGCCGCCCGATCATCTTCGCAGGCCTTGTGATCGAGCTGGCCTCGATGGGCTGTTTCCTGCTGGCCCGCGACCTTGAGTGGCTCTTTGCTGCCCGCATCCTGCAGGGCATGGCCACCGGCATCGTGACCAGCGCCCTGAGTGCAGCGCTTATGGACAGCGACCACCAGCGCGGCCCGGTCATGGCCAGCGTCGCACCGATGATCGGTATGGGGCTGGGTGCACTGGGCGCCAGCCTGCTGGTGGCCGGCGCGCCCTGGCCCATGCGGCTGGTGTACGTCGTGATGATCGTGATTTTCGCCTGCCAGGCCTGTCGCCTTGGCCGGATGACAGAAAGCGTCACGCGCCGCCACGGCGCACTGGCCTCAATGAAACCCCGCGCCCGCGTACCGGGATCTGTATTGCCCACCTTTGTGCGCACCATGCCGGCCAATGTGGCGGCCTGGGCGCTGGGAGGGTTCAGCCTGTCGCTGGGCCCGGCACTGGCCGAGCAGGTCGCCGGATTTCACAGCGCCCTGATGGGTGGCCTGCTGGCCTGCATTTTATCGGTCATGGGCGGCATCAGCGTCTGGCGCTTTCGATGTTTCTCGACCCGCACCATTTTGCTGCTGTCGAGCACCCTGCTCCCTGCCGGGCTGGTTCTGGTGCTGATCAGCGTCTACCTGCACAGCCTGGCGCTGTTGATTACCGGCTATGGCGTGGCAGGCCTTGGGTTTGGTTCAGGCTTTATGGGCGCTCTGCGCGCGGTCATGCCGCTGGCGCCTGCCGGCGAGCGCTCCTCCCTGATGGCCGTGTTTTATGTGGTGAGCTATCTCTCCGCCAGCCTGCCGGCACTGGCCGCGGGCGTGGCTACCCAGCGATTCGGGCTGGAAGCCACGGTATATGTCTACGGGGCCTTTGTGATGCTGCTGTCTCTGAGCGTTCTGGTCAGCGTCCTGCGCCGCCCGGCGGCGGTAGCCCCGCTGCCGTGACACGCCTCTGCCCGCTCAGCGTGACGCAGCGCCGAACCACTGCGGCCATTGAGCAACGTCGTCTTCAAAGGCCGCCAGGTGCTGCTCGAGCTGCCACTGAAGCCGGGCGCGATCGCTTTGCTCGATCAGCCGCCCGCAGTCGCCCTCCGGGGCGGCATCGAGTGTGGCGTCCCGACAGGCTGCCACACGCGTCTCGCCGGTTTTCCCTTTCTCCCACAGACTCTCCCCGGCCAAAAAACTGTATTCGAGACTGTTACGTGCCATCTGCTTGAGGGCCGGATAGTCCAGGCCGTGCTCGGTCACGGCGCGCTCATATTCGCGGGTCAGATCAATACGTGACACGCCCTGATCATCGGTGGCCAGCACCAGTGGCACACCCGCATCGCGATAGAGATTGAGCGGATGTTCTGCGCCGCGCACGCCAAGAATCACGTCATTGCTGGTCAGGTTGATCTCTACCGCCACCTCCTTGTCCACCATGGCCTGCAAAAGCTGTGGTGCCTTCTGCTCATGGGCAATGTCCACGCCATGACCGATGCGTCGGGCGCCGGCGACCTCGACCGCCTTCTGAATGTGATCGCGCAATTCGAACGGCGGCACCAGCCCGAGCGTCAGCTCTCCGGCGTGCAGTGACAGCGGCACCTCGGGGTAGCGCTTCGAGAGAAAGGCCAGCATTTTCATGTGGCGGTCGTAGTCTGCCAGCGCCACCGGGTTATCTTCCGGCGCAACGATATTGACGCCGACATAGCGCGGGTCGGCGTCAGCCAGCGCAAAGGCCATCATCAGCTGGCCAAAGACCGCCATGGGTGGCTGGGTGCGTACGGCAAAGCCCTGCAGCCGCACCGTCACGTCACAGCCCGGAGCGGCGTTTTTGCCGTCACAGCCCAGTCTTGATTGTGCAGTGGCAAACATCTCATCGGTTTCGCGACGGGCATCGGCCAGCGAGGCATCGATCTCCGGCGACAGCGCCTGCCAGGCTGCGTCCAGGTCATCATCGTCCAGCCCGCTGGACTGCGCCATGGCACCAAAGCCATGCACGGCGCCCGGATTGGAGATGGACTCCAGATAGCCCAGATGGTCCTGGGCTGCCAGCTGCTTCGAGGCACTCAAAAGCGCGCCGGGCGAGGCGGCGGCGATCGGCGCGAAGCCATCAAAGGTGGCAAAGAAGTGATCATGCCCCTGGACCGGCGGTACGCCCGGCCCGGCAGGTGTATTGCGCATTGACAGGGCATTGAGCAGCTCGGCATACAGCGCACTGTCGCGACGGGCGAGCCCGTCCGCCCTGGCCTGCGTCTCGCCCTTGCAGGGCGGCGGCACAATGGCTGACCCATCGGAGCGCACGCAAATCCCGGCCCGGCCGGCGGCCTCCAGCAGGGTTTCCGGCCACGGCGCGCCCCACAGGTGATGATGAATATCCCCGCCCTTGGGCATGCGCTGCAAAAACATGCGAAGCCTGGGGGGTTGGTCGCGAATCGCGGCCATGAGGTCAGCGGTCTGCGCCGTGCGATGATCCTCGGCGTTCACCGGAGCCGCCATCAGCACCGCCCCGATGCTCAGCGTCAACAGGGCAGCCAGCCGGCGGTGGCAAGAGAAGGAAGGGGTCAACATGACGTGCCTTTTTTGATTGTGTCTTAATGATGCGACCGTCTCGGCGGTCGGTTCCCTCCCTCTATATTAGCGAGACCATCGAAGGCTGTCGTGCCCACGCGCTGTCTTCAGACCGTCGTCTCTTTCGTCAGTCATTGAGCCACTGCCGGCACAGTGCCTCGCGACGCCGGTGATCACTTGCTTCCTTGTCGATCACGGCCGGTAGCAGGGCCTGAGCGCGCCCCGGCGTCAGCGCAAAGAGGCCGTCGTCATCGCCAAGCATCATGTCGCCGGGATGTACGTCGGTCCCATTGATGGAAAGCCCTCGATTGAGCGCGCCCCGGCAGGCGCTGGCATGAATGGTCAGGGCGCTGACGCCGAGATAAAAGGTCGGCAGCGGCAGCGCCCTCAACGCCGCGACATCCGTCACATGACCCACGACCACCACGCCGGCCAGCTTTTTGACACAGCCGGCCAGCGCGCGCAGCTCGCCCCAGCAGGCCAGCCCCCGGGCACTGTCATGATCGTGGATCACCAGCACATCGCCGGCCCGGGCCATGATCAGAGCCTCACGCAGAACCCGACTGTCCCGAGCATCAATCTCTACCGTCAGCGCCGGGCCACACAGGTGTGTGTCGTTGTGCAGGGGCTGAAGCCCGGCCAGATAGCCCTCATGGGTGAGATGGCCCAGCGCCGAGGTCGAAAGCTTCTGCCAGGCGGTGAGCGTGTCGGCCTCCAGACCTGCCACGCGCGGGTGAACGTCATACATCAGCGCCTCCGGGGTTTTAACAGCGGGCAGCTCTGGCAGTACTCGGCCGGGCAGGTGGCCTTGAAATACAGACAGCAGGTGCGCCGAAAGCGCTGCGTCCCGCCGTTGTCCGTCAGTGTTTCGGGGTAATAAAAGCGGGCCAGCGGATTCCAGGGCACGCCAAAAAGGGACGCCGGCGCCGTCAGCAAAAAGTTGAAATCCTCATCGCGCCGGGCGCTGGCCTGCGGGTCATCAAGCTCGGCCATGCGCCGCTCGTACAGGGAGTAGACGCGCACGGCGACGTTTTCCCACAGCATGTTGAGCGGCACGCCGCTGACCTCGTGAAACGTCTGCCACAAGGGCTGCATCACACCGGCAAACAGCCGCGCCACCAGCCTCCTCCGCTGCGCCTCTCGTTCGGGGCCTGCCAGCGAGACGCTTTCAAGCGAGACACTTTCCAGAGAGATCAGCGGCAGCGAGGAGGTCCAGCGGCTGCCGTCGTGCGCCCACTCGAGCAGGCAGTTGTCGCTTGAGACGTCCAGCGCCCGATTACACGCCGACAGCGCATAAAGACTGGCCCCGGTCAGCAAAAACCCCAGCCGTTTGGAAAGCAGCGACGCCGTCACGCGGCGACCGGGCGAGCCAATGACCGGTGAAAGCTGATCCAGCACGCGGGCACAGTGGGCGGGCTCGCATAGTTCAGCGACGGTCGCTGCACGCACCTTTGCACGGGGCGCCTGAGCGAGCCCCAGCGTGTCGGTCAGAAAGGCCCACTCCTGCGGCGTAAATCCGGTTGCCGCGCTCATGACAGGGCCTGTCGGCGCAGCGGAATACACAGCGGCGTCTGCGAGCACGGGTCTTCAATGATCCGACAGGCCAGACCGAAAATGGCCTCGACCCGCTCGGCCGTCATCACCTGCGCAGGCGTGCCCTGGGCATACACCTGCCCGGCGCGGAGCGCCACCATGTGATCGGCGTAGCGACCGGCCAGATTCAGATCATGCAGCACCATCACGATGGTTCGCCCCTCCTCGCGATTGAGCTCATGCAACAGCTCCAGCACCTCCATCTGATGGTTCAGATCAAGAAAGGAGGTCGGCTCGTCGAGCAGCATCAGGGGCGTATTCTGCGCCACGGCCAGCGCAATCCAGGCGCGCTGGCGCTGACCGCCCGAGAGCGTGTCCACCACCTGATCGGCCAGCGCCGCAAGCCCTGTACGCTCCAGGGCGCGCGCCACCTGACGCTCGTCTTCCGGTGACCACTGCGACAGCCAGCGCTGATGCGGATGGCGCCCCAGCTGTACCAGCTGGCGCACCGTCATGCCCTCCGGGGCGACCGGCTGCTGCGGCAGCAGCGAGAGCTGATGCGCCACCTCCCGGGTGGGCAATTGATGAATGTCCCGGCCGTTGAGACACACCTGCCCGGACCAGGGCGACAGCAGCCTGGCCAGCGCCTTGAGCAGCGTGCTCTTGCCGCAGCCGTTGCTGCCCACCAGCACCGATATCTGTCCTTCGGGCAGGCTCAGCTCGAGCTGATCAAGAATGCGGCGACGCTGATAGCCCAGCGTCAGGTCGTGAGCCGATACCGTGGCCATGGCGGGTCAGCGTACCTCGCGAATCAAAAGGGCCAGAAAAAACGGCGCGCCCAGGGCGGCCACAAAAATACCGGCCGGCAGATCCAGTGGCAGAAACAGCGTACGCGCCACCAGATCGGCCAGCATCACCAGCAGCGCTCCGAACAGCAGGGCCAGCACCATCTGCGCCGTGCCGGGAAAGCGTGACAGTCGCCGGGCCAGATGCGGCGCGACCAGCCCTACGAACACAAAGGCACCGCCCCAGGCCACCGCCACGCCGGCCAGCGCCGCGGCCAGTGCCAGAAGCCCCGCCCGATGACGCTGCACGGCAAGGCCCAGACCGGTCGCCAGCGCATCGTCCAGCGGCGCCAGCACGACCGTGCGCATCAGCGCGGCCAGCGGCACCAGAAGGGCTGCACACCAGAGCGCCAGCCCCGTCACGTCCGACCAGCCAGCACCGTAGACGCTGCCGGTCAGCCACACATAGGCTGAAAGCGTGGTGGTCAACGGGCTGATCGCCAGCACCATGGTCGTGACGGCACCCAGCGCCGCGGCCATGCCGATGCCGGTCAGCACCAGACGCAGCGGCGTGACCCCGTGCGACCAGGCCAGAGCATAGACCGCCAGTGCCGCGCCCATCGCCCCCAGCATGGCCGCCACCGGCAGTCCCGCCATGCCCAGCGGCGCGGCCAGCCAGGCCAGATAGCTGACGGCAGCAGCGCTGGCACCGCTGGTGACTCCTATGATGTCCGGCGAGGCCAGCGGGTTGCGCATGACCTGCTGCAACAGCCAGCCGGCCACCCCGAGCGCGGCACCAATCAGCGCCGCCAGCAGGGCCCGCGGCAGGCGCAGCTCCTGCACGATCAGCCCTGTCGGCGAGTCCGGCTGTTGCAATGCTTCCAGCAGCGCCCCGGGGCCGAGCATCACTCTGCCCAGTGCCAGTGACAGCAGCAGTACCACAATGATCACCAGAACCAGCGCCGCCACTCGACGCCAGGCGGTCGGTGAAAAGCGACGTGAAAAGCGCCCAAGGCGCAGCGTGCACTCAGTCATGGCGACGCCCCTGTCGGCGCAGCATCACAATGAAAAGCGGTGCCCCGATCAGCGCCGTCATCACCCCCACCGGTATCTCCCGGGGCAACAGCACGCAGCGCCCGACCACATCCGCCAGCAGCAAAAGCGTCGCGCCAAGCAGCGCACAGCCCGGAAGCCACAGCCGATGATCAGAGGGCAGCAGCCGGCGCGCCATGTGCGGCACCACCAGCCCCACAAAGGCAATGTTGCCGGCCATCGCCACGCAGGCGCCGGCCAGCGCCACGACCAGCACCACCATGGCCGTCTGCACACGATGCACCGGCACGCCCAGACTGCGGGCCATGGCCTCGCCGGTGCCCAGCGCGTTCATGCTGCGCATCAGCGGCCAGCAGGCGACCAGCGCCAGCAGCGTGACGGCCATCAGTGGCCATAACTGTGAGAGTGGCCGCCCCGACACCGCACCGGCCAGCCAGAACAGCACCGTGTCCAGGCCCTGCTGGTCGATCACCAGAAGCGCCTGACTGAAGGCGTTGAAAAGCGCCGTCAGCGCTGCCCCCGCCAGTACCAGCCGAAGCGGCCCGCCGGGCGACTGCCCGCGCATCGCCAGCGCCCAGACCAGCAGGGCCGCCAGCGCCGCCCCCAGCAGTGCGCCACCATACCAGGCCCAGAGCGCCGCCTGAGGAAACATCGACACCAGCACCACGACGGCAAACATGGCGCCGGCGTTGATGCCAACGATGCCCGGTGAGGCCAGTGGATTGCGGGTCAGGGTCTGCATCAGGGCGCCCGCCACGGCCAGCCCCGCGCCGACCACCACCGCCAGCAGCGTGCGAGGCAGCCGGGTCGTGCGAATCAGCAGATCCTCCACTGACAGCTCGGAGGGGTGAAAAAGCGCCTGCCACACGGCGGCAGGCGTCGACCACTGCGCACCGGCCATCAGACTCACCAGCATGGCCGCCAGCAGCAAAAGTCCCAGCGCCGGCAACGCAGACCGACCCTTGAGCGCAGCACCAGATGCTGCTGCGACGCTCATGAATCGCCCTCGCGCTGTAGCCAGGCCTCGATCTCATCAAGCTGGTTGAAAACCCCCAGAATGCCCCCGGAGAGACTCCAGGCCACGGCATCAACCTCGACCACCTGACCGGCGCGCGGGGCCTGCATGCGCTGCCAGAGCGGATGGGTCATGAGCCGGTGCGCGTAATCCGCCACCGCCGGACTTCGGGAGTGACGCATGACAAAAAACACGTTGGCATCCAGCGCGGGCAGGCTTTCGACACCGCCAAGCTTGAGCATGACGCCGCCGGCCTTGCGGGCGGCGTCGTTCCAGCGAAAGCCCAGGTCGGTCAGCACCCGCCCGGCGAAGCTCCCGGGCAGGTAGCTGCGCACCTGATCGGCACGAATATCGATCAGTGACACCGTGGCCGGCCAGCGCGCGCCGAAGTGCGCCGCCAGCCGGGCGCGAAGGGCCACCACGCGGGCGCGGTACTGCATCATCAGGGTGGCGGCCTGATATTCGCGTCCCAGCCGTTGTCCCATGACCTCCAGCGTGGTCTGAAAGCGATAGATCTGAGACAGCATGACCACCGGCGCCAGCTTCTCCAGCAGCGGTGCGATCCGTTCATGGCGAAAGCGCGAAGCCACGATCAGGGTGGGGGCCAGCAGGGCAACGTCTTCCAGACTGGGCTGGGTTTCGAGGCCGACCAGCGTCGACGTTGACAGCGCCGGGCGCAGATAGGGATAGATCGGCGGGTCCTGCCAGGAGCGCACGATCCCGACCGGGGTGACCCCAAGGGCGACGGCGCTGTCGGTGGCGCCCTGAAACAGGGTCACCACCCGGGCCGGGCGTTCCCGGGCCAGCAGTGAGCCGGGCATCATGCCAAGGGCCAGCATTGCCCCCAGCACGCGTCGGCGTGACAGCCCCGGCACGTGCGCGGTCATCATGGGCTCGGCATGGGCCGGGTCCGGCATGGCTACTCCTGTCAGACATTACTGATTTGACGCAGTGGATTGACGCTCTCACCGGTCCCGAAAGGCATGCTGCCGGGGCCACCTGCGCGGGCAATGATCGGCCTGATCAGCTGCTTGAACGGCCACGACGGCGCCTCAAACAGCTGCTCGATCAATAGCGCATGCAGCTCGGGCGAAGTCACCACCTCATCAATCCGGCCACGAAGGCTGGTCGCCACCGTCTGCCACAGCAGCGACACCTCGACGTCGAAATGAGACGCGGTCGCATCCACAATGGCCCGCACATTGACCTGAATGGCCAGCGTTTGCAACCAGAACAGCAGCGCTGCCGGGTCATCGTGATAAAGGGTGTTGGCGTGGCCGGGCTTGATGCGGTATTCGGGGTCTTCAAGCCCGCACCGCGACAGCTGCGACAGCGCAATGCGCAGCGAGTCGTGATCACGCAGCACCAGTCCGGTGATCTGCCCTTCGCGCCAGACCAGCACCGCGTTCTGGCCGTGCACCTCCGGCAGCATGCCCAGACAGAAAAGACGCAGCGTCAGCTCGAAAAAGCGGTCGCAGACCGCCGCCAGCAGCTCGCAAACGCTCTCCCGGGTGGCAGGCGTGCTACACCAGTCCAGCCAGTGATCAAAAAAGTGCTCGCCCTCGGGCAGCCGCGTGCCCAGGACCGCCATCGGCACCAGACGACAGGCCGGGTCGGCCATCACCTCGGCCGGATAGCTTCGCACCATCGCCGACAGGTGTCGCGGCGCTTCATCAAAAAGACTCGCTCCTTCCGGCATCCAGCCCCACCAGCGCCCTTCTTCACACAGGTGCAGCGCCTCGCCAAGGCGTGGGTCGAGCCCGCGGGCCTGCTCGAGCAGCGCCGCACTCAGATCCCCATTGATCATCTTCACCGCCGGCAAATAGCGCGAGGCGCCCAGGGAATGAATCGCCATCGGCAGTTTGACGCTGTGCCGCGAGTCATGTCCCGGCAGCAGCGAGCGCAGCGAAGAGCTCGCCTTCCAGCGCTCCGATACTGCCGAGAGCACCACACATTCACCACTTTCAAGCGCTTCTCCCAGCCACTGCGGCAGGGCGTGGCGCTGCTGCCAGGGGTGGACCGGCAGCGCGATATGACTTTCCGCCAGGCCGCGACCGTGCAGCTCGGTGATCAGTCGGTCCCGCTCGGCAGGCGTCATCAGAAAATCGGCCGGCTGCTCCCCTTCCCCAACCTGTGCCCCCGTGATCATCGCATCACGCCGGATCGCCACCCAGCCCAGCGTGACCGGCTGATCGAACTCGGCCATGAAGGCAACGTACTCGGCCTCATCCAGCCCCTCCTTGGCCTTGGCCGTCGGGTGATAGGGGCGATCGATCAGCGAGGCCCACTGCTCCATCAGGGTGAAAAACGCCATCGGTGGCTGCGCCATCAGCCCCCGGGTGCGAATGGCGTGCGTGCAGGAGCGGGTCAGCTGCCAGCGGGTGGTGGCCAGCGCCTTTAAAAACACCTGCTCGCCGGCATCGGGCTCGGGCGACTGCGGATGAAATGCTCTGGCCAGCGTGCGCATCAGGGCCTCGGCATCCAGCACCTGACAGCGGGCACCGACCGGGGCATCGCCCTGCCAGGTCACGATTTGGGTGCCGGGCACCAGTACCTGCGCCTGGCAAACGTCCGGACGCACCAGCATGACCAGCCAGGTGTGGCCATCCAGCGGCATTGACCAGAGCTGTGAGCCCGCCTCCCTGACCGCTGCCCGCTCGATCGTGGGGACCTCTTCACCCAGTGCTGCAAGCGTCGGCGTCTGCCCGGCGGCGCCCTCCAGCGGGGTCGAGTGCGCCAAGGCCTCGTGGTCCAGAAAGCGCTCGGCCAGCAGCGCATTGACAAGGGTTTCCAGCAGCGACTGCTCAACCGTGCGGGATTCGATCATCGTCATGAGTTCTCCTGATCAGGATGGCCTGCGGCCGGGTCGGCCCCGGCCAGTGAGGTCTGTGCCTGGCGACGGGCCTGCATCAACGCGCGAAAGGCGATGCCGCGCTCGTCGCCGAGCATGAAGGTGGTCACGCCCCGGGCGCGCCAGCGCGGGCCGTCGCCGTCATGACGCAAAAAGGTGCACCAGGCCACACCGTGCGCCAGCGACACGCTGGCCGCATGCGCCAGGGCGGCCTGCACGTGCGGATGGTTGGTCTGCCAGCTCACCCCGAGCGACTGGGACAGATCGGCGGCGCCCTCCAGCACCAGATCAAGCCCCGGCTCGGCCGCAATGGCCTCGATATTGGTCACGCCGCGCTCGGTCTCGATCATGGCCACCACCATGACGGTGTCATTGGCATGACCGACATAGTCGGCAAGCGAGGTGCGACCGAAGCTGCCCGGGCGCCCCGCATTCAGGCTGCGTCGCCCTTCGGGGGCGTATTTGCAGGCCGAAACGGCGTCACGCACGGTGGCGGCGTCCTCGACCTGAGGCAGCACAATGCCCTGAGCGCCGGCATCCAGCAGACGCAGCATCCGCTTGGGATCGCCATCCGGCACCCGCACCAGCGGCGTCAGGCGATAGCGCTCGGCCGTGCGGATCATGTGCTCCACGGTTTCGGGGTTGATCATCACGTGCTCGGTGTCGATCACCACGAAATCGAAACCGGCCTCGCCGATCAGCTCGATCGAGGCCGCCGCCGGAATGGAGGCCAGCACGCCGAACACCTCGCGCCCTTCCCCGATGGCCTGCTTCAGCCGGTTGTCATACAGCATCAGGTGCTCCCTTCGGCAGCGACAAACGGCGCCAGCGGACTGGGCACCCGAATGATCTGCGGCGTCTCATCACCGAAAAGCCGGCGACGGGTCAGCGCCTCGACCTCATAGTCGGCGTTAAAGACATCAAAACGTGCAAAGCGCTCGGCGTGCTGAGGATGGGCCTGCTGATAGTCATGGATGATCTGTGCCGTCAACGCCCAGAAGCGTGACTCCTCAAGCCCGTAATGACGGCGCAGGAAAATCGCCATATCCGCCAGCGCAATGAAGTAAAAGGCGTCGCAGGTGTAGTCGCGCACCGCTGCCGGGTCGTCGGTCACCAGAAAGGAATTGCGGTTGAGCGCAGCGTGGCTGGCCGGCACCGGCTCAAGCACAGGCGCCTGCTGCGGATGGGTGAGATGCTCTGGGCTGAAGCGTACGCCGTCGTGAAAGTCCTTGAGCGCGGCCCGCGTGGGCCAGCCGTTGTCATGAAATATCACGATGTTCTGACCGTGCGCCTCCAGACCGATGCCTTCGGCAAACAGCAGATGCAGGATGGGCGTGCTGGCGGCACGGATCAGCGCCGTCGTCCACGGCTCCAGACCGTACTCGCGCACCCAGGAGTCAATGAATGGCCGCTCGGGTACCCCGTTAACATCGCGGGCACACTGGCTCAGGCCATTGAAGGCCACCGCCTGCTCGCCGGGGTGCAGATACTGGCTGACATGCTCGCGCCAGATCGCCCCGAGGGCGCCATACACCCGGTCATGGCGCAGCACATCAAAGGTGCGCTCATCCAGACTGGCCCCGGCGATCTCGCCCAGCAGCACCATGCCGCTGGCCCGGGCATCGGGGTCGGCGGCCACCAGTCCCTGAAGCCAGGCGCTGATGCGCGGCGCGTTGATGACCGTATGACGCGCCAGCAGCCGGGTGCTTGAGG
Source organism: Kushneria phyllosphaerae (assembly GCF_900312995.1). Taxonomy (GTDB): domain Bacteria; phylum Pseudomonadota; class Gammaproteobacteria; order Pseudomonadales; family Halomonadaceae; genus Kushneria; species Kushneria phyllosphaerae. The sequence continues at coordinate 1,150,539 of NZ_ONZI01000001.1, read as the reverse complement.
TATTGGTTAGATGCATGGCGAGCTTCAAATAGGGCTGCGAGCCGTCCTGCGGGGCCAGCGTTCGAATCGACTGCTGCGGCACATAGGCGCTGTCACCGGCACCCAACAGCGCGATCTCGCCGCGTGCAATCTCCGGGTAGAGCGCCCGACACAGCTGCTCGCGCCACTGCCAGGGATGTACCGGTACCAGCACGACGTCCAGAAGCGAAAGCCCCTGACGTTCACAAAAGGCGTCACGGGCGGCCAGTACCTTCAAACCTGCACTGCGCTGGATCAGCGCCTCGGCATCCACGCCGGCGATCCGGTCGCTCACGGCATGACGAGACGGCAGCGCCAGCCACAGCACCTGCAGGGGCTGGCCGAACTCGGGGCCGAACCGGGCGTTGTCCTCAAGGCTGAACCCAAGGCGCGACTTGTAGCAGGGGTGATAGCTGTGGGCGTCGACAAAGTACTGCTCCAGCGCATCGGCGCCGAGCTTTTCAGGTGGCACGTCGGGACGTTCAAAGGCTGCCGCCGACTGCAGGTCATGCAGCAGGGTCTGTTCCAGCTCGCGCACGAACCCGGCCTGCCCCGCCAATGCCCCGGTCCGGGCATCAAGGGCGGCCAGAAGCGCATTGAGGGTCAGCGCCCCCTGACTTGCATCAAGGCGGCAATGGTAGACCCGGTCATGATCGAGGCGGATCAGCGCAAAGCTCTCGCAAAGCCAGCCTTCGGCCATGATCATTTCGCCGTTTTCAAGCGGAATGACAAAGCGGTGGCTGGTGGCCTCGGACTCGCTGCACGGCTGAACCTCGAAGGGCATCACCTGCTCAAACAGCAGGGTTTGCAGCAGCTGCCCCACCACCCGCCGCTCGATGCGGGGGAAGTGGCACCAGGCCGCGCGGTCGTTCGGAAAGGACGTCAGGTCACCGGGCGTTAGAGCCTCTTCGGTGGGGCCGACGGCCATATGAGCATCAAGGGTATTAAAGCGGGACATGGCAAGGGGACTCGTGTGGGAAGACGACATGGCACGGATGTCCTGTCAGCAGGGGCAAAGAAGGAAAATCACACATCGCTCAGGCCCTTGAGGGTGCGCTGTCGCGCAGCGGTCGAGGGCTCAGGCAGGCCGCACTGGGCAGCGCCAGCACCAGCACCAGACCGGTGGCGGTAAAAAGCCCGGTCAGGGTGGTCTCGAGGGCGACGCCATGGGCCGGTAACGCATCCACTGCCAGCGACACGGCGACCACGGCAAGTGACGCCATGACCCGGCGCGCTACGTTGTTGACCGCCGCGCCCTGGGTGGTCAGCGTCTCCGGCAGCGTATTGAGCGCTACGGTGGTGGACGGCATGTAGGAAAACCCGATCCCGACCCCGCGCAGCGCCATCAGCGCACACAAAAGCGCCATCGACGTGTCGGCCGCAAGCTGCCCCAGCGCCAGCGAGGCCATGATCGTGATCAAAAGACCGGCCGCGATGATGTGGCGTGGGCCGTGCCGGTCTATCCAGCGTCCGGCCAGCCGGCCGCCAAGGCTTGCGCACGCAGCCGTGGCCATCAGCGCCCAGCCGGTCCAGAGCGCGCTTTTGCCCATCACTACCTGAACCCACAGCGGCACCAGCACCAGGGTTGAAAACATGCTGACCGACTGCATGACGGTGATGATCACGCCGTGGCGAAAGTCACGCCGGGCGAACATGCCCAGATTCAGAATCGGCGCGGTCTGGCCCCGCTCAAGACGCCGCTCCAGGCGCACAAAGGCGGCAAGCGTTACCGCGGCCGCAAAAAGCATCACAACGCCCTGAAAGGTCGCCCCCTGCGCCAGGCGCTGGCCGGCGGCCATGACCAGCGCCAGCGACAGCGCAATCAGGGCAAACCCGGTGCCATCAAACGCCGGCCGCTCGCTCAAGCGTGGAGACGGCGCCAGACAGCGCCGAGCCATGAGCCACGCCAAAGCTGCCACGGGCACCGGCAGGGCAAACAGCGCCCGCCAGTGAAGATGCTCGAACAGCACCGCCCCGCACAGTGGCCCAACGGCAGGAATGAGCATGACGATGCTGGCCCAGGCGCCGGTGACCCGGCCACGCTGCTCGACGGGAAAGACCGCAAACAAAAGCGGCAGCGACAGCGGAATCACCAGCCCACTGGCAAACCCCTGAACAACGCGAGCGATCAGCACCTGGGGAAAGTCCAGAGCCAACGTGCCCAGCAGCGAGCCGAGGGCAAACAGTGCCATGCCGCTCAGATAGACCCGGCGACGGCCGTGGCGCGCGCCCAGGTAGCCGGTCAGCGGCATGGCCAGCACCATGGCCACCATGAAGGAAGAGAGCACCTGACCGGCCCGACCGGCGCTCAGGTCAAAGGCGTGCATGAACGCCGGCAGAGCCGGATTGAGCATGCTGTTGGCAAGGCTGACCGTGCCGGTGCCCAGCAGCACGACCGTGAGAACCTGACGGGGCGACGCCGCGCCTGACGCCACATCTACCCTCCTCATGGGCCCGCCTCGCTCACCGCCGCGAGTGACCGTTCATTCACCGGCCCGGTCGATTCAACCGGCAGAAAATGCAGCCGGGGCCGCGGATGACAGAGAAAATCGGCATGCGAGATGTTGTAGCCGTAGGCCCCGGCCAGCGGCAGCACCAGCAGGTCGCCCACGCTGACCCCACCGAGCTCCCGCCCACGGCTGAGCACATCCTTGGGCGTACAAAGCTGGCCCACCACGCTCCAGCGGCGCCCGGCCTCATCGGTTGGCGGCACCTGACGCGGCAGGTGAAGTACCGGATGATCATGGCCCTGGGCAGGCGGCAGACGGAACTGATGGGTGCCGCCGCGACAGATCAGAAAATGCTCGCCGTGGCTGGTCTTGCGATCGAGTACTTCCATGACGTAGTAGCCGCAAAAGGCGCTCAAAAACCGCCCTACCTCGAAGCGCACCACGGGGGGCGCGGTCATCGCATTGCGAAGCGTTGCCACCTCGGTACACAGTGCCGGCCAGTCAAAATGCCGACCGTGAACATAATCCACCCCCAGCCCGCCCCCGACGTTGAGATGGGTCAGCCGTTCGGGGTAACGAGCCAGCGCACGCCAGACGGGCCAGCGCTCGAGATAGTGGGCGATGAGCGCCGCGTGCCGGGTGCTGTCCGCCTGATGCGACATGGCGTGGATGTGAAAGCCTTTCAGCACCAGATGATCACAGGCCTCGATACGCATGATGGCCTCTGGAAGCTCGGACTCATCAATGCCAAAGGGGGTGGCGCGCCCGGCCATGTTGAGCCGGGTGGCATAGGCCTCGGGCAGGGCCGGATTGATGCGCACAAACACCGGCTGCACCTGATCAAGCCGACGCGCCAGCACTGCCAGCCGGTCAATTTCGTTGAGACTTTCCAGATGGATGGCCGACACGCCGCGCTTTATCGCCTCTTCAAGCTCACTGTCGAGCTTGCCGGGGCCGGACAGCAGCCAGGGCCGTGGGGTGGCACAGCTGGCCGCGCGCGAAAGCTCTCCCCCGGAGGAGAGTTCGAACCCGTCCACCCGCGATGCCAGCGTCTCCAGCACCGGCGTTTCGCTGTTGGCCTTGATGGCGTAGTAAAGCTCAACACCTTCCGGCAGGGCCGCGTACATCTCATCGGCGTGGTGGGCCAGCGCGTCCAGATCATAAAAAAACGCTGCCATCGGGGCCTCACTGGACTTCCGGGCCTGCAGGATCGCCTGTCGCAGGCGAGGCGGCAGCTCACAACCGGTCGTGGATAAGCTGGCTTCAGACACAGGCCACCTCCTGGCGCCAAAAGCCGGGCAGCGATACGTAGCCGGCCTCGCGGTCGGCGGCGGCCCGCAGACGCACCAGCAGATTGGTCTTGCACGGCAGGTCTCCACCCGCCAGCAGCGCCGCCAGTTCCGGCGCATCGACCCCGAGCCGGTCGTACACGTTTTGAAGCGACCGATGCAGCTGTGCCCACAGCGCCTCGCCAAGCGCCGGGTCATCCCAGCTCAGCGCCAGCACGGCCTCGCCCAGATGGTTGATCAGCAGGCAGTACACGATGCGCTGCCAGCCCTGCGCGCGGGAATAGGTCAGCGACCGGCGCACGGCATCAGACAGGTCGTCTTCCAGCCAGCGACTGCCCTCGATCAGTTTGACGCCTTCAAAATCGCGCAGCAGCACCTCGGCTGGCCAGCCGTCGTCATGGATCAGCACGCAGTTTTGCAGGTGCGGCTCAAGCACCACACCGTGGCGGAAATAAAGCGCCAGCACCGGCATCAGCAGGGCCTCCAGATAGGCCGTAAACCAGGCCTTTCGATCAGCCTCCCCGATCAGATCAGAGATCATCGGCTGCAATACGGTAGAGCGACCAAAGAGACTGGCCGCCAGCACACAGCGCGACGGTGACGCGGTCTGACAGAAGTTCTCGCGCAGCACGATGCCGGTCTGCTCGGTCAACCAGCGCTGCTGTTCAATGTCGGTATCAGGCGGCGCCCAGCTCACTGATGCAGGCTCACGCGCCAGCCGGAGCCTGGCCAGCTGCGGCTCATTGAGCGCCAGAATGCGCCCCATGACGGCATCGATCACCCCGGTGCTGTCCAGCTCATACCAGGCGTTCTTGCGCACGCAGTTGGTCACCCGCACGTTCAGCGAGCCCTTGATGAAAAAGGGGTGATTCTCGACATACCAGGTGCGCAGCGACGCCGTCGGCCAGGCCTCGAAGCCGCTCTCGCCCAGATCACGAATGACACCCTGCGCCAGCAGCGCCTGTACCGCCGGGTGCTCGGCAAAAAGACGGGCCTGAATCGGATGCATGCTGAGCACGGCCTCGCCGTCACCGGCCAGGCGCTGGTCACCCACGCTGTCGAGCACCTGCTGCTCGGCCAGGGTGGCACTTTGCACGCAAAGCCCCTGACGGGGCACGGCCCACTGATGCAGGCGCGTGCGACAGCGGCGTTCGGGCACGTAGTCATCGGCCCGACACCCGTCCGGCCATTGACGGGCCTTTGGAGCGGGATGCGCCGAGTGGCCAAACCACAGCGACTGTTCGCTTTCGATGTAGCCCTGCAGGGGGGCGGCGCCCTCGCCGTGACGCGCGCTGACCAGCTCGGTCATCACGCCCAGGCTCTGTTCCATCTGGGCCAGCAGGGCCTCCAGTGAGGTCCCCTGCTCACGCGCCAGCGGCATCACCATCGCTCTGGCAAGTGCCAGATAGCCCGGCACCTGCCAGGGCTGATCCGGTGACACACGCAGCCACGGCCGCAATAGATAGCGGTGAACCCCCTGGGCACTGATGCGATCCACCAGCACCAGACAGGAGAGCCCCTCCGGCCAGCGCAGCCATAGCGGAATGGCCGATGTCGGGGCATCAAGTGCCGGTACCTCACTGCCGGCGGGCCATTCATGTGTCAGCCATCCCCTGGGGATGGCGATCTCTCTGATGAGGCAGTTCAGCAAAGCCTGCAGCGAGGCCTGCTCGCTGATAATGCCTGCCGGGTCATACGGCCGTACGTTCATACACTCTCCGCTGTCAAAAGCTTCCAGTTGTATTCCCTGTGCGGCTAGTCACCATGTTGTTGTAGTGATTGATCTTGTAGAGGTTGCTGAAAAAACTGTCATGACAACGGCCCGGCCGGTCGAGCACCGGGCTGCCCGCCTAGAACTTCAGGCTGTAGCCCACGGTCAACGTACGTCCGCGGCCGGCAAAATAGCGCTCGTTCATGTAATTGGCATCCGGGCTGTTCAGGGCGCTCTGGGAGTAGTAGGTGATGTAACGCTCATCAAAGAGGTTGGCGATGCCGACGTTGACCTGACCGACCGGCAGCACATGGCCAATGCCGACATCCACCAGGGTGTAGCCATCAAAATCGCGATCCCAGCCGTTGGCACTTTCATCAAAATTGCGATCAAAGGCGTGATTGACCTGCACCATGCTCGACCACTCCGGCGACCACTGCGCCGACCAGCGCGCGATCAGGCGATCCGGCGAGACGTTGAGGCCATCGAGCTTGCCATCCAGCGAGCCGTCATCGTTGCTGTCATAGCGCCCGCGCATGTGCGAGTAGCTCAGCGAACCGTGATGCTTCGGCGTGAACTGATAGCCAATGGTGGCATCGATACCGTCGATCTCGGTTTTTTCACGCTGCATCACGAACTGGCCGCCCGGGCCGGACGTGACACGGCTGCCGAAATCCGATGAGGACACGTAGTAGCTCAGCTCGGCATCGAGACGACCATCGTCATAGCGCACGCCGGTTTCAATGTTGTCGGTGACAATCGGGCGCAGATTCTCAAAATCATCTGCCGACTGACCGGGCTGTGAGATACCGCGCAACGCACGTCCCACATCCGGAATCTCGAAGCCCTGCGAATAATTGGCAAACAGGCTCCAGTGATCGACCGGGCGCCAGACCACACCGGCGTTATAGAGCGCCTCGTTAAAGCTTGGCGAACCGCTGGCCACGTCCACACCGCCGCTGGACGCCAGCGTCTGATAGTTATCGACGTCCAGTTTGGCGTACTCATAGCGCGCCCCGGCGGTCAGCGTCACCGCATCAATGGGCGTGACTTCCATCTGCACGAAGGGAGACAGGTCGGTGTAGTTGACCTCAGGCACCCAGGTGCGATCGGTGCGATGCAGGGACTGCTCGGAGCTGTCAAACAGCGTATCGAAACCGGCGGTCAGCTTGATGCGCCCGTCCCACAGGTCATCTTTGGTCAGTGACGCCTTGGTGCCATATTTGGTGGTGGTGGCGTAGGACTGATCATACAGCGTGCCGACCGGGGCAATGTCCGGATCCTGGAAAGTGGACGAGTCATCCGCCCCAAACAAGGCCCTGTAGTCCTGATAAAACGCCAGCAGGTTAAGGTGCATGCCGGCCAGGTCATAGTCGTCGTAGGTCAGACCGGTGGTCGAGACCTTGTTGTAGGGCGCCTCTCCTTCCGGATGGCCCCGCTCGGAGGTCGTGGCGATATCGCGCGTGCGATCGCCCGGCACATCGACATACTCGTCCTGGCCACGCACCGTGTAATGATTGAAGCTCAGCTGCAGCCGCTGATCATCGTTGAACCACCAGGCACCCTTGGCCAGCAGGTCATAGCTGCGCGAGTCCATCAGATCGCCCTGGGTGTTATCCACCCCGACGGCCTTGTTGTCACCATCCAGATAGAGCCCCTGCTGCTCGTATCCAAGCGAGAAGACATAATCGAGCTTGCCCTTGTTGCCGCTGACCCCGTAGGTGGTCTTGTAGCCGGTGGTGTCCGACTTGAGCTGCGAGGTCGGCGTCGAGACCTCGGCATCAATCTGCTGGGTGAACGACCCCGATTCCGGTCGGCGGGTAATGATGTTGATCACGCCGCCACTGGCGCCCAGCCCGTTGGTGGCGTTGGCCCCCTGGAGCACCTCGATGTGATCGACCATCGCAAAATCGATGGTATGCAGTTCACGCCCGGTCGGACGCAGCGGATTGGATTGAGGAATCCCGTCAATCATCACCAGCGGCGTGCGCCCGCGCAGGGTCTCACCGCTGCCGGACATTTTCTGACGCGGCGGTGAATAGGAGGGCAGCAGATTGCTGAGAATTTCCGAAGAATCCGAGGTCAGCTTGCGCTGCTGCTGGATCTGTTCGTGGGTCAACACGCGCACGACCTGCGGGGAATCTTCCCGGTCGGCCCCGACACGGCTGGCCGTAATGACCATGGATTCGGGATCATCCTGATCGGCACCATGGGCGGTCACGGGCAGCAGAAAACACAGTGATAGCACCCCCCATGCCGTTCTGGATCGTCGGGGGACTTCGGTGAGGCGCGCGGCTCCAAGAATCATGATGGTTCCCTGCTGATCATCGGTTATGGGGGTTAACAGTTTGTTTGTGATCAGTTTTAAGTTCGGGAATGATAATCAATATCATATGTTAAAAACAATCACTCAATTTTGACATTGCGTGTGCTTTGCAGGGTTTGCGTGACGAAATGACATCAAAGCGTCACCACGCCCTGAAAGGCAGACAGGGCGGCGGTGTTTCAGAGACAACGGAGAGAGACGTCAGACGTGACATACCCGGACACAAAAATATCCGGATGTAAAAACGCCCGGACACATGAGGTCCGGGCGCCAGCACGCCCGAGAGGGGCGGGGTCTATATGAGGACGTTCAGGCCATGAGGCATCAGGCGCGCGCCAGATCCTCGACCATGGCTCGCAGCACGCCGTAGAAGTTTTCTACTGCGCCGAGTTCCACGCGCTCATCCGGCGTATGGGCACCGCGAATGGTGGGTCCGAAGGAGATCATCTGCATGCCCGGATTTTTCGAGCCAATCAGACCGCACTCGAGCCCGGCATGAATGACCCGCACCTCGGGGGCGTCACCGGTGACGCGCTCGTGGACACGCTCAAAGCGCCCCAACAGCTCGGACTCCGGCTCGGGCGTCCAGCCCGGATAGCCTTCATTGATCGCCGGTTCGAAACCGGTCAGGCGCATCAGGGTCGCAATGCGGGCCACCAGCTCATCGCGGGTCGAATCACGCAGCGAACGCACCATCAGCTGGATCGAGAAGGTGCTGTCCCTGAGCCGCACGATGCCCTGATTGTTGGAAGTTTCGACCACGCCCGGCGCCGAACGGCTCATGCCGGCCACGCCGTAGGGCAGACCGTGCATCAGCCCCATCAGGCGATAGGTGTCTTCACTGGACAGCGCGCGCTCGGCCGAGGCGGATTCCGTGCTGATGGCGACGCCATCATCGAGCCCTGCCAACTCCTCGCGATAGATGGCCTGATAGCGCTCGATGTCGGCCATGACCTGATCGTGCTGCCGGGCCGGAAACGCTACCGTGGCGCGCGCTTCGCGCGTGATGGCATTGCCCATGGTGCCGCCGTCGTAATCAACCAGCCGCAGACCGTGCTCGCAGAGCCGGTGCAGCAGACGCGACAGCAGCCGGTTGGCGTTGCCCAGACCCAGATGAATATCAAGCCCGGAATGGCCGCCCTTCAGGCCGTGCACGCCAATAACAAGCGTCTCCATGGACGCCTCAATGGGTGCCTCCGGCAGGGTCGCCTTCGTGCGCACCGAGGCGCCGCCGGCGCAGCCGATGTAGACCTGGCCCTCGTCTTCAGAGTCCAGATTCAGCAGATACTTGCCCTTGAGCCAGCCCGGCTTCAGGTTGATGGCACCCACCAGCGAGGCCTCTTCCTCGACGGTCATCAGCGCCTCGAGCGGGCCGTGGGTGAGTCCCTCTTCTTCGAGAATGGCGAGTGCTGCGCAGGCGCCCACGCCGTTATCCGCCCCCAGTGTGGTGCCACGGGCATAAAGCCAGCCATCGCGGATTTCGGTGGCGATCGAATCACGATCAAAGTCATGGGTCACGCCGGGGGCCGCCTGAGACACCATGTCCAGATGGCCCTGCAGCACAACGCCCGGGCGGTTTTCATGACCGGGCGTGGCAGCCTTGCGAATCAACAGATTGCCGGCGTCGTCACGCTCGTGTTCAAACCCCTTCTCGCTTGCCCAGGCTTCCAGCCGTTTGGCCAGCGCTTCTTCCCTGCCCGACGGGCGCGGCACTTCACAGAAGGTACGAAAGTGGCGCCACAGATAAGTGGGTTCCAGTGTATCCAGATGTTCGTTCACGCAGACTCTCCCAATGGGGTATGACTCGATGGCTGTCCTCAAGAATACGCCATTCGCCGTATCCCTTCAGCCCTGCCCGCGTCGGGTGCGCTCAGGGCCGCGCCTCAAGCAGCACGCGCGCCTGCCAACGCACCCAGTCCATCGCCTGCGCACTGCCGGTCAACCCTTCGCGATGGGCCAGCCAGGCCATCGAGCGCCCCTGCCACAGCATGCCACACAGGGTGATCAGCTCAGGGGGGAAGTCTGACTCGGGGCGTTCCCGAAGGGCCTGATGTACCCGCCAGGCCAGCGCGCGCCGGCTCGGCACCCAGGGCGCCTGCCCCAGCGCCAGCCGTTCCAGCTGTGCCTGGGCACTCTGCGGCGAGCCGGGGGCAATCACCGCCTGATCCAGCAGCGTTTGCGCCACTACCGCAGGCGACAGGTGTGACAGCTCAAAGGCCAGCAGCCCCGGCAGCTGCTCACGCAGGGCCTCGCTCAAAAGATCCTGTAGCGCCGTACCGCGCTCATCAAGGGGTCGGCTCATCATCACCGGGTACTCGCCGGTCGAGGTCTCCGGATGCAGCCCAAGGCGCACGCAGGCCAGTCCGCAGCGCTGCCAGAAGGCCATGAGTCCGGGCTCGGCGCCGAAACTCGCGCCCAGAAGCGACACATCATCATTGCGCGCCCCGTCGATTACCCTCTCGACCAGCTGTCGGCCCAGCCCTTGATGCTGGCATCCGGGAAGCACCGCCAGACGCATGATACGTCGCAGCCGGTGGATGGCGGTTTCAACCACGCCGCCATGCAGCGCCAGCGACTGCGCCATCAGGTGGCCACGCGGACGACGCTCGCCGCGGGCAATCCGCTCGGAAAGTTGCTCGTCAAACCCGCCTTCATCAACCGTCACCGCCACTGCCAGCAGCCGGCCCTCGCCGGCGATCGGCGCGCTCTCAAGCGTTTCGATACCGATATTCGGGCCATCCAGCAGGGTGCGAAGATCCGCCGGAGAGGTGCGGTAGTGCGCCTGCACCAGCAGCGCGAACAGCGCCTCAAGGCGTGGCTCATCATGGGCCAGCATGTCTCGATCGAGGCGATGGTGATAAGGGCTTCCCTGCGCGTCGTCATCAACCGGCGCATCGACGGCCAGCGCCAGCAGTCGGGTCACGCTCTGCTCCAGTGGATCTTCAGCCGCCCAGCGCACGGGCGCCTCAAGTCTCATTGCCTTCCACTGCGGCGTGTGCCGGTCCAGCCGGGCGCGAAAGCGCAGGGCAAAGCCGCGGCCGCTGCCCTCGTAGCCATGTACGGTGGTGGCAAAGACCACGCGCGGGAAATGCTCGAGCGCCTCGTGAAGCAGTGCTGCCGGCAGCGCCGCGGCCTCATCCACCAGCAGCACGCTACCATCACCGCCCCAGTGATCAAGATGGGCCGCCAGCTGATCAGGGGCGACAAAACACACCTCGCGGCCCTGCCAGACAAACCGCTGATTCTTTAGAACGCCGTCCGGCAACAGCTCGGCAAGACGTTCAAACACCGGCGCCACGCTGGCCAGGCGCGGGGCGGTGATCAGAATGCGCGTATCCCCCTGAACAAGGCGCCGCGCCGCGCCGATGCCCAGGGCGGCACTCTTGCCACGACCGCGATCGGCCGTCAGCACCAGCGGGCGGCGCCGACGCAGCCGCGTGATGGCCGCCACCGCCCGGGCCTGATCCGGGCTCAGGCAGTCGGCATCCTCAACCGCCACCGGCGCTGCCAGCGCAGTCCTCCCGGCCGCCGGCAACATCAGCGGCTTGTCATCGGCCCAACGGGCCACCCCGGCATCCCTGCCCAGCAACCGCGCCAGCCGGGCCAGATAGCGCGAGGTGAGCGACGGCCACTCAACGGGGTGATCGGCCAGGCGCGCGTAGTCGGGGTCCGGCACCGCGCCCCAGTGTTCAGGGGTCAGCAGGATCAACAGCCCGCCGGCGCGCACGGTGCCGGCCAGCGCACCAAAGGCATCCGGGTCGAAGCCGTTGACAGCGTCAAACACCACCGCGCCCTGCTCGGTGCCGAGCCGAGTTCGGGCCTTTTTCATCATCAGATGCTCGACCGGTGTTTGAATCGCACCGGAGACGGGGGACCCCACCCACAGGATCTCCGTCAGGGCCAGCGCCTCAAGCAGGGCCTCGGCGCGCGCGCGCACGACCTCTGTCGGACCGGACAGCCACAAAAGCCCGCGATGGCGGGCGGTCGTCAGGGTCTGGCGCCACTGGCACAGGGCATTCACATCGTCGTCGAACAAGACAACCTCACAGACAGGACATCGACAGCATCACGACCAGGCGTGTCGCGAAGGCCTTTAGTGTGACCTGGACGCACGCCACAGGCGATCATTGCCTTTTGCCACGGGCCGGGCGCAGTATTGGCCGCCATTCATCCTCAGGGGCAGCGGCCTTGCTCGATTTTGTTCTGCATCTGGATCAGCATCTCACGACCCTGGTCGAGCATCACGGCGTGTGGGTTTACGGCCTGGTGTTTGCGGTCATCTTCTGTGAGACCGGGCTGATCATCATGCCGTTTCTGCCCGGCGACTCGCTGCTGTTCATCACCGGCGCCATTGCCGGCAGCGGCCATCTGGACCCCTGGATGGCAGGCGCGGTCATTGCCACCGCAGCGCTGGCCGGCGACAACCTCAACTACTGGATCGGGCGGCTCTACGGCACCAGGCTTTTCAACGAGCAGTCGCGCTGGCTGCGCCGGGAGCATCTGGCCAAAACGGAGGCCTTTTACGCCCATCACGGCGGCAAGATGGTCATGCTGGCGCGATTTGTACCGCTGGTGCGCACCTTTGCCCCGTTCGTGGCCGGCATTGGTCACATGCCCTGGGCCGTCTTTACCGGCTTTAGCCTGCTGGGCGCGCTGCTCTGGACCGGTATTCTGGTCTCGCTGGGCTATTTCCTGGGCAATGTGCCGTTGCTGCGCGACCATCTGGAAGTGATCATTCTGGGCGTGGCGGTGATCACGGCGCTGCCGATTGCCATTCGTCTGCTGCGCCGGCGCGCCTGAAACACGCTATATTCCAGCAAGGCTTCAGAACGCGCCCGTCGCGCCGATAGAGCCATTCAGGCCCGCTCCCTTGCGGGTCAGGTACATGGAGAGACGCCATGCAGCGCCGATCAATGAAGCCCGCCGTACCGGGCTGTTTTCTGGCATGTCTTGTCACCCTCGTGACGCTTGCAGGCACCTCTCTCACGGCGATGGCCGCAGAGTCGGTGATTCTTGATCGCCGCGGGCCCAATCTCGATTATCGCCCTCCGCTTCCCCCCCGCCACCCGCCCTTTGGCATTCGCGACCCGCAGCGTTTCAACCCCGTTCGCGATGTGGACGTGGGCGTCATCCTGCCGCCCGAACAGCTTGAACACTGGCGCAGCAACTACGTGCCCGACAGCTACCGGCTCAACGGCTATGATGGCGTCAGCGAAGGCGATGCCAATGTCTGCCGCCATAATGACGGCTCGCGCAGCTACTCAAGCTCCGGCATGACCTGTGAGGACGGCGACGCCAACCCGCCGGGCGGGCGCACCTGGTCAACGAAAAAATAGCGCTGTCCGGGCGACAGCAAACAGTGGCGTCATACGACGCCCGCCCCATGTCGACCCGTTGAGCGCGCCGAGCGTTTGATGGCCATACCACTAAAGCCGCTGACAGAAGCGATGGCGTATGGCCGGCATGGCGGTGCTAGAATGCGCCGTTTCGCGGACGCTCCGAGATTTCCCTGGCGCCCGCGGTCACGCTTGTGCCTCCCACGTCTCGGCCTACAAGAGAGCTCCATGTCCGCCCGTTCCGATCGTCGTTCATCCCTGCCCCGCCTGGGGCTGATTCCGCAGATCCTGATAGGCATCGTCGCCGGCACGCTGCTGGCCTTCTGGGCGCCAGGCATCGCGAAGTCCCTTGCCATACTCGGTGATCTTTTTATCAACGCCCTGAAGGCGATCGCGCCGATTCTGGTCTTCGTGCTGGTCATGGCGGCGATCGCCGCGCATCAGCGCGGACGGCCGACGCAGGTCCACGGCGTGCTCGGGCTCTATCTGGTCGGCACCCTGGTCGCCGCGCTTGTAGCGGTCGTGGCGAGCTTCGCCTTTCCGACAACGCTGGCGATCGATGCCCCGCCGGCCGACGGCGCGCCGCCTTCCGATATCATCGAGGTATTGCGCAACCTTGCGCTTAGCGCCGTCGACAATCCTATCAATGCGCTGGTCCAGGCCAACTTCATCGGCATTCTCGCCTGGGCAGTGGGTCTGGGGCTGCTGCTGCGCCAGGCAAGCGACACCACCCGCACCGCGCTGGGGGATCTGTCCAATGCAGTCTCGGGACTGGTGCGTTTTATCATCCGCTTCGCCCCGCTGGGCATCTTCGGGCTTGTGGCCAACACGCTCGCCGACACCGGCCTGGGAGAACTTGCCAACTACGCGCACCTGCTGGCCGTGCTGCTGGGCTGCATGGCGTTCGTGGCGCTGGTGACCAATCCGCTGATCGTGTTCGCCCATACACGCAAGAACCCTTATCCGCTGGTCTTTACCTGCCTGCGGGGCAGCGCCATCACTGCCTTTTTCACCCGCAGCAGTGCAGCCAACATTCCGGTCAACATGGCGCTGTGCGAACGTCTCGACCTGCATCGCGATACCTACTCGGTGTCGATCCCGCTGGGCGCGACGATCAACATGTCCGGGGCGGCGATCACGATTACCGTGATGACGCTGGCCGCAACCAACACGCTCGGTCTCGGCGTCGATTTTCTGACGGCATTTCTGCTCTGCGTGGTCTCGGCACTGGCGGCCTGTGGCGTTTCCGGCGTGGCCGGCGGCTCGCTACTGCTGATTCCGATGGCGGCGAGCCTGTTTGGCATTTCCGCTGACGTCGCGATGCAGATTGTCGCCGTTGGCTTTGTTATCAGCGTGCTGCAGGACTCCACGGAGACCGCGCTCAACTCCTCGACCGACGTGCTCTTCACCGCCGCGGCCTGTCGCTCCCCCGGCGCCCAACGGCGTCTGGACACAGAGACTCCAAACGAGACGGCCTGACATCAAGGTTCGTGGTCGCACGTGCATCTCTTTTCGAGCCGCCCATTCGGGCGGCTCTTTCATTGCCTTTTTGAGCTGACTTTGCGGCAGCAAACGGGCAGTGGGCGGCCCACGCAGCGACTACAACGATGTATGCGAGGTTAATGTCATCCCTTCGGGCAGACATATCCGGCAGGCACTGAGTCTCGAAAGATTAGCCGTGGCCGCCCGACATGCCAGAAAGACCCGCGTCATTTTTCCAGAGTGTAATCGATCGTGGTTACCACCCGTATTCGTTTGATGTCCGGGGTGTAGCTGTCGAGATCCTCGATCGAAAAATAACCCTGGCTTGCGTTTTTGATGGTGCCTACACGGCTGTCGGCATCCCGGGCAAACTGCTGCGCTGCACTGCGGGCATCTGCCGTGGCTTCTCCAATCATTTCGGGCTTCAGGGCATCAAGCCCGGTAAAGAGAAACTCGGTGCGATAATCATAATTGGGCGAAAGCACCACGCCCTCACTGACCAGCTCTCCCGTTCGGGGCATTGCCTGCTTGACGCCATCGACCTTCGGAGTGCGTAAAAGCACCGTTGCTTCTCCCTGATAGCGCTCATCGGGACGATCGGCACCATAAAGGTTGGCGAAGCGGTCGGTGACCTGCGGAGAGGTCACGGTGATACTGCTCGCATCGAATCCGCTGCGCGTGAGGAAGTCCCTGATACGCGTTGACTGTGCCGTCAGCTCATGCTGTAGCGCATCCAGATCGTTGGCCGTCACGGTATAATGAAGCGGCCAGAGCGCCATATCAGCCGGCACTTCGCGCTCTGAAAGCCCTTTGACGGTCACACTACGTCCAGCATCGCGCCAGGTCTCGGCGGCCTTGCCCACATAGCTGCCGCCCCAGATCATGCCCACGGCCAGAAAACTGCCCAGAACAAGAGCACTGCGTATCTGCATGGTGTTTTCTCCTGACTCGGGCATCGCCCCGGGTAATTTTTTAACCATCTGAACCACTGACGGCGCCTGCGAAAAACGCAGCGCCTTTATTATTGCCGTTTTTAAGCGGTCTGTATGGCAGCATAAAAAACACCCGGCGCCATGGCGCCGGGTGTCGTTTGACCTCATCTCGCCTGAACGGCGCGATTAGACGTCGAAGCGGTCGTGCATCATCACCTTGTGCCAGGCCGCCACGAAGTCGCGAACGAGTTTCTCGTGACCGCCCTTCTGGGCGTAGAACTCACTGAGCTGACGCAGCTGGGAGTTGGCGCCGAAGATCAGATCGCAACGTGTCGCCTTGAACTTCGTCTCGCCTGATTTGCGATCGTTGAGCGTGAACTCCAGCCCTTCGGAATCGACCTTTTTCCACTCAAACTCGGGTGCCGTCAGGTTGATAAAGAAGTCGTTGGTCAACACACCCGGACGATCCGTGAAGACACCGTGCTTTTGATAGGCGCCCTTCGCATTGACGTCGAGCACACGCAGGCCACCCACCAGCGCGGTCCATTCCGGCGCTGACAGACCCAGCAGGGCCGCACGATCCAGAAAGATCTGCTCCGGCGAGACGTTGTACTTGATGTCATCGCGGTGGAAGTTGCGGAAACCGTCAGAGACCGGCTCAAGCCAGCGGAAGGTCTGCTCGTCGGTCTGCTCGGCAGTGGCGTCATTGCGTCCCGGCGTAAAGGGCACCTCGATAGTGACACCGGCATCGCTGGCGGCCTTTTCAACCGCGGCGCAGCCGCCCAGCACGATCAGATCGGCCAGCGAGACCTTCTTGCTGCCGGTCTGGGCGCTGTCAAAATCACGCTTGAGGCCTTCCAGTACGCCAAGCACTTTTGCCAGATCGTCCGGATTGTTGACCGGCCAGCTCTTCATGGGCGCCAGACGGATGCGGGCGCCATCGGCACCGCCGCGCTTGTCGGAGGTACGGAAGGTCGAGGCTGAGCCCCAGGCCGCAGCGGTCAGCTGAGAGACGCTCAGGCCGCTTGCGAGAATGCGACGCTTCAGTTCGGCGATGTCGCCGGCATCAACCAGTTCAAAGTCGACGGCGGGGATCGGGTCCTGCCAGAGCAGTTCTTCCTGCGGGACTTCCGGGCCGAGATAGCGCGCTTTCGGACCCATGTCGCGATGGGTCAGCTTGTACCAGGCACGCGAGAAGGCGTCGGTGAAGTAGTCAAAGTCGTTGAGGAATTTCTCGCAGATTTCGCGATAGGACGGATCAACCTTCAGCGCGATGTCGGAGGTCATCATCATCAGCGGATGATCGACGCCTTCAAGGTGGGCATCCGGCGTACGCGGCGCGCTTTTGTCGACTGGCGTCCACTGCAGCGCACCGGCGGGGCTTCGGGTCTGCTCCCACTCGAAGTTGAACAGGTTTTCGAGGTAGCTGTTATCCCACTGGATCGGATTCTGCGTCCAGGAGCCCTCGATGCCGTTGGTCATGGTGTCTTCGGCATTGCCCTTGCCGCGCGGGTTATGCCAGCCCAGGCCCTGGGCTTCCATCGGCGCGCCTTCGGGTGCGAAACCGATCTGATCCGGCGGCGTCATGCCGTGGGACTTGCCGAAGGCGTGACCGCCGGCGATCAGCGCCACGGTCTCTTCGTCATTCATGGCCATGCGGCCGAAGGTAATGCGAATATCGGCTGCAGAATCTTCCGGTATCCCCTTTTTGGCCGAGCCTTCCGGGTCAACGTAGATCAGATTGGAATTCGATGCTGCCAGCGGCGCTTCGAGGTCATAGTTATCGTCGCCGGCTTCCCCGGTCCAGCGCAGGTCGCGATTGACCATCTGATCCGGATGACCTTCGAACGGACCGTGCGGGGCGTCCTCGATTTTCTTGCCATACCAGGATTCCGGACCCCAGTAGGTCAGGTTATCCGGCTCCCAGGCATCGATACGACCACCGGCGAAGCCAAAGGTCGGAAAGTTCATGATCTCGAGCGAGCAGTTGCCGGTGAGCACGATCAGGTCTGCCCAGGAAATGGCGTTGCCGTATTTCTGCTTGATCGGCCACAGCAGACGCCTCGACTTGTCGACGTTGCCGTTGTCCCACCAGCTGTTGATCGGGGCGAAGCGCTGCATGGCTTCCCCGGCGCCCCCGCGACCATCGGCGATGCGATAGGTACCGGCTGAGTGCCACGCCATGCGAATCATCTGCGGACCGTAGTTGCCGTAATCCGACGGCCACCAGTCCTGTGATGAGGTCAAAAGCGCCTTGATGTCCTTTTTGACCTCGGCCAGATCCAGTTGACTGAAGGCTTCGGCGTAGTCGAAGTCCTCGTCATGGGGATTGGCCTCACGGGGATCCTGATGCAGCAGCTCTACCTTGAGGCGATTGGGCCACCAGTGGTCGGTGGTCGGCTCGGAGCCGGCCGCACCGCCCACCGAGTCGCCAGCGAAAGGGCATTTGCCAGTGATCTTTATCTCTTCGCTCATGCTGTCCGTCCTTTCCTTGTTGATTCGACTTCCGCTGGCCCTTCGCCCCGACAATGCCTGACGGCACAACCATCGAATCAGGGCGATATCAGCAATGTCGCACGCGGCCTGACAGGGCCGTCAGCATACAAACATAGGTTAATTTATGACGAGGCATAAGCGCTTGACGATGATTTCTCCCTAACACCCTGTTTGGCACCGGCTATGCCTGCCGCCGCGATCAAAGCCCCATCAATATGGAAAGTACTGATCTTTCAGGGAAAGGGCTGTGACGCCAATAAAAACGTCGATCCGCCAGGAAGCGCCACATTAAATAATGCTTATTAAAATCCTTAACTTAATGGAGGTTTTGCCGATAGCACTGCCTGAATTGTGACACGCCCTCGCGTGCCCACATCCGCTGAGCAGGCGCCATTGATGGAAACAATCGAGACAGAAGAGCTGCCACAGATCGCCATTCGCGATATCGATCATATTGCCGGGGTCGTCGACACTCTGAGCTATCACACCCATGCGCTGTCCATCAGCGTGGGCGAGTCATCGGTGTTCTGGCCGGTCACGCTGCGCGGGCTGGATCACGAGCGTCGGGTGTTGTCGCTCTCCCTGCTGGATGCCCAGAGCCTTGAAGCCAGAGAAGTACTCGATCAATCGCTGACGCTCAAGGCCGAAGGCGATAGCGAGACACTGCATTTCGAGGCCATGGTGGCACTTGAGGTGGCGCGCAAAAGCGATCGGATCGAGGTTCAGTGTTCACTGCCAAAAGCGCTTCATACCACCTCCAAGCGCAATAGCCGGCGTGTGTTTCTTTTGAAGGGCATGCAGGTCAAGGCCGGTATTACGCTGTATGAAAACCAGCCGCCCATCACCGGCCGACTGCGCAATATTTCCATTGGCGGGGCACTGCTGGAAGTGCCGCTGGCAGACAGCGCGCCGCTCAAGGAAGAGGAATTTATCGCCGGGCTGGCGCTGTCCTTCCCTGATGGCGAACAGTTCACCGCGATGGCGCAGATTCTTCACGTCAATCCGGCCGGACGGTCACACTTCGCTGCCATCGGCGTAAGCTTTGTCCATACAGACCGCGCCCAGGAGCAGCGCCTGACATACCTGGTCAATGAAACCGAGCGGGAAGCGGCCTACCGCACCGGCGAGGGCGGTCGCATGAGCTTTGCATCGCCGCTGTATGCCTCAAACGATCCGGGCTACAAACGCAGTGCAAGGCGCCATCGGAAAACGCCTCAGGAAGGCCCCATGGTGGCTGCCCTGCTGGAAGTGACCCGGCAGCTGCACATCTTTTTGCTGGCGCTGCAGAATCAGCGCCCGCTGCCGGCACACTGCCTGCTCGACAGCGCGGACACCCTGTTGTCCCTGTTGAAAAAACAGCGCCAGAATCTTTTCTACGCCCTGCACTGCCTGCACAGGGAACCGGCCTGGGTGCAGCACTCGCTGAATGTGGCCGTACGACTGGGCGACCTGCTCGAGGCCGAACCCGAGCATGCCTCATATGCCCGCAATGCGGTCGTGGCCGCTCTGGTACATGACATGGGCAAGATGATGCTGGTGGACGATGCGCTGCCCTCGATCGAGGGCCAGCTCGATACCCGTCAGCGCGACCACCTGCGTCGCCACGTGCCCGTACTGCTGGAGGCACTTGCGGGCGCCGAATGGCTGACGCCGGTCATGCAGCATGACGTGATCCAGTCCATCAACGAACGTCTGGATGGCAGCGGCTATCCGCAGGCGCTCAAGGGCGAGGCGCTGTCTCCGATCGCGCGCATGGCGGCCGTTGTGGATACCGTGGATGCCATGACGCGCAAGCGTGGCGACCGGCGAAGCAAAACCGCCATCGAGGCCTATCGCCATCTCTATCACCGTCCCGAGCAGTTCGATAAGCACTGGATAACACGCTATATCCAGCGCCACGGCTTTTATCCGATCGGCAGTCTGGTGAAGTTTTCAGGCGGCTTTCTGGCCTGGGTGATGGAGCTTGATGACAGCGGCCAGCCGCAACGCGTGCGCGTGGTGCGCAACCTGCACCGCGAAGAACGGACCATGAATGACATTTTGAGCCGGGTGGATTTTGCCCAGCTCGGCACCCTGGAGGGATTGATGCCTCCGGAAAGATTTCGCCTGACACCCTACTGACGCGTTCAGTCACGCTTGAGCGGCACCGGCGGCGTCAGGGGCTGAGCCAGAAAACGATCGCGCAGCCAGCTGCCAGCGACCCCAAGCCCCCGGCTGGCATGCCACCCCAGCTCCAGGGCGATCCAGCGCTCAAGCGCCGGGGCGGTCAATGTCACCAGTGACGGACGCGCCGGCGAGGCTGCAATCACGTGATCCGACATCAGCGTCCAGCCTACCCCGTGCTTGACCAGCTCCAGCATCACGAAGTGGCTCTCGACCCACCAGACGTCCGCGCCCACGCGCTCGGCTAGCCGCGATCCGGGCTGACCGCGCGTCGCCACGATCAGTTGACGGTGCTGTCTCAACGCCTCGGGCGTCACGCTGGTCGCCTCGGCCAGCGGGTGATTCTGAGCGCACACCAATCGCAGCGGCACACGCCCCAGCGGGCGGGTCTCGAGCGCCGGGAACAGGGGCTGTGGACGGCAGATGACGCCCAGATCCGCCTGCCCCGACTCCAGCATGCGCCCGACATCCTCCAGCAGCGGGAAATGCATTTCGATCTCGACGCTGGGGTATTGATGGGCGAAATCCTGCATCAGTGCACCAATCAGATGCTCCGGGTAGAACTCGTCGATGGCCAGGCTCAGACGTGGCTCGATGTGGGCTTCAAGACGCCGCGCCACGCCCAGAAAGCGCTCGCGCTGGGCCAGGACGCCTCGGGCCTCGGCCACCATGCGCACGCCACTGGCGGTCAGCACCGGAAGGCGGGCGCGGCGATCAAACAGCGTCAGCCCCAGATCCAGCTCCAGATTGGCCACATGGGTACTGACCAGCGACTGCGCCTTGCCAAGACGCCGCGCGGCCGCGGAAAAGGACCCTGTGTCGGCGGTCGCGACAAGGGCATTGAGCTGTTCAAGGGTCGGGGTCATGACGGGCTCGGCATCCGGGCATCGATCGGGAGTCCATCTGCCAGACAGATGGATTCCAACTTGGGTTTGGCACTTTCATGAATGATAGTGCGTGGTAACACTGACCGGAAGCTCAACACCATGCGTACCACCCTTGACCGTATTCGCCACACCCTGATGTTCGAAATCATCGGCCTTTTGATCGTCATCCCTTTGGGCCACCTGCTCTTCTCGCTGGACACGACCCACATGGGCATGGTCGGCGTCATCAGTGCCGTGGTCGCCACGATCTGGAACTACCTCTACAACCTGGGGGTGGATCATGCCCTCAAGCGCCTGCGCGGCCATGTGCACAAGACCGTCGTCATGCGCGTGTTTCATGCCATCTGCTTTGAGCTGGGGCTGATCTGCGTGTTGCTGCCGCTGATCGCCCTGTATCTGGGGCAAACCCTTGCCGAGGCGGCACCACTGGTCACCTCGCTGGCGCTGTTTTATGTGGTCTATGCCTTTGTCTTCAACTGGGTCTACGACGTGGTCTTTCCCGTTCCGGCCGCGCAGGCACCGCAGACGTCAGCCAGCATCTGACGCGGGCGGGCAGCAGGCAGTTGACCGTATTGTTATAAAGTAACATTATAGACGCATGGCAAGAACCGCCCACCGCTTTTCAGGCAATGACATGTCTTATTTTGACACTTCTCCACCGCAGGCACGGCGTATCCCGGTCACCCTGTTGACCGGCTTTCTGGGCAGCGGCAAGACCACGCTGCTTAATCAGCTGGTGCAGCAGCCGAGCATGTCGCGCGCGCTGGTCATCATCAACGAGTTCGGGGAGATCGGGCTGGATCATCAGCTGTTCACCGCCAGCACCGACGGCGAACAGATCGAGCTCAGCAACGGCTGCATCTGCTGTTCGATTCGCACCGATCTGGCACAGACCCTGAAAGATGCGGTGTGGCGCTTTGCGCGCGAAGGGCAGCGTCAGTTTGATCGCCTGATCATCGAGACCACTGGTCTTGCCGATCCCGCCCCCATCGTGCATACCCTGATGAGTGAGGCGAAGGTCGCGCGACACTACGCGCTCGACGGCATCGTCACCGTCATGGATGCCGCCAGCGGTAGCACGACCCTGGATCGTCATGACGAGGCGCTGCGTCAGGCAGCGATGGCGGATCTCTTGTTGATTACCAAGCAGGATGTGGCCTCAAAAGAGCAGCTGGATGCCCTGCGCCAGCGACTGGCGGCAATCAACCCAAGCGCACCGCAAAGACTGCTAGATCATGGTCACATCGAGGCCAACGACCTGTTGGGCCTGGGGCCGGAAGATATGGACGTGCGCAGCGCCGATATTCAGCGCTGGCTGGGCGAAGCCGCCTCGAACGCCGCCACCGCGCATTCGCCCACGCTCTCCGCCGGCGCGCTGTTTGCCCGCGTTGACAGCGCCGAGGTGCAGACCGGCATGTCGCCGGCAGCGCCGCTGCCTGATGCCAACCGCCACGACGACCATATCCGCGCTTACTGCTTCGTGTTTGAACGCCCGATCAAGGCCGCACGGCTTGAGGCGTGGCTGTCGCTGATCACCAGCCTTATGGGCCACGATATGCTGCGCATCAAGGGTATGCTGGACATCGAGGGCCGCGACCGGCCGCTGGTCATTCATGGCGTACAGCATCTTTTTCACCCGCCGGTTGAGCTTGAGGCGTGGCCGGGCGACGAGCGCTTTTCGCGGCTGGTGTTTATTACCCGCGACATCCCCAGGCAGACGCTTGAAATGACCCTGGGCGACTTTCTCGACGGCTGATCCGGAACGTTCACAGCTCTATAACATTCACGACCCTATAACGTTCACACCCCTGTGACGCCCCGGTTCGAGCGGCGCAACGCCCTTTATTAACGTTACGATATATCATTGCGAGAAAATAATGACGATACCTACTTCCAGCAACCGGCTTCCGGTCACCATCCTTTCGGGCTTTCTGGGGGCCGGCAAAACCACCCTGCTCAACCGGATTCTGGCCAATCGCGACGGCCGGCGGGTGGCCGTGATTGTCAACGACATGTCGGAAGTCAATATCGACGCCGATCTGGTGCGCGGCGGCGAAGCGCACCTGTCGCGTACCGAAGAGACCATGGTGGAGATGACCAATGGCTGCATCTGCTGCACCCTGCGCGGTGACCTGATCGAGGCTGTCAGACGCCTGGCGCAGGAAGGCCGTTATGACGCACTGGTGATCGAATCCACCGGCATCTCGGAGCCACTGCCGGTGGCGGCCACGTTTGAGTTTCGCGACGAGACCGGATTTTCACTGTCCGATGTGGCCCGCATCGACGCCATGATCACGGTAGTCGACGCCGCCAGCCTACTCAAGGATTACGCCTCGACCGAATTTTTGCAGGATCGCGGCGAGATCAATGGCGAGACGGATACGCGCACCCTGGTGGATCTGATGGTGGACCAGATCGAGTTTGCCGATCGCATCATTATCAACAAGATCAGCGACGCCGAGCCTGCCACCCAGGTCGCGGTGCGCGACATCATCAAAAGCCTCAACGGAGGCGCCAACGTGATTGAAACCGACTACGCCGACGTGGCCATCGACCGGCTGCTCGATACCGGCCTTTTTGATCCCGAGCGTTCGCATCAGCACCCGCTCTGGTATCGCGAGCTCAACGATTTCAATGCCCATGTGCCGGAAACCGAAGAGTACGGCATCAAAAGCTTCGTGTTTCGCGCGCGCCGCCCCTTTGATCCGCAGCGCCTGGATGCTTTCATCAAGGATGGCGAATGCTGGAAAGGCGTGGTGCGCGCCAAGGGACTTTTCTGGCTTGCGACCCGCCCCGAGCATGTCGGCATGATGAGTCAGGCCGGTGCCTTTATTCGCACCAAGCGCTACGGCTATTGGTGGGCCGGCATGCCCGAAGAGCGCTGGCCGAATGACCCGCAGTGGCGCGACGTCATGAAGCAATACTGGAACGAGCAGTACGGCGACCGCCGCAACGAGCTGGTCTTTATCGGTCAGCACATGGATGAACATGCCATTCGCTCGGCACTGGAAAGCTGCCTGATCGAATTACCGCACGAGGTGCCCCTGAAAGAGGCCACAGCCGGGCTTCGTGACCCCTTTCCCGCCTGGGACTGAATTCGTGGGACTGGTTTGCGCACGTCGCCCGGCGTGTGCAGCGATGAGGTCAGCCATGTCCGGGGGAAAGTG
This sequence comes from Kushneria phyllosphaerae, assembly GCF_900312995.1. Classification (GTDB taxonomy): domain Bacteria; phylum Pseudomonadota; class Gammaproteobacteria; order Pseudomonadales; family Halomonadaceae; genus Kushneria; species Kushneria phyllosphaerae. The sequence goes on along the minus strand of NZ_ONZI01000001.1, from coordinate 1,126,282 downwards.
TGCCGAACCAGCCCACCAACGCGACCACACCAATCAGAATCATGATTTCCGCGATGGAGACCCGCCGCAGCCTGTCAAGTGCCCCCGCTTCCCGGGAAAGCCGGGGGACCAGCCGGTAGCGATTAAAGAGCGCCATGACCATCAAAAGCCCCACCAGCGCCACCTTGAGCCATAGCGCCCGCTGATAGAGCATGTCCGGCGCCAGTGGCCACCCCCCGACCACCAGCCAGGTGTTAATGACACCGGTCAGCACCCCGAGGGCCACCGCCAGATGACCGACACTGGAAAACCGGATCAGCGCCCGGGTGGCGCCGGCGCGCATCGAAGGCTGTCTCAAATACCCCAGCAGCAGTAGCACCGGCACCAGCGCGCCCAGCCAGAACCCCCCGGCCAGCAGGTGCCCCCAGTCATTGAGCCGATGCAGTGTGCCTGTCATGCCCTCATGCATCGCCGTATGGCCTGAAACGGTCAGCGTGGCGAGCATCAGTGCCGAGGCAATACCGACCCCCGAAGGATGGCGTAGCGCCCTCACGACAAGCACCAGGGTCAGCACGAGCAGGCTCCCCAGCTGCCAGCACCAGGCGTGGCCTACCAGGGTCTTCGTGACCACCAGCGTCAGCATTTTCAGGGAGAAGCCCGCTTCCCAGCTGCTGCCGATCGAGGCGGTCAGTATTGGCAGGGTGATGAGCGTGGCAAGCCCGGAGAGTCCGGCCGCGATCAGCCCCCAGGGGCGCAGGCGCTGCCACAGCGCGACGCGCAGCGATCGGTCCGCGACCAGCAACAGACAGACGCTGCCGCCCCAGAGCAACAGCGCGCTCAGATTAAAGACAAGGCGCGCGAGCAGCAGCGCCATGGCCGGCTCGATCACGGCGTGACGTCAAAGCGATACTGCCCCTGCGTCTTGTGGCCGTCGACCGAGAGCACATGCCAGCGCACGTCATAGCTGCCGCTTTCCAGCGACTCATTAATCGGCGTCACCAGGGTCTTGCCGCCATCCTGCAGTCGGGCCTCGTCGAGAGTGACGGCGTTACCGTCAGTGCCCACGACATCCACACCGCTGAACGGCAGTTCAAGGCCTTCACTGAAGGTCAGGCTGATCTCGTGCGGCGCAGAGACGCTCGCCTTTTCACCAGGCGTGGCCTCCTTTAAATGCGCATGCGCCAGGGCCTGCGTGCTGACGCTCAGAGCGATTAAAAAAAGCGGCGCCATCCAGCGTTTCAGGGCATTCATGTTGTTCTCCACGGGTGGGTCGTCTCGGTAAGACGGGGCCATCGCGCGGCCCCGACGCGCCATTGTCACCGCGATGACACAAGCTGAAAAGACACCGCGGCCGGATGCCTCAGTGGCCGAGAGGCTCAGTAATAGTCATCCAGAGAAGCATTGACGTTGAGTTCGGCAAGGCTTGCCGTATTGGGCATGTTGAGCGCCATCGACACCAGTCGGGCCAGATCCTCGGGCTGGGTCATTTGCTCAGGGGCGATGTTGCCGACCGACTCGCCCATATCGGTGGCCACCAGTCCCGGGCACAGCGCCGTGGCCCGAACGCCGTCTTCCCAGCCCTCCTTTCGAAGCGCGTGAGACAGCGCCAGTGCTGCAAACTTGCTCATGGCGTAAAGCCCCGATTGAGGGCTTTTGACCCGGTGTCCGGACAGCGATACCACTGACACCACGCGCCCCGCGCCGCTCGCTTTCAAATGCGGCCAGGCGGCGCGCGCCAGCCGCAGCGGCGCCTTGACGTTAATGTCGAATATCTCGTCGATGTCGGCATCTTCTGCCTCGATCACCGTTTTGGGGATCATGATGCCGGCGTTGTTGACCAGGGCATCAAGGCGGTCAAAGCGTGCCACCGTGGCCTCCACCCAGGCCTGATCAAAGGCATTGGTGGCGGCGTCATAGGGATGCACCAGCACGTGCTCCCCGGTCAGTGACGGATCGATCTCTTCCGGGCGGCGTACGCCCAGGCTCAGCTGCCAGCCCTCCTCTTTCAGGCGACGGGCAATGGCGGCGCCGATGCCGCGACTGGCGCCCGATATCATCGCAACGCGCGGTGAAGTGGCCTTTTTACTCATGGATGAACTCCCTGGTATTAAACGCCTTGTTGAACCGCGTGACGGGCGATTTGTCCGGGCGTGGTCCACCACACGCCGTCGGCCTCGCGATATCCGGCCAGGTCGCTGAGCACCTTGCGCAACAGGCGCAGTCGAAAGGGCTGCCCGGTCAGCCACGGATGCAGGGCAATGCCCATGACCAGCGGCTGATGGCGGGACTGCTCAAGCAGCTCAAGAAACTGATCGCGCATCATGGTGGCAAACTCGTTCATGCTGACCCGATGGGTCGAGATGGTCGGAATGTCGTTCAATTCCTGCGGATAGGGGATCGACAACAGCCTGCCATGACGGGTGCGCATGGTAACGGGGCGGTCGTCGTGCGCCCAGTTGAGCGTGTAGGTAAAGCCGGCTTCCTGCAAAAGATCCGGGGTGCGATCGCTTTCCGAAATCCACGGCGAGAGCCAGCCCTCGGGGGGCGTGCCAAAGTGGGCCGCCAGACGCTCGCGACTGCGCGCGATCAGCGCGGCCTCATCAGCCGGCGACATCTGCCCCTGGCGCTCGGCGTTGGTATGGCCGTGGCCAATCAGCTCGTGGCCACGGGCGACGAAGGCCTCCAGCAGCTCGGGACAGTGATCGAGAATCGAGGTGTTGGCGATCACACCGGCCGGCAGGGCGAGCGCCTCCAGCATCTCGAGAAATCGCCAGGCACCTACGCGGTTGCCGTACTCCCGCCAGGCGTAGTTGAGCACGTCCGGCTCACCCTCCGGCGCAGGCGGGGCAATGCCGGGCCCACGACCTTCGCCGAAGGCAAAGTGTTCCAGATTGACGCCCACATAGACGGCCAGGCTCGCCCCGCCGGGCCAGCGAAAATCATCCCGGTCGGTGATCGGGCGGTAGTCAAAACGTTCGTGGTGACGCAGATGATTAAGGGGCATGACAGGCTTCCGTGCGGGTAATCGAGTCCATCGGGGTCGTAACAGGCAAAACGCCGGCGCCTCGGAAGGAGACGCCGGCGTCAAGGTCGCCCGAACAGGGCTTACGCTGACGGCACGTCGGGAACGTTTTCCATCAGCTTCTCCTTGAAGATTGGCAGATCCCGGATGCGCTTGCCGGTGGCGTGATGCACCGCGTTGGCCACCGCCGCCGCCATGCCGGTAATCCCGATCTCGCCGATACCGCGAGCGCCGAATTCGTTGAACGCCAGATCAGGATAGTCGAGCAAAATCACCTCGACCTCCGGCGGCTGGTCAGCATGCACCGGCACCACGTACTCGGCGTAGTTGTTGTTCACCGGTCGGCCATTGCGCGCGTCATACTCGGTGGCCTCGAAATGGGCCATGCCCAGCCCCATCACGATCGCCCCTTCTACCTGGTTGCGCGCGGTCATCGAATTGATCACGCGCCCGACATCAATGGCGCTGACCACTCTGGCAACACGCAGGTTCGAGATGCCCGGGTCCCAGCGCACCTCGACAAAGTGCGCACCGAAGGAGCGATAGGAGTATTTATCATCAGCGCCTTTGGTGTGCGCATGCCCGTCAGCGCTGGCAAGCCGCTGGCCCTTGAGCACGTCAACGTAGTCCACGCGCTGCCCGTCATGTGTCAGCTGGCCGTTTTCAAACGTGAGGCTGTCGCTGTCGACGTCCTTGAAATCGCCCTTCTCGCTGGTAGCGTAGCCCTTGAGTTCCTTGATGGCCTCGCGCGTGGCCGCCGCGATGGCCGGCAGCGTAGTGGCCGTAGCCCAGGAGCCCCCCGAGACCGGGCCAGCAGGGTAGCTGGTATCACCCAGTCGCACGGTAACCTTCTCAAGCGGCAGGCCGGTCAGCTCGCTCACGGTCTGGGCAATGATGGTGTAGGTGCCGGTGCCGATGTCCTGAGTGGCGCAGGTGACAAACGCCGTACCGTCGGCGCGCAGCGACACCCGCGCCTCGCACTCGCGCTTGAGCGCCTCCCAGTTACAGGCCGCCATGCCATAGCCGATAATTTCATGACCCTCGCGCATTGACCCGACTTCCGGGTTGCGATCCTGCCAGCCGAACTTCTCGGCGGCCTTTTCGGTGGCCTCGCGGATGTGGTTGCTGGAGAAGTCGAGATCCAGACTCTCGTCGCGGTCGGCATAGTTGTTCATGCGAAATTCGAGCGGATCGACGCCGATCTCATGCGCCATTTCGTCAATGGCGGATTCCAGTGCAAACAGCCCGGGCGCCGCACCGGGTGCCCGCATCGAGGTCGGCGTGCCGCGATTGACCTGCGTGGTCTCATGACTGACCAGCAGATTCGGGCATGAATAGAGGCTTTTGGTCACGCTACCGCAGGTTTCGACGTACTGGTCGGTAAACGACGTCGTGTTGATCGACTCGTGACGCAGCGATACCAGCCGACCGCTTTCGTCGGTGGCCAGCCTCAGACGCTGGCGTGTCTCGGGGCGATGACCGGTGGTAGTGAACATCTGCGGGCGCGGCACCACCAGCTGCACCGGGCGGCCAATCTCGCGGGCAGCAGCAGACGCCGCCACCGCATGGGGCCACATCCAGAGCTTTGAGCCAAAGCCAGAGCCGATAAACGGTGACTCTACCCGCACGTGCGACGGGGGAAGGCCAAAGATTTTGGCGAGCGCGTTGCGCTGTACCACCACGCCCTGGGAGGATTCGAAAATGGTCAGGCGATCGCCCTCCCAGCTCGCCACGGAGGCGTGCATCTCCATCGGGTTGTGGGTCTCCACCGGCGTGGTGTAGGTCACATCGATGCTGTGGGCAGCGCCGTCGAAATTCCCCGCCGCATCACCACGCTCGTGATTGCCGCTGCCGGAGGTTGTGCCGTGGGCCTTCACGCCCTGATCGAGATTGGCGATGGCATCAGAGCTTTTGTAGCTCACGCTCACTTTGCGCGCGGCGGCGCGAGCGTTTTCAAACGTATCCGCGACCACCAGCGCCACAAACTGGCCCTCGTAGTAGATGTGATTGTCCTCGAACGGCAGGCGGGTCTCTTCGACCTTATTGCCCTGGGCAAAGGAGGCCGGCGAGCGGTGAAGCTCGGGGAAGTGATCGTGATGAAAGATATCGATCACGCCCGGAGACTGGCGCGCGGCGTCCAGATCCAGCCCGGTCACGGTGCCACGAGCGATGGTGCTGAAGACCCCATAACCATAGGCCATGTTGTCGGGATGATGATCGGCGGCGTAGGGTGCCGCGCCTGTCACCTTGCGCTGGCCGTCGATGCGCCTGGGCCCGGAACCAATAGGGCCTGCGCCAATGATGCTGTCACTCATGACGTTCTCCTGTCTTCCTGCGCGGTCAGGGTAGTGAGATTGCGCACGATGGCCTGCTGGCCCAGCGGAATCTTGAAGGCGTTATGCGCATAGGGCGTGGCGCCCTGCATCGCGATTTCGGCAGCCTTCTGGAAAGTCGCCTCGGTAGCCTTTTGCCCCTTGAGGGCGGCCTCTGCCTCATGGGCGCGCCAGGGTTTGGTGCCTACCCCGCCGAGCGCCACTCGAGCCTCCGTGATGGTGTCGCCATCGAGGGTGACGATCACGGCGCTTGAGGCCAGCGCAAACTGATAGGAGGCGCGGTCGCGCAGCTTTAGATAGCGTGATCGGCTGTTCTCAAGCGGGGCATCCAGCGTCACGTGGGTGATCAGCTCGCCCGGTTTCAAAGCATGCTCGCGTTCGGGGGCATCACCGGGCAGCAGGTGAAAGTCGAGAAAATCGATCTCGCGCTGGCCGTCCGGCCCTTCCACGGCCACGGTGGCGCCGATGGCGGCCATCGCCACGCACATGTCGGAGGGGTGGGTGGCGATGCAGTGCTCGCTGGTGCCCAGTACCGCATGCACGCTGCGATTATGACCTTCGATCGCCGCACAGCCCGAGCCCGGCTCGCGCTTGTTGCAGCTTGAGACGCCATCGCGAAAGTATGGGCAACGCACGCGTTGCATGACGTTGCCGGCAGTGGTGGCCTTGTTGCGCAGCTGCGTGGTGGCGCCTGACAACAGCGCCTCGCTGAGCACGGCGTACTCATTCTTGATCCGGTCATGACGTGCCAGCGCCGTGTTGGTCACCAGCGCACCAATGCGGGTACGACCGTCATCGAGCGTTTCAATCTCGTTGAGATCGAGCCGGTTGATGTCGACCACCTGATCCGGGCGCATGATGTCGATCTTGACCAGATCCAGCAGCGTGGTGCCCCCGGCCAGATAGGCGGCCTGCTCGCTCTCGCCATGGGTCGATACCGCCTGACGGGGACTGTCGGCCCGCGCATAGTCGAATTCGCGCATCAGCTCACTCCCTGCATCTTGCCGCGGGCATCCTGAACGGCGGCCAGAATGTTCTTGTAGGCGCCACAGCGACAGATGTTGCCGCTCATCGCCTCACGCACCGAGGCGTCATCGCTGCCGATGCTGTCATCGTTGAGAATGGCGACGGCACTCATGATCTGCCCCGATGTGCAGTAGCCGCACTGGTAGGCATCATGGGCCCAGAAGGCCGCCTGTACCGGATGCAGATCGTCCCCGTTGGAAAGCCCTTCGATGGTGGTGATCTTGTCACCGTCGTGAGAGACCGCCAGCGACAGGCAGGAGTTGATCGCCGTATCGTTCACCAGCAGCGTACAGGCGCCGCACTGGCCCTGATCACAGCCCTTTTTGGTCCCGGTCAGCTCAAGGCGGTCGCGCAGCACATCGAGCAGCACGGCGTTGGGCTTGACGTTCAAGGTATGCGCCACGCCGTTGACAGTGAGCTGGATCTGCTGCTCACCCTTGCCGGGCGCGCCATCATCGCGCGGCTCGGTGGGTGCCTTGTGTTGTTGACCGGCCTGGGCAATCTGCGCCCAGGCCGGCGCCGTGGCGGCCGCCAGACTGGAGGCGCCCATGGTCTTGAGAAAACGTCGCCTTGAGGGGAAACGGGCATCGAAGGTTTCAACGCCCGATCCGTCACCCTTATGGTGATCACTCATGTATCACTCCTCATTACATCAGGACGCAAGGAGTCAGCTGCGCCCTGCATCATCACGGTCGATAGGGGTATTGGCGGTGCCAGCCGCCAATGGTGGCGCCTTGAGGCGCTCTGAAATCGTGGGGTCTGTCAGAAGTGCCGGGCAACTCGTTTGCCGGCAAACGAGTTTAGCCTGGACCCGGGTCATCGAGATTGCCAGCGCTGTCGTGACACCTTTCAGCCCCCGTTCAGACGGACTGTTCGGTCGGAATGGCTGAACGACCTGCTCGATAAAAGGGCCGGCTCTTTTGCAAGAGCCGGCCCGGTCATACAGAAGATGCAGGCTGAAAGTCAGGGGGCCAGCATTTTCTCGATCGAGATGGGCAGATCACGAAGACGTTTGCCGGTGGCGTTATAGACAGCGTTGGAAATCGCTGCCGCAATACCGGTCAGGCCGATTTCACCAACCCCGCGCGCGCCAAACTCGTTGTGCAGATAGTCGGGATAATCCAGCAGCTCGACATCGATGTGAGGCATGTCGGCATTCACCGGCACGATGTAGTCCGCCAGATTGTTGTTGTAGGGATAGCCGCTGTGATCAAACTCGGACTGCTCAAACAGCCCCATGCCCATGCCCATGACAATGCCGCCCTCGACCTGGTTGCGCGCGGTCATCGGATTAATGGCACGACCGATATCAACCGTGGAGACCACGCGTGACACGCGCAGGCGCGAAATGCCCGCATCCCACCGAACTTCCACAAACACGGCGCCAAAGGAGCGAAAGCTGTATTGCTCCTGCTCGTCGCCGGGTCTGGCAGAGGCCTCGCCGTCGATCAGACCCAGCTGGTTATCCTTGAGCAGCTGCGTGATCTCAACGCTTTTATCGCCACTCACCAGTCTGGCGTTTTCAAGCTCGATGCTGTCGGCATCGACGTTTTCAAACACGCCGCCTTCGGCCGTGGCCAGCGTTTTAAGCTGCGACAGCGCCTCTCGGGTGGCCGCCGAGACGGCAGGCAGCACCGTAGATGTCGCAAAGGAGCCGCCGGAAAGCGGGCCGGACGGCAGTGAGGAATCGCCCAGGCGCACGTCGATCATTTCGATCGGGATACCGGTCAGCTCGCTGGCCGTTTGCGCCACGATGGTGTAGGTGCCGGTACCAATATCCTGCGTGCCACAGGCCACCATCAGGGAGCCATCAGCGCGAAAGCCCACGCGCGCCGAGCAGTGCTGGCGCATGGCTTCCCAGCTCTGGGTGGCCATGCCATAGCCAATGATCTCGTCACCGTCCTTCATCGCACCCGGCGTGGCGTTGCGCTTGTCCCAGCCAAAACGGCTGGCCGCATTATCCCAGCACTCCTGTAGATGATTGCTCGACCAGGGCAGACCGGAGGCCGGATCGGCATCGGCGAAGTTTTTCTTTCTAAGCGCCAGGGGGTCCATGTCGAGCTTGACTGCCAGCTCATCCAGCGCCGTTTCCAGTGCAAAGTTGCCGGAGGACTCACCGGGCGCACGCATCGGACATGGCGGGCACTTGTTGACATCGACCAGCCGGTTGGTGACAGCCACATTGCCGCCGCAGTCATACATCTTGGGCGTGGCGCCGCTGACGGTGTCATCATGCTTGCCGGCCGGCGAGCTTTCGTTGCAGCCATCATGGTGGATGGACAGCAGCTTGCCACTCTCGTCAGCACCCAGACGCACGCGCTGCAGCGAGGTCGGGCGATAGCCGGTGGCCAGGTACTCCTGCTGGCGCGACAGCACCGTCTTGACCGGACGACCCAGTCGACGCGCGGCCACGGCCGTCATGATGGCGTGTGGCCACATGAAGAGCTTGCCGCCGAACCCGGAGCCGATGAAGTGTGAGATGACCGTCACTTTTTCCGGCGGAATGCCGAAGATCTTTGACAGCGCGTTGCGCTGAAAGACCACACCCTGAGAGGACTCATAGATGGTCAGCATGTCGTTTTCCCACTGCGCCACCGAGGTGTGCATCTCCATGACGCTGTGGCTTTCCTGAGCGATCGAGTAGCGCTGATCAACCGTGACGGCTGCACCTTTCAGGGCGCTGTCGGCATCCCCCAGCGAGGAGGCATCACCGGGCTGCTCTTCACCGGGCAGGTCGCCCTCGCCGCTATCCAGGCTCTTGATATCGGTCAGGAAATCATCGTCGCGCTCGTAGTTGGCCTTGACCTTCAACGCCGCAGCTCGGGCGTGATTGAAGGTGTCGGCCACGACCAGCGCAATATATTGACCCTGATAGTGAATCTCGTTGTCTTCAAACGGCAGACGCGGCTCGCTGGTCAGGTTTTCTTCCGCGAAGCTGTTCGGCGAGCGGCTGAGCTGGTCGAAATTGTCGTGATGAAAAATATCCAGCACGCCCGGCATGGCCAGTGCGTCATCGAGTTCCAGCGAGACCAGCCGGCCCTTGGTAATGGTGCTGGTGACCGGGTAGCCGTAGGTCTGATTGGGCAGGTTACGGTCGGCGGCGTAGTCGGCGCCGCCGGTCAGCTTGAGCGTGCCGTCAATACGCGGCTTTTCGGCGCTCAGATTGTATTCGCGGGTCTTTCCGGTATCGGTAGTCATGTGATCTCTTCCTGATCAGGCGCGAGCAGCGGCGGTGGCATCTCTGAGCGCACGCACAACAGCCTGCTTGCCCAGCGTGATCTTGTAGCCGTTGTGGCTGTAGGCCACGGCATCTGCAAAGGCGGCCTCGGCGGCACGCTCGAAATTCTCCTGCGTGGCCGGCTGCCCTTTCAGGGCCTCTTCGGCGGCCGTGGCGCGCCAGGGCTTGGTAGCCACACCACCGAGCGCCACACGTACGTCGCTGACACTGTCACCGTCGAGGGTGACGATGGCGGCGCAGGAGGCCAGCGCAAACTCGTAGGAGGCGCGATCGCGCAGCTTGAGATAGTGCTGACCGCCACCGCGCGGGGCATCAAGAATCACATGCGTGATCAGCTCGCCCGGCTTCAGGTCGTGCTCACGTTCGGGGGTCTCGCCCGGCAGCAGGTGGTAGTCTTCAAAGGCCACTTCACGCTGGCCGTCGGGGCCTTCCAGCACCACCGTGGCGCCGGCGGCGACCATGCCAACACACATATCGGAGGGGTGCGTGGCGATGCACTGCTCGCTGGTGCCCAGCACCGAATGATTGCGATTGATGCCCTCAATGGCCGAGCAGCCCGACCCCGGTTCACGCTTGTTGCACGGCATGTCCGGATCCCGGAAGTAGGGGCAGCGGGTGCGCTGCATGACGTTGCCACCGGTCGTGGCCATGTTACGCAGGCCGGTCGAGGCCCCGGAGAGCAGCGCCTCGCTGAGCACCGGATAGCCACGCATTACGATCTCGTGTTTGGCAAGATCGGTGTTGGAGACCAGCGCGCCGACCTTGAGCCGACCATCTTCCAGCGTTTCGATGCGCTTGAGCGGCAGTCGGCTTACGTCGACGACCTTCTCGGGCTGCATGACATCCAGCTTGACCAGATCCAGCAGCGTGGTGCCACCGGCAATAAAGGCCTCGCCGTCATGGACACGGCGATGGCTGACGGCCTGATCGACGGCCTCGACACTTTCAAGTTCAAACGCTCGCATGTTACTGCCCTCCCCGCATCTTGCCGCGGGCACTCTGCACCGCATCAAGGATGTTCTTGTAGGCCCCGCAGCGGCAGATGTTGCCGCTCATGGCCTCACGCAGTGAAGCCTCATCACCATCGATGCTGTCGTCGCTGATAACGGCCGAGGCGGTCATCATCTGTCCGGCCGTGCAGTAGCCACACTGGTAGGCATCGTGCGCCAGAAAGGCTTCCTGAACCGGGTGATGGCCCTGCTCGAAGCCGGCGCTTTCGGCAAGACCTTCGATGGTGACGATCTCGGCGCCTTCCTGCAGACAGGCCAGCATCAGGCAGCTGTTGACGCTGCGACCGTTGACATGAACGGTGCACGCGCCGCACTGGCCGTGGTCACAGCCCTTTTTGGTGCCGAAAAGACCGAGCTGTTCGCGCAGAACATCCAGCAGCACCGCGTTGGACGCGACCTGCAGATCATGCTGCTGACCGTTGATGGTCAGGGTGATGTGGCGGACATCGGAAGGCTTGCCGGCAGAAGCACCGGGGCGTTCGGCGATCTCTGCCTGGGCGCCGGGGGTACAAAATCCCACGCCTGTAGAAGGACGGATAACAGGTGCCATGAGTCAGATCCTCATCAGTCGTCTTGTAAGGTCGTTATTTCGTCGTGATCGTCCGAACGCCTCAAATGGCGTAGGCCGGGCCACGTTTTATAAGAGTTGAAGTCATTGGCCAGAGTCGATGCCGACATCCATGGATGTCGGCCGAGAGCGCCATGGTGCATTGCCACGGGGCTTATAGGTGCTGTCAGGAGATTATAAGGTAGGTAACGAATGTCATGTCATCAACCCGGTCATGCCGTCAGCCGGAGTAACCCGTATCTCATCCACCATGCTCAAACGCTGAAATGAGGGAAGAAGACCAATGATCTATTCAGGATCGCTGGCATCAAATATACAATCGCGTATGTATGCATTATTGTGCACCCGCTTGCGTGAAACGCCCTGTCCGCGCAGCAAGGCCATTTTATGACAGGTTTAACGTCAAGAAGACGTCCATGAGAAAGACCAAGGAAGAAGCGGAGCTGACGCGTCAATCGCTTATGAATGCCGCCGAGCACCTTTTTATCGAAAAGGGGCTTAGCCGTACCACACACAACGACATTGCAACGCGTGCTGGCGTTACACGAGGTGCGCTGAACTGGCACTTCCCGGAAGGCAAGACCAGCATTCTGGCCGCGCTTTTAGAGCGAAAGCGTCAGATGACCGAGCGTCTGGCCGCCCATCTGGCGCAGTGCGAGCAGCTTGCCCACGCCCCGGTTTCCATCATGCGCCTGACGCTGGTGCAGGACCTGGAGTCACTGTCACGTGACAGCCGGCTTCAGCGCATTTTGCTGCTGACCTCGTCGCGCAACGAGTTCATCGGCGAATTTGCCTGGGTCAACGACCAGCTCGACCTGCATACGCAGGAATGCCGCGACATGATGAGCCATACATTTCGTCGCGGTGTTGACTGCGGTGAGATTGCCCTTCGCCACGATCTGACGCCTGCCATGGCAGCCTCGATGCTATTGTCATGTATCAAGGGTGTGGTCACGGACTGGCTATTGAAACAAACGCTTTTCGAGCTGTCCCATGACAGCGAAAAGGTTGTCAGCACCCTGCTTGATAGCGTAGTCATCTGGCAGTATGGCCCTGTTTCCTGACAGGGCTTTCCATCTCCTTTCTGGTCTTCGCCCTCCTTTTCACCACATCGATTCCACTTCATCTTTAGTTAGTAAATATCGACTTCCTTTTTCTTTACCAGCCCAGCACTGGTGCGGGTGCAACCCTTCCTAAATCTCTAATAATCCTTTTCTTAACATGAATCAACATTAAACCATTTATAACAAAAACCCCTTTCCCTACTGAACTTATATCCTCGCCAATTCCTTGACGTTTGGCCCTTTCAATCTATTGTTTATAAGTAGATGCCGGACAGGATGGAATAACGTTCTGTGCATAAAGGCATCATTGATCCAGATTAATTTATTGGCTTTAAGGTGCACATCATGAACGACACGGACGACCGTTTCATGCATGGCGATAACCGCCAGCAGGGCAATACAGATAATGGCGAATCACAGGGCAGTGACAAGGCTCGCCAGAACAGGGAACAGGCTCAACAAAAGGCACGGGAAACAGCTGATCAGGCACGCGAAGAAGCGCTGCGTCGCGCCGACAGCCAGAAAGGCTTTGTGGCTGACTATATCTCGAACTTCTCGGAAGCCGTGCGCAGCATGGCCATGCAGTTCAAGGATCAGGATCAGGTCTCGCTTGCCGATTACACCTATCGCCTGGCCGATAGAACCGACACTCTGGCCGATCGTCTGCGCGACGAAAACAGCGAATCCCTGCTGAAGCAGGCGCAGGACTTTTCTCGCCGTGAACCGGCACTGTTCATCGGTGGCATGGTCGCAGGCGGATTCTTGCTGTCACGTTTTCTGAAAAGTTCCAATCGCTGAGCGCGTCCCTGATCGGCACGATCGACAGCAACACCATTTTGTATTGTTCGGATCAACAGGGAGAGTTTGATCATGACACAACCTTCAGGTCATAAAGACCCCAGCATCGAAGAGCGCCGACACGCCGAAGACGGCGGAAACGAGTCGCGCGGCATGGTCGGCATGCTCTCTTCGCTGCTCAATGACGTCACCACACTGGTACGTCAGGAAATTGCCCTCGGCAAGGCCGAGATGCAGCAGAACATCAAGCGTGCCGGTGCGGCCATTGCCTCCATCGTGGTGGCGGGTGCCGTGCTCAACGCAGGCCTGCTTGTTCTTCTGGCCGCCGCCGTACTGGGTTTGAGCCACGTACTGGCGCCCTGGCTTTCAGCCCTGATTGTGGGTGCTGTCGTTGTCATCATCGGCATGAGCATGATGAAAAAGGCACGTAACACCCTGAGCACTCAGGCCATGACGCCGGATCGTACCGTGGAAAGCCTGGAGCGTGATCAGTCCATGCTCAAGGAACATGCCCAAAGCCAGAAAAATGAGGAGACCAAGCGATGAGCGATCACGACCAGAATCAGGATCAGCAGGACACTCGCAGCCCTGAAGAGATCGAGGCGGACATCAACAAGACCCGCTCTCATCTTGATGACACGCTCAGCGATTTTCAGGAACGCTTCTCCTCCGATCACATGATGCATAGCGCCATGGAATACGTGAAAAGCGATTCTGCCCGGGATTATTTTTCCAATCTGGGGCGCTCGGTACGAGACAATCCGATGCCTGCTGCGCTAATCGGTGTGGGCATTGGCTGGCTGATTTATTCCAGCAATTCAGACTCAAACCGTGGCAGTGTGCCGAACCATTTTAACGACAAGCGCCAGAAGCGTGCTCGTCATGCGGCGGCAGAAACCACGCCGCAGACGCATGAATATGATGAGCTCTATGACGAGCCGCTCTTTGATGAGCCGCTTTACAGCGAAGGCGCCTCTATTGATCAGCACCGTCAGGGCCAGTCCTCGAGCGACAGCGGTGGTCTGGGCCAACGCGCCAAGGGTGCCCTGCATGGGGCCGGTGATCGCGCACGCAACATGAAAAGTGGCGCCGGCGAGCGGGCACACAACATGAAAAGCGGTGCCAGTGATCGCATGCAGCGCATGAGACAGGGTTCCAGCGACCGTTTTAACGACGCCTCTTCAAAGGCGCGTGATGCCGGCTCCTGGCTGAGCGACATGGCGCATGAAAACCCGGTGGCCGCCGGCGCGCTGGGTCTGGCCGCAGGCGCCCTGCTCGGCTCGCTGCTTCCCACCTCGCGTGCCGAACAGCGCGCCATGGGCGATACTCGTGACCATCTGGTCGACCGGGCCAGCGAAATGGGCTCCGAGCAGCTCGATCGAGCCAGTGAGAAGGCGCAGGAAGCCGCAGACAAGCACACCTCCGATGACAATGACTCGAGCCGTGATCAGAAGCCTTCAAACGGTCAGTCGTCTTCTGACAGCAGCGACAGCGAGCCGCGCTTTGGCAGCACGTCAACGGATCATGTGCCGGGCAACACGCCCCGCTAAAACTCCCCGCGAGTTGACCCCTTGAAGTAATGCCATCAAAAACGACGCCCTCGGGCGTCGTTTTTTTCGGTCTGTACCGGACGTCTCAAAATATCGTAAAGACAATCCAGGCCATCACAAAGCCCAGCACGGATTCCAGCGTAATGGCCACCACCTGCATAATGGAGAAATCGCCGGCCTCTACAGCGGGCGCCATCAGCCCTGCCGCCGTCACCAGCGCCACGGTGGCCAAGCCCTGCGCCACGCGCATCAATACCGCCACCACATAGGCGGCCATGATGACCGACAGCCCCAGATTCTAGAGCGAGCCCGACAGCGCATCATCGATGCCCGAGGCGCGCAGGACACCACCGAACATGTCGTCGGCACCGGTCATCAGCACCACCGAACAGATCGGCCCCAGCGAGGAATCCACTACTGCCAAAGCCTTTCGCTTACTCCCTTGATTCTTGATATCTTTCACGCAAAAGCCCCGGCATTTGCCGGGGCTTTTCGGTCAACACAAGGGATTGTCGAAGGCGTGTACTACATGAAACCGACCACCTCATGGGGCACATAGGGCGCCTCGAGCTGTTCGACTTCGCCCTCGCTGAGCGTGATCTCGAGCGCTTTGAGCGCCTGATCCATGTGATGGGACTTGCTGGCCCCCACGATCGGCGCCGTAATCCCGGGCTTTTGCAACAGCCAGGCCAGCGCGACCTGCGCCGGTGACACACCACGTGCTTCGGCCACCTCGTGCAGCGCCTCGATAACAGGCGTATCCCGCTCAAGGCCCAGGTTCCAGGCCCGTATCTGCTCATCGCTTTTGGCGCGGGTGGTCTGGCCCTGACCGCCCACGGGCTTGCTGCCGGCCAGAATGCCCCGTGCCAGCGGGCTCCAAGGGATGACGCCGACACCCTGGTCAATGCACTGCGGGATCATCTCGCGCTCTTCCTCGCGATAGATCAGATTGACCATCGGCTGCATGGTCGAAAATTTTGTCCAGCCGTTTTTCTCGGCAATGTGCTGCGCCTTGGCAAACTGCCAGGCGTGCATGCTGGAAGCGCCGATATAGCGTGCCTTGCCAGCTTTCACGACCTCGTGAAGCGCCTCCATTGTCTCCTCGATGGGCGTGTCGTAATCCCAGCGATGGGTCTGATAGAGATCGACATACTCCATCCCCAGCCGTGTCAGCGACGCATCTATGGCGTGATGGATGTGCTTGCGCGACAGGCCCTGCTCGTTGGGCGTTTTATTGCCGGTGGGGTTATAGACCTTGGTGGCCAGCACCACTTCCTCGCGGCGGGCAAAGTCTTTCAGCGCCCGCCCTACCACTTCCTCGGAGGCGCCATCGGAGTACATGTCGGCGGTATCAAAAAAGTTGATGCCGGCATTGAGCGCCTGCTCGATAAACGGCCGGCTTTGCCGGTCATCCAGCACCCAGTCGCGCCACTGCGGCGTGCCATAGGTCATGGTGCCCAGGCACAGCGGTGACACCTTGAGCCCGGTGCGACCCAGATTGCGATAGTCCATGAGAGCCCTCCTTGAGGAACAACGGCCAACAGATTCGACCGCCATTTAAATTAGCCGGCTAACAGCATGGCAAAGATTCAGGCGATGACAAGGCATCGACCCCCGCAATGACGTGGATCGCCGACACAAAAAAGCGGAGAAACGCCAGGCGCTTCTCCGCTGTCAGGGTGTCGCAGATCACCGATGCTCTTGATCCAGTACTTCAGAATCGAGTCAGCACCTCAGGATTGAGCCAGTACTTCCGGATTGAGAATGTTGCGCGGCCGCCGACCGGCAATGACGTCAATGGCATTTTGTGCCGTGCGCGCCTTGAGTTCGGCGTAGGACTCTTCGGTATAAAACCCGGCGTGCGGCGTAAGAATCACGCGCTCGAATCGGGTAAGCGGATGCCCTGCAGCCAGCGGCTCTTCTTCGAGCACATCAAGCCCGGCACCAAAGATTCGCCCGGCCTCCAGCGCCTCGACCAGCGCACCGGTATCCACTACGCCCCCGCGGGCGGTATTGACCAGAGTGGCGTCCTCACGCATGGCGGCCAACGCTGCGGCATCGATAAGATGATGCGTCTGCTCGATCAGCGGCAGGTGCAGTGACACCACCTGTGCCGAGGCCAGAAGATCCTCGAACGACATCACCGACCAGCCCTCACTCGTGGTCTCGCCAGGCGTCAGTCGCGGATCAGTGAGTACGACCTCAAATCCCAGCCCGGCCGCCTTGCGCGCCGTGGCCATGCCGATGGCACCGGCCCCGATCACGCCAAAACGACGGCCGCGCAGCTGAAAGATCGGCTGCGCCGGCGCCAGTGACGGCTCCCCCTGACGCAGGCGCCGGTCCAGACCGGTGACATCACGCAGTACCGACAGTGCCAGCGTAATGGCATGATCGGACACGGCTTCGGTGCCGTAATCCGGCACGTTGCACACTGCCACACCGTGTCGGGTCGCCGCCTCGACATCGACGGTATCCACCCCGACCCCATAGCGTGACACCACGCGCAGATCCGGCAGCGCCGCCAGCACCTCGGCGCTGATCTGTCCGTACTGGACGATCAGCCCCTGGGCATCAATGGCGTTTTTGATAATGCCCTCGGGCGTCGCGTCCTGACACAGCGTCAGGCGCCCGCCTGCAGCCTCAATACCCGCACGCTCGATATCAACGCTTTCGTGGTCACAATCGGTAATGACAATGTGCATTTCTCACCTCCTGCGCGACCTGACGTGATCGATTGCCCTTAGCCCTGCGGCCAGAGACGCACCAGTACCTTGCCGGAGACCTGAGCATCCTTTGCCGTGGCAAAGGCGTCCACGGCCTGGTCGGCCGGCATTTCATGGGTGATGACCTGATCAAAGCGATCATCACGGGCCAGCAGCTCGATGGCCTCGTCTACTTCCTGGTTAAAACGGAAGCAGCCGCGCAGCTGGATCTCCTTGGAAATCAGCATGGCCAGTTCCAGTGGCTGGGCACCGGCGCCCATCATGCCGATCTGGGCAATAACGCCTGCCCGGCGCACGGCGCGAATGGCCGTGTCGATCGAGGCCGGAACGCCCGAGCACTCCAGCGCCACGTCATAAGCTTCCGGCTCGGGCGTCTGCTCGCCGATACGAATGGTGTGATGCACGCCAAGTGCGCGAGCACGCTCCAGCGGCCCTTCAAAGACATCGGTGGCGGTCACTTCACGCGCGCCCTTTGCCAGCGCTGCTGCTGCCGTCAACAGTCCGATCGGCCCGGAACCACATACCAGCACCCGCTTGCCTTCCACACCGCCTGCCACGTTGATGCCGTGCAGGGCCACGGCCAGCGGCTCGGTCAACGCGGCACGCTTGAGAGAAAGCCCTTCGGGCAGAACGCGAACCATGCCCCGCGTGACCACCAGGTATTCACTCATGCCGCCCTGGGTATGCGGCGTCGTGGACGCCGAGCCCAGATAGGCCCCCTTCGGCCACAAATGCGGCAGCTCTTCAAGACCCGGCTGACACTCGCCGAAGGTCGCCGGGTGAAAAGTCACCGGCGTGCCCGGCGCCAGCTCACCGGAAGGGTCCAGATCAACGGTGCCCGACAGCTCGTGACCCGGAATCAAGGGCTCGCGAACGACAAAGGCGCCGTTGGCGCCGTCGTGATAGTAGTGCAGATCGGAGCCACAGATCCCCCCCCAGGCAATGCGTACCCGCACCTGTCCGTCCTGCGGCTCGGGCGTGCTCCACTCCTGCTCGCGCAGATCCTGTTTGCCATGAATGACCAGTGCTTTCATCGTCATGCTCCGTTGCAGGCACAAAAATAGAGGAACGCAAATAACACAGGGGCCTTGCGGCCCCTGTTGAAAAGGCTCAGACCACCGAGGTCATGCCGCCATCCACGAAGATGTTCTGCCCCGAGACAAAGCTCGAGGCATCCGAGCAAAGATACAAGAGCGTGCCGACCAGTTCCTGAACGTTGCCCCAGCGCTGCGCCGGTGTGCGATTCTCGACCCAGCTGTTGAAGGCTTCGTCCTGCCACAACGCCGTATTCATGTCGGTCTTGAAATAGCCCGGCGAGATACAGTTGACCTGGATATTAAAGCGCGCCAGATCCGCCGCCATGCCCTTGGTCAGCATCACGACCCCGCCCTTGGAGGCTGAATAGGGCGCAATCGTCTGACGCGCCAGCATCGACTGAACCGACCCGATATTGACGATCTTGCCGTGGCCGCGCTCGGACATGTGACGCGCCAGGGCATTGGCCACGTAGAACGAGCTGGACAGGTTGGTGGCAATGACCGCATCCCAGTCATCGGGCTCGAACTCGGTAAACGGCGCGCGCCGCTGAAGACCGGCGTTGTTGACCAGAATCTCCGGCACGCCGTGCGTTTCGACCAGTTGGGTCAGCGCCGTTTTGACCTCATCACTGCGAGTGACATCAAAGGTCACCCCGAACGCTTCGCTGCCGGTCGCCTCACGGATGGCCTGTACTGCCTGATTGACCGTGTCTTCACTGCGCCCGTGAATGATGACGCGGGCACCCTGCTCGGCAAGCCCCTGGGCCAGAGCAAAGCCCAGACCGCGTGAGGAGCCGGTGATCAGTGCCAGCTTTCCCTGAATATCAAACGGGTTAACCGCCATGAAAACTTCCTTTAAAAAATAATGAACATGATATAGGCGAGGACGAAGCCGACCAGCGACTCGATGGTCTGCTGAACCGTCCAGGTCTTGAGCGTGGTGCGCACATCCATGCCCAGCAGACGGCCGACCAGCCAGAAGCCCGAGTCGTTGACGTGTCCGGCAAAGACCGAGCCTGCAGCCGTGGCCAGCGTCACCGCGATGACCTGCATGGTGCTGTAGTCGCCCATCGCCACGGCAGGTGCCATGAGACCGGCCGCCGTCACCAGCGCCACGGTCGCCGAGCCCTGGGCCAGGCGCATGGCGACTGCCACCACATAGGCGGCCACGATGACCGGCAGCCCGAGATCGCCCAGTGAATCTGCCAGCGCATCGCCAATGCCGGAGGCGCGCAGGACACCGCCGAACATGCCGCCGGCGCCAGTGATCAGGACCACCGAGCAGATCGGGCCCAGCGAGCTTTCAAGAATCTTTTCGATCGCACTGCCATTTTCACCGCGACGCGTGCCCAGCACGACGGCCGCTACCAGCACCGAAATCAGCAGCGCAATGGGCGTGCTGCCCAGCGTCGAAAGGATCTGAAACCAGGTCTGATCGGGATCGGCCTTACCAGCCGCACGCAGGAAATCCAGCCCGGTGTTCATGAAGATCAGCACCAGCGGCAGCAACAGCATGGCGATGACCGTGCCTACCGTCGGCGGGTTTTTGATCTCGTCATCATCGATCTTGCCAAAGAAGCTCTCGGCCAGTTGAAAGCTGTAGTGTTTGGCGCAGAACTTGCCCCACAGATAGCCGGAGAGATACCACATGGGCAGGATGATCACGAGGCCGGCCAGCATCAAAAGCCCCAGGTTGGCACCATAAAGCTCTGATGCCGTCACCGGGCCGGGATGCGGCGGCACGAACACGTGCATGACCGAGAAGGCCGCAGCGGTGGGAATGGCGTACAACAGGATCGGGCCACCCAGGCGACGTGCCACGGCGAAGACGATCGGCAGCATCACGATCAGGCCGGCGTCAAAAAAGATCGGAAAGCCCATCAGAAGCGACGCAAGCCCGAGCGCCAGCGGCGCGCGCTTTTCACCAAAAAGCTCGATCATGCGATCAGCCAGTACCCGAGCGCCGCCGGAGTTTTCCACCAGTCGCCCCAGCATGGCACCCAGGCCCACCAGCAGCGCGACCGCCCCCAGGGTCTTGCCGAAATTGTTGACCAGCGTCGGTACAATCTGATTGACCGGAATGCCGGTGGCAAAGGCCGTGATCAGACTCACCAGAATCAGCGCCAGAAAGGCATGCAGCTTGAACCGAATCACCAGTATCAGCAGCGCTGCGATGGCTGCCGCTGCAATCCCCAGCAGGGGGCCGGCCGTCATTGTCTGTGTCCAACCATCCATTTTTATGTCCCCTTGAACGAACCCCTGCCAATAACGAACGTTATGGCCCGAGGCATCTTACAGGAGGGGACACCCCCCGGAATCAGACTTAAGTCTATAGCACAAAGGATAATGTCAGGATGGCACAGCGCCCGGCGACAACTAGCGACGCCCAGGGTAGAAAAGCTCCTCGCCCAAAGACGGGCACCAGCGCGCTACCGCGGCGGCCAGCGCCACGCCCAGCAGGGTCTGAAGCGGCGGCCCCCAAGAAAGAACAACGGCTGTGGACACATAGAGATAGGCAAAAAAGAGCAGCATGACGCCCCCCCCGATCAGGACGCCCGAGCGACGACCGGCAATGAACACCGAGGCCAGCACGCCCAGCCCCGGAATCATTACCGACAGGAGGGTAATCATCGTGCCCTGCTGCAGCGAACCTGCATACTCGCTGATCAGCCCCCGCCCAACCTGCCACAGCACCATATAAAGCACCACCGGTGCGACCATGGCGCCGCTGAGTCGTCCCATGAACCCCAGTGCTGCACCGGGGTCCTGATTATTGCCGTGATGACCGGCCATGGCTGCCTCGCTTGAAGGGTAAGGAAAAAAGTAAAGTCATTAGACCATCGTCATCGGAGCGCGTTAAGCCTGCCCGGTCAAACGCCGATGTCATGAAGAGTCCCGATACGACAGCGCCGCCCCTTCCCGGGGCGGCGCAGCATGGCCGATCACACGACATCAGAACTCAACGCCGCGCGATGATGTCCTGCCATTTGGCCGGGCCCAGCGTGTGCACGCTGTCACCACGGGTATCGACCGCCACCGTTACTGGCATGTCCCTGACGTCAAACTCGTAGATCGCCTCCATGCCGAGATCTTCAAAGGCCAGCACCTTCGAACCCTTGATCGCCTGTGCGACCAGGTAGGCCGCCCCGCCCACGGCCATCAGATAGGCCGCGCCGTTGTCGCGGATCGCCTCGATGGCGCTCGGCCCGCGCTCGGACTTGCCCACCATGCCCAGAAGGCCGGTTTCCTCCAGGATGGTGCGGGTGAACTTGTCCATGCGGGTGGCAGTGGTCGGGCCGGCCGGCCCCACAACCTCACCGGCCATCGGATCCACCGGGCCCACGTAGTAGATAAAGCGGCCCTTGAGATCGACCGGCAGCGGCTCGCCCTTCGAGATCATGTCGACCATGCGCTTGTGCGCCGCATCGCGCCCGGTCAGAAGTTTGCCGGAGAGCAGCAGCGTGTCGCCGGGAGACCAGGTCGCAACCTCTTCAGGCGTAATGCCGTCCAGATTGACGCGCTTGACGCCCTCGCCCGCCTCCCAGGCAATCTCCGGCCAGTCGTCGATCTCGGGCACCGGCAGACTCGCCGGACCGCTGCCGTCAAGATGAAAGTGCACGTGCCGGGTGGCTGCACAGTTGGGAATGATCGCCACCGGCTTGTTGGCCGCGTGGGTCGGGCAGTCCTTGACCTTGATGTCGAGCACCGTGGTCAACCCGCCCAGCCCCTGGGCGCCGATGCCAAGCCGATTGACCTTATCGAACAGCTCCAGACGCAGCTCTTCCGCCCGGTTTGAAGCACCGCGTGCCTGCAGGTCCTGAATGTCGATCGGGTCGAGCAGCGACTCCTTGGCCATCTTCATGGCCTGCTCGGCAGTGCCGCCGATACCGATGCCCAGCATGCCAGGCGGGCACCAGCCGGCGCCCATCCTGGGTACCTGCTCGAGCACCCAGTCCACCACACTGTCGGACGGGTTGAGCATGGCGAACTTCGATTTTGCTTCGCTGCCGCCGCCCTTGGCCGCCACGTGAATCTCGACCTGATTCCCCGGGACCAGCCGGTGGTGAATGATCGCCGGCGTATTGTCCTTCGTATTGCGACGCGCGCCGTCCGGGTCTTCCAGAATCGAGGCGCGCAGGATGTTGTCAGGGTGGTTATAGGCCCGACGCACCCCTTCGTTGATCATGTCATCCAGACTCATGTCAGCGTCCCACTGCACGCTCATGCCCACATTGACGAACACGGTGACAATCCCGGTGTCCTGACAGATGGGACGATGGCCGGTGGCACACATGCGCGAGTTGATCAGGATCTGGGCGATAGCATCACGCGCCGCGGGATTTTCCTCGCGCTGATACGCCTGATGCATGGCGTCAATGAAGTCTTTGGGATGGTAATAGGAGATGTACTGCAGCGCATCGGTGACGCTGTCGATCAGGTCATTCTGGCGAATCACGGTCATGACTTGTTTTTCCTGTTCCTTTCGATTCTCAAGCGACGCACGGCTGGGCACGTCATCCGGTCGAAGTGAGCCCCTCGGCGCTGTGCATCATACGCCTGCCATTTACCCGGCACCATCGGGGGCGCTGCTCGCCCCGGTGTTACGCCACCTCAGTCGCTGCCGCCAGATACAAAAACAAACAATTAATAAAAGCTTAAAAATTGAAATAAATTTAAGCCTGGATTAAGTGTACTAATGACCTTTCGCAGTTGGTGTTTAGAAAGGCGATGCAGCGAGGACCAGGGCGTCACGCGCGTCCGGTCAATATTTCTCTGGTTCAAAGGACGGGATTTCGCGATGAAAAATCTGACGCGACGCAGTTTTGTGGCTGCCAGCATGTTCAGCACCGTGGCGGTTGCCTCCGGCGCCTACGCCCAGACGCTCCCCAAACCACAGCGACAGAACGGCGTGGGCGGTGATGACCCCGGTCCACGCAATGCAACCATTGACCGCGACAACCCCACCCTGATGAATCCACCACAGACCGACAGCGGCACCCTGCCCAATCTGCGTCTCCCCTTCGGTGATGCCCATGTGCGCCAGGAAAGTGGCGGCTGGACCCGTCAGATCACCGAGCGCGAACTGCCGATATCGACCACCATTGCCGGGGTCGACATGCGCCTCAATGAAGGCGGCATTCGCGAGCTGCACTGGCACAAGGAGGCCGAATGGGCCTACATGACCTATGGCAAGGCGCGCATCACCGCAGTAACCGCTGAGGGCAAATACTTCGTCGATGACGTGGAAACCGGCGATCTATGGTACTTCCCGCCAGGTATTCCGCACTCGATTCAGGGGCTGGGCCCGGATGGCTGTGAGTTTTTGCTCGCCTTTGATGACGGTGGTTTCGATGAAAACTCCACCTTCCTGCTCAGCGACTGGTTCAAGCACATTCCAAAGAAAGTGCTGGCCAAAAACTTCGGTATCGACCCTTCGCATCTCGGCAACACGCCCGACCCCAGCGAGGAGTACATCTTCGCCGGCAAGGCACCGGGTTCACTGGACAGCGTCAAGCCAAAAGGCGCCGATGAGGTGGCAGAGCCCTTCAGCCACCGAATGCTCAAGCAGGAACCGATCAAAACGCCAGGTGGGACGGTGCGCATCACCGACTCATCGATTTTCAAGGTTTCGAAAACCATCGCCGCGGCGCTGGTCGAACTGGAACCGGGCGGCCTTCGCGAGTTGCACTGGCATCCCAACAACGACGAGTGGCAGTACTACCTCAGTGGCACCGGACGCATGGGCGTGTTTGCCGGCGCCGGTGAGGCGCGCACCTATGATGTTCATGAAGGCGATGTCGGCTATATCCCCTTTGCCATGGGCCACTACATCGAAAATACCGGCACCACCACGATGCGCTTTCTGGAACTGTTCAAAAGCGATCACTATGCCGATATCTCGCTGAATCAGTGGCTTGCCCTGACCCCGCCCGAGCTGGTCAAGGCGCATCTGGGGCTGGACGACACCTTCATGAACGCACTGAAACAGCAGAAATCTCCGGTAGTGTCGAAAGATGGCGGTAGAAAGTCCTGACCCATGCCCTTAAAGCACACCGGGGCGCATGACCCCGGTGTGTGATGTTGTAGAACCTCGCCTGAGCTACATGCCCAGCAACTCGGGCAGCCCCAGCGAGATAAACGGCACGTAGGTAATCAACAAAAGGAAACTGATCAACAGCAAGAGCCATGGACTTGAGGCGCGGATGACAGCCGTCAATGGTTGGCCGGTCACGGCCGAGGCCACGAACAGATTTAGCCCCGTGGGCGGCGTGAGCATGCCGATCTCCATGTTGACCACCATGATGATACCCAGATGGACCGGATCGATGCCCAGCTGCATGGCAATCGGAAACAGAATCGGCGCCAGAATCAGAATGATCGCCGAAGGCTCCATGAAACTGCCCGCCACTAGCAAAATGACGTTGACCACCAGCAAAAACGCGATCGGCGAGAACTGCTGATCGACAACCCAGGCGGTGATCGCCTGCGGGATCTGCTCGGTCGTGAGTACGTGGGCAAAAAGCATGGCGTTGGCGATGATGAACATCAGCACGATGCTCAGTTTCGCCGCTTCCAGCACCACCCCTGGGCACTCGCGCCAGCTGATGTCGCGATAGACCACCAGCGCCACGAACGCGGCATACACCGCGGCCACGGCAGCGGCTTCCGTCGGCGTGAACATGCCGGTGTAGATGCCGCCCAGAATGATCACGATCAGCATCAGTCCCCAGAAGGACTTGCGCGCCAGTACCAGTGTCTCTCTCAGGGGTACCCGCGGCAGCGCCGGCATCTTCTTGATGCGCGCGATGATGTAGATTGCGATCATCAACAGAAGGCCCAGCATCAGCCCCGGCACCACACCTGCCATGAAGAGCTTGCCTACCGAAGTCTCGGTCGCCGCGCCATAGACCACCATCACGATCGACGGCGGAATCAGGATGCCCAGCGTACCGGCGTTGCAGACAATGCCGGTGGCAAACGACTGCGTATAGCCCGAGCGCACCATGCCGGCAATGACCACCGAGCCGACCGCCGCCACCGTGGCCGGCGAGGAACCCGACAGTGCAGCAAACAGCACGCAGGCCATGACCGAGGCAATCGGCAGCCCGCCGCGAAAATGGCCCACGCAGGCGTTGGCAAAGTCGATCAATCGACGGGCCACGCCGCCGCTGGTCATGAAGGCCCCGGAGAGCAGGAAAAACGGGATCGCCAGCAGCGTGTAATGCTCGGAGGTCTCAAAGAGCTTGATCGCCAGCGATCGGACCGAGTCATGACTGAACAGCAAAATCGTCAGGGCGCCTGACAGCCCCAGCGATACCGCAATGGGCACGCTTAAAAACAGCAGCACAAACAGGGCGATAAACAAAAAGGCGATGGTCATGAACGTGACTCCTTCGACGTGTCAGGATGAACATCGCTCGCCAGCTTGAGTGCATCGGCCGCTTCATCGGCCATCTGCAGCCCGTTTTGTTCACCGCGCAGGGTCAGCACGAATGCCTCGACAAGACGGGCGATCACCAGCGCAAACCCAAGCGGCACGATCATTGCGATATGCCACTGCATGACGTGAAACTCGTCGAGGTCCTCGGCCCCGAGACTTGCACCATGAAGTGCCGCGACCCAGTCATAACTCGATACCATCATCAGGACGGCATAACCCAGCACGATCAGCAGCACGAGTATCGAACACGCACGCCTCAGCGGCGCGCTGAAGGTTCGCACCAGCAGATCGACCCCGATATGCGCACCGGTACGAATGCCGTAGGAGATCCCTAAAAAGATCAGCCAGCCAAAGCAGGCGCGCGTCAGCGCCGAGCTCCAGGTCATGGCCTGGGCGGTGTCGAGCAACACATCACCGATGGCAAACAGCGGATCTTCCAGCGCCGGAAACGCATCGGCACCAGCGTAAAACACCACATAGAGGTTGTTGAACATCACGTAGACAAACGTGACCAGCGTCATGGCCGTTAAAAAGAGGGCCACCAGGCCCTCTTCAAGATGGTTCCAGAGATTCAGCAGTGTCTTCATTGCCATGACTCCCGAGGCGTCGAGGGATCAGCTCGCACCGTTGGCAGCTTCGGCCGCCTTGATCAGATCGGCACCAATCTGGCCTTCGAACTGCTTCCATACCGGACGCAGCGCCTCGCGCCAGTCTTCACGCTGCTCGGGGGTAAGCTCGATAATCTCGCTGGTCCCGGCATCAATGATCGCCTGCCGGTCATGATCGTTGATGTCACGGGCCTGATCGTTCACCTCGGTAGTGACCTCATCCAGAATGTCGGTCAGCTCGCCGCGAACGTCTTCCGGCAGGCCGTTCCAGAATTTGGCGTTGGTAATCAGCATGTAATCCAGCACGCCGTGGTTGGACTCGGTGATGTAGTCCTGTACCTCATAGAACTTCTGGCTGTAGATGTTGGACCAGGGGTTTTCAGCACCGTTGACCACGCCGGTCTGCAGGCCCTGATACACCTCGGCAAAGCTCATCTTGCGCGGCACGGCGCGCAGCGCCTTGAACTGCTCTTCCAGCACGTTGGAGGCCTGAACGCGGAACTTGAGACCACGAGCATCCTTCGGCTCATGCAATGCCTTGTTGGCCGAGAGCTGTTTCATGCCGTTGTGCCAGTAACCCAGCCCAATGATGCCCTTGTCTTCCATCGAGTTGAGCAGCCCCTTGCCTTCATCACTGGCCTGAAAGCGATCCACCGCCTTCAAATCATCAAAGAGAAACGGCAGGTCAAAGATCTGGATGGATTCATTGTACTTGTCGAACTTGGCAAGCGACGGCGCCAGCATTTGCACGTCCCCCAGCAGCAGGGCTTCCATCTCCTTGCCATCACCATAAAGTGACGAGTTCGGATACACCTCGACCTTTACCTTGTCGCCCAGACGCTCCTTGACCAGCTTCTGAAACATTAGCGCGCCCTGCCCCTTGGGCGTGCTGTCCGCCACCACGTGAGAAAACTTGATCACGATGGGCGCGTTGTCACCGGCCATGGCGGGAGTGGCAAGAGAGAGCATGCAGGTGGCGCCGACCAGACCCAGCGCACGAGCGAGAGAGACAGGAAACATGAGCATTCTCCACAACGGGCTATTGGAGCGCCCTCCCGCGAGACGAGAAAGCGCCATCATGAGAGCATATACGGCCGTTTGGAGTGAAAAGCGTATTAGACCTTAGTTATTTTGCGTTCGATAACGCGTCCGGAAGTCATCGCCATCCAGAGCAGCGGGCGAATCAGCCAGCGCCAGAGCTGCCGGCCAAGCCACAAAAGCGGCAGTGCAATCACAAACCACAAAACAAACTGACCCAGCTTCACCGGCCAGCCCAGCCAGTGGGCCAGATTGGCGCCAAGCCCATTGATCAGGTCAGGGTGGCGCACCACCACCCAGGCCGTGGCGCCCATGGCGGCCAGTTTTGCCGGGCGCGACAGACGAGTAAAACGAAGTCCGGCAGGCACCAGTGCGCGTGAGCTTCGAAGCTCACCGCTGGCGCCTGCCGCGGTGCGGCCTTCAAGCGTACCGGCACGTGCCGCGCGCCCCACATGCAGTGCCTTTACCGCACTGGCCATGAGCAGCACATCAACCCCGGCCCAAGCAATATCGGCCGGACCAACCGACGCAGGCCCCTGCACGGTGCGCTCCAGATCGCGCAGGCCGCCGGTGAAGAAATCGCCAATGCCCGACATCAGGCGCTCCCCCTGCAGCCAGTGCACGCCACCGTGCTCATCCACCACGAACTGATCGAGAAAGCCGTAGCGGCCTTCCTGCAAAAAGGCGACGGCGTAGAGCCCGCGCTGATGCGCCGTCAGGCCGGGCTGATCGTCTATCCCGGAGGCGTCTTCCTGACTCACCGGAGTGTCATTCCACCAGCCGGCAATCGCGCCACTAGCCTCACGGTAGCGCTGCGTGGCCCAGTGGCGCGCGCTCAGACTGGGCACCTCGTTGTCATGAAACCAGGCCACGGGTAGAACGGCGTCCGGGCCAAAACGGGATAATGCCTGTTGAAAGCCGGGCTCAAAGCCGTATTCGGTCAGCATGCGACGTGCGATACCCCCATGACGCGCCAGCGCCAGTGCGCCGTTGAACACCAGCGCCTGATCATCGGACCAGGAAAGGAACAGGGTATTGAGCGCTTCCGACTCATGATTCAACGAACGAGCCACTGTCTCGGGCAGGGCATCAGCGGCCGAGACGCGCAAAAAACGTGATTCAAACGGCGTTGCCGTCGCGGCGGCTGACAGCGCACCGGCGGCCAGAACAGCCGTTAACACAAGCAGGAAAAACCGGGTCATTCAATCGCCCACCGGGTGTGGATAACATGAACCCCCAGTATGACAGTTTCACATCCGAGAGGCGCCGGTCTTCAGCGTGTGCCGGCAAGCCGGCGACCCTTGCAGGCGTAGTGTGATGCCATGAGACGCCACCGCCCTGTCCGGCGGTGGGATGTCTTCGCGTGAGTCGTTGAAAGGTCAGAAGCGAGCGGCTGACAGCCAGCGCTGGCGCATGGGTTTGAGCAGCAACAGGGCCACCAGCCCGGTAGTAATGTCAAAACCAATGGCCACCGAGAAAACCGGCATCCAGCTGCCGCTGGTTTCATACAGCAGCGCCGCGGCCGGACCGCCAATAATCGACCCGATGCCCTGGGCCATATAGAGAAAACCGTAGTTGGTCGTGGCGTAGCGGGTGCCGAAGGTATCGGTCAGCGTGGCCGGGAACAGCGAAAAGATTTCGCCCCAGCCCAGAAAGACAATGCCCGAAAGCAGCACGAACAGCACGGGGTTACTGCTGGTGGCCAGCCAGACCATCATGGCAAGGCCTTCCAGAATGAACGCCAGCCCCATGGTGTTCTCGCGCCCCCATCGATCTGAGATCCAGCCAAACAGTGGGCGGGTCACACCATTGCAGACGCGATCAAGCGTCAGCGCCAGCGGGACAGCCGCCATGCCCATGACGGTCACACCAGCGACGCCGAAATCAGCGGCGAAGCTCGACATCTGGGAAATCACCATGAGCCCCGAGGTCGACATCATCGTGAACATCACAAACATCAGCCAGAAAACCGGATTTTTAAGCATCTGCGCCGGGCGGGTTTCCGGGGCCGTGGTGGTCTGCACTGTTGCGGACGAACGCCGTTCTGCCAGCTCGTGCGGTGGCATCTTCAGACACATCGCTGCGGCCATGCCGACAAGCGCAATGCCGACACCAAACAGCGTCAGCGTGGCTTCCAGCCCGGCACCGTCAAGACGCGTGCTGATCGGCAGTGTGGTCAGCATGGCGCCGAAGCCGTAGCCGGCGGCTACCGCACCGACAGCCAGCCCGCGCCGGTCCGGAAACCAGCGCACCATCAGTCCTACCGTGCCGATATAGACGATGCCGGTGCCCAGTCCGCCCAGTACACCATAGGTGAGATACAGCCCGGCAAGCGTTGTGGTCTGGGCTGCCAGCACCCAGCTGGCCCCGGTCGCCAGAGCGCCGGCGGCCACCAGCCGACGCACGCCGAAGCGGTCTACCAGAAAGCCCTGCAGCGGAGAGAAAAAGGTCTGCAACACGATCAGCAGCGAAAAGGTGATCTGAAGCTGAGACAGCGGCACGCCCAGGCGCTCGGTCAGCGGCCCGGTAAAAAGCGTCCAGACATACTGCGGGCTCGAAATGGCCATCATGCAGACCACGGCCGCCAGCAACTGATACCAGCGTACGGAAAGCGCACGTGATGCCACGGTGGTGGTCGCAACGGTAGAACTGCTCATGGCATGGCTCCTGAAGATGGATCGTCATCTTCAGTGAGCAATAAGCATGCCAGTTCCCATCACAAGGCCAGCACCTGCCCCGGCGGCAAGCTCTCGGAGCCGGACACAAAAAACCCCGCGGCGGGCGCGGGGTTTTGGTGCATCAAAAGGCAGTGAGGCTTACTTTTCGAGCCATTCAGTGTGGAAGACACCGTCGCGATCAAGGCGCTTGTAGGTGTGGGCACCGAAGAAGTCACGCTGGGCCTGAACCAGGTTGGCAGGCAGTTTCTCGGCGCGGTAGCTGTCGTAGTAGGCCACGGCGGACGAGAAGGTCGGGACCGGAATGCCATTTTGCACCGCATGGCTGATCACGTCACGCAGCGACTGCTGGTAACGATCGGCAATGTCGGAGAAGTACGGCGCCATCAGAAGGTTCGACAGTGCTGGTGTCTCCTGATAGGCATCGGTGATCTTCTGCAAAAAGCGGGCACGGATGATGCAGCCGGCGCGGAAGAGCTTGGCCACCTGACCGTAATCGAGATTCCAGTCGTAGTTGTCGCTTGCCGAGCGCATCTGGGCAAAACCCTGAGCGTAGGAGGCGATCTTGCTGAAATAAAGCGCCTGACGCACCTTCTCGATGAACTCGGCACGGTCGCCTTCAAAGGGCTTTTGGGCCGGGCCCTTGAGCACTTTCGACGCTGCCACGCGCTCTTCCTTGAGAGAAGAGATAAAGCGGGCAAACACGGACTCGGTGATCAGCGGCAGCGGCACGCCCAGATCCAGCGCACTCTTGCTGGTCCACTTGCCGGTGCCCTTCTGGCCTGCAGAGTCGAGGATCGTGTCGACCACGTACTCGCCGTTTTCATCGCGCTTTCTGAAGATGCGCGCGGTGATATCGATCAGGTAGCTGTCGAGCTCGCCTTCATTCCACTCGGTAAAGACATCGGCCAGCTCGTCATTGGAAAGCCCCAGCCCTTCCTTGAGGATGGCGTAGGCTTCGCTGATGAGCTGCATGTCACCGTATTCGATGCCGTTGTGCACCATCTTGACGTAGTGACCGGCGCCGTCTGGGCCGACATAGTTGACACACGGCTCGCCGTCTTCGGCGCGCGCCGCGATCTTTTCAAGGATCGGCGCCACCATGTCATAGGCTTCACGCTGACCGCTGGGCATGATCGAGGGGCCCTTGAGGGCACCTTCTTCGCCACCGGAAACGCCGGTGCCGATGAAGTTCAGACCGGCCTCGGAGAGCTCGCGGTTGCGGCGAATGGTATCCGGATAGTAGGTATTGCCCCCATCGATCAGGATATCGCCCTTGTCCAGATACGGCTTCAGGGACTCGATGGTCTTGTCGGTCGCTTCACCGGCGGCAACCATCAACAGAATACGACGCGGCTTTTCCAGAGATGCCACGAACGTTTCAATCTCATAGAACGGGACCAGCTTGCTGTTGGGGTTTTCAGCCAGTACTTCGTCGGTTTTCTCAGAGGAACGGTTATAGATCGACACCGTATAGCCGCGGCTTTCGATGTTGAGCGCCAGGTTGCGCCCCATTACTGCCATTCCCATGACACCAATCTGTTGTCTGGTCATTGCCTTTCACTACTCCAGCAGTCATTGAACTACAACGTGTTGCCGGCGCTGTGGCCGGCAACACGTCCTGATGTCCCAAAAGGGATGGACAGCATGCTGTCGCTTGAAGAATGTGCCACGTCAACGCGGTGACAGGCCAGTCTGGCAGAGCGCACAGCGATTGTCCCTGCCCTGCAAGGTACAAACTACGCACGGATGATCATTTCGCCGGCATTGCCGTGTCAGAGGTGGTGAACACAGACCACATGAGCCATGCTCATTGTGCGCTTCATCATAAAAAAAGCTAATAAATACACGCTAATGGTGAAAGAGGCTCATGACAATTGCCGGGATAGCCCTGCCTGGCCATTCGCCTCATGCACCGAAGCGCTACTGGCACAAGGGACCGACACAGCAGGAGATGACGATGAGTCATGGCTGTATCGTTGAAAAC
Source organism: Kushneria phyllosphaerae (assembly GCF_900312995.1). Taxonomy (GTDB): domain Bacteria; phylum Pseudomonadota; class Gammaproteobacteria; order Pseudomonadales; family Halomonadaceae; genus Kushneria; species Kushneria phyllosphaerae. Next base: position 1,094,185 of record NZ_ONZI01000001.1, on the reverse strand, counting down.
TTCAGCAATCTGATTTCACTCAGCGAGCACGAAAAGGCAATACTGGCGCATTTTGAAAAGGATGCCAGACCGGTCAAGCGCCACGAGAGCCTGTGGCATTTTCGCGAGCCCACGCAGACGCTCTATACGCTGCAAAGCGGCTGGGCCTATGCCTACAAGATCTCCCTGATGGGAGAGATGAAGGTGGTCGAGATCTTTACGCCCGGCGACATCATCGGGCTGCGCGATTTCACCTTTGGCCGCCATCTGACCGATGTCCGCATGATGACCGATGGCACCGTCTGCGCCTTCCCCTATCGCTATATTCTGGAAGCCTGTCAGCAATCGCGTGCGCTGTCTGCCGCCTTTTTCGCCACCGCATCAAGAGACCAGGCGCTGATGACCGAGCGCGTCACCAACCTCATGCACTGCAGCGCCCGCATGAAGATTGCCCATTTCATCATCGAGATGTATCTGCGCCTGAAGCACACCCATCCCGACATGGACCAGCGCTTTGAATTTCCAATGAACCAGAAGCTGATGGCCAGCCTTCTGGGGCTGACCAGTGTGCATGTCAGCCGCATGCTCGGCGAACTGGCCCGCGAAGGCATGGTGAGAAAGCAGCGACGTACGCTGGAAATTCTCGACTACGCGCGTCTCTATCGTGAAGCGCAGTTTGATGAGACCTATATCCAGCTGGATCTGAGCCACATGCTCGAGGTCGACCCCAACGATAGTGAGGCGCCCATGGGCTAGCCGCCCCGGGTGCCCGCCCTACTGCATCGGTACTCGCTCGATGGCCATTTGTTGCGACTTGCCCTCAAGGCGCCATTCATCGTTATCCCCCTGAATCAGGCGAGGGCGACTTTCGAGAAAGTCGATCAACGCCTGATCGCCTGTCTCGCGTTCCGGACAGGCCATGCGGGTCGAGGCCAGCGTTCCAACGACCAGCCGTCCCTGCTCGACACGTGCCGGACCAAAGATCCGATTGCAGCCACCGGTGCCGCTGACGCGATGGCCATCAAAGCTCAAAGAGGCCTGATGCAGCACCCCGTCGTTCCGAGACGCGGCATTCTCAGGCATCGAGCTGCCCGCACAGCCGGCAAGACCTGCCGCCAGCAATACCACAGCCATTGACCACCCTCTGGCGATACCCATGCGGTTCTCCATCAGTGTGCCTCTTCCCAGTTGTCGCCGTGACCGGCCTCGACAATCAGCGCCACATCAAGCTGACCGGCGCCCTGCATACGATTGACCACATCAATCTTGAACGCCTCGACCTGCTCGCGACGCACTTCAAAGATCAGTTCATCGTGCACCTGCATGACCATTTTGGCGTCGAACTCGCCCTCGCGTAGCCAGGCGTCCACGTCGATCATGGCGCGCTTGATGATATCGGCAGCGGTGCCCTGCATCGGCGCATTGATGGCGGTGCGTTCGGCCCCCTGGCGGCGGGCATGATTGCGCGAGTTGATCTCGGGCACATACAGCCGCCGGCCGAAAACGGTTTCCACAAAACCGTTTTCTGCTGCCTCGGCGCGAATGCGCTCCATGTAGCGCGCCACGCCTGGATAGCGGTCGAAGTAGCGCTCGATCCAGGTTTTGGCATCACGCTGCTCGACCTTGAGCTGACGCGCCAGCCCCCAGGCACTCATGCCATAGATCAGTCCGAAGTTGATCGCCTTGGCGCTGCGGCGCTGATCAGTGGTGACCTTGTCGATCGTGGTGCCAAAGACTTCGGCAGCCGTGGCAGTGTGGATATCGCGATCTTCGGCAAAGGCCGTCAGCAGGCTTTCGTCACCGGACAGATGCGCCATGATGCGCAGTTCGATCTGCGAATAGTCCGCCGCCACCAGCTGATAGCCGGGCGTGGCGACAAAGGCGGTGCGGATGCGCCGGCCGATATCGCTTCGAATCGGAATGTTTTGCAGGTTGGGATCACTGGAGGAGAGGCGCCCGGTGGCGGTCACCGCCTGGTGATAGCTGGTATGAATGCGCCCGGTCGAGGCGTTGATCAGCTGGGGCAGCTTGTCGGTGTAGGTCGACTTGAGCTTGGACAGCCCGCGGTGCTCCATGATGACTTTCGGCAGCGGGTAATCCAGCGCCAGCTCTTCGAGCACGGCCTCCGCGGTGGATGGCGCGCCCTTGGGCGTTTTCTTGATGACCGGGATTTTCTGCTCCTCGAACAGAATTTCGCCGAGCTGCTTGGGCGAGCCAAGATTGAACTCGCGACCGGCCAGCTCGAACGCATCGCGCTCAAGCTCGGTAATGCGCTCGCCCAGCGATCGGCTCTGCTCGCCCAACAGTTTCGTGTCGACCGCGACGCCGGTGCGCTCCATGCGCGTGAGCACCGAAATCAACGGCAGCTCAAGCGTATCGATGACCTCGGCCAGTCGGCCCTCCTGCTCAAGACGCGGACGCAGATGGGCATGCAGGCGCAGGGTGACGTCGATGTCTTCGCAGGCATATTCAACGGCCTGCTCAAGCGCCACCTGGTTGAAGGTCAGCTGTTTGGCCCCCTTGCCGGCGATCTCTTCAAACGAAATGGTTTTGTGCCCGAGATAGGCCTGCGCCAGCGAATCCATGTCATGGCGCGTGGCGGTGGAGTTGAGCACGTAGGATTCGAGCATGGTGTCGAGCAGCGCACCAGAGACGCCGATGTCATAGCGTGCCAGTACCTCGATATCGTATTTGAGGTTCTGACCGATCTTGGCAATCGCGGGGTCTTCCAGCAGCGGCTTGAGTGCCGCCAGCACGGCGCCTCGATCGAGCTGGTCCGGAGCATCGAGATAATCATGCGCCACCGGAACGTAGACCGCCTCGCCCGGTGTGATGCCAAGCCCGATCCCGACGATCTCGGCTTCCATATAGTTGAGACTGGTGGTTTCCAGGTCGAAGCAGAAGGTCTTGCTCTGCTTTAAACGCTCGATCCATTGATCAAAATCGGCCTGCTCGAACACGGCGCGATAGTCGCGCTGCTCACCGGCCATGGCGGACGCCTCATCGCCGCCCTCGCCGCCACCCAGACCACCCTCGCCGACAGGCACATCGGGAGAAGGCTCGCCGGTACTGCCCCCTTCAAGCAGCTCGTTGAGCCAGCCCTTGAACTCAAATCGCTGATACAGCGACAGCAGCGCCTCGCGATCCGGGTGGGCAATGTCCAGCCCATCCAGACCGACCGGCAGCTCGCAGTCGGTGCGAATGGTGGCAAGCTCATAGGATAAAAACGCCTGTTCGCGGTTGTCCTCGAGCTTTTTGGCCATGGTTTTGGCGCCGCGAAAGGACAGCGTTTTGATCCGCTCAAGATCGCCATAGATGGTCTCAAGCCCGCCGCCCATACCGGTCAGAAGTGCCAGCGCCGTTTTCTGGCCCACCCCCGGCACGCCGGGAATGTTGTCAACGCTATCGCCCATCAGTGCCAGATAGTCGATGATCAAATGCGGCGGAATGCCGAATTTCTCTTCGACGCCGGCCACATCGAGCGTCTCGTTTTTCATGGTATTGACCATGGTGATGTGCTCGTTGACCAGCTGCGCCATGTCCTTGTCGCCGGTCGAGATAACCGCATCGCGTCCGGCCTCGGTGGCCATGCGCGCCAGCGTACCGATCACGTCATCGGCCTCGACGCCCTCGATGCATAAAAGCGGCAGGCCGAGTGCACGCACGCATTCGTGCAGTGGCGCGACCTGAGCGCGCAGCTCATCGGGCATGGGCGGACGATGGGCCTTGTACTGCTCATAAAGCTCATCGCGAAAGGTCTTGCCCTTGGCATCAAACACCACCGCCATGGGACTTTCGGGATACTGGCGAATCAGACCTTTGAGCATGGAGACGACGCCGCGCACGGCGCCGGTCGGCTCACCGGTCGAGGTCGACAGGGGCGGCAGGGCATGAAAGGCGCGGTACAGGTAGGCAGAACCGTCCACAAGGACGATCGGGGCAGCGGCCATGGAAGCTCCAGCTAACGACTCGAATATGGCGTCATGATACGCAAGGCCGGCGTCGACGTCAGTGGCGAAAGCATCCCACCCCGATCCTGCGACCCATGACGGCTGCTATTTACCGCCACGGCCTTTACACTGTGCAACATTCAAGCTGTAGCTCTGGAGATCATCATGACCATTGCACGAAGTCTGCCGGTTCTGACGGCGGCAGCGCTGCTGGCGCTTGCGTCCATCAGCCCTGCAGCACTGGCCGAGCCTCGGGGACAGGTCACCACCCAGCAGCAGGGCGACCGCCTCGTGCATGAATATCGTCTCGACGGCAGGCTCTACGCCATCGAGATCATTGAAGGCCAGCAGCGCACGGTCCTGCTGGACACCGATGGTGACGGCAACTTCCGACGCCAGCCGGCAGATGCCGAGATCACACCGCCGGCATGGACCCAAAAGTCGTCTCAATAACCCGATGACCGGCAGCGTGACACGTCGCAGGCAGAATATGGCGTTTCGGTGATAGACTCCGCGCTGCTCGATGTCTGCCCACGCCCGGGGTGCTTCATGACCCGACATCAAGCGCCTGAACATGTCATTGCCGCTAACCGGAACCGGTTACGGTGTTTGTTACCCAGCACGATGAGCGCCTCCGCAGCGCGTCAGGAGCCACATGGCGGTTTTTACCCCCTTAAGCGATGAACAGGTCGCTCAATTTCTGGAAGGTTACGACGTCGGCACCCTGCTCGCGCTCGAGGGCGTGGCAGGCGGCACGGAAAACAGCACCTTCTTTGTCACCACCGACCGGGAAGTGCTGGTGTTGACCCTGTTCGAGCAGGGCGAGCAGGAGGAGCTGCCCTTTTTCGTCGACCTGCTGGCCTGGCTCGATCAGCATCAGCTGCCGGTCCCGGGGCCGTTGTTTGATCGCAACGGCGTGGCCCTTCAGCGCCTGGCAGACCGCCCTGCTCTGCTGTTTCCGCGGCTGCCCGGACGCCACCCCGAGCAGCCGGGGCCCATCCAGTGTGCCGCCATCGGCCAGGTGCTGGGCCAGATGCATCGCATCTCGCAGGGGTTTCAGGGCAGCCGCCCCAACCCGCGCGACCTGCGCTGGGTACATGCCGTGCACTCCCGGGTCATGGGCTATCTGAGCCCGGATGACCAGACCCTGATCCGTGACCGCATCGATGCGCTGGACAGTCGCCTGCGACAGGTCGTACTGCCTCAGGGCGCCCTGCACGGTGATCTTTTTCGCGACAACACGCTCTATGAAGGCGACCGCCTGTGCGGCGTGATCGACTTCTATAACGGCTGTACCGGTGATTTGCTCTTTGATCTGGCCATCGTCATCAATGACTGGTGCAGTGACGACAGCGGTGCGCTTATCCCTGCGCGCTACAAGGCCATCATTGACGCCTACGCCCAGGAACGTGCCTTCACCGATGAAGAACGCCGGGTCTGGCCCACCATGCTGGAGCTGACGGCACTGCGCTACTGGCTTTCCCGCCTTTTGGTGGTCTATGTCGACCCACCGGCGCATGCGCTGACACCCAAGGACCCGGCCCAGTATCGCCGGATCCTGAAGGCGCGGATTGATCATCCTCCCGCCCCTTTGCCCTGATTTCTACGGCGCTGCCCTCATGGCAGCGCCTTTTTTTGTGGCGCCGTCTCGACAGACCTTTTGACCTTTTACGCATTGCCTTTTCAAGCCCACCTGCCACTGTCTTCCTTGATTGTAACGACGCTCAGTGCCTTTCAGCCTTTTGTCAGCGCCGGGATCCATTCCTCTCCAATGCTGTCTGTGCCTTTGTGCCCGAACATTTCAATCGTTGGCAGAACTAACATTTGCTTAATTTAACTTGAAAACTACTGTCGTATAATTTCTTGACTTTCCTTGACCGAGGCTGGAACAGCATTCACATGACCGATCTTCCCCTGTCTGTCCTGATTCCGGCACGCAATGAAGCCGACAACCTGCCTTACCTGCTGGATGAGGTATGCCGTGCGCTTGACGGCGCCGATATCCAATTTGAAATGCTGGTGGTCAGTGATGGCTCCAGCGATAACAGCCTGCAGGTGCTGACCGATTATGCGGCGCGCGAACCCCGTCTTCGTGTCTACCACCATCAGCACAGCGCCGGGCAAAGCACGTCCATCTGGCAGGCCGGCTGGCAGGCTCGCGGAACGTGGCTGGCCACGCTGGACGGCGATGGCCAGAATGATCCGGCCGATCTTCCGGCCATGTTCGAACGCGTTCAAAAAGGGGATATCACGCTGCTGGCCGGCTATCGTCACAAGCGCAACGACAGTGAGATCAAGCGCGTCTCCTCACGGATTGCCAATGCCGTGCGCTCGCGTCTTTTAAAGGATGACACCCCTGATACCGGCTGTGGCATCAAGGTCTTTGAGCGTGAGGCCTTTCTGCGCCTGCCCTACTTCAATCATATGCATCGCTTTTTGCCGGCGCTGATTCGCGCCCAGGGCGGCACGACGCTGTCCTGGCCGGTCAACCATCGCGCCCGCCAGGCCGGCAGCTCCAACTACGGCACGCTCGACCGGCTGATGGCCGGACTGCTGGACCTGGGCGGCGTCATGTGGCTGGCGCATCGTTCCAGACTGCCGGCGCCCCTCAAGCCCCTTTCCGGCGCAGATACCGACAGGGATGCCCACTCTCATCAGGAGCCCTGAGCCCCATGGATTCTGCAGCCCTCTGGATTGTGGTCGGCCTGTTGGGTCAGGCCCTTTTTTCGGCGCGTTTTATCGTGCAGTGGCTGGCCAGCGAACGGGCCAGACGCAGCATCGTGCCTCATCTGTTCTGGTATCTCAGCATCGGTGGCGGCCTGATCCTGCTGCTGTATGCCATTTATCGACGTGACCCGGTCTTTATCATCGGCCAGGGGTCGGGCCTTTTCATCTATGTCCGCAATCTGGTGCTGATTCGACGGGAGAAGCGTCAGGCCATTGAGGCAGGCGCTTCTGACACCGCGGCGGAGAGGGCTGAAAGCTCATGATGAACACACGCCTTGCACCAGGCCTTCAGCGGCGGCTGATCGGAGCACCGGTGCTGTCGCTGCTGACCATCGCGCTGGTATTTCTGGGGCTGGGGATTGGCTGGCGCTGGCCATGGCCAGCCGATGAGCCGCGCTTTGCCCTGATCGCCCATGAAATGATCACGACCCATCAGTGGCTGATTCCTCACCGCGCCGGTGAGCTCTACCCGGACAAGCCGCCCATCTTCATGTGGCTGATCGCACTGGGCACTCTGGTCACGGGCAGTCTCAAGGTGGCCTTCCTGCTGCCTTCCCTGCTGGGCGCTTTAGCAACACTCGGGCTGACCACTGATCTGACCCGGCGCCTTTATGGCCCCCGCATTGCATGGCTGGCCGGTCTGACGCTTATGCTGACCGCGCAGTTCACCCTGCAGGCCCGCACGGCTCAGATCGACATGCTGGTGACAGGCTTCATCACGCTGGGGCTTTACGGTGCACTGCGCCATGCCCTGCTGGGGCCAGCGCCGCGCTGGTGGTACCTGGGCTGCGTGTCGATGGGGCTTGGCGTGATCACCAAGGGCGTCGGCTTTTTGCCGCTGCTGCTGCTGCCGGCCTGGTTCGGGATGGTGTGGTATCAGTGTCATCATACAAAGCGGCATCATGCAGACAGCGACCATCGGGTCGTGCCGCTGACACTGCGTCAGCTGCTGATCGGGCTGGGCCTTCTGGTGGCCGCCATTGCCTGCTGGGTGATCCCCATGGCGCTCTACACCAGCTTCAGCGGTGATCAGGCCCTGATGGCCTATCGAGACAACATTCTCTTTCGCCAGACCGGTCAGCGCTATGCCGACTCCTGGCACCATCTAAAGCCCTTTTATTATTACCTGCTCGAAGTACTGCCCTGGGCCTGGCTGCCTGGCGTGCTGGCCCTGCCCTGGGTCGTGCCTCACTGGTGGCGGCGCCTTCGTCTGGGCGATGCAAGGCTCTGGCTGCCGCTCTCCTGGCTGGTGCTGATGGTGCTGTTTTTCTCGCTGAGCCCGGGCAAACGGGGGGTCTACATGACACCGGGCACGGCGATGTTCGTGCTGGCGCTGGCGCCGGCGCTTCCGAACCTGATTCGCCGCCTCTGGCTGAATCGCCTGGCCTGGGGGCTGGCCACCCTGCTGGGCGGGGTCATCGGCATCGTCGGTCTGCTGCTGGCCGTGGGACTGCTCGACAGTGCGACCCTTGGCGAGGATTTCACCCTCAACCCGTGGGGATGGTGGCTGAGCATTGGGGTACTGACGGCCCTGATCGCCTGGCGCGTGCCACCGCGGCGCGGCCTGGTGAGCCTGGGCCTGTGGCTTGCCATGTTCTGGATCCTCTGGGCCAGCTGGGGCTACGGGGTCATGGATGCCCATCGTTCGCGCAGTGCCCTGATGGCCGAAGTGGCGCTTGCAACCGGGCATCAGCCGCTGGCGCTGACCGATTTCGATGAGGAAAACGTACTGCAGGCGCAGCAGCCGATCGTACAGTTCGGGGATGGCACGCCGATTGATGACCAGTTCGCACGCATGACGGCCTGGCTCAAGGAAGCGCCCGACATTCGCTGGGCTCTGGTGCAGGACGATGAGCTCAAGGGCCAGCCCTGCGTTGATCGCAACACCCTGATCTCACTGGATGCGCGCAGCGACAAGGGATGGTGGCTATTGCGGGCCGACAGCGTGGCGCAGTGTCACGGTGATGAACACGCCGCCCCGCTGTATCAGGCCCCCACCACCTGGCATAGAAGCAGTACGCTGCATCACAGGGATGGCTTAACGCCATGAGCGTGCTCCGTCAGCGACTGGAGCGCCTGACCGATCATGCAGGCCTGCAGTGGGGGGCTGTTGCGCTGGCATGGCTGGTCAGCGCACTGACCTTTCAGCTGCGCCCGATCATGCCCATCGATGAGACGCGCTATCTCTCGATCGCCTGGGAGATGTGGCACAGCGGGCAGTGGTGGGTGGCGCACATGAACGGGGTGCCCTACGCCGACAAGCCACCCCTGCTGTTCTGGCTGATCAACCTGGGCTGGGGCGTGTTTGGCGTCAATGACTGGTGGCCCCGGCTGATCATGCCACTGGCCTCCCTGCTGGGGCTTTTTCAGCTGCGACGAATCGCTCTGAATCTTGGCTACGAGGCTCGTACGGCGCGAATGGCGCTGCTGGTCCTGATGTCGATGCTGATGTGGTGGCTCTATAGCGCCACCCTGATGTTCGATATTCTCCTGACCACCTGCCTGCTGGGCGCCGTGGCCGCCCTGACCGGCCATGGCGCCCCAAGAAGGCGGGCGATCGGTGTAACGCCATGGCTGGCACTGGCGCTGCTGGCCAAGGGGCCGGCGATACTGCTGAGCTGGCTGCCGATACTCATCAGCCTGCCGTTATGGCGCGAGCGCCCGGGTCGCAGCACGCCCCTCTTCTGGCTGGCCACCGGCGCGGCGATAATAGTGCTGCTGGCCTGGGCGCTGAGCTCGGCCTGGGTCGGCGGTGAGGCCTATGCCGGTAACCTGCTCTGGCATCAGAGCGTTGATCGGCTGGAGCAGGTAGCCGACCACGCCCGTCCCTTCTGGTGGTACCTGCCGGTACTGCCGGTACTGCTGCTGCCCTGGTCACTATGGCTGCCGGCGCTGAAGCTCTGGCGTCGGCACAGCCCTGCCACGCCACGTAGGGCAAGCCGGCTGCTCTGGTGCTGGACGCTGGTACCGCTGGTGCTGTTTTCCCTGGTCAGTGGCAAACAGGCGCACTACCTGATGCCGATTTTGCCGCCGCTGGCGCTGCTCATTGCCGACATCCTGACACGCTCTGCCCCGGCGCAACGCCGCACACTGAAAGTGCCAGCGATTGCCCTGTTTGCCACCGGCGCCCTCACTTTAGTCGTGAAAATGGTCGGCAATGCCCAACTGGCGGCGATGTTTTCTCTCAAGGGTGTCTGGCTTTTATGGGGGCTTGCGACCGTGGCCGCCGTGGTACAGCTCAAAACGACGGCGGCAGCGACCGTGCTGGCCCTGCTCACCACGACAGCCATGGCCACCATGCTGACGATCATGCTGGCGCCCCTGTGGCCACGCATGGATACCCGACAACCGGCACAACTGCTGTCGCGTATCGAACAACAGGGGCAACCCGTGGTCTGGTATGGCAGGGACTATCAGGCCAGCTTTCAGTTTGCCGGCCGCCTGACCACTGCGCTTCAGACCCTCGACGCTCACCCGACCGATCTGTGCCGCTGGCGTCAGCAGCATCCTGCGGGCTGGGTGATCGGCGACAGCCGCCAGCTCCCTGCACTTTACATGCCGGCCCTTGCCCATCGATTCCCGTGGCGTGCCCGTACGCTGTTGGTCATGCCGGTATCGGCCCTGCAAATCGCGACGCCCCTTTTTCTTTGCCTGGATCCCTTATGAACATGAAAGTACTGGTCACCGGTGCCGCCGGTTTCATTGGCGCCTGGCTGACGAAACGACTCACGGAAGACGGCGTGGCGACGGTCGGCATCGACAGTTTCTCGGACTATTACAGCGTGAGCTACAAGCGGGCGCGCCTGGACGCGCTGGGCGTGAGTCACTGTCGTTTGCTGGACGTCAGTGACCGCGAAGCGCTGGAAGTCCTTTTTAGGCGTGAACGGTTCACCCATGTCATTCATCTGGCCGCCCAGGCCGGCGTGCGCTACAGCGTCACGCACCCCCACGTTTATGGTCAAAGCAACCTGACCGGGTTTCTCAACGTGCTGGAAGCGTGTCGTCAGCACAGCGTTCGCCATCTTTATTACGCCTCCTCGAGTTCGGTCTATGGACACTCGCAGCGTGAGGTGTTCAGCGAAGAGGACCCGGTAAATCACCCCGCGTCACTGTACGCCGCCACCAAGCGGGCCAACGAGCTCATGGCCGACAGCTACGCCAGCCTCTATGGGATGTCCCTGACCGGCATGCGCTTTTTTACGGTGTATGGCCCCTGGGGCCGGCCCGACATGGCGCCCATGCTGTTTGCCGGCAGCATCATGAACCATCAGCCGCTGCAGATTTTCAACCACGGGCAGATGGCGCGGGATTTCACCTGGGTCGGTGATGTCATCGAGGCCATCATGCGCCTGCTCAATACATGCTGCGCCAGCGGCGAGACCGGCCGCCATCAGATCTTCAATATCGGACGCGGTGAACCCACGGCACTGATGGACTTTATTACCTGGCTTGAAGAGGCACTGGGGCAGCAGGCACCGCGCGAGTGGCTGCCCATGCAGGATGGCGATGTGACCCGCACCTGGGCGGACACCTCGCGACTGGAAGCCGTGATCAACTACCGCCCGACCATGCCGCTAACCACCGGCGTGCAGCATCTGGCGCAGTGGTGTCTGGATCATCAACAGTGGCTGCCTACCCACCAGGTTGTCCCCGTGGCCAAAACCGCCTGACGAGATCCCGGAGCCTGACTGCCCCCCATGGCACAAAAGCGCTAAAATGATCCAAAGGCAGCCGTTTGCTGCCTTTCTCTTATGTCACTACCTTCAGAATGTCGTTTGCGGCCAATTCTGACCGGAGTCCGTCCATGTCCAATGCTTCATCCGTACCCGATAAGGCCCATGCCCAGTCGGAGGCCCGCCGCACCTACAATATCGATCAGTGGGGCAGCGGCTATTTTGACGTCAACGACCAGGGGCTGGCCGTGGTACGCCCCTTCGGCGATGCCGACGTCCAGGACGGGCCGGCCCTGCCGCTAAAGGGGCTGGTCGAAAAGCTGCAGGACGCCGGGTTGCGCCTGCCCATGCTGGTGCGTTTTACCGATATTCTGCATGACCGCGTCGAACAGCTGTGTCAGGCCTTTGACCGCGCCATCGACGAGCTGGAGTACAAGGGCCGCTACACCGCGGTCTATCCGATCAAGGTCAATCAGCAGCGTCGCGTGGTCGAAGAGCTTCTGGCCACCCCCGAGCGCGGCCGCGGGCGTGTCGGGCTGGAAGCCGGCAGCAAGCCGGAACTGCTGGCCGTACTGGCACTTTCCTCTGAAACCACCTCGACCATCGTCTGCAACGGTTACAAGGACCGCGAGTATGTGCGTCTGGCACTGATGGGCGAAAAGCTGGGTCACCGCGTCTTTCTGGTGGTCGAAAAGCAGGCCGAGCTCGAGCTGATCCTCGAAGAGGCCGATAACCTGGGCGTCATGCCGCGCATTGGCGTGCGCGCGCGGCTCTCCTCGGTCGGCAAGGGCAACTGGGAAAGCACCGGTGGCGACAAGTCCAAGTTCGGCCTGACCGCGCGCCAGATCCAGCACGTGGTCGATCACCTGCGCGCACACGACCGGCTGGAATCGCTACAGCTGGTGCACTTTCATCTGGGCTCGCAGATCGCCAACATTCGCGACATTCAGCGCGGGCTGCGTGAATGCACCCAGTTCTACAAGAGCCTGCGCGATGTCGGTGCGCCGGTGTCCGTGGTGGACGTCGGCGGCGGCCTGGGCGTGGACTACGAAGGCACCCGTTCGCGCAGCTACTGCTCGACCAACTACTCGATGGCCGAGTACGCCAACAACGTGGTCGGTGCGTTTTCCCAGCTGTGTCAGAGCATGGACATTCCGCATCCGGACATCATCTCCGAGTCCGGTCGCGCCCTGACAGCTCATCACGCGGTGCTGATCACCAACGTGATCGACGAGGAGCGCCACGAAGTGGCCCTGCCCGAGCGCGGACAGCACGAGGGTGACACGCATCTCGACGTGCTGTGGCAGACCTATGACTGGCTGGCCGAACCTGCCGAGCCGCGCCTGCTGGTGGAGTATTACCACGACCTCTATCAGGCCATGATCGATATTCAGGACCGTTTCGTGCTGGGCAGTGCCACGCTGGGCGTACGCGCCGAGGGCGAGGCGCTCTATACCGCGGCCTGCAAGCGCCTGCGCGCCAAGCTTGATCGACGCAACCGTGCCCATCGCGAGATTCTCGATGAGCTGGACGAGAAGCTCGCCGACAAGCTGTTCGTCAACTTCTCATTGTTTCAGTCCCTGCCGGACGTCTGGGGGATCGATCAGATCTTCCCGGTGCTGCCGCTGTCCAACCTCGACAAGCCGTCGACGCGCCGCGGCGTGATTCAGGACATCACCTGCGACAGCGATGGTCGCATCGAGCGCTACGTCGATGGCCAGGGCGTCGAGAGCACGCTGCCGCTGCCGGAGTGGAAAGCCGGTGACGACAAGCTGATGGGGCTTTTTCTGGTCGGCGCCTATCAGGAAATTCTGGGCGATCTGCACAACCTTTTCGGTGATACCGATTCCATCGATGTCAGCCTTGATGAGCACGGCGACTGGAAGCTGGGCGACCCGATCGTGGGCGATAGCGTGGCCAACGTGCTGCGCTACGTGAACTTTGATCCGGACCGCCTCAAGGGCCGCTTTCAGCGCCAGCTGCTGCGCAGCGACGTCTCCGGCCGGGAGCGCGAGATGTTTCTCGAAGAGCTTGAAGCCGGCCTTGAAGGCTACACCTACCTGGAATAAACAGACGCTATCCTCTCCACTCTGCCCGGGCCATTGGCCCGGGCAGAACGTCTCTTCCTGCCGCCCCCCGATCTTCCCTCCTTTCAAAAAAAGCCTTTCGCCCTCCATAAAACAGCTCTTTCTCCTTCTCGACCGATGAATCAGGTGCCCTGCGCCCGTCTTACTCAGGGGAGAACGACATTGATCGTCCGATCCACGACACACCCTTGGTCTATTAATCAAAGGTCGAACGGCTTTTTGACAAACGCCGTGCGAGCCTAGCTGGTTTGAGCAGGCGTGCAGCTGTCATGGCGCACGCCTGTGCAAGGGGCTGCGCGTTCAACAAGAGCCGATCATCAAGGCAAATGGCCCGCTTTTCACACCAAAGGGGAACACGAGTGAAGATAGGCGCACCAAAAGAGAGTGCTCGAGGAGAAGCGCGCGTCGCGCTGACCCCGGAGAGCGCGACACAGATCCAGAAGCTGGGCCATGCGTGTCTGGTTGAAACCGGTGCCGGTGTGGCCGCAGGCTTTGACGACCAGGCCTATCGCGACGCAGGTGTCACCATCGTCGAGAGCGCTCAGGCGCTGTTCGATGACGCCGACATCGTGATCAAGGTTCGCGAGCCTTCCGAGCAGGAGGCCGAGCGTCTGCGCAAGGGCCAGACGCTGATCGCGTTTTTCTGGCCGGCCCAGAACGAGGCCATGCTGGAGAAGTGCCGCGCCAGGGGCGCCACCGTCATCGCCATGGACATGGTGCCGCGAATTTCCCGGGCACAGAAAATGGATGCGCTGTCATCCATGGCCAACATCGCCGGCTATCGCGCGGTGATCGAAGCCGGCAACAATTTCGGCCGTTTCTTCACCGGCCAGGTGACCGCTGCAGGCAAGGTACCACCGGCCAAGGTACTGGTGATCGGTGCCGGTGTGGCCGGGCTTGCCGCCATCGGCACCGCCACGAGCCTCGGCGCCGTGGTGCGCGCCTTTGACGTGCGCCCGGAAGTCTCCGAGCAGATCGAATCGATGGGTGCCGAATTCCTGTTTCTGGATTTCGACAACGCCCAGGACGGTTCGGAAAGCGGCGGTTACGCCTCGCCCTCAAGCCCCGAGTTTCGTGAAAAGCAGCTTGAGTGTTTTCGTGCGCAGGCAAGTGATGTGGACATCGTCATCACCACCGCGCTGATTCCAGGCCGGCCTGCGCCCAAGCTCTGGCTGGAGGACATGGTCGCGGCCATGAAGCCCGGTTCGGTGGTGATCGATCTTGCCGCCGAGAAAGGCGGCAACTGCGACCTGACCCGTGCCGATGAGCGTGTGGTTTCCGACAACGGCGTCGTGGTGGTCGGCTATACCGACTACCCCTCGCGCATGGCGACCCAGTCATCGCTTCTGTACGCCACCAATATTCGCCACATGCTCACCGACCTGACGCCCGACAAGGACGGCGTCATCCAGCACAACATGGAAGACGACGTGATCCGTGGCGCCACGGTCACCCATCAGGGCGAAGTCACCTTCCCGCCACCGCCGCCCAAAACAAAGGCCATCGGAGCCGCCAAACCCAAGGCGAAGGAGAAAGAACCTACCGCCGAGGAAAAGCGTGCTCTTGAGTCCGCCCAGTTCAAGTCGCAGACCAAACGTCAGGTCGGCATGCTCGCCATTGGCGGTGCGCTGATGCTGTTGCTGGGTGAGGTGGCACCTGCCTCGTTCATGCAGCACTTCATCGTCTTTGTGCTGTCGTGTTTTATCGGCTTTCAGGTGATCTGGAAGGTCAGCCATTCGCTGCATACGCCGCTGATGGCCGTCACCAATGCCATCTCGGGGATCATCATTCTGGGAGCGGTGCTACAGATCGGCTCGGGCAGTGTGATTGTGGGCATTCTGGCATCGATTTCGGTGCTGATTGCGACCATCAATATCGTGGGTGGCTTCCTGGTGACACGCCGGATGCTCGCCATGTTCCAAAAATCCTGAGCGGCCGAGAAACGCTATGTTGAGTCAAGGGTTCGTATCTGCCGCGGCGATCGCGGCAAGTGTTCTGTTTATTCTGTCGCTGGGTGGTCTGAGCAACCAGGAAAAAGCCAAGCGCGCCGTCTGGTACGGCATTACCGGCATGGCCGTGGCGGTGTTTTTCACGGCTTTCGGACCGGGCATTGGCGGCTACTGGTGGATGATCCCCATGATCATCATCGGCGCCGGCATCGGCACTTGGATGGCCGGCAAGGTCGAAATGACCGAAATGCCCCAGCTGGTTGCCGCACTGCACAGCTTTGTCGGTCTGGCCGCGGTCTTTGTGGCCCTGAGCGCTGATCTCGAACGCCGCCGGGTGCTTGCCGCCCGCGCCGTTGATGGCGTCATGCATGACTTCTCCGCCTTTGCAGCTCTGGTGGCGACCAAGGCGCCGGAGGAACTGGCCTTTTTGCAGGTTGAAGTGGTGCTGGGGATCTTTATCGGGGCAGTCACCTTTACCGGCTCGGTCGTGGCCTTTGGCAAGCTGGCCGGCAAGGTCGACGGCAAGCCGCGCCAGCTGCCCGGCGGGCATCTGCTCAATGCCGGTGCCGCGGCACTGTCCGTGCTGCTGGCGGTGCTTTATCTCAACGGCGCCGGCTTCTGGACACTGCTGGCACTGGCACTTCTGGCCTTTTTTATCGGCTATCACCTGATCATGGGTATTGGCGGTGCCGACATGCCGGTGGTGGTCTCGATGCTCAACAGCTACTCGGGCTGGGCGGCGGCGGCCATCGGTTTTACGCTTTCCAACGACCTGCTGATCGTCACCGGCGCACTGGTGGGCTCCTCGGGGGCGATTCTCTCCTACATCATGTGCAAGGCGATGAACCGCAACTTCGTCAACGTTATCCTGGGGGGCTTTGGCGGCAGTCAGGGGCCGGCGGCAGAGATCGAGGGCGAGCAGGTGGCCATTGATGCTGCCGGTGTGGCCAGTGCGCTCAATGATGCCGACAGCATCATCATCGTGCCGGGCTACGGCATGGCGGTGGCCCAGGCACAGACCGCAGTGAGCGACCTGGTGCGTAAGCTGCGCGCGGCGGGTAAAGAGGTGCGCTTTGGCATCCACCCGGTCGCCGGGCGCCTGCCGGGCCACATGAACGTGCTGCTGGCAGAGGCCCGCGTGCCCTACGATATCGTGCTGGAAATGGATGAGATCAACGACGACTTCGCCTCCACCGACGTGGTCATCGTCATCGGTTCCAACGACATCGTGAACCCGTCGGCTCAGGAAGATCCCAATAGCCCCATCGCCGGCATGCCGGTGTTGAAGGTTTGGGAAGCCAAGCAGGTCTTTATCAGCAAGCGCGGTCAGGGCACCGGCTACTCGGGCATCGAAAACCCGCTGTTTTTCAAGGACAACAGCCGCATGTTCTATGGCGATGCCCGCGACAGTCTCAATGCCCTGCTGCCGATGATCGATTGATCCCCCCGGCGCATTGCACCGCAGCCATCAGAAGGGCAGCGTAATCTCCTGGGGGGTCCGGCCGTATCGGGCTCAAGGCGCAAGATTTGAAGCGTTTTGGGTCCGGTGCGGCGCTTGAACCCTGTAGAAAAGAGAAAACGCCACCTGCCGATTGTGCATGATCGCGGACAGATGCTCGCGATTCTGGAATAATCCGCGCCCATTACGACAACAGCACCCCGTCGAGCCATCGATGGGGTGCTGTCCTTTCTGATTGCAGCAACGAGAGAAACAATGGCTTTCCTTCCCCGTCATGAGGCCGGTACCCCCTCGCCCCGTGCACCCGGCATGCTGGATGCGCTTTTCCCCATTGTGGCCGTCATCGTCATGCTGGCACTCAGCGTGACGCTATTCGGCGCCGACTCGTCCAGCGGCCCGACCCAGATCGCACTGATCATGGGCGCCATGCTGGCCGCCGTGGTGGGCCTGAAAAACGGCCACCAGTGGCAGGCCATCGAAGAAGGCATCAATCGCGGGATTCACCTCTCATTAGGCGCGATTTTGATCCTGCTCTCGGTGGGCGCAATGATCGGCACCTGGACGATGGGCGGCGTGGTGCCCACGATGATCTATTACGGGCTCGAGATCCTCTCGCCTCACTACTTCTATGCCACGGCCTGTCTGCTGTGTGCGTTGGTCTCGGTGTCGGTCGGCAGCTCCTGGACGGTGGCCGGCACCATCGGCATCGGCCTGATCGGTATCGCCAACGGACTGGGGCTTTCAAGTGCCATCACGGCAGGCGCCATCATTTCCGGCGGGTATTTTGGCGACAAGATGTCACCGCTGTCTGACACCACCAATCTGGCCCCTGCCTCTGCCGAGGCCGAGCTGTTCGCCCATATTCGTCACATGCTCTGGACTACCACGCCGAGTCTCATTCTGGCGCTGATCGCCTTTCTGGTGCTGGGTCTGGGCGGCCCCGACCAAGTAGCTACCCCCGAGCGCATTACCGACATCCAGCAGACCCTGAGCGATCATTTCACCATCAGCGCCTGGCTGTTGCTGCCGCTACTGGCGCTTTTGATCATGGCATGGAAGCAGATGCCGGCCTTTCCGACCATCTTCATCGGTGCCCTGCTGGGCGTGGTCTTTGCGCTGATCTTTCAGCGCGATGCGGTGATCGGTCTGGCCGACACGCCTTCGCTGAGCCATGCCATGGCGCTTTTGAAGGGCAGCTGGATTGCACTCTATGACGGCTATAGCGCCCGGACCGGCAATGAGGCGATCGATGCGCTACTCACCAACGGCGGCATGGACAGCATGCTGACCACGGTCTGGCTGATTCTCTCGGCGATGACCTTTGGGGGCGTCATCGAGCGTCTGGGGCTTCTGGAGCGCGCCGTCAGCGGACTGTTGCGCGTGGCACGCAGCACCTCCTCCCTGATCATCTCGACACTGGCGACGGGACTGGCCACCAACATCGTGACCGGCGATCAGTATCTTTCCGTGGTACTGCCCGGGCGCATCTACAAGGCCGAGTTTCAGCGTCGGCGACTCAAGCCGGTGAACCTGTCGCGGGCGCTGGAGGATTCCGGCACGATCACCTCGCCGCTGATCCCGTGGAACAGCTGCGGGGCCTACATGGCCGCAACGCTGGGCGTGGCCACCCTGAGCTATGCGCCCTTTGCCTTTTTCAATCTGATCAATTTGGGGATTGCCGTGCTCTATGCCCTGCTCGGCTTTCGTGTGACGCGCATGAGCGATGACGATCAGCCCAGTCATGACGCCGAACTGCCGACCCTGTCCGACGGGCAGATCATCGATGATCAGTATGAGGCCAGCACCGGACGTGCCTGACAGCGCCAGCATGCTGCTGAGACACGACAACGCCGGCCCATGGGCCGGCGTTTTTCGATCCTCATAAAACAGGATCATGACACGATCAAATTACTCGTCGCGGTCGACGGCCATGCCGGCCCAGACCTGACGCACGGGCTGGATTTCAAGGAAGTTGATGTTGAGATGCGCCGGCAGTGTGGCGACATAAAACATCTGCTCGGCGATGTCTTCGGCCGACATCGGCGTGGTGTTGCCATAAAGCTGGTCGGAAGCCGCCTGGTCGCCTTTCGTACGTACCAGGGTGAACTCGGTTTCGGCCATGCCGGGAGCAATGTCGGTCACGCGCACGCCGGTGCCCTGAAGGTCACAGCGCAGGTTGTAGCTGAACTGCTCGACAAACGCCTTGGTGGCGCCATACACATGGCTGCCCTTGTAGGGCCACTTGCCGGCCGTGGAGCCGATATTGACGATGCTGGTACCGGCACCGAGCCTGATCAGGGTCGGCAGCAACGCATGAGTGACGTTGACCAGCCCCTTCACGTTGGTATCGATCATGGTGTGCCAGTCTTGTAGCGCCACATCCTGAGCAGGCTCCGGCGCCAGCGCCAGACCGGCGTTGTTGAGCAGGACATGGACAGAGGAAAACTTCTGCGGCAGCTCATCGACGGCCTTTTTTACCGCGGCTTCATCGCGCACGTCCAGTTCGATGACATGCACGGCCACCTTCCCTGAAAGCTCCTGTTCAAGTGCTTCCAGGCGTTCGCGGCGCCGGCCGGTCAGCACCAATGCGTAGCCGGCCTCGGCAAAACGGCGCGCCGCCGCACGGCCAAATCCTGATGTCGCACCGGTAATGAAAACGCTTTTATTCACGGGCTCTCTCCCTGCTCGATGGTCAGTCATTACATATCATCACATACCAACGCCCGATCAGGCGTTCGATGACGCGGGCTGTGCCTCCGCGGTGGCCGCTGCGCGACGAGTGGCATAGCGACGCGCCAGCATGGCACACACAAACAGCTGAATCTGGTGAAACAGCATCAAGGGTAGCAGTGCACTGCCGACCTGAGCGGCCGGGAACAGTACATTGGCCATCGGGACGCCCGAGGCCAGCGTCTTTTTGGAACCGCAAAAGACAATGGCGACTTCGTCCTCGCGGGAAAAGCCCATTAGACGGCTGACGGTGCGTGTGACCATTAACACCAGCGCCAGCAATACGCAGTCCACCACGATCATGGTGGCGATGCTGACCCCATCGACATGCTGCCAGAGCCCGCCCACGATGGCCTCGCTGAAGGCCAGATAGACCACCATCAGAATCGAGCCGCGATCCACGATTGCCAGGGGCGCCTTGTGCTCGCGAACCCACTGGCCGATCCAGGGTTGCAGGAGCTGCCCCAGCAGAAAGGGCGCCAGAAGCTGCATGAGGATATTGCCGATGGCCCCCAGCGACGGCCCAGCGCCGGCGTCAGCGTTGACACTGAGCACCAGACCCAGAAGGACCGGTGTGATGAACATACCTAAAATATTGGACGCCGTGGCCGAGCAGATCGCCGCGGCCACGTTGCCCCCACCGATCGAGGTAAACGCGATCGAGGACTGCACGGTTGAAGGCAACACGCACAAAAACAGGATGCCGGTATAAAGCGCCGGTGACAGCAATGCCGGTGACAGCAGCCCGATGATCAACCCCAGTACCGGAAAGAGCCCAAAGGTGGTGAGAAAGATCACCAGATGCAGGCGCCAGTGGGTCATGCCCTTCACAACGGTTTTGGGCGACAGCCTGGCGCCATGCAGGAAAAACAGCATGCCAATGGCAATGGTGGTGGCAATGGAAAACCACTCGGCGTAGCGGCCTGAAATGGGTAACAGCGAGGCCAGCACGACAGTGCAGACAAGATAGAGGAGAAACTTGTCGATATTGAGACGGGCAAGTAGGGACACGGCAGACTCGAAGCTCAAGCATTCTGGATTGTTGGCTCAGCCGGGCCTTCGCCCCGGCCGCTCATCGATCATACGCCAGCCCTTCGAGTTTGGCACGGTCGGGCATCGAGCGTTCAAACGGACATGAAAAAAGCGCCCGCAGGCGCTTTGACGTTTCAAACGCTACCGAGTCTGTAGAAAACGGGTCAGTGATTCTCGCCCCGACCGGTCTTGTGCTGGAGCTCATCAATCATTTTGGACGCATCCGCCTTGGTGAGCGAGTCATCAAAATCGACACCGGCTTCTTCACACAGCGTGCGCAGGTAGGACGCCTGAGCACCGGTCATGCTTTCATCACCCGTGGCCCAGTCGTTGGGGTCCTTCTCGAGATTGCTGGCCTGGTCATTATGGCTGGGGTCTTCCGTGCGATTGGTCATCAGGTTCTCTCCGTGAACGGCCATGTGGATACTGGATAAAAATATAGACGATGATGCAGTTGATGCACGCCTGTCTCACCACATTGGTCAGTAAAAGGATTTGACTAATGAAGGGTTGTATCAATATAAACTTATGTTATGGCGCGCGCTCGCGCCGGATGATTGGATGGCATATAACCGTAATTGCCAATGAAGGCGATCCGGTCTGCAAAACCCGAGTCATGTTTCAAGGAGTAGTACCATGGAAGGTATTGTCAGCAACTATCGCGACGTCGTACGCAAGGGCGGTTACACCCTGATGTCAGAGCAGGCACCGCCGCGGGATACGCCACTGGAGTGTATCTACATCGACAATGACAGCCAGTCCATCCGCACGACCAGTGCTCGTCTGGGCATGGCCGACAGCCAGACGTGGTGTACCGAAAGCGGTGTCACCGAGGCCCTGATCAGCGGCTCATCTTCCTTTATTTCTTCCATGGCCTGGCGCGCCGGTACTCCCAGCCAGTCCGGTAATCCCGGCCGGTAATTTTTTACGTCGCGCCCACTTCGGTGGGCGCTACCTTTTTTGACTAACGCACTGACCAATTCTTCAACCAACGCGCTGGCCAGTATGCCCCTTCGAGTCTAGAGCCGTCTTGCTTCTCGGCACTTCCCTGCCCCTTTACAACGCGGTTTCTGACCAGCGTCTTCTACACCCTCATACATACCCTGTTCTGTTGTTGGGGTTGCCGTAGGTTGAGGTTGCCGCAGACAGGATGACTGGCAGAAAACGTCAATGCAGGCCCATACTCCACTACCTACCCTGTTCTGCGGGATATTGGCATGCCCGGACGCTCTTCCAATCAAAACATCACGCGACGCCTGCGCCATCGCCTGCCGGTACGTGTCTGGCACTGGATCAATCTCTGGTGTCTGATCGTGCTGCTGCTCAGCGGCCTGCAGATTTTCAATGCCCACCCTGCGCTGTACTGGGGCAGTGCCTCCAACTTTGACGCCCCCTGGCTTGAGATGTACGCCATGCGGGCCGCCGATGGCAGTATCGACGGCATGACCGCGCTGGGCCCCTGGCAGTTCACGACCACCGGCATTCTGGGATACTCGGGCGATAGCGTGCGGGGCTTTCCCGGCTGGGCAACCCTGCCGAGCTATCAGTTTCTGAGCATGGGTCGGCTGTGGCATTTCTTCTTTGCCTGGCTGTTTGCCATCAGCGGGGCGCTCTTTGCCCTTTACGCACTATTGAGTGGCCATTTCCGACGCAATTTCTGGCTGGATGGCCATGACTGGCGCGGGCTCGGTCGAAACATCATCAACCATGCGAAGCTGCGTTTTCATGATCATGCGGGCAAGTACAACAGTCTGCAGAAGCTCAGCTACCTGAGCGTGGTGTTTATGGCACTGCCGCTGATGATCGTGACCGGGCTTTGCATGTCGCCGACCATCAATGCCGCCGCACCCTGGCTGCTGGACCTGTTCGGCGGGCGACAGAGTGCCCGTTCGATTCATTTCATCACGGCCTTTTCACTGGTGCTGTTTGCGGTGGTTCACGTGGCGATGGTGTTGCTCTCCAACCCCCTGCGCCAGCTTCGCGGCATGATCACCGGTCGCGTGCCGCGTTCGTCCTCGTCTTCTGATTCGGAGTCACCGTCATGAGCCGTCGCCCGCCATCAGAATTTTCCTTTAGTCGCCGCGCCCTGCTGCAGCGTACGCTGCTGGGGGCGGCAGCTCTGGGACTGGTCGGCTGCGACCGGCTGTCGGAAAATGATGCCGTGATCAGCCTTCTGGACAGCGCCGAGACGCTCAATCTCAAGACGCAGCGGCTGTTGGCCGGGCGCGAATCGCTGGCCGTGGAATATCCGGCCTCGATGATATCTCCGGTCTTTCGACCGAACGGCACGGTGGACCCACAGACCGAGCTGTATCGACAGCTGGCCGCCAACGATTTCGCTGACTGGCGCCTCACGGTCGGCGGGCTGGTGCGCACGCCGCTGGAACTCTCGCTTTCAACGCTTCGCGGGATGCCCTCGCGCACCCAGATCACCCGCCATGACTGCGTGGAAGGCTGGAGCGCCATCGGACAATGGTCAGGACCGGTGCTGGGCGACATTCTGGAGCAGGCCGGTGTACACGACTCTGCCCGCTATGTGGTCTTCCACTGCATGGATCAGCTCGACGGCCAGCACGATTATTACGAAAGCATCGACATGGTTGAGGCTTTCCACCCCCAGACCCTGCTGGCCCACTCCCTCAACGATGAACCGCTGCCCGTGGGCAACGGCGCGCCGCTGCGCCTGCGCGTGGAGCGACAGCTCGGCTACAAGATGGCCAAGTATCTCAAGGGCATCACGCTGGTCGAACACTTTGATGATATTCAGGGCGGCAAGGGCGGCTACTGGGAGGATCGCGGCTATACCTGGTATGCGGGCATCTAACCCCTATGGCCATGTCTACCGCTTTGGTCGTGTATGACCGGTCTGCGTTTGACAAAAGCTTACGCCAGGCTGAACTAAAGAACATCCGGGGAGAGGTTTCATGACCCTGGACCCGCTTTTTATCCGATTCTGGAGATGTTGATGACTCTGTATAAAACGGCTCGCCCCACCTTACTGGCCTCGGCCATCGCACTGGCCTGCGCTTTTTCGGCCGGCACCGCACTGGCCGCCGATAGCCCTGCCAAAACCCCCGAGCACCTGCGCGGTACCATCAGCGCGGTCAGCGATCACGGTTTTACCGTAACGTCCACCAGCGGTGGCGATACGCATGAAGTCACCCTCAATGACCAGACGCGCGTGGCCGGTGTCACACCGTCAAGTCTTGACGAGATCAAGGAAGGCACCTTTATCGGCACTGCCAATGCCCCGGGCGAGAACGGCCAGCCCTCAAAAGCACTGGAAGTGGTGGTCTTTCCTGAATCGATGAAGGGCACCGGGGAAGGCGACTACCCCTGGGACATGCCGCGTGGCCATGACAGCGCCGGCGGCGAGCAGATGGGTGGTGGAAAAATGGGCGGCGCCGGTGATGGCTCGACCATGACCAATGGCACCGTCAGCAAGGCCGGTGAGGGCAAGATGGGTGGCACCGGCGGTGGCTCAAGCATGACCAACGGCACCGTCAGCAAGACCGGTGACGGCAAGATGGGCGGCGGCGGCTCAAGCATGACCAATGGCACCGTCAGCGAATCAAAAAGTGCTGATCAGAACATGATGACCCTGACCGTGGATTACGGTAACGGCAAAAAGCAGATCATGGTCCCGCGTGATGTGCCGGTCGTGGCCGTCCAGAAAGCCACCATGGACGACATCAAAAAGGGTGAAGCGGTCTTTGTGGCCGGTGACCTGTCCGCCTCGCCCGTACAGGCGAAGGTCGTGATTGTCGGCCTGGACGGCACCGTCCCGCCGATGTAACGCGATCCGTGCCTACAACCAATCGCTGAAACCGACCCATGATGCCCGGCAAGTGCCGGGCATCAGCTCTCCAGTACGAAATGCATCACGCCACTGCACAGCCTGTCCTTTCGGGCATCAAGCCTGCCGGCCGTGATGGGTAGTTTAAAGCGACGCTTGCCGGCGCTTCCCGGATTAAAGTAAAGCTGACGTTTTTCGGAGCTCTTCTCGACCCACTGCTGACGCGGCTTGTGCGAGTGGCCGAACAACACGGCGTCACAGGTCATTGCAGCATTGGCATCGGCAATGTCATGCACCAGGTGCAGCTGCCAGCCGTTCACCACGATATCGCGATGCACCGGCAGCGCCTCACACCACGTTTCCCGGTCGATGTTGCCGCGCACGGCGATCAGCGGGGCCAGACCCGCCAGCTGTTCAAGAATCCCTCGGTTACCGACATCCCCCAGATGCAGAATCAATGCGCAGCCCTCAAGCGCCTTCAAGGCGTCATCGCGCAACAGCCCGTGCGTGTCACTGATCACGCCGATGGGCGTGTCGATGGAAAAAAGCGTCTGCTCACACAGCGAGAGCGCCATGTCCCCTCCTGTGGCAAAAGGTCCTGACAGCAGAAAGGCCCCGAATGGGGCCTTTCACATGGATATTCGAAACGTTGATCAGCGTGTGGAACCTGCCGGTGTGCCCGCCTTTTGAAAATCTTCGTAGGTCACGTTGCCCTGCTCATCCACGTTGCAGCTGACGTTGTAGATGGTGGTACCGTGGCCCAGCATATTGATGTGAAGAAGGAGCTCTTCGCCCTTTTCATAATCACCGGCGTTTTGCTGTTCCATCAGAAGCTGGGAACTTTCGAAGGTATCCTTGTCCTTGCTGTTCATGGCCGCTTCATGACACTTGTTGACCAGTTCGCGGTCGGCCTGGGGCACATCGGCAGACTCTTCCACAGACCCTGCCTGCGCCACCTGACCAAAGCCGCTCATCGCCAGCGCCAGAGCGCCGGCACACCACATACCCTTGTGTACTTTCATGATTCATCCCTGAAGGTTGGCTTCCTGTTGAGTGTAGGAACACTCTTGCCAACTTACCCGACAATTCTTTCAGAGCTTTCGAACATGGCAAATGATTCGCTGGCGTCAGGCGCTCACACCAATGATGGTTTGCACCCGGCGATGGCGGCTCGTATGGTGCACGACGTTTATCACAGGCCTCACCGGCCGCTTCGATTCCGGGTCTTACCTGCTGGATACTGTCATGGCAACTTCCTCTGAACGCGGCTTTTTTGGCCACCCTCGCCCGCTGGGGCCGCTCTTTTTCACTGAAATGTGGGAGCGTTTCTCGTTTTATGGCATTCGTCCGCTGCTGGTGCTCTATATGGCGGCAGCGCTTGCCGACGGTGGGCTGGGCATTCCCCGCGATACCGCCGCTGCCATCGTGGGCATCTTTGGCGGCATGATTTATCTGAGCACGCTGCCGGGCGGCTGGCTGGCCGACAACTGGCTGGGCCAGCGTCGCGCGGTCTGGTATGGCTCGATTCTGATTGCGCTGGGTCATCTGTCCATCGCGCTGTCGGCACTCTGGGGCACACCGATGTTCTATATCGGGTTGATTCTGCTCGTGCTGGGCTCAGGGATCTTCAAGACCTGTATCTCGGTCATGGTCGGCACCCTCTATAAAGAGGGCGATGCGCGCCGTGACGGCGGTTTCTCGATTTTCTACATGGGCATCAATCTGGGCGGGCTGATCGCCCCGCTGGTGACGGGGTTTGCCATGGAAAACATTGGCTGGCACTGGGGCTTTGGCGCCGGCGGTCTCGGCATGTTGCTCGCGCTGATCATCTTCCGGCTCACCGCAGTTCCGGCCATGCAGCGTTTTGACCGGGAGCACGGGCGCGAATCGAGCTGGGATGCGCCGGTCAATCAACGCCGCCATGTCGGCATCGGCGTGACGATCTGTCTGCTGCTGGTGGCGCTGGTGACCGCGCTCGGCCTGTCCGGCGTCATTACCTTCAACCCGGTCGCCATCGCCACCGCCATGAGCTATGTAGTGGGGCTGTGCGTGCTGGGCTGGTTCATCTATCTGATGTTTTTCAACGGCCTCAACCGGCACGAGCAGGCCCGTGTCATTGTCTGTCTGATTCTGTTCATGGCCGCGGCCCTGTTCTGGGCTTCCTTCGAACAGCAGCCTACCTCCTATAACCTGTTTGCCTCGGATTACACCAACCGTCAGGTCATGGGCTTTGACATTCCGGTGCTCTGGTTCCAGTCACTCAATCCGCTGTTCATCATTGTGCTGGCACCGCTGTTTGGCTGGCTGTGGCCGGCCATGGCACGACGCGGTTTTGAGCCGTCAAGCGTTGCCAAGTTCGGCGCCGGTCTCGTGTTCGCTGCCGCAGGCTTTGGCCTGATGGTGATGGCCGCCTGGCAGGTCGTTGACGGTGCCGGTCTGGTCTCACCGCTGTGGATCGTGGCCAGTCTTTTGCTGCTCACCCTGGGCGAGCTCTGCCTGAGCCCGGTGGGACTATCGACCATGACGGAGCTGGCACCGATGTCCATGCGTGGCCAGATCATGGGGATCTGGTTTGCCGCCTCGGCGCTGGGGAACCTGGTCGCCGGGTTGATTGGCGGCCATGTCAGCCCCGAACATGTCACCCAATTGCCTGAACTTTTTGGGCGCTGCGCGCTGGCGCTGTTGATCGGGGCGGTCATACTCATGATATTGATCAAACCCATCCGCCGCCTGCTGACCCACAGCCGCACCGCTGAATCAGGCACCTCGGAGACACCGCAATGACCGCTCTAGTCGACACTCCTTCACAACGCATCGACGCCCTGCGCCAGGCCATGACGACGCACGGCATTGATGCCTGGCTGGTGCCCTCCTCTGATCCACACCTGTCGGAGTATCTGCCCGGCCACTGGCAGGGTCGCGAATGGCTGACCGGCTTTACCGGCTCGGTCGGTACGCTGCTGGTCACGCATGGCTTTGCCGGGCTCTGGGTCGACAGTCGCTACTGGGTACAGGCCGACAAGGAACTTTCCGGCAGCGGCATCAAGATGATGAAGGTGGCTCAGGGCCAGCAGATTCTGGCGCCGATTGACTGGCTCGACGCCAACCATACGGGCGCCATTACCCTGGGGCTTGATGGGGCCGTGCTGCCGCTGGCCGCCCATCGCGCCTTCACCGCGCGGCTGGGCGAGGGCGTCACGATCAAAAGTGACCGGGACCTGCTCGAGGAGATCTGGCTCGATCGCCCGGCCCTGCCCCAGGCACCAGTCACGCCCCATGACGACACCTTTGCCGGCCAGACCCGCATTGATCGCCTGAAGCAGCTGCGCCAGGCCATGGATGAGGCCGGCGCCGATGCCCATCTGATCTCGACGCTTGACGACATCGCCTGGCTTTTCAATCTGCGCGGCAGCGACGTGGACTACAACCCGGTGTTTCTGGCCCATGCGCTGGTCGATGCGCATCATGTTCGGTTGTTCATCGATCAGGACAAGGTCTCTGCGGTACTTCGCGAGGCGCTGGCCGACGATGGCGTATTCCTGCATGACTATGCCGAGGCCCTCGATGCCCTGACCCGCCTGCCCGAAAGCACGCGGCTTCTGCTCGACCCGGCACGGGTGACGCTGTCACTGGTTCAGGCCCTGTCCGGTCAGGTCACGCTTGTGGAGGCCTTTCAGCCGACCACGCTGGCCAAGGCCTGCAAAAGCGAGGCGGAGATCGACCACATCCGCGCGGCCATGACGCGTGATGGCGCCGCCCTGTGCCGGTTTCTCTGCTGGCTCGAGGCGACGCTGGAACGTGGGGAGGCGATCACCGAGCTGACCATCGATGCACGCCTCACGGCCGAGCGCACGCGGGAGAAGCACTTCATCTCGCGCAGCTTTCCCACCATTGCCGGCTTCAACGCCAATGGCGCGCTGCCGCACTACCGCGCCACCGAGGCGGCGCATTCCAGCATCAAGGGTCAGGGGCTTTTGCTGATCGACTCCGGGGCCCAGTATCTTGACGGCACCACCGACATCACCCGGGTCATCCCGGTGGGCGAGCCAACATCGGCTCAAAGGGCCGACTATACCCGCGTGCTCAAGGGCATGATGGCGCTGTCACGGTCCCGCTTCCCCGAAGGCATCGAAGCGCCGCGGCTGGACGCCATCGCCCGGACACCGCTATGGGAGGCAGGCCTTGATTACGGTCATGGCACCGGCCACGGGGTGGGCTATTTCCTCAACGTCCATGAAGGCCCGCAGGTGATCTCGCGCGGCGCGCAGCCCACACCGCAGACCGCCATGCGTGAAGGCATGATCACCTCGATCGAGCCAGGGCTTTATCGCCCCGGCCAATGGGGCATTCGCATCGAAAATCTGGTCGCCAACCGTCTCGTAACGCAGGTTGACCCTCTCACTGATGACGCCTTTCTCGATTTCGAGACGCTCACGCTGTGCCCCATCGATACTCGCCTGATCGAACCCACGCTGCTGCGTGAAGACGAAATGACCTGGCTGGATGACTACCATCGCACGGTGTTTGAGCGCCTGTCGCCCACGCTCGATGATGAGACCCGCGCCTGGCTTGCCGACAAGACGCAGCCGCTGACGCTCTAAGTACGCAGAAAAAGATACAAGCAGGCAAAAAAACGCCCCGGCCGTGGCCGGGGCGTTTTGATGTCAGAATTGCCGCGTTTTAGAGGTTCAGCTCGTGGCCTGAAGTCTGAACGAAGCCATCAGGCGGCGCAGGATTTCGGTCTGCTCCTCCAGAGATGTGGCAGCGGCCGACGTCTGCTCAACCATGGCGGCATTGCGCTGCGTGACGTCGTCCATCTGGCTGATGGCCTGGTGAATCTGGTCGATACCCGTGCTCTGCTCGTCCGAGCCGACCCTTATTTCATCGGTGATGGCAGCAACGCGCTCTATGCCATCCTGCAGCGTCTGCATGGCGCTGCCCGCTTGATCTACCTGAGTTACTCCGTCGCGCACTCGTTCGCCGGAGGTTTCGATCAGAGAGCGAATATCGTCTGCAGCTGAGGCGCTGCGCTGCGCCAGACCGCGGACCTCGCTGGCCACCACGGCGAAACCGCGACCATGCTCACCCGCACGGGCCGCTTCGATCGAGGCGTTCAGAGCCAGCAAATTGGTGCGAAAGGCGATGCTGTCGATCATGGAGATGATCTCCGACATGCGATCGGAGTCCTGGTGAATGGCCTGCATGGTGGCCACCACGCCGTGAATGAGGTCGCCGCTTTCCTTCGCCGTACGCGAGGCACTCAGCGCCATGTCGCCGGCTTCGCGCGTGTGCTCGGCGTTGCGGCCGGCCGTGGTGTGAATCTGCTGGGTGCTGGCCGAGGTCTGCTCAAGCGACGCGGCCTGTTCCTCGGTACGCTGTGACATGTCCATGTTGGCCGAGGCGATCTGACCGGCGGCCGTGGCAATGGTTTCCGAGCCGTTGCGCACCTCGCTCACTATCCGGGTCAGCCCCTCTCCCATCTCATTGAGGGCACGCGCGAGATGGGCGCACTCATCACGGCCCCGCACCGTTAATCGACCTGTGAGATCGCCATCCGCTACCCGGCGGGCCATATCGACAGCATCGTGAATCGGCCGCACGATCGCCCGGGCCACTATCGTGCCCAGCCCCAGGGCCAGCAACAGACCGGCACCAAGCACGCCCAGCAGTCCCCATTTCTGCTGTTGCAGGTCGCTGATCTGATGCTGCAGTTGATCCTGCAGCTGGCTGACCGCTACATCACTCAGGGCCAGCTGGGCCTCAATGGTAGACGTCAGCGTATTGAAATAATCCTGTGGTGCCGCTTCCAGTGACTGCGCCTGAAGGATTACATCCTTGACCAGAGACAGTCCCTGCATCAGCTGTGTGGTCGCCGTTTTCAGGGGCTCCTGGAGTGCAGCCTCCATTTCTGGGTGGTACAGCATCACACTTTCCAGGCCATGCTCAAGCACCCGGTGATTGCCCAGTGCCTGAATCCGCAACGCCTCCATGATGCTGCGCTCAGCCACACTTGCCTCCCCGCGGGCAAGCTGCCCGGCACCGCGACCCCGCAGCTGTCCCAACGCTTCAGTCAGTGCCGGCATTTCCACAAAAAGACTCTGCACCAGCTGATAGACATCAGGCTGTGACGTCAGGCTCAGCCGGAAATCATCCAGCAGATAACGGGCGGCTTCCAGCATGTTTCTGATAAGCGCCGTATGCACCTCGAAACTTCGCGATGCCTCGGGCAGGTCACTGCCAAACAATGCCTTGACGTCTTGCCACTCCTGGGTGATCGATTGCCAGGTCTCGGTAGCATTGTCATTGTCTGACTGAGTGGCGATCAGCTCGGCCGTGCGGGCGTAGGCCTGATCGGCCTGATCCCTCAACGCCTGGCAGGGCGCCCGGGCCGAAGCATCGCCATTGAGCAGACGGGCACACATGCCCCGATGCTTTTGGGTCAGACCAATCGCGGTCACGATGGCACGCTCCGGCGCCAGTCCCTGCAGGCGGGCTACCCGATTATCCAGTGAATCATTAATGGATTGTGTGAACAGCACCGTGGGAATGATGGTTATCAACAGGGCCAAAAAGCCCAATATCATGAACTTGTAGCGTAACGCCAGGTTTGAAAGTAGAGAGTACATCGTTCCGATCCTGTCTAAAGGCTGACCGGCCAGGCCACCACGTTAGGTTGTTTTGGTTTCTATCGTCCGTCGTGGATGCCACTTGAGGCCAAATCGACATTACATCTACTTATGCTCATAAAACAGTAAAAGGGACAAAAAAACGCCCCGACCATGGCCGGGGCGTTGTCATGCAGGGACAGGCGGGCGATCAGTTCAGATCGTCAGTCGCTTCCGGCAGATCGGTCAGGGCGCCGAGAGAGGCCGAGCTGACGGTACGGGCATACTTGGCCATCGCACCGCGGGTATAGCGCGGCTTCGGCCGCTGCCAGGCGTCACGCCGACGCGTCATCTCGGCGTCATCGATGTGCAGGGTCATGACGTCGTTTTCGGCATCAATGGTGATCTCGTCACCATCCTCGACCAGCGCGATCGGCCCGCCGTTAAAGGCTTCCGGCGTGATGTGACCCACCACGAAGCCGTGGCTGCCGCCGGAGAAGCGCCCGTCGGTAATCAGCGCCACGGCATCCCCCAGACCGCGACCCATGATGGCCGACGTCGGCGTGAGCATTTCACGCATGCCCGGGCCGCCGCGCGGGCCTTCATAGCGAATCACCAGCACGTCGCCAGCGACCACGGTCAGGTCGTTGATGCGCGCCTGCGCTTCCTCTTCGGAATTGAACACGCGCGCCGTACCGGTAAAGCGGGTGCCTTCCTTGCCGGTGATCTTGGCGACCGAGCCTTCCGGCGCCAGGTTACCGTAAAGCACGCGCAGGTGGCTGGACGCCTTGATGGGGTTGTCCAGCGGCTTGATGATGTTCTGACCTTCCGGATAGGGCGCCACATCGGCCAGGTTCTCGGCCAGCGTCTGACCGGTCACGGTCAGGCAATCGCCGTGCAAAAGCCCGGCATCAAGCAGGATCTTCATCAGCGGCTGAATACCGCCGATGGCGACCAGCTCGCTCATCATGTAATGACCGCTGGGGCGCAGATCCGCCACCACCGGCACGCGCTTGCCGATTTCGGTAAAGTCATCCAGCGTCAATTCCACGCCGATGGTGTTGGCAATCGCGATCAGGTGAAGCACCGCATTGGTCGACCCCCCGAGACTGATGACCACGGTCACGGCGTTTTCAAACGCCTTGCGCGTCATGATGTCGGACGGTTTGATGTCGAGCTCGAGCAGCTTGAGAACGGCAGCGCCGGCTTCGCGACTGTCGTCCTGCTTGGTCTGCGATACGGCGTTTTGCGCCGAGGAGTTCGGCAGACTCATGCCGAGCGCTTCGATGGCCGAGGCCATGGTGTTGGCGGTATACATGCCGCCGCACGAGCCGGGGCCGGGGATGGCGGTCTCTTCGATGCGCTTGACGTCAATGAGATCCATGTTGCCCTGGGAGTGGGCGCCCATCGCTTCAAACACCGACACGATATCGGTATGGCCTTCACCCGGCAAAATGGTGCCGCCGTAAACGAAAATACCGGGACGGTCCAGGCGCGCCAGACCCATCATGCAACCAGGCATGTTCTTGTCGCAGCCGCCAATAGCGATCACGCCGTCAAAGCCTTCACAGCCAGCCACGGTCTCGATGGAGTCGGCAATGACCTCGCGCGAGATCATCGAATACTTCATGCCCTCGGTGCCGTTGGCGATGCCGTCACTGATGGTAATGGTGTTGAACACCACGCCCTTGCCGCCGGCTTCATCGGCACCGTCACTGGCCGCATCGGCCAGCACGTTGATGTGGCTATTGCAGGGGGTGACGCGACTCCAGGTCGAGGCAATCCCGACCTGAGGCTTTTTGAAATCCTCATCACTAAAACCCACGGCGCGCAGCATGGCGCGGCTGGCAGCCTTGCCGGGGCCGTCAACCACCAGCGATGAATGGCGACGGGTATGGGCCCGCTCGTTGGCAAGCGGGGCGGTGGAGGGGCTATCCGGCCGGTCTTCCTGGCTCATGATCTGATCACTTTTGATGGTAATGAATACGAACAGGTCCCGGACCATCCCGCGGGTGCGCAATACCCGGAACCAACGAAAGCGCTGTCGATATCAGACCCGCAGGGCAGCAATACCGCCCGTGACGAGCATGTCTGAACCTCGACAGAAGCGTGTCGCCGCAGGGCTTTCGGATCTTCGAAAGCGGGCCACACGCACTGCGCGGATAGCGCGGCCGGGTGTCAGGCCCGGCACAGGATATCGAGTATACGCTCAGCCTGCTTCAGCATGAAATCAGCTGCGGGCCGTGATCTCGAAATGCCCGTCCAGCGACAGCGCCAGCCGTGCGCCCTCGGGCAGCGCGCCCACCCCTTCCGGGGTGCCGGTCAGGATCACATCGCCGGGGTCGAGCGTAAATGAGCGCGACATCTCAACAATCAGCTCGACGGCCTTGAACAGCATCAGGGCCGTATGCCCGGTCTGGCGACGCTCACCGTCAATGGTCAGGGTAAATCGCAGATCATCCAGCGCCATCTGCTCGGGGTCAAAGGGCACGAACTCGCTGATCGGACAGGCGCCATCAAAGCCCTTGGCCCGCTCCCACGGGTGGCCCTTGTCCTTGAGCCGTGACTGCACATCCCGCAGGGTCAGATCCAGTGCCAACCCCACGCCGGCAATCGCCTCGAGCACCTCTTCGGGACGGGCACGACACAGCCGGCGGCCCACCAGAAGAGCCACTTCGGTTTCAAAATGTACCTCGCCGAGATGTCTCGGCACGCGAATGCGCTCACGCATGGGCGTGGCGCTGGAGGCAGGTTTGATAAACAGGAGCGGCGATGTCGGCACTTCGTTGTTGAGCTCTCTGGCATGGGCGGCGTAGTTGCGACCCACGCAGACAATCTTGCCCAGGGGCTCGGCAAGCGTGCGTCCATCGGTGAAACCGGGCTGGAAGGCCATGGCCTGTTCCTTTTGAAGATCCATGCATGATTATTGATGCAAATTACGCTTTATTACAGGCATAACAAAACCAGAGCCATGAAAAAGCGGCAAGGCACGATGGCGCTCTGCCGCTTGCCTCTTGCGCTTGTCTTCTGGGTATATACCCCACGCCCGCCGACAGGCGCCCCCGTTTCCTGCTTTTCAGCGAATACCCGTGGCTGTCTTCCGGCGTCTCGCCAGTGCGGGGCACGAACTTTTCATGTGAACCTGGAATCAGCATCAGCAGGCCGTTGAACTCATGATGGTCGGTTAAAACGATCGAGGCACTGATGGCATTCATGCCCGCCATGTCGTCTATCTCTCACCGGCCGCTTCAGAAAATGCTCGAAACGGCCGTATTGATCGTCTAACACGGCGCTTTCAAGTGCAGCCACGTGAACATTGGCCTCTACTTGCCTCTATAACCCGGGTCGCGATGTGGTGCGCTCAACGTTAGAATGCGCGCATTGATCATGTCCAGGCACCCCCTCGGGATGTTATCAATGCCCCTGCCGTGATTTGTCAGATTGCCGCGCGCTGTGGCGTCGGCCCATGCCCTGACACGATACCGACCCGATGAGCACCCACATGCCACATCCAGACTTCTCACGCCGAGCGGCCCGCCAGGGGGCGCTGGGTCTGCTGTTGATCCTGCTGCTGAGCCCCTGTTTGCCTGGCGCCGTTGAGCCGGCGCAGGCTCGACAGTTGCTGCAACCCGAGCACGGCACCGCCAGCGAACTGCGGGCCAAGCGCAAGCGCGAGCAGGCGCGTGCCCGCCAGCTGGGCCTGTCCGAAACCCAGCTCAAAAAGGCCGCCGCCCAGGGCCGCTCGATTGCACCCAACCGATCGACACAGGCCATCGCTGCGGGGGTGGATAACTTCAACTACAAGAAGTACGCCTTCAACGAAGAGATCGACCGCCCCGGCGAAATGGCCATGGCCCGCGCCATGGCCCGCGCCATGGACACCGTCATGGATCAGGTCGGGCGACCCTACCTCTGGGGCGGCACGACCCCCCAGGCAGGCTTCGACTGTAGCGGTCTGATCTATTACGCCTTTCGTGACCTCCTCTCCGGGGATCTGCCACGCACCGCCAATGGCATGTATCACTGGTCAAAATCGACGCCGGTCACCATGGACTCGCTCAAGCGCGGTGATCTGGTCTTTTTCCGCATAAAAGCCGCCAGCGCTGCTGATCATGTCGGCGTTTATCTGGGCGATGGCCAGTTCGTTCAGGCCCCGCGCACCGGGGAAAACATTCGCGTCAGCTCGCTTTCCGGCGACTACTGGCAGCGCCACTTCCTGGGTGCAAGACGCCTTCTGACCGGTGACACCGTACGCCAGCTCGCCTCTCGCTGACCCTGGCCACGGGTTCCTGATCGCCTTCCCGCGACACGGCGCGGGACATGCCCTGCGGTAGAGACCACCCACACCGACTACGCTTGATGACACATCCATTGAACCGGGAGTGATCATGGAAATGCGTCAGCTGGGCCGCAGCGATCTGACAACGGCCCCGATCATCTTTGGCGGTAATGTCTTTGGCTGGACGCTCGATGAGAAGCAGTCCTTCGAGATACTGGATGCCTGGCTCGATGCCGGCTTCAACACCATCGATACGGCCGATGTGTACTCCCGCTGGGCCGAGGGCCATCAGGGTGGAGAATCCGAATCGGTACTGGGGCGCTACTTCAAGGCGCGCGGCAACCGTGACCGCTTGACGCTTGCCAGCAAGGTCGGCATGGAGATGTCCGGCAGCGGCAAGGGACTCTCGCGGGACTGGATCATGCAGGCCATTGAAGGCTCACTCAAACGGCTGCAGACCGATTATCTGGACCTCTATTTTTCGCATCGCGATGACGCCGAGACACCGCTTGAAGAAACGCTGGAGGCCTATCAACGTCTGATCGAGCAGGGCAAGGTGCGCCACATTGCAGCCTCGAACTACTCGGGCGCGCGTCTGAATGAGGCCATGCAGGTTGCCGGCGACAACGGCCTGCCGCGCTATGAGGCACTACAGCCCTTCTACAATCTTTATGATCGCCATGACTTTGAAAACGACCTCGCCGATATCTGCCAGAAGCATGACCTGGGCGTGACGCCCTACTTCTCGCTGGCCAGCGGCTTTCTGACCGGCAAGTACCGTACGCGTGAGGATGCCAGCGGCAAGGCGCGCGAGCAGTTCGTCGAGCAGTATTTCAATGAGCGCGGCATGCGCGTACTGGAGGCGCTCGACCAGGTCGCGGAACGCCTTGAAGCCACCCCGGCTGCCGTCTCGCTGGCCTGGTTGATTGCGCAGCCTGCGGTGACGGCCCCGATTGCAAGCGCCACCTCGCAGCGCCAGTTTGATCAGCTTGTGCAGGCCACGCGGCTCAAACTGGATGACGAGGCGCTCAGGACCCTCGACGAGGCCAGTCGGTGACCGCGCAAGACGGCCAGAGCGCTGATCATTAAAAAGGGGCTGCCTGGCGGCAGCCCCTTTTTAATGGCCGGCCGAAAATTGTATCCAACTGCAAAAGCTTAACCCCA
This sequence comes from Kushneria phyllosphaerae, assembly GCF_900312995.1. Taxonomy (GTDB): domain Bacteria; phylum Pseudomonadota; class Gammaproteobacteria; order Pseudomonadales; family Halomonadaceae; genus Kushneria; species Kushneria phyllosphaerae. The sequence goes on along the minus strand of NZ_ONZI01000001.1, from coordinate 1,057,755 downwards.
GACAATATGGCACGGTGGCTTCCCGGCTATGCTCAGGCTCTGGTCTTACCCCCTACCGGCACGGATCGCCCAGGGCAGGCCGAACAAGGAGTTTGCATGGCAGCCTCTTTCCTTCAGCGTCTGAGCGATGTTCTGGCGTGCCACGACGCCCCCGCCGAGACCATCTTCGAATTGGCCACCCTGCTGGATCAGCTGATTGCACTGGGGCCGCTGCCCTGTCCCGGATCAGGCGAGACGTTGTCGCGCTGGCGCGCCCTGTATCAGGTTGCAGGTCATGATCTGGCACTCACCAAGCTTTATGAAGGCCACACGGACGCGCTGGCCATCATGGCCGAGCTGGGCGTCACGCCTGACACTCCTGATGACGCCCGCTGGGCCATGTGGGCCGCCGAGCCGCCCCAGGCCAGAGTGCAGATCAGTGCACAGGCCAGCCACTATCATGATGATCAGGCCCGGCTCAACGGCACCAAGGCCTGGTGTTCGGGGGCACCGATGGTCACTCACGCGCTGATGACCGTCTGGCACGAAGACCGGCAGCGGCTGGCCGCCGTGGCCCTTGATCAGGAGGGCGTCACGGTCACTGATCGGGGCTGGCAGGCCATTGGCATGCAGGCCACCGCGAGCGTCGAGGTAGGCTTTTCTGACGCCCATGCCACCCTGATTGGCGGGTTTGATGCCTATATCGCGCGCCCCGGCTTCTGGCAGGGCGGCGCCGGCATCGCAGCCTGCTGGCTGGGCGGTGCGCATGCGCTGGCCCGGACACTGCAGGCCGGAGCAGCCTCACGCCAGGACGACCCTCTCATGATGGCGCATCTGGGCCACGTCGATGTGGCGCTGCAGACCGGCCTGATCGCCCTTCGAGACGCCGCCGCCGTCATTGATGCTCACCCCGACAGGGAGGCTCGGACGCTGGCGTTGCGCACTCGCGCCATCATCGAGCACAGCGTTGAACAGATCATTGCCCACTGCGGACGAGCGCTGGGGGCGGGTCCCTTCTGCCGCGATCGCCATTTCGCCCACATGATGGCGGATCTGCCGGTTTACCTGCGCCAGAGCCACGCCGAGCGCGACCTGAGTGCTCTGGGCAAACTCTGCGACGACGCCAGCAGCGGGTGGTCGTTATGAGCGCTGATGATCGTCGAATCGAAGGCGAAGGCACCCCGGAAGTCGACTGGCAGCGTCTGGGGAAACTCGAGTCCCTGCCCCTGATCTCCCATGAGGCACTGGTGGCGCCCCATCAGCAGGCCGTCATTGTGGCCCCCCACCCGGATGATGAAACGCTGGGCCTTGCCGGGTTGATGCTCCAGCTCGCTGCGGCTGGCCATCACCTGCACCTGATCGCCGTGACCGATGGCACGGCAAGCCATACGGGCTCCACGCACTGGAGTGCCGAGCGCCTCGCCCGTCAGCGCCCCATCGAGAGTGAACGGGCGCTGTCGACACTGGGCTGTGAAGGACAAACGACTCTTGAGCGGCTGGGCCTGCCGGACACTTGCGTTGCGCACCATGAAGCTTCGCTGTTTGAGCATCTGGCAGCGCAGCTCACCGCTGATCACGTGGTGCTGACCACCTGGCGTGGCGATGGCCATCCCGATCACGAAGCCACCGGGCGCGCCTGCGCGAGGGCCTGTGAAGCGACCGGCGCCCGTCTGATCGAAATCCCGATCTGGACCTGGCACTGGGCCGCCCCCAGGGATTCTCGCGTCCCCTGGACCAGGGCCCGGCGCCTGCTCCTTGATGCGGACATGCTGGCCAGAAAAAAAGCCGCCATCCAGGCCCACGAGAGTCAGCTCTCGGTTGATCCAGCCACCGGACAAGCACCGATTTTGCCCGGCCATGTGTTGGCACGCCTGATGCGTCCTTATGAAGTCTTTTTTATCGACGAGCTCCTGGGCGGTGCCCATGACTGACAGGAGGCGATGCCCATGACCCGTCTGGACGCTCAGGCCTTCGAGCAGCTCCATGCCGAACACGCTGACCCGTGGCAGTACCACACCCGCTGGTATGAAAAACGAAAACGCGCCCTGACCCTTGCGATGCTGACACGCGAGCGCTATCGCCGGGCCTTTGAACCCGGCTGCTCCATCGGGGTGCTCAGCGCCGAACTGGCCCTGCGCTGTGACGCCCTGTGCCTGCAGGATGTCAGCGACAGCGCCGTGACCCGCGCACGCAAGGCCCTTGAGGGCCAGACTCATGTGAGCATCACCTGCGGCGCGGTACCGGATCAGTGGCCCGCCGGCCAGTTTGATCTGATTGTTGTCAGCGAGATGGGGTATTACCTGAACCCCGAGGCACTTGAGACCCTGTGTGAACGTATCGATGCCGCGCTGAGCCGTGATGGCGAGCTTCTGGCCTGTCACTGGCGTCACCCGATCGATGGTAGCCGCCTGAATGCTCAAAGCGTTCATCAGACGCTGGGCAGCCGCCTGAACTACGCCCACCACGGCCATTACGAGGACAGCGACACCCTGATCGATCTCTGGCAGCGCACGGCCTCGCCGGTGGTCTCTCGTCGAAAGGACGCTCATGACGACATCCCGTAATGACCTGGCGCGCATCGGCGTGGTAGTCCCTGCTCATGATGAAGAGCAGCATCTGGGAGAATGTCTGGACTCGCTGGCCCGCGCCGCCCGCCATGCGCGCAGTCTGGGGCATGAGGTCACGCTGGTGGTGGTGCTCGACGACTGCCGGGACCGCTCGGCGGCCATCGCCAGGGTCCATGACGTGCTCCGGGTGAGCGTGAACGCGCGCAATGTGGGCATGGCCCGGCATGCCGGGGTACAGGCGCTGCCGGAGGGCATCGACTGGCTGGCCTTTACCGATGCCGATACCTGCGTGCCCGAAACATGGCTGAGCGCTCAATGTGCCTTCGGCACCGATGCGGTCTGTGGCGGGATTCATCTGAATCAATGGCACGGGCTATCGCCGGCGCTGCGCGCACGCTATCTGGCGCATCAGCACCAGAACGTCGGCCGACAGCATGTGCATGGTGCCAACCTGGGCATCCGCATGGCAGCCTATCAGGCGCTGGGCGGCTTTCGGCCGCTGCACTGTCATGAGGATGTGGATCTGGTCGAACGACTCATGGCAGCGGGCGGCAGCATGACCTGGGCCCACTCGCTTCGCGTCATGACCAGTGCCCGGTTCAAGGCCCGCGCCCCCGAAGGGCTGGGCGCGCTGCTGCATGGCCTGGAGTGTGCCTGCGCCGAGTCACAGCGGCTGCCGGCACAGGACGCCGGCTAGGGCGCAGGCACCGATTTCAGGGCCGGCTGCCCTGTTCGTTGCGCGCCTCGCTGTCCTGCTCGACCGGCGCGCCGCCGGCCGTGGGCCCCATCCGCGCCCTGGCCGCCGCCATCGCCTGACGCAGCGCGGTCTGACTGCCCTCATCATCGCTGCCGGCAATCGCGATACGCCAGTGATCCATGGCGCCCTGATAGTCACCATCCGTGAAATCGGCAAAGCCCAGCAGCCCATGCACCGTGGGCTGACGCGGGTCATCTGCCAGCACCTCGTCGGCCAGCGACCGAATGTCATCATTAATCTGTCGATCGTTTTCAACAAAGCGAATCTGGGCCAGCTCCGACACCAGTGACGGCGCCCGGCCCTTTAAATCGATCAGCCGGGTCAGGGCGTGATCGGCTTTTGTATACTGCTGACTGTCGCGATACAGCGGATAGAGCGATGCCCAGACATTGGGATTTTCGGGCTGGCGACCGGCCTCCTGCTCAAAACGGGCGATGAACTGCTGCGGCTCGCCGCCGTCCTGCTCGACCTGCTGGCGGGCCTGATAAAGCTCAAGATCCCCTGCGCTGCCTTCGCGGTAATAGGCATACAGCGAGCCAAAGCCTACGGCCACCACCACGATGGCCGTCAACCACCAGCCACTGTAGGTCGACTTCAGCTCCTGGGGCGTCTGCCCCTCGGTATCGGCAAGCAGGTCACGCTCAAGCTCAAGTCGCCGCGTATCAAACCGCGCCTGGTCGATCTCGCCCCGCGACAGCTCTGTTTCAAGGTCTGCCAGTCGGTCGCGAAACACGGTGACGTTGTCCTGAACCTCATCCCCTCGTGTTTCCAGCGCCGATTGCGCTGCCCGCAGGCCACGGCTGCGCCATAGCGGCAGCAGCAAAAACATGATGGCCACACCCAATAGCAGGGCCAGGCCTACCCATAACGCCGTCATTGCTGACTCCTGTCCTGATGGTTCGAGCGCTCATGGCGCGACAGCAGCGTCTCAAGGCGCTGTCGCTCGTCACTGTTCAGTGCCTGGGCACGCTCAAGGCGGCGCGAGCGAATCAGTGCTGCAATGGCCGCAACGCCCAGCAATACGACCACGCCGGGACCCGCCCAGAGCGCGATGGTGCGCCACTCAAGGCGCGGTCGATACAGCACGTAATCGCCGAAACGATCCACCATGGCCTGACGAATGTCTTCATCACTGTCGCCACGACGCAGCGCGCGCGCGACATACGTGCGCATATCGCCGGCAATGGGCGAGCCGGAGTCACCAATCGCCTGATTCTGGCACTTGGGACAGCGCAGCGAGGCGGTCAGACCGTCATAACGCGCCTGCAGGGCAGGGTCATCAAAGTGATGCAGATCGTCGGCGCCTGCCGTGCCTGTCAGCATCAGCAGGGCTGCCACCAGCAGCGCCATCAGTGCCCTCGGGATCACTGCCATCGCTGAATCTCCGGCAGGATCACGCCCTCGACGTCCTCGGGCGTGATATAGCCCGTGTGGTGATAGCGAATGTTGCCCTGAGCGTCGACGATAAAGGACTCGGGCGCCCCATAAACGCCGAGGTCAAAACCGAGCGACCCTTCCGGGTCAAAGACGGTGAGTGCAAAGGGATTGCCGAACTCGTTCAAAAAGGCGCGCCCCCTGTCGCGAGTGTCCTTGTAATCCACCCCGACCAGATGCACGCCGCGCGCCTTTAACGCCAGCAGCTGAGGCATTTCACGCTTGCAGGTCGGGCACCACTCGCCCCAGACGTTGATCAGCGTCACCTGCCCTTCCAGCAGTGAGGCATCCACCTTTTTATCGGGGTCTTCCAGCGTGGTCAGCGAAAAGGCCGGAAAGGGCTTTTCCAGCAGTGCCGACTCGCGGCTTGACGGGTCGCGCCCAAGGCCCTGCCAGAGCAGCACCGCCAGTACCACAAAGATCAACAGCGGCACGAACAGCCAGTAGCGTTTTTTCATGGACGGGCCTCCATCGCCTGTCGGGTTCGACTGCGGTGACGGTAGCGCTTGTCACAGACCGCCAGAATGCCGCCGGCGGCCATCAAAAGGGCGCCCAGCCACAGCCACCGCACGAAGGGTTTGACCTGAATGCGCATCGCCCACGACTCGCCATCATCGAGCGGCTCGCCCATGGCCACGTACAGGTCACGGGTCAGCCCGTGGTCCAGCGCGGTTTCGGTCATGGCCTGACGCCGGGCATCAAAAAAGCGCTTTTCCGGATGCAGCATCGCAATCAGCCGATCGCCCTGCGTCACTCGGACGGTGGCGCGATCAGCGAGATAGTTGGGGCCATGCACCTCGTTGAGCTGGGTCATGGTAAAGCGATAGCCGCCGACCTCGACCGAATGCCCCTGGCGCATGCGCACGTTATCGGCGTGATCGTAGTTCGACACCATGGTCACGCCGACAATGGTCATCGCCATGCCGATATGGCCCAGCACCATGCCGTAGTGGCTGCGCGAAAGCTTCGCCGGCCCGCGCAGGCCAAAGCGACGGATCAGCGTTAACGGCTCGCGCACCAGCGGTACCACGATCCACGCCGCCACCAGAAGCCCCAGACTGACCGGCAGCGACCAGGCGCCGTCATAAAGCCAGGGAATCGTCAGCGCGACAATCAGCGAGACGATCGCACTCAGCCACAGCCGCTTGATCAGCTCGCGCGGCGCCATCTGCTTCCAGCGCGTCACCGGGCCTGTGCCCATGAAAAGCCCGAGTGCTACCGTCAGCGGCACGATCAGGGTGTTGAAATAGGGTGGGCCTACCGAAATCCTGCCCAGACCCAGACTGTCGAGAATGAGCGGATAGAGCGTGCCCAGCAGCACGGTCACCATCATCACCAGCAGCAGGATGTTATTGAACAACAGCATCGCATCGCGGGAGAACCAGCCAAAACCGAGCGGGCTTTTGACCCGGGGCGCCCGAAAGGCATACAGCGTCAGCGAGGCGCCCACGGTCAGCCCCAGCAGAATCAGGATAAACGTGCCGCGGGAAGGGTCGTTGGCAAAGGCATGAACCGAGGTCAGCACCCCCGAGCGCACCAGAAAGGTGCCCAGCAGCGACAGCGAGAAGGTGACAATCGCCAGCAGCACCGTCCAGCTCTTGAAGCCGCCACGCTTTTCGGTCACGGCCAGCGAGTGCATCAGCGCCGTACCGGCAAGCCAGGGCATTAATGAGGCGTTCTCGACCGGGTCCCAGAACCACCATCCACCCCAGCCCAGCTCGTAATAGGCCCACCAGCTGCCCAGCGCAATGCCCACGCTCAAAAACGCCCAGGCCAGATTGGTCCAGGGGCGCGCCCAGCGCGTCCAGGCCGCATCCAGGCGACCGCCCATGAGTGCGGCCAGCGCAAAGGCAAAGGCCACCGAAAAGCCGACATAGCCCATATAAAGCATCGGCGGATGTACGATCAGCCCCGGGTCCTGCAACAGCGGATTAAGGTCGGCACCGTCCGACGGAGGCACCGGCAGGATGCGATCGAACGGACTCGACGTGGCCAGAATAAAAATCAGAAAGCCTGCGTTGATCATGCCCAGTACCGAGAGCACCCGGGCCAGCATGTCACGCGGCAGATTGCGCGAAAAGACACTGACCGCCAGCCCCCAGAAGGCCATCATCATCGACCACAGCAGTACCGACCCTTCATGCCCGCCCCAGACCGCACTGAGTCGGTAATACCAGGGCAGGTTGGAATTGGCATTGTCAGCGATGTAGGTCACGCTGAAGTCATTGAACAAAAAACCCAGCGCCAGGCAGACAAAGGCCGTCAGCAAAAAAAGCGCCTGTCCCCAGGCCATTGGTACTGCGTAGCTCATCCACAGCGGGCGACGGGTCAAACTGCCGGCCAGCGGCACGATGGCCTGCACCAGCGCCATGGCAAGCGCCAGCATCATGGCGTAGAGCCCGAGTTCGGGAAGAATCTGAATCAGCATGACGATCTCGTTTCAGGGCGTTCCGGAGGCGCGGCTGTCGGCCACCGCGGGCGCATCCGAGGGAATCGCCCTGCTCGCTTCGGCGGCCTTGAGCGCCCCGTCGACTTCCGGCGGCATATAGTTTTCATCGTGTTTGGCCAGCACCTCGCTGGCCTCGATCCAGCCGCGCTCGTCGAGCGTGCCGACAATGACCACGCCCTGCCCTTCCCGGAAGAGATCCGGCAGGATGCCGCGATAGTGCACTGGTACATCATGTTCGAAATCGGTCACGGTAAAGGTCACATCCAGCGTCTGTTGATCACGCTGAACACTGTTACCACGCACCACGCCGCCGGCGCGCAGCGAACGTCCACCGGGTGCCTGCCCGGCACTGATCTGGGTCGGAGAATAGAAAAGGTTCATGTTGGCCCGCAGCGCATAGAGCGCAAGCCCGATGGCCACGCCTGCCAGGGCCACCAGCACCACAATGAGGGTCAGCCGCTGTCGACGATGCGCCTTCATGTCGTCTCTCCGTCATCGGTGGCGGGGCGAGCCGTGGGACACTGTCTTTCACGTCGTTCGAGCGCGGCCACGTGGCGCAGCAGCCGACGCTGTTCCAGCAGGCTATAGAGGGCAAACGCCACCAGACTGCCCAGCACGACCCCAAAGGCCGGCCAGACATAGACGGCGTAGCCATTCATGGCCCAGAAATCGGCCAGCGATTCAAAGGCCATTGCGCCCTCCCTGCACCAGCGCGCGCACCCAGCGGGCGGTGGGCTGGCGTCTGATGATCTCGTTGCGCGTGCGGGCCACCGTGACGGCGGCAAACAGCAGATAGAACCCGACGACCATGAGCAGAAGCGGCAGCCACATGCTCGCCGGCATGGCCGGCTTTTCGGTCAGGCTGAAGGTGGCGCCCTGATGCAGCGTGTTCCACCACACCACCGAATACTTGATGATTGGCAGGTTGATGACCCCGACCAGCGACAGGATGGCCGCCGCCCGGGCACCGCCATCGCGGGAGGCAAAGGCACCCCGCAGGGCCATGATGCCCAGATAGAGAAACAGCAGCAGCAGCATCGAGGTCAGTCGCGCATCCCACACCCACCAGGTGCCCCAGGTCGGCACACCCCAGATGGCACCGGAAAACAGCGCGCTGAAGGTCATCGCCGCACCAAAGGGCGCCGCGGCGCCGGCCACCATATCCGCCAGCTTGATGCGCCAGACCAGAAAGATCAGGCTGCAACTCGCCATCAGCGCAAAGCAGGACTGCGCCAGAATGGCGGCCGGCACATGCACGTAGAGAATGCGAAAGCTGTCGCCCTGCTGGTAGTCGGGCGGTGCAAAGGCCAGTCCCCAGACACTGCCCGTAACGACCAGGATCGTACCGATCCCCCAGAGAAACGGCAGCCAGCGCCCGCTCATGGTGTAGAACCATTTGGGGGAGCCGAGTTTATGAATAATGGGCCACATGATTATCGATCAACGTTGTTCAAGTCGGTGCCGGGGCAGGGTCAGCCATCAAGCGAGAGTTTCAGGGCAGCGGCCGCCGCCCAGGGCGCGGCCAGCAGGGACAGGGCGAGCATGGCGCCCATCAGCGCAAGCCAGGGCGCAATCACGGCGCCGTCCACGGCAAGGCGTACCGTACCGGCGCCAAAGATCAGCACTGGCGTATACAGCGGTAAAATCAGCAGCGACAGCAGCACGCCACCGCGCCGAAGCCCCACGGTCAGCGCCGCGCCAATGGCGCCCACCAGGCTCAGCGTGGCCGAGCCCAAAAGCAGCGTCAGCATCAAAACGCCCATGCTGTGACCGGGCAGGGACAGCATGACCGCCAGCAGCGGCGAGATCAGCGCCAGCGGCAGGCCGGTGGTCAGCCAGTGCGCCACGATCTTGGCCAGCACCAGCACGCTGGCCGGCTGCGGGGCGAGCAGAAGCTGCTCGAGCGTGCCGTCATCGAAGTCATCGCGAAAAAGACCATCGAGAGACAGCAGCACCGACAGCAGCGCGGCGACCCATAAAAGTCCGGGCGCGATGCCTGACAGCAGCGTGCTGTCAGGCGCCAGACCCAGCGGAAAGAGGGTAACGATCAGCGCAAAGAAGATCAGCGGATTGGCCAGCTCGCTGCGGCGACGAAAACGCAGCCGACAGTCGCGACCCAGCGTGGCCGCAAATCCCTGCCAGAGGCCCGGCAGAGGCTCGACAGCCCTGCGGGGGCCGGCGCGCTCAGCAGTCAACGTGTACGCCTCCCTGCCCGTCAAAGCGAAGGTTTCTAAGAACCCTGGACGCGGGTAAAAGTTCCCCGCTGTCATGATGCGAAGTCACCACCACACTGCCACCGGCCTCACAGTGCGCCATCATCCAGCGCTCCAGCTGACGCACGCCGTCGCGGTCGATGGCGGTAAAGGGTTCATCCAGAATCCAGAGCCGTTGATGCCCAAGGGCCAGCCTGGCCAGCGCCACGCGGCGCTGCTGACCGGCGGAAAGTGCCTCCACCGGCGTCTCCTCAAAGCCTGCCAGCCCCACCGCCTCGAGCGCCTGAAAGCAGGCGTCGCGACGTGCCCGGGCGCCGCCCTCCTCCACCGTACTCATGGCCTGATACCAGTCGAGGTTTTCAAGCGCCGTGAGCGCCTTTTTGACGCCCGGACGATGACCGATATAAAGCATCGAGGCCATAAAGGCCTCGCGACAGCGGGAAAGCTTCTCGCCGTGCCAGGAGAGCGTGCCGGTATAGTCCGCCATTTGGCCGGAAAGAATGCGCAACAGCGTGGTCTTGCCAGAGCCGTTGGGGCCTTCAATGCGCCACAGCTCGCCCGGATTGATCTGCCAGTCAAGGTCGCTGAAAAGCCAGCGCTCATCGCGCTCGCAGCCAAGCTTTTGGATGTCGAGTTGCAAGACGGGGTCCGCACAATACGTCACGTGTACACCGCATCAGGTCGGGCACACGTCATGGAGGGGGCAAGCAATTTGCGGCGCAGTCTACGCCATTTTGCCAGGATCATCGACCCGCAATGACGCGTCCGAGCCGGTACGAGTGTCCGCCGGGGGCCCATCAGGGTGCAGCGCACGACGGCGACGGCGCAGCCAGGCCAGCATCAATGCTGCCACCAGCACCGCTTCGGCCAGATCCCCCCAGTAGTACATCCACATCGCCGCCTGATGAAGTTCCTCGAGCCCGGCGCCGGTGCCGTGCGGGAAACCAAAGGCATACAAGAGCTTGCCCAGCGTAGCGTGTGCCACCATGGCAACGAACAGCACGCCCATGCGCATGCGCCAGCCCGGGCGATGCGGCGCAGGGTCAGGCCCGGCAATCGCCCAGGTAAAAAGCGTGCCAGAAATAATGAAGTGCAGATGCAGAAAATGACCCAGCCACGGCGTGGAGAGGCTCATGGCATACAGTGGCGTCATGTAGAGCAGATACATGCCGCCGATATCCAGAAGTGCCGCGATAACAGGATGGGTCAGCACGCGCACCGGTACTGTGCCCAGAAAGCGCACCAGCCGTCGAGCGCCACCGGGCGGCAGATTGCGCAACAAAAGCGTCATGGGGGTGGCAAACACCAGACCGAGCGGGGCGAACATGCCCAGCAATAGATGCTGCACCATGTGCCAGCGCACGTCCTGATGGGCGGCGTGCATGAGCGCGGGCACAAACGCCACGGCAAGCGTGAGACAGCCTGCCGTGAACAAAAGCGTTCGCCACCAGGGCCAGGGCTTTTGTCGATGCGTGCGCCAGACGCCCGCGATATAGACAAGCCAGAGACAAGCGATCAGCAGCCATGCAATGGCAGAAGTCGCGCCCATGGCCATGGGCGCGTGCAGGGTCGAGTGGGCGGTCACGGCGGTGCCTGTCTGATCAGTGCTGACTTGTCGCCTGCCCCTGCCGCGCACGCTGCAAAAGCTTCCAGCCGATGGCCAGCACTACAAGCCCCGCGCCGACCCAGGCGATATCGTAGAGCCAGACATGCTCGACATAGCGCACCTGATGAAGACCGAGAATCTTGTGATCGACGATCCCGTCAAAGGTCTGAAAACCGCCCATGCCGAGCAGGAACCCGGGGCCACGATAGCCGGGGGCCTGAGCGGCACGCCCATGCAGTTCGATCATCATGAAGGCCCCAACAATGAAGAGCACCAGCTCCATGGTGTGCAACAGGCCATCAGAGGCCAGCGCCAGTGCCGAGGAACCGGTATCGATGAAGTGGTGCCAGGCCAGCACCTGGTGAAAGATGATTTCATCAATGGCGGCCATGAAGCCGATGCCGAGCAATATGGCAGCGATCATGGTGCGGCGGATATCCGGTGCAACGGGGGACGGTATGGCCATGGTGCTCTCCTGGCAGGCTCTCGCTCGGGCAATGCGTTATCTTTGGCTCAAGCCTGGCGCATGACAGCGGATCCGACATCATGCCCGATTTAAAAATTTCCCTGATCGCAATGACCGGAGCCCCTTCATGCCCTCCCCTTTAACACGCGGCTTGCGCTCCACCCTGCGCTGGACTTGGCGTCTTGTCGCCGCGCTGCTGATCGTGCCGGCCACCCTGTGGGGCGCACTGGCGCTTTTTTATCAGCTGCCGGGGCCTTCTGCCGTGACCGTAATGGTCATGGCAGGCTGGGGCGTTATCGGACTGGGGGCAGTGCTGGCGACCCTGCATGTGCCCATTCTGCGACGCCGAATCGTTCTGACGGCATGGCTTCTGGCACTGACGGTTCTGATGATCTGGTGGCAAAGCATTGCGCCCCGAAATGATCGGGACTGGGCCGATGACGTGTCGCGTCTGCCCCATGCTGTCATCGACAGGGACCTTGTCACGATCGAGAACGTGCGCAACTTCGACTGGCTGACGCCGGAGCGCTATACCGAGCGCTGGGAGACACGCACCTATGATCTTTCCGAACTGGCCTCCACGGATCTGATCGTCTCCTACTGGATGGGGCCGGCCATCGCCCACACACTGGTCAGCTTCGGCTTTGATGACGGCCGCCAGCTGGTGTTTTCCGTCGAGATTCGCCGACAGCGCGACGAGGCCTTTTCTGCCATCGGCGGCTTTTTCAAACAGTTCGAGATGGCGCTGGTCGCCGCCGATGAGCACGATATCGTGCGCACCCGCTCCAACGTGCGCGCAGAAGAGGTCTATCTCTATCGTGTGGCCCTGCCGGAAGGCGCGGCACGCACGCTCTTTCTGGCCTACCTCGACAAGGCCGACGAGCTGCGCGACACGCCGGCCTTTTACAACACGCTGACCAGCAACTGCACCACGCTGGTCTTTGACATGGTGAAAAACATTATTCCGGGGCTGCCCGTTGATTACCGCCTGCTGCTGTCGGGCTACCTGCCCGGCTATCTATATGATCTGAAAGCCCTGGACACCTCCCGCCCGCTTGTTGAACTAAAGTCGCGCGGTCATATCAACTCCAGGGCACTGGCGGCCGATAACGGGGGCCATGCCTTTCCCGGCTTTTCAGCATGGATTCGCAAGGGGATACCGGCACCCGATGGACACCTTTTGGGGGTGACCATCCCTGACGATCAGCGCCACGACTGACTCAATCATTAAAGACATGAAATAGACGGTCCAGTGGCCTGAGCTTGAAGTATGAAAAGGCAATTTCATGCTAGGGCGTGTGGGGTTTATCACATAACATGGATAAATAAATTACAGAGGTGTTTCATGAGGCCCACAGAGCTCAATGTCCGCTGTTTTCACTGTGGCAGCCGACGCATTATTGTGAGATCGGGGCACCTGCGCCCGGTCGAGGATCCCGTGCATTGCCGGGACTGCGATACCTATCTGGGTCGGCGCAGCGATCTGGCCTTTGAACGTCGCCGCCTGATCGTGGGCGCTGCCAATGAGCCGTTCGACGTACAGCCTGACGCCGTGGCCCTTCATGTGCCCGTAGCGCTCAAGGCAGTCAATGACAATGATGTCTCGGCCACCAGCGTTTCTGCGGCCGACTAGACTGTCGCGTGTTGCTGCTCCGCCACTGCCGGGGCATGGCCTCCCGGGGCCAACTGTATTCTCCTGTCTGCCATGAATATACTGCCGGGCCTGCGTCACAGCATTGCGATGTCATCAGGCGCCGGTTTGCGGTAAGGTCACGGACTCTGATCCTTCTACTTCCGGACGCTGTCCTTACCCGCTCATGACCCGTCTGCGCTGCTCACTTCCGGCATGGCTGGCCCTGGCCGCCATGCTGGTCATATTTCTGGCCCCGGTGCTGTCACAGACACTGGCGCTGGCCCATGAGCGTGAGCGCGCCCATTCCTCTGCATGGCACACTCAGAGCGTCGACATGCCGGCCGGCCACGCCATGGCCATGCAGCCGACGCAGAACATGCATCAGGTCGGCGCCGTCCAGGATGACAGGACACATCCCGCCGGTCATATGGACCTTACCCAGTGTGGCTACTGCTCGCTGCTGGCCCATACGCCGCTGATGGCAGAGACGGCCCTGGCAATGCCCCCCAGCCGTGCCGGGCCTGACCCTACGCCCGTGTTTGCTCGCCTGCAGGGCCATGCCCGGCACCCACACTTTCCCAACGCCCTGTCGCGCGCCCCACCCCTGTCTGCCTGAACCGTCACCACACTACGTTCTTGCCGTCGTCGGCCGCTCCCGCTCCATCAGAGAAGGCCGATCGAGACTACGCCATGGCATGCGTGACCATGGCCATGACAGGTGCCTTCATGACAGATCATACCGTCAAAAATCCCGTCGGTCGCAGACCGTGGGGCTGGGCCTTCATCGCCCGACTGCATTTTTATATCGGCCTGCTGGTCGGTCCGTTTCTTTTGCTCGTCGCCCTCAGCGGCATCGTCTATGCCCTGACACCACAGATCGAGAGAGCGCTCTATCACGAGCAGTTTTATACCGACAATACCGGCGGCACCCCGCTACCACTTGCCGACCAGGTCCGCGCTGCACAGCAGGCGCTGGGACGCGATGAGGCCCCCATGGCAGTTCGTCCGGCGCCTTCACCGGGCGAGACCACTCGAGTCATGTTTTCGGACCCGAGCGTTGGACAATGGGAGCATCTGGCGATGTTTGTCGATCCGGTCACTAACGAGATTCGCGGTGCCCTGCCGGTGTATGGCACCAGCGGCATCTCGGCTTTTCGCATCACCATCGACAAGTTTCATCGCAGCCTGCTGCTGGGCGAGCCGGGCCGCATTTACAGCGAGCTGGCCGCTTCATGGCTCTGGATCGTTGCCCTCGGCGGGCTGGCGCTCTGGTTCAAGCGCCGGCGCAGCGACGCGCGCGCTGGCCATGATGGCAACGCTAACGCAGGTCAACGCGCCAGTCGCTGGCACCAGAAGCTGGGCCCCTGGGCGCTGATCGGTTTCGTATTTTTCTCCGCCACGGGGCTGACCTGGTCAAAATACGCCGGGGGCAATATCGGCGAGCTGCGTCACATGTACGGTTGGCAGACCCCGACAGTCTCTACCCATCTGGACGGCTTGACGCCGGCCGAGCATGGCCCGCACGCCGAACATGCCGATCACTCAGACCACAACATGGCCATGATGAAAAGTGACCCTGATCCGGCGCTGCATGACCGCGTGCTGGCCGCAGCCCGCACCGAAGGGCTGACGGCAGATAAAATCGAGGTCATCCCCGCTGCAAGGCCGGGCAATGCCTGGAAGGTACGCGAAATCGGCCGCGAATGGCCCACCGAAGTGGATGAAGCCGCCATCGACCCGACCACCATGGCCGTGATTGATCGCACCCGATTCGAAACGTTCCCGCTGGCGGCCAAACTGACCCGCTGGGGAGTGGATCTGCACATGGGCGTGCTGTTCGGCGTGATCAATCAGCTGGTGCTGGTCGTGTTTGCCAGTGCGCTGGTGGTCATGCTGGTGCTGGGGTATGCCATGTGGTGGCGCCGTCGTCCGACTCGTGGCAGCGCCGCGGTGACGCCCGTGACATTGATGCAGGCGCTTTGGCAGGCACCGCGACCGGCAGCGCTGGCCGTGGTGGTCGCTGCCATTCTGCTCGGGCTGGCCCTGCCGGTTCTGGGCGGCAGCCTGGTGCTGCTGATCCTGATTGATGGCGCTGTCGCGCTGACCCAGCGGCGAAAAATCGCCTGGGCCATGAGCTGATGAGATGAACGGGGCGGGGCTTAGGCCAGGTCACCCGTGACGGTCGCCAGCAGAGCATCGGCGCGCTGCGCCAGACCCTCACGGGCATGCCTTGCCTGGTCCCGGGCCGCATCACTGCCAAGCTGTCCGGCATTGGCATCCACATTGAGCAGTACGCCATGCAGCGCGGCATGAATCAGGCGGGCACCGGCAATGGCATCGCTTGTGAACTGCTGTTCGATGTGCGCCCTGGCCTGATACGACAGTGCCAGCGCCGCATCGCACAGTCGGGCCGTTTCCAGCGGCACCTCAACGGCGTTATGGGCCGCGACATGGATGGCCTGCGTGCGCTCGTCATCCTCCCTGTCGCGCCCCACCGCGGCCATGAAGGCCTCAAACGCCGCCACATCCTTCTCGGCCAGCGGGCTCAGGCGCTGCTTGAGCGAGTTGCCTTCATCGATCAAGGCCTGACGCGGAGCGCTGGCGTCATGCTGCTGGCTCAGATTCAATCCCTTGAGCACCAGTGCCAGGCCCAGATCGGCGCTGACCACGGCCGTGGCACCGCATCCGGGCATCGGCTCCCCGGCAACGGCGTCACGAAAGTCATGGAGTCGCTGCTGCCAGAGACTGTCGGCCTTTTGGGTCATGATCATGGCACTCCTTGAGATGGCACACCCGCCCGGACGGGCGAGGCATTTCAAGCATAGCGGGCCTATCGACGAATCGCGTGCTGTTCACTATCGCCACACCATTGCATCATAAGGTTTTTCATCGCCCGAGAGCCGCCGTGTCCGACCAGCTTGCCATTACCGACATCCCCTGCCCTGATGATCTCTTCTCCTCGCCACTGTCCCAGCTGATCGAAGAGATGAGAGAAGGCGTCATGCTGCTCGACCCGGACGGTTCACTGCGCTGGGCCAACCGGGCGGCACTGGCCATGCACGAAGTCTCTCGGGTCGATGCTCTGGGCACCACCATCGTGGAGTACCGCGAACGCTTTCAGCTGCGTTTTAAAACGCCGCACGACCAGCCGCACCCACCGGTGGTCCAGCTGCTCGAGGGCACGCCCTTCGATGATGTCGTTGTCGAGGTGCTGCTGCCCGACCAGGCCGACCATCTTCGCGTGCACCGCACCCGCGGCCGGGTGCTGAGCATTGATGACACCACCCATGTGGCGGCCCTGATCATCGAGGACATCACGGCCCTTGCCAGCGCCGAAGAACGCTTTGAAAGATCGTTCAATATCAATCCGGCCCCGGCCCTGATCTGCCGGCTGCATGATCAGCGCTTCATTCGCGTCAACCAGGGGTTTCTGGACATGACCGAATTGAGCGAACAGGACGTACTCGACCGCTCCATCCACGAGCTGGATGTGTTTGCCGGCGCCGACCAGCGTGAACAGGCCCTTCGCCGCCTTGAGGAAGGTCTGATGATTGCCCAGATGGAAGCCGTGTTGCATCCGCGGTCCACGGGTGAGAGCAAATGTGTGGTGGTGGCCGGTCAGCCCATCGAGGTTGGCGAGGAAGACTGCATGCTGCTGACCTTCACTGACCTTGAACCGACCCGACGGGCCCAGAGCGCGCTGCGACGCAGCGAAGCGCAGTTTTCAACGCTGTTTCACCTGTCGCCAGTGCCTACGGCGCTGGCCGATCATCACACGCTCTCGCTGCTGGAGGTCAACGACGCCTTTAACAGCGCGCTGGGCCATGATGCCAGCGTCTCGCAGACCGGGCCGCTGACACAGTATGCGCCCCTGCCTGCTGCCGTTCGACGCCGCATCCTATCGGCACTGGATGCCGGCGAAACCATCAGCGGTCTTGAGAGCAACGTGACCATTCCCGGCGGTGACTGCCTGACGTGGCTGATCTCGGCCACCATGGTGAGCATCGATGATCATGACCGGGTCCTGCTGACGCTGGTCGATATCACCCAGCGCAAGCGCACGGAAGCAGAACTCTTTGCCGCCATCGACACCGTCATGCAGGACGCTTCGTGGTTTACGCGCACCCTGGTCGAAAAACTTGCCAGCGTTCGCCATACCCGGCATTCCGTGCCCGTCACGTCGCCGTCGGTCATCAATCTCAGCGTCCGGGAACGCGAAGTGCTGATCCTGCTGTGTCAGGGACTTTCCGACAAGCGCGTAGCCACCGAGCTGTCGCTGGCCCACAGCACGGTGCGCAATTACATCGCCTCGCTGTATCGCAAACTGGACGTCCATAGCCGCAGCGAAGCCATCATTGTCGCGCGCCAGCAGGGTTTGGACGTTGCGCCAGACTCGAAGAAGACCTCATGACAGCCGACCATCATGACAACCTGGCAGCCAGTCGGAGAATAGACCCCGCAAATGCATCGGGAGTACCGATACATCTGCATCTATTGAGCCGGTAGCGAAACCGATATATTGCCTGTGGCTTGAGGTGGTGCCAGGAAGGCACCCGGACAGAAGGACCTGGCTGATGAAGGGAAGCATGTTCCTCACGCCCGGCACCTGCCCGGGGAACCGAAAGGTGTCCGCCAAAGGGAGACAGGACGTGGCAGGGATGCAGACCACGTCGACCCGATAGAACTCAGGGAAGAGCGCCATGGCAGGACGTCATGGTTGTCAGTGATGATACTGTCGGGTCACCCTGTACGCCCCACCCTTGCCTACCCCGGTATTCCCGCCCTCTCGCATGACCCTTGCCCTGCAGAATTACAGAATACGCTCAAGCGCGGCTTCCAGCGCCTGGCGGGTCTCGGGACGCACGCAGCGTGCCAGCTCCTGACCATCCTTTAGAAAGATCAGCGTTGGCCAGAGCTTGACCTGCCATGACCGCCCCAGTCGATTACCCTTGCTGTCCTCGACACGAACATGCCATACCCCGGCGGCCTGACCGATGACGTCGCTGATCAGGGGTTGCGCTGCCTTGCAGTAGCCACACCAGGGCGTACCGAATTCCACCACTACCGGCCCCTGACTGGCATCCAGCTCGCTGCGCTCCGGCACAACGCTGTCGGGCATGGTCATGTGCTGCCTCTCCCGGGTCATGGCCCCGTGGCACGGGGCATTGAATATCGTTACACGCGATGTCAGGGGGCGCCGCGCATCCTTTTGATCAGTGACACCACGCCCAGAACCACACTACCCAGCACCAGGCCCACCAGCATGTTGATCAGCGTGGGCGTGATCGGCTGCAAAATGACACCCACCCCTGGAATCTCACCCTCGGCCAGCGTCAGTGCCTCAATGGCGTGATGCAGCACCGGTATGCCGTGGGTCAGGATGCCGCCGCCCACCATGAACATGGCCGCCGTTCCCGCCACCGAGAGAAACTTCATCAGCCACGGTGCAGCGGTCAGAATGCCCCGCCCCAGCCCCTGGACGAGGGAGGTGCTGCGACGACTCAGATAAAGCCCCAAGTCGTCCAGCTTGACGATCGCCGCCACCAGGCCGTACACCCCCAGTGTCATGGCCAGAGCGATAATCGACAGCACCACCGCCTGCTGCATGAGGGGCTGATCGGCCACGGTGCCCAGCGTAATGGCGATAATCTCGGCCGACAGGATGAAATCGGTTCGCACTGCACCCTTGATGCGTTTTTGCTCAAAGGCCTTCTGCTCCTCCGGGGAACGCTCGGCGGTTGTGGTGTCCTTTTTGGTGGCCTCCGGGTGCCGCCACTTGTGCCAGGCGTGCGCCAGTTTCTCCACCCCTTCATAGCTCAGATAGGCGCCGCCCAGCATCAATAGCGGCGTCACCAGCCAGGGGGCAAAGGCGCTGATCAGAAGCGCCGCCGGCACCAGCATCAGTTTGTTAAGCAGTGAGCCCTTGCAGACGGCCCAGACTACCGGCAGCTCACGATCGGCGCGCACGCCGGTGACCTGCTGAGCATTGAGGGCCAGATCATCCCCCAGCACCCCCGTGGTTTTTTTGGCAGCCACCTTGGTCATGACGGAAACGTCATCCATCAGCGCGGCAATATCATCAAGCAGGGTCAACAGGCTACCGGCGGCCACAGTACTTCCTTATTGGATCGATTATCCCGATCTTAAAGCATGCGCGTGGCCCCAACCTGATCGCAGAATTATGGCATGCCTCATGACACCATCCATTCACGCCCTTTCAGCATCATCTGCCAATAGATGATCGGCATGAGATGCGCCTTGAGCTGCCAGGCAAGGCCCGTGGCCCGCTGGCCGTCGTTGAGCCAGACCGGCAGGGTCGGCATGAGTTCGCCGCCATAGCCGAATTCGGCCAGCACCACCCGCCCGCGCGAGACCGTCAGCGGGCAGGCGCCATACCCCTGATAGCGCGCTGACAGGGGCTCTCCCTCGAGATAGGCCACGACATTATCTGCCACGATCGGGGCCTGAACCCTCACGGCCGCGGCGGTCTTGGCATTGGCCGTGGCACTGACATCGCCGGCCCCAAAAATGGCGGGATAGTGCTGATGTTGCAGGGTGTGGGGATGCAGGTCCAGCCAGCCGGCATCGTTGGCCAGCCGGCTGTCACGAATCAGCGCCGGTGCGCGCTGTGGCGGCACCACATGGAGCAAGTCAAAGGATTCGACGTGCTCACGCTGGCGACCATCGGCATCGTGAATCAAAAAGTGCGCCTGTCGATTGGGCCCATCCACGCCCACCAGCTGTCGATGAAACTCAAGCTCTATGCCGTAGCGCTCGACCTGCTCCATCAGGGCAGGAATATAGGCCGGCACGCCAAACAGCGCACCGCCAGCGTTGTGAAAGGAAACGTTGATGTTGTCCAGCACGCCGCAGCGGCGCCAGTGATCACAGGCCAGATACATCGCCTTTTGCGGCGCACCAGCGCATTTGATGGGCATGGCCGGCTGGGTGAAAAGCGCTCGCCCCTGACGCAGTTTCTGTACCAGCGACCAGGTATAGGGTGCCAGATCAAAGCGGTAGTTGGAGGTGACACCGCTCTCGCCAAGCGTTGCGGCAAGCCCATCGATGGCGTCCCAGTGAAGCTCAAGCCCCGGCACCACCACCAGAGCGCGAAAGGACACGGTGCGGCCATCCTCCAGCCGCACAGCGCCCCGATCAGGGTCGATGGCGGCGGCCAGGCAGGCATAATGCGTTACGTCCCTGGGCAGAACCTTCTGCATCTTCCGCCGGGTCCGGTCGGCGTCAAACACCCCCCCGCCAACCAGCGTCCAGCCCGGCTGATAATAGTGCTCGGAGGCCGGATCGATAAGCGCGATATCAAGGCGTGCATCCCGCTTGCGAAGACCCTGAGCGATAGCGATGCCGGCAGCGCCGGCACCAATCACGACCACGTCATGCGGCACGTCTCGAATCCCCGGGGTCTGGCCTGTCATGATCACTCCTTGCACAGTTGAATACAGGAAATTAACGCATCGGGCTCACCAACCCAGCGGATGGCGGGCAAGGCATTTCCCCTTGTTGTCTCAACATTCTTGCATGAGTGATTGTTTATTCAACAATTTTTGATGCACGACCAAGCCAGCGGCTCTCATTATCAAGCTGTGCGATCAGCTCATTGGCCGGCAGCGCACGTGACAGCGCGGCCCCCTGTCCCGCCCAGCACACCGCAAAATCCTGTTCACCCGCACTCGAGGCCGCACTAGCCAGCGCCTTGCCGACAAGGTAGGCCCGCGGATAGTCGGGAACATCCATCGAGGTGATCTCGCGGGTATGGCCGTTGACCAGCGCACGCGCCGGACGCCCGGAAATGGACGAGGTCACCACCGTCTCAAAGGCGTGTGCTCCGCTCAGCCAGGCACGGCGGGTCTCGGTAGCAGAAGACTCCGGACAGGCAATAAAGGCCGTGCCCAGCTGTACGCCGCAGGCGCCTGCCGCCAGCGCCGCATCAATGCCGGCCCCGTCCATGATCCCGCCGGCAGCAATGACGGGGATTGATAATGCCTGCACCAGCATTCTCACCAGTGGAAAAAGCCCCAGCATCGCATCGCCCTTTTCTGGCTCGAACACGCCACGGTGTCCGCCGGCTTCACTGCCCTGCGCAATGACGCCATCGATCCCGGCCGCCTCGATGGCGCGCCCCTCGGCCAGCGTGGTTGCTGTGGCAAGCAGCGTAATGCCCCGATCCTTGAGTGCCTCAATGACCGATAGCGGGGGCAGACCAAAATGAAAGCCCACCACTGCCGGGCGCAACTCACACAGCAGCGCTTGCATCGCCGTATCGTCATTGAAGCTTGTGTAGATCGTCTCAAGCTGCTCGGGCGGGGCGGCCCTGAAACGGGCAAACAGGGGCGCCAGATGCTCGCATCAACGTGCTTCTCGATCGATATCGATGGCCGGAGTGCGGTGGCATAACACGTTGACGTTAAAGGGCTTGTCCGTCAGCGACCGGGTGTGCTCGATCATGGTTCGGGCAGTCTCGACCGAGGCGGCGCCAATGGCGATCGAACCCAGCGCACCGGCGTTACTGACAGCAGCCGCCAGTTCGGGGGTAGAAACGCCGGCCATGGGGGCCTGAATCAGTGGAATACGAACAGGTAGCGTTGTCATCATGCGGGCCTCCCGGCGCCCGGTTGATAATGTCGGGCCTCCGTCAGCTCTGGACGGGCGCTGCCGAACGCGAGGTCAGCGTCGTGCCCATCGAGGCCGTGATGATGGTGCCAATCGCCAGCCATTGCAGGGCCGTGAGCTGCTGCCCCAGAAAGATCAGCCCCGACAGCGCGCCGATGGCCGGCTCCAGGCTCATCAGTGTCCCGAACATGTGAGTGGGCATCCGCGACAGGGAGAACATCTCGAGCGTATAGGGCAGCGCTGTGGAGAGCACCGCGATGGCAAGCCCGATGGGCAGCACGGCCGGCGACAGGATGGCGGTGCCGGCTTCGACAAGCCCGATCGGCACCATGACAATCGCGGCAATGGTGATGCCCAGCGCCGCACTCTGGGTGCCGTTGCCGCTGCCGGCCCGGCGCCCGAAAAGAATATAGAGTGCCCAGCACACCCCCGCGCCCAGTGCACAGAGCGCGCCCCGAAGATCAATGCCGTGCTCGACGCTCTTGTCCGGCCACAGCAGGATCGCCAGTCCCACGATGGCCAGCGCGATCCAGGTCAGATCGCGACGCCTTCGTGAGGTAAACACCGCCACCGCCAGTGGCCCGGTGAACTCGAGCGCCACCGCAATCCCCAATGGCACGGTGACCAGCGCCTGATAGAGCAGAAAGTTCATCAGCCCCATCGCCACACCGTAAACGGTGATGGCCTTCCAGGCGCTGCGCGTCAATGGCTGACGCCACGGCCGGAAGATGGCCAGCATCAAAATGGCGGCCAGCAGCAGGCGAATGGAGGTGGCTCCGGAGGCGCCCACCAGCGGAAAGAGCTGCTGGGCAATGGAGGCGCCGCTCTGGATCGAGCTCATGGCCACTACCAGCAGGGCTACTGGCAGCAGGCGTTGCACAACAGGCGCGCGCACAAACGACATCGACATTTATCCCGAAACGATCATGGAAAGGCAGAGGGCGGCAGGCGTTAACAACGACGGCCATACCGCTCATGATAACTGCCTTATCAAGGCGATGAGGGAGAGAAACCACCGGACGTTCGATGCTGTCGTCAAGGACCATGACCATGACCATGTCGTAACGGCAACGATCGTCAACAAGGCGCGATCTCCTCATCGTAGATCGTAAAGCCGCGCTTTTGATAGTTTTCCAGCGCCGCCGGGTGATCCAGCGAGCAGGTATGCAGCCAGACTCGCTCGGTGCCAGCCCAGCGCCAGGCCTGATCGATGGCGTGACTCAAAAGCCCTGCGCCCAGGCCCCTGCCGATAAACTCCGCCACCAGCCCGAAATAAAGAATCTCGACGTTGATGCCATCGGGGCGGTACAGCTCGAAGTAGCCGGCAATCGCGCCGCGGTCATACGCCACGAAAGTGCGATGGGCATCACTTTCAATCATCGCCCGCCACGCGTCCTGGTCACCCTTGAGCTTCTCGTCCCACTGCCATGAGGCCCCGATCAGCCGATAGAGAAAGCGGTTCAATTCAAATTGAGGGATCTCGCACTCAACCACATTGAGCGTCTTTGGCAGCGCGCGGGCGCGATGAGCGTCTGGATCCCGCATTTCCAGATACCAGATGACCTGCTCACCCATGGCAGGCGTCCTGAACAAACGCGGGCTGACACTCGATGTCGAAATTGACCGAGGCGGCGATAAAGCATTTCTCATGGGCCCTGTCATGCAGCTCGCGGGCGCGCGCTTCAAGGCCGGCATCCTTCAGGGTGATGCGGGGGCGCAGGGTTACGCGGGTGAATCGCCCCAGCGCCGCGTCCATCTCGCCTTCGGCGTGATCGTCGTAGGCCAGCACGACCACCCCTGCCTCGGCGCACAAGTGTAGATACCAGAGCTTGTGACAGGCCGACAGTGAGCCGACCAGCAGCTCCTCCGGATTCCAGCGATCGGCATCGCCCAGAAAGGCGGGATCGGCAGAACCCTCAATGGGGGCCTTGCCGGGCGCGCTCAGCTGATGCTCACGCCCATAGTCGCGATAGCCGGTCGTGCCGGTATCCCGACAGCCCTGCCACTGCACCCTGACCTGATAGTGATGTTGCTGCCCTGCCATGTCGTCGGCTCCGCGCTCATGAGTAAGGGCTTATCATCGCCATTTTGAGCACTGACGTCGATCAGGAGACTGCAGGCGCTGCCTTTCGGGCTTCCCGGCGCACCGCGAAGGTTAAATCGATGACGGCACGGGGCCGTGTGAAAGCACTACACTCACGGCCGTCATGATCGTTTTCAGGTGCCCCCATGCTGGATAGAAAGATTCCATTCCCGGCCTTTGCGCTGCTGTTCATGGTGGCAGGCGCCACGGACGCGCTGATTTATCTGCACAGTCGCGATCTGCTGGCGGTCTACATGACCGGCAACAGCTCGCACATCGGGCGCCATATCGGAGAAGGTAACTGGGCCGGCATTACGCCGCTGGCCGCGGTCATCGCGGCCTTTTTCACTGCCACGGCGCTGGGGGCGTGGATCGGGATGCGCGCCAGACGCTGGCGCCCCACGGTCATTTTGCTGCTCACATCCCTTTTGATGAGCGCGTCGATGCCCTTTGCCCACAGCGATGACTACCCGTTTATCACCGTGCTTTTCATTG
Source organism: Kushneria phyllosphaerae (assembly GCF_900312995.1). Classification (GTDB taxonomy): domain Bacteria; phylum Pseudomonadota; class Gammaproteobacteria; order Pseudomonadales; family Halomonadaceae; genus Kushneria; species Kushneria phyllosphaerae. Next base: position 1,033,445 of record NZ_ONZI01000001.1, on the reverse strand, counting down.
CCGCGGCCATGGGCACACTCAACCAGGTCAGCGGCAACGAATCAGGGGTGACCTTTTTGACCGGCATGCTGGTCAGAACCGGGCGCGCCTTTGCCGAAGGCAACTTCAAGGCCGGGCTGGACGGGCTGGTGCGCTGGAGCGCGCTGGTCGCCGGCGCCGCGCTCGCCATTCCTCTCAATAATCATCTGGGTCGACACGCCCTGCTGGCGATTGCCGCCATGCTGGCACTGGGTGCGGTGTTTACGGCGTGGAATGCACTGGTGGGTCGTCATCGGGCAAGGCATTCATCCTGATGAAAAGGCACCGTCGCCCTGATGACTCAATGCCTCGTTCGCAGGTGGATACCGGCAAACGAGACCATTGCGTGCCAGCAAGGTGAACGCTACAGGACTAGAGTGAGAAGGTTCCCCCATGGAGGGCGCTGACATGACCCATGTCTACAAGCCTGCCCTGCCGACTGCCACCCTGGCGGCCAGCAATGACCCCGAATTTATCGTTTTTGATGACGACACTCTTGAGCAGGAAAGCCTTTATGACCCTGAAGAAGAGGCCAAACGCCGCTGCGACACGCTCAACCGCTCGGCGACCGATAACCCTGGCCCGGGCGATGTGCATCCTGATCAGAAAATGTAACGACCAGCGCTTATCGGCGTCTTGACGATTGGAACCTCCCCGGACATTGACGATCGCCAGCGGTAAATCCCTGCGCCCATGGGAGATGGCAAACGTTCTCGTTACACGCTCCGGTGCAACTCATCCCCACCGGCATGGGAACAGCCATTGATCAGGTACTGGCGCAGAGCGGTAAGCTTTTCCAGGGATTAATACTCCTTTCGAGCGATGTTAATTGCCCAATGTTTATGCGACATTCCTTATTCAAGGACGAGCCTCGCCACCATGTGGGCTCTGCACATGGATGTGCTTTTAAATTTCCTTTCTCGTGACATGCAATCACCGCACCGGTTTCTGCCACGCACGATACCCCCTCTCCCCCAACGTTCGTTCCCTCTCAAAACTCCACGGTGACCACTACCTGATCGGTATAAGTGCCTGGTGATGGCGTGGCCTGATCGGGGTCGATCACGGCGCGGTAGTTAAACTCCTGAGACTGGCTGCCATTGATACCGGGGCCGCCGCCAAGACCGAGCCCAGGATTGCGATCGGCATCAAGATGGCTGCGCGCCTGGCCGCTGTTGATGTCTCGCCAGGGGGTGCGGTCGGGTTTCAGAATCCGATAGCGCAACAGCTCTCCGCTGCTGCTGGCCATGAAACGCTCGCCGCTGCGGGCGTGACTACCTGCGCTCAGACCCACCTGAAAGGTGCTACCTTTGGTACAAAATAGCGACAGCGACTGGTTCACTTCGCCAAATCCAGATACCAGAGGGGCACTGCCAAAACTGATGTCCGGCGCATTGATCAGACAGTCCGGGGTGATGGTCATGGTCAGATCAAGCGAGGCTGTCTTGTTTCCGCGGGAGCGGCCAAGACATATGCCGAACGCACCGGCACCGGTACAGACACTGTAATCCCAGCGTACAACAATGGTGTCTTTATAGACGCCGGCCGAGATCTGCCGGGTCGGCCGGGTTCGAATATAAAGAGGAATATTGTTTTCGGGACCGCCGAACAATCCGCCAATATTGACCAGATTGAAGTCCATAAAGCTGGTCTGCGCACCAATTGAAAGCAGGTCCTCGAAGCTGGAATCACCATATATCTGATAAGGGATGCGATCACCGGCCGCATTGACCAGCGCCAGGTTATTGCTGGTGCCCGTGATTGTCGCATCCGCCCTGTCATTACCGGCGAACTGAAGAGCAGCGCCTGAACAACCAAGCCCACCGGCAACCTGGGTTTGATAGCTCTGACCAGTCTGGGTCGAGGGGACACTACCCAGGCTGCCACTAACGCTATCCACCTCACAGTCTGCTTGCGCAGGCAAGGCGTAAATTATCCCGAAGCAGAGCATGATGGCACTCAGCCACTCACGATGGATCATGGCATTTCCTCGGGCTGCGCCAATCTTCGATCAGCCATTTCCAGACGACAGGAATATGGTCCCAGTGTATGCAGCATGTCATCATCCTCGGGCAACGTAAGCTCGATGTCACAGCTCTGCCCATCAGGTGTCGTGACAAAAAGTCGTTCACGGCCTGACAGCTGCTGGAAGTAGACGAGACCGTCGTAGCCAACGATTGCCTGATCTCCGCCTCGTGCAAGCGTTGCAAGACTGCCCAGCGGCACAGGTTCGCCATCGGCCATTTCAAGACGAATGCTGGCCGCTCTGACCTGATGAATCGGAAAGCGCATCAGGTAGCCGCTTCCCGCACGCACGCTGACGGGCTGGCGCACGCGCTCGGCCTGCATGTCAGGCGGCAGCCCCATGGTGTCGATACCCACCACGGCCTGATACCAGGGCGTCACCCAGGGGATGAGCTGATGGCCACTGTCATCGGTGCGACCGATCGTGCGGTGTTCATAGCTGACGGGAACATCGCCCTGGCCTTCGGTGCTGACCAGAATGAAGGCGTCGTTGATCTGACGGGATAGCAACACGTCTCCATCCATGGCCACGAGCGCACCGGTGGCTTCTGCCCACCAGGCGGTATCATCGCGATCACCAAAGGCACCCACACGGGCTTCGCCTCGGTTGCCGCGCCACGACAGCTCTGCCTGACGATAGTCATCGCCTCGACTGGACCGGTCATAGCCCAGACGCCATCCAAGGCCGCCATCAATGGGGGCGGGACGATCATAGTCAAGACGTTGGCGTGAGCCATTATCTCCGGGTAGCCGCTCAACGCTGGAGGCCAGCGTGCCGTGCTGACCAAGTGAGACCGACAGCTGTGCGGTCACGCTCCAGCCCTCTCCATCCAAAGCCCGATTCCCGGAAACAAATAAATTGCTGCGCTGGCCAAGTGATCGATTCCAGGAAAGGTTGAGTAACCGAGTGCGGGTATCATCGACACTGCGGGTATCAAAATAGCCGGCACTGATCGAGCCCAGCTCCCCCAGCGCCACGCTGGTGTTCACCTGGGTGCTGCTACGGCCATAAACGGCCGCCTCGAGCCCGAGGCCGGAAAGATCACTAAAATCTTCATCGCGTCGATTGTGCTGCACCCCGATATTGAAACCGGACCGGGTGTACTGATAGCCAACACTTTGCTGCCAACCACTGCCTTCCTCGTGCTTACTGCCGCTGGCCGCCAGATTCAGCACCCCCAATCGCCCAAGCCGCATGACGCTGCCAACACCGGCAAGACTCAACCCCTCGGCTACCTCACCATGGGTTTCCAGCGTCAGGGTATCGTTGAGTCCATAACGATAAACACCACTGGCAGCAGGGGCCCCGTAATCCATGCTGCGCAGGGCGTAGTTGCGCCGTAGCGCGCCAACTGAAAGATCGTAATCAGCAAGACCGGCATCCAGCAGGTCACTAGTGACATAAAAGGGCACCGAGGTCGCGACACGCCGGCCCTGAGCATCCTCGGTCACCACCACGGCTTCACCTGCACCATTGATGTAGGGCACATCGGTCAGGGTAAAGGGGCCGGGCGCGACATTCTGCGAGCGTGAGCGAGTGCCATTGACAAATAGATCCACCGTACCCGGCACGGCACTGGTGCCATTGAAGGTGGGCAACGGATACGTGATCAAATCCGGACGCAGTGAAAAGTTTCGCGAAAATTTCACTCCGCCCATGCGTACCGAGCGGCTCCAGGCCAGCGAGCCGCTGATCATGTCGCCCACCTGCCAGGTATTCATGGTGTTCGTATCATGAAAACGCCACCAGCTGTCGTAACGCAGATACCCTGACTCTCCAGTATCAACACCAGAGAGCGTTTGCCGCCAGCGACCGGTAGTGGAGAACACACCGTAGTCACCAAAGCCTCGCGCCTCGTGCCACAGACTAGCGTAGCGATAGTCGCTTTGATGGCTTGAGTAAAAATCATAATTGAATAACGCCCCTTGGCCTGCCTGTGCCTGATGGCGCTGACGCGATGGCGCACCGAGATACTGATTCGCCAGTTGTTCGGGGGGAACGGTGATCAGAAGACGCTGGCCAGGCGCATCATATTCGAAATCAATATCTGGCAGGTCATCCTGCTCCAGCCATACTTCATTACCTGGCGGCACCGGCACGCCCATGTTCGCGAGATCTTCACGACGTACCGTGGCGCGACTCTGGTAATAGCGAACAGGAATGGTCTCCCCCTGGGCGGCGCCGTTGATGACCGGTGCCAGTTCCAGCGTCATGAGCATGTCGGGCACGGCCTTTGGCGGCGGCGGCAGTTCATCGGCTCTGACAGGGTGGGCAGTCAGTACTGCCAGAGACAACATCAGCTTCAGCCACATGATGTCTCGCATGGTCGCCGAATACATTACGACCCTGCGTAGTGCAGCTTGACAGGGTCGGCACCATTGACGGTAGCAGTCAAACTCCGCCCGGCATTCATGTTGTTCGGGAGCGGCCATTGTTTAGTCGTCCCGGCCAATACATAGCCCAGCAGCCCTTCAGCAACCGTAGTGCCATCCATCTGCACACGGGCCAATCGAGCATGAGCGCTACCCGGGTTATGCACGCGCAGATAGCGCTGACCGTTTTCCGTAATGACGCTCCAGCGCAGCGCTTCGGCAATGTGTGCACTCTGCTCTGGCACCTCGCTTGACGTCACAAAGAGCGGCACCGAGTAGCGCATGCGAAACTGTACGCGCGAGTCTGACGCCTCCCGGGCCTGCTGCCGGGCATCGGGAATCTCGTCGACCAGAATGCGATAGGCCTGCTCCCCCGACGTCGGCGCAGCGCCGGTCAGAGTCAGGCGCACCAGCTGGCGCTTGCCGGGTGCGATGGTCACTACCGGCGGGCTGGGCAGGATGTCATCCTGAGGCTGATAGTCGTTGCGCTGCTGTACCTGCTGCCAGCGCAAAATGCGAATCTGAAGGGTAGCGGGCACATTGGCCTGATTTTCAAGCCACAGCGGGCGGGCACGCTCCTGAGAACTCAGGGTCGGATTGATGGGCCAGATCAGAATCGAACTGGCCGCCAGAACGGCTGGCACTGGCAGCAAAAGCGTCGACAGCACTATCGTGGTCAAAAAACGGAGTAGAATCTTGCGCATGGGATCTCTCCTCGTTGACTACCAGGACAGGGTCACGATCAGCTGATCGGTATAGCTGCCTGGTGGGTCCTCGGGGCTCAACTGCAGCCGCCCGTAGATGGGTAGCTGTACATCGACACCATCATCTGGTGCCGTTAATGAAACGGCCTGCCCCGGCAGCAGCTCGTTATCCATGGCGCTGGTGCTATAAAGGCGGTAAGGCACTGCTGCCCCGCCGGTACTTTGTAGCTGTCGCGCCCCACCGCCGTAGTGCTGGCCCTGATTGACCGACATTGATAAAGAAAGCCCTCGGGTGCACTGCAATCGGATGGTCTCTGAAGGCGTCAGTGCCGTGGTTACCACAGCACTGCTCAAGGCACTATGGGTGCCAAAATCCAGCACACCCCATCTACTACCCTGAGCGCTACCGCCCTGCACCAGACAGCCTGGCGTGACGGTAGCGCTGACTTCGAAGCTCTCCTGCGCCGCATAACATTTCGGTACAGACCAACCCATTAAATACAGCCCCACCAGACACGTTCCCATGAGCCTAGATGCTCGATACATGTGCCTGCCCCCCATCATCTGCCCTGCATGGGAGCGCAAGTCTCCCGGGCAAGCCGGATAATGCCTAGAAATTGAAGGTCAGGGTCAGCGTATCGGTATAGGTGCCTGCTGCGACCGGTGTATCCGGATTGGGGGCTACCAGACCATAGACCGGCACTTCAATGGACTCACCGCCAGTGGCCACATCAAAGGACTCAGGCTGATTAATCTCGTAAGGGATACTCTGACCGCTATCGCGGAATATCTCATAGGCTACGGTAGTGCCGTCAGAAGCAAGGTTGCGTGTGGCGGCATCACTATTGGTGCCACCGTCAATGGCTACCGTGAAGGTATCCACACCGGGGCTACAAGTGACGGAAAGCTGACCGGCGTCACCTGATGCGCTCAATGTCGCCTGCAAGGGGTTGGTCCAGATGGTGGAAACGGTGCCGAAATCCAGCGTTCCGAAGTCGTAACCCGAGCCGCCGTCAGGCACATTACCGTTATCAATGAGACATCCCGGTTCTACAGTGAGCGTGGCATCGATCTGCCCGGAGACTTCCGCCCGGGCGGACAGGGTAGTAAAGAGAAGGAGAGCACCCATGACGGTACTGAGCCGATAAGATTTTTGCATGACAAGACCCACCTTAGGCTAAACAAGAACATGCAAAAATATTAATCAAATAACATATGTTACTCAATGGAGAAATTAGTTACTTGATTGGTAATAATCGACTGCAGCATTCGAAAAAATAGAAAATTCGAATTTGCATTCGGAAAATTAATACTCAAACGTTGCCAGCACCGTATCACGGTATGACAGATCTCTCTCAAGCGGTGATGCCGGCAGACTCAAGGCCTGGAGGATCAGCTGGGGGGCATTTTCCGGCAGATGAATGGAAAGCGCATGGTTCGCTGTGAGCCATTTCCCGTTGTCAAGAGCCACCTGCAGTTGATAGGGGACACGTGATTGCCCATCGGATAAATGGCGCTGAATGCCATCAGCGTGACGCCCGTTATCCAGACTCAGCCGGAAATCTCCAGCATTGGGACTACATAGATACCCAAGGTCTGGAGCCTGATTGGATGGCGTCTGGATCAGGCAGCCGGCCCTTACGCTCATCGAAACCTGCACCTGTCCACTGCCGGCCAGCACCACGGTTGGCAACATCAGCAGCGAGGTGAAGACAAGACCACGATATGAAAGGTTAAAGCGTGAAAGTGATGGCATATGCATCTCACGAGCAGGATCGCGCCATGACAGGCCATGACGCCGGTGGTGTGATATCGGCGGCGCTGTCAGAGGCTTTATATGCTCGAAAATTTGTCTTTCACGCTTTGATCACGGCAGTACCGCTGTCAGAGCTGAAAAATCGACACAAACCGTCCCCGATCGTCAAAGATCACGCGATAGGTGCCGTGTACACCGTCACGACCGATGATGTGATGGAGCACCCTTGAGGGCAGTTCGACGCTACGACCATCCAGCGTACGCGTGCGAATGCTGTTGGCGGCGCCGGCGTAGTGGGCACGGCACTGTTCGGCGCTGAGATTGAGGGCAATATCAATGCTGGGCACGTCGGTCTCCAGAAAACAGGGGGGCATCACAACGCTTTAATCGGCGCCACCATGGCGTAGTCCCGGCATGATTTGCTTTTCGTGGATCGTTATTTCCAGAGGCTCTGGTCGTCGCGACACAATGAGGTATTCCCCAAGGGCAAGGAGCGATCATGAACGTAGTGACTCTGGCAGGCAGCACCAACGTAGAATCCCGATCCACGGCGCTGCTGGCCTTCATGGAGAGCCAGCTGCATCGGCGCGGCATCGAAACCCGGCGATTTTCCCCGGATAACTTTCCGCTTCAGGCACTGGTCAATGCCGACCACGCCCACCCGATCATCCGGGCCTTTCAGGCCACACTGGCCCGGGCCAATGCCGTGATTGTCGCCACGCCGGTGTATCAGGCGTCCTTTTCCGGGGCGCTGAAACTGTTGCTGGATCTCATTCCCCAGCGCGGACTCGAGCACTGCACGGTGCAGACCCTGGCCACCGGCGGTGGGGATCAGCACCTCCTAATGCTCGACTATGCCTTGAAACCCGTACTCTCTGCCATGGGCACCACCCATCAACTGCCGGGCATCTATGCAGGTCCGGGCCATCTCGGCAGGTGCCCGAGCGGCCATCACGTGCCGGGGCCGGAGATTCGCCAGCGCATGGCGCAGGCCGTGGAGACGATAACGCATCTGCTGGAAGCGCGCCGACTCGAGCCCCTGCCGCACCGCGAGAAGCCGGTCTTCTCGCTGGCGCAGGCAGGCTGAGGTCTTTTTTCGACCGGCACGTTGTCCTCTTTAGAGGGCACTTTCAAACATTGGAGCACCTTCAAAAAAACCGGGCAAAAGGCCCGGTTTTGATGTCATCCATGGGACTTTTTTACTACCCCGTGTTACGGCCCCGGCGCCGTGATGCGGTCAAAGACGCCGCCATTGGCAAAGTGCGTCTTCTGCGCCTTGCTCCAGCCGCCAAAGACATCGTTGATGTTGTAGAGATCCATGGTCGGAAACTGCTCAAGCAGTTTCGGGTCCACACCATCATCGTTGATTGGCCGGTAGTAGTGACGCGCCACCAGCTGCTGGCCTTCTGGTGAATAGAGGTGTTCCAGATAGGCGTGAGCGGCCTTCTCGGCGGCCGAGCCCTTTTTCTTCACGTTGTCTTCCACCACCGCGACCGGCGGCTGGGTCAGAATACTCACCGATGGCGCGATGATCTCGTAGTCCCCCTGCCCCAGTTCGTTGACGGCCAGCAGCGCCTCGTTTTCCCAGGCCAGCAGCACATCGCCCAGCCCGCGCTGGATGAAGGTGTTGGTGGCACCGCGCGCCCCGGTATCCAGCACCGGCACGTGCTGATAAAGCGTTTTGACGTACTGCTCAGCCGCCTGCTGCGCCTTCGCCACCTCTTGCGCGTAGGCCGGATCATGCAGTCGCTTCAGATCGCCCAGTTCATGCTTGAGTGCCCAGGTCCAGGCGGCCAGATAGTTCCAGCGTGCCCCGCCCGAGGTCTTGGGATTGGGCGAGATCACCTCGACCCCGTCACGAACCAGATCATCCCAGTCATGAATGTTCTTTGGATTGCCCTTGCGCACCAGAAAGACGATCGAGGAGGTGTAGGGCGTGCTGTCATCGGCAAACGCCTTCTGCCAGTCGGTGGGCAGAAGGTTGCTCCTGTCGGCAATGGCATCGATGTCTGCCGCCAGCGCCAGGGTCACGATATCGGCCGGATTGCCCTCGATCACCGAGCGGGCCTGACGCCCCGAGCCGCCGTGGCTTTGCTGAACGCTGACCTGATCCCCGGTCTGCTTTTCATACCACTGGCTGAAGGCCTGGTTGTAGTCGCTGTAAAGCTCGCGGGTAGGGTCATAGGAGACGTTGAGCAGGCGGATGCTCTCGGCGTGCGCCGCCATCGAGCCCGACAGAAGCGTCGAGGCCAGCGCGAGCGTCAACCCGCGACGCCGTGAAATGGAGAATAAATGGGGCATGTCAGGTTCCCTTCATAACGCGTGAGGATGTTGTTGGCTCAAGCGTACCGAGGGTTTTAATTACCTGAAAATATATAATAACGGATTGCTTATCGCTTTTTGAGCTATTAAATCCTGGCGGCTCAACGCTGCTGAAGCGCCTGTCACCGGCCCCGAGCGCCCTTTTCCGGATGATGCGAAAAGGTTATTCACCCTAGCTTCATAAGCATTGCGGTTTAAACCATTTCAAGGTCTGGTTCCGGCTCGATAGCGTCTCTTCCGACACGACCATTTTCGGGGAGGCGACATGACACACTGGCGGACCCAGGCCCTGCAGCGATTTCTGCCGTGGCTTTTGCCATTGCTGATCGTGGCGGGCTGGCAGCTTTCATCCAGCACCGGCTGGCTTTCAAACCGGGTCATGCCGGCCCCGGGCGCCGTTGTTGAGGCCGCCTGGCAGCTGAGCCGCAGCGGTGAGCTTCTACATCATCTGGGGATCAGCTTTCGTCGTGCCATCACGGGACTGATCATTGGTGGCGGCATCGGGCTGGTGCTCGGGATGATCAGCGGGCTGTCGCGCTGGGGCGAAACCCTGCTGGATTCAACGATTCAAATGGCGCGCAACATCCCGCATCTGGCGCTGATTCCGCTGGTCATCCTCTGGTTCGGCATCGACGAGACCGCCCGGATCTTTCTGGTGGTGCTGGGCACCGCCTTTCCCATCTATCTCAACACCTTTCACGGTATCCGCGGTATCGATCGCAACCTCATGGAGATGGCGCGCAGCTACGGCCTGACCGGCTGGCCGCTATTCGCCCATGTGATTCTGCCCGGCGCCATGCCCTCGATTCTGGTGGGCCTGCGCTACTCGCTGGGACTGATGTGGCTGACCCTGATCGTCTCGGAAACCATCTCGGCCAGCGACGGTATCGGCTATCTCGCCATGAATGCCCGTGAATTCATGCAGACCGATGTGGTGGTGCTTTCGATTCTGCTTTACGCCGCCCTTGGCAAGCTGGCCGATGAAACCGCCCGTCTTCTGGAGCGCCGCTGGCTGCGCTGGCACCCCGCCTACTCAAAAGGAGCTGTCACATGAGCACGCCAACCAACGTTGCATCACTGTATGACGTGGCCTCACCGCGCACGGCCACAACGAACGCCCGCCGTGCTCACCCGACGGGCGGCCTGGGCCTCTCGCTTGAAGGAATTACCAAAACCTTCGGTGCGCATCAGGTGTTGAACCATATCGACCTGGACATCTCCGCCGGTCAGATCGTCTCGATTGTCGGGCGCAGCGGCTGCGGCAAGAGCACGCTGCTGCGCCTTATCGCAGGCCTTGAGACGCACAACGCGGGAAGGATCGACACCAACGGACACCCTCTGGCCGAGCAGACCCGCCTGATGTTTCAGGATGACCGCCTGCTGCCCTGGAAAAGCGTGATCAACAACATCGGGCTGGGGCTTGTCGGCGACTGGAAGGCCCGGGCCCGCGATGCACTGGCCGAGGTGGGCCTGCTGGAACACGCCGACAAGTGGCCGGCGCAGCTTTCCGGCGGACAAAAACAGCGCGTTGCGCTGGCTCGCGCCCTGATCCATCAGCCCAGACTTCTGCTGCTCGATGAACCACTGGGCGCGCTGGACGCCCTGACCCGTATCGAGATGCAACAGCTGATCGAGCGTCTATGGCGAGAACACGGGTTCACCATGGTGCTGGTAACCCACGACGTCGCCGAAGCCGTGCAGCTGGGCGACCGGGTCATCGTGCTGTCCTCGGGGCGCATCGAGCTCGATCAACGTATCGACCTTCCTCGCCCGCGCCGACACGCCAGTCCTGATGTGGGGGCCATCGAGACCACCGTCCTGCAGCACGTGCTCGGTCGAAACGAGCACGACGCCACTGTATTTCCTGCTTCTACCCCCGCCGCCACATCCATTGAAGGGAGAGCGTGACATGACGCAAACCACGGTTGATGCCCCGGTTCGCTTTACCACCGATCACGGCGCCCGCCACGCGAAGGTGCTCTGGTTTCTGCCCACCCATGGCGATGGCCACTATCTGGGCACCTCAAAGGGCGGGCGCCGGGTCGATATCGACTACCTCAAACAGATCGCCCAGAGCGCCGATCAATTGGGCTACTACGGCGTGCTGCTGCCGACCGGGCGCAGCTGCGAGGATTCCTGGGTCATCGCCTCGGCACTGGCCCCGCTGACGCAGCGCCTGCGTTTTCTGGTCGCGGTGCGCCCCGGACTTCAGTCACCGGCGGTGGCCGCGCGCATGACGGCGACGCTGGACCGCATCTCTCACGGGCGGCTTTTAATCAACGTGGTCACCGGCGGCGACCCGGTCGAAAACCACGGCGACGGGGTCTTTCTCGATCACGCCGAGCGCTATGAGGTCACCCACGAATTCCTGAAGGTCTATCAGGACCTGTTGCGCGGTGAAACCGTCCGCCACGAGGGCAAACACCTGCGTATCGAGGACGGGAAACTGCTCTTTCATCCGGTGCAGTCACCACATCCGCCGCTCTATTTTGGCGGGTCCTCGTCTTCTGCCATCGAGGTGGCGGCGCACACCATCGACAAGTATCTGACCTGGGGCGAGCCGCCGGCGCAGGTGGCCGAAAAGGTCGCCACCGTGCGCGAGGCAGCGCACAGGGCCGGCCGCGAGGTCACCTTTGGCATTCGATTGCACGTGATTGTGCGGGAAACCGATGACGAGGCCTGGGCGGCGGCCGACATGCTGATCGAACATCTCGACGACGACACGATTGCCGCCGCGCAGAAGGTCTTTGCCCGCATGGATTCGGTCGGACAATCCCGCATGCGTGCGCTGCACGGTGGCAAGCGTGATCGCCTCGAAATCAGCCCCAACCTGTGGGCCGGCGTCGGGCTGGTGCGTGGCGGGGCCGGGACAGCGCTGGTGGGCAGCGCCGAGACCGTCATCGAGCGCATCAAGGAATACATGGCCATCGGCATCGACACCTTCATTTTCTCGGGCTATCCGCATCTGGAGGAAGCCTGGCGCTTCGGGGAGCTGGTGCTGCCGCACCTGCCGCTCGATCACGAGGTGCCCGTCACAAGCACTCGCGTCAACACCGGCCCCGTCGGGGAAACCATTGCCAATCAGGAGCGGCCTTCATGAGACAGGCGACACCACCATTGAGAACACGACTGGCCCGTACGGCGCTGGCGCTGGCCGTCGCCACCGTGCCCCTGAGCGCCGGCGCTGCCGGACAACAGGAAGACACGCTGAGCATTGGCTATCAGAAGGGCTCGGGGCTTTTGACCGTGCTCAAGGCGCAAAAGACGCTGGAAAAGCGGCTCGCACCGGAAGGCATCACGGTGCGCTGGCACGAGTTTGCCGCCGGACCGCAGCTGCTCGAAGCACTCAACGCCGGCAGCATTGATGTCGGCCAGACCGGGGCACCCCCGGCCGTGTTTGCCCAGGCCGCCGGGGCCGATCTGGTCTATGTCGGGGCCGAGCCCAACGCCGAGGAAACCGAGGCCGTCATTACCCCGGCCGATTCAGACCTGCACGACGTGGCCGCGCTCAAGGGGCGCAAGGTGGCCCTTCAAAAGGGATCGAGTGCCCACTATCTGCTGGTGAAGACCCTTGAGCGCGCCGGGCTGAGCCTGAGCGACATTCAGCCGGTGTGGCTGCCGCCGGCCGATGCGCGGGCGGCCTTCGCGACCGGCAGCGTGGATGCCTGGGCCATCTGGGACCCATATCTTGCCGCCATCGAATCTCAGGATGATGTACGACGGCTGGCGGACTATCACGGCCTTGAACCTACCAATTCCTTTTACGAGGCCTCACGCCCATTTGCCGAGCAGCACCCGCAGACCCTTGCCCTGCTGCGGGATACGGTGGCTGAAACCGGGGCGTGGGCCAACACGCACAAAAGCGATATGGCGCAGCTGCTGTCGGGCCAGCTGGGCCTTCCCGAAGCCGTGGTGTCACGCTGGCTCGAGCGCAACCACTATGGCATCAGTCCCATGAGCGACGATGTCGTGCGCCGCCAGCAGCAGGTGGCGGATACCTTCCGAGCGCAGGGGCTGATTCCCCGTGATGTCGATGTTGCCAGTGCCGTATGGCAGGCCCCCGAGCAACAGACATCAACCGCCGCCTCAGCAGCGCAGCCGTGACATGCTTTTTTCCATAACGTGCCTTTCATCATGACGTGCCGTTCAACATGACGTGCCTTTCACCATGAACCTGTCGCAGCTCAGACGCCCCGGGGAGGTGTTTGAGCTACGACTTTAGTGCCTTGCGGGCAGCACTAAAGTCAGTACTAAAGACAGGCGAAGTTCGGCGGTTTTAATCGCCCGTTCTAACCGCCCGGTGCCTGCCCTGGCAGTGCGGTGGCGGTCAGCGTCTCTTCCGGTGGGGCCTCCAGCAGGGCATCGGCACGGGTTATCAGCCCCTCTCGCCCTTCAGGAGCGCGCCGCAGCAGCACCTTCAGGCCATGGCGGTGTGCCTCGCTGATCCATTGATCATGATGCACCCACCGGGCCGGTTCACGGGTCCGCCACGCGTTGACCTCCGGCGAGACCCAGTGCACGCCCAGGGCATTCATCAGCGCCCAGCATGGTGCCTCAATGCTCAGGTGATCCACCAGCAGGGTGTAGCCCCGGGCGGCGAAGCTTCGAGCCGCCGCGTGGGCATGAGCATCATCGATCAACGTCGAGGCCTGCAGGCGCAGCACGACCTGACCGGTTGAAAGCCCCAGGCGCTGCAGCAGCGCCTCAAAGACCTCGCCGTGCGCCTCATGAACAGCGCGCAGATGACGCCAGTGCACATCGAGCATCAGCTGCCAGCGAGCCTGGTCGGGCACGACATCAAGCGGCGGCGTGGCCAGACAGTGCAGATAATGCAGGGCATGCAGCACGCGCAGGAAACGGTCGATGAACACGATGTCCTCGTCGTCCCGAACGTGACGATAGAGCGCCTCTCGGCGCACCGGACGCGCGTGCCTGTCATGAATGCTCAGCGCGCCCTCCCAGCCGATAATATTGCCGGCAAGCGTTGTGATCGCGCGCAGGTCAGGGACCAGAACCAGATGATCGAGATGCGCGGACAGGGCCCGCTCGCCCTGCTGCGGGTCATAGTGAATGCCGGCCTCATGGCGCAGGCGAGAGGCCGGACTGAACGACTCAAGATGCCGGTTGAAGTACGCCACCACGCTGGTCAGCGGCATGCTCATCTCCCTTTTAAAATCGGGGCCGTGTCGTGTCGTGAGAGTGGACGCGCGCCTTGAGTCTGCCCCGAGACGCGCGCGCTGAAATCACGATTGTTGAAAAGCTTTTCAGCCCCGATCAGGGGCGGCTCAGGGCAGCCTGTACGGTTTCACCGTTTAATTCGGGCGAGCAGCACTCCAGAAAGCGGTAGGCAAAATTGCGCAGCACGTGCCCGCGGCGTAGCGCAATCAGAGTGGTATTGCGTGGAAAGAGATGGTCCTGCTCAAGCATCGCAAGACCGACATCGCGCCCGGCATCAAAGGCCACGGAGGCGATGATGCCGATGCCCAGCCCCAGCTCGACGTAGGTCTTGATCACGTCAGCATCAAGTGCCGACATCACCACATCCGGGGTCACGCCTGCGCTTGCAAAGGCCTGATCGATGCGCGAACGACCGGTAAACCCTTCGTGGTAGGTCACGATCGGGTAGCGGGCGATCTCTTGCAAAGTCAGGGTATCGACATCTCGCAGCGGGTGATCCTCGGGCACCACGAGCCCGTGCTGCCATTGATGAAAGGGAAAGGTCACCAGCTCGCCGTGTGCCTCGCCAAGGGCTTCCGTGGCCATGCCGATGTCGACCTTGCCGGCCCGTAAAAGCGAGACGATTTCGCCAGGCCCGCACTGCTGAAGCTCCAGATGTACCCGCGGAAAGTCGCGTCGAAAGCGCGCAATGATGCGCGGCAGCACATAGCGGGCCTGGGTATGGGTGGTGGCAATGCGCAGACGGCCCTGATCCTCATGCACCCACTGCTGGGCCAGACGTTTCAGGTTTTCGCTGTCGAGCAGGATGCGCTCGACGGTTTCGAAAAGCGTGGTCCCGGCCGGCGTCAGCCCCAGCAGACGCTTGCCGCGACGCTCGAAAAGCACCACGCCCAGCTCGTCTTCCAGATCACGAATGTGCTTGCTGGCGCCGGACTGGGACGTGAACAGCGCATTGGAGGCTTCGGTCAGATTGAACTGACGGCGCACCACTTCCCGCACGATTCGCAGTTGCTGAAAATTCACGTCGGCCTCATGTCAGATCGCTATCAAAACGGTTTTCAATATAACCCTTCAATCTTTACGGGCTAAATCAGCATTGCTGATAACGTTATGACAGGGACCGATTCAGGCCGTCACGGCCGACGTACAGGGCTTCTGCTCCGGCGCACAGGGGTCTTCGCTCAGATCCGTGGATGAGGCCATGTTGCGCACGGCCGTGACCATGTCGTTGGTGCAGGCGCTGATGCGAATGATCGCCTCACCGGCATTGCCGGCCATGCCAACGCCCTTTTCAACGCTTTCCCGACAGGTGTGCATGCTGGCACTGGCGCTATGGGAGAGTTTTTGCAGATGATCGATCGTGCCGGAAATGTCACTGGTGGCCTCGGCCGTTCGGCGGGCCAGCGCTCGCACCTCATGGGCGACCACCGAGAATCCCCGGCCGTGTTCACCGGCGCGCGCGGCTTCAATAGCAGCGTTCAGGGACAACAGGTTGGTCTGGGAGGCAATCGACTGGATGGTCTCGACGATGGCCGTAATCCCGGCGGCCTGCGTGGTCAACTCCCCCAGCAGTCTGGAGGTGGCTTCTACCCGGTCGGCAATGCTTCGAATCTCGCGCACGGTCTCATCGATGATGCGGCTGCCATCATCAGCGGTATTTTCTGTATCGGCCGAGATGCGACAGGCCATGCGCAGGCTCTCGGTTTCACGCTCGACCCGGTCGGTGATGTTGCTGGCAAACTTGATGACCTTGTAGAGACGACCCTCGTCATCAAAAATCGGGTTGTAGGTGGCCTCAAGCCATAAAGTGCGGCCCTGCTTGTCAAAGCGCTTGAACTGACCGGACATGAACTCTCCGGCGTTGAGCTGGGCCCAGAACGCGCGATACTCGGGGCTGGCCGACATCGTTTTGCAGCAGAAGATACGATGATGCCTGCCCTCGATCTCCTCGAGCCGATACCCGACCGTGTGCAGGAAATTCTGGTTGGCGGTGAGAATATGGCCGTCCGGCGTGAATTCGATGACCGCCATCGAGCGATCAATGGCCTTGAGGCGGCTGCCCATCTCCTGTTCTTCGCGAACCTGCGGGGTAATGTCGGTGGCGATCTTGATCACGCGCACCACCTGCCCGCGCCGGTCACGGATCGGGTTGTAGGTGGCTTCCAGCCACAGAGGCTCGCCATCCCGGCGCAGCCTCTTGCAGCGACCGCTGATGAACTCGCCCTGACGCAGGCGCGACCAGAAGGTGGCGTACTCGTCGCTTTCAACATGCTCGCGGGGACACAGCACGCTGTGATGCTGCCCCGCAAGCGTCTCGGCGCTGTAGCCGGTCGCCTCGAAAAAGGCCGGGTTGGCACACAGCACCGTGCCCTGTGGATCGAACTCGATCACGGCCATGGCGCGATGAATGGCTTCAACCAGCGGCACCTGCCGGGAAGAAGGGGTATATCGGAACATGAGGGGCTCCTGCCGCAGGCAGTCAGGCGGGCGCATGTGGCGTCTGCTGCCCGAATCATTATTAAAGGCAGCATCGGCAGACAGCGCCGTCTTCTTGAGCTCTGTCTGATATGCCCCTTAAGGCTGGTCCCTCATCTCCCGCTCAACGCGCTCCTGTGCTATCCACTCATCCGAATGGCCAGCGGTCCCCAGAACGCCAGGGCGATCAGCGTGGCCAGCAGCACTGGCGGCGTGATCACAAGCCCTACCTTCATGTACTGCCCCCAGCCAATCCGGTGTCCCTTGCCGGCCAGCACATGCAGCCACAATAGCGTTGCCAGACTGCCAATCGGGGTGAACTTGGGGCCCAGATCGTTGCCGATGACGCTGGCATAGGCCATCAGCTGTCGGGTGAGCTCGGGCACATGGGCCTGATCGATCGCCAGCGCCCCGATCAGGGTGGACGGCAGGTTATTGACGATCGAGGCCAGTACCGCAAGTCCCAGCCCGGTGCCCAGCGTGGCGGCAAGGGTGCCCTGCCCGACCAGCCGGGTCAGCATGTCGGCCGCGTGATCGGTCAGCCCGGCATTGCCCAGCCCATAGACCACCAGATACATGCCGACCGAGAACAGCACGATTTGCCAGGGCGCATGTTTGATCACCCGGGTCAGCGAGATCACCGGTTTTTCACGCCGCCCCCAGCGCCCGGCAATCGCCAGCAGCACCAGCGCCGCCGTTCCCATGATGAAGGTAAAGGGCACCTGCCAGTGTGCGGTGATAAAAAGCGCAGCCAGCAGCACAGCCAGCAACGGGAAAGCGGCGCGAAAGACCCGAACATCCACAATCGCACTGACCGGCGCTTCCAGCCGGCTGCGATCGTAATGGCGCGGAATTTCCCGGCGACAGTAGCACCACAGCACGGCCAGCGTGGCCGCCAGCGACACCAGATTGACCGGCACCATGACCATGGCGTATTCACCAAAACCGATATCGAAGTAGTTGGCGGTGACGATATTGACCAGATTCGAGATCACCAGCGGCAGGCTTGTGGTATCGGCCACAAAGCCGGTGGCGATGATAAAGGCCAGCGCCGCGCGGGCGCTGAACTCAAGGCGCATTAGAATCGCCAGCACGATGGGCGTGAGCAGAAGGGCCGCGCCATCGTTGGCAAAAAGGGCCGCAATCACCGCGCCCAGCATCACGATCAGCATGAACAGCCACGGCCCGCGCCCATTGCCCCAGCGGGCGATATGCAGCGCCGCCCAGCTGAAAAAGCCCGCTTCATCGAGAATCAGCGAGATGATGATCAGCGCTACAAAGGTGAAGGTCGCGTCCCACACGATGTCCCAGACAATGGCGACATCGCCAAACCCCACCACGCCGGTAGCGAGCGCGACCGACGCACCGCCCAGTGCGCTCCAGCCGATGCCCAGCCCGCGCGGCTGCCAGATGACCAGCGTCAGGGTCACCACAAAGATGATGAGTGCCAGCATGCGATCGTTACCCGGTCAGTCGGCTTGATGAGTGCGCTGATTGACGCGTTTCGACACTGCTTCGGCGCTTTCGACGCGCTCGGAGTAGCGGTCCACCAGATACCCGACGCGGCCGCGCGTCAGCCAGGTGAACTTCACCAGCTCCTCGCAGACATCGACAATACGCTGATAAAGCGGGGAAGCGTGCATACGCCCGTCTTCGTCGAACTCGTTAAAGGCCTTCGGCACCGAGGACTGATTGGGAAGGGTTAGCATGCGCATCCAGCGCCCCAGAATCCGCATCTGGTTGACTGCATTAAAGCTCTGGCTGCCACCGGAGACCTCCATCACCGCCAGCGTCTTGCCCTGGGTCGGGCGCACGCCACCCAGCGAGAGTGGAATCCAGTCGATCTGGGTTTTCATGATGCCGGTCATCGCCCCATGGCGCTCGGGACTGACCCACACCATGCCCTCCGACCACTGCGCCAGTTCGCGCAGCTCGGCGACCTTCGGGTGATCGGCCTCGGCGTCATCGGGCAGCGGCAGCCCGGAAGGGTTGAAGGTTCTGACCTCACAGCCAAGCCAGCGCAACAGCCTGCCGGCTTCTTCTGCCACCAGCCGGGAATAGGAACGCTCACGCAGCGAGCCATACAGCACCAGAATACGCGGCGCATGGCGCGGATCATTCGGGCCGATCAACGCCTCGACATCAATGGGATGAAGCTGTTCTGCGTCGATATGGGGCAGCGTGTCACTCATGCGTCGGACGCTCCCGGTCTGATGACCTCACCATCTTCCTTGGTGAATTCGGTCACCGGGTTGTCCAGCAGCGCCAGCACCAGCTCGGAGGGCCGACACAGGCGTGTGCCGCGATCGGTCACCACGATCGGACGGTTAATCAGGATCGGATGGGCCACCATGGCGTCAATCAGCACCTCATCATCGATCGTGTCGTCTTCAAGCCCCAGCTCGGCGCACATCGGCTCCTTGCCGCGCAGCAATGCGCGCGGCGTGATGGCCATCGCGGCCAGCAGTTCGACCAGTCGTGCCCGTGTCGGCGGGATATCCAGATATTCGATGATCTCCGGCGTCTCGCCGGACTGGCGCAGCATTTCAAGCACGTTACGCGAGGTGCCGCAGGCGGGGTTGTGATAAATCACGCACGTCATGATGTGCCCTCTTCACGAAAGTGGCATTCGGGTTGAAGCGCCTCAAGCAGCGGCGCACAGAGTTCAGGTCGCCCGGCGCAGCAGTCGTGCACCAGAAAGCCCAGCGTCGCCTGCATCCGCTCAAGGCTTGCGCGGTAGATGATCGAGCGGCTCTGACGCTGTGAGACGACAAGGCCTGCGCGTGACAGCACGGCCAGATGCGCCGACAGCGTGTTGTGCGGCACATCAAGACGGCGGGCCAGCTCACCGGCCGCCAGCCCCTCGGGCGCGTGCTGTACCAGCAAACGAAAGGCGTCCAGTCGGGTGCCCTGGGCCAGCGCAGAAAAGATCTCGATTACCGTTATGTTGTCCATATGTCCAAAATTATGGACATATCAAAAACAAGTCAAGCGCGGCTCGTGCCCGGCGTCATCATCACGGGTATGATGCTGTCCTTTATCCGAGGGCCAGGGCGATGACGGACACGCGTGAACGGAGTACAGGACTTCTGGCCGCGCTCGGCTGTTTTTCGATGTGGGGCGTAATGCCGATCTATTTTCATCTGATCGGCCCGGCAGTGACGCCCTGGGAGATCCTGACCCAGCGCATGGTTTGGGCCGCCGTGCTGCTCACGCTATTTGTACTGATCAGCCGTCGCCAAGAAAAGGTGATGGCTGTCCTGCGCCAGCGCCATCTGCTGCTGGCGCTCATGGCCTCGGCGCTTCTGATCAGCTGCAACTGGGGCGTGTTCATCTGGGCGGTATCGAGCCATCACGTGCTGCAGGCAAGCCTTGGCTACTACATCAACCCGCTGCTCAACGTGGTGCTGGGGCTGATTTTTTTTCGCGAGCGCCTGCGCCCGCTGCAGGTGGCCGCCATCCTGCTGGCCGCCGGCGGTGTGCTGATAATGGTGGTGGGTTTTGGTCGGGTGCCCTGGGTATCGCTGATTCTGGCCGGCAGCTTCGGTTTTTATGGCGCGATACGAAAGCACATCAGCGTGGACAGCATCACCGGGCTTTATATCGAGACCATGCTGCTGTTGCCGTTTGCCCTGCTCTGGCTCGGCGGGCTGTACTGGCAGCAGGAGGCCGTCTTTTTACAGGACAACCTGCGCACCGACGCACTATTAATGGGCTGTGGACTGATCACCGTGCTGCCGCTGGTGCTCTTTACCATGAGCGCACGACGGCTCAAGCTCGGCACGCTGGGGCTGCTCCAGTACTTCACCCCCACCCTGCACCTGCTCACCGGTGTATTTCTCTTCGGCGAACCCTTCAATCAGGCCAGCCTGGTAACGTTTGCCTGCATCTGGGCCGGCCTTGCCCTTTACACCGTGGATATCCTTCGGGCGCAGCGGCAGGTGAGCACCACGCAATAAAGTCTACGATGTCGGTCCGTGTACGATGCCCTGCATGAAGTCATCCAGTCGCTCACCGTACCAGTCAAGATCGAAGTCGCGCTGAACGCGTACTCGTGCCTGCTGGCCGAGCTGTCTTCTCAAGGCCGGGGTTTCTGCCCATTGGACAAGGCAGGCCGCAACCTCTGCTGGCTCCAGAATGCCGGCTTCAACGATATTGTCTTCCAGTGGTGAATAGACTTCTCTGGGGCCCTGCGTGCAGATCTCGCCATATTGGGCCAGTGCATGACGGTTTCGTGAAGGCGTCAAAAGCGTACCGTTTTCACCGGTGACGATCTGCTCTGCAATGCCATCAACCGCGCCACCAACCACGGGGACACCATGAGCCAGTGCCTCCTGCACGACATTACCGAAAGGCTCGCGCCATGAAGGGCAGATAAAAGCTCCAGGGACGCATAGAAATCCGACATGTCATCGAGCAGCCCACAAAAGGTGACACTCTCCTGAAGCCCCCAACGCGCTACCAGCGACTCCAGAACCGGGCGCATTGGCCCCTGCCCCGCGATCCAGAACTCTGCCTGCGGACAGCTCCTTTTCAACTCGGCAAAACTTTCAAGCGCCACAATGGGCGCCTTGAGAGCCGTTAGCCGCTCTGCAAAACCGAGCCGGAAACGTCCCTCTGGATGCTGAGCGCGCACCTCTGGCAGAGTGATTGTGTTAGGCAGCACGCGATAAGGAATATCCTTGCTGACCCCCCCATTTAATCTGTAGCAGCCGCAGCGCAGCAAACGAGTTGCAGACAACGCCATCAATACGGCCAAGATAGGCGCGAGCAGAAGGGGAATCCTTGGCAAGCCAGGCGGTACCATGCTCGTAATGGACCACTCGCATATCATTCGGAAAAACCATGGGATGGTTTGAAATCTTGTTCCAGACGAGAATGGCATCAATGGATTGCTGCTCAAGTACACGTCTTTGCCATGCATGACGCAGCGGTCTGGCAAGGCGTGGAATTTTTAAACTCGCAGGCCCCTTGATGCCATGTATACGTGACTTAAAGGCAGCAAGGTCTGGTTTCAAAAGGGGATGGATGCCGTCAGTCTGCAGCAACACATGGTGATCCAGGGATGGAACATGGTGCGTATAAAAACGTGCAAAGGAACGCTCTACACCTCCCAGATTCTTGAGACTGACAAGATGTGCCACACGGGGTTTTGAAAACACGGGAGTAGTCAGGGGGGTCGTCACGCTTGGCTCCATTCATAATTCCCGAAAGCATACCAACCGGAGCGCTTGTCAGCTGCATTTTCCTTTCGGCGATGCCAACACGTCTTTTTCAGATCAGCTAATACCATATCTGATTCGATCATTTGTAAAAACCGCTGTTCATGCCATCTTCATGTGACGCCCCCAACACCTTCAACCGTTCTCAACAGGCATCCTTGCCCCTACCCCAGGGCTTGCCCGATCGGCTCGCCTGCACTAAACCCTTGTGTCCAGACCATTTCAAATGGAAGGCTACAGGGAGAGTGCCAATGATGACCTTCTGGTCGTGGATGTTTTTAATGCTGGGAATGGCCACCTGCGCGTTGATCGCAGTCGACGTGCGTCGTCGCCCTCAGCACATGGCGGTCATGAATGTGACCTGGCCGATCACGGGGCTTTATATGCCGGTGCTGGGCTGGTGGGTCTATCATAAAATGGGGCGAGCGGCGCCTGCCTATGTGGGCCATGAAAGCCCCACGGGCCATGAGACATCAGAGTCTCATGACAGCCATGATGGCAGCCACCACCATCACGATGACAAGCCCAAATGGCAGGGCGTATTTGTGTCGGCCACCCACTGTGGCGGCGGGTGCACGCTGGGCGATATCGTTGCGGCACCGCTGGCCACGGTGCTTGGCTTTACTTTTTTCGGCTCACACATGGCGGGGCACTTTTTGCTCGCCTTTCTGGCGGCGTACGCCTTCGGCATCCTGTTTCAGTATCTGCCCATACGCGAAATGGGCGAGCGCTCGCCACGGCGCGCATTGATGGATGCCATCAAGGCCGATACGCTGTCGCTGATCGCCTTTCAAATTGGCATGTATCTGTGGATGCTGATCGCCACGCCGCTGCTTCTGGACGGTCGAATGGATGCTGCCACGCCCGAATTCTGGTTCATGATGCAAATCGCCATGCTGGTCGGATTTTTAACCTCGTATCCGGCCAACTGGCTGCTGGTCAACAAGGGCATCAAGCACGCCATGTAGGCACACCGCCAGAAAACGCAACGAGGCCCGCAGCCAAATGGCTGCGAGCCTCGTCATGCCGGGAATTCAGAACACCTCAATCAGCGGCGTTCTGGATGGCCTGTCCACCGTCAGAGATGTCTTCGCCTGCCCCGTGCATGGTATTACAGCCGCCGAGTACCGCGGCAGACAACAGCATTGCCACCATTAAAAGCATCATGCGTTTCATGTTTACCTTCCCGTGTGATCGGCCGCCCGGCGGCGCGTCTTCATGACTTTAGCACCATCCCGTCACGAGCGCCTATCCCCCTGGTGCCGGTGAAGATCCGCTCATGAGGCTAGCCGCAGGCGCTGTTCGATCAGCTGACAAAGTGTCAGGGTCTGCCAGGATTGCTCGGCACTGGCCAGCCCGTGCGACTGCCCGTCCATGACACTGCACACCATCGCCTGTGCCTGACGGGTCAGGGCGTCACTGTCGTTACTGTCGTTACTGTCTTCAGGGGCCGCGGGAAGATCCGGCGTCGCAAACTGAAGGTCATGACCGCCATTAAGCAAATCTACATACAGACTGCCCTTTGCGCTTCGGGCATGGATGGCACGCTGACGGCTATCCGGCAATCGTCCGGTGCTCAGCGTCACCGGATAGCCTGCATCGGTTTGCAGGCGCACCGCCACATGATCGGCGCCCTCTCCTGCTGAAAGGTCCAGACCGTCGGCGCCGCTCTCGACATCCAGCAGGGCATCAAATGTCAGGCCCATGACATGCTGCACGATATCCAGATCGTGAATCATCAGATCCGTCACGATGGAATCTCCGGAAAGTCGCGCGCTGTCGGGATTGTGCCGGGTGATGTTCACCTCTTCCCAGGGGTGATTGCGCAACAGCCCCGCCGTGGCCTGCAGTGCTGAGTTAAAGCGCTCGATATGGGCACAATAAAGCCCGGTACCGTGTGCCCGGGCCAGGTCGCCCAGCATAAGACATTCCCGGGGTCGCACGGTCATGGGCTTTTCCACCAGACACGACAGACCACAGCCAATGAGGTCCCGGGTGACGCCAAAGTGCGTGGCCGTGGGGCCGGCTATCACGGCCATGTCCGCCCGACGCGCCTGCTCGAGAAAGGCTTGATAACTCTGGGTACAGCGTCCCTGCATGACATCTGACAGGTCACATTCGCTGGCCGGACGAGGATCATAGATGACGCTGACCTCTACCCCTGCCAGCGCGTTGAAGGTACGTATGTGCCTGGCCCCCATGCGCCCGGCACCGGCCACGGCCACGCGAAGCACCTCCGGAGCACTAGCGTTCATGACAGGCATCCCTGACGACCTGACAGACCTGCTCGACATGATGGTCTTTCAGATAGGGATGCATGGGCAGACTGAAGGCTGCAGCGGCCACCCGGTCGGTTCGAATCAGCCCGTCATGCATCATCGACCGATAGGGCGGATGGCGATGCAGCGCCGGGGAGTAATAGCAGCGCACCGGAACGCCCTGCTCGCGAATTGCGGCCACGAGCGCATTGCGACGCGTCTCAAGTGCCACGTTGTCCTCCTCCGGAATGTCCGGCAGGCGCACCGTGTACTGCGCCCAGGCCGAGCGACAGCCCGCGGGCACGTCAGGGGTGACCAGCAGTGTCCCAAGCCCTTCCCGGTAGGCCCGGGCGATCTCATCACGTCGGGTGAGCTCCTCATCAAAAACGGTCAGCCGAGCCAGCAGCACACCGGCCTGCAGGGCATCCAGCCGCGAGCACATGCCGATCTCTTCATGACAGGCGTGATCGGGGCTGATGCCGTGATTGCGCAACGAGCGAAGTCGCTCACCAACGCCGGCATCCCGCACAAACAGGGCGCCGCCATCGCCGTAGCAGCCCAGCGGTTTGGACGGATAAAAGGAAGTGATCGTGATGTCAGCCAGTGACCCGACCGGACGACCGTGATAGTCACCGCCAAAGCTCTGGGCGGCATCGGCCACCAGATGCAGACCAAAACGCTCGGTGATGCGACCAAGCGCGGCGTAATCCGCCGGGCGTCCGAACAGATCGACAGCAATCACTGCCCTGACGCTGCCTGTGCCCGGGGACGAGGCATGCGTCACAAGCCAGGCCTCAAGCGCGCGCGGATCGATGTTGAAGGAGGTAGGATCGATATCAATCAACACTGGCTGTGCGCCGACCCGCACGATGGCCTCGACCGTGGCTGCAAAGGTGTAGGCCGGACACAGCACCCGATCGCCGGCGCCAATCCCCAACACCTGCAGGGCCAGTACCAGCGCATCGCTGCCGCTGGCACAGCTCACACACTGTGCCACGCCGGCCCGCTCGGCCAGCTGCTGCTCGAGCGCTTCTACCTTCGGCCCGTTGATGAAGGTTCCCGAGGACAGCACCTCCTCCATTTCGGATCTGAGCCGGTGTTCGATGCGGCGATATTGTGCTGCTGGATCCATGAAGGATGCGCTGGACATGAAAGGCGGTCGCTCTGGTGATGGCGTAGTTGTATGACCGCCTTTTGTACCCCATCACGACTTCATCGGGTTAAGACTATTGTCCTGCTTTTGTAGCGCGCCGATAACCTTGCTGATTCATTACGTTGCTGGCACCGGCATTAATCCATAGCCCTGTAGTAAAGGGTTATTTTTTATTGATCGCTGTTAAACCATTGTGATGATGCTCGCTTCAAGGCATGCCGCCATATCCCGTATTGCCTGATTCAATCAGGCGCGCTGCCACTGAATGAGATCGAGCGATGGCGTGTCACCAGCGTCAATACCGACTCCCCCGCCGGCGAAAAATGGCGCGCCTCTCCAAACCGACACGTCATGAATCAGTGAACCAGCAAACCGAATAAAAAAGGCGCCATCACGATGGCGCCTTTTGTCCTGTTTCGCGCTGCCCGGGCGACAGTGCCGTCATCTGCAGCGATGGTGTTTCCACCGGTGGCGGCGGTGCATGATACTCACGCACCGGGCCCGACTCCTGAATGTCGATATCGACATCATGAAAGGCCGTGGTCATCAGCAGCAAAAAAAGCCCCAGCAGATAAATCAGAGGGGACACCACCACGGACGCCACCGCGGCCAGAAGCCCGGCCACCGTGCGGCCGCGCACCATGATCACGATGGCCAGACAAAAGGCGACCAGGTTCAGCGGCCAGCCAATCAAAAGCCCGGAGCCTGCCTGTGGTATCAAAAAGGCGCCCCAGGCGATGGCCAGCACGACCCATACCAGCGTCACCGGCGCCGGCCGCGACCCTTTCGATGGGTGTACGGTATTGATCTCACTCATGGGCTTGCTCCCTGTCAGGTCCTTGCGGGCCAGGCGGACGGTCAAGGCGGCCCGACGCTGCCCTGCGACAGCGCGCATTCACGATGAATGGGCATGAATGGCGTCGTGTTCGATGCCTGTCTTTTCAAGACAGTGTGACTGCCGCTCGATCTGTACCGTAATGTGATCGGCATCAAAGCGCTTTTTGAGATACGCCCTGATCGCCAGAATGGCGTGATCCTGATCCACGCTGTCATGGATCACGGCATGCAGGGTGATCATCACCCGTTCCGGTGTCAGTGACCAGATATGCACGTGGTGAACGCTTTCGATATCGGAAAGCGCCTGTGGAATATCTCGAATCAGCTGCTCGCTGTCGATATGGGCCGGTGCCCCTTCCAGCAGAATGTGTGCCGATTGCGTGGTGATTTCCCAGGCACTGCGGGCGATCAGCGCTGCTGCCAGCAGCGAGAGCAGCGGATCGATTGGCATCCAGCCGGTCACCATGATGACTACTGCCGCGACAATGGCCGCCACCGAGCCCAGCAGATCGCCCAGCACGTGCAGCAACGCGCCGCGAATGTTGATGTTGCCGCGATCCCCGCTGTGCAGCAGCCAGAACACACCGAGATTGACCACAAGTCCCAAAACGGCGATGGCCAGCATGCCGGCACTGGCCACCTCGGTCGGCGCCCACAGCCGTCGTACGGCTTCAAACAGGATCCAGGCCACGATCACCAGCAGCGCCACGCCGTTAACGAAGGCAGCCAGCACCTGCACCCGATGATAGCCGTAGGTCTTGCGGGCATTGGCCGGGCGATGCGTCAGCCGGGCGGCCACCCATGCCAGCGCCAGTGAGGCGCTGTCGGTCAGCATGTGGCCGGCATCTGCCAGCAGCGCCAAAGACCCCGTCACCAGCCCGCCGGCCACCTCGGCCACCATGAAACCGCCGGTCAGGATCATGGCCCAGAGCAGACGACGCTCGTTGTCCGTACCGTGATGGTGATGGCCGTGGCCGTGATGATGGCCATGGCCATGGCTGTGGTGGTCGTGGTCGTGGTCGTGGTCGTGGTGATCGTGAGGCGCCCGATCCTGCGTCATGAAATTTCTCCGTTACTTGCACCGTGCGTCAGGACATGATGAACACATCATGATGATGTCAGGATGGCACATTCAGGCACCATTGAGCATTGAAGCACCGCCGGACGCCTGTCTGCTCAGCCGTCACGGCAATGGCGCGCGCTGTTTATCACATTATTTTTCAGGATATGACCATGCCGACAAGGACAAAAGAGCCCCTGGGCTCGCGATTGCACCAACAGGCCGACCGCCTGGGTAACCTGCTGGTGAGCACCTTCCACTTCGTGGCGCTGTTTGCCATCGGCGGCGTGATTGCGTGGGCAGCCCTGGCGGCCTTTCTCGAGATGATTGCCGATGGTCAGGCGGATATCGATGATGTGCTGCTGTTGTTTATCTATCTGGAACTGGGGGCGATGGTCGGCATCTACTTCAGAACCAATCATATGCCGGTGCGCTTTCTGATCTATGTGGCCATCACCGCACTGACGCGCATGATGATCGGGGACATTCAGCATCACCACCGCCCGGATATGGGCATCATCTATGTCGCCGGCTCGATTCTGCTGTTGGCCCTGTCGATTCTGGTGGTTCGCTACGGCTCTCACCGTTTTCCCTCGGGGCCTCACCGCAACGTGGCGCCTGCTAGAGCCGGTGAGCAGGATGACACCACTGATGAACACTAGGGCGATACCCCGGCCGTTGCCGGGGCACCTTTTCCTCAAGCGCCCGCCTGTTTTTCGTCATCAGCCGCCCGGCTACTTTTCGTAAAACTGGCGAAACTGCTGCAGGGCCTCAAACACCGCCGGGGAGAACCCGGGGTTGTCGAGCGGCGTCAGTTGGCGGTCGAGTATCTTCCACTGACCGGTGCCATTGACCACGGTAATCCGGTCGGACTCGATAATGCCGTAATCCAGATAGCTGCTGGCAATCACCCAGGGATGATTCAGTTGCTCATCGAGCAGATCGCCCCCCTGAGCATAGTCCGAAAGAGGATTGGTGCAGCCCAGCGCGTGACGCATCAGCATCGGTGCCACATCCAGATGGCTGGTCATGCCATCTTCCACCCCCGGGGCAACGCCCGGCCCGTGCACGATCATCGGCACATGGGTCTGAGGTGCGGCGAAGTTGCTGTTGTGCCCCCAGTAGTTTTTGTGGAAATCATTGAAGGACTGGCCGTGATCGGCGGTCACGATCAGCACGGTATTGTCCCACTCCCCGCGTGCTTTCAGATCATTCAATGACCCGCTTGATCAGCTGATCATCATAATGAACTGCATTACGGTGCAGGTTGAACAGCAGCGCAGGATCGGTATCCGGACCGAGCTCGAGATAGTTCATTTCGCTGGCCGAGGGCTGAAATGGCATGTCCGCACCCTCGGGAACACTGTAGCCGTGCGGCGCATCGTAAAACAGCATGCCAAACCAAGGCCTGTCGTGCTCGGTGCGCTCGTGTTGATCAAGCCACGCCAGCCAGTCGCTGGTCATGCGGGCATCGCGTTCGTGAGGCGTGTCACCGGGGGTTCCCATGCGCAGCGGCGACACCGAGGAAAAGACGGTGCGATCAAAGCCCACGCTATCCAGACTCGCTGCGGCAAAGATCCCCAGCGCATAGTTTTGACGCTGCATCTCGGTGACCAGCAGCAGCGGCGTCTGGGTGTTATTGATGTAGGCGTTGTAGTTGCCGGTCAGCCCATAAAACAGGCTCATGACCCCGGTGCGGGTGCTGTTACCGCCGCTGTAATGCTCGGTATAGCGCCGTCCGCTCTGCGACAGCGCGGCATGGATATTGGGGGTGGTCCGGGCGTCGTATTCATCGCTGCGCCAGGAGTCGATCATGACCAGCATGATGTTGGGAGAGGACTGCGGATGGCACTGCAGCGGATGACGCGGCCACTCGAGTTCACTGGCTTCATGGGCACTCACATCATCCCGCGCACTGCGCGCGGATCCAGCCAGCCGTGCCCGGCCATGAAATCCTTGGCCGTGGCCGGAAACAGCAGCGGATAAACGCTGGTCTGCTGGGTGACGCTGCGGATGTAGCGGGCATCCGCCACGATGTGCAAAAGGTGGCTGGCCACCAATGCCAGCAGCAGCACACCGGACATCTTCCCGACCGGCCAACGCTCGGGATTACCGGCCATGATCAGTCGACGCGCCAGCCACCCCTGCGCCAGCAGCAACGCCGCGGCCACACCGACCACCACACACCATGTCTCGGAGGAAAGGCTGAAGATTTCGCCGTTTTTATCGTTTAAAAACAGCGACACCATGAAGTAGTTCACATGAAAGCGATACTGAGCGTAGACCACCGTATCCACCAGCAACGCGCTGGCACCCAGTGATGCCAGCAGTGCCGCCAGCGGCCAGAGAAAGCGCGATGGCAGCACCAGTGCCGGCAACAGCAGTAACCCCAGCCCAGCGGGACCAGCAGGCCGAAATGGCCGACCCATGTCAGCACCAGATAGAGGATGCCCCAGCCATCGTGGGACATTTCCATGAAAGGGAGATAGCGAAGTGCGATCAGCCAGACGAGCGACAGCTGACAAAGTGCCAGCGCCAAGGTCGTGCGCAGTCAGGAAGAGACAACATCCACGTCGATGACCACCTGAAGCCGTTGATTGCGTGGCGACGCAGTTTACAGGGGTATGACAGACGGTGGTGTATCGGATCGCGGTCTCATGTCTGTCACGACAGGCGGATGAAAGACCGTATCAGTCGTGGGCGGCCTTCACGGGGGCGTGAGCAATACGCTCGCCCAGCCACTCCACCAGCATGTGCGGCACGGTCAGACAGGCAAGCCCGATAAAGACCGTCTTGATCAGCGCCCCGGTAACATGATCATGGCTCATCCAGAGATAGCCGGCGCCGGCGCCCACCCAGGTCATCAGCACCACCGGCGCCGCCACGGCAAGCATCTGGCGGCGCCCGGTCAGGCCATGTTCATGGCGAATGGCCCCGAGATGCAGCGGGCTGTGAAAACAACAGAAGTAGCAGACAAAATAGATCAGGGGATTGAGTGTGATGGCGCCCAGCAGCAACAGACCGATCGCCAGCAGAAACATGGTGCCCTCACGACGAACGCCGACCAGCACGATACTCAGTGCCAGCGCCACCAGCGGGCGCGCGGCTTCGATAAAGGGAGAGGGATCAGGGACAGCCAGTGCTCGAACAATGTCGGTAACGTCATCGGAACGCCAGACAAACGGCAACCCGATCACCAGCACGCCCCAGCACAGTCGATGGATCAAACACTGCCTGCCGCGCCAGTCAGTGCCGAAATGGGCCGCCGAAAGCACCAGAAACAGGATCAGGGCCAGCGCCGACCAGTGATACCAGCACTCGAGCAGCATGATGGACAGCAGCAGATAGCCCAGCATGAAAAGCCCCAGCAGGGCCCTGGGATAGGGCGTATCGGGCAGGTAGTAACGAATAAGCCGCGCACCGGTCAGGTGATCGAAGGCGCCGTGAGGCAGTCCCAGAAGCGCTACCCCCACCGTTAATACCGTAAGCGATATCACATTGGCCGAGGCGCCCTGCTGTGACAGCAGGGCCATCACGATGGCACCGGCCATCAGCCAGAGCAGCCGACCTCGAATGGTCCCGGTGCCCTTGCGTAGCGCGTTGATCGATGTCATGACCCTGTGCCTTTAGGAAGTGCCGTCGAGATGGCCGACCGGGCCGCATGACAGCGGCCCGGTCATGACATCAGTGTGCTCGTGACTGTCCCTGGCGGGCAGCGTTGAGGGCAACCGCGCCAAAGCCGACCTTGGCCGTCACGTCCAGCACCAGATAGAGCCAGCTTTCAATATCAACGGAGATCATCCCGGCGCCGGAACTCCCCACCAGCCAGACGATGGGATAGCACACCCAGAGTGCGGTCAGCATGCCGGCCAGCTTCGAATAGGGTGCTATCTGGCCATCCTCGCTGGCACGGCGACGCAGCGGCCCCCAGATCAGTCCCAGCACGACGAAAAAGGCCACCATGCTGATCACCCACCAGTAGTAGTTGTAGGGTGCTACAGAAAGATTACCCACCAGACCGGTCACGATCATGTAAACGTCGGCCGCGATCAGCGCCGCCAGCAGCGTGGCAATGCGCCCGAGCGTGTTCCCGGCGAACATGGCAAGGCTTGTCAGCAGGATGGGGGTCGTGATGACCCAGTCGGTGTAACGGGCAAAGTAGACCGTGCGCCCGTTAAAGAAGAGATCGCCCTGACCCAGCGCCATGGCAAGATAGTTGGCAAAGGCCACGAACACGATGGTCATGGCTGCCACACCATGACGCTTTTCAACCTGCGGCAGTCGGCGACTGGCCAGCCAGAACAGCACCCCGCCCAGCAGCATCGCGATCCAGCCGATCGTAAAGGAAAGTTGTACGCCAGATGACATGTCGAGCACTCCATTGCGTTTGGAAAGATGTCATCACTGGTGCCGGGAGATGGCCTGTCGATGCGCCATGACGCTTGCAGAGCCCATAACTGAAACCAGACTGAAGACATAACAAAGGTTAGTCGACGTTAAATTTCTTATCAAAATTGATTCCATAAGTTATTTCTATCGAATTCGATCTCACCCATTACCTTTCTTCCCGCAAAGACGACCCATAAAGCGACAGCAGATCAAGCCGTCGTTTCGATGAAGGGCCGGCGCCTGCGCTCTGCTACCATGATGTTTCAGATATCTTCCATGCCTATAGAGAGGGCGGCATGCTCAGCCAGCTACACCCCCTGTGGGCCTGGATTACCGACAATGCGATCGTGGTCGGCGGTCTGGCCAGTATTGGCCACGTACTCATATGGGGCATTGCCATGCAGGTGGCCGTCAGCGACGCTCGTGCGCTGCGGCGGCCTTCCATCCTGATCAAGCACGGCAAGGCCCGACGGCTCGACAGCCCCTGCATGATCAGCAACATGGGGCATGGCGTCGTGTTTGTAGAGTCCATCATTGCCCGTCTTGAAACCGATCAGCAGACGCTGACCTGTGACATCACCGAACTCGCGGATGAAGATACCCGCCAGCAGCCGTCCTCCTCCGAAGAGGACAGGACCGACAAAGGCGACACCGACAAGGGCGGGGGTGAAGAGGAAGGCGAGCTGGTCACCCGGATGGGCCCGCTCAACTCGATGCAATACATGAAGGCGAGCAACTTTGATCGCATTATTTCTCATGCCGCGCAGCAGCATGGCCTGACGCTCGATAGTGACTACACCGTCAGGGGTAGCGACGAGACGCTCAAGGCCATCGAGATCAACCTGATTATCATTCAGGCGACGGAAAAGCGCCCGATCGGGGCTCGCCGTCGATTCAATCTTGCGCGCGACGACCGCCGCCAATGGCTGATTGTTCCGGAAAGCAATAACACCCATCAGCTCTATTCCTGGCGCCAGCGCCGAGCGCTTGATCAATGGCGACAGGAGATCAACATTAACAGTCTGTAGCCCATGCCAGGGCTTCGAGACGGCAGATCATTCTGTCGCCTTTCACCAGATGCTGATCCTCCTGCCGATTTTTTCAAAAGCCTGATTTAACCCTCTCCTGCGTGCAAGCTTCAGCTCGCCATCAAGGCAGTCGGTAGCAGCAATGGCTACTATCCTGAGCATATCCAATCCGCACATGGCCGAAAGACCGCGGTTTGACGACACCTTGAAAAGAGATGCCTCGTAATGACACTGATGACCTTCGTGTATCTGGCCGCAGGCCTGGTGCTTTTGATGGGTGGCGCCGAAGTGCTGGTGCGTGGCGCCTCAAAACTGGCCGCCCTGTTCGGCATCCCCTCGCTGGTCATCGGTCTGACGGTAGTGGCCTTTGGCACCAGCGCGCCGGAAACAGCGGTCAGTGTGCAGTCTGCCTTCAGCGGGAGCGGGGATCTGGCGCTGGGTAACGTGGTCGGCAGCAACATTGCCAACGTGCTGCTGATTCTCGGACTTACGGCGCTGGTGGCCCCGCTTATTGTCTCGCGCCAACTGATTCGACTTGATGTCCCGCTGTTGATTGCCGCCGGGCTGCTGGTCTGGGCACTGGGTGCCAACGGGGTATTGAGCCGGCTTGATGGCGCGCTGCTTTTTGCCTGTATCGTGGCCTATACGCTGTTCATGGTGATCAGCTCACTGCGCGAAAGCAAAAAAGAGGCACAGGCCGCAGTCCTGGACAATCCCGACGGAGAACCTGAAGCATCGAAGGCGCCGATGGCCTGGATGATTCATGTCGCCATGATTGCCGTCGGGCTGGCGCTGCTGGTAGGCGGCTCTCACTTTCTGGTGGAAGGCGCCACAACCCTGGCCCGCGCGCTGGGGCTATCGGATCTGGTCATCGGGCTGACCGTGGTGGCCATTGGCACCTCCCTACCGGAGCTTGCCACCTCGATCATGGCGGCCGTAAGGGGCGAGCGCGATATCGCTGTCGGCAATATCGTCGGCAGTTGTCTGTTCAATCTGCTGTGCGTGCTGGGCCTGGCCGCGCTGGTCGCCCCTCAGGGCATCCCGGTACCCGACAACGCGCTGGTCTTTGACTTCCCGGTGATGATTGCCGTGTCGATTGCCTGCCTGCCCATTTTCTTTACTGGCTACCGGATCGATCGCTGGGAAGGGCTTTTGTTTTTTGCCTACTACATCGCCTACACAACCTATCTGGTGCTTTACTCGACCGAACAGGACAGCGCCACCCTGCTGGGCGACGCTTTGTTGTTCTATGCGCTGCCTCTGACCACGGTCACGCTGGCAGTATTGGGCATTAGAAGCTGGAAGGCCCAGCGCGCCTGATCATGACCAGCATGAAAGATATCTGTCACGAAAAACGGCGCCTGAAAGGCGCCGTTTTCATGTTCCATCGGTACGTTTAGCCATGGCTAAACGCAATTAATGCTTTGAAATTCATGATATCCAACCTTCTCATGAACCCTAATGCATTCAACACAATCTCATTGGGGCAATTTGATTCAAGTTATGTTAATCAGTTTGGTAAATCATCACACTGGTGAGCTCTATCAGGAAAGATAGAACTATTTGAGTAAAGGGAATTACTCCGGTCAGGGAAGACACTATTGATTCATGGCGAAAGGATTCGCTTTTATTTTTTATTGATCAATTCGCCCTTATGGTTTACCAGCCTTTTATCCAGATGCAGATAAACGGCGTCAAATTCGGCTACCTCCTTTAGACCTTCAGGGTCAACGACAGTCAGCTCCTTGCGTGCAAGGATAATAAGCCCCTTTTGACGCAATCGCTGTAACACCCGATTGATATGGACCGGCGTCAGACTCAGTGCCTCGCCAAGATTGGCCTGAGTCATTGGCATCTCCAGCGTGTTTCCCTTTATGAGACCGGCCACCTGAAAGCGCACAAGCAGCTCACAAAAAAGATGAGCAACACGCGCTTCAGCGCTGCGCAGGCCAACGTTGAGGATCCAGTGCCTAGCAATGGCCTCATCCACCATTAAAGACCAGAACAGGGCTCGGGCAAGACGGGGGAAATCCTCGATAATTCGATTAATACTTTCTTCAGGCACCATGCCAACGGTCGTGGTCGTCATGGCGCGTATCGAGTGATCCATTCGGGACAGCAGGGTGACATGAAGATCGCAGAGATCTCCCTTGATCAAATACCCCATGACCTGTTCACGTCCATCAGAAAGCATCTTGCAGCGACATGCCCAGCCATCAATGATCAGATGGACAGCGGGAGGATTTTCGCCCTCCTTGATGATGTAGTCGCCCTTTTCAAGGCGTTTTTCCTGCGTGGGCGCTGCGCGCAGCATCCTGATTTCGTGTTTTTCCAGATCCGTATAGTGCTTAAGCTTTTCAAGCAGAGGATCGATCATGGCAGCACTCCAGAGAGGGTCATCATCTCAACATGTTCTCGAAGCGAACAGAAGCCTTTCGTCAGTTCACTATTACTTGTCCATCCTGATGATCTACCTGAAGCAATCATGGCAGTCCTGCAGGCCAGAACGGCCATAAAAACGCCCTGTTAATGGGCAGTAATTCGGATGAGTAGCGAATAAAAGTCAAAACCTTCAAAAGCAAACAGCGTCCATTAATTAAATGTTACAACAAAGACCCTTAATGCTACATGAGAGCCTTTTTTATAGACCTCTATTAATCTGGGTTATTTATTTTAACCTGCTCTCACGGGATATATTAAGCAGGATAATGAGAGGCGCTCGAAGCAGGCGCCATTAAAAGAGGTCGACCCACTCTCCCTCCAAGATATTTCAGGCCCATTCAGTCGGAGGATGCGACGAGGGAACGTGCATGTATTCATTTATCAACAAAATGAATTTCTACTCCTGTTTGACCCCTGAAGAAAAGACCGCCATTCAGGACTGTGTTGACAGTAAACACCGTTTTGCAAGAGGCCAGAGGTTGACAGGCGCCGATGAAAAACCGGACAAGATCAGCATTGTTACCGATGGCTGGGCCTGTCGTTTCAAGACCGCCCATGACGGCACCGATCAGATCATTTCCCTGATTTTACCCGGCGACCAGTGTGAAGATCTTTCTTCCGTTCACTACCGCCCGGGCTACAGTGTCAGAGCGCTGTCGGATATCCGCCTGACCCGACTGGACCGCCAGAAGTTTCTTTCACGCCTGACGCCTGATTCAGGTCTTGCCAATGGGCTTGCCTGGTCCTCGGTCGTGGATACTTCCATGATGGGAGAGTGGCTTTTGAACGTCACTCGCCGACCGGCCGCCATGCGCCTGGCCCATCTGCTTTGTGAGCTGTTTACCCGCTATGCCATCATTGGCAGGACAGATGACAGCAGCATGTATTTTCCGCTGACCCAGGTCGCTCTGAGTGAAGCCCTGGGACTTTCCCCGGTCCACCTTAACCGCTCCCTGCAGCTTTTGAGACACAAGCAAATGGTCTCGCTTTATCGCAAGACACTGACCATCCTTGACTGGCGACAACTCGCAGGATTTGCCGATTTCGACAATCGTTATCTTCATATCAGCGGCAAACTGCCGGTCAGTCTGCGACTCGCCTCATGACCTGCCAACTCTGAATCACGTACCCCATAACCCAAAGAGTGTTTTAAATGTTTTCCTCGCTGGATAGCCTGTGGCAGTGGATTACCGAAAATGCGTCCACGTTCAGCGGGATTACCAGCGTAGGAATGCTGATCATCTGGGCGGCCTATCTACAGATGTTGCTGCACAACTTTCGGATGCAGCGCCGTCCCCAGATCATCATCAATCGAGGCAAGGGGCGGGATATCAACTCGGTGTGTTTGTTCAGCAACATGAGCAAGCAAAGCGTCTTTATCGATCTTGTCATGGCGCGCATCACCACTTCAAAAACACAGTGGCTCTGCAATGTCACTGATATCGTCGATGACTCGGGCCAGCCGGTCAGCCTCGACGGCCATGACAAGGGTAGAGACATCAGCCTTCGTGAATTCACCCGTCAGGGACCCATGGTCTCGGGGGATTACATGGAGGCGGGCACCTTCGGCAACATGATTCGACAGGCCGGGTTTGCCAGGGGTATCGAGTTTGATGAAAATCACGACATTGCCGGTGACGATGAACTGGTGTCGATCGAGATCAGCCTGATTGCCAATTTTGGCGCAGAACGCCATCAGATTGGTGCCCGTCGAACATTCCACATTCAAAAAGCCGACGATGGCCGCGTCCTGCTGATACCGGACGATGCCCGTACCGAGCAGTTCAAGACACGCCGGCAACGCCGCACCCTGCAGCGCTGGCGACGTGAACTGGAAGACGTGCCCGACAAGTGACCCGATTGCCCTGCCATTGCCCATCGTCATGGGCCTGGATGCCGAACCTGCGAAACCTTTTGCCGTGACTCCGGGGCATGAGCCAACTCATCGTTTGGTCGTAGAACGGCATAAGCGACGTAGCCAAGCTTGCCAATCGTCACGCCAAAAAGCACCCGGCCACCGGAGGCGTTTTCACACTGAATGCTGCCGACAGCCCTGATACGCATGCGCTGCTGGCACGTACGCCAATCGCCGATGTCTGGGGCGTTGGCGGGCGCGTGGCAGCGCGGCTGCATTCGAGCGGGATTGATACGGCACTGGCACTGGCCCGGGCCAATCCTCAATGGATTCGACAGCAGTTCTCAGTGGTACTCGAGCGCACCGTTCGCGAGCTCTGCGGTGTCAGCTGCATCGACATGAACGAGTCGCCTGACAGCCGAAAAATGATCATGACCAGCCGCTCGTTTGGCAAGGTGACGGCCAGTCGTTACGACCTCGAAGAGGCCTTGCGTGCGCACGCCTCATGCGGTGCACAGCGACTGAGAGCACAGCGAAGCCTGGCGGGTGCCGTAATGGTGATGCTTCGCACCAATCCTCACATGCGACATCTCACGCAGGATCATGATCGGGTTGTGCTGCCATTGCCGCGTCCTACCGACAACACCTTCGAATCGTGGCCACGGCCCAAAGTGCGCTGGCGCGGCTGTGGAAACCGCGACGCATTTTTTATCAGAAGTGCGGGGGTCAGCTCAATACACGGTTTGGACGCAATACGGTGACGGTCGGGGTGCAGCGTCAGCAGGCCGATTGGCAGCTGCGCTGTAGCTATCGCTCGAATCGATGGACCACGCGCTGGGAAGAGCTGCCCGTGGCCAGACTGACGTGACAAGCGTCGAAAGTGGCGGCCATGCCCTGCCCCGCCAGCGCATCCTCAGATATCCATGCCCGCTGCTTTCCAGGCTGGATATCAGGAAGAGAGCTCCCGGCGGATGATGTCGGCACCGGCACTCAGGGCATTCAGTTTTCCTCTTGCCACATCACGTGACAGGGGCGTCATGCCGCAGTTGGTGCAGGGATAGAGTTTGTCAGCATCCAAGAACTGAAGTGCCTTTCTCAAAGTATTGGCCACCTCTTCTGGCGTCTCAACGGTGTGGGTCGCTACATCGATGGCGCCCACCATTACCTTTTTGCCCCGAATGAGCTCGATCAGATCCATGGGGACATGAGAGTTGTGACACTCCAGCGAGACGAGATCGATGCTGGACTTCTGCAGTCTGGGGAAAATCTCCTCGTATTGGCGCCACTCGCTGCCCAGCGTCTTTTTCCAGTCCGTATTGGCCTTGATGCCATAGCCATAGCAAATGTGTACGGCCGTTTCACACTTGAGCCCCTCAATGGCCCTTTCCAGGGTGGCAATTCCCCAATCGTTCACTTCATCGAAGAAAACGTTAAAGGCAGGCTCATCAAACTGGATGATATCAACGCCGGCCGCCTCCAGCTCCCGGGCCTCCTGGTTGAGAATGGCAGCAAATTCCCAGGCCAGTTTTTCGCGGCTTTTATAGTGATTGTCGTACAGCGTATCGATCATGGTCATGGGCCCCGGCAGAGCCCACTTGATGGGTTGATCGGTCTGCTGACGCAGAAATCTGGCATCATCGACAAATACCGGCTTCTGACGAGCCACCGCACCCACGACCGTGGGTACGCTTGCCTCATAGCGATCACGAATTTTAACCGTCTCGCGCTTTTCAAAATCGACGCCGTCAAGGTGCTCGATGAATGTCGTGACAAAGTGCTGACGTGATTGCTCACCATCGCTGACGATATCGATACCGGCGCGCTGCTGTTCGTGCAGCGACAAACGCAGCGCATCCTGCTTGCCATCGATCAACGCCTGCCCCTGCAATTTCCAAGGAGACCAGAGCACTTCCGGCTGCGCAAGCCAGGAAGGTTTGGGCAAACTGCCGGCCGTTGACGTGGGTAACAACCTTTTCATGATGGATGACCTTATTGTCGAAATGATCAATGAGCGCTGGGGGCGAACCACTGCTCAAGTTGCGCCTGGTAGGGTTTAATAAAATGCTCTTCAACAAACCTGCCCTGCTCAATGCCTAGGCGACTGCGCTCTTCTCGGTCGTAAACAATTCGCGTCAATGAATAATCCTGATGTTCCAGGCTGGGCCGCCAGGATTTTCCTGCTGCAAAATTGGCATTATAAATTTCGGGGCGATAAATCCTTTGAAAGGTATCCATCGTGCTGATGGTGCCGATAAGCTCAAGATTGGTGTAATCATTGAGCAGGTCACCAAAGAAATAAAACGCCAGCGGCGCGACGCTCCCCGTTGGCATGAAGTAGCGAACCTTTAAACCCATCTTCTTGAAATACTCATCGGTCAGGGAGTACTCGTCCTGCCGGTATTCAATGCCCAGCACGGGATGGTAATTGTCAGTGCGATGATAGGTTTTGCTGCTCGACACGCTAATGCAGATCACGGGCGGTTTATTGAAATGTGCCCTGTAGACGCTTGAGTTGACGAAGCGTTTGAACAGGTTGCCGTGTAACGCCCCGAAATCCTCCGGAACGCTGAAACCCGGCTGGCCCCTGTTATGTTCCAGCAGTCGGACGCTGAAATCGTAATCGCGCACGTAGGAAGAGA
Source organism: Kushneria phyllosphaerae (assembly GCF_900312995.1). Classification (GTDB taxonomy): domain Bacteria; phylum Pseudomonadota; class Gammaproteobacteria; order Pseudomonadales; family Halomonadaceae; genus Kushneria; species Kushneria phyllosphaerae. The sequence goes on along the minus strand of NZ_ONZI01000001.1, from coordinate 993,711 downwards.
AATTATTACCCGCGATCCCCTCAATAGAGGTATCGGTATTCAAATCAATAATCCGGGTCTTCAGGATCTCGATCAGCGGCAGCGCATTGTCGGGGCGGGCAGCATCCATCGCCATTTCAACGGAAATAATGTCGAGCTCAACGCGATAACGGTCGCCCTCGGGATTGTCCCAATGCGCCAGTGTGTTAAAACGACCATTGATCATTTTCAGGGTATTGCGCAGGTTCTCCTGACGCTTTTCGCCCCTGGCCAGATTGGCAAAATTGGTGGTAATGCGAGTGTTGTCCGACGGTCGATAATCTTCATCGAGCCCCGTGCTTTTGATGGTAAATGCAAACGTTTCGCTCATTGCGTCCTGCCACCCTGATGTCCGCTGCCCCTTGCCTGCCAACCAGATACCGCCTCAAAACCGCTCTTTTGACTCAGCAGCGCGTGGACTCAACTGCCGAGCCGTCAGGACTGCTCTGATATGGTGGACAGCGCCTGGTTAACTGTTTGATAAAGACATTGTCGACGGCCCTTGATCATGAAACAAACTGAATGTGCTCATGATGGTTACAAATTTTTCTCATGATCAAGTGGCGTCATGTCCTGACGCGAGCAGCTCTGGCGCTGAAAAGGGATAAACCTGTCGAGTGAAGCTGCGCAGACCGGGAGAGGCCAGGCATGTTGAGAGAAGCACTGTGTCAGCAACGCTTTATCTGCGTTGTCGAATTCGTTCCCGGGCTTTCCGGTGAGCGCTGCGCTGTCTTCGAGTCAATGATGCAGCGTGCGCAGCTGTGCGGCTGGCCAATGGTCGCCGCAGTCGCGGATCGAGTCAGCAGCAGCCAGGATCTCTCGCCACTGGCGGCATACTCAAGGCTGGCGCATTCCCTGCCGACACTGCTTCACTTCTCGGGCAAGGCTCGGGAGCGCCATGACCTGCTGAAACAGCTGGAACAGATGGATGCCGCCGGCCTGGACCAGCTTCTGCTGCTCAGTGGCGATCGCCTTCCCGGTCATGAGCCCGGTCAGCCGGTACGCTATCTGGAATCGGTGCCCGCCCTGCAGATTGTCCGGCAGGCCAGGCCGAACTGGCTGCTCGGTGCTGCGCTCAACCCCTTCAAGTACCACGAGGAAGAAAGCGGCGCGCAATACTTCAAGGCCGAGAAAAAGCTCGCAGCCGGGGCCGACTTTCTCACCCTGCAGCTGGGTTTTGACATGCAAAAGCATCGGGAGGCATTTCAGTGGATGCAGCAGCGAGCCACGCCTGTTTTGCTGCTGGCCTGCGTCATGCCGTTAACCTTCAAAACAGCTACCTTTCTTGAGCAGGTGCCCGGTGTGGTCATCTCGCCTTCAATGCGCGATCTGCTGGCCGCAGAAGAGGCCATCTCACGTTCCCATGCCCGGGAACGCAGTCTTTTCCGACTCGGATTGCAGGTCATCGGTCTTCGCCTGATGGGATATGCCGGCATTCACCTGTCAGGTATCCACACGCCGGCGCAGCTGCAGGCGCTGGAAAAGGTGATCCATGCTCAGCAGGAAGGGATACAGACACTCGCACAGTGGTCTGCTGCCTGGGAGGCCAGCTGGCAGATGCCCGGCCTGCCGACCGTCATTTTTCATCCGGAGCACGCTGACTGGCGCATGGGCCAATCAAGTGTGCACGCCACCAGCAGGGAACAGTATCGCTATCACGTGCTATCGGCCGTCCACACCCTGCTGTTCAGTCGCAAAAATCCGATAAGCCGAGGATTTGGCTGGCTTTGCAGACGCCCTGTCTGGCGCACTCCACGCGGCGCTCGCTGGCTGCATCAACTGGAGCGCCGCCTGAAAGGGCCCGTAGTTGGATGTGATACCTGCGGCAATTGCCGTCTTGAAGACACCTTGTACGTTTGCCCGGAGACCTGCCCCAAGGGGCTTGCCAATGGCCCCTGCGGAGGCACCCGACTCAACCGATGTGAGTTTGGTGATCGTGAATGCATTCACAGCGTCAAGTACAGAACAGCCAGAACCACACAACAGACCCATGTACTTACGGACCGCCTGATTCCGTGCGTGGATGCCGACGCTCGCCATCAAAGTTCCTGGCCTCGCTGGTTCACACCACCCCAGAAGGAAGAGCGCCACGGCAAGCCCCGCTCAAGCGATGCTGATGCCATGGAGAAGATTGAATAGCGATTGGCCTCCCGAAAACCTCTGATAACGGTTTATGGCTGATGGTATCTCTCATGCCTGCCAAACGTGCTGGCCATCGACAAGACTCGAAAAGGTTCACGACGCAGAAGGAATCAACTGTCGGAACGAATGCCGGCGCGCCCGGCCTGCTTGGCCTGATAAAGCTGCCTGTCTGCTGTTTCCAGCAATATCTGCGGTCTGTCCATCGCGGTGGCCATCATCGTCGAGACCCCTATCGACACGGTCACCCGCTGCCCGATCTCGGAGGCTGCGTGTTCGAGTTGAAGTGCCTGAATGCCAGCCTGCATGCGCTCGGCCACCACCACGGCACCCCTCAGGTGAGTATTGGGTAACAGGCAGACAAACTCCTCGCCGCCATAGCGTGCCAGTAAATCATAGGGGCGGTTGACCACGACTTGCAGCGCACCGGCGACGGCCTGTAGGCACGTATCGCCCTGCAGATGTCCGTAGTGATCGTTATAGCGCTTGAAATAATCGATATCGATCATGATGATCGATAGTTCGGTCTTCTCGCGCAGGCTCCGCCTCCAGGTCCGCTCCAGCTCTTCATCAAATCTGCGACGGTTGGCAACATTTGTCAGACCATCAAACAGTGCGATTGAGCGCAGCATATCGCTCTGATATTTGAGCGTCAGATGGGTATGGACCCGAGCCCTGACAATGACCGGATTGATCGGCTTGGCGATGAAATCTACCGCGCCGAGTTCCAGACCGAGCACCTCATCTTCTTCAGCGCCTTGAGCCGTCACGAAAATGATGGGGATATCACGGGTTTTCTGATCCTTTTTGAGACGACGACACACTTCATGACCATCCATCCCCTCCATGTGCACATCGAGCAGGATCAAATCAGGCAAGGACTTCTGACATGCCTCCAGAGCCTGCTCGCCGGTCATGGCCATGAAGATGTCGCACTCTTCTCGAAACAGCTCATGTAGCGTCAGGATATTGATGCGCTGGTCATCCACCAGCAACAGCTTTGGTTTTCCCTGAAAGCCTTTCAGATCATGTGGCATTCATCATTCCTCATGCCGAATCCAGCAACTTCTGACCAGCCGGTATGGAGGCCGCAAAGTCCAGCGACCTGACCAGATCCACAAAGGCATCAAATCCGGGCTTCAGCGCTTGTGGGGTTCTCGTCTGCAATGCTTCGCTTTGCTCAATGGCCTGCATGTTACCGTCTTTCAACAGCTGCAGAATCATTTTCATTGCCTCTTTCCATTGCGCACTGGGCAGCGAGTCAGCACCGGCAGGCGAGGGTTGACCGGGCGGTAGATCAAACGCTTCTTTCAACCTTTCGACACTGGTGCGCAAAACGCTGGTTAGCTCTTCAATCAACGAAGTATCGGCCAATAGCGCTTTCACACTGGCGTCATCATCATGGCGCAGGCGATGCTCCAGCTCCCCGGCCATTTGCGAAAGTGACCGCGCGCCCATATTCGCACTGCCGCCCTTGATGGCATGCAACACGAAGGCGGCACCGGTGGCGTCATATTGCGCCATGTGATCCTGCAGGAGCACGAGCTGCTTTTTCTGGTCCTGAGCAAAACTGCTCAACACGTTGCGAATCAGTTCACGGTTACCGCCGAAACGTCGATCGATCGCGTCGATGGGCTCCAATACCGAATCCTGCGACGCTGCCGGCGTCTGCACCACCACGGGGTCAACACTGGCCCGGCCGGTATGGCGCAACAATGTGGCCACCATTTTTTCCAGATCAATGGGCTTGCCCAGATGGTCATTCATGCCCGCCGCCAGACAGGCCTTTTCATCCGAACTGGAAGCATTGGCCGTCATGGCGATGATTTTTACCGACCCTCTTGCGGCATCCAGACGGATCCGGCGGGTAGCTTCCAGACCATCGATATCGGGCATCTGAATATCCATCAGCACCGCATCAAACGCCTCCGCGTTACTGGTGGCCTGCTGTACGCCTTCAATTCCCCCTTCGGCAAGAGTGACCTGAGCGCCCTCCCCCTGTAACAGCTCGAAGGCGACCTGACGATTGAGCATATTGTCCTCCACCACCAGCAAACGCAGCCCGGCCAGACGCCGGGGCTGCGCCGCGCGCCGACTGGCGACTGACGGTTCAGGCGCCTGATTTTCATCCAATAGTCCGTGGATGGTACTCGCCAGCTGTAAAGGCGTTATCGGCTTGCTCAAAAAGCCCGCAAAAGGGACCTCGCCCTCCTGACGGGCATCGCTCAACACCTCGCGCCCATAGGCCGTAATCATGATGATCATGGGCGAATGTTGTGCCGGGCTTTGCTGGCGAATCAGGCTCGCGGCGCTCAGGCCATCCATGGTTGGCATTTTCCAATCCATCAAAATGACATCGTAGCTCTTGCCCGCCTGCTGCATCTGTTGTGCCCGCTCCACCGCCTGCAGGCCGTTGTGCACCAGATCGGCCTGCCACCCCAAAGCCTGTACCATGTGTACCTGAAGAAGGCCGGCGACCTCATTGTCGTCTGCGACCAGAAGACGCATTGGGCGATCAGCGCCTGGGCATGAAACACGCAGGGGCGTTATTTCAGTCATAGCCAGCTCGAGGTCAAACCAGAATCGACTACCGACCCCTATCTCGCTGCTGACCTGCAACTCGCTGCCCATCAGGTTGATCAACCGTCTGGAAATCACCAATCCCAATCCAGTACCACCAAAACGCCGGGTAGTGGAAGCCTCTGCCTGGGTAAAACTATCGAAAATGCGTGTCAGCTGGTCGGGGCTGATCCCGATACCGGTATCGGTCACTTCAATGCGAACCTGCAGCGCTTCGCCTCGGCGCTGCAGCTTTTTCACTCGGACAATCACCTGACCCGTGTGGGTGAATTTGAGCGCATTGCCGGCCAGGTTGATCAGCACCTGCTGCAAACGCTGGCTGTCGCCGATCAATGTACAGGGCAGTTGTGGGTCCAGGTCGAACAGGACTTCGACCGATTTGTCACCCTGATTGCCTGACAGCACCACCGCCAGATCACGCATCAGGGGTTCCAGCTCAAAGGCATGTTCATCCAGCAGTAACTTGCCGGCTTCAATCTTGGAATAGTCGAGGATATCGTTGAGCAAGCTCAGCAGCGATTTCGCCGCGATCTCTGCCTTGCTGACATAATCCAGCTGGCGAGTGCTCAACTCCGTGTTCTGTACCAGGTGCAGCATACCCAGCACGGCGTTCATCGGCGTACGAATTTCGTGGCTCATGTTGGCAAGGAAATTGGACTTGGCGGCGCTGGAGGCATCCGCCTGCTCCTTGGCATACAGCAAACGTGACTCCAGCTCGCGCTGAGCGGTGATATCGCGGTTGATGCCGGTGACCCTGAGCGTGACGCCCATGGCATCGCGCTCAATATGAGCGCCGGCCTGTACGAAGCACTCACTTCCATCGGGGCGCACGACGCGGAAGACGGGATCAAACCTGGCCCCTTGCGTTATCGTTCGTTCCAGCATGTTCTCGACTCTCTCGATATCGTCCGGGTGCACTCGAGAACGCCAGTGCTCATAGGTCACTCCGGCTCTGCGCAGTTCGAGGGGCCAGGCGAAGATGTCGAACATGCGGTCATTCCAGGTCAAGGCGTTATCGGCGGGCGTCCATGACCAGATACCAAGCTCGGCCGCTTCGGCCGCCATCAACAGTTGATCCCGGGCCAGTACGAGGGCGGCTTCGGAGGCCTTGCGCGAGGTCAGATCAATGGCGATGCCCAGATAACCGGTACATATCCCCTGCTCATCCCGCATGGCCGTGATCACCACGGAAACCGGCAGAGTCGAGCCATCCTTGCGGACATAGGTCCACTCTCTGGTTTCAGCATCGTTGAGCTCAGCCTTGTACACCAGGACCTGCAAGCCCTCCATGACCCGGCCTGTCTCGGACATCAATTCACGCGAGTGAATAGCAATCTCTTCACGCAGATGAAAGTCGATCAGGTTGCCCCGATCGACCAGGTCCGCCGCGTTATATCCCAGCATTCGCTCGGCGCCAGTATTGAAAATGCGAATGAGGCCATCGCGGTCCGTGGCGATGATGGCAACCTCGGAGGCCGAGTGCAGGACATTGCCCAGCAGTTGATTGAGGCCGTGGAGCCTTTCGGTACGATCCGCCACCTGAGCTTCCAGGTTGCTGTTGAGCTCGTGAATTCTTTTCTCTGCCTCAACCTGTTGAGAAATATCTCGCACTGTTTTTGAGACACCCACAATCTTCCCGCTGGAGTCCAGAATAGGCGATGCCGTAATCGAAACGGGAATCAGCTGCCGATTTTTGTGCTGACGCAGCGTATTTAAGCCGGAAACAGGGCGGCCATCGCAGATAGTGGCCAGTATCTCTGCTTCCTCGGTCTGCTGGTCTTCGGGAACCATAAGATCAACGAGGCGTCGTCCGATCGCCTCTTCGGTACTAAAACCAAACAGAACCTCAGCGCCCTTGTTCCAGCTGGTTACCGTCCCATCAAGGTCCTTGCCGATGATCCCGTCGACCGAACTCTCGACAATGGCGGCCAGTTTTTTTTGCTCCGAGATAACCTGCACCTGCCGTGTTCGGCTGATATTCAGCAAGCCGAGCAGACACGACAGTAGCCCCGTCAGCATGAGACCGATACTCAACACCAGCCAGGGCGAGAGCTGGCGCAACTGGTCAACAAACAAGGGATGCACATCAAACTGCAGCTGCCAGTGACGGCCAAAGACATCGCGCTCCGTCGTGTGTGAAAACACGACTTCCCGGGACGCTTCATCGATCGAGTGATAAAACTCGACGCGGTCCGTGGGGTCGGTGGTGTCACTCAGCGTCAGGCTGATGGCCCTTTCCCGCGTGTTCAGGCTATCGAGCACTTCATCGGTAATCAGGGGGGCGTAGCTCCAGCCAAACGCCTGCGCTTCGCGCGCTGCGACCGTCTCTGGCGTGACGCCGCCACGGTAGATCGGCATGAGAATCAAAAAGGACTGCTGGGGCAAACCCGTCGCCTGCACAAGCGTAATGGGCCCACTTAGCCGTACCTCTCCGCTGCGCATGGCAGACAATGCGGCCTGCCTGCGATTGGCTTCAGACGCGATATCCAGACCAACAGCTGCCCGATTGCGTTCGACCTCACTGATGTACTCAATGACATAACGCTCTGCATCATGCGGGGCGAGCTCGCGGATCGTAAAATCAGGCCAGCCATCGGCCCGTGCACGAGCGAGAAAACTTGCTTCATCCTGACGCGCAACGCGGCGAATAAAGCCGAACCCTCGCGCGCCAGGGAATTCCTTGTCGACATCACGGGTGCGGCTGTAACTATCGAAGTGCTCACGGCTAATGCCTCCTTCCCCCATGCTCTGAATCGCGCCACGAGCCCCTCGCAACCCATATTCGTAAAGCTTTAGACGGCTGAGCACGGCATCAGCGGTTTTTTCTGCAGCCGCGATGGCTGCTTGCTCAGCCTGCTGATGGTTGAAGTTGGCCGTGGCGATGCTGGCCGCCACACTGAGCATTACGCCAGCGATCAGACTAAGAATCGCCCAGCGATTGGTATAGAGAGAGGAGGCTTTTTTATTGATCTGCATGGCAGCCCTGCTACAAGGATGATCAGTCGCCGAAGAAGACGTTTGACAGCAACATCGTCGCCTTTAGAACAATATGTTCTGAACGCTCTTCAGGTTTTAACGGCAATGGCAGGCAAATGCTGAGCGCTTATATCGCTCTTGCCATCCTGAAGTTGAATCATGCACAAAATAGGTGGGAAGGCATGGAAAGAAAAGCGAGCGAAATTGCGCGGGTGGCCCTGCCAGGCTGACACGGAATGACTCAAAAGGGATAGTCGGTAGCGGGGCCTGCGTCTGGAAAAATCCTGCAAAGCAGCCCCACAGCCTCATCAAGACGCGGTCCTGACCCAGGACCGCATATTCGTCAGTGGCCGAGTACGACCGTACGTCCCGAATAGAGAAACACGCGACGTTCGAGGTGATAGCCAATCGCGCGTGACAGGGTCAGACACTCGATGTCACGCCCCTTGGCGACCAGATCTTCCGGATAGTGGGCATGGTCGACTGTCTCGACACCCTGAGCAATGATAGGTCCTTCATCCAGGTCATTGTTGATGTAGTGCGCTGTGGCGCCCACCAGCTTGACGCCCTTCTCGTAGGCCTGATGGTAGGGTTTGGCCCCCTTGAAACCGGGCAGCAGGGAATGGTGGATATTGATGGCCCTTCCGGCCAGCACGTCACACATGTGCGCTGACAGGACCTGCATGTAGCGCGCCAGAATGACCAGCTCGGCATCGGTGCGCTCGATGATGTCGAGAATCTGCTGTTCCTGCTGTTCGCGGGTCTCCGGGGTGACCGGCAGGTGATACCAGGGCAGGCCGTGCCACTGGGCCAGCGGCTCGAGGTCGGGATGGTTGGAGACGACCGCACAGATCTCCATCGGCAGCTGATGGGTACGGTAGCGATACAGCAGATCGTTTAAACAGTGATCGGCCTTTGAGACCATGATCACGACTTTGGTGCGCTTGTTGGGCGGCGTCAGTTCAAATGACATGTCGAACTCGACCGCACGCTCACCGAAATCTCTTTCAAAGGCCTCAGCGCTGAAGTCATCTTCCAGCGGGCGAAACTCGGCGCGGATGAAAAAGCCTTCGGTCAATCGATCATCAAAAGAGCTGAGCTCCGTGATGTAGCAGCGCTGCTCCTTGAGAAAGCGCGTGACGACATCCACGGTGCCCAAAATGCTGGGGCACTGCGCCGCAAGGATCCAGGTATCAGCGGTTCGGGTCATGGCATTTCTCTTGTTGTGGGTAATAGAGCAGATGACGGTTGGAGCAGACGATGGTTAGAGCGGCCAGGCGATAGCACGGATGAAAAAAGGCCGGGAGCATGTGCCCCCGGCCCTCTCATCAGGACTTATCGTGTGACGCTGACGCCATACTCTTTTGCGGCGTCGAGCAGCCAGCGATAGCAGTAATCGGCGAAGCTTCGACGAATCACCAGCTCCCAGCCATCTTCTTCCGGCCTGCGCAGGATGACGGTGGCCTTGGCAAAGACCGTGGACACGCCCTTGCCGACCGGAAACACCTCTTCGTGCACATCATAGGAAATGGACTTCATGAGCACGTCGCGCGATGCCTTTCCCTTCAGAGACAGGACGGTCTGACCGCCACCGACATTGACGATGCTGAAATGCGACTGTCCCAGCGACTGGCGCAGTTTCTGCTCCAGCGCGAACTCCTCACCGCCGGGCACAATGACCAGCCACTCGTCGGGCGACAGCCACTGGATCGAGCGCTCACCGCTGTCGTCACTCACCAGCGCCAGCGGGCGTGCCGGCAGAGCCATGCCCATGACCTCACGCACTGCCTCATCCATGACGATGGCACCGCCACGCAGGATCAGATGGCCCAGAAAGGGCTTCTCGCTCAGGATGACCCCCGGGTTAGAAGCATGCGGCAGCGATTTCTGCTCGTGCAGCGACCATGCCAGCGGTGACTCCGCCTTCGAATCGTCGGCCGGGCGGGTCTCGAATTCCTTGACGTCAGACATTCTGGCGCTCTCCCTTGGGATCGATAAAGATGGTGCTGACGACTTCAGCCTCATGCGTCTTGCCATCGGACATGGGCAGATAGACAGTCTCGCCCATGCGCTCGCGCCCGTTTTTCAGTACAGCCAGCGCAAAGCTGCCTTTAAGTGACGGACTGTAATAGCTTGAGGTGACGTGTCCCATCATGGTCATGGGGATCGACTCGTTGGGATCAAGCACGATCTGGGCACCCTCTTCCAGCACGATGCTCGCATCCTTCGGCTTGAGACCGACGAGCTGCTTGCGGTCACCACGCATGGTGTCCGGGCGGCTCAGGGCACGCTTGCCGATCCAGTGGAACGGCTTGTCGTAACCAATCGCCCAGTGCATGCCCAGATCTTCAGGCGTCACCGAGCCATCGGTGTCCTGACCGACGATGATCAGACCCTTCTCGGCGCGCAGTACGTGCATCGTTTCCGTGCCGTAAGGCGTCAGGTTGTACTTCTCGCCGTGCTCGAACAGGGTTTTCCAGACGTGCATGGCGTAGTTGGCCTGGACGTTGATCTCATAGGCCAGTTCACCGGTGAACGAGATACGGAACACACGCGCCGGGATCCCGGCCACGTTGCCTTCCTTCCAGTCCATGAACTTGAACTTTTCGCGATCAAGGTCGATGTCGGTAACTTCCGACATCAGCTTGCGCGCGTCGGGTCCGGTCACGGTCATGGTGGCCCAGTGATCGGTGACCGAGTTGAAGTAGACCTGCAGCTCCGGCCATTCGGTCTGGTGCCACAGCTCCAGCCACTCCAGCACGGCTGCCGCACCACCGGTGGTGGTGGTCATCAGAAAATGGTTGTCCCCCAGACAGCTGGTGGTGCCATCGTCCATCAGCATGCCGTCGTCCTTGCACATCAGGCCGTAACGAACGCGACCCGGCTCCAGCTTGGCCCACTTGTTGGTATAGACGCGACCCAGGAACTCACGGGCATCCGGACCCTGGATGTCGATCTTACCCAGCGTTGACGCATCCAGGATACCGACCCCTTCGCGCACGGCGAGGCACTCGCGCGCCACGGCGTCATGCATGTTTTCCTTTTTACCATTGGCATTGCGCGGGAAGTACCAGGGGCGCTTCCAGAGGCCCACGTCCTCGAATTCGGCACCGTTTTCAACGTGCCACTGATGCAGCGCGGTGTAACGCTTGGGATCAAAAAACTCGTCGCAGTGACGACCCACGATGGCACCAAAGGTGATCGGCGTGTAGTTGGGACGAAACACCGTAGTGCCAACCTCGGGAATCGAGCGACCCAGGCAGCGAGCGGCAATGGCCATGCCATTGATGTTGCCCAGCTTGCCCTGATCGGTACCAAAGCCCAACGCGGTGTAGCGCTTGACGTGCTCGATGGACTCGAAGCCTTCACGCGTGGCCAGTTCGATGGCTGACGCTGTGACATCGTTTTGCATGTCCACGAATTGCTTGGGAGCCCGCAGCCCCTGTTTTTCGTGCGGCGCCTGATAGAGGGCGCAGGACGGGCCGTCGCGACGTTCCTTGATGTCCGGCAGCTTGAGCTCTTCGGCATTCTCGAACCCGCTGTCGATGGCGGCCTGACGTCCGGCGCGAGCGCCATCGGCCAGCGTCTCACCCAGCGCGTAATGGCCGGCCACGCCACCGGTTGAAATCATGTCTTTCACGTCACCGGGCAGAAAGCCCAGCATGTCTTCGTGCCACTTCGGACGCGTGCCGGTATGTGACGACAGGTGAACGACCGGGCTGTAGCCGCCGGAGCTTGCGATGGTGTCGCACTCCAGATCCTCGATACGGCCGGTGACCACGAAATGATCCAGGTCGACCGCCGATACGCGGGCGCCGCTGACACGCTGAGTGCCCTTCGCTTCGATCACCGCACTGCCGGTGATCACGCGGATGCCACTGTCGCGGGCCTGGCGTACCAGGTCACCGTCAGGATTGGCACGCGCATCCACGATGGCTACGACCTTGCGGCCCGCTTCCTGCCAGTCCAGCGCGGCACGATAGGCGTGATCGTTGCTGGTGGTCAGCACCAGACTGTTGCCGGGTACAACCGCGTAGCGACGGATGTAGGTCGACACGGCACCGGCGACCATGTTGCCGGGCAGGTCGTTGTTGGCATAGACCACCGGGCGCTCATGAGTGCCGCTGGCCAGCACCACACGCGTGGCACGCACGCGGTGCAAACGGGCACGTGCCTGCCCCGGGAAACCGGCATCACTGGCGGTATCGGCCAGATGCTCGGTGCGGCGCTCGTGCAGCGTGACAAAATTGTGATCGTGATAGCCGTTGGCGGTGGTACGCGGCAGCAGCGTGACGGTCGCCATGGAGGCCAGTTCGCTGATCGTCTTTTCGATCCAGGCAACGGGAGAAGTACCGTCAAGCGTTTCGCGACTGTCCAGCAGCGAACCGCCCATTTCTTCCTGCTCATCACACAGGATGACGCGTGCGCCACCACGGGCAGCGCTCAGCGCCGCCGCCAGACCGGCAGGGCCTGCACCAATGACCAGCACATCGCAGTGATGATGCATATGGTCATAGATGTCCGGGTCGGATTCGGTCGGGGCACGGCCAAGCCCTGCCCCCATGCGGATGTACTTCTCATAGGTCATCCACATCGAGGCCGGCGACATGAAGGTCTTGTAGTAGAACCCCGGCGGCATGAAGTTGCCGCCCAGCTTGCCGACCCAGCTCATCACGTCACGCTGAACGTTCGGCCAGCCGTTGGTGCTGCGCGCGACCAGACCATCGTAAAGCGCCTGCTGCGTGGAGCGTACGTTGGGGACCTGAGTATCCTTGCGCGCACCCAGCTGTACCAGAGCATTGGGCTCTTCGGCGCCGGCGGCCACGATGCCGCGGGCACGGGAATACTTGAAGCTGCGGTTGACGATGTCGACGCCATTGGCCAGCAGGGCAGAGGCCAGCGTGTCCCCGGCGTAGCCCTGATAGCTCTGGCCGTTGAAGTTGAACTCGAGGCCGTGCGAGCGATCAATGCGCCCGCCTGTCGAAATGCGATTGCTCTGGGTCATGACGAGGCCTCCTCGTTAAGCGCCTTGTTCTCGGGCCGCGCACCGACGGTCTGCCAGCCGCCATCGGCCACCTGGGCCCCCTGTTCGAGACGCACTCCTTCGCTTTCAGCCGTAATGGTTGGCTGCTCGCCCATCGGATAGGTCTCAAGGATTTCGTAGGTCACCGTGTTGCGGGTGATGTTGAAAAACTTGCGACAGCCGACCGAGTGCACCCACATTTCGTGGTGGATGCCGCGCGGGTTATCGCGGAAGAACAGGTAGTCGCCCCACTCCTCATCGCTGGTGTTTTCCGGGTCTTCGGGGCGCATGAGATGGGCCTGGCCGCGGGGATGAAACTCCTCTTCCTCGCGGTGCTCCTTGCAGTAAGGGCAAAAGATATAAAACATGTTGGGCTCTCCTCAGTGCGCCACGCCAGCGGCGCCGTGTTCATCGATCAGCGCGCCGGTATGGAAACGGTCAATGGAAAAGGGTGCCGCGATCGGATGCATTTCACCCTTTGCCAGACTGGCAGCAAAAACGTGTCCCGAACCGGGGGTGGCCTTGAAACCACCGGTACCCCAGCCGCAGTTGAAATACAGTCCCTTGACGGTCGTCTTGGACAGAATCGGACAGGCGTCAGGACAGGTATCCACAATGCCGCCCCACTGACGGTTCATGCGAACCCGCGAGAACATCGGGAACATCTCGACGATGGCCTGCAGAGTGTGTTCGATGGTGGGGTAGCTGCCGCGCTGACCGTAGCCGAGGTAGCCGTCGATGCCGGCACCGATGACCAGATCGCCCTTGTCCGACTGGCTCACGTAGCCGTGAACGTGGTTGGACATGGTGACCGTGTTGAGAATCGGCTTGAGCGGCTCGGACACCAGTGCCTGCAACGGATGCGACTCCAGCGGCAGCTTGATGCCGGCCATCTTCGCCAGCACACCCGAGTTGCCGGCCGCCACACAGCCCACCGTATGGGCTTCGATGTCACCACGGTTGGTGTGGACACCCAGCACCTTGCCATCGCGAATCTTGAAGCCGGTCACTTCGGTGTTCTGCAAAAGATCCACACCGTGTGAGTCGGCACCGCGGGCAAAGCCCCAGGCGACCGCATCGTGGCGTGCCACGCCGGCACTTTTCTGCCAGGAGGCACCCATGATCGGATAGCGTGCCCGGTTGGTGATGTCGATCTCGGGCTCGATTTCCTTGACCTGCTGGGGTGTGACCACTTCGCTGTCGATGCCGTTGAGACGGTTGGCATTGACGCGACGCTGGATGTCACGCATGTCCTGCAGGGTGTGGCCCAGGTTGAGCACGCCACGCTGGGAGAACATCACGTTGTAGTTCAGATCCTGTGACAGACCCTTCCACAGATCCAGCGAGTGGTTGTACAGCCGCCCCGCTTCGTCCCACAGATAGTTGGAACGCACGATGGTGGTGTTACGCGCGGTGTTACCACCGCCCAGCCAGCCCTTTTCAATTACGGCGACATTCTTGACGCCGAATTCCTTGGCCAGGTAATAAGCCGTGGCCAGCCCGTGGCCGCCGCCGCCCACGATGATGACATCGTAGCGCTTCTTGGGCTCTGGGTTGCGCCACTGGCGTTCCCAGTTTTCATGATGACCGAACGCATGTTTAACCAGTCCGAAGCCGGAATAACGTTGCATGAGCTTTCTCCTTGATCGGCCCCATTGGAGCCCGCTGTCGGCCGTATTCAGACTACGGAGGTTTCACTTTCGAGTCGCTGATTCGCCCGGCCTGTACTCTGACCATAGACGGGATAACGTGTGCACAGTGACGCTACCCTGCCACGAACCTCGTTTTCTACTGCCTCGAGATCCTGCTGACGGGCAAGCGCATCCAGAATATCGCAGATCCAGGACGCCAGTTCCTGACAGTCCTTCTCAACGAATCCGCGAGTGGTCACGGCCGGGGTGCCGATACGCAGTCCCGAGGTCACAAACGGGCTTTGCGGATCGTTGGGTACGGCATTTTTGTTAACGGTGATGCAGGCGCGCTCAAGGGCGGCATCGGCATCCTTTCCGGTGACACCCTGCTTGATCAGGGAGACCAGAAACAGATGGTCATCGGTGCCACCGGAGACCACGTCAAAACCGCGGCTGATGAAGACATCGGCCATGGCGCGCGCATTGGCAATCACCTGACGCTGGTAGTCGGCAAAGTCCGACGTCATGGCTTCCTTGAACGCCACGGCCTTGGCCGCGATCACGTGCATGAGCGGGCCGCCCTGCTGGCCCGGGAACACCGCGCCGTTGAGCTTTTTGTAGAGCGTCTCATCGCTGTCGGCTGACAGGATCAGACCGCCACGCGGACCGCGAAGGGTCTTGTGTGTGGTCGTGGTCACGACATGGGCATGGGGCAGCGGGCTCGGATAAAGGCCCGCGGCGACCAGACCGGCGATATGAGCCATGTCGACCATCAGATAGGCGCCGACTTCATCGGCGATCTCGCGAAAGCGCTGCCAGTCGATCACACGTGAATAGGCCGAGAAGCCTGCGATGATCATTTTGGGCTGATGCTCGCGTGCCAGTGAGGCCACTTCGTCGTAATCGATCTGCCCGGTTTCGGGATTCAGGCCGTACTGAACGGCGTTGTAGTACTTGCCGGAGAAATTCGGTGCGGCGCCGTGGGTCAGGTGGCCGCCATGGGCCAGACTCATGCCGAGAATGGTGTCGCCCGGCTTGACCAGCGCCATGAATACGGCGGCATTGGCCTGAGCGCCGGAGTGCGGCTGAACGTTGGCGTAGTGGGCGCCAAACAGTTCGCAGGCGCGCTCGATGGCCATGGCCTCGACCTTGTCGACGAACTCGCAGCCACCATAATAGCGGCGTGTCGGATAGCCTTCGGCATACTTGTTGGTCAGCTGCGAGCCCTGCGCCTGCATGACATAGCGGCTGGTATAGTTTTCGGAAGCGATCAGTTCGATATGCGCTTCCTGTCGCTGTGTTTCTTCAGCGATCGCCTCGGCCAGGGCTGCGTCGTAATCAGACAGCTGTGCACTGGGGGAGAAACCATGATGAAGCATCACGCCTCCTTATCATCAAATCATTTATTATCTGGAATTGGCTGCGTGCGCTGCCAGGGGTTCCTATCGCACGCTATCCTGTTGCGATGGTATCGCTGCTCCCCTGCCCTTAAATGCTTGCCGACGTCACCACCTGGTGTATTTGCGACATGCCTGTCATTACATGACAGGCATACGACCATGGGATAACGACGTCGCGCAGCCACCTTGCGACGTCGCGCACGGACAACTCTCCCCTTCGTGGCTGTTCCACTCTAGAGCTCCAGGCATCCGTCCCGGCCGTTTTTTGCACCTTTATGGTGCACCAGCGCGCCCTGCTGGCCTGGTATCTTTAAACGCAAGTGATGGCACCAGGAGGTTCCAGCATGTCAGACAATCGCGGCGTAGTTTACATGGGTGCGGGCAAGGTCGAAGTACAGGACATTGCCTACCCGAAAATGGAAACGCCCAACGGCAAGCCCATCGACCACGGAGTCATCCTGAAGGTGGTGTCCACCAACATCTGTGGTTCGGATCAGCACATGGTGCGCGGTCGTACCACTGCGCCCCAGGGCATGGTGCTGGGTCACGAGATCACCGGTGAAGTCATCGAGAAGGGCAGTGACGTCGAATTTCTCAATATCGGCGACATTGTATCCGTGCCCTTTAACGTGGCCTGCGGCCGTTGCCGTACCTGCAAGGAAGGCCACACCGGCCTGTGCCTGCACGTCAATGATGATCGTGCCGGCGGTGCCTATGGCTACGTCGACATGGGTGGCTGGGTTGGCGGTCAGGCGCGCTACGTCATGGTGCCGTATGCCGATTTCAACCTGCTCAAGTTCCCGGATCGTGATCAGGCGATGAATCAGATTCGCGACCTGACCATGCTCAGCGACATTCTGCCGACCGGCTTCCACGGCGCACTGAAAGCAGGCGTTGGCGCAGGATCAACGGTTTACGTGGCTGGCGCAGGCCCGGTTGGTCTGGCTGCTGCCGCTTCCGCACGTCTTCTGGGTGCCGCCGTGGTCATGATCGGTGACTTCAACCAGCAGCGTCTGGAACACGCCCGCAAGATGGGCTTTGAGCCGATCGACCTGAACAAGCACGACCGTCTCGGCGAAATGATTGCTGCCGTCGTCGGCGAGCCCAGCGTTGACAGCGCCATCGATGCCGTTGGTTTCGAGGCTGTCGGCCATGGTGGCAAGGAGCAGCCTGCCGTCGTGCTCAACCAGATGATGGAAGTGACTCGTGAAGGCGGCTCCATCGGCATTCCGGGGCTATACGTGACCGAAGATCCGGGTGCGACCGAGAAAGCCGCACAGACCGGCAGCCTGAGCCTGCGCTTTGGCCTGGGCTGGGCGAAGGGTCACTCCTTCCATACCGGCCAGACACCGGTGGTTCAGTACAACCGCCAGCTGATGCAGGCCATCCTGCACGGTCGTCTCAACATTGCCGAGATCGTCAACGCACAGGTCATCTCGCTGGAAGACGCCCCGCAGGGCTACGAGCAGTTTGATGCAGGCATGGCCAGCAAGTTTGTCCTCGACCCGCACGGCATGCTCGGCGCTGCCTGATCGAGCCTGATGCCATGCACTGCTTTTAAAGGCAGTGAAGGCATGACAAAAAACGCTCATGACCACAGGGTCATGAGCGTTTTTTTAATGGCCGTTTTCAGAAGCAGGAACCAGGATGGTTTCAGAGACAGGCATCAGGATGATGACTCGACACGGGCGACCATGTTTCATCGCCACCCGTGCCCTCCCCGTTCGTGATGGCCACCTGTAACCGCCGGACATCTGAAGCACCGGGGGTTAGAAGTCCACCACCAAGTCGCCCTTGACGCGGCTGCAGCACGACAGGATATAACCCTCTTCGACGTCCTCGTCGGTGATCCCGCCATTGTGGTCCATATCGACTTCGCCTGACTTGAGCTCGACCCGACAGGTGCCGCAGATGCCCATACCGCAGGCCTTGGGAATATGCAGACCCAGCTGGGCTGCCGCACTGTGGACTGTCTCGCCCACCTGAACCTGAACGCTCTTGCCGGAGCCTGCAAACTCGACGGTGACCAGATCGGCCTCGACGATATTTTCGGCCGCCTCTTCGGCCATCTCGGCCATCTCGAGCGCCTCTTCCTTGACATCGGCAGGCGTCGCACCGAACAGCTCTTCATGGTAGTGATCCATGTCGAAGTTGTTCGCGCGCAGAATATTCTTGATCGCGTTCATGTAGGGCACGGGTCCACAGCAGAATATCTCGCGCTCAAGAAAGTCAGGGGCCATGAGCTCCAGCATGGGCTGGGTCAAAAAGCCACGATAGCCGGCCCATGCCTCGCCGATGTCCTCTTTCTTTTCACAGACGATGTGCAGCTTGAACTCGGGGATGCGCGAGAACATGTGCACGAGTTCGCGGTGATAGATCACATCGCGCGGTGCGCGGGCACTATGGATGAACTCGACGTCCACATTGGCATTGGTGTCAAAAAACCAGCGCGTCATCGACATCAGCGGCGTCACACCGACACCACCGGACAACAGCAGGACCTTGTCGGCCGGAAAATCGATCGAGTTGAAGTTACCGACCGGACCGTGGACGGCAATCTTGTCGCCGACGCTCATGTTGGCGTGCAGCCAGTTGGAGACCTTGCCGCCCGGCACCTGCTTGACGGTAATCGAGAAACTGTAGGGGATGGAAGGCGAACTGGAGATCGTATACGAGCGCATGACCTGCTCGCCGTCGATGTCCAGTTCAAGCGTGACGAACTGGCCAGGCTTGAAAAAGAACAACACGGGCTGTTCTGCCATAAAGCAGAAGGTGCGCACATCAGGAGTTTCCTGAATGATCTTGACGCAGCGAACCTCATGGCGGCCGTTGGTCCAGGTCTGAGTTGTAACCGGATTGAAGTAGTTCATTGTCATGATATTCTCTGCCTGGCAGTGCCACAGCTATTCGCTCGCCGATCCGTATTGACGATACGGTCCGACACCCTTTCAGTCTGGCATTCTGGTGACGCCTCTCGCACCAGGCTTGTCTCTCTGCGACACGCGCATGCCTTTCACCCCCATTTTCTGTCTTTCTTCGACCAATCAGGTCGTCGTGACACTCTTTCATGTCGCGGGTAGACAACCGAAATCCATGGCCTTATACCACAATCGCCATCAATCAAGATGGATCAGTTTTCCGTGCGTGAATGCCAGGTCTCACACAATAAATAACATCCGCTCAACCGTATTGTCGCCTTCTTCCCAAAAGCGGCAATGAAAAGGATATTTGGTATGGACATGACAGCTTCATATGGACCGGATGACGCTCTGAATCAGGCCCGTCAGGCCGCGGCCGACCTGCTTCAGAACCGTAACCCTACCTACTCCCTGCCTCAGCCGTTTTACAACGATGCCCGGTTTTTCGCGCTCGACATGCAGGAAGTGTTTGAGAAGGAATGGCTCTTTGCCGGCATGACCTGTGAAATTCCCGCCAAGGGCAATTTCATGACGCTGGAGATCGGCGACAACCCGGTTGTCATCGTTCGCGGCGCCGAAGGCGTGATCCATGCCTTTCACAACGTCTGTCGCCACCGCGGCTCAAGGCTTTGTACCAAGGAAAAGGGCAAGGTCGCCAAACTGGTCTGCCCCTACCACCAGTGGACCTATGAGCTCGATGGCCGTCTGCTGTTTGCCGGCAGCGACATGGGCACCAACTTCGACCTCAACGAGTTCGGCCTCAAGCCGATCAACGTTCGCAACGCCGGTGGCTTTATCTTCATCAATCTGAGTGAAGAAGCACCCGCCATTGATGACTTTCTGGTCACGCTCGAGCACTACCTCGAGCCATATGACATGGACAACGTCAAGGTGGCCACGCAAACCTCCATCGTTGAACAGGCAAACTGGAAGCTGGTCATCGAAAACAACCGCGAGTGTTATCACTGCAACGGCGCGCACCCGGAACTGCTCAACTCGCTGATCGAGTTCGACGACACCGAAGACCCGCGTGCGACGGACAAGTACAAGGACCTGGTCACTCGCAAGCAGGCCGACTGGAACAACGAGCAGGTGCCCTGGCAGCTCAAGCGTTTCGGCAAACGCAATCGTCTGACCCGCACCCCGCTGCTGGACAACGTGGTCTCCATGACCATGGACGGCAAGCCGGGCTGCAACAAGCTCATGGGCCGTCTGACCAGCCCTGACATGGGTTCACTGCGCATCCTGCACCTGCCCAACTCGTGGAACCATTTCATGGGCGATCACGCCGTGGTCTTCCGTGTATTGCCGCTCGGTCCGCAGCTGACCATGGTCACCACCAAGTGGCTGGTGCACAAGGACGCCGTGGAAGGCGTGGATTACGATCCCGAGCGCCTGCGTCACGTCTGGGATGCCACCAACGACCAGGACCGTCAACTGGCCGAAGAGAACCAGCGCGGCATCAACTCAAGGGCGTACCAGCCCGGCCCGTACTCCGAAACCTACGAGTTCGGCGTCATCGACTTCGTCAACTGGTACGGCGAGCGCATGCTCACCCATCTGGGTCATGACACGCCGGCCCTGCATCTGGCCAAGGGCTGAGCCGAAAGCTGATCAATTCAGACGTTTAAAAGAGCAGTAAAACATTAAAGGGACTGGCTACGATTCGTGGGCCAGTCCCTTTTTTATTTCGTTTAATTTAGTTTCTATCAATTCAGCGCCGGAAGCAGATAGTGATCAATGGCCTGTCGCACCGATGGCAGCAGAATATCCGAGCGTCTTACCAGCTCGTCCACCAGCTCCTTCAGCCCCTCAACGCCCTCTCCCCGATGCTTGCAAAGCGCCATGCGCGCGCAGGTATCAGGCCCTGCACCTTCAGGAATGTGGACGCCAAGTGCCACCAGCCGCATTCGAAAATCATCGCCATCAATCAGATCGACAATCATCATCTTCACGCCCTCTTGTTGTTGCCCTTTGGTCTACTGCTGACCATCGATATTAAAGGCAATAGACGAATGGCGCGCTCGGCCGAGCGGCAATGGGCATGTTGGCGTCGCTTTTAAATAAATGGATTCCTGGGCGGAGACCAAGAATGCATGACAGCCTGAAAGGGGGCTGGTTGTACAACAAATTTTTGTATAACAACAAAGAGGACCGCGTATGGATGACCATGATTCATTACTGACGTCGGGCCAGGACAACAAGCAGATGATGGGGATGGATTTTCACCTTCCTGTCTTTCCGCTTTCTGCCGCCGCCATTCTCGCCTTTCTGATCTATGCCCTGATTTATCCTGACATGGCCAACGCGCAGCTGGGCCTGGCCAAGAGCTGGTCGATCGAACATTTCGACTGGTTGTTCATGATTTCCGGCAACGTTTTCGTCATTTTCTGTCTGGTATTGATCGCGCTGCCGGTGGGTCGCATTCGACTGGGCGGCCCCACTGCGAAACCTGAATATTCCCGCATGTCCTGGTTTGCCATGCTCTTTGCTGCGGGTATGGGGATCGGGCTCATGTTCTGGAGTGTGGCCGAGCCTGTGGCCTACTACACGGACTGGTATGGAACACCGCTTAACGCGCCGGCACGCACTCCGGAAGGCGCCAGCGCCGCCATGGGCGCGACCATGTTTCACTGGGGACTGCACCCCTGGGCCATTTACGCCGTCGTGGGATTATCGCTGGCCTTTTTTGCCTATAACCGCGGATTGCCGCTGACGCTTCGTTCAGCCTTTTATCCCATCCTCGGTAAATATACCCGCGGCTGGGCCGGTCATATCATCGATATTCTGGCCGTTCTGGCCACGGTCTTTGGTCTTGCCACCTCACTGGGCTTTGGTGCCTCACAGGCGGCAGGCGGTCTGGCCTATCTCTTTAATGTGCCCAACACACTGGGGACGCAGCTGGCCATTATCATCGTCGTCAGTGTGCTGACATTGATTTCTGTATGGCGCGGCATTGATGGTGGGGTGAAGCTCTTTTCCAACATCAACATGTTCATTGCGGCCCTGCTGCTGGTGTTTGTCATTGCCGTTGCCCCCACCATGACCGTGCTGGCCGGTATCGGCACCACGGCCATGGCTTACGTGACCAATATTCTGCCGCTATCAAACTGGATTGGCCGCGACGACGCGACCTGGTATCACGGCTGGACGATCTTTTACTGGGCGTGGTGGATTTCCTGGTCGCCGTTTGTCGGCATGTTTATCGCACGCGTCTCAAAGGGCCGTACGGTCCGTGAATTTTTGATCGCCGTGCTGGTCATTCCGACCCTGGTGACCCTGGTATGGATGAGCACGTTTGGCGGTCTGGCGCTTTATCAGGTCACCAACAATATTGGCAAGCTGGCCGGGGGTATCGATGACGTGTCGCTGGCCATGTTCCACATGCTCGAGCAGCTGCCCCTGTCCGGTGTGACCTCATTTCTGGCCATTGTGCTGGTGCTGGTCTTTTTCATCACCTCCTCGGACTCGGGCTCGCTGGTCATCGACAACATCACCGCCGGGGGCAAGACCGATACGCCGCGCGGCCAGCGTGTTTTCTGGGCCACCATGCAGGGCTCCATTGCCGGCGTGCTGCTCTATGGCGGTGGTACTACAGCCATGAGCGCGCTCCAGGCAGGGGCCGTTGCAACCGGCCTGCCCTTCACCGTGGTACTTCTGTTGATGTGCGCCAGCCTCTATATGGGCCTGCATCGTGAGCTGTATGGACCAAAGACATCAACCCGAGCGGC
This sequence comes from Kushneria phyllosphaerae, assembly GCF_900312995.1. GTDB lineage: Bacteria > Pseudomonadota > Gammaproteobacteria > Pseudomonadales > Halomonadaceae > Kushneria > Kushneria phyllosphaerae. Next base: position 971,295 of record NZ_ONZI01000001.1, on the reverse strand, counting down.
CCAGCCGCTTTAAGACAGCGCATCCAAAACATTCGACAGTGCGCAGGGCCGTCCTTCGGGGCGGCCTTTTTTTGATCTCTCATGTCGCAAATGTCATGGCCCGTGACGCTGGCGAGCATGAGCCCCGGGGCCGCTCGCGACATGCTCTCGGGACAAGTAATAAAAGACTCATAAAGCGGAGCCCTTTCATGGTCTACACCATCGCCATTTTGTGCAGCCTTGTCGGCTATTTTCTGATCGGCCATCTGGCCGGGCGGCGCGTCAAACATCTCGATGACTATCTGGTGGCCGGGCGCAACGCCCCGACCTTTTTCATTCTGGGCACGCTGGTGGCCAGCTACCTGAGTACCAGCGCCTTTCTCGGCGAGACCGGCTTTGCCTACGACGGCTATCCCTTCGTGATGCTGATCTTTGCTGCCATCAGCACCTCGGGATGTCTGCTGGGCGCACTGGCCTTTGGCCGTTATCTGCGACGCAGCGAGGCCAGAACGGTGCCGGAGTTTTTCGGCAAGCGCTTTGACTCCAGACGCGTGCAGATGATCGCCGGGCTGACCACCGTGATCGGACTGGGGGCCTATCTGGTCGGGGTCATGCAGGGCGCCGGCATCATGTTTTCCGAACTGACCGGCATGCCCTACTGGACCGGGCTGGTGCTGGTCTGGCTGACCTATACCGGTTTCATTCTCTATTCCGGCTCCCCGGGCGTGATGGTGACCGACACCATCATGTTCGTGATCTTCTCGCTGGCAGCACTCGGCGGCTCGATCTATATCCTGCAGGATCTGGGCGGCTGGCACGGGGTGATCGAAGGGCTTTTAAGCCAGACCGACAAGCCTGATATCGCCCTGTGGCATGGGGTACTAAAAGGCAGTGACGCCACCTTCTCGACGCCGGGCGAGGCGCTGACCTGGGGCATTACCCTGGGTCTGGTCTGGGCGGCCGTACTGGCGGCAAGCCCATGGCAGTCAAGCCGCTACCTGATGGCGCGCAACGAGCATGTCGTCATGCGCTCGGCAATGCTGACCGCCGTGGCGCTGGCCGTGTTCTATGCCCTGATGATGATGACCGGTGCCGCCATTAACCTGTATGACAGCCAGCTCGATGGCGAGCGGGCCATGGTCTGGGCCTCGCTCAATATTTTGCCGACCTGGCTGGGCGTGGTGATCCTCACCGGCGTCTTTGCCGCCGGGCTGTCGTCGTGCTCCACGTTTCTGTCAATCATCGGCTTCAGCATTTCCAACGATATCCTGCCGCCCAACCGCAGCGAAAAGGCTGCCATGCGGGCCAGCCGCCTGTCGATTCTGGGCGCCGGGCTGGTCTCGCTGATCATTGCGCTGTTTCAGTCACCGGCCATCATGGCCGTGGTCTGGTTTGCCGCCACGCTCTTTGCCTCGTCCTGGGGACCGGTCGCCCTGATGAGCATCTGGAGTCGCAGAATTACCGCGGCAGGGGCCGGCTGGGGTCTGACGGTCGGCTTTGTCAGCAATATCGCCCTGTCACTGATGGATCAGGCGCAGTGGATCTCGCTGCCGGTGTATCTGCACCCGGTCGTGCTCAGCACGGTGGCCGCTCTGGTTGCCATCGTGGTGGCCTCGAAGCTGACCCGAGTGACGGCGCCTCAAAAAGCCTATCGCGCCTTTTTGCATGAACATGACCGTGATGTCAGTGCCGCCTGGATTTCAGGCACGCGCGTGGTGGCGCTATGCACCATGCTGGCCGGCGCGGCCATCGGCATTTTCCTGTGGTTTCAGTACGCCACAACACTGGATGCGCTGGCCGAGCAGTTCGACGTGCCTGGACAGGCCATCACGGGGGGCTATCTACTGGCAGCCGGCTGCGGCGCGATGTTGCTGGCCGCCGGCAGCGCAGGCTATTGGGTGGTGCGCAAAAGAGGCCACAAGGCCCCGGACATGCAGCCGGCTCGTTCCTGAGCGCCCATAAAATTCCACCGGCCTGCTGTTAACCAGCGCCCCTTTGATCGGTCTTTCGGGGCCGACCAAAGGGGGCGGCTTTCAACACTGGCCTTCAGACCCCAGGCGGCTTTTGACAGTGCTTTCAAACAAAACACCGGCATACCTCACAACGTAAAACGCCCCGCCATAATGACGGGGCACAAGCCTGCGTTTTAATCCCTTTCTTTTTCACTCATGCTCGCGACCCTACTGTCTGACGGCCAGAAGCAGACAGACACCGATGATCAGCGCAGCACGCCCTCTTCCCTGAGTAGTTTGAAAATCGCCTCGGCCCCCTGCTCCGGGGTGACATCGGTCAGGGTCTGACCACCTCCCCCATCGGACTTGGCGGCGGCGGCCTTGAAGCGGTCACGCGCCGAGGACGACTTGACGATCTTGAGACGCTTGGGACGCTTGCGTGCCGGCTGAATCTGCCACTGACTCAGGGACGGATCAGCTTCGCTGGCATGCGGTTGGACATCGAGTTCACCGCGACGGGCCGGACCGAAGGCGCTCTGACGCGCGGCCGGTGCACTGGCGTCCACCGTGGCGATGGCCGGCAGGCGAACGCGCAGGCGGCGACGCTTGCCGCGAGGCAGGGCCTGAAGCACCGTGGCCACCCCCTTTTCCACCTTTTCAACCGCGGCCAGACCATTGATGACCGGCCAGCCCAGCGCTTCGGCCAGCAGATAGGGCAAAATGCCGGAGCCTTCGCCGGTCTCGGCGCGCGTGCCGGTCAGCACCAGCTGTGGCGCGCTGGCACGCAGGGCATCGGTCAGCACGGGCACCACATCGGCCTGCGGCATCTGTTCGAGCAGGCGAATCTCTTCGACCCCCATGCCAAGATAGCCACGAATGGCCTCTTCGTTGTCACTGTCGTGCTGGCCGGCGTGCATTAGATTGACCGAGGCGCCCTTCAGGCTGAGCGCCATTTCCACGGCGCGGGCATCCTGATCGGCACGACGTGTGCGCGCGGTCAGCGGGTGACGACCGATCGAGACCAGCACGGCCACGTTGAGTCCGGAAGCACCTGGGGATTCGGCGTTAAGCGGCATCGCGGTTCTCCTCCTGCTCGGCGCGATATTGCTCCACGCGCTTGACCAGCGCCGCCAGTATGGCGTTGGCATCTCCAATCACGGCCAGATCGGCGCGTTTGACCATGTCACAGCCTTCATCAAGGTTGATGGCCACAACCTTCTCGCAGGTCTGAATGCCCTGCAGGTGCTGAATGGCCCCGGAAATCCCTACGGCCACATAGACGCGCGCCGACACCCAGGTGCCTGTCGCGCCCACCTGACGGTCGCGTGGCATGTGACCATCATCGACCGCCACGCGTGAGGCACCCTTGGTCGCCCCCAGCACTTCAGCGGCGTGATGGTAGTTGTCCCAGTCCTTGACGCCGTTGCCGGCCGAGAGGATGAACTCGGCCTCGGCCAGCGACACGCTGGCAGGATCGACGGCGACTTCGCCAATATCCTCGATACGACCGAGTACATTGGGCAGTTCCTGGGAAAGCTCGATGATTTCGGCTGCATGACGTGTCTCGCTGACCGGATCAGCGCACTCGGCCAGGGCAATGACCACGCGAGGCAGAGCACGGACGACATCGGTCGAGCCGGCAGCACCGCGGGTCGTACAGCGCCAGCCGGTAGCGCTGTCGCTATCGGCTTCAACCTGCCAGACCTGTGTGGCGGCACGCTCACCCAGCCGAACGCTCAGGCGTCGACCCAGCTCGCCGCCGCCCTGATTGGAGTCGGGCAGCAGCCAGTGGCGCGGTGAGACATCGCGATCCACACCCTGCAGCGCGGCAATGCGGTTTTCCGGGGTGTAGCCATCAAACTGCTCGCCTTCCAGAGACAGCAAACGATCGACACCAGCCTCATCGAATGCAGATTCCTTGTGCTCACCAAACACGATGGCCAGCACGGCACCGGGCTGATCCGGGTTGGCGTCAGCGAGCTGACGCGCCATGCCCAGCAGATCGCGATCATGCGGCGACAGGCGGCCACCGGCCATATCGGGCACCACGGCGATCATGAAGGCCGGATCACTGATGCTGACGCTGCGACGTGCATCCTGACTCTGGGAACTGCGCGCATTGGTATGCGCGGCGTGTGACGCACCGCTGCGGTCGATACGGCGAATGCCGTTGGGCCCCATAAAGCCCACCGCATGCAGATTGCGCCGCATCAGGCCGTTGGGTCCCATCCATTCGGTCGAGACGGCGTTGCCGCCGATCTCGGCCAGGATTTCAAGGTGCTGCGGGTGCAGGCGGTTACGGGCGATCCATTCCTTGCGCGGGTCGCGGCGAACAAGCTCGCTCATGGCGTTACCTCCTCGACATTACGCTGTGTCTGCGACGCTTCCCTGTTGGAGGCGCCCTTCCCGGCGGAGGCATCGATCACCAGCGCATCGGCCACCAGCTCAGCGATATCCTTGATGTCAGCGCGCGGTTCCACCACGCCTTCCAGCATGGCCGTACACTGCGGACAGCCTACCGCGACAGTATCGGCACCGGTTTCACGCACGTCGCCCATGCGCATATCGGGAATACGCTGCTTGCCGGGAATATCGGTGATCGGCGCACCACCGCCACCGCCGCAGCAACGCGAGCGATAACCGGAACGCGCCATTTCCTTGACCTCGATGCCCAGCGCCCTGAGCACATCACGCGGCGCTTCGTACTCACCGTTGTAGCGACCGAGATAGCACGGATCGTGATAGGTCACGCTGCCGCCCTTCCAGGCCTTGAAGGTGAGACTGCCGCCCTTGACCAGCTCATTAATAAATGTGCTGTGGTGATACACCTCATAGTCGGACGGCATGTCAGCCGTGCCCAGTTCACCGTACTCGTTTTTGAGCACGTGGAAGCTGTGCGGGTCACAGGTGACGATGCGCGAGAAACGATACTGACTCATGGCCCTGATATTGCGACGGGCCAGGGTCTGGAAGGTCGCTTCATCACCCAGACGACGGGCCACATCACCGCTGTCGCGCTCCTCGTTGCCGAGCACGGCAAAATCGACCTCGGCAGCGCGCAGCACCTTGATCAGCGAACGCAGCGTACGCTGGTTGCGCATGTCAAAGACGCCATCGCCCAGCCACAGCAGTACGTCGGCCTCGCCCTTGTCCGCCATCAGCGGCAGGTTGAGATCGGCCGCCCAGTGCAGACGAGAGTCGGGATCAAAGCCGCCGGGGTTGTCGGTCGCGATCAGGTTATCCAGCACCTCGGCGCCCTTGTTGGGCGTATTGCCGTGTTCAAGCGTCAGGAAACGGCGCATGTCGACGATGGCATCGACGTGCTCGATCATCATCGGGCACTCTTCGACGCAGGCGCGACAGGTGGTGCACGACCATAGCGTCTCGGCATCCACCAGTGCGCGACCTTCACGGGGCACGATCGGCCCGTTCGGGCTGCCGCCATGCTCGCCAACCGGCTTGCCCGGATACGGTGAGCCGTAGTAGTTGGCATCGGTGCCACCGCGCATGCCGATGACCATGTCCTGAATCAGCTTTTTGGGGTTGAGCGGCTGACCGGCGGCAAAGGCCGGGCACATGGCTTCACAGCGACCGCACTGCACGCAGGCATCAAAGCCCAGCAGCTGGTTCCAGGTAAAGTCGGCGGGCTTTTCAACGCCCAGCGTTGATTTGGGATTTTCCAGATCCAGCGCCTTGAGACCACTGGAGCGCGCAGCGCTGGCGTTGTGCGGCGTAGTGAAACGCTCGGGCCGACGATGCCAGGCCAGATGCAACGCACCGGCAAAGGCGTGCTTGACGGGCCCACCCCAGGTCATGCCCAGAAACATCTCGGACACGCCCCAGGCCACGCCTACCGCCAGAATCGCGGCCAGAATCCAGCCGCCGAAGTCCGCCGGAAGAATGCCGGCCACCGGCAGGGTGACAATAAAGAAGCTGGCAGCAAAGGCCAGCAGACTCTTGGGCAGACGCATCCACGGCCCTTTGGAGAGCCTCGACGGTGGGTCAACACGGCGCTTGGCGACGAACAGGGCACCGGTAAACATGCAGGCCGTGGCGGCCAGCAGTGCCCAGCCGAGAATACGGCTGTGCAGACCGAAGCCATGCACGATGATGGCCAAAAGTGCCGCCAGCACGAAACCGCCGGCCGTGGCCACGTGCGTCTTTGAAATGTACTTGTCGCGGTCGACGATGTGGTGAAGATCCACCAGATAGCGACGCGGCATCTTGAGCAGGCCACCGACCCAGTCAACGGGCGCTGAACGACCCTGACGCCAGAGGCGAAAGCGCCGTACGGCCCCAATGACGGTCAGCAGGAGTGCAGAGAAAATCAGTATCGGCAAAAGGATATCGAGCATGGCGTCTCTCCTCTCGGAGACGCCGTAAGGACGAAACGTCACGGGCCTCTGGGCCCATGACGCTGCGCTTACAGCGTTATTGTGATCAGAAGTCCTTGCACAACCGCAGCGCATCATAGATGGCAGCATGCGTGTTGCGTGGCGCGGTGCAATCCCCCAGGCGGAACAGCACGAAGCCGTCACCACTTTCACTCAGGCAGGGCTGCGGCTTGATCGCATAGAGTGCTTCGATATCGGTCTGACCCTTGTTGCGCGAACGCTCCTTGAGGGTGTAGTAGAGCGCCTCATCCGGGCGTACGCCGTTCTCGACCACGACCTGATCCACCACGCGCTCTTCCATGGCACCGGTGTACTCGTTTTCAAGCACCGCCACCAGAGACTCGCCTTCGCGATAGACCTTATGCAGCGCGAGATCCGAGGTCATGATGACCTCCTTCTCGTAGAGGCTGCGGTAGTACGTCGGGAACGTGGTACCGCCCACGGCAGCACCGGGCTTGATATCGTCGGTGACGATCTCGACACGCGAGCCCTTGTCAGCCAGATAGTCGGCCGCCGACACCCCTGAAAACTCACAGATGGTGTCAAAGACCAGCACGTTCTTGCCGGGCTCCACGGAGCCATCAAGGATGTCCCAGGTGCTGACGACCAGACTCTTGCTCTTGTCCTCGTCAAAGCCCCAGTCCGGCACCTGCGAGAGGAACGGCTGCCCGCCGGTCGCCAGAATCACGACGTCCGGGCGCAGGTCGGCAATGGCCGCCTCATCGGCTTTCGTGCCCAGGCGCTGATCCACTTCCAGACGCGTCAGCTCCAGCTGATACCAGCGCGTGATACCAGCGATCTGGTCACGCTGCGGGGCCTTGGAGGCGATGGTGATCTGACCACCGATCTGATCCTTGGCTTCAAACAGGGTCACATCATGACCGCGCTCGGCGCAGACACGCGCAGCTTCCATCCCGGCCGGGCCACCGCCCACGATGACAACCTTGCGCCTGGGCCCTTCGGTTTTCTCGATGATGTGCGGCAGACCCATGTATTCACGCGACGTTGCCGCGTTCTGGATACACAGCACGTCAAGGCCCTGATACTGACGGTCGATGCAATAGTTGGCGCCCACGCACTGCTTGATCTGATCAACCTGGTTGTTCTTGATCTTGGCAATGATGTGCGGGTCGGCAATGTGGGCACGCGTCATGCCGACCAGATCCACGTAACCACCTTCCAGAATACGCTGGGCCTGGTTGGGGTCCTTGATGTTCTGGGCGTGAATGACCGGAACGCTGACCACTTCCTTGATGCCCGAGGCCAGGTGCAAAAACGGCTCCGGCGGATAGGACATGTTGGGAATAACGTTGGCCAGGGTGTTGTGGGTATCACAACCCGAACCCACCACGCCGAAATAATCGACCATGCCGGTGGCGTCGTAATAGGCCGCGATCCGCTTCATTTCCTCGTGATCAAGACCGTCCGGATGGAACTCGTCCCCGGTGATACGCATGCCGACCACGAAGTCGTCACCGACCTCGGCGCGCACGGCCTTGAGCACTTCCATGCCAAAGCGCATGCGGTTTTCAAAGCTGCCGCCCCATTCATCGGTACGCTTGTTGACGCGCGGACTCCAGAACTGGTCGATCAGGTGCTGGTGCACGGCCGACAGCTCAACACCATCAAGGCCGCCTTCCTTCGCCCGGCGTGCCGCCTGGGTGAAGTCATAAATGATGCGGTGGATTTCTTCGACTTCGATCGTCTTGCAGGTCGAACGGTGTACCGGCTCGCGGATACCCGACGGCGACACCAGCGTTGACCAGTCGTAACCATCCCAGCGTGAGCGACGGCCCATGTGGGTGATCTGGATCATGATCTTGCCGCCATGCTTGTGCACGGCGTCCGCCAGGTTCTGGAAGTGCGGAATGATGCGATCGGTCGACAGGTTGACCGAGCTCCACCAGCCTTGGGGGCTGTCGATGGACACGATCGACGAGCCGCCACAGATGCACAGGCCGCAGCCGCCCTTGGCCTTCTCTTCGTAGTATTTGACGTAGCGGTCGGTGGTCATGCCGCCGTCGGTGGCGTACACCTCGGCATGCGCCGTGCTGACCACGCGGTTACGGATAGTATGCTTGCCGATCTGGATCGGCTTGAACAGTGCCTCGAATGCCATGTCATTGATCCTCGGTTACGCGGGCGTGACAACAAACAGACCGTGGTCGTGGCCCTGCTGGGCGCCACTCTGGGTCTGTACGGCAACGGTGCGCAGATCACTGCCACGGGCGCTCAGAATCTGGTCCATGGCGCCGGCAAACCACCCGGTGAACATGTATTCGAGTTTCCTGTCCACCTTGCCCATCTGATAGACGAAGGCGCTGTGCTCAAGACGCACGCGAGCCGTACCGGCTTCCAGATCGATCTCTTCAGTGATGAAAAGCCCCCAGCCGCGCTGGGACAGACGCTTCATGTAGTGCTCGAAAACGTCGACGCCTTCCAGACCATGAAGCTCGGCTTCCTTCTCGCACCAGTGCCAGGCGCTCTTGTAGCCGGCGTGATAGAGGATCTCCGCATATTTCTCGGCACCCAGGGCCTCTTCAATGGCCATGTGGTTGTTGATAAAGAAATGGCGCGGTACGTACAGCATCGGCAGGGCATCGGTTGTCCAGATACCGGTTTCGCTGTCGACTTCAATCGGGAGTTCGGGCGCTTGTTTCGTCACGGTCGTCTTCCTCAAACTTGTCGTTATTCAAGGGCCGGTTCGGCCCTGAAGGGGCGGCAGGAAAAAGGCCGGAGGCGGCGGTTCAGGCACCGCCCCGGCCCCGGTCGGGGGTTATTCGCCCCAGACGTCCTTCAGGGTTCTGACCCAGTTCTCGCCCATGATCTTTCTGACCTGAGATTCACTCAGGCCGCGCTTCAAAAGCGCTTCTGTCAGGTTGGGGAATTCGCCGACGGTACGAATGCCCTCGGGGTTGATGATCTTGCCAAAGCTGGTCAGACGGCGGGCATAGCCCTTGTCGTGGGTCAGCCATTCGAAGAAGTTCTGATCATGCCCCTGAGTGAAGTCGGTGCCGATACCAATGGCGTCCTCACCCACGATATTCATGATGTACTCGATCGCTTCGCAGTAGTCGTCGATGGTCGAATCGACGCCCTTTTTGAGAAACGGGGTGAACATGGTGACGCCGACAAAGCCGCCGTGATCGGCGATGAACTTGAGCTCTTCATCGGACTTGTTGCGCGGATGCTCCTTGAGCCCGGAGGGCAGGCAATGGGAGTAGCACACCGGCTTTTTGGATTCGAGGATGACTTCCTCGGAAGTTTTGGCACCCACGTGGGAAAGGTCACAAAGCATCCCGACGCGGTTCATTTCGGCAACGATTTCACGCCCGAAGCCCGACAGGCCACCGTCACGCTCGTAGCAGCCGGTACCGACCAGGTTCTGGGTGTTGTAGCACATCTGCACAATGCCCACGCCCAGCTCCTTGAAGATCTCGACGTAGCCGATCTGGTCTTCAAAGGCGTGCGCGTTCTGGAAACCGAAGATGATGCCGGTCTTGCCTTCTTCCTTGGCGCGGGTGATGTCGGCCGTGGTACGCACCGGGCGTACCAGGTCGCTGCACTCGTCCATCAGCTTCTTGGAGGCCACGATGTTGTCGACCGTTGCCTTGAACCCTTCCCAGACCGAGACGGTGCAGTTGGCGGCGGTCAAACCACCGCGGCGCATGTCTTCAAGCAGTTCCCGGTTCCATTTGGCGATGATCAGGCCATCAATCACGATGGCGTCGTCATGCAGTTCGGCAGGGGTCATGGTCAGGCTCCAGATGTTGACTAATGCATGGAGCATATCCCTGCCCCGGCTTCATCCGACGCCTGGAAACGACGGGGAAAATTCCAAAAGCGTCATGGACCGAAACGGTTGCTTCCGATGTGGCGAGATCGAGCCGGCCAGCACTCGTGAAAACACCGGTAGAAACAAGGGTAGCGACCAGAGTTACTGCCGGCGGCATTACCAGAACAGACTGAAGCGACAGGAACCGAAAAGATTGAAATGAGGGGATGAAAGACGAATGAATAGCGCTGCTGGATCAGCTCGGCGTGCCGAAAAGGGTGCGAGCAACGACACGACGCCGGCCTATTTGTTGAATTCGCCAGAGCGCCGCGGTGAAAGGGGAACGGGAAGCCCCGTTCGACTACTTTCGTAGATCGCTTCAATGAGCGCGACGGTGTTTCGGCCCGCCTCTCCATCAATATCGACCGCGGTTCCATGGGCAACGGACTCAAGGAACCTACCGATCTGAAGCGCGTGGAAGTGATCCACCGGATCAACGTTGAAAAACGTTTCCTCGTCTTGCTGGCGCACGCGGGTGGTGATCTCTTCCTCACCCGGCACGGTCCAGAGATCATTGTAAGGGGCCTGCGTAATCGAGGACATGCCGGCGATAAACATGCCGCCGCCATCCGTCTGCACACCGACCGATGCACCATTGCTCCCGTGGATGTGCACTTTTCCATACAGCGCCGGGTTCTGGCTGTTCGACACCAGGATGGAAGCGATGCCACCGCTTGAAAACTTGACGGTGGCAACCGCCGTATCGTCGACTTCGATATAGTCGTGATTGAAATTGCGCCACACGCCGTAGACCTCGGTGGCTTCGCCCATGTACCAGAGAAGCAGGTCAAGCTGATGAGGCGCCTGGTTCACGAGCACACCGCCGCCCTCGCCTTCCCATGTCCCACGCCAGGCATCCGAGTCATAGTATTTTTGGTCGCGCCAGCCCAGCAGCGTGGCGGAACCCAGCACCGGAATGCCGATCTTGCCCGACTTGATCGCCTCGGCGATCCGCTGACACGGCGCGTAGTAGCGTCGCTGGACGATGGTGCCTACCTGCCGATTCGCCGCCGTGGCCGCATCGAGAATGTCATCGCACTCGGCAACACTCATCGCCAATGGTTTTTCGATAATCACATGTGCGCCGGCGGCGATCGCTTGAAGCGCCACGTCCCGGTGGGTTGGATGAGGCGTGCAGATGCAGACAACGTCGACACGCTGCTCCAGGATCATCGTGGCAATATCGGTATAGGCCGCGATCGCGTAGTTTTCAGCAAATGTCTGCGCACTCCCCAAACGCCGTCCACATGCCGCCACAAAATCGGATAGGCCAAGCGTCTGTAACGCCCTGGCGTGAAGATGCCCCACCTTGCCAGTGCCGATGATGGCTGTTCTAAGCGTCATGTGTGGTTATCCATTGTTGAGCCATCGTTGATCTTGTGGCCTGACGGCATGAAACCAGAAAAATTGTCCACTACCTGCATGGCAACACCCATTATTCCCGGCCAAACAGACGTCGTATCGCGAGTGCCATAATCTTCTGCCAGACCCGCTTTCAAACAAACCAAAAGGGAGCTCCGGTCGAGGCAGCTCCCTTGAGGGCGTTAATTGCGCGTCATGCCGGCGGCCGTCAGCGCGTTAAAGGTACGCTGGCAAACGTCGGCTCGCCCTGGGCGTAGACCAGCGACATCATTGCACTCGACATGGGCTCGGTGGAGGCCGGCTCGACCGCCACGATCTTGCCCTGCTGCAGGGCCGTGGCCGCGCTGGCATTGCGGCCATACCAGACATTGCTGCCCGAGCGCTCGCCTCTGGGCGGCACGCCGAAGTATTCGCGGTAGCACTTCGAGAAGTGCGGCGTCGACACGAAGCCACACACTGAGGCCACCTCGATGATCGACAGCGATGTCTGCTTGAGCAGCTGACGCGCCCGCACCAGACGCAGCTTGAGGTAGTAACGCGACGGCGAGCAGTGCAGATAGCGCTGGAACAATCGCTCCAGCTGACGTCGAGACACGTTGACGTAGCGTGCCAGCGTGTCCAGCTCGATCGGCTCTTCGAGGTTGGACTCCATCAGCGCCACGATTTCAAGAAGCTTCGGCTGCGTGGTGCCCAGCACATGCTTGAGCGGCACACGCTGGTGATCCTGCTCGTTGCGCACCCGCTCGCAGATGAACATCTCGGAGATACCGGCGGACAGCTCATGGCCGTGATCATGCGCGATCAGGTTGAGCATCATGTCCATCGGCGCCGTTCCGCCGGAAGCCGTGAACCGGTCGCGGTCGATCGAGAACAGACGCGTGGTCAGTGTCACGTTGGGGAAGGCTTCCTGCATCGAGGCCAGACACTCCCAGTGAATACTGGCCTCGTAGTGATCCAGAAGCCCCGCCTTGGCCAGTGCCCAGCTGCCCGTACAGATGGCGCCCAGCCGACGCAGCTGACGCGACTGGGCCTGCAGCCAGTGGGCATGTTCACGGGTGACACTATGCTGTGGCGCCACGCCACCGCACACCACGACCCAGTCGAGCGACAAGGGCACGGTGATCGAGACATCGGGCGTTACCTGTAAACCGTCACTGGCCCGTACCGGCGCCCCGTCATGGGTCAGCGTGTACCAGCGATACAGCTCGCGGCCAGCCAGCTGATTGGCCATGCGCAGCGGTTCAATCACCGAGGCCAGCGAAATCAGCGTAAAGTTATCAAGTAGTAAAAAACCGATGGTTTGCGGCGTGGAGATGCCGCTGGCGCCCGGAACGGGGCCGGCCTTGTGGTCAGGTAACATGTCGTCATGCCTCCTCAACTATATCCTGCTTTTATCATTGTTTTGGCAGACTCGTTTGCGATCTGTTGAAAGCCCGGTTGCCATGACACATAGCATGCATCATTCCGGCTATAACAGTCGCCTCTTAATTTGTCGCTTATAGATACGTATACACGGTTTTACGGACACTGTATCGCCCTCCAATAGTTGAAAGCGTCGTTATCAAAACAACAAATGTCGCAACCCGATGTCCGTATGACGCACAAACACCAGACGCGACACGGGGTTACAGACAAGGGGTGATTTCTGACAAATATCGTAGGGAAAGTGGGCAACGCTTTATCTTTTAGAGTGGGCCTATATTTTGTATAGATCAGGGCATGCATCATCAGGATGCAGGGAAGGTGCCAAAGTCGTCATGATGTCGATACAGTGTTCAACAAGGATAAAAATCACTCCATGAAAGTCATTCTAGCCCCCTCCAATCTTGGCCTGAGCCCGCTGCGCTCTGAGCATGAACCCGGGACATGGCGTGCTCCATCAGCGCTTATGAAAGCAGGCCTGCTCGAAGCGCTCGGCTCACCCAATGTCATTGAACTTCTCCGACCTGAATATTCTGCAGTGCCCCAGCCAGGCACCCGATTGCTGAATGGTCACGCAATGCGGAACTTCAATATTGCGCTGGCCGATCTGGTTTATCAGTGCCGTCAGCATGGCGAGTTTGCTCTGGTGATAGGCGGAGACTGCTCTGTTCTACTCGGCGCACTTGCAGGTGTTCGTCGCATGGGTCGACTGTCATTGCTACATATTGATGGGCATAGCGATTTTCGACACCCCGGCAACTACGATTCCGAACAGACTCTCGGCGCAACGGCAGGCATGGATCTTGCTCTGGCAACGGGTCGTGGGGAGCCTCTGGGCACTGAATGGCCTGACGTTTCCGGCCCTCTGATCGAAGACCGCAACGTTATCCAGCTTGGTGAGCGTGAAAACCGCGATATCGACTTTGCCTGGCCCGATGTCAACGACACTGATATCACACGAATCGATGTGTTTGAGGCCAATCGACTGGGCGCTGCGGGTGTTATTGACCGCATTAATCAGACGCTCATACAGCTACCTGATAAAGGCTTCTGGATACACCTTGATGTAGATGTTCTTGATCAGACCGTTATGCCTGCCGTGGATTCTCCAGGCTCACCGGGCATCCCCTCGGAAGCGCTCACCTGTATCCTGAACCAGTTCGCTCCTGATCCACGCTGTTTCGGAATGACAGTGACCGTATTCGATCCTGACCTTGATCCCGAAGGGCGTTACGCCTTAAAGATCGTCGATATACTGTCTCAAGTGTCTTTTAGGTAGGCACCGTCGTTTTCAGGCATCTCGAAAAGCGTCCAATATCGCCGCACCTGCGCCTGCGGCACGTCAACTTTATTATTCGATCCAGCGATTTATTGCCTGAACAAAGCTTTCGATTTCACCGGGATTGCACAGACGCACAAATCGAATGTGCTGGTACTGCGGATCGGTCATGGCCGCCACATAGCGCCTGCGATTGCGCGGCCAGGCCTTTAGTGTCCAGAGCAGAATGGAGTCACGGCTGAAAAAGGTTTTTTTGAAGCTCTCCCGGTTACCTGTCCCGGGCCAGAGCTCCTGCTGCGTCCAGGCGCGACGGACAGCGCGAGCGACAGCCTGACAAATGGTGCGCCAGAACCCCATATCGACCCAGACCACCATTTCTACATCACGCCACTTAACGCCGCGCGTGCGATCAAAGTTGCCATCCAGAACCCAGCCGGGTGAGGCAGTCAGTGCGTTTTCAAGCTCGGCCAGAAACTGCGCATCGGATTTCTCCTGCCAGTCCGGCAACCAGAGAAGCGCATCCATCTCGATATGAGGCAGCGACAGTACTTTACTCAGCTTTCGCGCCAGCGTGCTTTTGCCAGCACCGCTGGTGCCGACCACATTGATGTTCATTGCGCCTGCCCGCCGTTGTTTAGCACACCCTTCATGAGGGGCAAAAAATATCAGATCGCGACCGGGTCAGCCCTTTGACTTCATCCACGGCCTTAAACCCGAGCCGAGGAACGCAGAGTACGCTTGGAGCCATCAAGGGCAGTGCGCTTGCTTCTGTCACCACTCTCGGCTCAAGGGGCATACCATGCGAAAGCGGCCTGTCTGGTTCACCACCGTGGTTCACTTCGCCATTGCCGTGCTTGTCGGCACGTTGCTGGGCAGTATTGTCCAGACTCAGTTGAATCTGGCCGCGCTGCAGCAAATGGGTGTGGATATCTCGATGGGCCAACGCCTTGCGACCACGCTGGGTGATCTGGCTACCTTCTCGCCCGTCTATGCCGCCCTGTTCTCGGTCGGCTTCGTGGCGTCACAGATCATCGCGCTGTGGATCTCGCGACGCTATTGTGACGGCCGGCACCGTCTTGCCCTCTGCACGCTTTCGGCCATGGCAGCCCTGTGGATGAGCTTTCATCTGGTCGATTATTTTGCCCCCATGCCGACCCTGATTGCAGCCACACGCAGCGCCGCCGGCATGGCCGCGATGGTTCTGACGGCCGGGGTCGCCGGTGCGGTGCTGGCATGGCTGAACCGCACCGGCCGTCATTCGGCCCGGACAGCCTCGAGCGCCACAATGGCCCTTTTCATGATTGGCGCCGCCGGCATAACGTCTGCCCCGGACGCGCTGGCGCAGCAGGAAGTCGCCCGTGAATATCAAATCGAGACCGTCGCCGAAGGGCTGGAACATCCCTGGTCGCTGGCCTTTCTACCTGACGGACGCATGCTGGTCACTGAGCGTCCCGGTCGGCTGCGGCTGTTGAGCGCCGAGGGCGAGACGCTGACCGCCTCGCTTGCGGGCGTGCCGGCGGTGTTTGCCTCCGGTCAGTCAGGGCTTTTTGACGTGCTGCTGTCACCGGATTTTGAGCAGGACCGCACGCTGTTTCTCGCCTATGCCTGCGGCACGCAGGCTGCCAATCACGCCTGCCTGTCCAGAGCACGCATTGGTGAGACAGGGCTTGAGCAGGTCGAGGAGATTTTTCGGGCACAGCCGGCCAAGCAGGGCAACGCCCACTTTGGCGGGCGCCTGGCGTGGCTGGCAGATGGCACGCTGATTCTCACGCTGGGCGATGGTTTTGATTACCGCGAACAGGCCCAGAATACCGCCAGCCATATCGGCTCGATCGTGCGCCTGAACCCGGATGGCAGCGCCCCGGCGGATAACCCCCTTGTGGATAATGACAACGCCCGGCCCGAAATTCTGAGCTACGGCCACCGCAACGTGCAGGGGCTGGTGGTGGATGGTGAGGGCCGCATCATCACCCACGAACACGGTCCGAAGGGCGGCGACGAGATCAACCTCATTGTCCAGGGCGGCAACTATGGCTGGCCGATCGCCACCGCCGGGCTGGATTACACCGGCGCCCGCGTCACGCCTTTTGAAGAATACCCCGGTACGCAGCCGCCGCTGCTGGAATGGACGCCTTCCATCGCCCCTTCCGGCATGACCCGCTATGACGGCACGCTGTTTCCGCAGTGGCAGGGCGATCTGCTGATCGGATCACTGGTGGATCACGAAGTGCGCCGCGTCACCCTCTCGGAAGACACGACTCAGGCCGAAGACGTGGAAGGACTCTTCGCCGAACTCGACGAGCGCATTCGGGATGTACGCACCGGCCCGGAAGGCGCCATTTATCTGCTCACCGATAACCCCGAAGGGCGGGTGCTGCGGGTGATGCCTGCGCAGTAATCAGCGTTTTGGCGCTGTTATCAGACTGGCCGCGAGCGCAAGTGAGCGGCCATGAGTGCTGGACCAATGCCTCCAGCGCTCAAACCATGGACCGCACCTGATGCGACACCACCCCTACCATCTCCACGTTGGTCAGATCCCCCGTCCACAGCTGCCCATTAAGGCCTTCCAGCACGGGCACATTGATAAGATGGGCATAGCGATAGACGTACAGTGCCTCATCGACATTCACCACCACCAGCACGCCGTCACGCAGCGACAGCGACTGATCGACGACCAACCAGTCCCCCTCCCGCCATGGATCAATCGCGTCATCATCCTGAACGACCTCTGCCAGAAAGGTCGTGTGCGAATGCGGGGCAAAAAACTGCTGCCAGCGCTCAGCCCCCGGGTTATACGCCAGGTCCTGCTCACCTCTGGGCAGCATGGTGGGCATGGGGATTCGATACGCCACGCGCATGATGGCTCCTCACTGACATGGAAAGGAAAGTATGGCGGGAGGTGGCATTCATCAGGCCGCCTCGCAGGACGTATCCGCCCATACATGCAGTGTAGCCGTGACGGGCATCCATACGTTGCCGCCTGCCAGCGGGACTACTCCGACTCATCGTTTGGTCGAATAACGCCACTTTCGCGATAGAACCGCCCGCTCGTTATGCTGTATACATATACAGCACTTCAACTTTCACCAATGCAGGCAACCGGCATGCTTCATGTCACCCGTATACAGCCGCTGGCGATCGACCCGCCGCGGCGCAGCATCCCCTGGGCCCTCTACCACGCTCGCGGTGGGATCACCGGTTTTCCCTCTCCGGCGCAGGATTATGACGGCCGGCGTATCGATCTCAACGAACAGCTGATCCCGCGGCCGACCTCGACGTTCATGTTCACGGCCGATGGCGATTCGATGCAGTGCCCGGATGGCTCGGGGATTTATGCCGGTGACCGGCTGCTGGTGGACCGCTCGATCGATGCCGACCACGGCGATATCGTCATCGCGCTGGTGGATGGCGAGATGATCATCAAGGAGCTGCGCTGCCGGGGCTGCCCGCCGGCGCTGCACTCCGCCAACCCGCACTACACGCCCATTCCCCTCCGCGACGCGCAGTATCAGATCTGGGGTGTGGTCACCGATATTCTGCGGCGGATGCGGCGATGAAAGGCCTGATCGCGCTGGTCGATTGCAACAACTTCTATGCCAGCTGTGAGCGGGTGTTTCGGCCCTGGCTGCACGGCCTGCCTCTGGCGGTACTGTCCAACAATGATGGCTGCGTGATCGCCCGCTCCCAGGAAGTGAAGGATCTCGGCATTGCCATGGGTACGCCGATGCATCACCTTCCGCGCGAAGCGTTTGAACGCGGGCTGGTACTCTGCTCCAGCAACTATGAGCTGTATGGCGACATGAGCGCGCGGGTAATGGCCACTCTGCGCGAGTTCACGCCCCACCTTGAACCCTACTCGATCGACGAGAGCTGGCTAAGTTTTGAAGGCTTTGACCGCGCTGCCCTGCCCGACCACTGCCAGAAGCTGTGTGGGGTCGTCTACAAGTGGACTGGCATTCCGGTTTCGGTGGGCGCAGCACCTACCCGCACATTGGCCAAACTGGCCAATCGCCACGCTAAAAAACATACGGCCACACAGGGTGTGTTTGTTATCGAGTCAGCCAACAGCCCGGATACCCTCGCCCTGCTTGAGCGCACGCCGGTCAGCGAGGTCTGGGGGATTGGCGGGCGAGTCACCACCCGACTGTATGAGATGGGCATTCACACCGCGCTGGATCTCGCTCGTGCCAACCCAAAATGGATACGCCGGCGCTTTTCCGTGGTCGTCGAGCGCACCGCGCGGGAGCTGGCCGGCACCCGCTGCATCGACATGAACGACGCGCACGACAGCAAGCAGATGATCATGACCAGCCGCTCGTTCGGGCAGATGACCGCTGACCGCCATGAGGTCGCAGAAGCCGTACGCGCCCACGCCGCCCGCGGGGCCGAGAAGCTGCGACGTCAGCGCAGCCTGGCCTGCGCGCTGCGGGTCACGGTCAGGACCAACAGGCACATGCTGCATCTGCCGCAGGACCACGACAGCATCACGCTGGCGCTGCCGCGACCCACCGACAACACCTTCGAGATCGTGCGCGCCGCCCAGCGCGCCCTGCAGCGTCTCTGGAAGGACCGCGGCATTCGCTATCAAAAGTGCGGCGTTCAGCTGATGGATCTGATCGAAGCAACCGGTCAGCAGCTCGACGTGTTCCAGCCCCCACAGCCCACCGCTGACAGAGAGAAAAGCGAGCGTCTGATGTCGGCGCTGGATCAGCTCAACGGCCAGTACGGGCGGGGCACGGTCACCGTCGGCGTACAGCGCCAAAACGCCGCGTGGCAGCTTCGCAGCAACCACCGCTCGAAGCGCTGGTCGACCCGCTGGGACGAGCTGCCCACCGTGAGGCTGCAATGACCACCGCCTACCGCCCCTTCGAGACGCACAAGCAGGCACTGACCTATGGCGCCGCCACGGCTGCAATCCTACTGGTGCGCCGGCCGGACAACCGCGGCTGGCACGGCGCGATTGAATGGAACGATGAGCGTATCTGGATGGAGCCCATGCCGCAGAGTGACAGGACCGAGCGGGCATGGCTCGAGGTCGAAAGCTGGGCCATGCGCAACATTACGGTCATGGCGCAGCATCAGCCCGTGTTCAGGCAGGGTTGATCGGCTCGACCAGCTCGGCATGATCGTTACCGACCCGGTTGGCATCCTTCGACACCGCCCAATGCGTGATCATTCTGGCCGGCACCGGCTTGATCAGCTGGCGAATCGTCTCCCGCTCGGTCATGTGCGGGTCCAGCCAGTCTTCCAGCCAGTCCCCCTCCTGCCACGGATCAATCGCGTCATCATCCTGAACGACCTCTGCCAGAAAGGTGAGATGCGAATGCGGGGCAAAAAACTGCTGCCAGCACTCAGCGCCCGGATTATAGGCCAGATCCTGCTCGCCTCTGGGCACCATGGTGGGCATGGGCATTCGATACGCCACGCGCATGAGCGATCCTCGCAGACGTTGAAGGGAAGGATGGCTGGAAGCGGCCACAGGTCGGAGACAGGCCAAAGAGAGAAGCGTGGCGACCTTCCAGCGTCAGGTGAACAACACGCCTCGCTGCCACATGACAGGAGTGTAGCCATCACCTATCCGTAGCAAGGCCGAGGACGATGTCATGTGACATATCATCAGGCATGGCCCGCGCCAGCATTGATCGGTAAAATGCTGATTTTGCTGGGCATTATCCGATGACGTTTTTGCATTATCAGCTGGTGATTTTTGTCTCGGTGCTCTGCCTGACCCGAATCCATCGCAAGCTGGGGATTGTCGCCGCACTCGTCTGGACGCTGTGGTCTCTCGCAACACTCCAATGGCCCGGCTATATCGCCATACAAATCTTCACCGCCTGGGCGAGCTGGTATGGCACCTGGTGTTTTCTGAAGCAGAAAGGACATGCTGGCAACGCCTCTAAAACAGGCAAAGAGGCGCCCTACCGCACCAGAAGAACCACAACCAAAAACCACCTGGTACAGGAGCGTGATCATGACGCCGAGCGGACCCACGCGCTCAAGACTGCCAAAAAGGAGCTGATGATTGTCTCCGGCTGGCTGTCCGACAGGGTCATCAACGATCAGTTTTGTGGGCTGCTGGAGAGTGCGCTCGAGCGCGGCGTCAACGTTCATATTGCCTACGGCGCGAGTGACCGGGACGGGCAGCACCGGCTGTCGGATACGGCCATCAAGGCGCTGAAGCGTCTGAAGGAGACCGGGGATCACAGCCGCAAGGGCCGGCTGACCATTGTGCAGCGCCCCACGCATGAGAAGTGTCTGGTTGTGGATAATAGATATGCCATCGTCGGCAGCTTCAACTGGCTGGCCAACGCGCACTACCGGGACAGGGAAACCAGTCTCAAGGTGCATCAGAGGCGTGTGGTGGGGGAATTAATGGCGTCGTGTAAGGGTGGGTACACGAGAAGTATGGAGATGTATGGCAGGGGCTGAAGCAGAGCCTATTGTCGGAGTGGATTAGCGGCCTTTTGCCTGCATATGTTGCTTTTCGATTTACGATCGCGAGCACATGTGAGTCGATTACACGTTAAAGCGAGGCCGCTAAACGTCATCGCGTAGATCGCATGTGCGAAACTGCAGCTACATAGCAGCTGTCTGCATAGTAGCTGGGTGAAGAATACATATGGATGTAGGTTAATTAGGTGGCAACGCCATGCCTTTAATCATGCCCATCGAGCCAATATTGTTTGACATAGGTTCCTGCTTATCTCTCAGGCATCAGCATTCAACTGACAGAACTATTCAATCAATTACTATACTTTCGCGGTCAAGGTTTCACTCTAGAGCGGCGAGTACGCGATCGTGAAAGCCGTAAGTCGCGAGCCAGATCAGAGGAAATATTCGCGTTTTTTACTTCAGCGATTTTCGATGCGGGACTTTTAACAACTGAAGATTCTTTACTTAAAGATTGATAACCACAAAAAGCCACCATTACAGTAAAGAACGTAAAAAACAAAGAAAGTCCTAAATAAAAAATGAAAAACTTATTGGCAAAACCTTCGCTAGGAACGTCTACAGACTTTAAAACCATCAACGAGATAGCTATCCCATATGCTGGCCATAAAGCGCCTAACATGTAAAAATAACTATCCCATCTTTGCCTTCTTGAGAAACCGATAACAGCGCCAGTTAATAGCAGCAACCCATCAATCTCCATTTTTTGCACTGAAAGAACAAATTCAACTGGGTCTTGAGCTACAGCGAAAGCAAAAAACAAAACCAAAACATAAATAACCCACAGTCCCGGCTCTTTTATCAACCTCATCATAATTTTTTCACTTTTAATTTAAATTTTGTCAATACGCCATAGTTTAAAATAAACACAAATTTATTGACAGTTTCTTAACACTCCAAGTGAAGCTACGCTGTAACTGGCTCACATAGATATTTAACCCTATAACTCTTAAAAACATTCAATAGCGATTCAGAAAAATGTACCTGATTCACTCCTTATCATCTACTCTCTCACCCAAGACCTCATGAAACAACTTTTTAAACCTTTCTATTATTTTTTCGGAGAAAAAACCTGTTACTGACGATACTCCTGCAACCCCCCAGACATTAAAGGTATCTACTCGCGTTTGATTAATTATTCCAGCCCTCAACAAAAAGAATAAAACTATGGAAACAAAAAAAGCTATAAGCACAGAGCGTGCCACCTTCCACATGTCGGGGCCATCTTCATTAACGATAGATTCTTCTAGAAATGCTTTCATAAGACCACCTAACATACCTGCTGAACCCACTGTCATAAAAATATGCAAATTATTTAGCTTATCTTTGTTTTCTATCGGCAAGGCATCATAGAAAAACAGTGAAAAAACAATCAGCATCACTATCAATATTGCGAAACCAAAAAAAACACTTTTAACCCCTATCGAGCGTGTCTTATTGGGTGAAACGAGTATTGCGCACGTGATTAAAACAAATGGAATGACTGAAATTACAAGCAGTATAGAAACCGCCACTACTTCTTTTATAAAGTAATAACCGGCCAAACCAATTAAAAGCAAGAAAGCCGAAGCCATCAAACATATGCTTAAAAAAATCCTATATTCCTTATGCCCTTTCCATTCTTCATTCATAGCTTTATCCAATCGAAAATAATTACAAAACACCTATAATCAAAGAAGATCAAAATCTCTACTCAGAAATCTCTCCTGTTTCCAGCAATCTAACCAAATCAGCCTCATCCAGAACAGCTACTCCTTGTGCTTGCGCCGCACTCATCTTGGTGGGTCCGGCATTAGGCCCGGCACAGATAAAAGAGAGATTTTTAGAAACTGTTTTACGAAGCTTCATACCAGCTTTTGAGCATATTTCCTCAAGAGATGCACGCTGTGTTTTGGGAAACCCGGTAAACATGATTTCAAGGGCAAGCTCGGACTTAAGGGAGATACTGGAAATCTCTGGAAGTTTTGGAGGAATTGCAGTCTGCAGAAGCTCTGAGGTTTCAATCACTTCAAGAATTCGATCACGCCGGAAGGTTCTAAAACTGTTACTTGCAGAACAGATACCTTTCAAAAACCGCTGATCGTACTTGAAATCACTCACATGACGAGTAGATGTATTACCGCGAGCATCGCAGTAAAGAAAGGTTATTTTTTTCATGCCGTGCATCCGATCGCTTTCATTAGCAGATCATGATACCAGAAATTACAAAAAGTTACGACAACCTCAGGGTTGCTTCGCCAAACGTCGAATTAAATTGCTTTGGTACTTTTGAGGTGCTCATTTCTTACCCATAAAAAAAGCCCGGCGCATCTGCGCCGGGCCTTTGAAATTCTGCGGGTGCCGGTAAGTGGACTCGAACCACCGACCTACGCATTACGAATGCGTTGCTCTGCCAGCTGAGCTATACCGGCGAACCCGGGAATCATTCTAGCCAGCACTTTTTGCCTTGCCCAGTCCCTGTGGCAGAGTAGCGACTCCTTCACTGCTTGAGCGCCTCATGCCCCCTGTGATCGCCACTTTGCTCTTTGTCCTTACGGCGCTGGCCGAGATCGTCGGCTGCTATCTGGTCTATCGCTGGTGGGTGCTGGCGAAAAGCGTCTGGTGGCTGGTGCCGGCGGCGGCGTCACTGGCGCTGTTTGCCTGGCTTTTGACATTGCATCCGGCCGCCAGCGGGCGGATCTACGCGGCTTACGCCGGTGTGTATCTCATCACCGCGATGGGCTGGCTGCGCCTGGTGGATGGTCAGCCGCTGCAGATGAGCGACTATCTCGGTGGCGGGCTGGCGCTGGCAGGGGCACTGGTCATCATGGTGGGGTATTCCTCTCAATCCTGATCGCGCACGAACAGATGCACCAGCAGCCATACCGCGACGACGGCAAGTGCAAACACGATGACCGTCAGCCGTACCGGCAGCGGCCAGTGCATAAAGGCCCAGTCATGCTGCAGCAGGGCGCCGAAAAGATAGCCGCCCAGTAGCACCAGCGCGCCCAAGGCGCAGCTTCTTGTCAGTAGGGTCATGTCGGTCTCCTGCTACCATGAATCGTTATCGTGTGAGGCGCTCCGCGGCCCTGTCAGCATTCGGGACGCGTCATGCCCTTATTTTACGCCACCGATCACGCAGTCTCGACCATGACCACACCGCCTCCAGACCCTCGCCGCCCACGCGCCTTCCGACCACGCTGGCAGCGCCTCGGCCATCATCCGGACTATCGCTTCTCGCTGGCCAATGAACGTACCTTCCTGGCCTGGATTCGCACCGCACTGGCGTTCATGGCCGGTGCCGTGGGCATCTATCAGTTTGCGCCGGATGTCGCCACGCCCTGGGCGCGCGAAGCGGTGGCGGTCATGCTCTCACTGGGCGGCGCATTGCTCTCGTTGGCGGCCTATCGCCGCTGGGCCGGCAACGAGCGCGCCATGCGAAGCGATGCCGCCCTGCCCTATACGCGGCTTTTGTTGATTCTGGCGCTGTTTGTCACGGCGGTGGCCGTGGTACTGGGCCTGCTGCTGGTGTGGGGCTAGCACGTGAGCGAGCCTGACCCGGCCACACAGCGTGACCCCGGCCTGCAGCCCGAGCGCACGGCGCTGGCCTGGTCGCGCACCGCCTTTGTGGCGCTGCTTTTGTCAGCGGTGCTGCTGCGCGGCGGGATAGTCCATCACGAGCCGATGCTTGCCTGGGCCGGCGTTGTACTGTTGGCAACGACCGGCGCCCTGTATGCCTGGGCGGGGTGGCGCCTGCGCATGACGGTCACACGTGCCATGACCAGCGATACCCCGGTCACGCTGACGGCCACCTGGGCCATGCGGGCCACGGCGCTGATCATTGCGCTGGTGGGGCTCGGCCTGGCCGCCAGCGTGCTCCATCACGGCCAGCTGATCGCGCATCTTGGGTCGCTTGTGCACTGACGTTGGTGCCCGCGGTGCACCAAAGGATGGTCAACGCGCCATCACGACGCTTGAACCCCGGCCATCGACAGGCGTTAAATCAAGCACACGTTCATTGCCGTCACGGAGCACCCTCATGGCCCGGCACGTCAGTTTTGATGATATTCGCACCCGTTTTTCCAGCGCCATGTCCGACATGTACCGCACCGAGGTGCCTCAGTACGGCACGCTGTTGAAGCTGGTCGCCGACATCAACGCCCAGACGCTTTATCAGGACGCCCGCGGTGACGCGGCGCTGGCTGACCGGGGCGGCAGCGAAATGGCCCGCATCGAGATCGAGCGCCACGGTGCAATTCGCCTGGGCACGCCGGCAGAGCTTCACACCATGCGCCGGGTGTTTGCGGTGATGGGCATGTCGCCGGTGGGCTATTACGATCTGGCGCCGGCTGGCATGCCGGTGCACGCCACCGCCTTTCGCCCGGTGGATGACGAGGCGCTGGCCCGCAATCCGTTTCGGGTGTTTACCTCGCTGCTGCGTCTGGAACTGATCGAGGATGAGGCCCTGCGCGAGCGCGCCGCCAACATTCTCGAGCGTCGGCAGATCTTTACCGATCGCCTGATGACCCTGCTGGACCGGGTCGACAGTGAAGGCGGCCTGAACGATGAGGACGCCACGGCCTTTGTCATCGAGGCACTGGAGACCTTTCGCTGGCACAGCCATGCCACGGTCGATGCCGAGACCTACCACGCCTTTCATCAGGCCCACCGACTGATCGCCGATGTGGTGTGTTTTCGCGGCCCGCACATCAACCACCTCACCCCGCGCACGCTGGACATCGACGCCACCCAGCAGGCCATGCCCGACTGGGGCATCACGCCCAAGGCCACCATTGAAGGCCCGCCGCGTCGCCGTTGCCCGATCCTGCTGCGCCAGACCAGCTTCAAGGCACTGGAAGAGCCGATTCTGTTTCCCTCCGAGAATGGCGGCGAGCGTGGCGGAGAACGTGGCACCCACACGGCGCGCTTTGGTGAAATCGAACAGCGCGGCGCCGCGCTGACCCGGCGTGGGCGAAAGCGGTATGACGAGCTGCTGGCCGCTTCCCGCGAGGTGACCCACGGTCTGGAAGGAGAAGCTCAGCAGCGGGCGCTGCGTGAGGCCTTTCATGACTTTCCCGATGACGAGACGACGCTGCGCCGTGAAGGGCTGGCCTGGTTTGAGTATCAGGTCACGGACGGGGCAAGCGTGACCAACGCAGAAGCGCTGCCTCGCGAGCGTGACGCGCGGCTCGAGGCGCTGATCGAGCAGGGGGTAGTTCGGGCACGGCCCATCACCTATGAGGATTTTCTACCGGTCAGCGCCGCCGGCATCTTTCGCTCCAACCTGGGTGATAATGGTCCGCAGCACTACGCCGCCACTGACAGCCGCGCTGATTTTGAAGCCGCGCTTGGCGCCACCGTGGAAGACGAGTTCGCCCTGTATGAGCAGCGCAGCGAGCGGTCGCTGTCAGCCTGTCTGGCGCAGCTGGGGCTTGCGTCAGACGCCTGAACCCTGATCGTCTGCGCTTTGATCAGCCGCCTGAGACCTGACCAGCCATCCACGTTCTGATCAACCGTCTACGACTACAGCCCCTGATAGGGGTTGCTGTCGTCGGGTTCGGCGAGTGCGGGCGGGTCATCATGCACGCTGATGACCATACAGGTGGCGATATGGCTGACCTTGTGGGACACGCTGCCGGTGATCATGCCGCTCCAGTCGCTCAGCCCGCGGCTGCCGATGACAATCACCTCGACCTCGAGTGCCTCGGCCTCGTAGGCAATGACGCGCGCCGGGTCGCCGTGGCGCCCGTGGGTTTCGATGCGCCCGTCAAAGCGTTCGCGCAGATGGGCCTGCGCGCGCTCGAGGATCTCGCTGATCTCTGTCTCTGCGGTTTCCGGAGACGAGGCCTCAATGGCCTCCTGAAGGCTGAGCAGACTGCCGTAGTGCAGGTGCGGCAGCAGCTCACGCACATGTAAAAGATGCAGGGTGGCGTCCGGTGAGGCCAGCTGTGCTGCGATGCTCAGCGCCTTGAGGGCGTGAACCGAACCATCCACGGGTACGAGCAGTGAGGTAAACATGGCGCATCCTCCAGTGGCATTGACAGCGCCGGGAGGCACCATCGGAGACGACCAGCATGGATCAGCACCGACCGCCCTGCCTTGATCGTGATCAATTACTCGTGCGTTGGCGCCTGGTCTTTGGTCGCGCGTCCTCCCTGTGCCAGCACGACAGGCCGCCGCGTCTGCCTGTCGCCTGCGCTAGCTCCCCTCGCGCAGGGCTACCAGCCGGGGTCGGCCGACCATGAGGCCGGCCACGGTCTGAACGCCGAGCAGCACCAGCAACAATCCCATCGACACCTCCCATCCGCCGGTCGCGCCCTTGAGTGCCCCGAACAGGAGCGGCCCGCTGGCGGCAAGCAGATAGCCCACGCTCTGCGACATGCCGGAGAGCATCGCGGCGTGCTGCGCCTTGTGCGTGCGCAAAACGATCATCGTCAGCGCGAAGCTGAAACAGCCCCCCTGCCCGGCACCGAGCAATATGGCCCACAGCGCCGGGGAGAGCGTTGGCGCCAGTAAAATTCCCGAAAGCCCCGTGGCGATCAAAAGACACATGCCCAGCACCAGCAGGCTGTGGTGGTGCATGCGTGCGGCAATGCGGGCGATCACGTAGCTGGCCGGGATGCTCACCAGATTGAGCAGCGACACCATGTTGCCGGCCATCGTGCTGGAGACGCCGGCGCTGATGGCCACGGACGGCATCCAGGTTTGCAGGGTGTAAAAGCCAAGCGACTGCATGCCCATAAAAATGGTCAACATCCAGGCCACCGGACTTTTGAACAGCGCCGTCATGCGCACCGGCCCGCCCGCCTGCGGCGTCACTGGCCGTCGAAAGGCCAGCCAAAGCCAGCAAAGCGCCGCCACTATCGCAAACCCGGCCCACAGCCGAATCGGTGTCGACCAGTGGCCGCTGGCCTGTAACAGTGGTACCGCCGTGCCCGCCGCCAGCGTGGCGCCAATGCCCATCACCACCGTATAAAGCCCCATGGTCTGCCCCAGCCGGTCGGCGCGATCACGCTTGACCAGACTCGGCATGAAGACGTTGCCAAAGGCGATGCCAAGCCCGGCAATGAGGGTCCCGACCAGCATGACCGGGAAAAGCTCGACGCCGCGCAGCACGCTGCCCAGCGCGACCGCCACCAGCGCCACCGCAATGGCGCGATCAAGCCCCAGCCGGGCCGAAAGCCTGGGTGCAAACGGCGAGAGCAGCCCAAAGCAGAGGATCATGCCAGTGGTAAGCAGACTGGCCGCCCCGGCACCGATGTTCAAAGCGCCCATGATCGGCTCCAGCACCGGGCCGATGACCACGATCGGCGCACGCAGATTGAGGGCGGCCAGACCAAAGGCCAGCAGCCACACAAGGGAAACGGACAGACGTGGGGTGTAGGACATGAGCGCTCAAATACCGGCAGGACAGCGGGAGAAAGGCGCAGTCTAGCACCGCGAGACGCGCACCGGACGTCGCACCGCCTTACCCACCGTGACAAATTTTCCCTCAGGGAGTCGGGCACCCGGGGAAGGCATTGCTACGCTAAGAAGACGTGCGGCCAAGTACTCGATGTCAGTACCCGGCCGCCCCCTGTTCAAGGTTTGATGCGTCAATGCTTGATGCGTCAATGTTTGATGCGATCCCATCGTGAGGACACGTCATGACCCAGACGACCCGCGCGCCGCTTGAAAACGCCGACGGCGCTCACATCCGCGAATGGCTGCGCCGCTTCCAGCACGTGCGTCGTGCCAGTGAAAAGCTGTGCGCCCCGCTCGAAACCGAGGACTACATGGTCCAGAGCATGGCGGATGTCAGCCCGCCCAAATGGCATCTGGCCCATGTCAGCTGGTTCTTTGAAGCCTTTATCCTCGCGCCTTGGCTCAAGGACTATCAAACGCCGGACCCGGCGTATGACTTTCTGTTCAACTCCTATTACGAAACCCACGGCAAGCCGTTTCCGCGCCACCTGCGCGGCACCATTTCGCGACCGACGGTGGCTCAGGTCTATCAGTTTCGGGCCCATATCGACCGCGAGATGGAAAGGCTTCTGAGCGCGCCACCACCCGAGCATCTCGACGAGATCATCGACCGCCTCGAGATTGGCCTGCATCACGAGCAGCAGCATCAGGAGCTGCTGGTGATGGACATCAAGCACATCCTCTCCTGCAATCCGCTGCATCCGATTTATCGCAACGACATTCGACAGCAACTGCTGGCCCATGCCGACCAGGCCGCATTGCCCGATGCGCCGCGCTGGCACCGCTATGCGGCCGGGGTGCGCCAGATCGGGGTGGACTATCCCACCGAACCCGCCTTTGATCACGACGGCGAAGGCTTTGTCTTTGACAGCGAAACGCCGCGCCACCGTCAGTACGTGGCCGAGTTCGAACTGGCCGACCGTCCGGTCACCAATGCCGAGTTCCTCAAATTTATCGAGGATGGCGGCTATACGCGCACCGAGCTGTGGCTGTCGGATGGCTGGCACCTGATGCATCAGACCGGCTGGCAGGCCCCCGAATACTGGGAGAAGGTCGA
This sequence comes from Kushneria phyllosphaerae, assembly GCF_900312995.1. Taxonomy (GTDB): domain Bacteria; phylum Pseudomonadota; class Gammaproteobacteria; order Pseudomonadales; family Halomonadaceae; genus Kushneria; species Kushneria phyllosphaerae. The sequence continues at coordinate 942,122 of NZ_ONZI01000001.1, read as the reverse complement.
CGGGCGCTGGCACACCATGAGCCTGGGCGGGCTGGTGCCGGTCGATCTCAATGCACCGGTCTGTCATGTCAGCTTCTATGAGGCCGATGCCTATGCACGCTGGGCTGGCGCTCGCCTGCCCACCGAGGCCGAATGGGAAACCGCCGCGGTGGACCAGCCGCTGGCCGGTCACTTTGTCGAAGACGAACTGCTGCAGCCGCAGGCGCCCTCACGCCGGCAGGGCCAGGACAAAAACCAGGCCCCACAGCAGCTGTACGGCGATGTCTGGGAGTGGACCGGCAGCGCCTTTCTGCCCTACCCGGGCTTTACGCCGCTGGAAGGCAGCCTTGGCGAATACAACGGCAAGTTCATGTCCGGCCAGATGGTGCTGCGTGGCGGCTGTTGTGCCACGCCGGGAAACCATATTCGGGCCAGCTATCGCAACTTCTTCCCGCCTCAGGCGCGCTGGGCCTTTTCCGGCATCCGCCTGGCGCGCGATGTCTGACCCTGTACGGGCCGCCCCCCAGGGCGCGGCCCGATCCGGAACCCCTGAGCTCTGGCGCTTTTGAAAAAAGGAACGGCCGTCATGTCACAGGCACTCTCTTCTGCGTTTTCGTCTCCGAGTAACCGTCACCGGGTATGGTTTCACGATCAACTGGCAGAGCCCATGGAGGAGCAGAGCCTGCTGGAAGCGCTCACCCTCGGGCTGACCGATTCACCGCGCTGGATCTCGCCCAAGCATTTTTATGATCACCGTGGCTCCGAGCTGTTCGACCGGATCTGCCAGCAGCCGGAGTACTACCCGACCCGCACCGAAGAAGCCATTCTTGAGCGCTCGGTGGCGGCCATCGCAGACTGTGTCGGCCGGGACATTGACCTGATCGAGCTGGGCAGCGGCGCATCCCACAAGATCCGCCTGCTGCTGGATGCCCTGCGCCCGCACCACTATGTGGGTGTGGATATCTCACGTGATTTCCTGCTCGAAAGCACCCAGCGCCTGGCCAATGACTATCCGTGGCTGTCTGTTCATGCCCTGTGCGCCGATTTCACTGCGCCGTTCAGCCTGCCAACGCTTGAAGGCGATGCTCACCCGGTGGTGTTCTTTCCCGGCTCCTCGATCGGCAATTTCACGCCTCGGGAGGCCATGGAACTGCTGGTGCGGGTGCATGATCAGCTGCCGCCCGGCGGCGGGCTTTTGATCGGCGTGGACCGCATCAAGGATCGCGACCGGCTGGAAGCCGCCTATAACGACGCCGCGGGCGTGACGCGCGCGTTCAACCTCAACCTGATCCATCGCCTGCGCGATGAGCTGGGCGCCGAGGTATCGCCCGATGACTTCGAGCATCTGGCCTTTTACAACGAAGCCGCCTCGCGCATCGAGATGCACCTGGTCAGTCAGCGCGACCAGACCTTCAGCCTCGACGGTCAAACCATCGCCCTGACGGCAGGCGAGCACATTCACACCGAAAACTCCTGGAAATACAGTCGCGAAGGCTTTGAAAAACTCGCCGGCCACGCGGGCTTTCAGGCGCGCGCGCACTGGTGTGATGATGAAGGACTCTTTGACGTGCACTACTTCGAACGCCCGGTTTAAAAGGAGGGTAAAATGTCTTTGATGTTGTCAGACCAGAAAGCGCTGCTGCCCTTTGGCACCAGCCCGGCACGCTATCAGGCGCTGTGCCAGCAGGTGGAAGCGCTGTTGGAGCAGATGACGCTGGCAGAGAAGGTCGGCCAGATGAACCAGGTCGCCGGCAGTCGTGACACCACCGGCGCCCCGGCCAATACCGACATCGAGGAGGATGTGCGCACCGGGCGCGTCGGTTCGGTCTTCAACGCCTTCGGGGTCGAATTCACCCGCGAGCTGCAACGCCATGCTGTCGAGCACTCCCGGCTCGGCATCCCGCTGCTCTTTGGTTACGACATCATCCATGGCTTTCGCACCATCTTCCCGATTCCGCTGGGTCAGGCCGCCAGCTGGCACCTGGCCGGCATCGAGCAGGCCGCGCGCGTCATGGCGGTGGAAGGCGCCGCCTCCGGCGTACACTGGACGTTTGCACCGATGGTGGACATCGCCCGCGACCCGCGCTGGGGCCGGGTCATGGAGGGGGCCGGTGAGGACACGCATTTGACCTCGCTGATCGCGCGTGCCCAGGTGCGCGGCATTCAGGGTCGTGACCCGGGTGCCACGGATACGCTGGCCGCCTGCGTCAAGCACTATGCGGCCTACGGCGCGGTGGAAGCCGGGCGTGAGTACAACACCGTCGACATGTCCGAGTGGCGTCTGCGCTCGATCTATCTGCCGCCCTTTCAGGCCGCACTGGACGAGGGCTGCGCCAGCGTCATGACGGCGTTCAACACGCTCAACGCCATTCCGGCAACCTGCCATCCGCTGCTGCTCGATCAGATCCTGCGCCGTGAATGGCACTTCGAGGGCATGGTGGTCACCGACTACACCGCGATCATGGAGCTGGAACAGCACGGCGTGGCCGCCGATGCCAGCGAGGCGTCACGCAAGGCGGTCAACGCAGGCGTCGACATGGACATGCAGTCCAGCGACTTCATCAACACCCTGGAAGCGCTGGTCCACGACGGCCAGATCGAGGAAGCGCGCATTGATGAAGCGGTGCGGCGGATCCTGTGGCTCAAGGCCGCGCTGGGCCTGTTCGAGGACCCGTATCGCTACGCCGATGACGAGCGCGAGGCGCAGTGCCTGCTTACCGATGAACACCGCCGCGCCGCGCGGCAGCAGGCAAGCGAGTCGATGGTGCTGCTGAAAAACGAAGGGGGCGTGCTGCCGCTGAGTGACCGGCACCGCAAGGTGGCCATCGTCGGGCCGCTGGGCAATACCCCGCGCCTGCTCGGCTCCTGGCGCGGTAACGGCGATCACGATGACACCATCACGCTGCGGGAAGGCATTGCCCGCCGGCTGGGGGAAGAGGCCACCCTGCTCTACGCGCAGGGCGCCTCCAACCAGATCGGAGAAGACGACACTTCGGGCATTGAGGATGCGCTGGACCTGGTGCGTCAGGCCGACGCCGTGGTGCTGGCCCTGGGCGAGGACGAGGATTACGCCGACGAAGCCGCCAGCCGCGCCGACATCGGCCTGCCCGGTGCGCAGCTCGAACTGGCCCGCCGGGTACTGGAAACCGCCGGTGACACGCCTGTGGCCACGGTGCTGTTCAACGGCCGGCCGCTGGCGCTGACTGAACTCGATGACATGGCACCGGCCATTCTGGAGGCCTGGTGGCCGGGCACTGAAGCCGGCAATGCCGTGGCCGATGTGCTGTTTGGCGACGTGAATCCCGCCGGAAAACTGCCGATGAGCTTCCCGGCAAGCGTTGGCCAGATCCCGATCTACTACAACGCCTTCAACACCGGCCGCCCCAAGGGCGTCGACCCGAAATACGCCTCGCAGTATCTGGATATTCCCAACGCCCCGCTCTACCCCTTCGGCTTCGGGCTGTCCTACACCACGTTCGAATACGGTGCGCTCAAGACCTCGTGCTCGGAGATTGCGCTCGATGACACCCTCAAGGTGAGCCTCACGCTAACCAACACCGGCGGTGTTGAAGGCACCGAGGTCATTCAGCTCTATCTGCAGGACGTACACGCCAGCGTCGTGCGCCCGCTGCGTGAGCTCAAGGACTTCCAGCGCCTCCAGCTTTCTCCGGGCGAATGCCGGGAAGTGGTTTTCCACGTCACCCCCGAAATGCGCGGCTTTTTGAACGCCGAGTTGGAAGGCGTCCAGGAGCCCGGGCTTTTCCGGGTACAGATCGGCAGCTGCTCGGAAAACGGTGAAGAGGTCGAGTTCCGGGTGAGGCAAGAGCATCCCTGAATCGAAAAGGCCGCCCTGCAACAGCGAAGGGCGGCCTTTTCGTTTGAACGTCCCGGAAGGACTCAACGATTGAGATAGCGCATCAGGGCAGCCTCTTCATAGTCCTTCGGCAAACACTGTGAGATATCAAATTCCTGTATGGCGCCTCTCCTGTTGTAGATGGATGCCTGTGGATACACGGACAGGTCACCGACCGAGGAATCCGGGTAAAACCGTCGCGACATAACGCTCGCCCGCGCCCGTCACCGACCTTGAACACGGCAATACATCGCTTGAACACGGTAATCAGTGAGGCATTCGCCTTTGGCCCAGGCAGGGTCGCCATCAGGGCACAATCAGCGTACCCTCCCGCGGCGACATACGTTCTGGTGTCTCATAACACACTGCCTGTCCGGTATTTGTGGCCGGATATCCTCTGCAATGGAACATTTCATGGTTCGACTGCTGCGTACCCATGCCCGCACCCTGCCGGAGCGTCGTCTCTCTTCAGCGCTGGTGGCCACCATTTTATGGGTTGCGGCGCTGGCCCTGATGCTGGGTGTCTGCCTGGCCCCGCATGCCGAAGCCGCCAACGCGCCCGAGTCCTCCGCACTGGATCAGATCATCGAGCGCGGTACGCTCAAGGTCGGTACCACCGGCGACTACAAGCCCTTCAGCTATCGCACTGGTGACAACCGCTTTATCGGCCTTGATCCGGACCTGGCCGCCGACCTGGCCCGAGCGCTGGGTGTGAAGCTCGAGCTGGTACCGACCAGCTGGCCCACCCTGATGCAGGACTATCAAAACCATCGCTTTGACATCGCCATGAGCGGTATTTCGGTCAATCTTGATCGCCAAAAGACAGCCTGGTTCTCGGCGCCCTACCAGCGCGATGGCAAAACGCCCATTGCCCTGTGTGATCACCAAAACGACTATCAAACGCTTGAGCAGATCGACCAGCCCGGCGTGCGGGTCATCGTCAATCCTGGTGGCACCAACGAGCGGTTTGCGCGTGAGCACCTGAACAAGGCCACGATTGTCGACCATCCGGACAACGTCACCATCTTCGACCAGATTGTGCAGGGCAAAGCAGACCTGATGATGACCGATGCCATCGAGACGCGCCTGCAGGCCAATCTCCATCCCGAGCTGTGCGCCATTCACCCCGACCAGCCGTTCAATTTCTCCGAAAAGGCCGTTCTGCTGCCAAGGGACATGGATCTCAAGCTCTTTGTCGATCAATGGCTGCACCAGCTCAGGGAAAGCGGCGCATTTGATGAGCAGCTCAAGCACTGGCTTGAGTACGACTGGTCATAAGAACGCTCCTGTCAAAAGAGCGCTCTGTTCAGTCCAGTAACGTTCAACGCGTTTGATCAGGCCTGCACGGTGCGCTGAAACTGCTCGCCAAGCCCCTCGATGCCCAGGCGCATGGTCTGGCCGGGACGCAGATAGACCTTTGGGTTTTGTCCCATGCCCACTCCCGGCGGGGTGCCGGTCGAGATGACGTCACCGGCCTGCAGGCTCATGAAACGACTGAGATACGCCACCAGATGAGCGACGCCGAAGACCATGGTGCTGGTCGAGCCGTTCTGATAGCGGTGCCCATCCACTTCCAGCCACATGGCAAGATTGCCCGGGTCTTTAATCTCATCGGCCGTCACCAGCCAGGGGCCCAGCGGGCCGAAGGTATCGCAGCCCTTGCCCTTGTCCCACGTCCCGCTGCGCTCGAGCTGAAATTCACGCTCGGAGATGTCGTTGATGACGCAGTAGCCGGCCACGTGACTCATGGCATCGGCCTGATCAATGTAGCGCCCCGGTGTGCCAATCACGACGCCAAGCTCGACCTCCCAGTCGGTGCTGCGAGAATCACGGGGAATCTCGATGTCATCATTGGGCCCGCAGATCGCACTGGTCCACTTGTTGAACACTACAGGCTCCGCCGGCAGCTCGGACCCGGTTTCGGCGGCGTGATCGGCGTAGTTCAGGCCGATACAGATGAACTTGCCGACCCTGCCCACGCAGGGGCCAATGCGCGCGTTTGATGCCACGATCGGCAGGGCATCGACGTCCAGCCGTGAGAGGCTGGCGAGCTGGTCGGGCAAGAGTGCGTCACCGGCGATGTCGTCCACGTGACCGGACAGATCCCGCAGGCTACCATCCGCGGCGACCAGACCCGGTTTTTCGAGGCCCTTCGGCCCGAAGCGCAATAGTTTCATGCAGCTCTCCTTCATGAAGTGATATAGCAATGACCTGACATGCCGCCATGTTTCCGCCATCTCTCTGGTTCGCAACGCTTTATTGTTTTTAAAGACTGCACAGGTTGATAACCTGGGTTAAGGAACAGCAGGGATATTGAAGGTAGCCTCTCGTTTCAAAGCGTGATATCAATGCCTGAACGTCTCCTTGCGCCATGGCGCCCTACGCCATGAAAGGGGCTATCAGTACCCTTTCCATACGTCTTGACTCGTTTGACCCCGGCATCTCCCCTCACTTCCTGATCAGACATCCGAACCGCCTGCGCGGTGCACTGAAGGCAGAGGAACATGAAAGACCTGAACCGTGTATTCAAACACTATCAGCAGCAGGTCAGCAGCCAGAATTCCCTGCGTCCTCAATCCGTCCAGGAACAGGCCAATGATGCTGACCCTGAAGAGCCGGCAGGCTTTGACGAGATTGCCCAGAGCATTCTGATCCCTGCCATGGAGTGGGCGCGCGATATCGCTGCCGGCAATCACTACGCCAGCGAGATTCACGTGCACTGTGAGAACGAGTCGAACTTCCGCGAGATCGAGGCCGTCGAGTTTCATCTGCTGCCGGTGCAGCACGTCACGATGAAACGAGGCTTTACCAACTTCAATCATCTACGCATCAGCCATGACGCCGATCATGACGGCCTGCGCATTGACCGAAGTTTCATGCGACATCACCGCCATGAAGAGCAGGGCGAATCCTGGATTTCGTGTGGCGATCTCACTCAGGACAAGGTGCAGGACATCATCGCGGATTTCATCGAGATGGTGCTGGCCAACCAGCTCGACAACGAAGCCGACCCCAGCCTGGCCTCGTTTTAAGGCGCAAGCGTTCCTTTACCGCTACCGGCCCTGTCCGGACGCTGCCGCCCGAGCGCGGCAGACGCCTGCACCATAGTTAAAAACCCCTTCGCATATAAAAACTTTTTCTTATTCCTTTAAGGAAGGTTGCGGTACGCTACGCGTATTCGGCGCCCGAAGGCGCATTCGCTTTTAAAGGAGCATCACATGACAGCGTTTAAAACACTGGCCAGAACGCTTGCCATTACCTCACTGGGGCTGACGACCCTGCTGGGCGCCGCGACAGCTGCTCAGGCCGACACCCTGCGTGTGGGCATGTCCGGCGGCTACTATCCCTTTACCTTCGTGGATCATGACAAGCTTCAGGGCTTTGAAGTGGACGTGCTCAACGCCATCGGCCAGCAGACCGGTGATGACATCAAGTTCGTCACCGCCAGCTTCTCGGGCCTGGCCGGCATGCTGGACTCCGGCCGTATCGATACCATCGCCAATCAGATCACCATCACACCGGAGCGTCAGGCCAAATACGCCTTCTCCGAGCCCTACGTCTATGACGGTGCGCAGGTGGTGGTCAAAAAGGGCAATAACGACATTCACGGCGTCGAGGATCTCAAGGGCAAGACAGTGATCATGAACCTGGGCTCGAACTACGAGACCCTGCTCAAGGAGCTGCCCTACGCCGATGAGATCAACCTCAAGACCTATGAGTCCAACATCGAGCAGGACGTGGCGCTGGGCCGCGCCGATGCCTTCGTCATGGATCGCACCAGCGCCGCCCAGGTGATCAAGGACAAGCCGCTGCCCCTGCAGCTTGCCGGCCAGCCCTTCTCGAAGATTGAAAACGCCCTGCCGTTTCGCAACGATGACAAGGGCATTGCCCAGCGCGACCGCGTGAACAAGGCGCTCGAGACCCTGCGTGACAACGGCGAGCTCAAGGCAATTTCCGAGAAATGGTTCAACAGCGACATCACCGAAGCCCCGCAGACTGAAGGGTCGGAAAAGACCGGCAGCACCACCTGATCGGCGCTATGCTCAACCCAATGGCCCCGGCATGTCCGGGGCATTTTGTTTTTCACCCCAGGGTGGCGCGCACACTGTTGACGCGGGCCGCTCGTTTTAAAGCGCATCGCCATGCAAGCACTCAACCTTGATTACATGGTCGGGCTGGTGCCCGTCCTGCTGGGCTATCTTCCGCTGACGCTGGGCATGGCCGCCGCGGGCATGGTCTGTGCCCTGATACTGTCCTGTGGACTGGCCGTCATTCGCGTCTCGCGCCTGCCGGTGCTCAATCAGGCCGCACAGCTTTTTATCTCGTTTTTCCGCGGCACCCCGCTGCTGGTACAGCTCTTTTTGTTCTATTACGGGTTACCGCAGTTTCTCTCCTTCCTGGTCTCCATCAACGGCGTCACGGCGACCATCATGGGGCTGACACTGCATTTTTCGGCCTACATGGCCGAGTCAATTCGCGCCGCCATCACCGGCATTGATCGCAGCCAGACCGAGGCGGCCCAGTCGATCGGCATGACCAATGCCCAGACCATGCGCCGCATCATTCTGCCTCAGGCCACGCGCGTGGCCACACCCACGCTGATGAACTACTTCATCGACATGATCAAGTCGACGTCGCTGGCATTTACGCTGGGCGTGACCGAGCTGATGGGCGCCACGCAGAAGGAAGCCGCCAGCAGCTTTCTCTACTTCGAGGCCTTCCTGGTCGTGGCGTTGATCTACTGGATCATTGTCGAGGCGCTGTCCTGGTGTCAGAAGCGGCTGGAAAAACGTCTTAACCGGGCCTACCAGCGATGATTGCACTCAAGGGCATCACCAAACGCTTTGGCGAGCATACCGTGCTCGACGGGATCGACCTGTCGCTTGCGCGTGGCGAAATCATCGTGGTCATCGGCCCGTCCGGCACCGGCAAGTCGACCCTGCTGCGCTGCGTTAACTTCCTCGAGCGCCCCGATGCCGGGCAGCTGACCGTCGGCGATCTGAGCGTGGACGCCGCCCGCGCCACCAGCGACGACATCCTCGGTCTGCGCCGGCGCACGGCCTTCGTGTTTCAAAACTATGCGCTGTTTGCGCACAAGACGGCGCTGGAAAATATTGCCGAGCGCATGATCGTGGTCGAAGGGCTTTCAAAGCGTGAGGCGCATGCCCGCGCCCGCGAGATCCTCGAGCGCATTGGACTGGCCGACAAGGCCGACGCTTACCCGGCGGCGCTCTCCGGCGGACAGCAGCAGCGCATCGGCATCGGCCGCGCCATGGCGGCGAAGGCCGAGGTCATTTTATTTGACGAGCCGACCTCGGCGCTGGACCCGGAGTGGGTCGAGGAAGTACTGGCCCTGATGAAACAGCTCGCCGCCGAGCAGCAGACCATGATCGTGGTCACCCACGAAATGCAGTTTGCCCGTGAAGTGGCCGATCAGGTCGTGTTCATGGAGGGCGGTCGCATCGTCGAACAGGCGCCGCCGTCTGAGCTTTTCACCAACCCGCGTGATGAGCGCACCCGCAGTTTTCTGCGCAAGGTGCTGGCCGGCAACGCGCCGTCAGACGCCTGACGGCGCGCCGATGCCCTTGTCAGCATTTTGATCAGCGCGTATTCATGAGCTCGCGATAGCGCAGCTGATCGGCGTGCATCTGGCGATAGACCCGGTATTTGGCGTCGAAAAAATTCTGCCGGGTCATGTCCGGCAGGATGGTACGGGCCGTCGCGCTCATCGCCGCGGCCGCCTGGCGAAGCCCCGGGTGATCACCACAGGCGGTAGCGGCCAGCATCGCACTACCCAACAGCACCGTCTCGCGCTCCTCGGGCAGCTCGATGGCAAGCCCGGTGGTATCGCTTAACTCCTTCAGCCAGCGCGCGTTCTTGAGCGCCCCGCCGCACAGGCGCAGCCGCTTGATGGCATGGCCGTTGGCGTTGAGCGTCTCGACAATATGACGCGTGCCCAGGCAGACGGCCTGCAGCGTGGCGAGATAGCGCACCGCCAGACCGTCGATATCACGATCAAGCGTCAGTCCGCTGATCATCCCGGTCAGCGAGGCATCCGCCAGCGGCGATCGATTGCCGTGGTGGTAGTCCAGCACGTGCAGATGCCGGGTCAGCTCGTCACGGCTCTCCTCCTCCAGTGCGTCCAGCCGGCGATTGAGCAGCTCGAAATGGCTGATCTCGGCCGCGTCTGCCGCAGTCATCAGCGCCTCACTCGCCCTACTGTCGGCAATCACGTGATCGATCAGCGCCCCGACAGCACTCTGCCCGCCCTCGTTGATCCAGCCATCCGGCAGCACCGCGCCCCAGTACGGCCCCCATACCCCAGGCACGAAACAGGAATCATGCGAGAAGGCAATATGACAGGCCGACGTTCCGGCGATCACGGCCAGACTACCCTCCGGATCATCGCCCAGCATGCCCAGCGCTCCGGCGTGGGCATCGATCAGCCCGGTAGCAACCACGGTTTCAGGCGACAGTCCCATCGCCTCGGCCGCCTCCGGTGAGAGCGTGCCGGCCCGAGAGCCCGGGGCGCGAATCTCGCCCTGCATGGCCGGGCGCGACATCAGCTCATCGAGCCCGAGCCGTTCGAGCAGGTCCTCGGGCCAGCGACCTTCGTGGGCAAGATAAAGCCACTTGCACACCTGCGTGCACACACTGCGCTCCGGCTCATGGGCACCGTCCAGATCACCGATGGCGCGCGCCACCATGAAATCGGCCAGATCAAGAAAGAGCGCGGCACGCTCGAACTGATCCGGGCGCTGGCGACACAGCCATAAAAGCTTCGGCAGCTCCAGCTCCGGGCTGACCTGCCCGCCGATGTACTTGAGCGAAGGGTGGCCGGTAGCCGCAATCTCGCGCGCTTCCTCAATGGCGCGATGGTCCATCCACATGACGATGTTGTGGTCATCATCGTTATCAGGGGAGACCGACACCGGCGCGCCCTGCTCACCCAGCGCCACCAGCGAACAGGTGGCATCGAATCCGATCGCCCGCACCGCCTCACCATCAATGCCGGCCTTGCTCACGGCCTCGCGCACGGCAGTCACGCACTGCGACCAGATATTGTCGCTGGACTGCTCGACAAATCCGGGACGTGGCCGGTACTGCGCAATCTCGCAGGCGGCCTGTGCCAGACAGCATCCGCGCGCATCGAACACGCCGGCCCTGACGCTGGCCGACCCCACATCGATTCCCAGGTAATAGGCGCTCATGACGGCTCCTGATAATGGCGTGGCGCTACCCTGACACATTGCCACAGCACCTGCCCTGCAGACCTTGGTCCAATCACCCAAAGGCGAATTGCCTGTACGCGCAAAACGACGCTAAATACCAAATGACAACGTTAACATTGATGCGTCCAGCCGGTGGACCGGTGACATGAAGGGACGCTGCCAGCGTTGTTGATCGCCCATGGCGCGTGCCATGCCTTCATGATCAGCCGGGAAAACACCATGCCCATCACGATTCCAAGCGCTAAAGGCCTTCTGGGCGCCGCCCTTGTCACGACGCTGCTGGCCGCCACCACAATTCCGCTGGCCAGTGCCGCCGACAAGGCCCATGACAAGCCCGACGACGAGCTCGTCATCGGCATGTCCTTTCAGGAGCTCAACAACGTCTATTTCGTGACCATGCAGCGCGCGCTGCAGGAAGCCGCCGACGACATGGGCGCGAAGCTCGTGTTCACTGATGCCCGCCACGACATCTCCAAGCAGATCAACGATGTCGAGGACATGCTCCAACGCGGCGTCGATATCCTGCTGCTCAACCCCACCGACTCGGTCGGCATTCAGTCGGCGGTGCTGTCTGCCCATGATGCCGGCGTGCCGGTCGTGGCCGTTGATGCCCAGGCCGAAGGCCCGATCGATGGCTTCGTCGGTTCAAAGAACTTCGATGCCGGCTACAAGGCCTGTCACTACATGGGCGAACAGCTCGGCGGCAAGGGCAAGATCGCCATTCTTGACGGTATCCCGGTTGTGCCGATCCTCCAGCGCGTTGAGGGGTGTGAAAAGGCGCTCGGCGAGTTTGACGGCATCAAGGTGGTCGACAAGCAAAACGGCCATCAGGAGCGCTCCACCGCCATGAACGTGACCGAGAACCTGCTGCAGGCCCATCCGGATCTCGCCGGCATCTTCAGCGTCAACGACGTGGGCTCACTCGGCGCACTGGTCGCCATTCAGTCCTCCGGCAATGACGTGAAACTGGCAAGCGTTGACGGCAACCCGGAAGCGGTCAAGGCCATGCAACAGCCCAACTCGCCGCTGATCGCGATCGCCGCCCAGCACCCGGCCACCATGGTCACCCAGGCGCTGGAACTGGCCGTGAAGAAGTACCGCGGTGAAGAATCCCCCAGCGAGGTGCCGATCGACGTCACGCTGGTGACTGCCGACAACGCGGCCGACTTTCATTGGTAATACGGCCATTGGTAAACCGGCACGGGTAACCCTGATATCACTGACCGGTCGCGCTTCGGCGCGACCTGGAGGTTCACATGGCCCTGCTTGCCCTGGAAAAGGTCAGCAAAGCGTTTCCCGGTGTGCGTGCGCTGCATGACGTCAGCCTCAAGGTCGAGGCCGGCGAGATCCACGCCCTTTTGGGAGAAAACGGCGCCGGCAAGTCAACGCTGATGAAGATCCTGTGCGGCATTCACCAGCCTGACAGCGGCGAGATTCTGATCGATGGCAAGGCTCAGCACTTCTCGAGCTATCGACGGGCCTGCGCCGCCGGCGTGGGGATCGTCTTCCAGGAATTCAGCCTGATCCCCGGCCTTTCTGTAGTGGACAACATCTTTCTGGGCCGTGAGCCCCGCAATCGATTCGGGTTGATCCGTCATGGCGAGATGGTGGCCCAGGCCCAGACCCTGTTCGAGCGGCTGGGCATCGACATCGATCCGCTGATTCGCGTCCATCACCTGAGCGTGGCCGACCAGCAATTCGTCGAGATCGCCAAGGCGCTGTCGCTCAATGCCCGCGTGCTGGTGCTGGATGAACCCACCGCCCCGCTGACGCCCAATGAGGTCGAGCGGCTGTTTGCCATCATGCGCCAGCTGCGCGAACAGGGCGTGGCGATGGTGTTCATCTCTCACCACATGGAAGAGATCTTCGAAATCTGTGACCGGGTCACCGTGCTACGCGACGGCGAATACGTCACCACGCTCAACGTGATCGATACCGATGCCGGTGCGCTGGTCGAGCAGATGGTCGGCAGGCGCGTCGACAACATCTTTCCCGAGCGCCAGACGCCGCCGCCCACCGATGATGTCGTGCTCGATGCCCGCATCCGCATGGCCGGGCGCAAGCACACTGACCACATCCGGCTGGCCCGCGGTGAGATTCTGGGCTTCGCCGGCCTGGTCGGCTCCGGGCGCAGCGAGATGGCACTCGCCATGATCGGCGCCCACCCGGTGGCCGAGCGCCACATGCGCCTGGAAGGAGATTCGGTAGCGCTTAACTCCCCCGCCGATGCGCTTAAACGCGGCATCGGGCTTTTGCCGGAAAACCGCAAGCAGCAGGGGCTGATCCTGCCCTTTACCTGCGCCGACAACATCTCGATCAACCACCTGGAGCGCTTTCAGTCCCCCGCGCCCTTTATCAGCCGGCGCCGCGAGCAGGAAGCCGTCGAGGCACTGATGGACCGGGTGCGGGTCAAGGCGCCGGGCAGTGACACGGTGGTCGGCACGCTATCGGGCGGCAACCAGCAAAAGGTGGTTATTGCCCGCTGGCTGGAGCGCGGCTGCCGGGTACTGATCTTTGACGAGCCGACCCGCGGCATTGATGTCGGCGCCAAGTCCGAGATCTACGCCCTGATGAAAACGCTCACCGCCCAGGGCATCTCGATTGTCATGATCTCCTCGGAGCTGCCCGAAATTACCGGCCTGTGCGACCGCGTGCTGGTGTTCAATCACGGCCACGTGGTGGCCGAACTTGCTGGCGATGACATCAAGGCCAGCACCATCATGACCCACGCCACCCGCCAGATTTCCCTTGACAACCCCACGGGTGCCTCCGACAAGCCGGCGGCCACTCTGGAGCACGCCTCATGACCACCCCAACCTCTACCCCTGCGGCCAATCCAAAACCCGGCCGCCAGCGCCGTTCACGCTGGTCCCGGCTGGTGCATTCGCCGGTGTTTTTCCCGCTGCTCGGCTTTATCGCCGTGTTCATTGTCATGGCGCTGGTCAATGACAACTTCCTGCTGGCCAACAACCTCTCAAACGTCGCGCGTCAGGGCGCGCTGATCGGCATCATCGCCGTGGGGATGAGCTTTGCGATCTTCACCGGCGGCATCGATCTCTCGGTCGGGCCGGTGATGGCGCTGTCCGGCACCATCATGGCGGGGCTGATGGCCGCCGGCTGGCCGCCCACAGTGGCGGTGATCGCGGGGCTTTTGCTGGGGATGGTGTTTGGCGCCTTCAACGGCGCGTGCGTGGCCTTTGCCCGCATGCCGCCGATCATCGTGACGCTGGCCACCATGGGCATCGCCCGCGGGCTGGGGCTGATCTACACCGGCGGCTACCCGATCTCCGGACTGCCGGCCGGCTTTGCCTTTTTCGGCCGCGGTGAGGTGCTGGGCATTCAGGCGCCGATTCTGATCATGCTGCTGGTCTATCTGGTGGCCTACGTGGTGCTGCACCACACCTCCTTTGGCCGCTACGTCTATGCCATCGGCGGCAATGAGGAGGCCACCCGCCTGACCGGCATTCGCGTGCCGCGCTACAAGCTGATGGTCTACACCATCAGCGGCCTGACCGCGGCGATTGCGGGGCTGGTCATCACCTCACGACTGATGAGCGGCCAGCCCAACGCCGGTACCGGTTTCGAGCTGGATGCCATTGCCGCTGTGGTACTGGGCGGCGCGGCGATTGCAGGCGGGCGCGGCGCGATTCTCGGCACCCTGGTCGGCGCCATGCTGCTGGCGATTTTGAACAACGGCCTCAACCTGATGGGTGTGTCGCCCTACCTTCAGGATGTGGTCAAGGGCGCCATCATTTTGCTGGCGATCTATATCGGGCGCGGCCGCAACGCCTGAGCCCCGTCCTTGTTAATAACGTCTTTATCGACAACGTCCTTATCAGCCACCGGAGTCTGACCATGACCGAGACAACTGCGACCCCCAACACCACTATGCAGGCGGTGGTCTGCCACGCCCCCAACGACTACCGGCTGGAGTCGGTGGCCCGCCCGACCGCAGGGCCGGGCGAGGTGATCCTGAAAATCGGCGCCTGCGGCATCTGCGCCAGCGACGTGAAGTGCCGCGGCGGCGCCGAGATGTTCTGGGGCGGCAACGGCCAGCCCGCCTGGGTGAAGGCGCCGGTGGTGGCCGGTCACGAGTTTTTTGGTGAGGTCATCGAGATGGGGGCCGGCGCCGAGGAGCACTTTGACGTGCGCGTCGGCGATCAGGCGATTGCCGAGCAGATCGTGCCGTGCGGCAAGTGCCGCTACTGCGACAGCGGCCACTACTGGATGTGCGAGGTGCACAACATCCTCGGCTTTCAGCACGAGGTCGCCGAAGGCGGCATGGCCGAGTACATGCGCATTCCCGCGAAGGCGCGCCTGCACCGCATTCCGGAGAGCCTGAACCTGGCGCAGTCCGCCTTTATCGAACCGCTCGCCTGCGGTATTCACGCCGTCAACCGTGGCGACATCCAGCTGGATGACACCGTGGTGATCGCCGGTGCCGGGCCGATCGGCCTTGCCATGGTGCAGGTGGCGCTGCTCAAGACGCCGAAGCAGCTGATCGTCATCGACATGATCGACGAGCGCCTAGCACTGGCCAAACGCTATGGCGCCGATGTGGTGCTCAACCCCTCAAAGGATGACGTTAACGCCCGGGTGAAAGAGTTGACCGGCGGCTACGGCTGCGACGTCTACATCGAGGCCACCGGCGCGCCCAGCGGCGTGCGTCAGGGGCTTGAGATCATCCGTAAGCTTGGGCGCTTTGTGGAGTTCAGCGTGTTCGGCAAGGAGACCACGGTAGACTGGTCGATCATCGGCGATCGCAAGGAGCTCGACGTGCGCGGTGCGCACCTTTCCCCGCACACTTTCCCGGTCGCGATCGACCTGATGGCGCGCGGACTGGTAACCACCGACGGCATCGTCACCCACGAGCTGCCGCTGTCAGAGTTCGAAGAAGGCTTTCGCATGGCGACCGCCGCTGAATCCATCAAGGTGCTGCTGGTACCGTGAGCGAGGACGACATGAGCAATACACCAACGACAACCCAATACGCCGGCCTGCGGGGCCGGCGCTATCTGGTCACCGGCGCCACCAGCGGCATCGGCCAGGCCGTGGCGCTGGCACTACGCGAACAGCACGCCGAAGTGGTGGCACTGGGGCGCAACCCGGAGGCGCTGGCGGCACTTGAGGCCGCCGGCTGCACCACCTGCGCGCTGGAGCTGACCGACACCGAGGCGCTCGAACGAACCATTACCGAGCACGGCCCCTTTGACGGGCTGGTCAACAGCGCCGGCATCACCCACGTCGAGCCTGCCCTGACTCTGCCGGCCGAAGCCATCGACCAGGTCTTTCACACCAACGCCCGCGCCGCCGCCATGGCCGCACGCTGCGTGGCCCGCGGCATGATCGAGGCTAACAAGGGCGGCAGCATCGTCAACGTCTCGAGTCAGGCCTCCCTTGTGGGGCTGGATGATCACCTGGCCTACAGCGCCTCCAAGGCGGCGATGGATGCCATCACCCGGTCGCTGTGTCTGGAATGGGGCGCGCACAAAATTCGGGTCAACAGTGTCAACCCGACCGTCACGCTCACGCCCATGGCGCAGAAGGTGTGGTCGGCGCCGGAAAAGCGCGACCCGATGCTGGCCGCCATTCCGCTACACCGCTTTGCAGAGCTTGCTGATGTGGTCGAACCGATCCTCTTTCTGCTCAGCGACGGGGCGGCCATGATCAGTGGGGTATGTTTGCCGATCGATGGGGGGTATACGACGAGGTAGGGGTTGTTCTGTCGCCTTAGTAAAGGCTTTCGGAGCTAGGTGTATGGTCCCGGAGTGTAATGGTCTATTCTACGAGCCACTGTCGGAGGAGGATCCATGGCTCGGATACTTCACCAACGCGCCACGACCACGCACGCTGTCAGAGCAGAAATACAGCGATCGACGGCTTCGGTCGCAGAGCTGAGCCGACGCTACAACATCAACCCCAAAACCGTGTGCAAATGGCGACAGCGGGCATCGGTCGAAGACGACAGGATGGGGCCAAGGGCGCCGCACTCATCGTCCCTGACAGAAGCGGAAGAAGCTGCTGCCGTCACCTTCCGGCGAACCACGCATCTGCCGCTTGATGACTGTCTGTTTGCACTGCATCGCCTCTATCAGCGCCATGACATCAGCCGGTTGCCACGTGAACCCCAGCCACAAACAAACGCTCAGGCGTTCCGCGAATATCCGATCGGCTATCTGCACCTTGATATCTGCGAAGTTCGCACCGGCGAAGGACGGGCCTATCTGTTCGTGGCGGTCGATCGCACCTCGAAATTTGTCCATGCCCGGCTTTACCGGAAGGCCAATCGCGATCAGGCTGCCGCGTTTCTGGAAGACGTCGTGCAGCAGTTGCCTTACCGGGTGCATACGGTGCTGACCGATAACGGCGTGCAGTTCGCCAAAAGGCGTGGCACTGAGGCTTATAAACCCCATCGATTCGATATGGTCTGCCGTGAACACGGCATCGAGCACCGTCTGACCCGCCCCTTCCACCCGTGGACCAATGGGCAGGTCGAATGAATGAACCTAACCCTCAAGGACGCGACGGCCCGCAGCTTTCATTACGCCACACTGGAAAAGCTGGCTTCCCATCTCAAGGACTATCTTTGGGCTTATAACAGTGCCCGTCCGTTACGCTCTTTAAAGGGCAAAACCCCCATCGGATTTATTCTGGAAAGATGGCAGGATGAACCGGACAGGTTCCATCAAACCCCGAACCACTACTTCCCGGGACCAAACACCTACCGTCAAAAGCGCGGATCGCTCAGTACCGGTATGCGTATAGAGCGAGGGTCGGCGCTGCTGGCCGCGCTCTATGTCAACGCGCACAAGAAGAAGGATGCGGAGCCCGTGAAGCTGTACGACTTCATGCCGCATGAAGATGAGCCGGCAATATCGCTGGATCAGGCCATAGAATCATGGCGTTGACCATTTGAAGGGTCAGTAACTGCAATAAAATATGCCTTTTTCAAAACCTTGCCCCTTGCAAAAAATCTTATATTAAAACGGAATACAAATTCTGTTTTGGTGTGGCTATGAAATCTCTGAAAATTCTGGTTGTTGCAACAATGTCGGCCTGGCTACTAGCAGCCTGTGGCGAAAAGAAAATAGATGGAAGTAGCCAAGAGGCTGCCAAGGCTTCGATCCAAGATATTAGAGAGAGCCTTCCGGGTGATGAAAAAGAAAAATTCAGCAATGCCATCAAAGTGATATATCTGTCTAAATTTGATGGTTTGAACTTAATGGAAATCGCGAACGTCAACTCTGATGAGCTTTTGAATAAAACCAGTAACGAATTAGATGGTTTAACTGCTGACGAGGTGATCACTAAAGCTGACTCATATGTGGTCAAAAGAAGAGAAAAAGAAAAAGAACAAGCGTTGACGGATATCAAAAATCTCGAAGAGAAGAAAAAAAGAGCACAAGAAGCTGATAATGAAATAAAAAGATTTGAAGTGGTGAGCTCAAGCTTTCGTAAAATCGAAGAAAAATACAGCTATCGTGAAAGGCCGATCATTGACCTCAAGGTGAGTAATGGCACCGAATCGGCAATATCAAGGGTCTATTTTCGAGGCACGCTTGCAAGTCCGGGACGTTCTATTCCATGGGTAAGGGATACCTTTAATTATCAAATAGCCGGTGGTCTGGAGCCTGGCGAGTCAGCTTCATGGTCATTAGCCCCCAATCAATTTAGCAATTGGGGTGAAACCGAAGTTCCAAGTGACGCAGTTTTAACTGTTGAAGTATTAAAACTCGATGGCCCAGATGGCAAGGCTCTATGGGACGCTAGCGGCCTTAATGAAAGCGAAGAAGAGAAGCTGGAAGCCTTGAAAGCTAAATATGATTCATAAATAGGTTCGTGTTAAAAAATCTTAACCCGCCGCCGGATACACACACCTTGTTGGTGGATGCCCGCTCGTGAAGGCGGGCATTTCACGTCAGGCGCTGGCAACGCGAGCTTCCGGGGCCAGCACCTGGGTGTGCAGGGTGGTGCCGTCACTGTCCTTGAGCCGCACCGTCAGCGCTTCGCTTTCGCCGTCGAGATCTACCTGGCCAAAAAACTGATAGCCCGCCGAGGGTGGCAGGTTTTTCTGGCCCTCGGGCGGCGCCTTGTAGAAAACGACCTCGGGCCCAAAGGTGGCATCCATCTCGCTGGGACCGAAGGTGCCGGCGTGGAGTGGGCCGCTGACGAACTCCCAGAACGGTTTGAACTGCTTGAACGCGGCGCGCTCCGGTGCGTAGTGGTGCGCGGCGGTGTAGTGCACATCGGCAGTGAACCAGACCACGTTGCGGATATCGTCATCGCGGATCGCCTGCAGCAGCCGGGCGATCTCCAGCTCGCGGCCCAGCGGCTGGCCGTTGTCACCGTTGGCGATTGCCTCGAAAAGCTCACCGTCCGGCACCACCATGCCGATGGGCATGTCGGCGGCGATGATCTTCCATGTTGCGGTGGAGTCATTAAGCGCCTGACGCAGCCAGCGAAACTGGTTCTCGCCGAGAAACGCCGTCGCGTTTGATGCTTTTGATTGCAGGTTGGTGCTGTTGGGGCCGCGATAGCTGCGCATGTCGAGCATGAAGACCTCCATGCCCGGGCCGTAGGAGAAGCGCCGGTAAATGCGCTGCGGGGCCTCGGTGGTCATGCGAATCGGCATGTACTCGACGAACGCCTGACGGGCGCGGGCCGAGAGCAGGGCCACGTTTTTCTCGCTGTAGCGCTCATCATCAAGAATTTCCTGCGGATACCAGTTGTTGACCGTTTCGTGGTCATCCCACTGGGCCAGCATCGGCACCTCGGCGGCAAAGCGGCAGAAATTGGCATCGAGATGATTGTAGGCGTGCTGACCGCGATACTCGGCAAGCGTTTCGGCCACCTTCTGCTTGGCCGGCGTGACGAGATTGCGCCAGGTACTGCCGTCATCCAGCGCTACCTCTGCCTCCAGAGGCCCATCGGCATAGACGCTGTCGCCGGAGTGGATGAAAAAGTCCGGCTGAACCCGGCGCATCGCCTCCCAGGTGCGCATACCGCCGCGGGCTTCATCGATCCCCCAGCCCTGACCGACCACATCGCCGGACCAGACAAAGCGCAGGTTGCGGGGTGTGGTCGGCGGCAGACGTAACTGCCCTACCACCGGCTCGCCCATCGCGCGTTTATCACCGAGCGCGGCGAAGCGCACCCGGTAGTGAACCTGATCCATGCCGCCCAGACCGGTGGCGTCGATCTTGCCGATCAGATCGCTGCCGGGCAGGACATCGACCGGCGCCAGCTGACGCGCGCCGCGAAACTCGGGGTTGTCAGCAATATCGATCCACATGCGCGACGGCATACTGGCTCGCCCCCACAGCATGGCGCGGTCAGCCAGCACATCGCCGCTCATGACGCTGCCTTCCACCGTCGGACGCCGGCCCTCGGCGAGTACGATCGCCGGCGCGCCGAGCAGCTCTATCCCCGCCAGCCCCACGCCCACCTGTCCGCTGGTGAGCAGGAAATCGCGTCGGGTCAAAATCCGGGAAGGCTTCGTCATGGGTGGTGTCCTCTCGCGTTCAGGGGGATCGGCATCGAGAAGAGCAGCCTAAGGTCCTTAAATGACAGCCCGATGAAGGCTCGAGAGAGACACAGACATTAAGTTCCGGCAGACGCTCCAAACAAAAACGCCCACTCGAAAGTGGGCACTATGCACAACATGATGACTTGCTAATCAGCGTTTGGCATTTGCCACCCGCCAGGCATGAAGCTTCTGGTAGCTGGTGATCAGGCGCTGATGCCGGTCGATGCCTTCCAGCTGCATGCCGGTCTCGGTGAGGCCATAAAAGCGCACGTCGCCATTGACCGAACCCACCGCGGCAAGAATCTTCTCCTCGCCGAACATGCGTGAAAGGTTCTTGTAGTAGTCCTCGAACTCAAGCTCGTCATCGATGGCGATCTCGAGCACCGCGGTGAGCGCCTGATAGAACAGGCCGCGGTCGCGGGTGTTGTCGTTGAACTGCAAGAACATCTGCGTGCGGTCGAGCGCTTCCTCGTACTGCCCCAGCGCAAGGCTGATCAGAAAGTTTAGGTCGACGCTTTAATTGTGCCTCCTACTGTCCCTAAGCCAAAAGCGCTTGCTCAAATGAAAAATTGACGCGATATGTGAGTAGAGTCAGACCCTGGATCATCGTTGCCGCGTAGCGAACGCCTTCTGGAAATTCACTTGCAACGATAATACTGCGCGGCGGTTGTCCGTCTTCGCGCGCAAACCATCCAACGTATCGAGCTATTTGGCCAATAACGGAGTCTTTTGCGCCACCAACCTTCAGCTCAATGATGACCCGTGTGCCGTTTTTATCTTCGGCCAAGATGTCGATTCTTCCAACTTCCGTATTGTACTGACGCGCTACCAGCGTTAAACCAGGCTCCAAGATATGAAGATTATTGATAAGGTGTTCCTCAATATCCCTTTCCAAGCTGATGGAGGCCTCAACCAGCTCGATTGCTCCGCCTTCATCCTCTTCACCCTCAGTCGGCGCCCATTCATTCGGCCCGTGCTTCTTCTCAGAGTAAAACTCAAAAGTGCCGTCACTGTTCTTGTATAAGAACTTGGTGGCGTACGGATGGTGAATGTAGCCTTTTGGATTGTTGACCGAGCAAGCATATAGGTGTGCTTGAAGAGTAGTGGGCCTCCACTTGCCGGGGTAAGCTGCCTCCACTTTCTTCTTTATATCCTCGGAGCTAAGACTGTAGCCCGCTCTCTCGACTATACTTTGAATCGCTTGCGCCATCGTAGTCACCTAATTTCCTCCTTAGTTGCTCTGACATCCAAAGGACGCTGGCCTTCACTCTCGTTTTTTGGCTTAAGTGATTTTTTATATTAAAGGATGCTGTTCATCATACTATCTCGTATCCAAGCCATTAATTAAAATAGCTCGACAATCCATTCAGGATAAAAGCACGCAACCAAAATCTGACCAAAACAAAAACGCCCACTCGAAAGTGGGCGCTATGCAGTACATGATGACGCAGTAATCAGCCTTTAGCGTTCGCCGCACGCCATGCATGAAGCTTCTGATAGCTGGTGATCAGGCGCTGATGCCGGTCGATGCCTTCCAGGGTCATATTGGTCTCGGTGAGGCCATAAAAGCGCACGTCGCCGTTGACCGAGCCCACCGCAGCAAGAATCTTCTCCTCGCCGAACATGCGCGAGAGGTTTTTGTGGTAGTCCTCGAACTCCAGCTCGTCATCGATGGCGATCTCGAGCACCGCGGTAAGCGCCTGATAGAACAGGCCGCGGTCGCGGGTGTTGTCGTTGAACTGCAAAAACATCTGCGTGCGGTCGAGCGCGTCCTCGTACTGTCCCAGCGCCAGGCTGATCAGGAGCTTCAGCTCGGCGATCGTCAGCTCCGACCAGACGGTGTTGTCGTCGAACTCGACGCCGATGAGCGTGACGATCTTCATCTGCTCGTCGAGCTCGCTCTCTTCCAGCCGCTCGAGCAGATCGCTAAGTTGCTCATCTTCCAGCGCGTGCAGATTCAGGATGTCTTCGCGGTAGGTGAGCGCCATGTTGGTGTTGTCCCACACCAGATCATCCACCGGGTACACCTCGGAGTAGCCCGGCACCAGAATGCGGCACACCGGTGCACCCAGGTCCTCATGGTGGGTCACGTACGCTTCATGACCGTCCTCGGCCAGAATCGCGAACAGTTGCTCGGCTTCCTCACTCGTGTCGCCCGAGAAGTCCCAGTCGCAGAACTCGACGTCCGCGCGGGCGCTGAAGAAGCGCCACGAGACCACACCGGAGGAGTCGATGAAGTGCTCAACGAAGTTGTTCGGCTCCGCCACCGCCTGAGAGTTGAAGGTCGGCTGAGGCAGGTCATCCATGCCCTCGAAACTGCGGCCCTGCAGCAGCTCGGTGAGGCTGCGCTCGATCGCCACCTGCAGGCTCGGGTGGGCGCCGAAGGAGGCGAACACGCCGCCGGTGCGTGGGTTCATCAGCGTCACACAGGCGACCGGATAGCGCCCGCCGAGGGAAGCATCCTTCACCAGCACCGGAAAGCCCTGGGCTTCCAGCGCGTCGATACCGGCCTTGATGCCGGGATAGCGCGCCAGCACCTCCTCGGGCACGTCCGGCAGGGCGATTTCCTGCTCGATGATCTGGCGCTTCACCGCCCGCTCGAAGATTTCTGAGAGGCACTGCACCTGCGCTTCCGCCAGCGTATTGCCCGCACTCATGCCGTTGCTGAGAAAGAGATTCTCGATCAGGTTCGACGGGAACCACACCGTCTCACCGTCCGAGTGGCGGGTGAACGGCAGCGCGACGATGCCGCGATCCGCCCGGCCGGAGTTGGTATCGATCAGGTGCGAGGCGCGCAGCTCGCCGTCGGGATTAAAGATCGCCCGGCAGTGGTCATCCAGCACGCCGTCCGGCAGGGCATCGTCTGCGCCCGGCGGGAACCAGCGCTCGCTGGGGTAATGAACAAACTCGCTATTGGCGATCTCGGTGCCGAAAAACTGATCGTTGTAGAAGAAGTTGCAGGACAGGCGCTCGATGAACTCGCCCAGCGCCGAGCACAGCGCGGCTTCCTTGGTCGACCCCTTGCCGTTGGTGAAACACATGGGGGAGGCCGCATCGCGGATGTGCAGCGACCAGACGTTGGGCACGATATTGCGCCACGAGGCGATCTCGATCTTCATCCCCAGGCGCTCAAGAATGCCGGTCATGTTGGCAATGGTCTGCTCCAGCGGCAGGTCCTTGCCCTCGATCCAGGTGCTCTGCCCTTCGGCGCCCTCCTTTCCGGCCGTGCCACCCATCAGCAGCGCCTGGGCATCCTCATCGATGTTATCGACCACCTCGATCTGGAACTCGGGGTTATTCTGGATCACCCGCTTGACCGAGCAGCGCTCGATCGAGCGCAGAATGCCAGTGCGGTCCTTGTCGGAGATGTCATCCGGCAGCTCGACCTGAATGCGGAAAATCTGGTTATAGCGGTTGTCCGGGTCAACGATGTTGTTCTGGGAGAGCCGGATATTCTCGGTCGGGATCTCGCGGGCGTTGCAGTACACGCGCACGAAATAGGCCGCGCACAGCACCGTGGAGGCCAGAAAGTAATCGAACGGGCCGGGCGCAGAGCCATCGCCCTTGTAGCGAATCGGCTGGTCGGTGATGACGGTGAAGTCATCGAACTTCGCCTCCTGACGGAGGTTGTCGAGATAGTTGACCTTGATTTCCATGAGGCAGAACCGGATTGGTGACGGGTGACGCGCAGGGCGAATTACCCGCCATTATCCGGATTTGGGGAGGGTGTGTCTTGGGAGAGGGTCAGCGCTTCTGGATCATTGGCGATTAGCGTTTTCTTCCGCCACCTGACGCAGCGCATCGACCAGCACATCGGCGGGCTGGGCGCCGGAAATCAGGTAGCGGCCATCGAGGATGAAGCCCGGCACGGCGCTCACGCCTGCCTCCATGAATTGCTGCTGCGCCGCTCGAACCTCGTCCGCGTACTGATCAGAGCGTGCGATGGCTTCAGCGGTGTCACCGTCAAGTCCAACCGAAATCGCCTTTTCGCGTAGCACTTCCGGATCTGAAGGGTTTTTCGCCTCACCAAAGTAGGCCTCAAACAGGGCCAGCTGCAGAGGTGTCTCCCGGTTTTGGGTGGCGGCCCACGCCAGCACGCGATGGGCATCGAACGTATTGTTCGCTCGACGTTCAACGGCGCCACGGAAGTTCAATCCAAGTTCTTCCGCCACCGCCATAATCTCACGCTGGGACTGTTCCATGGTGGCCGCGTCCTTGCCGTACTTGCGACACAGGTGTTCCAGAATCGGCTCGCCCTCGGGCGGCATATCCCGGTTGAGCTCAAAGGGCTGCCAGACGAGCTCAACGTCGATCTCGCCCTCAAGTGTTTCCAGTGCCTGTGCCAGGCGGCGATAGCCGATTGCGCACCACGGGCAGGCAACATCGGATACCAGGTCAATTCTCAACTTTTCCATGATGGGTCTCTTCGTCAGTGTCCGGGAAATGTTCAGCGTTGCCAGAGCGTATAGCAGTAAACACAGCTCAGATGGTGAGCGGCGATGACGCTCGCATGGCTGGAACGGCTTCCCGATCAGCACCTGTGCCGTTATGGGATAGAGTACCGGGGCGATGCCGAACGCCTTTTTCGAGCACACTAACCGGAGTGAGCCTGGCCTACTCGGATCAAAACAAGCGTAGACAGTACCGCTCCCCTCATCCTGTCAGGGTTTGTCCGAAGACAACGCCACCAAAAACCGCGCCGGAGCGCGGTTCTGGTTTCAATCCTTCATGGGAAGCCGTGTTTACAGCCCTTCTTCCAGCAGCTGCGGGGCGAAGTAGGTCATGATCAGATCGGCGCCGGCGCGACGCATGGACCCCAGCGTTTCGCGTACCACGGCGGATTCATCGATCACACCCTGCGCCGCGGCGAACTTGACCTCCTGACGAAGGTTACACCGTTGAGGGCACTTCAAGGGGCGCGACAGGTTATCAACGAGACTCAGGCACTGGCGTACTGATCGGAAAAAGGCCCGCCCGATGCAATATCGGGGCGAGCCTTTCATTGATCCTGTGTTCCCGGATCAACCGCGCGTCGTCATCCAGCGCGCATCATCAGGGCAACGACTACGACATATCGATGATCGCACAGCCATAACCCTCCAGCGTCAGGGAGCCATCCACCCGGTTATCGGTCAGCAAATCCACTCCAGCGGCCACGGAATCGAGACGCTGCTCGAAGCATTCGGTATTCATGACAAACAACAGCTTCTGGCCGTCCTTCTCTCGCAGGGTCACGTCGATGCCCTGCGGAAGATCAGGAATCAGTGGTTCGACTTTCCCGTTCGCCATGACCCAGTCAGTGAGACGCTCTGCCAGCTCGTCGGTCAGATAAGTTCCCACATAGAGCACCTGGCCCGCACCGACCTGACGGCGCGTTATGGCCGCGCGCCCTTCCAGGAAGCGATTGGACCAGCGGGCCAGCACGTCGACATCGCTTGAGGGATCGAGGATTTCATAGCAGTGACCGGCGGTGAGCTCCTGGCCCTTGAACTCGAAACGATAGCGACGCTGTGAGGCCTCCGTGGGACGCGCCGTCGTGGTGAACTCCCCATGAGGCGTCGGCGCGCGGCCCATGAGAGCCTCCTGATCCGGCGCTGCGAGAGGGCCAAACTCCTCGACCTGCACACCGGTCAGGGCAGTGAGTGTCTCGCCGGGCGCCGGCACCCGTATGACATGGTTGTCGGTATTCCGGGAGCCGGTACGCGCCCCGATGATCACGGTGCCGCCGGCTCTGGCGAACTGCTCAAGACGTTCACTCCATTCATCCTTCCACATGAGCCAGTGCGGCACATAGAAGACCTTCAGACGCTCGAGCGCGTCCTCGGGATGGACAAAGCCTGCCGCAATGCCGCGCTGGAAGCAGGCGCGGTGCAGCAGGATGGCGTCATCATGAGGAGATGGAAAACCGATGGGGTAGCTTTTATGGGCAATGTCATTGTCGAACTCGGCGCTGGCGATGCCGATATCGATACGCACGGTGGTGCCAAGGGTGTGCTCGGCCACCTGGTGGATTTCAGCGCCAACCTGTTTGGCCTCCTCGAATCGGCGCCGGGGGATATTGTCGTGATCGATAATCCCCATCCAGTATATTTCGGCACCGAAATGGGCCGGACGCCAGCGGAAGAACATCAGTCCGTCGGCCCCATGCGCGATGGAGGAAAACGCCATGCGGCGCATTTCACCGGGCTCAGGCGTTAAAGTGGAAAAATCCACCTGGCTGCCGAAACCGGACTGCTGCTCGGGCACAATGAAGTTGCCGGCATAGCCACGGCACAGATCGAGCTGACTTGCCTGCATATAGGCATGCCCTCCGATGCGGGCTTTTTCCTCATGCAGGAACGGGTAGACATCGTAGCCGACAAAATCGAGATCACTGGCAAAGCCGTTGCGGAAATCGACGTTCTCAAGCTTGCCCATATTGTGAAAAACGAACCAGTCGGCGTTGGTCTGGCGCAGGATTTCAACCTGATCGCGCTGAAACTGCATGGTCGTATGCGCCAGAAAACGGTGATAGTCCTGAACGTGACCCGGGCTGCAGTGTACGGGCGCGTTGGGAAGCGGCAAAACGACCTGATCAAAACCACGGTAGGCCGTTGCCCAGAAATCGCCGCCCCATGCCGCGTTGAGTGATTCGATGCTTCGATACTTGCGCTCGCAGAAGCTCTGAAACTCGGCCCGAGCCGCATCGGAATAAGACT
The DNA here is from genome assembly GCF_900312995.1 of Kushneria phyllosphaerae. Lineage (GTDB taxonomy): Bacteria > Pseudomonadota > Gammaproteobacteria > Pseudomonadales > Halomonadaceae > Kushneria > Kushneria phyllosphaerae. The sequence goes on along the minus strand of NZ_ONZI01000001.1, from coordinate 914,834 downwards.
CGGACATACTGGTGTTCAACTCGTTGTCCGTCTGCCAGCCAATCACGTTGGGATTATCGCGATAGTGTTCTGCCATCGCCCGTGTAATCCGGCGTGAAAACTCGCGAAACAACGGATGGATGGTGTCAGCATGTTGTCGAGAGCCATGACTCATCTGTCGGCCATTTTTATCCACACGCAGCACTTCAGGATATTTCGCTGTAAGCCATCGAGGCGGAGTGGCCGTCGGGGTGCACAAAATCGTCTTGATGCCGGCGTTTGCGAGAACATCGATGGCCCGGTCAAAAAGGCTGAAATCGTAAACGCCTTCACATGGCTCAAACAGGTGCCATGCGAACTCACCCATCCGAACAGTATTGAAACCGCACGCTACCATTCTTTCAGCGTCCTGCTGCCACCAGCTTTCCTCGATGTGTTCGGGATAGTGCGGCACCCCGAAGAGAAAAGTATTCGTATCGATCGGCCGCCAAGCCGATAGCTTCCTTTCCGAATTATCATTCATGCTTCACTGACCTCATGGACGGGGCTTTTTTCAGTATCCCGATTCGGCGTCATCGTCATGCCATCGGCGTTGAACAGATAAATGTCTTCGGCATCAAAGCCAATGTGGATATCGTCATCTCGCGACATCGCCGATTTACGATCGACCTGGATGGTCAAATGCCCCAGTCCATTTTCGGATTCGATGGCCCTGATGCTGCCCGTATCGACGTAGGCAATCACTTCCCTGCCCAACTGCTCTACCAGCTCGACTCTGGCAGGTAATTGATGGCGGCGCTGACGCCCGACCGAGATTTCTTCTGGACGAATTCCCAGCGTTACCGTGTCCCCCCTGCTGACGCCAACCCCATGTCTTCTGGCAACTCGAATGTCATCAAGACCTTCAAGAGCGACCACAATTTGCTCGTCGTTCACATCGGTGACACTGGCCTCAATGAAGTTCATCCGTGGTGATCCCAGAAACCCGGCCACAAAACGGTTGACGGGATTGGCATAAAGCTCGATCGGTGACCCCACCTGCTCAATGACGCCGCTGTTCATCAGCACGATGCGCGTGGCCATCGTCATCGCCTCCACCTGATCGTGCGTCACGTAGACCATCGTTGCATCGAGGCGGCGGTAAAGCTGACCAATTTCGACGCGCATTTGCGTACGCAGCGCGGCATCAAGGTTGGACAGTGGCTCATCGAACAGAAAAACGGCGGGGGAACGAGTGATCGCCCGCCCGATGGCGACACGCTGGCGCTGGCCGCCGGAAAGCTGTTTGGGACGCATATCGAGATAGTCGGTGATTCTGAGGATGCTGGCGGCATGCTCGACGGCTTCCCTGATCTGCTGTTTTGGATGACCCGCCATACGCAGCCCGAACCCCATGTTTTCAGCCACGGTCATGTGGGGATAAAGCGCATAGGATTGAAACACCATGGCGATATCGCGATCACCAGGCTCGGCGCGGGTAACGTCGTGTTCACCAATAAGGATTCGACCGGCATCTACCGAGGTCAGGCCCGCGATCGTCTTGAGCAGAGTGGACTTGCCACATCCTGAAGGCCCCACAACAACGATGAATTCCTTTTCCGATGACTTGAAACCGACATTTTTCAACACCTCTCGTCCTTCATAGAACTTTGAAATGTTGCTGATTTCCAGGTTGCTCATACCTTTTCGCTCCCGTCGATATACCGTGATGGCCGCTTTAGTCCTGGGATCATCCCTTCACAGCGCCCATCGTTAATCCACGAATAAAATGACGCTGCATCAAAAAGAACATGACCACCGGTGGAATCGCGATAGCGATCGTGGCAGCGGAAATCAGGCTCCAGTTCGCCACATACTGTCCCTTGAGATTATCGAGTCCGGCCGTTACCGGTTTGACGGCATCACTTGGCGTAAGCACCACCGCCCAGAAGTAGTCGTTCCAGATAAAGGTAAATGCCAGGATGGCAAGCGCTGCCAACGCCGGGCGCACCAGGGGGATGACCACATGAATCAGGGTTTGCAGGGGTGAGGCGCCCTCGGAGCGCGCCGCCTCGAAAAGCTCATCAGGCAATGAGGCAATGAAATTGCGCATGAAAAGGGTCGCGAAGCCGGTCTGAAACGCCACGTGAAATATGATAAGCGCGAGGTAGCTGTTGTAGATCCCCAGCGAAATCGTCAGGTCGCGAACCGGAATCATCATGATTTGAAACGGCAGGAAGTTGCCACCGATGAAAATAGCAAACAAAAGCGTATTGCCACGAAAGCGATAGCGTGACAGCACGTAGCCCGTCAGCGTGCTCAGTACCAGAACCCCGATGACCGAAGGTATCGTGATCACAAGACTGTTAAAAAAGTACCGCCCCATCGGCGTCTGCGTGAACACTTCCGTGTAGTTTTTGACGAGGTCAAATCCGGAGGGCCATCCCCAGTAGTTGCCCACGGCGGCGTCGGAGGCAGGTCTAACAGACGTTAGAATGACCGCCCCCAGCGGCAAGAGCCACAGCATGAGAACAAGAGTGACCGCCGCAAGATAGAGATACTTTTTCAGGACATCGTCTTTTGAAATCTGTCGGGGATACATTACGCGCCCTCCTTTTCCATACGCAGCATTCTCCAGAGATACCAGCTGATAAAGACCACCATAATGGCGAAAAGGACGCTGGCGATGGCCGCACCGTATCCAAATCGATAGGCCTGTATGGACTGGCTGTACATCTGATAGGCAAGCACGTTCGAGGAACCGAAGGGGCCGCCGGAAGTCATCACCGAGATCATGTCAAACGACCTCAGAGCACCAATGACGGTGACGGCAATCGCAATGAAATTGACCTGACGAAGCTGGGGCAGGATGACGTACCACAGCATTTTCCAGCCTTTGGCATTATCCACGCGGGCCGCCTCGATCTGGCTTTCATCCAGATTATTCAGACCTGCCATGAACAAAATTACGCAAAAGGAGACCTGCGGCCACAGCGCCGCGAAGACGACAGCCAGCGTGACCCACCTGGGATCGGACAGGAGGGCCGGCGCGGTGGCGCCCATTGCCTCGAAAAAAAGCGCCAGCAATCCGCTTGAGGGATCATAAAACCAGGTAAAGACCACGCCGACGGCCACCTGCGACATCACCAGAGGCATAAAAAACAGGGATTTGACGATTCGCATGCCGCGAATCTGTTGATTGATGAGCAGCGCAAAGAACAGGCCCAGCGGGGGCGCCAGCATGAAGACAGCCAGCCAGATGATGTTGTTGCGCAATGAGATATAAAACTGGGGATCGTCGAGCATCTCGATATAGTTACCGAGCCCGATCCACTGCATCTCGTCAAAGCCGTCCCACTGAAAAAAGCTGATCCAGAGACTCTGTACGGAAGATCCGACAATGACTATCCCGAACAGAATGATGCCGGGGGCTATAAAAAGAGCAGGCCAGAGCCAGGACCGATTACGTCGCCATATGGTCATCACGATAGATACCCATGTCGTTAGCCGATATTAAAAAGAGTTCCCGAGAGACTCAGGTTGAAGTCGTCACGCGAGTACGAATGCGATCCAGCTCCTGTCGAATCTCCTTCCCCTGTGATGGATAGACGCTGAATTTCTGAAATCCCTTGAGCCCTGCCCATGCCATGGCCGGATGAGTATCACGATCAAAATATTGAGCGCTGCCGGCGGACGCTCGCAGAAGTCCCGTAGCCGTTTTTGTCAGCGGATCGTCGGGCACGGGCATGTCATTGCGAGGCGGTACGGTACCGATAGGCGCCAAAAATCTTGCCAGAACGTCCGGCTGGTAGAAGTAGGCCAGAAATTCCCTGGCGAGCGCCTTTTGCTGAGCACGCTGCGGGATATGGATGGAGTTGGAGGAGAAGTCTTCGTAGGGCCCGACCGAGGCGTCGTAAGTGGGAAAGCGAATCAATTTGAGCTCCCCCTCCTGACCCGGTGGCATCACACTTTGCAGGAAGGTGCTCAGATCCATCATGGCGGCCTTTTTTCGAGCCAGAAACGCCGCGGCCTGTTGCCAGGCGTAAGACGTGCCGTGATCCAGGAAAAAGTCCTGCTGAATCATGTCTCGCCACTGCTCGAAAACCGGGTCAAATATCGTATCGGAATAGGCGACCCGGCCCTCCATTAGCGCCATGTGCGTTTCGAGACCGTTGATACGCAGATTTAGATGGTCAAACCAGCCCGCCGCAGGCCATTGGTCTTTCGTTCCCATGGCAACAGGCACAAGCCCCTGCGCCTTGGCTCTGTAGCAAGTGCGATAGAAGTCCTCGAACGTTTCGGGAGGCGTCAGGCCATGTTCACGAAAGACGTCTTCGCGATAAAAAAGCCCCCAGAACAGGCCGCCGACCGGCAGCCCATACTGGCGCCCATCAATGGAGACTGTATCGAGCAGAGGGCCCAGTGCCCGGTCAATGCCTTCGTGCTCGACAAGGTCGGATATATCTGAAAAAAGCCCCATCCCGACAAACTGACGCATCCGCTGACCGGAGAACCAGAAACAGATGTCGGGCGGATCGGCCACCAAATAGTTGCGAATGGCCGTCTTGTTGGCTTCATGGGCGATATTATTGACAATGACTTCCGTGCCGGACTGACGTCCGAACTCTGCCGCTATGGCTTGAAACGCGGGGGCCTGCGCGGCATTCAGGTCGCTGATGATGATCAGCCTGCGAGGCTTCGCAATTGCCGGTGCGCGGAGACCGCAAAGAAGCAGACCTGCTCCCGCCCCAAGCGTCTGGATGACGCGTCGCCTTGTAACAGGGGTGTTGGCTTTGCTCATGACGGGAGTCTCCTCTTCGCCAGCGAATCGGGGTGACAACTCACCAGGCATACCGTAGGTCTGGAGGTCACCTGAAACTTACTTTTTTCATTGGATAAAATAAGTGCAACGAGAGCAATCAATCATTGGTCGAAGCAGCGATCGAGCGGCCAAGAGAAAGTTCATCATCAATGAGATCCGAAGGCTGGGGCAGCTAAGCAGAAGCGCTCTGGCTGAATCGACAGGGCTTAGCCCGGCAACCGTGTCTTCCATCGTTTCAGAGCTTCTGGAAGAAGACCTGGTCGTTGAAGACACCGCCTCGGTCAGCGCCGGGGGCCGAAGGCCCACCCCCATGCGAATTAACTACACCACACGCCTGGCCATTGGTATCAAGCTGAAATCCGACAGCATTGAATGCCTGCTCACGGACATGTCGACCGCTCCGATCGACAAGCTGACGAAGGCGCTGCCATCGCTGGACCCCGAAGCCGTGTGCCAGATCTGTGAAGAAGCAATTGCACAGCTCATGGAGACCCAGGCAAGAGACACCAAGAATCTGATCGGGGTGGGTGTCTCTATTCCGGCCTTTGTCGACGCTGAAACAGGGGTTTGTAAAACAAGCCATCGCTTTGGCTGGAAGGACATTCACTTCGCCGGCATGCTGCAAAATAAATTGGGTATCCCGGTAAAAATCGAAGACGACAGTCACGCCTTCGCGCTGGCGCATGCACTTTTTGGCGTGGGGATTAATCACGCCTCTTTTGCCACTGTCGCCGTTGGTGAAGGGATCAGTTATGAAATGATCCTCGATGGCAAACTGCATCGCGGTAATACCGGGGCGGCCGGAAAACTCGGCCACATGTGTCACGATCCACATGGCGCACGCTGCGAATGCGGTCGATACGGCTGCCTTCAGGTCAAAAATTCCATTTCCGGGATGCTGAGTACGCTGGACCTGAATGATCCGCAATGGTCCTTTCGCACTCGCCTGGACAGGCTTCTGGCCTGTCTTGCGTCAGGCGATGAAAAAGCACTTTCAACCGTCAGAGACGCAGGCTATACGGTCGGAAAATATCTTGCCGACATGACGGCCGTAACGGATGTCGATCCCGTTGTGATCGGCGGCGAAGTAGTCGAGCTTGGTGAGTATTTCTTTGACGCTTTCAACAAGGCACTGAACAAGTATTCACTCCATGGCCCCATACGCACTTACATCGACAATGAAGATAATTTCTGGAGCCGTGGCGCCGCTGCCCTGGTGACCCAGGAAGTCTTTGGTTTTTAACGAAATCGGCACGGCACCACTGGCCACGATGTGGCGTCGCACGGTCTGAAAGCCTCCGGACACAAAAAACCACGCCGAGGCGCGGTTTTAGTTTCAATCCCTTGCGGCGAATGGAGCTTACAGCCCTTCCTCCAGCAGCTGCGGGGCGAAGTAGGTCATGATCAGATCCGCGCCGGCGCGGCGCATGGCACCCAGCGTTTCGCGCACCACGGCGGATTCGTCAATCACGCCCTGCGCCGCGGCGAACTTGATCATCGCGTACTCGCCGCTGACCTGATACGCCACCAACGGCAGCAGACTGTTGCGGCGGATGTCGGCCATGATATCCAGATACGCCAGAGCCGGTTTGACCATCAAAAAATCCGCGCCTTCGGCTTCATCAGCCAGCGATTCACGCAGCGCTTCGCGGCGGTTCATCGGGTCCATCTGGTAGGTCTTGCGATCACCTTTGAGCTCGGTGCCGGCAGCTTCACGAAACGGGCCGTAGAGCGCGGAGGCAAGCTTGGTGGAATACGCCATGATGGGGATGTCTTCAAAGCCCGCCTCATCCAGCGCTTTGCGGATTGCGGCGACCTGGCCGTCCTGCGCCGATGATGGCGCGATGATGTCGGCACCGGCCTTCGCGGCCTGCACCGCCTGAATGCCGAGGTTTTGGATGGTGAGGTCGTTGTCGACAGTGTTGCCCTTCAAAATGCCACAGTGACCGTGACTGGTGTACTCGCAGAAACAGATGTCCGGGATGACCACCAGCTCCGGGGCGGCTTGTTTGATGATGCGCACCATGCGCGCCACCATGCCGTCTTCCTTCAGAGCGTCGCTGCCGGTCTCGTCCTTGTGATGGGAAATCCCGAACGGCATGATGCTTTTCAGCCCCAGCGCGCTCAGGCGTCTGGCTTCCTCACCGAGTCTGCTTTCCGGGATGCGGGACTGCCCCGGCATGCCTTCGATGGGTGTGTATTCATCGGTCTCTTCCTCAACGAAAATCGGATAGACCAGATGTTCTGCCCGCAGCGAGGTTTCCCGCACGATATCGCGAAGGGCGCTGCTCGAGCGCAGGCGGCGAAGCCGGGCCTGCGGAAACTGGGCTGGCATGAGCTCTCCTTGAGATGATGAAAAGACGATTCAGGCCTGAAGTATAGCGCTGCGAGCAGGTGAGGTCAGGGTAACGGCGGCATAGGGCCGCACTATCAGCCGTCTGTGCCCTGCTCGCGCCTTCCAAGCCCTGAACCCGCAAAAGTGACGATTAAAACGCCGATCGGCGTGTGCATGTTGACTCAGGTGATATTGCCGGCCATCACGATTGTCTACGATGGGCTCCGATGCCAGCCGCTTGCCTGCCGACGTCAAATCCGTCCGTTCTGCTTCGCCGCTGCTCTCTTGCACGACGTGCCTGTCGATGATGGGCCAGGCATCGCACGAGTCCAACAAGCTTCAGGCGAGCGCGTTCATGACGCGCGCCTCAACACGTTCGGGCTCAGGCGGCTACACTCTTTTGTCCAGCGACTTCCATCCTCTTGCCATCATCAGCGAATGCCACTTTACCCATGACCTCCAGCCATAAGCCCACCCCACAGCACGAGCGTTCCTGCTGGGTGCTGGGCATTTTACCCGCCCCGGAACTGCCCACACTTATCGTCGACAAGATCCGGGAGCGCCTGACCGAGCAGCTTTCACGTCAGGTCGCCAGCGATAGCGATTGGCGTATCGAGACCATCACCGACCCCATGGTCGGCACCGATGAAGATGCCGATGACATCATCAATGAAGCCGAACGCTTCAAGCGTGAGCAGAGCTGGACCTACGTGGTGTGTCTTACGGACCTGCCGCTGTTCCATGAGGGCAAGCCACTGGCGGCCAGTGCCAGCGGCAACCGGGGCGTGGCGATCCTGTCCCAGCCGGCACTGGGCGCCTCCCCGATCGCCCGACGCGTGGAAGAGGCGATTATCCAGCTGGTCAGCGAGCTGCACTTCGGTAGCTCTCGGGAAGGCCGGGATGCCTGCTGTCAGTATCACAACAGAACGCGCCGGGGGCAGCGCAGGGAAGCTCAGCGCCTGGTCAGGCGGCGGCTGTCCGAATGGGTGGCGCCCTTTGTTCGGCATGACATCTGTCAGGAAGACAGCGATCTTGATGTGCGTTTCATGGCGCGCTTCAAGGTGCCCGGCTATGTGAAGCTGATCGGCGGCATGGTGCGAGCCAATCGCCCCTGGTCGATTTTTCCTGCCTTCCGTCGCATTGGTGCTGCCGCGTTCGCAACCGGCGCCTATGGGATGATTTTCAACTCGATGTGGCGGCTGGCCGACAGCTATGAGCCGTGGCGCTTTGTGACCCTGATGCTGCTTTCCATGCTGGCGATGGTGGTGTGGATCATGATTGATCACGGCCTGTGGGAGCCGGTGCGTCATAAAAACGCGTTTTCCAATGCCAATCTTTACAACATCGCCACGGTCAGCACGCTGGGGATCGGGGTGCTGTTTTACTATCTCATGCTGACGCTGCTGTTTTTTGCCACGGCCTTTCTCTTTGTGCCGGCGGCGGTCATGGGGCAAACGCTGGGCCATGAGGTGGGCGCACTCGAGTTTGCCGCACTAGGGTGGCTGGCCGCGTCGCTGGCCACCGTCGGCGGTGCGCTGGGGTCCGGGCTTGAAAGTGACGACACCGTGCGTAATGCCACCTACGGCTATCGCCAGCAGCTTCGCCAGAAACGCCTCCAGGAACAGCGCGACAGCAATAAAGACAATGACGACTCGGAAGATTCAGAAGACCCCGAGGACCCCGAAAAGGCCGAGGGTGATCCGGACGACGATACAAAGAGCCAGGATCAAACAAACGACGGTGAGCGTGAGGCGCAAGACCAGCAGAGAAAGCCGCATCAGCCGAAACGTTCGAACAGCCAAAGAGATTAGCCACCCACCGGCCCCAACGCGACCGGCATGGCAAGGGATCAACGCATGGAAGCAAGCCGCACGGTGCTCAAACGTATCGCCACGTTCCGACGCCGTCTCCCTTGCTCGCCGGAGACTTCCTACGTCACCAGTTCCCCGCGCACAGTGAGCGTGCACGGCGCGGCCTGCGGGTCGCGCATCTGTACCAGCAGCTGTTCGAGTGCCTGCGCCCCGGCGCGGTAGCCGTCATGCACCACACACGGCACGGTGATGTCGAAAATATCCAGGTAGGGCAGCCGGTCGATGCCGATCACGCTCAACTGATCGCGATCGATGCCGGCTTCGCGCAGTGCCTTGAGCGCGCCCAGTGTAATCAGCTGATTAAGACCGAAAATCGCCCGCGGCACGCCGTGCGTCTTTAAGTAGCCACGCACCTGCGCCACGGCCGGCGCCAGGGTGTAATCCCCCCACAGCACATCAATGCCAACGTCGCCGGCCTGCTCGCCGAGCGCTGTCTGGACACCGTGCAACCGCTCCCGCGAGATCCGCGAGTGCTCGGGGCCGGCCACCACCAGCAGACGATCCTCGCGGGTACGACGATCAGGCGTGAAGACATGGGCCAGCAGGTAACGCGCCACGCGCTCGCCGGCGCCGGGGTTGTCCAGCACCACGGCGCTGAAGCCGCAGTCATGCAGGGTACGGTCCAGCTGGACCACGGCAATATCGCTGGCCTGCAACCGGGTCAGATAGTTCGGACGGTAGTCCGGCTCATCGGACACCGGCGAAAGGATCAGCCCGGCGGCCTGATAGCTTAGAAGCGTTTCAATGGCCATGGCTTCAAGGCGTGGATCACCATCGGTATCAAACAGCATGATGGCGTAATCATGCTGCTTGGCGTGGCGCGAGATGGCCTTGATCATCTCGGCGTAAAAGGGGTTATCCAGACTTGCCGTCACCACACCGATCAGGCGACTGTCGCTGCGCTTGAGGCCGCGGGCAAAGGCATTGGGCACATACCCGAGCTCGAGGGCAGCCTGCTCGATACGCTCGCGCGTGGCCGGTCTGACCATCTCGGGCTTGTTGAGCGCGCGCGAGACCGTGATGTTGGTCATCCCCACATGGCGGGCGATATCGGCAATGGTAACTTTCCTGCTGGCGGGCATGAGGCGTGTGATCTCACTGGAAGGCATTTCACCGGGAGGCTGCCCCTTTCTCGAAAGGGACCCGGGCGTGACAGTATCCAGCGAATGTCGCACGCTGACGACCCTGCGCTGATGAACCTGCCGCGTCGCAGGCCCGGGTGCTGCCTGCTCTTTTCACCTGACTGCCGGAGACCATCATGGCACAGCTGACCTGCCGCTTCGCCTCGCAGATTCTCGAGGTGACCCTTTCGCTCAATGCGATCGTTCCCGAACACGCCACTACCCCATCACCGGTGCTGTATCTACTGCATGGGCTGTCCGACGATGATAGCGCCTGGCAGCGCTTTAGTGCCATTGAGCGCTATGCGGAAAATTACGGCATTGCCGTGGTCATGCCACAGGTGGGGCGAAGCTATTACACCGACATGGCCTATGGGCCGGACTGGTATCGTTTTTTGAGTGAGGAGTTGCCGGTCATCAGCGAACGGCTTTTTCCGATCTCTACACGGCAGGAGGATACGTTTGTGGCGGGGCTTTCCATGGGCGGTTACGGCGCGTTCAAGTGGGCACTGCGTCAGCCTGAGCGCTTTGCGGCGGCGGCCAGCCTTTCGGGCTCACTGGATATCGTGGAGGTGGGCGAACGCGAGGCACCGCCTCCGGAATATCCGTTGATCTTTGATCAGTCGCCTGCCGGCAGTGACGATGATCTTTTTGCCTTGCTCAAGCGTTATCGCACCCCCCAAGCCTGTCAGCCGGCGCTGTTTCAATGGTGCGGACGAGACGATGCGCTCTATCCGGCCAATGTACGCTTTCAGGAAGCCGCGCGAGAAACGGCGCTTGAGCTGGACTGGCATGAAGGGCCAGGAGATCATCAGTGGCGCTATTGGGATCGCCAGATTCAACGTGTGCTTAAATGGCTGCCAATCACATCACCCGACACCTGAAGATGCTGCCAATAACGCAACACCCGGCTCGTGGCCGGGTGTTATCGTCTTCAGGGCAGCATGACCGTGAGCGTTTATTGGTAACCATGGTAGGGCGTTTCGACCTTACCTGTATGAGCCTCTTCCACAGCTTCCATGAAGTGACCGCTTTTTGCCGAAACCCCCATGGAGGCGAAGATCGCAAGGACAGCCAGCGCAGTCACAACAAAATAAACAATCAGAATTCCCATTGTATTACTCCCTGGTAGCGATAATCACGATTCCTGATGATGATCAATCCATTTTTCATTTGTTAGTTATTATTACTTATGGACCGAGTAATAACTTATTGTCTTTATATTCAAGATTCACGATAAAACGCACTAAGTCAGTCACCGATGCTTATTGAAATCAATAAAACGCTGCCCGAAATTCAGTGTTCGTCACACAATCGACACAATCATCATGCCTTACATTATCCGTCGTTGGGATTATCCTATGGTCTACTTGGCGTAATGAAATGTAATTATGCAAAAAAGCTCAAAAAATCAGCCATGACGCCCATTGTACGGGGCTCCAGCATGCCTTGAACAAGCAGAAAGTGGATGAAACATGCGCCCATAAGTTAGAAAAATCTGATAAACAATCGACAGAATCAAGGTTTTCAGACGCCAAATCCGATAGGCGAAAACAACTTTATGGGCTCGGTAAACCGATATTTCATCCTTTTAATCGATGCACAATATTGCATAGATAATCCTGCCAAATAAAACGATATTACTTTTCACATCCGAATAAGATACTGCGACCTGCGCCGGCACACCTGACGGCATGCAGCCGCCTGATGTTTTTTTAAAAAACTATTAATTAACAAAAGACACATCTTCAGGGACAGGTCATGGAAATGTCGACGCGACCGGTACGTGGCAATCATCGCCACTCACTGTGGTATGAACGGATCCTCTTGAGCTTTCGGGTTCATTATCTTCTCGGACTGACGCTAACCTCCCTGCTGCCAGCACTGTGGGGCCGAGCATGGTCAACGTCCACGCTTGCAGCCATCAGTACCAATACCACGGTACTGGCCAGTGCCATCGCCTGGATGGTGGCATTTCGCATTGTGCAGCAACTCTCCCGCCATCCGGGTGCCGACCCCTGCACTTATGTCGCTCCAGTAGTCACGGCCGTTTATCTGTTGATACTGGTCGTTCTGGAGTTGATGGCCATTCCCTTCCATCTGACACAGCTTTTGATGTCGGGCGGGCTCGCCCTGCTGTTTGGCTGGACAGGCTACCGGGTCACGCGACGCTATCGTCGGCTCAAGATGGCGCTGGTGCCGCTGGGCAACATCAGGGAGTGGTTTGGTCATCAGGATGTCGATCAACGCTGGCTGTCAGGGCCCGACCTGGAGAGCCTGAGAGTGGATGGCGTGATCATCGACCTGTCCTGCGACCTGAACGATGAGTGGCAGCGTTTTCTGGCCGACTGCACCATCAAACGGATCCCGGTCCATGACGCACGCCGCTTCGGCGAGGCCAGTACCGGCCGTATCGGGCTCGATCAGATCCATGCCAATCGCTACGGCTCGCTGATGCCCAGAACCAGCTATGAGCTTTTCAAGCGACTGGCGGACATCCTTGCAGCACTTTTGATGCTACCGGCCGCCCTGCCGATCATGGCCGTGGCCGCGATGATGATCAAACGCGATGATCCGGGCCCGATCCTGTTTCGCCAGCGACGTTCCGGCTTTCAGGGAGAAGAGTTCGACGTCTACAAAATGCGCAGCATGTATGTCAATCCTGACGATGTTCGCCCTACTCAGGAAGGTGATGACCCGCGCATCACGAAGGTCGGCCGGTACCTGCGCAAATATCGTATCGATGAACTGCCGCAGCTTTTCAACGTGCTCAAGGGCGAGATGAGCCTGATCGGCCCGCGCCCCGAGACCCCGGCGCTGACCGAGGCCTATGAGCGCGATATCCCGTTCTTTCGCTATCGCCATGCGGTTCGCCCCGGCATTTCGGGGTGGGCCCAGGTTGAGCAGGGTTATGCCTCGGAAGTCGAGGGCTCACGAATCAAGCTAGAGTACGACTTCTATTACATCCGCAACTTCTCGTTCTGGATGGACCTGCTGGTCGTGATCCGTACCATTCGCACCATTTTTACCGGCTCCGGCGCGCGCTGATCTAAGCCGCCGGCTCATATCGCAACAGACAACAACCCGGCATCAAAAAAGGCCCGCCAATGGCGGGCCTTTTCATTGTCACAGACAATACTCAGGGATTGGCAGGCACCCGAGCACGGCGCTGACGCCAGCCGCGATACATCGGCAGTACCAGCATCAGTACCACCAGCGCCCAGCCGCCCCAGGTGATCGGGCTCGACCACAGAATCGACAGCTCGCCGTTGGAGATCGACAGCGCCCGACGCAGGTTCTGCTCCATGATGCCGCCCAGAATAAAGCCCAGCAGCACCGCCGAGAGCGGAAAATCGAACTTGCGCAGAATGTAGCCCACCACACCAATCACGATCATCAGGAAAAGATCGAAGGTCGTGGCATGAACCCCGTACACCCCGATGGCCGTGACAATCGCAATGCCCGGTACCAGCGCCCAGTAGGGCACGGCCAGAATCTTGGTAAACACGCGAATCAACGGTATGTTCATCACCACCAGCATCACGTTGGCAATAAACAAAGAGGCGATCAGGCCCCAGACCAGCTGCGGGTCGGTCTGAAACAGCATCGGCCCGGGGGTGATGTTGTAAAGGGTCAGCGCGCCCAGCATGACCGCCGTGGTGCCCGAGCCCGGCACGCCCAGGGTCAGCATCGGCACCATCGAGCCGCAGGCCGCAGCGCTGTTGGCGGTTTCAGGGGCTGCCAGACCACGCAGATCCCCATCGCCGAAGCGGTTGTCCTTCGTGGCCATGCGCTTTTCGCTCATGTAGGCCACCGCACTGGCCATGGTCGCCCCGGCGCCCGGCAGAATGCCCATGAAAAAGCCCACCACGCCGCTGCGCAGTACCGTCCACTTGACCAGCATGGCTTCTTTGGCGTTGAACATCATGCGACCGCTGGTCTTGAGCGCAGTCTGTCCATAGTAGGTGCGCTCCAGCAGCACCAGAATCTCGCTGATACTGAAAAGGCCCAGCACCAGCACCACAAACTGAATGCCGTCGGCCAGCCCCAGAGCATCGAAGGTGAAACGGTAGACGCCGCTGTTGGCATCAATGCCGACGCAGGCCAGCAATAGTCCGATCAGCGAGGCTACGGCCGTTTTCATCGGCTTGTTGCCGGCCATACCCGCCAGACAGGTAATGGCAAACACCATCATCACGAAGTATTCGGCCGGACCAAAGGCCACCGCCCACTTCGCCAGCAGCGGAGCAAAGATGGTCACGCCGATGGTGGCAATCAGACCGCCCGTAAAGGAACCGGCCGCCGAGATGGACAGCGCAATGCCGCCCTTGCCCTGGCGTGCCAGTGGATGACCATCCAGCGCGGTCATGACCGCCGAGGCCTCACCCGGAATGTTTAAAAGAATCGATGAGATACGCCCGCCGTACTCACAGCCCAGATAGACCGCCGCCAGCAGAATCAGCGAGGTCTCCGGCGGCAGCCCGAGCGCGAAGGCGATCGGAATCAGAAGCGCCACGCCGTTGATCGGCCCAAGTCCTGGCAGCAGGCCCACCACGGTGCCAATCAGCGTGCCGCACAGGGCCGTAAACAGGTTCAGCGGCGTGGTCGCCACGCCAAAGCCCTGGCCCAGATATCCCAGTGTTTCCATGGTTCAGACTCCCAGTCCTGACAGCACGCCCAGCGGCAGGGGTACATCGAGCAGCCTGTCAAACAGACCGTAAAAACCAAGCGCCATGACAGCGGCGGTAATGACACTGGAGACCCAGCGCCCGTTGTAGAGCCGGCACATGGCAATGGCGAAGAAAAAGGCCGAGACCACAAAGCCGAGCGTTTCAAAGAAAAAGGCGAACAGCGACAGCGCCAGCACACACAGCACCAGTCGGCCCAGCACGTGACCGGTCAGTGGGGTGTCAGCGTTTTCTTCAGCCATCTGACCGGGTCGGATGATCAGATAGACCGTGCCGGCCGCCAGCAAAATCAACAGCAGCAGCGGGAAGGCGCGCGGCCCGACCGGCTCATAGGAAAAGGCCGCTTCATAGGTAGTGGCGGCATAGGCCAGCACCGCATAGACCACCAGCAGTGCCGTCAAAAAAATGCGTTGATAGATCATGGAAGGCTCCGGACCCACGACAAACGCAGATGCCCCAACGGGGCACCTGCGTTGCTGTCGAATTTACTTGACCAGACCGAACTGATCGGCCAGCTCACGGTACTCGCCAACCCGCTTTTCAACGTAGGCGTTGAGCTCATCACCGGTCATCGCGAAGGGATAAAGTTCACGGCTTTCACGCAGTTTGGCGAAGTCATCGGAGGCCAGCAGCTTGTCGAAGGCATCCTTCCACCAGTTGTAGGCTTCATCGCTGACCTTCGGACCCACATAGAAACCGCGGATGACCGGCCACTGCACGTCATAGCCCTGCTCGACCGCCGTGGGAATATCACCGGTCACATCACCCGGCAGACGCTCTTCGGAGAACACGGCCAGAATGCGCATGTCACCGCTTTGCACGTGCGGCACGGAGTCGGCGATATCAGTACTGGCGACCTGGATGTGACCGCCCAGCAGAGAAGTCGCCAGCTCACCGCCGCCTTCCATGGCCACATAGCGCATCTTTTTCGGGTCAATACCAGCGGCCCTGGCCAGCAGAGCGGTCTGCATCCAGTCCTGACCTCCGACCGAACCACCGGCCCCGATCACGACCTTGCTGGGGTCCTTTTTCAGCGCCTTCACCAGATCATCAAGGTTTTTGTAGGGAGAGTCGGCACGTACGGCGACCGCGCCATAGCTGGTGCCGACACCGGCCAGCCAGCGCACGGCGCTTTCATCAAAGCGGCCAAACTTGCCCTGGGCCAGATTCAAAAGCGAGCCGCTGGACCAGGCAACGATGGTGTTTTCATCTGAGGGGCGCTGGGCCACTACCGTGTTATAGGCCACCGCACCGACGCCGCCGGGCATATAGGTCACGCGCATCGGTGAGGATAGAATGCCCTCCTGGACCAGCGCGCTCTGGGCCAGTTTGCAGGTCAGGTCAAAGCCGCCGCCGGGGGCAGCAGGAGCGATACATTCGGGCCGTTTGGGTTCTTCTGCAGCCATGGCCTGAAGACTTGCGCCCAGGCTCAATGCGCCCATAAGGGCCAGCGCCGCCATGCGCCCCTTGCCGAAACTGCGTCGTGTCATTGTCATGTTGCCTGTTCCTCACGTCTGTCCGGAAACGCGCCCGGCGCGGTTGTTATGTCTGTTATGTCGCATGCGAAGTCATCAGACGCTGACGAACCGGACGGCGCGGGATTGCCGCTGCACTGGTCGCCGGGGGCGTGCATACTGTCCGCACCGGCAGACACCACATGGCGCCAATGCACCACGTTCTGCACGACGTCAATGAGCCCGGACTTCGCTTGCTGGCACGATAGCCCGGCAGGCTTTCAACAACCTTTCACGGGAGCAGCAATGCGTACGCTATTGGTCGAAGATCACCCTTCGCTGGCAGACAGTATTCGCTGCTCGCTGGAAGAGGCCGGCTGGCGAGTGGACGTCATGCATGATGGGGTGTCGGCACGTACGGCCCTTGAAACCGAAAGCTACGCCCTGCTGCTTTTGGATATCGGCCTGCCGGAGATGGACGGCTTTGCCCTGCTGAGCTGGCTTCGAAAACGCGACACGCGTCTGCCGGTGATGCTTCTGACCGCCCGGGGCAGCATCAACGACCGCGTCAAGGGGCTTAACCTCGGCGCCGACGACTACCTGATCAAGCCCTTCTCGCTGTTCGAACTGCAGGCACGCATCAACGCCCTGATTCGCCGCACCCGCCATGACGGCCAGCAGATTCACCGCTGCGGCGCGCTGGCCTTTGATATCAGTGCCCGCAGTTTCACCCTGATGGAACAGCCGCTGACGCTGCCGCCGCGTGAACTGGCCCTGCTGGAAGCGCTGATGGCCCGCGTCGGGCGTACGGTCAGCAAGGAACATCTGGCCGCCCAGATGTTCTCGATGGAAGAAGACAGCTCGTTTGAAGCCATTGAGGTCTATATCTCGCGGCTGCGGCGAAAGCTGGAAGGCAGCGACGTGCGCATCGTGACCTTTCGCGGGCTGGGCTATCAGCTTGAAGCTTTACCGGGGGATGCCCCCACTGCCCTGTCATGAGGGCCAGTCTATCGCCACGCAGCCTGCGCGGGCGCCTGACCCGGCGCATCGGCGCCGCACTTCTGTTGTTGATTGGCATCGGGGTGCTGGGGGCCTGGCTGGATGCCTGGCGGGTGGCCAGCAGCGCCTATGACCGCCCGCTTTTGATTGCCGCCCGCGTGCTGGGCGACTCGCTCACCGTTCAGGACGGGCAGGTGCAGGTGCGCATCTCGCGCGCCGTGCTCGACCCGTTTTCCCTCGACAGCGGCGGCAGCGCCTTTTACCAGGTCATCACGGCCGAACAGGGGTCAATTGCAGGTTTTGAAGACCTGCCTTCCCCGCCCGCTTCCAGCACCATGACCACCCGTTACCCCTCGCTGGCGCGTTTTTATGACGCTACCTACGGCGGGCGCGACGTGCGGGTGGTGTCGCTGCTGGTACCGGTCAGCCAGCCGGGCTATCAGGGCATGGTCGAGATTCGGGTCGCCGAGCATCGCGACATTCACCTTCAGCTGATGCACGACCTGCTGGGGGATTCGCTGATGCGGCTGACGCTGTTTGCCATCGGTGCCTTCATTCTCTTTTTGCTGGCCATCGATGCCGCCCTGCGACCGCTGGGGCGCATCACCGACATGGTCGCCAGCCGCTCGCCGGACAATCTCGAGCCGCTGCCGACCGAGAACGTGCAGCGCGAGGTGCGCGGCCTGATCGAGGCCATCAACCACATGACCGCGCGCCTGGATGACACCCTGCATGCCCAGCGCGCCTTTGTGGCCGACGCTGCCCACGAGCTTCGCACCCCGCTGTTTGCCCT
Source organism: Kushneria phyllosphaerae (assembly GCF_900312995.1). Taxonomy (GTDB): domain Bacteria; phylum Pseudomonadota; class Gammaproteobacteria; order Pseudomonadales; family Halomonadaceae; genus Kushneria; species Kushneria phyllosphaerae. The sequence continues at coordinate 896,793 of NZ_ONZI01000001.1, read as the reverse complement.
GCGGGCTCGGCTGGAGCTGGGTATGCAGGCCCATGACACCGACGCGCTGAGAACCACGCTGGAAAGCGCCCAGCGCGACCTTGAAGCGCTGACGCTGTTGGCCAATCGTCTGCTGTCGCTGGCCCGGGTAGAAAACGATATTCGAAGGCGCGACCTGGGCCTGCTGGATCTCAGCGAGACGGCACGGGAGTTCTGCATGAGCATGGTGTCGCTGGCCTGGCAGCGCGGGCTGACCCTGGCCCTCGAGGCAGACGCGCCGGTCCGGGTGCCCGCGGACAGCGCCTTGATCAATGAGCTGCTGGCGATCGTGATCGGCAACGCCCAGGCCTATACCCCCGCCGGGGGCCATATCACCGTGCGCGTACTACCTGAAGCCGTCATCGAGGTTGAGGACGACGGCCCGGGCATCCCGGAAAGCGAACGCGAGCGGGTATTCGAGCGTTTTTATCGCGCCCGGCAAACTGCGCAGCCGGCCGAGGACGCCGATCGCGCCATTAGTGGCACCGGACTGGGTCTGGCGATCGCTCGCCAGATCTGTACGGCACTGGGGGCCGATATTTCCCTGCATGAAGGAGCCTGCGGTGGCACGCTGGCCCGCGTGGCGTTTACCGCCGGCGCCGCGCCGTCAGGTCCTGGACGTTCGACGTAGCACTAAAGCGCAATAGGCGCAGCCCCTGATGCAGCGCTAGCCTGTCAGTCGCATTTGGATCGATCCAAAACGCTTCAATGACAGGTTATCGGCATGCCTCAGTCAGGAAAACACGTCACCCTCAAGGATCTGGCCGCGCATGCCGGCGTCTCGCGCTCGACCGTCTCGCTGGTCCTGCAGGAGAGTCCGCTGGTCGCCAGACACACCCGCGAGCGGGTCATGGCCGCCGCCAGGGCTCTTGGCTACGTCTACAACCGCGGCGCGGCCACCTTGCGCAGCGCCCGCACCGCCACCATCGGCGTGGTGGTGCACGACATTGCCAACCCCTTTTTCGGCGCCATGGTGGCCGGGATCGACGAGACCCTGCAAAACGCCGACTACGTCTCCTTTCTGGCCGGCACCGGAGACAGCCCGGCACGCCAGCAGCGGTTGGTCCAGCGTCTGCGCGAGCAGCGCATCGATGCCCTGCTGCTCTGCCCTGCAGAAAACACGCCGGACGCCCTGATCAACACCATCAACACCTGGGGGCTGCCCTGCATCGAAGTGATGCGCCACGTGGGTGAAATGCCCCGCGGCCACTACGTGGGCGCCGATATTCGCACCGGCCTTGGCCGCGCCGTGGCCCACCTGGTCGATCAGGGCCATCACCGCATCGCCCTGCTGACCGGCGCCGGGCACAGCTCGTCAGATCGTGAGCGCATCGCAGGCTATCAACACGCCATGCATGAGGCCGGTCTTGCCCCCGACATTCGTACCGGACGCAATGAACTCACCCGTTGCGCGGGGCTTGAGCGCACGCTTGAGATCATGCGCGAGACCTCCCCGCCCACGGCCCTGATCTGCCACAACGACCTGATGGCTCTGGGCGCCCTGCTGGCGCTGGCGCGGTTAAACCTGACGCCGGGCGTTGACTGCGCGGTCATCGGCATTGATGACAGCGATGAAGCGGCGCTGAGCGAGCCGGCACTGTGCAGCCTGGCCACACACCCCCACGCCATCGGGCAGGCCGCCGCCGAGCTGGCCCTGGCCTGTATTGCTGCCCCCGACAGCGCGCCACGGCGCATCGTGCTGGACACGTCCCTGAGGATTCGCGCCAGCGCCGACCCCTCCCTTTACCGCCTACAGGAGTCGTCATGACGTCTCATCTATCTGCCCTGCGCCGCAGCCTTCCCTTGCTGCTGGCGCTCGCGTTTCTGGGACTGTCAGTGCTGTCCCCTTCCCGGGTCAGCGCCCGTGAGCTGATCTTTGGTCACGGCGCAACCGAAGAAACGGCCTATCACGCCAGTGCCGAACGCTTTGGCGAGCTTTTAAAACAAAAGAGCCACGGCGCGCTGAGCGTCAGCATCTATAGCAATTCGGTGCTGGGCCATGAAACCGAGATGTTCGAACAGCAGACCGCCGGCGCGCTGGATTTCTCGATCGTCAATCCGGGGCTGATCTCGGAGTTTTCCCATACCGCCAGCATCTTTTCGATCCCGTTTCTCTATCGCGACATCAATCACTGGGAGCACGTGCTGGATGGCAGGCCCGGCCAGGAGATCGCCCAGCGTATCGAAGATGAAACCGGCGTGAAGGTGCTGGCCTACTACGGCGGCAGTACCCGCCAGATCGTCAGCACGCGGCCGCTGAAAAGCCTGGATGATCTCAAGGGCATGAAGCTTCGGACCAATCCGACCAAACCAGTCATCACGGCTTGGTCGGCACTGGGCACACGACCCACGGTCATGGCCTATCGAGAGATCTATACCGGCCTGCAGCTGGGGGCCATTGATGGGCTGCTCAACGAGGCAGAGTGGATCTACCGCATGCGCTTTCACGAAGTGGCGCCCCATATCGGCCTTTCCGAGCATGACATTACCGTGCGGCTTTTAACCGTCTCATCCCAGACCTGGCAGTCACTGTCACCCGAGGAGCAGCGCGAAGTGCAGGCCGCCGCCGATGAGAGTGAGCAGTTCGCCCGCGACCTGCAGATTCGTCTGGACCGGGAATCACGGGAAAAGCTCAAGGAGGAAGGCGCGACCTTCTACCCGATGGATCGCAAGCGCATGCAGGCCATGGTCGCCGAACCGCTGGGCCGGGTAATCGACGAGATGGGCCTGCGCGATCTTTATGAACTGATCGTCAACACCGACTGAGGAGCCGCGCCATGGGAATCATTACGGCCCTGGGCCGATTCAACCGCGCTCTGGAACGAGTGCTTAATGCCGTGCTGCTGATGCTGCTGGCCGCCTTTATCCTGCTGATCATCTATCAGATCGCCAGCCGCAACCTCCCCATGCTGCCGGCGGCCTATGCCACCGAGGAGCTCAGCCGCTTCGCCTTTCAGTGGATGATCATGCTGGGGACGGCGCTGGGCGTGCTGCACGCCGATCACTTCGTGCTTGAGGCCTTTGCCCGCAAGAGCGCCATGGGCCGATTCACCCGGGTACTGCGCGACCTGGCCTGCCTGAGCGTCGGCGTCATCTTCATCGTTTTCGGCCAGACGTTCGCCGCCTCTGGTTTCAATCGCATCGCCAGCGCCTCGCAGCTGCCCATGGTGGTGACCTACTCGGCGTTTCTGGTCTGCGGCATTTTGATCGTGCTGTTCAGTCTGCAGCGCCTGCTGCTGGGCGCCACCCAGGGGTTTGATGCCATGGAACGTGAACTCGACACCCCCTCCGATATCGAGGAGACGGCACCCCCCACCAATAAAATCGATACCCCTTCAACGAATCAGTCCCAACAGGAGACACGCTCATGATGACGGCCGACTGGCTTTTTGTGCTGCCATGGCTTCTGTTCGTCCTGCTGGGCGTGCTGATCATACTGGGCGTGCCCATTGCGATGGCGCTGGTGCTGACCTCGTTTGGCATCATCGTGCTCGACCCGCGACTGGCACCCTGGGTCATGTTTCAGCGCATGTATTACGGCATGGACTCGTTCGTGCTGCTGGCGGTGCCGCTGTTTCTGCTGGCCGGCAATCTGATGAACGCTGCGCGCATTACCGACCGCCTGATCACACTGTGTCTCAACCTGGTCGGCCATGTGAAAGGGGCGCTTGCCCACGTCAACGTGCTGGTCAGCATGCTGTTTGCCGGCGTATCGGGCTCCTCGACCGCCGACAGCGCCGGCATCGGTACGGTGCTGATTCCGGCCATGAAAAAGGAAGGCTACCCCGCGCATTTCAGCGTGGCGGTGACGGCGGCCTCTTCGGTCATGGGCATCATCATTCCGCCGTCGATCAACATGATCGTCTGGGGCGCGCTGACCAGCACCTCGATTGCCGGGCTCTTTCTGGGCGGCATCATCCCGGGAATCATGATCGCCGCCACCCAGCTTCTGATGAACATGGGCTATGTGCGCCGCTATGATGTGCCCACCCGCAAGCGCGCCACGCTCAGAGAGATCCTGCACTCCGGCAAGGATGGCCTGCTGGCAGCCGGCATTCCGGTACTGATCATCGGCGGGATCACGCTCGGGATTGTCACGCCCACCGAGGCGGCGGTCATGGCCGTGCTCTATGCGCTGGTACTGGGCTTTCTGGTCTATCGCGAGCTGACCTTCAAAAGCGTGCTGGATGCCTCAACCGATACCGTCAGGCTCTGCTCGCTGTCGCTGTTCAGTCTGGTGGGCGCGGCCATCTTTGGTTATCTGATCAGTTTTTACCGCATCCCCCCGCATCTGATGGCCGGTGTAGAGATCACCGACCCGACCGTCCTGCTGGTCGTGATCACGCTGGTAATGCTGCTGGTGGGCACCTTCATGGACTCGCTGCCGGCGATGGCCATTCTGGCGCCCATCTTTCAGCCGCTGGCCGCCCAGGCAGGGATCGATCCGCTGCAGTTCGGCGTCATCAGCGTCATGGCGCTGGGCCTTGGCCTGATCACGCCGCCCTACGGCCTGTGTCTGATGATCTCGGCGCGCATCGGCGGTATCCCGCTGCTGCAGGCACTCGGCACGACCATGCTTTATCTGCTGGTGATGCTGGGCGTCATTGTGCTGCTGATTTTCTTCCCCGACCTGATCCTCTATCTGCCGCAGACCTTCGGGCCTGACAGTGGCTAAGGCCATTAGCAGCCAGGGCGGCGATCGGCACCATCACATCGCCCACCCTTGAGCTCGGTGTATAAAAAAGGGGCCCTGAGTGTTGCAGAACACTCAGGGCCCTTAATCAATCAGGTCAGGCTCAGGGGCGTGACGTCACCGGCTTGCCGGCTGCGCCACGACGCCAGAGGCCGGACTGCCAGCCATGGGCGAGTGCGGCCACGCCACCGCCGAAGAAGACGGCAAAGCTGCTGATATCGCCCAGCGGCGCCAGACTGACCGGCACACTCACCAGACCACCCATGATCAAAGAGCGCAGGGCCACCGGATTGACGCCGCGCTGATAGTGGTAGGTACTGCCATTGTCGGACGAGAACAGTGCATCAAGATCGATCTTCTGACGGCGCACCTTGTAAAAATCCATCAGGATGATGCCGTAGAGCGGCCCGATCAGACCGGCCAGTACGCCCACCGTGTAGTGAATCAGCTCGGGGTTATTGAACAGATTCCACGGCGTGAGAAAGATCGAGCCAACCGCAGCGATCATGCCGCCCATGCGCCAGCTGATTTTCTCGGGCGCGACGTGGGAGAAATCAAACGCCGGCGCCACGAAGTTGGCCACGATATTGATGCCGATGGTCGCGGCGACAAACGCAAACACGCCCAGTACGGCGGCGGTGACGCTGTCGATTCTGGCCACGGTCTCGATCGGATCGGTCAGCATCTCACCAAAGATCTGCGGCGTGCCCGAAACCACCACCACGGTGATGATGGAAAACACCAGGAAGTTGACCGGCAAGCCCCAGAAGTTGCCACGACGCACAGCCTTTTCAGTGGCGCAGTAGCGCGAGAAGTCACCAAAATTCAGTGTGGGGCCGGCGAAGTAACTGGCGACCAGTACGGCGGCGATCACCATCTGCCACAGCGCCTCGCCCCCGGTCAGGGTCTGACTCGACAGCGACAGGCTGATGTTCTCGGGACCGGCCTGCCAGACGATCCAGCCGGCGAGCGCAAACATGACGGCGTAGACCAGCGGCCCGGCCCAGTCGTTGAAGCGGCGGATGGTGTCCATGCCACGCCAGAAGACCAGCGCCTGGAGCACCCACATCAGCGCAAAGCACAGCCAGCCCAGCGCCGAAAGACCCACAAAGCTCACCTTGGTCCAGGATTCGAGCCCCGGGAACCAGCGCAGCAGTACCAGCAGCAGCGCGTTGGAGGCAAGCCAGGTCTGGATGCCGTACCACACCACGGCGATCAAACCGCGAATCACCGCCGGCACGTTGGCCCCTTTTGTGCCAAACGCCATGCGACAGATCACCGGAAAGGGCACGCCCGTGCGCTGGCTGGGCCGCGCCACGGCGTTGGCAAATATCTGCACCACCAAGATGCCGACCAGCAGCGAAATCAGTACCTGCCACCCCATCAGCCCGAGACCGAACAGGCTGGCTGCCAGTACATAGCCCCCGACACTGTGAATATCGGCCATCCAGAAGGCGAAAATGTTATAGGCGTTCCAGTCCTGTCTGGCCGGCGCCAGATCCTCGTTATAAAGATGCGGATCGGGCGCAGCGGGCTGTTGCCCTTCGGTCTTGATACGGTTCATGAGCGACTCCATGAAGGATCGTTACGCTGCCGCTGGCAGCCCTGCGATGGCCGGATGGCTGACATCGCCTGTCACTTCTTTCGTATACAATCCTCATGCCAGATTGAGATCGGCAGCGATAAAAAATCGCATTCTGGTCGCAAGCAACTGTTGTAGCGTCGGTTTTTAATCATTAATGCCAACCTGTCTGAAGTGAGCACCGTGACACCTCGCCATCAGGCCCGGCCATCAGTCACTTTCATGCACCACCAGAGTGCCAAAACGCATTTATTTGCACCAAAAAAGGGCTTTTTTGTATACATCAGGTTTTTTATGCTTGCCCCTGATGACGCCTTACCGTGCAAAAGCCGTCTTGCCAAAGGCCTTTATAGGCCGTGGCATGGAAAATGCTTGTATACAATCTTCAAGGCCGTCGTTTTACAGCAACAGCATGACAGGAGCCCCATGAACGATACTCGTCAGTTCCATCTGCTGGCCGGCATCATGACCGAGCGCGACACCCGCAGTGATGACGCCATCTACCAGTCGCTGTGGGAAGCCATCGTGGAGCACCGACTCTCCCCCGGCGCTCGACTGCCGGAAGATGCGCTGGCCGGGGCCTTCGGGGTGAGTCGCACCATGATCCGTCGCGTGCTGCAGCGTCTGGCGCTGGAGCAGCTGGTGACGCTTCGTACCCATCGCGGCGCCCAGATCACCAGCCCCACGCCCGGTGAAGCGCGCGACGTCTTCAGAGCGCGGCGGCTGCTCGAAGGCGCCCTGCTGACAGAGGTCGTGGAGCGCATCACGCCGGAAGATCTGCAGGCCCTGACGCAGATCGCCGAGCAGGAGCGTCATGCGCGGCGTGAACAGGCCATTCGTCTGTCGGCGCGCTTCCACGCGCGGCTGATGGCGATTGCCGGCAACGCCTCGCTGTCGGAGGCGCTCTCGCAGCTGATCTCGCGCACCTCGCTGATCATTGCCGTTTACGGCCGCCATCGGGCCGGCTGCCCCTGTGAACACCCGGACCTGATTGCCCTGCTGGAGGCGGGAGAACTGGCGCCCATTCAGACCTGGATGCATCAGCATTTGACGGGGATCGAGGCGAGCCTTGATTTCACCGCCAGCGGCGACGCCCTGCCCGATTTCGAACATCTTTTTGGCCACCACCGCGAGCAAAACGCGTCATGACCTCTCATACCCCGACCATCTGTGTCATCAATCCCAACACCAGCACCGTCATGAGCGAAGGCATTGCCACCAGCGCGCGCCGCGTGTCGCGCGGCGAGATCCTCATGCACACCTCGCGTCACGGGCCGGCAAGCCTGGAAGGCCATTTTGATGAAGCCATGGCCGTGCCCGGCCTGCTGGAACGCATTATCGAGACCGAAAACGCTAACACCCGCGTCGATGGCTATCTGATCGCCTGTTTTGGCGACCCGGGGCTGGCCGCGGCGCGCGAAGTGGCCTCGGTGCCGGTAATGGGCGTGGCCGAAGCCGGCATGCAGATGGCCGCCATGGTGGCGCGTCGTTTCTCGGTGGTGACAACGCTGGGGCGCACGCTGCCGATCGCTGAACGACTGCTGCACGAATACGGCAAGCGCGAACAGTGCGCCGGTCTGCACGCCTGCGAACTGCCGGTGTCGGCGTTTGAATCCGAAGATGACAGCGTCTATGACACGCTGCTGGCGGCCTGTCGCGACGCGCTTCAAGCCGATGACAGCGACGCCATCCTGCTGGGCTGCGCCGGCATGAGCGAGCTGGCCGAGCGGCTGGGTGACACCCTCGGCGTACCGGTCATCGACGGCGTCACCGCTGGAGTCGCTCTGCTGGAGGCGGTCAGCGCGACCGGCTACCCGGTCTCAAAGCACAACGACCGCGCCTTCCCGATCGCCAAGCCCATTCGCGGCGCCTTTGAGCACCTGAGCCGGAGCCCTTCATGAATCACGATCTTCGCCTGAACAACTACCCTCGCGATCTGCGCGGTTACGGCGCCAACCCGCCGGACCCGAAATGGCCGGGGCGTGCCCGGGTCGCGGTGCAGTTCGTGCTCAATTACGAAGAGGGCGGCGAAAACAGCGTGCTGCACGGCGATGCCCACAGCGAGACGTTTCTCTCCGACATCATTGGCGCGGCCCCCTATCCCGATCGCCACATGAGTCTGGAGTCGCTGTATGAGTACGGCTCGCGCGCCGGCGTCTGGCGCATCCTGCGCGAATTTGAACGTCGCGGCCTGCCGCTGACCATCTTTGGCGTCACCATGGCGATGGCACGTCACCCGGAAGTGGTCAGCGCCTTCAAGGAAGCCGGCCACGAGATCGCCTGTCACGGCCTGCGCTGGATTCACTATCAGGACATGAGTCTCGAGCAGGAGCGCACCATGATGGTGCAGGCGCTTGAGCTGCACCGTGAACTGACCGGCGAGCTGCCGCTGGGCTGGTATACCGGGCGCGACAGCCCCAATACCCGCGCACTGGTGGGCGAGCAGGAGCACTTCCTGTATGACTCGGATTATTACGGTGATGACCTGCCCTTCTGGACGCCGGTCGACAATGCCGAGGGCGAAACGCGTGACCATCTGATCGTGCCCTACACGCTGGACAACAACGACATGCGCTTCGCCTCACCGGGCGGCTTCAATTACGGCGACCCGTTTTTCAACTACCTGCGCGACGCCTTTGACGTGCTCTACGAGGAAGGCGCCGAGGCCCCCAAAATGCTGTCGATCGGGCTGCACTGCCGCCTGATCGGCCGGCCCGGACGCTTCCGGGCGCTTCAGCGCTTTCTCGATCACATCGAAGCCCATGACCGGGTGTGGGTCACCCGGCGCGTGGATATCGCCCGTCACTGGCACGAACATCACGCCCCGACCGGGCGCTAGGTGTTTGGTCCCGGGAAGTAATGGTTCGGGTTGTGATGGAACCTGTGCGGGTCATCCTGCCATCTTTCAGAATAAAGCCGATCGGGGTTTTGCCCTTCAGGGAACGTAGCGGCCGGGCACTGTTATAGGCCCACAGATAGTTCTTCAGATGGTCGGCCAGCTCCTCAAGCGTGGCGTAATGACAACTGCGGGTCATAGTGTCCTTGAGGATTCGGTTCATCCGTTCCACCTGACCATTGGTCCACGGATGGAAGGGGCGGGTCAGGCGATGCTCGATGTCGTGTTCACGGTAGACCACATCGAACCGATGGGGTTTATACGATTCGGTGCCGCGGCGTTTGGCGAACTGCGCACCGTTATCGGTCAGCACCATATGCACCCGGTAAGGCAGCTGCTGTACGACGTCTTCCAGAAACGCGGCGGCCTGATCGCGATTGGCCTTCTTATAAAGCCGGGCATGAACAAATTTCGAGGTGCGATCGACCGCCACGAACAGGTATGCCCGGCCTTACCCCGTGCGAACTTGGCAGATATCGAGATGCAGATAGCCGATCGGATACGCCCTGAGGGTCAGTCCCTTTGTGTTGGGTCCGGTTTCACGTGGCAACCGGCTGATGTCATGGCGCTGATAGAGACGATGCAGGCTGGAGCGGGTCAGATGTGGGATAAAGCACTGCAGTGCAAACAGGCAGTCATCCAGCGGCAGATGTGTTGTTCGACGGAAGGTGACGACGGCGGCTTCTTCCGCTTCTGTCAGAGACGATGAGCGAGGCGCCTTTGGTCCGATCCGTTCATCCTCGACCGATGCCGCTGCCGCTGCCGCCATTTGCGCACGGTTTTGGGGTTGATGTTGTAGCGTCGACTCAGCGCCGCGACCGAAGCCGTCGATCGCTGTGTGTCCTCGGAGAAGCGTGCGTGGTCGTGGCGCATTGGTGAAGACTCTGAGCCATGGATCCTCCTGCGATAGTAGCTCGTAGGGTAGACCATTACACTCTGGGACCAAGCACCTAATAAGGCTCTAAGAGTTATAAGTAAAGGCATTCGGCCTTTCATCTGCCCACAGAAGGTATCATACATTAGTATTAATTTTTATAAAGAGGTTGACGGCTAAGATGCAAGCTGTAGAAAATAAGACTCCCCTTATAAGAGGGGGGTTAAACAAACGTAAGGAGTTATAACCATGGATCATACAAACGATTCGAAAACTGTAAGTGATTTTGTAGTCGAAGAAGCAGAAGTTACTCTTGAAGATAGCTCTGTAAATCGCTCCTAAGCATTAAGGGAGGGCAGGGGGGGATCCCCCGCCCTCCCTTAATAAAATTACAATAAGGAGAAATGCTTATGCATTACAAGTTGGCTCCAGATTGGAATATAACCCTTGAAAACAACGATCTAGTTTTTTTTAACGAGCTCGACAAAAAAAAAATAAAAAACTATCACAATGCGAGCAACACTTTAGCCGTAATAAAAAAAAATGTTTTCAACCCAAATTGCTTAGAGAGGGAACTTTCAAGCTATCTCATTCAACATGATATTATAAAACCACACTACCCTAATAATGCCCCTCCTGAGAAGGAGACAAAGCAAGCTGCTTTTTGGGATGTATTTTGCAACAACCCTAATAAATGCGTCCAAATGTTAAAAAACAAAGAAGTGGCTATTTTTGGTGTAGGAGGTATAGGCTCTATAGTTCTAGAAATATTAGCAAGTGTGGGCATAAAAAAATTCAAGCTTATTGATCCAGATGTCGTTGAGGCATCAAATTTTAATAGGCAATATGTCTACAATCATAAAGATATTGGAAAACCTAAAGTTATCGCAGCGTCAGAGAACATGTTATTACGCCACAATGATTTAAAATTTAAGACATATATCTCTAAATACCCATGTGAAGAATTCGGTTCAATTGTATGCAGCTCTGATTTTGTAGTATCAGCGATTGATAACCCATCTTTGCGCAGCGCGATTTTTTTATCTCAAGATAGTTGGGAGCTTGGCATTCCGTCTGCTTTTGCAGCTACTGGTATACGAAAAGGGTTCATTTCACCTATCTTCGATCCGAAAAAATCCTCTTACTCTCCATTCGAGTCTAGTAATATTGATCTTAATTCTCAGCATAAATCGACTCCAACGACAGCATCTTCAGGCTCAAACAACTCAATAATATCATCAATGTTTGCTGAACAAATAATGTTTCACTTGGCAGAAATAAAAGAAGAAATCAATAGTGATCATTATTTATATCTAACAAGGAAAGCAGGCAAACTTAGTGTTCATTACAGGAAAAATATTGTACTCTAATTATGTATAGCATGCTAAATATAGAATCAGAAATGCCGTATTACTTTGATGCAAAAAAATTGCCTAAAGAATATCATCAAAGGTATTTGGCCACACAAACAATGGAAACTCTCGTACATGATGAAAAAAATTCAATCTCTCGCAATGGAATATTAAAACAGGGAGTCAAAAAAGATATTTACCAATGGTCTTATCAACCCATTGAATACTTATCTGAATTAATAAACCCTGAGCTAATCATAAAAGCAGCAGCAGAACATTTATATAGCTTGGTCAAAAAACCAGAATACCGATGGTTAACAGCAATAATATCCAGAATAAACTACTCTAGGAATTTTCTAAATATAACCACCCGCTTTGATTTATACGACCTAGATAACATACTAAGGGATCCTTCTCTTTCGATTCACAGTATACATCAAAAAAAATTAGGAGACTTCTCTTTAAAAAAAGAGAAAAAATCCATCCTGCTTTTAAAGAATAAAAAAGAAATAAAATACAACTTTCGTTTACTTGAAACCAACTCTTGCAAAGAAGGCAAAAATTTATTTGAGAAAGGATTACTAGATATTTGTTGGGGAATAGGAACACCTTCATCTTTTTTTAATGAGTCAGATACGTTATTCCCTCACTCAGGGCATCTTCCATTAAATTATTTTATAAAAGCAGGATCCAAGTTAGAAAATAATACATGGAATTCTTTGGTAGATTTTTTTTCAAATCTTGAAATAAGCTGCGTCGCTATTAATCAAACTAGCCATAGATTGTCTAGAGAAAAAATCTCGGCCGCTCCATTTACGACTTCTTTTCTATTTTTTGCCGATAAAGCGTTGCCTCTTTATTATTCCGACTACCCCCCAAACGATGAAGTAGCAGTTGAAATATGCTCAAAATCTAATGGGAAATTATTTCCTAAAAAAATACCTTACGAAAACATAGTGATGTCCAACTCAAAAATACAAGATGGTGTTATTCTTAGTATTCAAGCTCCAAGGCATGGGGGCATCGTCGGCAATTATCCTGAACTATATTTTTTATCTAAAAACAATCTAACTTCAAACAAGGAATACCAAAAACTGCTAGAAACACTTTTTAAGCAAGGAGCTACTTGGTATGATGACAGTGCAATATTCAAGATCGAAAAAAAAATAAACAAGGAAATGCGCCAGCATTTTATAGGTCAATTAAAACCTAGATTCAGATCTAAATATACTGTTCCTATTGATCAGCTAGGATTAATCAAGCTGAGCAACATCGAATAAACGATATAAACATAGCGGCTGATGGATGATGAAAAAATGTTGCAAAGATCTACTATCCAACTAATTTCAACTGAGGGCTTATCTACTTTCTCTTCTCAGTTGTTTCTGTTTTCTCTCCCTATTATAGCAGTTAGCTTCTTAAAACTTTCAGATTCACAAGTGGGTCTTATCAATACATCGATTGGGATAGGGACACTAATTTTCCTTTTATTTTTTGGTCCATTATGTGACATCAGGAAAACTCACCTATTATTATCTTCACTATCCTTGGCAAGATGCTTATTGATAGCCGCTGCCAGTTATATGATTGCAACTGGCATATTGAACTTCTATACTTTAGCAATAATTTCTTTTTTCATCGCAGGGCTTAGCGCTATATACGAAAGCGCTATCTCAGCCTATATCCCTAAAGTAATTCCTGGAAATGACTTACATCGTATTAATAGCTGGATAGCAGGCCTTAGAACTATTGCTGACATTGCTACAGGGTCAGTAGCTGGCATCTTGTTATCTTATGCAGGTGCATCATGGTCTTTGTTGTTTATTTCTATCGCTTTTTTACTATCTTGCCTAGGGCCTTTATCCTTTAATAAAAAGATAAATAAAAACGACGGCGAAAGCAACAATGGTAAAGAGATCAAAAAAGAGTTTAAATCCATATTCTCAGGTTTCAAGTTAATCTTTGAAGCTCCGGCACACAGAAAAATAAATATTGGAATTGCTCAGTTCAATTTTTTTACCTCAATTATATATTCTTTTTATGTGATATATTGTATACGTTATGCAGACATGAGTGCTATCGATATAGGCATATCTGGTAGCATAGGGGGTGTTATTGGACTTATAGGGATTCTATTGTCTGACAGACTGTCATCTTTTTTTAGCTTCAAAAAAATCATGTTTTTTAGCTTGTTTGTACCAGGCGTTTCTGGAATGTTAATAGTTTATCTTCCTATAGCTTTCCCTCAAATCAAAATAGCAGTTTTGAGTATCGTACTTGGCGTATCATCAATTTGCGTACTAGTAAACATTTCGATATTTGAAACATACAAACAAAAAACAATCGAAATTAAAAACATAGGTAAGTACAGTGCAGCAAGCAGATGCATAACTTGGGGGATAGAGCCTTTAGGTTCATTCATAGGAACTTTGATGGTATACTTTTTGCCACTAAACATTGTTTTAATACTGGCTTGTCTAGGAGTCACAGCATCTCCATTCTGGTTATTTACAAATATTATTCCTGATAAAAAAATAAAAGAAATTTGAGCTGTAATAAAGCGGGTCAACTAAAAGACCCGCTAAACATCATCTAACTTTTATTTTTATAATGGGTAGCAACTGAATATCTGATCCATTCATCTGATTGAGACATGGCTACCTGATGTTGAAATCCAGGCTGGATATTCAATATTACTGCATCTCCAGGTTTTGGAGGTACAACATAGGCATCTCCAGATTTGCCCTCTACGATAAACTCATTCCCATTACCTTCTTTCCATTCATCATTAAAAAAAAAGATTATTCCAAAACGTCTATTTTCAAACAAGTCTGAATGCCTCCTTAAATATTGACCCTTCGAATATTTAGCTATATCAGATGCACAAGCTTCAACTTCCTCGTCATACAGATTGGAAAGATATTCAGCTATTTTTTTATCATGTAAGGTCGATAGGAAAGCACTCAGCGCTTGTTGTTCTTTTGTCACAGTTCTCAATGTTTGATTATTTGAGAATCTTTTACTGGGGGAAGTTTGATAAAAAACTTTTTTATCAACCAAGCTGACTGACTCGTCATCATCTAAAACCCAATATTCTTTACGCCATTTATCAGAAGATTTAAGCTCGTTTTTAACGTATTCGACAATGGGTAGAGGCAATGCATTAGGTAAAGCGACTGCTGCTGCCTTTTCACTCTTTATTTTTTCAACAGCATTAGATAGCTTCTCGCTAAACATAAAATTTGCAGTTGCATCTATAACTTCTTGTCTTAATTTTTGCATAGCACACTTAACCTATATCGATGGCTAAAAACTTTTATCAATTTTGCACATGATTCTTATATTGTAAAGCGCTGGCGCCATTAAAAATATTCACTACAGCATCTTGTCTTATTAAATTTTTCTAATTATAAGCTTTCTTATATGACATCTTTTAGCTTTAAAAATCCCCTTTTTATTTTCCACTATAACTTCGGGGAAATAGTTTCAAACTATTAACTTTAAAACTATCAATGTTGGATACTTCCAAAGCGGTAAGCAACTTTTTCAATTCCGCCTACCTTTCGCCCTGCTACGCGCACGCTAGTACTACATTTGTCATATATAGATATGTTACCAATACGGCTTGTGTCATCTGTATAGCGATTTCACACTATGGTAAACGATGCCCTTCACGATCGCTTCGAGACGTATATGGATGAGCTGGCGCCTCGCCTAGATGTTTGGTCCCGCGAAGTAGTGGTTCGGATTCTGATAGAACCTGTGCGGGTCATCCTGCCATCTTTCAGAATAAAGCCGATCGGGGTTTTGCCCTTCAGGGAACGTAGCGGCCGGGCACTGTTATAGGCCCACAGATAGTTCTTCAGATGGTCGGCCAGCTCCTCAAGCGTGGCGTAATGACAACTGCGGGTCATAGTGTCCTTGAGGATTCGGTTCATCCGTTCCACCTGACCATTGGTCCACGGATGGAAGGGGCGGGTCAGGCGATGCTCGATGTCGTGTTCACGGTAGACCACATCGAACCGATGGGGTTTATACGATTCGGTGCCGCGGCGTTTGGCGAACTGCGCACCGTTATCGGTCAGCACCATATGCACCCGGTAAGGCAGCTGCTGTACGACGTCTTCCAGAAACGCGGCGGCCTGATCGCGATTGGCCTTCTTATAAAGCCGGGCATGAACAAATTTCGAGGTGCGATCGACCGCCACGAACAGGTATGCCCGGCCTTACCCCGTGCGAACTTGGCAGATATCGAGATGCAGATAGCCGATCGGATACGCCCTGAGGGTCAGTCCCTTTGTGTTGGGTCCGGTTTCACGTGGCAACCGGCTGATGTCATGGCGCTGATAGAGACGATGCAGGCTGGAGCGGGTCAGATGTGGGATAAAGCACTGCAGTGCAAACAGGCAGTCATCCAGCGGCAGATGTGTTGTTCGACGGAAGGTGACGACGGCGGCTTCTTCCGCTTCTGTCAGAGACGATGAGCGAGGCGCCTTTGGTCCGATCCGTTCATCCTCGACCGATGCCGCTGCCGCTGCCGCCATTTGCGCACGGTTTTGGGGTTGATGTTGTAGCGTCGACTCAGCGCCGCGACCGAAGCCGTCGATCGCTGTGTGTCCTCGGAGAAGCGTGCGTGGTCGTGGCGCATTGGTGAAGACTCTGAGCCATGGATCCTCCTGCGATAGTAGCTCGTAGGGTAGACTATTAACTCCGGGACCAAACACCTAGCGCCTCTCAAGAGGGTACCGATGTCAAAGACGATAGTGCTCGGCGACAGAGTCAGGCGTTCGTAACGCTCGAAGTACAGACGTCTCCTTCAAGCACTACCCCATCGCCAGCATCCAGATCGGCAGCGTCGCGGCCGCCAACAGGGTCGAGAGGAAAATGCTCGCGCCGACGGTGTGCTGTTCCTCACCGGGTTTGGCAAAGGCCAGCACGTTCACCCCGATCGGCCCGGCGGCCGCCAGCACCAGCACATGCAATGCCAGCGGTGACAGTCCCGGCGTGAGACTGCCGAGCGCCAGTACCATCAGCGGAAAGATCAAAAGCTTGCCGACACAGACCGACCAGATGGTGGGCGAAGTGCGAAGCTGATAGCGGGTCAGTCCCACTCCGACCACGATCAGCGCACACGGCAGCGCCGCGCGTGCCAGCCAGTCCAGCACCTGCCATAGCGGCTGCGGCAGCTCAATGCCCGTGACGTTGCTCACTACCCCCATCAAAAGCCCGACCACCAGTGGATTGGCCAGCGTTTTCAAAAGGCTCAGTACACCCGGGCGCTGCTCACGTCCCTGCCCCAGCGCGGCATACAGTGACTGGGTCGAAAAGAGGATCAGGCTGTGTACGGCCAGCAGGGCAAAGAGATAGACCAGCCCGTCGTGACCGAACAGCGCCGTCACCAGTGGAATACCGATCAACACGTTGTTGGAGTAACTCGCCGACAGCCCGATGGCCGAGGCCTTGCCGGTACGTCGGTGAAGCACAAGATTAAAGCCGGCAAACAGCAGCAGCGCCGGGATAAAATAAACCACCAGCAACAGCGGCGAGAGCGCATCCGCCAGCGGCGCACGCGCGATGCCGGTCAACAGCAGGCAGGGCAGGAAAAGTCGGAAGGTGACCCACGAAAGCCCACCGGCACTGGCCGGCGTCAGCCACTGTCGCCAGCCCAGCACGTAGCCGAGCACGATCAGCGTAAAGATGGGCAAAATCGCGAGTATGGCAGCCATGGGCGCTCCTGGTGGTCATGTTCCCATGGCAGCCTTGTCATTTCGATGCGCCCGGGCAGGACCGCATCATAACGGCCGGGCGACATCGTGCCTATGCGCGAGTCATTCGGGCTCGCGTCACCAGGTGCTGGTCCTGACCGGGCGCGCCCAAAAGCGACAGCCCCCAGGGCGCGTGACCGCCACCTTCCCGATCATCGCTTAACAGCGGCATGGAGAGCTGCGGTGCCCCCCAGAGACCGGCCAGCGCCGTCATGCCCATCAGGTGCTCGCGGTAGGTTTCAAGACGCCGACCGGTCAGACTCAGAAGCGGCGAGGCACCCGGTGCCGTAGGCAGCGCCAGCAGCTGCGCACCGTCATCACTGAAGGTGCGCAGCGCATCGATAATTTCCTCACGCGCCCTGTGCGCGGCCTGTTCATCAGCGGCAGTCAACGTGGCGCACCACTGAAAACGCGCCTCGATATCGGGGGCCAGACGCGGCTGTTCGCGCGTCAGCCATTGCCCATGAACCCGCCAGATATCGCGCCCCTGCAGTACTCGAAAGGTGCGGCCCAGATGCGCTAGCCATTGATCCGAGAGCGACTGAACCAGCAGGTCCTGGCGTGCACCGAGCGCCCGGCGAAAGCGGGATACCTCACCTGCCAGCGCCTCTGGCACCAGCAGCGTCATGACGCTGTCAGGCGCAGCGGCTCCAGGTGTGGGCAGCATCACCTCGGCGACTTCGGCAAGCGTGTCATGATCCCGACACAGCCAGCCTACCGTATCAAAGCACGGCGCCAGCGGGAGGAGCCCGTCGCTGCTGATGGCTCCATGCGTGGGGCGCAGACCCCACAGACCGTTGTAGCTGGCCGGAATGCGAATCGAGCCGCCGGTGTCGGTGCCCAGCCCAATGTCGGCCTCACCGCGTGCCACGGCGATCGCCGAGCCCGAGCTGGACCCCCCCGGCAGCCGGTCGGGCGCCTTCGGATTGACCGGCGTGCCGTAGTGCACGTTGGCGCCGTTGAGGCTGTAGGCGAACTCGTCGGTCTGGGTCTTGCCGACCAGTGCCGCCCCGGCGTTTAAAAGGGTCTGCACGCTCGGTGCGGTATGGTGAGCCGGACACTGAGTGGTGGCCCAGTCAGGATTGCCGGCCCCGGTGATCTCGCCTTCAATATCAAAAAGGTCCTTCACCGCCAGCCGCTGCCCGGCAAGCACGCCACGCCCCATGACCGTGGCGCTTTGCTCGGGGCGTCCCTTGACCCAGACACTGCGATCCACACGTTCGATGACGTCACTCATGTGCACTCCTTCGCCCGGCCGGCGCGGTTGAGATATCCATGAGGTCATTGCAACCTTCATGCCAGACCAGCACAGCCCCTGAGGGCAGCGAACGTCAGCGCCTCATGACGACCCGCGGATCAGGCCGTGCACGCTGACAAGCTGCACGCTCCGGGTGCATCCGGCGCCGTGGGCGCACCGGTTGAACGCAAAAAAGGCGGCCCGGTGGCCGCCTTTTGTTGAAAGGCCTGATTGCGTCAGGCCAGCTCATCCAGTCCTGAGTAGGCATCGCTGATGGCATCAATGCGCGCCCGCCCCTCGCCCAGACGCTTGTGTAGCAGTGCGTTGGACAACAAATTGATCAAACTCATCACCGAGGTGTAGCTGTCAAAGGCAGAGACGCTGTCCAGCGGGCACTCCAGCTGCCAGGTGGGGGAAACGCCGGCCGCCGCCAGCGTCGGGTCACCGATCAAAAGCGTCTCCAGTCCGTTGCCCTTGAGCTGCTCGATCAGGTTTGAAAAGCCGTGCGCCCGGCGTCGAAAGCCCATGACAATGGCCAGCGTTCCCGGTGACACGCCGGTCAGTTCCTCACCCAGGGACTGCCCGGGCAGCGGCGCCAGCCGAACACCGGGGCGCACCTGCATTAACTGCTGGCGCAGGTGCAGGGCAGGCGGATAGCCGTTGCGATAGCCGATCACCAGTACTTCCGGGGCACGGTCAAGCGCCTCGATCAGAGCATCGAAGGTCTCGGCATCGATGGCGGCCAGCATCTGGTGCAGGTTGTTACGCTCGCGCTCGAAGTGACGCTGGAAACGCTCCAGCCCGCTGCCAAGCGCTTTCGAGTCGGTGACCAGCGGCACACCGTGATAGCGCAGCTCGCGAGCATGCTGGCGAACCTCACTGAAGCTTGCAAACCCCAGCCGCCGAAAGAGCCGGCTAACCGTGGCCTTGGAGACTCCGGAGAGCCTGGCCAGGTCGGCACCGCTGTAGACGGCGATGTCATCGAAGTGATCGAGGATAAATCCCGCCACCTTCTGCTCGTTGGGCGTGAGCTGATCAAACTGCTGTCGCAGTCGCTGCCCCAGATGCTGATCCATGGCGTTCTCGAAAAAGGTATTCCCGAAGGGGGTATTTCAGTGCCACGATCCGGGCAGTGCGCCGCCCGGATCGCTGTCGATGAGGAACCTGTCAGTGATGAGTCAATGCTCAGACTACCAGTGCCGAGACGGCCCGGCTCATGGCATTGAGCGCGTCATCCACATCACGTGATTGCACCGACTCATCCGGATGATGGCTGATGCCACGGTCACAGCGCACAAACAGCATGCCGATGTCGCAGATGCCGGCCATCGCCATGCCGTCGTGTCCGGCGCCGCTGGCCAGGCGCATGACCGCACCCCTGTCGGTGCCAATGGTCGTATCGATGGCTTGGGTCAGCGCCTCGACAAGTCGCGGCGAGCAGGCCACGGCCGGCGCCGAATGGGTCTCCTGCCAGTGCCAGGCAAGTCCGCGGGATTCTCCCACGCGATCGCAGCTCTCGCGGATGGCCTCAAGAACGCGGTCACGATCTTCATCGCGCTCGGCACGAATGTCGAGCGTCATGCGCACCTCACCGGGAATCACGTTGACCGCGCCGGGAAAGGTCTCCAGCGAGCCGACCGTGGCGACGATGCCTGCCGCGCGTGCCAGCGTTTCGATGGCCACGATCGCTTCGGCCGCGCCGCACAGCGCATCGCGCCGCAACACCAGCGGCGTGGTTCCGGCATGGCCGGCATCGCCCTTGATCGTGATGACAAAACGGCGGGCACCGGCAATGGCCGTGACCACGCCCAACGAACGGCGCTCGGCTTCCAGCACCGGGCCCTGCTCGATATGGGCTTCCAGATAGCCCGCCACAGACTCGGGGGCACGTGCGGCCTCTCCGACGCGCTCGGGGTCAAGCCCGAAATCGACAAACGCCTGACGCAGGGTCACGCCATCACGCCCAGTGATGTCCCACCAGGCCGAATCCCATGTCCCGGCCACCGCGCGACTGCCCAGAAGTGCGGTGCCAAAGCGCGTGCCCTCTTCATCGGCAAAGGCCACGACCTCGACCGTTCGAGCCGGGCGATGATGGGCGGCGTTAAGCCGGGCGACCACGCCAATCGCCAGCAAAACCCCCAACGGACCATCAAAGCGTCCGGCGTTGATCACGCTATCCGAGTGAGAGCCCAGCACCAGCGCCGGCAGGGACGGGTCACTGCCCTCAAGCCGACCCCACTGATTACCGGCGCCATCCTGCCAGGTCTGCATGCCGGCACCCTGCATCCACTGTGCCAGCTGCGCGTTGGCGCGCGCGTGTTCCGGCGTCAGGTAGCAGCGCGTGAGCTGCCCTTCATCGGCCGAAATGGCCGCCAGCTGATCGCAGGCGGCAACGATGGCGTCACCATTATGCATGGGCGCGCTCCGCGTTCTGCTGCGGATGTTGCTGTGGGGTCTGTTGATAATACTCGCGCGCCGCACCGGCACCGCTCCCGGCCGTAATGCGAACACCAGCCTGGCGCAGCACTTCCTCAAGCGCGGCCAGGGTGGTCATGACGGTATCGCGGCGAGCGTTGTAGCCCATGGTGCCGATACGCCAGATGCGCCCGTGCAGCGGCCCGAAGGACGTGCCGATCTCGATGGCATAGTCTTCCAGCAGCGTACGACGCAGGACTTCGCCTTCGACGCCGTCAGGAATGTAGATGCCGACCACGTTGTTCATGCGGTGGCTCTGATCACCAAAGAGCTCAAGGCCCATCGCCGACAGCCCGCTGGTTAACGCACTGCCGTGCAGGGCGTGACGGGCCACGGCCTGGTCCATGCCTTCATTGACCAGAAGCCTTGCACATTCACGCGCGCCGTACAGCATGCTGGTAGCTTCGGTATGGTGGTTGAGGCGAGATTCCCCCCAGTAATCGAGAATCATCGCCAGATCGAAGTAGTTCGAGCGGATACGCACGCCGCGTCCGGCGTCATGCCCATCACCAACCAGACCGGCCTCGATATGAGAACGCCCGCGAATGCACTCGACGGCGCGCGGTGACAGTGTGGTCGGCGCGCTGCCGGAGGGGCCGGCCAGGCACTTCTGCAGCCCGGCCGTGACAGCGTCGAGCTGCCAGGCGTCAGTGTCCAGCACGTTGCCGGCCAGTGAGGCGGTCGCATCGGTATAAAAGAGCACGTCGTGTGCCCGGCAAATGCTGCCGATCTCTTCAAGCGGCTGGCACATGGTGGTGGAGGTATCGCCCTGCACCATGGCAAGCACCTTCGGACGCACGTCCCGAATGGCCGTTTCGACCTGCTCGGGCGTGAAGACCTCGCCCCACTCGACCTCGATGGTGTGCACCTCGGCGCAGGCGCGCTCGGCAATTTCGCGCAGCAGATGACCAAAGCGGCCAAAGACCGGCACCAGCACGCGATCACCCGGCTCGATCAGCGAGACCAGCACTGCCTCGATGCCGGCGCGCGAGGTGCCATCGATCAAGAGCGTGGCATCGTTTGCGGTGCGAAAGACATCGCGATAGAGCGCCTGAGTCTCATTCATGCAGGCGGTCATGGCCGGGTCATACTGGCCGATCAGCTGGGCGGACATGGCGCGCAGCACGCGCGGGTCGGCATTGATTGGACCCGGCCCCATCAAAAGGCGCGCGGGAGGATTGAAGGGCTCGAAGGACATGGCAGGCAACCTCGTTACGATCGTTTCACCATGATGCTATAGGAAACCATGGTTGCAAAGCGACCCCCTGGCGCGATTGATTTTTATCATCACGACAGGAAGCGCTCCCCCATAAAAGCTGCCACCCAGACTTTAACGAAACTTAAGCTAGTAAGATGGTCGTTTTGCAGTCCAGCCGATGCCGCAGTAACTTGGTGTCACCTGACCGGCGACACCGGTCACAAGGAATAACAAGTCATAAAAAAGGAATCTTTCCATGATCAAACGCCAGACCCTTACTGCGATGCTGTCGGCGACCGTCATGACGCTTGGGGCACTCGCCATGTCCGCAACCAGCGCTCAGGCCGGTGAACAGAAATTCATGACCATCGGCACTGGTGGTCAGACCGGTGTCTATTACGTGGTCGGCCAGTCGATCTGTCGCTTCGTCAATCAGGGCGACAGCGGTTATCGCTGCAACGCCCCGTCGACCGGCGCATCGGTGGCCAACGTCAATGGCATCGAAAACGGCGATCTGGACATGGGCGTGGCCCAGTCCGACGTGCAGTACAACGCCTATCACGGTGAAGGCCAGTTTGAAGGCAAGGCCCATGAAGATCTGCGCTCTGTCTTTGCCATGCACGGCGAGCCGCTGACTCTGGTGGCACGTGCTGATTCCGGCATCAAGACGCTCGATGATCTCAAGGGCAAGCGGGTCAACATTGGCAATCCGGGCTCGGGCAACCGCGCGACAATGGAAGTCGTCATGGCCGCCAAGGGCTGGACCACGAAGGATTTCGCCCTGACCTCCGAGCTTGATAGCGCCGAACAGGCCTCGGCGCTGGCTGATAACAACATCGATGCCATGGTGTTTGTTGCCGGTCACCCCAACGGTTCAATCCAGGAAGCCACCACCACGGTCGATGCCCGCATCATTCCGCTGGATGATGACGTGATCAAAAAGCTGGTCGAGGAACACCCCTACTACAGCTTCTATGAAATTCCCGGTGGCATGTACAAGGGCAACCCGGACAACATAAAGACCTTTGGCGTGGGGGCCACTCTGGTCAGCGCCGAAAAGGTTGACGCAGATCTGGTCTATACCGCGGTCAAATCCGTATTCGACAACTTCGATCGCTTCAAGAAACTCCATCCTGCCTTTGCCACGCTTGAACCGAAAGCCATGGTCAATCAGGGCCTGTCAGCGCCGCTGCATGAAGGTGCAAAGCGCTACTATCAGGAAAAGGGCTGGCTCAGCGAGTAAGTCTGGCTGACCCGGGCCGCATCGATGGCGACACGGGGCACTCTTGACGACGCAACGCCTCCAGCCGGGGGCGTTGCGTCATTTCCGATCCGGGCACTCGACCCGGAAAGGTCCTGCCGCCAGAGGATGCGGACATGAACACAACTCCCCCTTCGACCGAGCGCCCGGATGTGGATGCCAGGGAACTG
Organism: Kushneria phyllosphaerae; assembly: GCF_900312995.1. Classification (GTDB taxonomy): domain Bacteria; phylum Pseudomonadota; class Gammaproteobacteria; order Pseudomonadales; family Halomonadaceae; genus Kushneria; species Kushneria phyllosphaerae. The sequence continues at coordinate 873,272 of NZ_ONZI01000001.1, read as the reverse complement.
GCCGCCGTGGCAGACACCGGTGGACGCAAGTTACAGGGCGTCACCGGACGCCTGCTGCTGATCGTGGCCGTGACCTGGTCCCTGTTTCAGCTCTGGATCACCTCGCCGCTGCCCTACACGCTGGGCTTCGGAGTTTTCAGTGCCACTGAGGCACGCTCGATTCACCTGGCCTTTGCCCTTTTTCTGGCCTTTCTTTCCTGGCCGGCACTCAAGCGCTCGCCGACGGATCGCGTACCGGTCACGGACTGGATCATGGCGGCGGTAGCTGCCTTCTGCGCGCTCTATATCTATCTTTTTTATGCCCAGCTTTCCAACCGCCCGGGCAACCCGATCACACAGGATGTCATCGTGGGCGTCATGGGACTGGTACTGCTGCTGGAGGGCGCTCGGCGAGCGCTCGGGCCACCGCTGATGATCGTGGCGCTGGTCTTTCTGGGCTATTCACTGGCCGGGCCGTACATGCCAGGTATGCTGGCCCATCGCGGCGTCAGCTTTGAGGCCCTGATCAACCATCAATGGCTGACCACTCAGGGCGTTTTCGGCATCGCACTGGGCGTGTCCACCAGCTTCGTCTTTTTGTTCGTGCTGTTTGGCGCCCTGCTCGACAAGGCCGGCGCCGGCAATTATTTCATCAAGGTGGCCTTTTCGATGCTGGGCCATTATCGGGGCGGTCCCGCCAAGGCAGCCGTCGTGGCCTCCGGGCTGACCGGTCTGATCTCGGGCTCCTCGATTGCCAATACAGTCACCACCGGCACGTTCACCATTCCGATGATGAAGCGGGTCGGGTTTTCCTCGACCAAGGCCGGCGCCGTGGAAGTCGCCTCCTCGGTCAACGGTCAGATCATGCCACCAGTTATGGGGGCAGCCGCCTTTTTGATGGTCGAATACGTCGGCATTCCCTATGTTGATGTGATCAAGCACGCCTTTTTGCCAGCGATGATTTCCTACATCGCACTTTTCTACATTGTCCATCTCGAGGCCATGAAGGCCGGCATGCAGGGGCTAAAGAGCTCCAATCCGCCGAAGCCGTGGCTTTACAAGCTGCTGGGGTTTGCGACCGGCCTGGTGGGCCTGATGGCGCTCAGCGCCGCGGTCTATTACGGGCTGGGCTGGATCAAGCCAATGCTGGGCGAGTCCACCCCATGGGCGGTCTCGATCGCTCTGGTGCTCATCTACGTCGGACTTTTGAAGCTGGGCGCGCGCTATCCGGAACTTGAAGTCGACACGCCCGATTCCAACATCACGACCCTGCCGCAGACCCGGCCCACGGTCATGGTGGGGCTGCACTATCTGCTGCCGGTCGTGGTACTGGTCTGGTGTCTGATGGTCGAGCGGCTCTCCCCGGGGCTCTCTGCCTTCTGGGCGACCGTTTTGATGATGGTCATCATGGTGACGCAGCGCCCGCTGAGCGCGCTGTTTCGCGGCCGACTGGCGCTTGGCGAAAACCTGCGCGAAGGCGTTTTTGATCTCTGGAGCGGCCTGGTCGATGGTGCCCGCAACATGATCGGCATCGGCATTGCCACCGCCACGGCCGGCATCATTGTCGGGGCAGTCTCGCAGACCGGTGTCGGCCTGGTGCTGGCCGACCTGGTCGAGCATCTCTCCATGGGCAGCCTCTTTTTAATGCTACTGCTCACCGCGGTATTGAGCCTGATTCTGGGCATGGGGTTGCCGACCACGGCCAACTACATCGTGGTCTCGGCGCTGCTGGCGCCGGTCATCGTGCAGCTCGGTCAGCAGCAGGGGCTGATCGTGCCGCTGATCGCAGTGCATCTGTTCGTGTTCTATTTCGGCATCATGGCCGATGTCACCCCGCCGGTGGGACTGGCTTCCTTTGCCGCCGCCGCCATTTCAGGTGCCGACCCGATACGTACCGGCTTTCAGGCCTTCTGGTACAGCCTGCGCACCGCAGCGCTGCCGTTTCTGTTCATCTTCAATACCGATCTTTTGCTCATCAACGTCGATCTCTGGCACGGCATCGTGATCTTCGTGGTCGCGACCCTGGCGATGCTGGTCTTTGCTGCAGCGACACAGGGCTGGTTTATCGTGCGCAACCGCTGGCACGAAACCATTTTGCTGCTGCTGGTCGCCTTTACCCTTTTCCGCCCCGGCTTCTGGCAGGACATGATCGTGCCGCCCTTTGAAAAGATGCCGCCGGCACAGATTGCCCAGGCCTATGGCGAGCTCGAGGATGGACAGTCGATGCGGGTGACGGTCGAAGGGCTCGACGACTATGGCGCGCCCATGCGTCTTGTCATCGAGGTGCCGGCCGTGGAAGGTGACAATGGCCAGGCCCGACTGGAGAATCTGGGGCTGTCACTTCGCGAGGACGGTGATACCACTCTGGTAGACACGGTCGGCTGGGGCAGCCAGGCCAGTGAGCTGGGGCTGGACATGGATCAGACCATCGTCAGCGTCGAGCTGCCTCGTGAACGTTTTGCCAAGGAGTGGCTGTGGATACCGGCGCTGTTGGTATTGGCGCTGATCGTCTATTGGCAACGCAGGCGCCAAACAAATCACACTGAATCAGCCACGCCACAGGCGGCGTCCTGACCCATTGCGCCGCCCGGAATCGACCCGGGCGGCGCAAAAGGCCCGGAACAGCAACGGTTTGTCGATATAAAAAGATTTTAAACCATGCTCAACTTTGTAAAGGCAGGCTGTGGATTAAATTTTGCCAAGCGCGTTAAATAGGACCAGATTCATACCCTTTTGATTGAGGTGCCCTCATGACCAGTGAACGACCCAAGCGGATCGATGCGACCGATATCTACCACACGACCCGTGCGGTACGACATTGCAGTCTCGACCCTTCCATTCGCTGTCTGGCAGAGCTTCGTACCTCGCAGATCAACGGCGGCTGCGACAACTGCGAAAATCTGCGGGTCAGCGAAGCCGAAGCGCTGGGCATTGATGCCGACAAGCTGCGTGAGCTGGCACGCTGGGCTGACTCCGACCGCTTTACCGCCCGCGAACGTGCAGCACTTGCATGGTGTGAATCCTTTACCCATTTTCGTCCGGTCGATGCCAGCACTCGCATGATGGCCATCAACACCTTTTCCCCGCGTGAACTCGCCGACCTGACGCTGGCCATCGAGCTGACCAGCACCATGTCACGCGTGGCGCGCCACATGGACAACGACGTCCGCTTCGGTTGATTGATGTGCCCGGCATGAGACGCCGGCGTGATTTGATCCAGGTCAGACCTCAAAAACAGGATGCTCGTAGCATGGCATGATCACTGCCTGCCACGAGCATCTTCCATGTTGTCACCTGCTCCCCGACCCGCCTTTTCCGATGCGCTTTTCTCGCCGGACCTTGAGCTTCTAAAGCGTCATGACGGCAACGGCCCGCGCTATACGTCCTATCCTCCTGCCACAGCCTTCACCGATCATTTCGGTCAGGAGCAACTGACGCAGGCGCTGGCGCGCAGCAACGCGACCGCGCGGGCGCTGTCGCTTTATGTGCATATCCCCTTTTGCCGACGCATCTGCTTTTACTGCGGCTGCAATCGCATCGCGACCCGCCAGACCAGCATGGCCGAGCCCTATCTGGCCAGACTGACCCGGGAGATGACGCTGATGCGTCGCGATCTCGATGGCGAGCGTGTGGTCGAACAGCTTCACTGGGGCGGCGGCACTCCGACCTTTCTTGATCTGGATCAGATGAGCCGGCTGATGGACCAGCTGGGCGCGCATTTCAATCTTTCCGCCCATCCCGACCGCGACTTTGCCATCGAGATCGATCCTCGCGAGGCCGACGTTTATACCCTGCGACATCTGCAGTCGCTGGGCTTTAACCGACTGAGCCTTGGCGTACAGGATCTGAACGTACGCGTGCAAAAGGCCATCAACCGGGTCCAGCCACGTGAGCTGAGTGAAAATCTGATCGATGAGGCCCACCGGCTGGGGTTTCGCTCCCTGAACCTGGACCTGATCTACGGCCTGCCGCATCAGAGTGTGGCAAGCTTTGCCGACACGCTGGATCAGGTGATCGACATGGCGCCGGCACGGCTTTCCATTTTCAACTATGCCCACCTGCCCGAGCGCTTTCCGCCCCAGCGGCGCATCAACAGCGCCGATCTTCCGGACACGGCCACTCGCCTGGCCATCCAGTGCATGACGGTGGAGAAGCTGACGCAGGCGGGTTATGTCCATATCGGCATGGATCACTTCGCCCGACCGGATGACAGCCTGAGCGTGGCACAGCGTGAAGGACAGCTACAGCGCAACTTCCAGGGCTATACCACTCATGCCCGGTGTGACCTGGTGGGCCTGGGCGTGTCGGCCATCAGCCAGGTCGATGATGTCTACGCGCAGAACGCCGCACATCTGGAGACCTGGCAGGCGGCCATTGATGGCGGGCAGCTGGCGACCTTCCGCGGCGTACGCCTGAGCGGGGATGACCGGCTGCGCCGCCATGTGATTCATCGTTTGATGTGTGACATGCGTCTGGATTTTGAGGCCATCGAAGCCGACTTTGGCATCAACGCGTCATACTATTTCGCCAACGTGTTTGAAAGGCTTGCCACCTTTCGGCGAGACGGCCTCATCGAATATGATAAGCACTCGCTTATGGTGACCCCCATGGGACGACTGTTGATTCGCCAGCTGGCCATGACCTTTGATTCGCATCTTTCGGCCGAACATCGTCAGCAGTTCTCTCGACTTCTTTAGAAGACCGGGAGGGATTGACGAGGGCATCACCGCCCTCGTTGAGCCCAGGGACACGGGCATGGTTCATCACGACAGCGCCCGGCACACCACTCACATGTACAGGAACATGCCAGGCCAATGAACACCTCTCATCTTCACCAGACGCGCTGTCAGACCTGCTCATTGAGCTCCCTGTGCCTGCCGCTTTCCCTGTCTCTTGACGATGTTGAGCAGTTCGACACGATCGTGCGACGGCGCGCGCCATTGACCCGCGGCGAGACGCTCTACATGCAGGGCGAGGCGTTTGAAAATGTCTACGCCGTGCGCAGTGGCAGCCTCAAGCAGACCATCATCGAGGCCGACGGCGAGGAACAGATCACCAGTTTCTATCTGCCCGGCGAGCTGGTCGGTCTGGACAGCATCGATAGCGCCATCCACCCGGGCTTTTTGACCGCACTGGAGCGCACCACGGTCTGCGAAATTCCCTTCAAGCGTCTGGAAAGCCTCTCGGAGCATCTGCCGGAGCTTCGACATCAGCTCTATCGCTGCATGAGCCGCGAAATCGTCGATGATCGCCGCCTGATGCGTCTTCTATCCAGCAAGACCGCCGACGAGCGTCTGGCCAGCTTCTTTCGCAATCTCTCGGTGCGCTTTGATCGCTGTGGCCACAGCGCCGAGCGCTTTCGCCTGCCGATGTCACGCAGCGATATCGGCACCTACCTGGGGCTTGCGATCGAAACCATCAGTCGCGTACTGGGCCGATTCCAGCAGCAGGGGCTGCTCAATATTCAGGGTCGCCACGTGGAGATTCTGGACATGGCAGCACTGAGCGAGCGCGCCGGCATCGTCGCCCCCTGCTGCAGCCAGCAGCAGCGGGCCTGACGCCTTTTGCTCCCTGCCCGCCCTGCAGACAATAAAAAAACGCCCCGATCATGTCGGGGCGTTTTGCTGTTCCTGTGGCCCTTGACTCAATGCGTCCCGGCCACCGATTGAGGTTCAGTGACAGCCGATTCAGGCTCGGTGACCATCGGCTCGGGCTCAACCCCAACCGATTCTGTCTCACCGATCACACCCTCGCCACGCAGTGCCTCTAGAATGACCTCGCGCAGAATGGGCAGATGTGAGCTTTCCAGATCACGTACGGCACTAACCAGCGTCAGCCGGCGCTGACGCGCCTGATCCAGCAGTGGCTCAAGGTCGCCCGGATTGAGCTCCAGACGATAGCGACGCTCGAAGGTCGTGCGATCGATTCGCCCGCTTTCCCAGGCATGCCGAAGGCGACGGGAAGGCGCCACGGCGCGATACCACTGCTCGACTGAAAGCTCCTCTTCGCGCTTGCCACGCGGCCAGACCTGATCCACCAGCCAACGCGCCCCATCCTGCTGGGTCGAGTGCTGATAGACGCGCTTGAGGCGGACATCGCCAATAAGCATATTACCCCCTGAAATCATGTTCCCAGAGCTGAAAGCTCTTCTTCTTTTGAGGTGTCAGCCTGCCAAGAATACACCGGGTGCCAGGTCGTTTCACTCGCCAGGGACGGCTCGGCACAGTCGGCACTGACCATGATTTCTCATGCCCCATCGGCGCACGGGTGATCCCCTGCCCCGACCGCCTGCCAAAATCAGTCGTACTGTTGTGGGGTATCCAGCCAGGCAAGAATGGCCTGGGCCACCTCATCAGGGAACTCTTCATGCACCGACAGTCGCCCATGGGGCAGGAAAACGGTATCGACCCCAGACAGCGCGCCCATGGCCTGCATTTCGGCGCGTGAGCGCGGTGGCATCTTCTCACTCATGATCAAAAGCGTGCGAGCACTGGCGCCCCCGAGCGCCGCCACACAGGCCTCACGGCTATTGAAGGGATCCACGGCCCCGGTCACAAAGCGAATCGAGCCATGCCGTGCCCCGGGCGTACGGGCCACGCGACGCTTGGCCGCCAGACGCTCACCCGAGAGCCAGTTCGATGCTTCATACACGTGCTCGCCGGCCATGCGCCGTATAAACCAGTTGCTGACGTTGAGACGATAGATGCCTGCACCGATGAACGGGCGATCAAACCAGGCGCGCAGATGGCCAAACCAGGGCTTGTGCTCACCGGCCATGGTCGGCAGCGGCCCACGCCAGGTAGGCGCTATCAATACCAGCCGGTCGGCGGCGTCGGGATGCTCCTCAAGATGTCGGATGACCATGCCCGCACCGTGGCCGGCGGCAACGATCATCTCGGGCAGAAAGACGACCTCATCGAGCAGGTGATCGATAAAGGCCGTCAGCATGCCCGGTTCGGCCTCCATGAAGGGACGCGGGCGGTCGCCAAACCCCGGCCAGTCCACCGACACGGTGGTAAAGCGCTCGGCAAGCACCGCCTGCAGGGCGTCCATTTCATGACGCGTCGAGATGCTCGACAGCGCCGGCAGCATCAGCACCTCCGGACCCTGTCCGCGACGGGTTACGCCGACCTCGATGGGCATGCCACCCCACGTCCAGTGGAGCGTCTGCTCTGTCACATCACTATCCATGTCATTGCCTCTGATTACCTGGATGCCTTTACCCACCATACGCCTATCATGACATGGATCATCGGCATCCATGACGACAGGCCCATCTCATGGCTGTCATCAAAATGTCATCACACCGACACAAGCTTGATCGCCAGAATTTGTCACCCACCAACAGGAACGCTGATATGCAGATGCTGGCGCTTTACAGTATCAAGGGAGGAGTGGGAAAGACGGCATCGGCCATCAATCTGGCCGCGCAGGCAAGCCTTGCAGGACAGCGCGTACTGATCTGGGATCTGGACCCTCAGGCGGCCACCACCTTTTACCTGCGCAACAAGCCCAGAATTCGCGGCGGCGGCGTTGAAAAACTGGTCAAGGGCAAGGCCCTGCTCGAGAAAACCATTCGTGAAACCGACATGGCAGGGCTTGACCTGTTACCGGCCAGCCTCGAATCACGCGAGATGGACATGCTGCTGGAAGGGCGCAAGGCGAGCCGTCTGCGCAAGGTGCTAAAGCCCGTCAGCGATGACTATGACCTGATCGTTCTGGACTGCCCGCCAGGCCTTACCACCCTGTCAAAGCAGGTCTTTTCAAGTGTGGATGCTCTGCTGGTCCCGGTGGTGCCGACCACCCTGTCGATGAGAACCCTGAATCAGCTGCAGCAGTATCTTGATGGAGAAAACATCGCCACCCCGCTGTGGCCCTTTTTGACGCTGGTGGATCGTCGCCGCAAGCTCCATCAGGAAAGCATGGCCGACTTTCGCAAGGCATGGCCCACTCATTTATCGGCCAACATTCCCTATGCCAGCGTGGTCGAGCAGATGGGCAGCCATCAGGCACCGCTGACGCAGTTTGCCCCGCGTACGGCCGCCGCCGTGGCCTATCGCAATCTATGGGAAGAGATTTCAAAACGCCTTTAGATGGGCATTTCTGGAAGGAAAACAGACAGGGTTGAAAGGACCACAGGACCGGCTTGAGTTACCGGCCCTGAAGGGACGAAGCGTGCGAGGCTAGCGACCGGCACCCCAGATGCTGCCCAGCGAGCTCAGAAGACTGTTTGAGACGCCCTGACCACCGAGATAGCTCAGCATGACCGGCGCAAACTGACTGACCATGCCGGCATCCATGCCCAGCATGCTGAAAGCACTCGAGGTCAGCGACGACGTATTGCCGCTATTGCCATTGCCACCCATGCCCGAGAGTTTAGACAGCATCGACTGGCCGCCGGACAGCGCCTGAGCACTGGAAAGCAGGCCATCCACGCCCGGGGCCTGATTGGAAAGCTGGTTGAACTGACCGCTGCCCAGCTGACTTTTGGCCGCCGCCAGCAGCGCTGCCGACCCGCCAATGGCCTGGGTCTTGCTGACCCCCAGCTGTCCGGTCAGCTGCTCGATGAGCTGTGAGGCCTGACCTAGGTTACTGTCGGTGGTGCCCACGGCCGCGGCCTGCTGCTGGCGAGGCGCCTTGTCCAGATTCAGGAAGTTGCCTACCTGTGACGAGAGCCCTTGCTGATTCTGCGACGCTGCAGGCTGACTCTGCGTGTTCTGGCTGTTCATCGCCTCCATGGCTTTATTGACGTCGCCCAGATTGAACGCCAGCGCCGAGGTCGACATGCCAATCATGCCTACGCTTGCCAGTACCGCCATTGTCTTTTTCAACGATGCTCTCCTGCAGTGGTCACGCCAGAAACTGGCGCGTCCGAAAATGATCATCTCGATGTGATTGGACAAGGCCACGGCACCGAGGTTCGGCCAACCCTGGCACAGCCGCCACACTTTTGCCGCAGATAACGTACGCTCATCGCCTCCCACTTTTGCTGGAGTTGTCCCATGCGCATGTCTCCCCTGCCACCGCTGAATGCTTTGGTGGCCTTTGAGGCTGCAGTTCGACACATGAGTTTCACCCGCGCCGCCAGTGAACTGAACCTCTCACAGAGCGCCGTGAGCCGACAGATTGTTCATCTTGAGCAGTTTCTGGGCCGCGCCCTGTTTGTTCGAAAGCCACGACAACTGGTACTGACACAGGCCGGAGAAAGCTATGCCCGTCATGTACATGCCATGCTTGAAGAGTGTGTTCACGCCACCTCCGAGATCATGAAAAGTGCCGCGGAGAACGAGCTGACGATCGCCTGCACAGCGGGTACTGCCATGTACTGGCTGACGCCACGATTGAGCCAGTTTCGACGTGAGCACTCTCACATCAAGCTGCGTCTGATTGTACGAGACGACATCTCCACGCTCTCACCGTTCGAATTCGACCTCGGACTCTATTATCTAAAATCGGGGGTCATGGAGGGTTTTGACACGATGCCTCTGATGTCGGAAGAGGTGTTTCCGGTCTGCTCACCGGACTACCTCATGGCGTGCCGTGCCCGGCACGGTCTGGCAGCTGATGAAGACCTGACACCCGCCATGCTGGCCTGCGAAACCCTGCTGGTGCTTGAGGATGCCCAGAGCCTCTGGATTGCCTGGCCGGACTGGTTTCGCCATCACGGAGTAACCGCTCGGCTCTCTCGCAACATCGTCTTCAACCACTATCCGGCGCTGGTCGAGATGGCCATTCTGGGTCAGGGCGTACTGCTGGGATGGCGCCACGTTATCGACAGTCTGATCGATCAGGGGCGACTACTCCAGGCATCCCCGCACTCGGCCAGTCAGGGCGGCGGACATGTGCTTCTGACCCCGCAGTCACGTCGCGAAAACCACGCCACCAGGCTTTTCAAGCGGTGGCTCACGGAGAGGACGTCTCTCACAATGAATGCGCACCATGCATGACCCCATGCATTTTTGTCGCTTTTCACCCGGCACTCGCGCTGATTAGCCTCAAGGCACATCTCAATTGCCAAGATTCAATAATCACAAGAGAGCCACCATGTCAGATGTCACCTCGTTTCTGCTATGCAACGCCCGCCTGGTCGATGGCACTTCCCCAGCGCCACGGGAAAATGTCAGCGTTCTGATCGAAAACGATCGCATCACCCAGGTTTCCGAGTCCGCCATCGAGGCGCCCAATGCCACTCGACTGGATCTGGCAGGGCGTACGCTGATGCCTGGATTGATCGACTGTCACGTGCATGTGGTTGCCACCACGGCGGATCTGGGCGCCAACGCCCAGCTCCCTGACTCACTGATCACCGCACGCTCAACCCGCATCATGCGCGACATGCTGATGCGTGGCTTTACAACCGTGCGCGATGTGGGCGGCGCGGATCGTGGTCTACAGCAAGCCGTCGCCGAGGGCTATTTTGAGGGCCCTGAGGTTGTCATTTGCGGCAAGGCCCTGTCACAGACCGGCGGGCATACCGACTATCGTGGCTTCTACGATGAGCGCGATGACCAATATCAGACTCGCCGGCTGGGCTCTCTGGGGCGCATCTGTGACGGGGTGGACACCGTGCGCCGAGCCACCCGTGAAGAAATCAAGTCGGGAGCCCAGTTCATCAAGGTCATGGCCAATGGCGGCGTCTCCTCTCCCAGCGATCCGATCGACTTTTTGAGCTATTCGGTAGGCGAACTGGAGGCAATCGTGGAGGAAGCCAGCAACGCGCAAACCTACGTCAGCGCTCACCTCTATACCGACGAGGCTATCCGTCGTGCAGTGCTGGCCGGTATCCGGTCGCTGGAGCACTGCAACCTGATCACCCTGGAGACGGCACGTCTGGCAGCCGAGAAAGGCGCCATGGCCTGCCCGACACTGGTCACCTACGAAATGCTCAAACAGGAAGGTGCACAGTACGGACTCAAGCCCGACTCTGTCGCCAAGGTCGATGACGTTCGTCTCGCGGGCCTTGAAAGCCTGAAAATCATGCGTGAGGCCGGCCTGACCATGGCCTATGGCAGCGACCTGCTCGGCGAAATGCACCGCCATCAGTCCGAAGAGTTCGTCATCCGTACCCGAGTGCTCCCGGCACATGACGTCATCCGCAGTGCCACCCTGGACGCTGCCCGCCTGCTGCGCCGTGAGGGCGACATCGGCTGCATCGCGCCCGGCGCACGCGCCGACCTGATCGTGGTCGACGGCAACCCGCTGGAAGACATGAGCCTTCTGACCGGTCAGGGCGCACACATGCCACTGATCATGCAGTCCGGACGTCTGATCAAGCACCAGCTCCAATAAGCCTGAAGCCTCCGGTGCCAGACCGGAGGCTCTGGCACCCCTTGCCAATAAACGACATGACCGCCTGATAACAACCACAAAGGGAGGACAGGCCATGCACGCACTGTACGTCATGGGCTATATCGCGCTGATGCTGGTGATCGGCTTCTATTTTTCGCGACGCAAGGTACACGATGACAGCGATTTCATTGTCGCTGGTCGCTCACTGTCTACCATGGTGCTCACGGCAACGCTGCTGGCCACTTTTGTGGGCTCCGGGTCGATCGTGGGCGGTGCCAGCTTTGTCTTTCAATATGGACCGGGCGCTGCCATCTTCTTTTTCGCCGGCATTCCGGTCGCAGCGCTGTTGATCTACTTTCTGCTGGCCTCGAAAATGCGGCGTAGCGAGGCCACCACAATCCCCGGGCTGATCGAGGCACGATTTGGGCCAACGGCGCGCACACTGGCCTCACTGATCATCCTGCTCGCCTACGTGGGCATCGTGTCCTATCAGTTTACTGGTGCGGGACAGGCGCTCAATCTCGCCTTCGGGCTGCCGGTCTGGCAGGGCGTGCTTATTTCGGCGGCCGTCATGATCGGTCTTGCCACCATGGGCGGTCTGATCTCGGTGGCCTACACCGACTACATGAGCGCCGTGATCATTTTCATCAGCATGCTGATGGCCGTGCCGCTTGTGCTCGCACCGCTTGGCGGTCTCGACGGGCTTTATAAGGCTCTGCCGCAGGTGCAACAGTCGCTGCTTGGTGGTCTCTCCCCCTGGCAAGCAATGGGTTATTTTCTGCCACTGTTCCTGCTGATTCTGGGCGATCAGAATCTTTTTCAGCGCTTTGCTGCCGCACGTGATCCAGCCACCGCACGCAAGGCCGCCATGGGGCTGGTGATCGCCTCCATTGCCTGCACCTCCCTGATCGTACTGCTGGTATGCGCCACACGCGTGCTCTACCCCGAGATCACGCCGTCCACAGCCATGATGACACTGGCCCAGCAGGGTCTGCCCACCGTGATTGGCGGCTTTTTGCTGGCCTCGATCGTGGCACTGCTTCTGACCACAGGTAACTCTTATCTGTTATCGGCCTCGGCGAGTCTCACTCAGGACATCCTGGGCGGGCTTTTCAAGATACGTATCGCGCCGCACCGGGCATTGCTGGCCAATCGCCTGACCGTGGTTGGCCTGGGCGTACTGGCCTGGGTGCTGGGGGCTTTCTTTCCCAGCGTGCTGGCCATGCAGATGTACTCCTACGGCATGTACGGCGCCGCCATCACACCGGTCTTTCTGGCCGCACTGCTCTGGCCTCGCGCCACACCAGCAGGTGCCGTCGCAGCCATGGTCGTTGGCGGCCTTGTCACGCTTGTCTGGGAAATTGTTCTGGGTAAGCCAATGGGCTGGAACAGCGTGCTGGTGGCCATGCCACTCGCAACGCTGACAATGATTGCCATCAGCCTCATGAAGCGCCCGGCACATCTGTCAGGCGCTACAACGACCGGAAATAACGGGTAATGCTCAAACTGTTCATGCGTTTGAAACCCATGACGTCAGGTCATCATGTCAGCCGTCATCGGTCAGGAAAATATCGACATGCCTTCTCTGTTTCGTACGCTTTGCACGGCGCTTTTGATGGTCACTCTGGCGGCCTGCAGCTATCAGCCGGCACGCATCAACCCGGAGCCGGCCGTGATCATCGGTGATGGTCATCATGGCCACGGCAATGGCAACTTCTGCCCGCCCGGTCAGGCCAAAAAGGGCAACTGCTGACACACGACGCCTTCGGGCGTCGTTTTTTATCCTGACCTGAAGGCGATCTTCTTCTCGATCTGTACCAGGCTTCCAGCACAACAGGGAGTCCCTTCATGTCCAGATCTGCCACATCGACACAGCGCTCACCGGGGCGCGTTTCATTTCTGCTGGTCACCTTCGCCTTTTTGATGGCCATGCTGGGCACCACATTGCCGACCCCGCTCTATCCGATCTATCAGCAACGAATGGATTATTCCCAGATCATCATCACGGTCATCTTTGCCGCCTACGCCGTAGGGGTGATTACCGCCCTGATCGGTTTTGGCAGCTGGTCGGATCAGCTGGGACGACGACGACTGTTGATCGCAGGCCTGGCGCTGGCAGTGGTCAGTGACGTGGTCTTTCTTTCAAGCCCCGAGCTGGTGCCGCTGTTGATCGGGCGACTTCTGTCGGGCATGTCCGCAGGGATCTTTACCGGCACGGCGACGGTCGCCGTGATCGAACAGGCGCCGCCCGAGTGGCAAAAGGGTGCAACGCTGACCGCCACAGCCACCAATGTCATGGGGCTGGGCCTTGGGCCACTGGTCGCGGGCGTACTGGCACAGTACGTGGCCTGGCCTTTGCATCTGCCCTACGCACTGCACATCGTGCTCTGTGCGCTGGCCATGATGGGCGTATGGTGGGCGCCGGAGACGGTCGAGCGCCCAGAACGCGTACGCCTTCGAATTCAGCGGCTGGGCATCCCGGATGAAGTGCGCGGCGTTTTCGTCCCTGCCGGCATTGCAGGCTTTGCCGGCACTGCCGTGTTGGGGCTTTTCACCGCGGCGGCGCCCTCCTTTGTGCAAAAAACACTCGGCATCGACAACCTGGCCATGATTGGCGTGGTGGTCATCACCCTTTTCATCGCCTCTGCACTGGGGCAGGCGGGTATGCGCTTTATTCCGGAGCGCAAGCGTCTGATCGTCGGCTGTCTGATCCTGGCGGTGGGTGTACTGGTGGTGGGCGGGGCAATTGGCGTGGCCTCACTGTGGCTGATGCTCGCCGGAGCGGCGATATCAGGGGCCGGTCAGGGCATCACTCTGCGCTCGGGGCTGGGTGAGGTGGTCGGTGCCTCGCCAAAGGATCGCAAGAGCGAGGTGACCTCGACCTACTTCGTGGTGATCTACGTGGCGATCTCGCTGCCCGTCGTCGGGCTGGGCGTCACGGCAGCATTGACCAGCCTGGTGGCTGCCGGCATTGCCTTTTCCGTGATTGTCGCGGCACTGGCGCTGATTGCCATGGGGCTTTTGATCCGGCGTCAGCGCCGCGAGGACTGAGTAAGCAATGCTACACCAGCAGGGAGAGCCCGAAGGTCCAGAGGCAGGCATAGACCAGCAGCGCCAGGCTAAAGCGCAGTGTCGCGCGCATGATGGCAGACTCCTGACCGACCAGCCCCACCGCCCCCGCTGCGATGGCAATCGACTGAGGTGACACTACCTTGGCCATGACGCCGCCAATGGTATTGGCCGCGACCAGAAGGGCCTGACTGGTGCCGATCTGACCGGCCGTGACGGCCTGCAGATGGGCAAACAGGACATTGTTGTTGACGACCGAGCCGGTGATGAACACGCCTAGCCAGCCGATGACCGGGGAGATCAGCGGAAAGGCCCGACCAGTCTCGGCCAGCGCCAGCCCAAGCGTTGAAGATGTGCCCGAGAAGTTGGCCACATAGGCCACCGCCATCACCAGACATATCGTGGCCAGCGGCCGCCACAGGTCACGCACCGCGACCATCAGCTGACCGGCGCTCTGTCGCAGTGACAGGGTTTTAGAGGTGAGCGTGGTCACGATGACAGACAGTAAAATGGCCGTGCCTGCTGCCCCCACCAGCTCTATCTTCCATAGCGCCGGCAAGGCATGAGGGGCCATGGCAATGGGCGGCAGTTCCTGCACCTGCAGGTGAAGTCCCGGAATCGGCAGTTGCAGTACAGTGGCCGCAAGCGCCCCACCGGTCGCCAACACGGCCCGAATGGCCGGCAGACTCCAGACCATGATGATCACGGTAAGAATGTAAAACGGTGACCAGGCCAGCAGTACAGCCTTCAGTGGCCAGCGTTTGGCGCTGACCGCCGGCGCATCGGGTTCCCGATACACACGCTCTGGCCGCCACACGCGCATGAACAGTGCCAGTGCACCCATGGAAAGCAGCGGCGGCACGACATCAACCAGCTCAGGGCCCAGCAGCCACAGCACCAGTGCCTGACTGCCCGAAAACAGCACGCCGATCAGCACGACCACAGGCCAGGTCTGTCTCAAACCGCGCCAGCCATCCAGGATCATCACCAGAAGGGCCGGAATAAACAGCGTGGAAAGCTGCAAAATGGCCATCAGCATTGGCGCCAGCGCGCTTGTGGTCACGCCGCCCTGCTGCGCGCCAACAATGATGGGAATCCCGATGGCGCCATAGGCGCCGGCCGCAGCATTGGCGACCAGACACAGCATGGCCGCCCGAATCGGCTTGAACCCCAGCTCTACCAGCAGCGCGGCACAAATGGCGATCGGCACGCCAAAGCCCGCCACCCCTTCAAGAAAGGCCCCAAAGCAGAAGGCGATCAGCAGAACCTGAATGCGCTGATCCTCCGAGACAGTCGCGATGCTGCCGCGGATGATCTCGAACTTGCCGCTTTTGACGGCCACCCGGTACAGCCACACGGCCATCAACACGATATAACCGATCGGCCAGAGCCCGTTGGCCACGCCATAAAGGGCCGCCATCACCGCCTTTGACAGGGGCATGTGAAATAGCCATAGCGCCATGACCAGCGACAGGCCCAGGGTGATGGCCGCCGCCGTCAGGGCCTTGAGCCGGAGCACGGTCAGCGCCAGCAAAAAGAATACCATGGGAATGGCCGCGGCCAGCGCCGACCATATCGGCTGGTTGAGCGGATCGTAGAGCTGTTGCCACATGAGCAGACCCTCCCTGGGATCAGTGATCAGTACGAGGCCTGCATCAGGGCATTGTCACAGTGGCCGCCACGCGTCAGACAGAGCAGGTTCTGAAAGGTGACCTGAGCGATCTCGCGCAGGGCCTCGACCGTAAAAAAGCCCTGGTGGCCGGTCACCAGCACGTTGGGAAAGGTCATGAGCCGCGAGAACACATCGTCGTCGATGATTTCGGAAGATCGGTCCTGAAAGAACAGCCCGCTTTCCTGCTCGTAGACATCGATGGCCAGCGCCCCGAGCTGGCGCAACTTGAGCGCCTCGATCACGGCGCAGGTATCAATCAGTGCCCCGCGGGAGGTGTTGATCAGCATGGCGCCGGGTTTCATGCGCGCAAGGGACGCCTCATTGATCAGGTGATGGGTGGCGTCCGTCAGCGGGCAGTGCAGTGACACGATGTCGGCGCGGGCCAGCAGCGTGTCCACATCCACGACCTCTCCGATGTCGGCGAAGGCCGGCGCGGGAAACGGATCACTGCCCAGTACCCGACACCCCAGCCCTTTAAAGATGCGCGCCGTGGCCAGGCCAATCCGACCGGTACCTACAATGCCGACTGTCTTGCCGTTCATCGTCATGCCCAGCAGGCCATCGAGGGCAAAGTTGCCCTCCCGCACGCGGTT
The DNA here is from genome assembly GCF_900312995.1 of Kushneria phyllosphaerae. Classification (GTDB taxonomy): domain Bacteria; phylum Pseudomonadota; class Gammaproteobacteria; order Pseudomonadales; family Halomonadaceae; genus Kushneria; species Kushneria phyllosphaerae. The sequence goes on along the minus strand of NZ_ONZI01000001.1, from coordinate 856,670 downwards.
GAAGGCGCGATGGGTATGGCGATTGAGCGTCATGGCCAGTGCCAGCGCATGCTCGGCGACGGCCTCGGGCGAATAGGCCGGCACCCTGGCGACGAAAAACCCGAGCCGCTCGGCGGCGTCCAGATCGATGTTGTTGAACCCGGCACAGCGCAGCACGATCGCCCTGACGCCCATGTTGGCCAGCGCCTCGAGCACGGTCTTGTCCAGCACGTCATTGACGAACACGCACACGGCGTCACTGCCCTCGGCCAGCGCCGTGGTTTGATGGGTCAGCGTGGTTTTTTGATACACCAGCTCGAACGAGTCATTGGCAAAGCCCTCGAGCCGGGCCTCTTCAAAGAAACGTTCATCATAGGGCTGGGCACTATAGAGGGTGACTTTCATGAAACTCTCCGCAGGAGGGTGGCGCTCACGGGCAGCCGCCGTTGGCGATCTATTGCCTACGACTTTAGCAGGGGGTGCACTGGCGGTTTTGATGCAGGGCAAATTGCCGAAAAAAGCCATGACCCGGCCTGCCGGAGGCCATGAAACGGCGTAACATGGTGCCCTGCACGGCCCGCTTTTAGACGTTATCGATTTGATCGGATGCTACTGACCTGAAGAGTGCCTCATGCTGCAACCCGTATCCCGCCAGAGTGATCTGACGCTCGAGAAAACCGCCGTTCCGCCGCGCCCGGAAAATGTCAGCACCTGGGCGCCGCTGTCGATTCCTGCCTTTCGCATCATCTGGATGGCCAATCTCTTTGCCAATCTTGGGGTCTGGGCGCAGTCAGTGGCCGCCGCCTGGGTGGTGACCTCGGCGCAGGCCAGCCCCGTCATGGTGGCCATGATTCAGGTGGCCGCCGCGGCACCGCTGGTATTGATGTCGATCGTGACCGGCGTGATTGCCGACAACTATGATCGGCGCAGGGTGATGCTGTTCGGGCTTTTTATCGAGGTGCTGGGCGGGGTCTTCATCACCGTCATCGCCTTTATGGGGATGCTGACGCCGACGCTTCTGATAGCCTCGATTTTGTGTGTGTCCGTGGGTGGTGCCATTACCACCCCGGCCTGGCAGGCGGCCGTCAACGAACAGGTGCCGCGCAATCTGGTCAGTAGCGCCGTGCTGCTCAACAGCGTCAACTACAACGCTGCCCGCGCCATCGGGCCTGCCATCGGCGGCATGCTGCTGGCAGCGCTGGGGCCTGCATGGATATTTCTGCTCAATGTCCTGTGCTTTTGCACCCTGATCTGGGCGCTGTGGCGCTGGCGGCGCGCGGTGCCCGAAAAGCATCTGCCGCCCGAGCGGCTATGGGAAGGCATCAAGGCCGCCATTCACTTCACCCAGTATTCCAGCGTGACGCGGCTGATCATGTTGCGCTCGTTCATCTTTGGCATCTCGGCCAGTGCCATCTGGGCCCTGCTGCCCCTGCTGGCCCATGACCATCCCGGCGGCAACGCCTCGCTCTACGGCTACATGCTGGGCGGACTGGGCGTCGGGGCAATTGCCGCCAGCACACTGGTCAATCGAGCCCGCCGACGACTGGGCAGCAGCCGGTTGATCAGCGTCGCGGCCATGACCCTGGGCGGCGTGATGCTGGTACTGGGGGCTGCCAATACCCTCTGGGCCATGTTTCCGGCCCTGATCATCGGCGGCAGCTGCTGGATTGCGGCGGTGGCCTCCTATAACTCATCCGTGCAGATTCTGGTACCGGACTGGGTCAAGGCCCGAGCGCTAGCGCTCTATCAAACGGCGCTCTACGCCGGATTGACGATGGGCTCATTTCTCTGGGGCCACATGGCCGAAAGTCTGGGCACGCAGACGGCGCTTTTGATGGCCGGGGCCCTGCTCATGGTCTCGGCACTGATGTTCTGGCCCTCGCGCCTGCCGGCGCTGGACAGCGACAGCCTCATGGGCGCGCCGGAGGCCCGAATCGAGGCGCCGGATTTCGACTTTGACCCGGCCCGCGGCTCGGTGATGGTCACTATCGAGTATCGCATCGAGGCCGATCAGGTTCGCGACTTTGCCCGCGCGGTACGCCCGCTGCGCCGGCTCAGACTGCGCAACGGGGCCAAGCGCTGGTCGCTGTATCGCGACATCGAAACGCGTGACCTGTGGCAGGAAGTCTTTCTGGTACCCAACTGGCTGCAGCACCTGCGCATGCAGGACCGCCAGACGCTGGCCGACCGAGCGATCATCGAACGGGTGGCCGCCATGCACATCGGCACCGAGCCGCCGCGCACTCGCCACGGTGTCAGCTACCGTACGGCCCGATATGAAGGGGAAGGCGCGACCCTGAGACCCGTGCAGACCACGGCCCGTGATGATCAGGCCCCCTGGGCCGGAGAGGATCCTCACGCAAACCCTGACAGTCCGCGCCCCGGGCGTTAGTCTGTCGCTCTTTTCCTGTGATGACCGGAGCCCTGCATGCCCACTGATGTGACCGACGCTGCGCGCCATACCCTTGAAACGGTTTTCGGCCTTCAAGATTTTCGCGCCGGTCAGGGCCCGGTCATCAAGCGGGTGCTGGCGGGTCAGTCCACAGCGGCCATTTTCGCCACCGGCGCTGGCAAGTCGCTGTGCTATCAACTTCCGGCACTGCATCTGCCTCATCTGACCCTGGTCATTTCGCCGTTGCTGGCCCTGATGCAGGATCAGCTGGCCTTTTTGAAATCGCGCGGCATTGCCGCTGAAAGCATCGACTCGACCATGGACCGCGACGCCGTGCGCGAGGTGATGACGCGCGCGCGCCAGGGAGAGCTGAAGATTTTGATGGTGTCGGTCGAGCGGCTGCGCAACGAGCGCTTTCGCCACTTTCTCCACCAGGTGCCGATTTCACTGATGGTGATCGACGAGGCCCACTGCATCTCCGAATGGGGTCATAACTTTCGCCCGGACTATCTGCGCCTGCCCGAGTACCAGCGCGAGTTCAACATCCCTCAGGTACTGCTGTTGACCGCCACGGCCACACCCGGCGTCATTGAGGACATGCAGCGAAGCTTTGCCATCGCCCCTGACGATGTGATCACCACCGGCTTTTATCGCCCCAATCTGAACCTGCAGGTACGCCCGGTGGCCCAGTCCCGGCGCGTTGAGACGCTGATCACATGGCTGGCCCCGCAGCAGGTGGCAGGTCAGGAAGCGCCGACCATCATCTACGTCACCCTGCAGCAGGGCGCCGAGACGCTGGCCAAAGCGCTGTCGGCACAAGGCATTCGCGCGCGCGCCTATCACGCGGGGTTGGCGGCCGAAATGCGAGACGAGATCCAGCAGCAGTTCATGCACGGTGAGGTGCCGGTGATCGTGGCCACCATTGCCTTTGGCATGGGCATCGACAAGCGCGACATTCGCAACGTGGTGCATTTTGACCTGCCCAAGTCGATCGAGAACTACAGCCAGGAGATCGGCCGCGCCGGGCGTGACGGGGCGCCCTCGACCTGCCTGATGCTGGCCGGACGAGACGGGCTGGGGGTGCTTGAAAACTTCACCCACGGCGACACGCCGGAGCGCGAAGGCATTCAGCGGGTACTGGAAGAGATTCAGGCCGCCGGTCAAACCCCGGAGCGCCAGTGGCCGGTGGTGATGAACACGCTGTCACGCGACAGCAATATCCGCGCACTGCCGCTGAAAACACTTTTGGTGCGCCTGGAAATGCAGGGCGTGATCGCACCGCGCTTTACTTACCTGGCCGAATATCGCCTGCGCTATGAGATGCCGCCGGCGGAACTGGCCGCAAGGTTTGAGGGCGAGCGCGCCGATTTCATCCGGCTGGTGATCGACAATATCCCCATTGCTCGCACCTGGGGCACGGTGGATTTCGAGCGCCTGCACCAGGCCGGGCTGGCCGCCGGCATCGATGCCACGCGCTCGCGGGTGATCACCGCGCTTGAGTACTTCCAGGACAAGGGCTGGGTGGTGCTGGAGGGCAAGCGCATGACGGATGTTTTCGAGGTCTGCCAGCCCGACATCGACCCACCGGCCATGGCGCGCGAGCTGCATGAGGGGTTTTGCCATCGGGAGCAGGCCGATATCGAGCGATTATCCAGCATGCTCTCCCTGTTTGAGACCGATACCTGCCTGTCACGGCGTCTGGCGCTGCACTTTGGTGACCCGCGCGCCCCCGAGCGGTGTGGTCACTGCTCGGTCTGCGACGGCCATGTCGCCCGACTGCCGGCCTCGCCGATGGCCACAAGGCTTGAGGACATCGATGTCGATGAGCTGGCAGAGCCCTTTATCGAACGTCATCAGGCACACTTTCAACGTCTGCCCACACCGGAGCGGCTGGCGCATTTTCTCTGCGCGCTGGCCATGCCGGTGTTTACGCCACTCAAGGTGCGAGGGCTGAACGCGTTCGGGGCACTGGAGGGCTATCCCTATCCGCAGGTACGCGCCCGGGCCGAACAGATTCTGAAGGCGCGAGGCTAGAATGCGCCTGCCGCTGATTCATCATCCGGGGTACACGTTTGACTGGCCGGAACGACACCCCTTCCCGATGGCCAAGTTTCGCGCCCTGCGAGAGCAGTTATCAACGCTTGGATTTGACGATGATCCGCTGATTGACTGGATCACGCCAACTCCACCTACCAGCACCCAACTGCTGCGGGCCCACACGCCGGAGTATCTGCAGACCTTTTATCTGGGTGACAGCGACCCGGCAGCACGCAAGCGCAGCGGCTTTCCCTGGTCACCGGCACTGGTCGAGCGTACGCTGCTGGAGGTGGGTGGGACGCTTTCGACCCTAAAAGCCGCGCTGAACACGGGGCTGGCCTGCAATACGGCCGGTGGCACGCACCACGCCTATCCCGATGCGGCCAGTGGCTACTGCCTGCTCAATGACCTGGCCGTGGCCGCCCATGAGGCCATGGAGGTGTATGGGATTCGAAGGATTCTGATCATCGACTGCGACGTGCATCAGGGCGATGGTACCGCCCATGCCTTCCGTCACGACCCCAGGGTATTCACCTTTTCGATCCATGGGGCACAGAACTTTCCGTTTACCAAGCGCTCGAGCGATCTGGACATTGCCCTGCCCCGCGGCACCAATGACGAGGCCTATCAGAATGTGCTGGCAAGGGAAGTCCCGGCGCTTCTGGAGCAGTTGCGCCCGGAACTGGTGTTCTATGACGCCGGCGCCGACGTGCACGCCGGGGATCGCCTGGGGCATTTCGAGCTGAGTCTTGAAGGACTCTACCGTCGCGATCTGTTTGTGCTCGAGCAGTGTCGCCATCGTGACATTCCGATCGCTGCGGTGATCGGTGGCGGCTATGACCGAAACCTTGCCGCACTGGCCGAGCGCCACGCACAGCTCTTTCTGGCCGCAAGAGCCATCGTGGCGGACGATAGCGGCACATGAAGGCCGGCTCGAGAGTGCGCCAGGTCTGACAGATCAGCCTGCCAGCATACGAATCGGCATCCAGAGCCCCATCAACAGCATCATCAGGTTCTCGGTCAGCGACAGAAAGCCCAACGGCACGTTGCTGCCGCCGCCGACACAGGCACACTTGAGCTCACGCTTGTCGATATACACGGCCTTGAAGACCGATACGGCCCCCACAGCGCCGATGAAGATCGCCACCGGGGCGGCAATCCAGATCAGGGAACCTGCGATCATCAACACCCCTGCCAGGGTTTCACCAAAGGGGTAGAGATAGGCATAGCGCACGTCACGCTGGGCGAGCAGGTCGTAGTTGAGAAACATGGTCGAGAAGGTTTCGACATCCTGCAGTTTCTGTACGCCCAATAGCGTCATGGCCACCGCAATGAACCACTCCAGCGCGCGAAGGGTAAAAATGGTGTCGTAGACCGCCCAGCTGATCGAAAGCCCCATCAGGAAGGCGACCGCAAAGATGGCGATCACCGGCTGATAGGTGGTTTCCCCTTCCTTTTTGACACGCTTGCCAAAATATTCGCGCACCTCGCTATAGCCCCCGATGCGCTCGTTTTTGATGAAGGTCTGCGGCGTGGTGTCCACATCATGCTCGGACTTGAAGCGATCCACCTCCTCACGCGAGGTGAGCCAGTGGTCCTCGACATCAAATCCCTGGCGTTCCAGCAGCGATTTCGTCTTGAGTCCGAAGGGGCAGCGGTGGTCGGTCATGACCATGCGATAGAGGACAGCCTTTTGACGATGGCCATCCCTGCTGTCAGTGGCGGCATTGCTCATTGAAGATCTCCCTGTTGTCCGTGACGTCCTGTCATCGCTTGAAGCTGCCGGCGTGCAAAACGTCCACCCCGGAAGCCTTTAAAGAATAGTCAATGTTGACCGGTGTCACTGGCGCTGGCTGGAACGCCCGATCATGCGCCGAAGGGTGCCATCTCGCTGGATCACGCCATGCCAGATCAGCGCCATGCCGACATGACCGGCAATCACTATCAACAGCGACCAGCCCAGCCAGGTATGCCATTGACGCGCCAGCAGCATGGCATCGACCCGGGCCGGGCCGCCGTCAAACAGCGCCATCCCCAGCGGGGCGAAGGGCTGGCCACTGGCCCAGGTCATGTAAAGTCCCAGAGCCGGTATGGCCAGCATCAGAACATAAAGCAGCAGATGCGAGGCGCCGGCCAGTCGTGCCAGACCCTGTTGATGAGGCGGCCGCCTCGACAGGTTGAGCAGTGCCCAGAGGACTCGCAAAACGATCAACACCATGAGCAGTGTGCCCAGCCAGCGATGGGTGGAAAGCCAGGTCTGCACCCAGGGAGGATGTCCCCAGAGCCCTTTTGCCGTCATGCCACCCAGTTGCCAGAGCAGCAGCGCCCCGATGCCCCAGTGCAGCCAGCGGCTGATACGACCATAACGCTCGGGGGTGTCACGCCATTGAACATGAAGCATTGCTCGCCTCCCATGCCCTGAAGATCAGTACCAGGCGCGCAGCCCGACCACCAGCGCCGTGGTCGATTCGTCGTGATCGTGGTCACGTTCATGACTTACGCCGATATAAGGGCTGATCTCGCGCATCAGTTCATAACGCAACCGCAGGCCAACCTCACTGCTGTTAAGCCCCTGCCGAAGGCCGTATTCCGGAACATCCTGCAGTGATGCCGAGACCTCCATACGCGGCTGCAACACCCACCGCTGGGTGAGGAGCATTTCATATTCGAATTCAGCGCCCATGCTGACGTCACCGTCATCACTGACGTAGAGCGCTGTATCGGTCTCCAGCATCAGAGGGGCCAGCCCCTGCAGACCAATCACCGCAAAGCGTCGATCCGGGTCGGGATTGAAGTCCTGACGTACCCCCGCCTGCAGGTTCCAGAAGGGCGAGATGATGCGGCTATAAAGCAGCTCCAGGTTGCTGCTCTCCGGACTGCCACCATTGATCGGCCCTTCCCCTTCGCTTTTCCACCAGAAGCGATGCGTATCGTTACCAATCCAGCCCTGGGCATCCCACAGCCAGGCGTTGGGCGCGCCGGCACTGTCGCGATATTCAAGTCGGTCGACCATCACCTGACTGAAGATCGCATCGTCATAAAGAGGTTCGGGCCAGTCAGCCGGTGAGCCGCTATGCGTACTGAGCGGCCCTTCGGGGATCACGCTATCCACACTGGCACGGCCATGCTGATCGGCCGTTGCAAGCGACGGCAGCGAAAGCGCCAGCGTCAGGAGACCCCACTGGAAAACCCTTGAATCAGACATTGGACAGGACCTCCGCCGGTGCGACGCGTACGACCCGGAACATGCCGGCGTCCATGTGATACAGCAGATGACAGTGGAAGGCCCAGCGTCCCGGCTCGTCTGCCGTCAACAGCAGCGAGGCACGCGATGCCGGCAGGACGCTCAGGGTATGCTTGAAGGGGAGCCGATCTCCCTGACCGTTCTCCAGCTCCATGAACATGCCGTGCAGGTGAATGGGATGCTCCATCATGGTGTCGTTGATCAACACCAGTCGGATCCGGTCTCCCAGCACGATATCGATGGGTTCGGACTCGGAATACTTCACGCCGTCGAACGACCACATGTAGCGCTCCATGTTGCCGGTCAGATGCAGCTCGATGGTGCGTGACGGCGGACGCTGATCGCGCATGGGCCTGATGTTACGCAACTGGCTGTAGGTGAGGACTCGATGATCGACGTCTTCGAGTCCTGTCCCCGGCTCGCCCAGTCGATAGCGTAGCGTCTCAGCTACGTTGATGTTGCCCGGGCCATGATCGCCGGGGCCATGTTGACCCACGACCGGGCCCATGCCACCGCCTGCTTCCATCGCGCCGTGGTTCATGCCGGCCATGCCACCGTGGTCCATCCCCTTCGAGGCCGAGGCGCCGTGGTTCATACCGGCCATGCCGCCATGATCCATGCCCTTCGAGGCCGAGGCGCCGTGGTTCATACCGGCCATGCCGCCATGATCCATGCCCTTCGAGGCTGAGGCGCCGTGGTGCATGCCGTTCGAGGCCGAGGCGCCGTGGTTCATGCCAGCCATGCCACCGTGGTCCATGCCCTTCGATGACGAGGCGCCGTGATTCATGCCGGCCATGCCGCCATGATCCATGCCCTTCGAGGCCGAGGCGCCGTGGTTCATGCCGGCCATGCCACCGTGGTCCATGCCCATGTCCATCATGGTCCGCTGGGGCGGCTTTCGAAGGTCTGGCACCGCCGCGCGCATACCGGGGCGGGGCGTCAGCGTGCCCAGTGCATGCCCGCTTCGATCCATCGACTCCGCCACCAGCGTATACGCCCGATCCGCCTGTGGCTCGACGATGACATCATAGGTTTCTGCCACACCGATCTGGAACTCATCGGTGTCGACCGGTTCGACCTGCTCGCCATCGGCGCCGACCACCGTCATGGCCAGCCCCGGAATGCGAAAATTGAAATAGGTCATCGCCGAGGCGTTGATCACCCGCAGCCGGATACGCTCGCCGGGGCGGAACACGCCCTCCCAGCCCACCGCAGGATGAAGCCCGTTCATGAGATAGCTGTAGGTGGCGCCCGTGACGTCGGCGATATCGCGAGGGCTCATGCGCATGTTGTTCCAGGCCAGACGATCTCTGACGGTAGCCGCCCATCCCTCCTTCTCCACCGCGTCGAAGAAATCCCCCACCGTGCGCTGGTTGAAGTTGTAGTACTCCCCCGAGCTTTTCAGCCGGGCCATGATTCGGTGCGGGTCGTCGAAGGTCCAGTCATTGAGCATGATCACGAATTCCCGATCCGCCGTGACACGATGCGGTGACGCAGGGTGGACCACCAGCGGGCCGGTCAGCCCTTTCTGCTCCTGCATGCCGGAGTGGCTGTGATACCAGTAGGTACCACTCTGGCGAACGGGAAAGCGCACCTCGAAGGTCTCGCCTGCAGCGATGCCGGGAAAGGAAACCCCGGGCACACCATCCATCTGGAAGGGCAACAGCAGGCCATGCCAGTGGATCGAGGTGTCTTCATCAAGATGATTGTGAATACGCAGATGGGCCTGCTGCCCTTCCCACAACTCGACCAGCGGGGCCGGAATCGAACGATTGATGGTAATACCGCTGCCATGGCCGCCAGCGATGGCGACGCGTTCGCGACGCACGTCGAAATCCAGCAGGACAGGTCCCGGTACACCGCCATTCACCTGTGCCGCATTACCCGCCCGCGGGGTCAGCGGCGTTCCGCGGGCGTAGCCCGGCAGCAGCGCACTCACACCGGCCAGCGCCCCGGTTCCGGCCAGCGCCAGAAGCAGGCGGCGGCGGTCGTTATCCATCAAGTGTCGCGTCATGGGAGACAATTCCAGAAAAGTGATTGAAGCAGGCGTGCCCTAGGGAGAGGCGGTCAACATGACCGTCCCTTTCATGCCGGCTTCGTAATGGCCGGGAATGAAACAGGCATATTCGATGCGATCCCCATGAGTCGGCGCCGTCCATATCAGGGTTTGCGTGGCACCGGGCTCGATGGTGACGGATGACGACATCATGTTGTCGTGGCCGTCACCTTGATTTCCCTCACCATGATGCCCTCCCTGCTGCTGCATCATTTCGCGGTGATGTTGCTGCATGCTGGCGCTGCCAATCGAGAATTCATGAGGAATCATGGCCACGTTTTCGATCCGAAAACGCACGGTGGTACCCGGCGCCACCTGCAACTGGTCGGGATCGAACCACATGCTGCCTGCCTTGATATCGATGGTGCGCGCCACGGCGGGCGCCTCACTCGCAGCAGAGGAAGAAGAGGCGTGATCGTGTCCGGTATCGGCCAGTACCGGGGAGGTGATGATGAGAAGGCCAGTCACCAGCAAGGCTTTCATGAGCAGACTCCGTAGAAGAATATTCCTGTACCCTACCCCTGTTTTCTGAGAAGAACCTGAACAACATCCCGGCCGGCATCGTGAACGAGACTTTTTGACCTGGTGCCCCGTCAGACCCGCGTGAACTCGATGTCGACGCGAAGCCCCCCCAGTGACGCTCGCGTGTAACGCACACGCCCCTCATAGCGTTCCATCAGCTGGGCAAGAATGGACAGCCCTAGACCGTGGCCATGGCGCTGTTCATCCAGTCGCCAGCCGCGCTGGCCCAGGTGATTTAGCAGCTCATCGGGCACACCGGGGCCATCATCTTCAAGCCTGAGACCTGGCGGATGGTTACACAGTGTCAGTTCGACCCGCTGCCTGGCCCATTTCCCGGCGTTGTCCAGCACGATACCCAGCATCTCCATGCCGTCCTGGCGCTCCATGGGCAGCCGGTAGTCTGTATGACCGGTACCTGTGAGCGAAAACACGATATCGGGATAGAGCGTGGCGAACATCTCCATCAGCGAGTTGATATCCGCCATGTCGGTACGCTGCTGGCCGGTACGCGAACCGGCAATGCGGGAACGCCGCAGCTCGGCGCCCAGTTTCTCATCGATGTCGTGGAGGCGCTCCAGAAGGCGCGTTCGCCGCTCGGCGTCCAGCTCGCGGCGCGAGCGCAGCGATTGGATGACGGCCGTCAGTGGCGCCCTGATGGCGTGCGAGAGATTGGCAAGCGACTCCCGCGAGCGCTGCTGGCGGCGCTCCTGATCATCCAGGAAGGTATTGAGCTGCTCGATCGGAGCATCCAGTTCGGACACGGTTTCAATCTCAAGGCGTGACCTTTTCCCCTGTTGCAGCTCTACCAGCTGACGGGCAAGCCTTGAAAAGGGGAGCAGCGCCCGGTTGACGGCCACCAGGTTCAGCAGCAAAAGCCCTGCCAGAATGGCCGCCGAGATGACTGCAATCCACTTGTGCAGCCGCGCAAGCCCACGTTCGATACTGGCAAAGTCCTCTCCGATGACCAGGGTCGCAGGCTGGCCCTCGAGCATGAATCGAGTCCGCCAGATCAGAAGACGATGGTCACGCCACTGCCTTTCTTCGGCCTTCTCCAGAGGGCCCTTGAGCAGCGGAGTCAGCGCCGGCAGGCGGTCAGGATGAGAGCTCTTGAGCTGTCCATTGACGTCCAGCAGGTAGAAGTGATGAAAGATATCAACACTGCCGGTCATTACCCGGGGGTCCGGTGACTCGGGACCGTGGCTGGACTGCAGGTGCTGCACACTGTACAGCGCCTCCTGCTGGAGTCGATCTGCCAGAAATTCACGGGCGAGACGATCCAGCAGCATCCCATGCAGCCACCAGGTAACGATCACGACCGTCATGGCCATGATTGTCAGCGTGCCCAGCAACCGCAGGCGTAGACTTCGTCGGTCAGGTAGAAACAAGCATGTACCCCTCACCCCGCCGGGTCACGATGCGCTCTCGCCCCAATCGGTGCCGAAGTCGTGCAATGTAGACCTCGATCAGGTTCGGGGCGGCGGCATCCTGCTCAAGGGCATAGAGCTGATCCAGCAGATGATGCTTGGAGTGGACGCGATCCGGATAATGCATGAGATAGCGAAGCAGGCGAAATTCGGTCGATGTCAGCGTCTGCCATTCGCCCTGCCCCAGGCGGCACTGCTGGCGGTCCTCGTCCAGAAGGATATCGTTGACTTCCAGAACACTGGCGAGTGTGCCGGAACGACGACGCAGCAGCGCCTGCAGGCGTGCCAGCAGCTCCTCCTCATGAAAAGGCTTGGTCAGGTAATCATCGGCACCGGCACGCAACCCTTCCACCTTGTCGGTCCAGCCGTCGCGGGCGGTCAGAATCAATATCGGGACTGACCAGCGCTGCGACCGCCACTGTCTCAAAAGCTCGAGTCCCGATCCATCCGGCAGCCCGAGATCCAGTATCGCCAGTGAATAGGGCTCCGTATTCACCAGCGCCCGCGATGTCTGGACAGTGGCCGCAATGTCCGTGCTGTAACCGGCCTCTTCCAGACATTCGGCGAGGCTCTCCGACAGGAGAGCATCATCTTCTACCAGCAAGAGCTTCATCCTGGCTCCTTGTACCCTGGCTGAATTCGGGCCGCGCGGCAGATCAGGGCGTATCAGGCCCCCGAGCGCCAGTGACAAATCCGTCCGGACGAATATACGCCCTGAAGGCCTTTTGCACCTCATCGGGTGTAAGTTTCACAAACTTCTGTGCGGCCTTCGTGGAGGCATCCAGCGGCTTGTCGGAGAGCGCCAGACTCAGAAGCGATCCACTGATGGCGCCGTAGCTTGCGGCCTGCATCGGCATCGCCCGCAGTAGAATACTCTTGGCCCGATGCAGGTCGCTGTCGCTGACCGGCTCGTTTTGCATCCGCTCAAGGTTATGGATGATCAGCTCGCGCGCCTTTTGCACGTTGTCAGGGTCGCTGCCGAAACTGACGTTGAAGCGCCCGCGATGGGCCTCAAGGCTCAGGTTCGAGCTCACGCCGTAGACCAGCCCGCGCTGTTCGCGCAGCGCCTGATGCAGTCGCGAGGCAAAATCACCGCTGAGCACCTGATTGCCGAGAAACAGCGCAAAGCGATCATCACTGTCACGGTCGATATCAATCATCTGTGACATGGACACCTGCGACTGACTCGCCGCGCTGTCAGGTGTGTGATAGGCACCGGCCTTGTTCAGCGCCACCGCCGGATAGTCCACGTCCGGCTTCGGGCCCTGTGCCTGCCAGCCGCCGAAGTAGCGCTCGACCTGATCGCGCACCTGCTCGGGGTCGACGTCACCCACCACCACCATGGTGGTCATGTCCGGGCGTGATACGCGCGCAAAGTACTGCTTCACGTCCTCAAGCGTGAGGCTCTTGAGCGACTCGAGCGTCATGTGGCGCTGCATGGGGTCATCCTCCGGCAGCAGCGCCCCCAGCATGGCGTAGGCGTTCTGAAAGCCCGGGCTTTTCAAACGACCGGGCAGCGCCTGGGCACTCTGCTGTTTGAGGGTATCGAAGGCGTCTTCCGAGAAGTTCGGATTGAGCTGATGCTCGGCCAGCAGCGCCAGCCCTTCATCAAACTTCGCCTTTTGCACGACCAGTCCAAAGCTCGTACCTGCACTCTCTTCGGCGCCCAGCTCGTCTACCCTGGCACGCAGCTTCTGGCGATCCAGCGATTGACTGCCGTAGCCGTACATGCCTTCCAGAATGTCACCGACGCCCTCCTTGCCCGCGGGCGTTTGCAGATCGTCATTGGTCTGGATGGCACCGCTCACCATGACGCGGTCGCTGGCGGTTTCCTGCTGCACGATCAGGCGCAGGCCGTTGGCCAGTTGATAGTCCTTTGGCGCAAGCGTCGAGACCGGGATATCGAGGTTATCAAAGGCATGCTCGGCCCAGGACGGCAGCGCTACCGGGCCGCTGGGCGTGGTGGTCAGCTCTTCCGGCTTGCCATAGCCTTCGCTGCTGGTCGGCGCACCGGACGCCTCCGGCGTCAGCACGGCGGTAATGGCGTGTTCGGGCTTCAGAAGCCTTTTGGCGAGTGCGTTGACCTGGTCCACGGTGACCGCCTCGTACTGCGCCTTCATGTCCTGAGGGGAGTCGAGACCGCGCTTGATCAGGGCATCGGACCAGGCGCTGGCCAGTCCCGAAACCGACTCGCGAGAGGCATCCACATCGGCAATGATCCGACGTTTGGCCGCCGCGACCAGCGACGGATCTACACCGTTTTGAACCACACCATCGATGATATCGGTCATGCGCGCCTTGATCGGCGCCGGATCACCGCCCTGAGGGAAGACCCCGACCGCCATGGCCAGCCCCGCATGAGGCTGTAGCTGGCCGCCCATGCCGCCGGCCAGTGCCGTGCCGTCATAGCCCATGGCGGCCAGCTCGCCGCGCTCGGAGCCCAGCACGTCCAGCAGCACCTGGGTGGTGGCGAAGTCATCGTCCTGCAGGCCGGGCGTGCGCCAGCCCATATAGATCGAGCCATAGGGGCTGTTGGTGGGCAGCTCAATGGTGCGCGCCGTGACCGGTTTGAAATCAAAGTCAGGCCGCTCGGGCAGCGTCTTTTCGGGAATGTCTCCGAACAGGGTCTTTACCTGGCTGAGCGCCTGCTGTGGGACCACATCGCCGGCAATCACGAGCGTTGCGTTGTTGGGGACATACCACTGGTCGTGAAAGGCCTTGAGATGCGCCGCGGTGGTGTTATCAAAGGAGCCGCGCGTGCCCAGCGGGGTCCAGGCATAGGGCGTGCCGTGATAGAGCTCTTCAACCAGCTGGGTATAAAAGCGAAAGGCCGGATTGGAAAGGTTGCCCGACACTTCCTGTTCGATGGCGCCCCGCTCCTGCGCCCAGTCGGACTTGCTCATGTCGATGGCCTTCATCCGCGAAGCCTCGATATGCAGAGCCACGTCCAGATCCTCGGCCGGGACGGTGAAGTGATACTGGGTGCGGTCATTTTCGGTAAAGGCGTTCATGTTACCGCCCATGTTGGCCGAAATGACCGAGAGCTGATCCTTTGAAAGCCCCGGGCCGCCACGAAACATCATGTGCTCCACGGCGTGCGCCGTGCCGGGGAATTCGCTGGAGGCTTCGCTGGAGCCCACATGATAGTTGACCTGGGTGGTCACCACCGGCGCCAGGTCACTGTGCACGATCACGACCTCAAGACCGTTGTCGAGCGTCGTGCGCAGCACGTCGTCCTGCTGATCCTGCGCCTGAACGGAGGTGATGCTCGCCGCGACCAGCCACAGTCCTGCAAGAAAGCGCCCTGACCGTGACAGTCTGGCCCGCCACAAGGGGCTGACATTACCCATGATGCCTGTTGACTGCATACCCTTTGATTCCCGAAAAATGGATTTGCTGCACGGCCACCTGCGAAGCCACACGCCCTGACTCAAAAAGTCATGATGGTGCCATGAAAAAGAGCGCCCGCAGGCGCTCTTTCAGTGAGGTATCGAGACTAGCTGGTGTGTTCGCTGGGCTGCGGCAGTGCCGGCAGCGAGCGGTCCAGCAGCTCCACGCTCTTGCGATAGTAGTGCTGACTCTTGCTGTGCTGGCCAAGGCTTGCATAGAGCCTGGCAAGCTCGGCACAGGCCACACCGCTGGGGCGCTGGCGATGGCTGGCCTCGAAGTACTCCTGCGCCTTGCCCCAGTAGGCGTTGCGCAGCGAGAGGCGGCCCAGCGTCATCAATAGCTCGGGGTCATTGGGACGCTCCTGCAGCCATTTCTCGGCCGTGACCAGCTGACGCTCGGGCTCGACCGACAGCAGGCCATAGTGCGCCACCAGCCGACTGTCCCAGCGGTTGCGCAGCGACTGGCGAATCATGCTTTCGGCTTCACCGGCGTCATTGCCCCGCTCCAGAATGGCAGCCTGCAGCAACACCAGGTCCACGTCGTTATTCAGCGTTTCCGGCATTCCGGCCCAGAGCGTACGGGCGCGCTCATAATCCTTTTGCTGATCGGCCTGGGTCAGAAGCGCCTGATACGTGCGCCGCTCAAGCGTTTTGCGCTCTTCCTCACTGATCAGGTCGTGGCGCTCGAGTTTCGGCAACAACTGGCGCATGCCTTCCCAGTCTTCCACGTTCAGATAGGCCTGCTTGAGCAGCTTGAGCACCTGCGGATGCTCCGGCATCTGCGTCTGAAGCCGAGTCAAGATCGCCAGTGCCTGTTCGGACTGCTGACGGTCCAGCATCAGCTGCGCCTGAACAAGCCCGACGGCACTGTCAGCGCCCTCGGTGCTGTGATGTGCCTTTTTCAGAAGCTCGTCGGCCTGCTCATGGCGCCCCTGGTAGTGGGCCGCCAGCGCCGCGGACAGGTAGTTGACCAACGGCGTGGAGGAGTCCTCGGCGGAGCGGGTCAGCGACTGCTCGGCACGCTTCCAGCGCCCTTCCGCCAGCGCCACCAGCCCCTTGACGGTGCGATGCATGGCCTGACGGTTGCGGGTACGGGCGTTCCAAAGTTTCATCCGGCTGACCGGACGACGCAGACGCCAGAGCAGGCGCAGGACAAAGTGCAGCACCAGAAAGAGCGCAAACAGCAGCAGCATGCCGAACCAGAACGAGGTCTGCAGCGAGATGTCACCGACCCGGATCAGGATGTAGCCCGGCGTGGACATCATCAGCTGGCCGATCAGCGCCCCGGCGGCCAGCCCGACGACAATGAACAGGATCAGCTTTCTCATGAGGACGCCCCCTCACCGTTACGACGGGCGTTTTGCAGCTTGTTGATGGCATCAACCGAACCGCTGATGTCAGGCAGTTCAGGGCTGATGTTGCGCTGTGAAAGCGACTCAAGCTGTTTTTGCAGGCGCTGGACGTTGCTGTCCTCGGTGCGGAAATAGGTCGTGATCAGCGTGCCGGCGCGCTCAAGGCTTTCACGATAGATCTCTTCGTTGCTGCGCATGACACCCAGCTGGGCCTGTTCGAGCAGCAGACGCACGTTCTGGCGCAGATAGCCTTCCTGTGTGGGCGTGATCAGCGCCTCCAGCGGCTCATCGTGACGACGGACCGTGACCAGATCCTTGAGCTGAGTGCCCATGCGCGAGAGCTGCTCGCGCCAGCCACCGGTAAAGAGCGAACCGTCATCCTTTTGCGCCGACAGGGCTTCGCTTTCCTGAGACAGCGGCAGGTCATCCACCTGGCCGGCCATGGCGGACAGCGTCAGAAACAGACCGTTTTGATCGACGTCGGGCAGGCTTTTCAGCTGTGACAGCTCGGAGGCAATCGCGCGGCGCACCGGCAGCTGGGCCGGATTATCGATCTGGCGCAGGCGCTGGTCAGCGGTCTCAAGCAGCGACTGGGCACCGCTGATGTCGCGCTCGAGCTGCAGGCGCTGGTTGGCCATGCGCAGCAGGTACTCGATCTCGGCATTTTGCCACTGGCGCTCGTCGGTCTGCTGGCTGCGCGTAAGCTCTTCCATCACACGCGACAGCGCCTGGTCGTTTTCTTCCAGTTTTGACTGCAGCTGTCCAAGGCGCTGATCACTTGATTCAAGCGCACCCGAGACCTCGCCAGTGGACTGACGGGTGCTCTGCTGAACCTGGGTGACGTCCTGGCGCAGCTGATCCATCTCGTTGCGCTGCTGCTCGAACAACCAGGCACCAAAGCCAATGGCCGCCAGCGACAGCAACAACAGGACAAGCAGAATGGGCAGCAAAACCGAACGACGTCCGCTCTTCTGACGCGGCCGATGTTCCGGGCGCATGTCACCGGGCTCGAATGCCCGACCACTGCCGCTGACGCCAGATTGTGAAGCATCAGGTCCGCTCATGTGGCCGGTGCGCGTACTTTCGCCGGTCACCGCGGCATTTTCAGCGGCACCGTTCGTGCCGGTGCTGCTCCCTGCCGAGACGCTGGTGGATGCATTGTCGGAGGACGCGCTGCCGGAAGAAGCGTTGCTGCGATCGTCGTTATCGTTTTCCTGCTTGCTCATTTATCGCTGCCCTTTTTTTAATCGGGTATGCCCGGCGCCTGGTGCCAGGCCATTGCCGAGGTCTCTGCCAATGTCTGCGGCGTGGCATCGCCGGCAATGAAAACACATTCGAAGTGATCCCTGCCTGCCATTGTAGCCAATCGCTGACTGGAAACGACCAGTGGACGCTTCCGAGTGGCCGGCGTGCACCACTGATCAAGGTATTCGAGCTGTTCCTGACTGGTCACGATCAATATCGCAAAGTCGCCCTGCGCCAGAAGTTCGCGCATTGTCGCGCTGGGTGGCTGCAGCCGTCGCTCATAGAGTGACAGCCGTGACACCTCGGCGCCACGCGCCAAAAGTGTCTGCTCGATCAGTTCACGCCCGCCTTCCCCGGAGACCAGTGCCACGCGCGCGCCACTGACGGCCTGTAGCCCCGGCATGTCGAGCAGCGCCTCGCTGGCACTGCCGCTGCCGGGGCCCGGCGCGCTGACCTTAACCCCAAGTCCTGTGCTCAATACATCGGCCGTGCTGACGCCGGTAGCATGAAAGTCGATGCCGATGGGCAACTGTGGCCAGCGTGCCTCAATGGCGTCGATCAGACAGGTTGCGGCAAACGGACTGGTACAGATCACATGGCGAAAGTTATCCAGATCATACAGCAGCGTACGCTCGTGTGGGGTCGGCTCGCGTGCGACCAAAGTCATGATATCCAGCGAGCGCGGTATTAGTCCGACCTCCTCAAGCGCCTGTTCAAGCGCCCGTGCCCGGGCGCCCGGGCGGGCCATCAGGGCGGTCGCTATATGACTCGGACCATGGCTCGAACACGAAGAAGACATCCCCAACCCTCAGCGCGGCGGGCGCTCATCGGCATAAACGGCATCAAGAATGGCGCCGGCACCACGCGCGAGCAGCTCTTCTGCCACCTGAATTCCCAGCGCTTCCGGATCGTTGGCCGGCCCGCGCGCCTCGGCATGAATGACCTGAGAGCCATCGGGGGCACCGACCAGGGCGCGCAGCCACAGCGTCTGATCATTGTCTTCCAGCACCGCATAGCCGCCGATCGGCACCTGACAGCCGCCTTCAAGACGGGTGTTCATGGCACGCTCGGCCAGTACCCGCAGACTGGAGGCGTGATCGATCAGAGGCGCAATCAGCGCGCGCAGGGTGTCGTCATCGCTGCGACACTCGATGCCGAGCGCCCCCTGACCGCAGGCCGGCAGCATGGCTTCCGGCGCCAGCTGATCGGCAATACGCGCTGCCAGCCCGAGACGTTCAAGCCCCGAGGTGGCCAGCACAATGGCGTCGAACTCGCCGGCATCGAGCTTGCCCAAACGGGTCTGCACGTTGCCGCGCAGGCTGAGCACCACCAGATCCGGGCGGGCCGCGCGAATCTGCAGGGCACGACGCAGACTCGAGGTGCCCACTTTCGCGCCCTGCGGCAGGGCATCAAAATTCGGATAGTCGTTGGACACGAAGGCGTCCGTGGGCGCGCCCCGGTCCAGGATGGCATGAAGGCCGAGACCGTCAGGGAAGCTCATCGGCACATCCTTCATGGAGTGCACGGCAATATCGGCAAGACCCGCCAGCATGGCCTCCTCGAGCTCCTTGACGAACAGCCCCTTGCCGCCAATCTTGGCCAGCGGCGTATCCAGGATGCGATCACCGCGCGTGGACATGCCCACAAGCTCCACTTCGAGCCCCGGATGCAGGGCCTCGAGACGAGACTTGACGTGTTCCGCCTGCCACAGGGCGAGCTGACTCTTGCGGGTGGCGATTCTGATCGTGGCTCTGTCGGACACGAGCGCTCCTGTAGAGGTCAAAACGAGACGTCCATGATAAAGCAGTGGCGCCCGGCAAAAAACAGTCATTGCAGGCGTCAGGGCGCGTGTGGCGTGCCGACAGGGCATCGACTTCTTGTTACACTGACCCGCCCATGGAGGCGGCAACCGGCCGGCCTCCCGGTCCCGACCCTTTCGATGCAGGATCGCCAGCAGATGACGCAAACCACCAATCAATCCTGGGGCGGTCGCTTCAGCGAGCCCACCGACGCTTTCGTGGCGGCCTTCACCGCCTCCATCGGTTTCGACCAGCGCCTTTATCATCATGACATTCGCGGCTCGATTGCCCATGCCACCATGCTGGCGCACGTGGGCGTTCTGACCGACGCCGAGCGCGACGCCATCGTCAATGGTCTCAAGGAGATCGAGGCCGAGATCGAGCGCGGCGAGATCGAATGGTCCGTGGCCCTTGAAGACATTCACATGAACATCGAGGCGCGTCTGACCGACCGCATCGGGATTGTCGGCAAGAAGCTGCACACCGGACGTTCACGCAACGACCAGATCGCCACCGACATTCGCCTTTATCTGCGCGATGGCATCGATGCCGTCGCCAGCGAGCTCTCGCGCCTGCGTCAGGGTCTGATCGAGCTGGCGGAAGCCGAGGCCGACACCATCATGCCGGGCTTTACCCATCTGCAAAGCGCCCAGCCGGTCACCTTCGGCCACCATCTGCTGGCCTGGCAGGAGATGATCGCCCGCGATCAGGAGCGCCTTTTGGATGCGCGCAAGCGCGTCAACATCATGCCGCTGGGCGCTGCGGCGCTGGCCGGGACGACCTATCCGATCGATCGGCACGTCACCGCCGGGCTGCTGGGCTTTGACCGCCCAGCGGAAAACTCGCTGGATGCGGTCAGCGATCGCGACTTCGCCATCGAGTTCACGGCGTTTGCCAGTGTGATGATGATGCACCTGTCGCGCATGAGTGAAGAGCTGGTGCTCTGGACCAGCGCCCAGTTTGACTTTATCGATCTGCCGGATCGTTTCTGCACCGGTTCCTCGATCATGCCGCAGAAGAAAAATCCGGATGTGCCCGAGCTGGTACGCGGCAAGACCGGGCGTGTCTATGGTCACATGATGAGCCTTCTGACCCTGATGAAGTCCCAGCCGCTGGCCTACAACAAGGACAATCAGGAAGACAAGGAGCCGCTGTTTGACACCCTTGACACCGTGCTCGGCTCCCTGCGCGCCTTCGGCGACATGATCCCGGCAGTGCGCGCCAAAAGCGACAACATGTATGCCGCTGCCAAACGAGGTTTTGCCACCGCCACGGATCTCGCCGACTACCTGGTACGTCAGGGTGTGGCCTTCCGCGACGCGCATGAAATCGTCGGCAAGGCGGTCGCCTTCGGCATCGAAGAAGGGCGTGACCTTTCCGAGATGACACTTGAAGAGCTCAAGCGCTTTTCCAGCCACATCGACGATGACATCTTCGACTACCTGACCCTGGAAGGCTCGGTCGCCGCGCGCAACCATATTGGCGGTACGGCCCCCGACCAGGTTCGCGCCGCCGCACAGCGCGCTCGTGAAGCGCTGAACAAACTTCCGGCTCACGCCATTGATCAGAAGGATGCCGCCCAATGAACCGTCTGATACTGGCCATGATGACCACCCTGGTGCTGGCCGGCTGCGGCCAGACCGGCCCACTTTATATGCCCGATGACCAGCAGTCCCGCGACCGTTATGACCCGCAGGGCGACTATCAGCAGGATGACTCGCAGCAAGGCGACACCTCACAGGACGACGCCTCACAGCGTTCAGCGCCGCAAAGCGATGACGCCAGGGGCGAGCGCTCGGTCAGCGTGCCCGAGGGTGACAGCAGCCCGGCCACCACCACGGCCGGAACCATCGGCGGCGCCGCCTCGACCGGCGCGCCTGCTGCACCGGCCGCCGTCGGTCAGGGGGGCACATGAGCACCCATTTTGTCTGGCACGATGACCAGCTCCACGTCGAGCAGCTGACGCTTTCAAGCGTTGCCGAGCGCTTCGGCACGCCCTGCTATGTCTATTCAAGTGCGGCCTTTCGCCAGCACTTTCTGGATTACGTCCTGCCGCTCGAGGGAACGCGTCATCTGATCTGCTATGCCCTCAAGACCAACTCGAACCTGGCCATTCTCAACCTGCTGGCCCGCCTGGGCGCAGGCTTTGACATCGTCTCGATCGGTGAGCTGGAGCGCGTGCTGGCCGCCGGCGGCGACCCGGGCCGGGTGGTCTTTTCCGGTGTCGGCAAGCGCGAGGACGAAATGGCCCGGGCGCTGGCAGTGGGCATCAAGTGTTTCAACGTGGAATCCGAGGCCGAGCTTGAGCGCCTCAATGAGGTCGCCGGCCGGCTCGGGCAGGTGGCGGCCATCTCCATCCGGGTCAACCCGGATGTCGATGCCCGAACGCACCCCTACATTTCTACCGGGCTCAAGGACAACAAGTTCGGCATCGCCATTGCCGATGCCGAGCGCGTCTATCAGCGCGCGTTTGCGCTTGAGCACGTCAATCCGGTCGGCATCGACTGCCATATCGGCTCGCAGCTCACCGAACTCTCGCCCTTTCTGGATGCGCTGGATCGCCTGCTCACCCTGTATGACCTGCTGGCAGAGCATGGCATCCACATCGAGCATCTGGATCTGGGCGGCGGTCTGGGCGTGAACTACACCGGCGAGACGCCGCCGGCGGTGGCGGACTATATCGCCGCCCTGCGCCAGCGGATCGGGGATCGCGACGTCGAGCTCATCTTCGAGCCCGGCCGCTCGATTGCCGCCAACGCCGGCGTTTTGCTCACCCGAATCGAATATCTCAAACCGGGCGATGCGAAAAATTTTGCCATCGTCGATGCCGCCATGAATGACCTGATCCGGCCCACGCTTTATCAGGCCTGGCAGAACATCACCCGGGTGGACCAGCACAAGACGCATGACACGAAGCACTGGGACATCGTCGGGCCGGTCTGCGAGTCCGGCGACTATCTGGGCAAGGACCGCGAACTGGCCATTGCCCAGGGCGACCTGCTGGCCGTGCACTCCGCCGGTGCCTACGGTTTCGTGATGGCGTCGAACTACAACACCCGATCGCGGCCACCGGAGGTCATGGTGGTCGGCGATCAAATGCATCTGGTGCGCGAGCGTGAACCACTGGCAAGCCTCTGGGCCGGCGAGGCGCTGCTGCCGGAGGCGGCCCTTACGCCGCAGGGAAATCACGCGTCATGATGCTGCACTTCACCAAGATGCATGGGCTGGGCAATGACTTCATGGTGGTCGATCTGGTCACCCAGCGCGCGCGGCTGGACAGTGAACGTATCCGTGCCCTGGCCGACCGTCGCTTTGGTATCGGCTTTGACCAGCTGTTGCTGGTCGAGCCGCCATCGCGCCCGGACATGGACTTTCGCTATCGCATCTTCAATGCCGATGGCAGCGAAGTGGAAAACTGCGGCAACGGGGCGCGCTGCTTTGCCCGCTTTGTGCTGGATCAGAAGCTCACCGCCCGCCGCGAGATTGCGGTCCAGACCGCCGGTGGCAATCTGCTGTTGAAGGTGGCCGATGACGGCCGGGTACGCGTCGACATGGGCGCCCCCCGTTTCGCGCCCGACGATATCCCGCTGAACGCCGAGACCGAAAGCCACGATTACGCGCTGGACATCGATGGCGAGACCATCTCGATGGATGCCCTGTCGATGGGCAACCCGCATGCGGTGATTGACGTTGAAAGCGTCGATCATGCGCCCGTGACCACGCTGGGGGCGCGCATCGAGACACATTCGCGCTTTCCCAGGCGAGTCAACGTGGGCTTTCTGGAGATCGTGTCACGTCAGCGCGTGCGGCTGCGCGTGTTCGAGCGCGGCGTGGGCGAAACCCTGGCCTGCGGTACCGGGGCCTGTGCGGCCGTGGTCAGCGGCATTCGTCGCGGCCTGCTGGATCAGCACGTGGAAGTGACCCTGCCCGGCGGCGACCTGAGCATCGAATGGGCAGGACCCGGGCACTCGGTCATCATGACCGGCCCGGCCGAGCGCGTCTTTGATGGCCGTATCATTGTATAGAACTGCTCCCCGGGGGATGACATGAACGATGATGACAGTAGTGCGCCCGATCGCCAGTGCCCTGAGGCGCTCAAGGCCGATCAGGTCAGCGACTGGCTTTCACGCCACCCCGACTTCTTTGAGGGGCGCGAGGCGCTGCTGGCCTCGATGCAGATCTCTCACCCCCAGACCGGCGGGGCCGTATCGCTGGTCGAACGTCTGATTGCAACCCTGCGCGCACGTACCGAGCTGGCCGAAGGGCAGCACCAGGCGTTGCTGAACGCGGCGCGACACCATGATCAGCAGGCCAGTGCCATGCGGGCGCTGGTCCTGTCACTGCTGCAGGCTGAAAGCCCCGATGCGCTGGCCCAGACATTGACGGCAGAGCTTGGTGAACGCTTTGGCGTGCAGCATCTGGCCGTGTGGCGACAGCTCTCAAGCGGCGAATGGCCACAGCCGCCGACCCACGAACTTGATGATGACACCGATCAGTGGCTCACCTCGACACTCTGCTGTGCCAATGACACGCTGACGCTGGACAGCGCGACGTCTGAGCGTCTGTTGCCGGGCGCGTCCCTGAGCGACGGCCGCTGCGCCGTGATCCGACTGGCACTGGGGGACCGTCACGGCTATCTGGTACTGGCTCATCCTGACAGGACGTCGCTGCCATGGGTGATGGCACCGGAAAACATGACCTGGCTGGGCGAGGTCATGTCGCGTCTTTTGCTGCGAACCTCGTCATGAGCACCCTGCAGCCGCTGGTCGACACCTTTGTTGAACGCCTGCGCCACCGGCACAGTCCGGCCACGGTCGATGCTTATCGGCGCGACCTGACAGCGCTGATGGCGTTTATGGACCGCGAGGCGCTCACCTCGTGGGACGCCCTTGATATTCACCATCTGCGCCGCTTTCTGGGCCGTGAACGCACCCGTGGGCTGGCGGCGCGCAGTCTGGCGCGACGGCAGGCGGCCATCCGGCGCTTTTGCGACCTGCTGATTGAACAGGGGCTTTTGGGCCACAACCCGGCTCGCCTGCTGGATACGCCCAAAATGCCGCGCCACCTACCGCGACCGGTGGATGTCGATGTGCTGGGACAGTTTCTGGATACGCCGCATGATGGCTCACCGCTGTCACTGCGCGATCAGGCCATGCTCGAGCTTTGCTACTCCAGCGGTCTGCGTCTGGCAGAGCTTGCCGGCATTGATCTGAGCGATATCGATACCCAGCGCGCCCGGGTGCGTGGCAAGGGAGACAAGCCGCGCCAGGTGCCGATCGGGCGTCGGGCCGCCGCCGCCCTGGCCGAGTGGTTCAAGGTGCGTGGCCTGCTGGCAGGCCCGCAGGAGCCGGCGCTGTTTGTCAGTACGCGAGGGCAGCGTCTGGGCCACCGCGCCATTCAGCTGCGTATGGCGCAGTTGGGGCGTGAGCGCGGGCTGCCCGAACATCTGCATCCGCACCGCCTGCGTCACAGCTTTGCCAGCCATCTGCTGGAATCGAGCCAGGATCTGCGCGCGGTGCAGGAACTGCTGGGCCATGCCCATCTCTCTACCACTCAGGTCTATACTCGACTGGACTGGCAGCATCTGGCTGACACCTTTGATCGCGCCCATCCGCGCGCGCATCGAAAGCCTGACGCCGACCGTTACTCATCTTCCCGCGAAGCCTCTTCCTTCAGGACTTCAGACCATCAGGACACGCCCCATGATTAAGGCCATCACTTTCGATCTCGACGACACCTTCTGGGACAACGGCCCGGTAATGGCCGCGGTTGAGCCCGGCCACTATCAATGGCTTGATGAGCAGATCGGCCATGCGGCGCATTTCCCGCTGGAGGAGTATCAGCGACGACGCATGGCACTGGCGCAGCAGCATCCGCTGCGTCGGGGGGATTTCACCTGGCTGCGTCACCAGACCCTGACCGGGATGCTGGTCGAGTTCGGCCTGGCCGAGGATGAGGCGCGACGCTGGGCCGATGACACCATCGAACACATGCTGACGCTGCGCCACGATGTCGCCATCTTTGAAGAGGTGCCGGCCATGCTGGAAAGCCTGCGCGCGCGGGGCATTCGTCTGGGCGCCATCACCAATGGCAACGTGGACCTGGAGCGTCTGGTCATTGCCGAGCACTTTGATGTCATCATCAAGGCCGGTGTGGCGCTGGCCCCCAAGCCCGATGCCCGCTGTTTTCTGTCGGCCATGGCGCGTCTGGGTGCACAGTCCCCGCGCGAGGCGGTCCATGTGGGAGATTCCTGGGCCGAGGACGCTCTGCCGGCACAACGTCTTGGCATGCACGTGGCGTGGATCGATGCCAAAAATACGGGGCTGCCGGATCATGCGCCGGGCGGTATTCATCGTCTGACTCACATTCGCGAGCTTGAAGCGATGCTGGCAGGGCTTGATTGATGGGAAGGAAGCATGACCGCAAAAGGACTGAAAAATTCAGTTACCTTTTAAAACACTCGCCTATTATTAGGACATGAAATAATAAGCACACTTTTTTCAGCGCTTCACGGGGCATCATGGTATGCCCTACTTGATAATAATGACTGCCTGACGTGGGTGTTCATCCTTTTTCATCGACCCTGATAGGCTCTTCGGATCATGCGTCCTCTCGATATACTCAGCATTACGCTGGTGCTTTGTGCCATGGCACTGGTGATTGCCCTGCCCATGTCAGACAACGAGGCAACGTTGTCGAGCGAGGCAAGCCTGACGCAGGGCACCACCCTGCACTATCCGGGCCAGCAGAGAGAGGCCGCGGCCCTGTTGCAGTTCGATGGCCAGCAGGGTCAGTCACAGCCGATGCTGTTTGACCCGGACCGCGCGACACGCGGTGCGCAGAACATGCCGACTACCGGCACACTGTTCGGCCCGCAAACGCCTGCCCCTTCCATGAGCATGCGCTACCCGTCCGGCCGCCAGATCTACAGCTTCTAACCCGAGCCAGAATGTCTCGCGCCAGAAAACCTCATGCCAGAAAATCTCATCGAACCGACGATCTTCAGAGCCTGGGGGGCTCTGCCGGATGTTGATCTTCCGGCAGAGTATCCGGCGTCAGCCACTGGCAGAGTCGCTCGTTGAGCGCCTCGACGCCCTGACGATCATGCGAGGAAAAGAGCTGCACGCTGACCAGATCCTCCCACTCCTTGAGTTGATGGCGCACCTTTGACAGCACCCCCATGGCCGCGCCGCGCTTGAGCTTGTCGGCCTTGGTCAACAGGATGTGCAGGGGCATGTCATTTTCGTCTGCCCAGCCCAGCATCATCTGATCAAACTCGGTCAACGGATGGCGGACATCCATGACCAGCACCGTACCCCGCAGCGAGCGACGCTCGCGCAGATACTGTGCCAGATGCTTTTGCCATTCACGACGCACGGCTTCGGGCACCTTGGCAAAACCATAGCCGGGCAGGTCCACCAGCCGGTACTGTGGCTCACCCACGGTAAAGAAATTGATCAACTGGGTACGCCCGGGCGTTCTTGAGGTCCGGGCCAGCGCCTTTTGCCGGGTCAGTGTATTGATGGCACTGGATTTGCCGGCATTGGAGCGCCCGGCAAAGGCGACTTCAAGCCCGGTATCTGCCGGACAGTCAGCCAGTTTGGGGGCACTGGTCAAAAACGTGGCCGACGGAAAATGATGACGCATGACATCCGACATGGGGTATTTCCAAAGACGAGACAATGAGCAACGATGAGACAATGGCGCGAGTGTAACACCCCCGGTTGACGACTCGCTCGTCAGTCGTGTTCGCGTCTGCCAGGATGGCAGGGAACCCTTCGTGCGTCGGGTGTTCAAAGTAACGATGTATAACAGGCTGATAACAACAGCGTTCAGGCATCATTGACACCATATTTGCTGTTCAGGGAGTAACATTGTGAAGCCAAAACATTTTCCAGGCGCCCGCTGGCTGATGGCCGCTGTCGCCATTTGTGGCCTATCCAGCATGGCCATGGCAGCCGAACCGGTCGCGGGACAGGATTACGAAGTTCTCGACAAACCGGTCTCAAGTGAGGTGCCGGACGGCAAGATCGGCGTCACCGAGGTGTTCTGGTACGGCTGCCCGCACTGCTACGCACTGGAAGAGCCGCTGGAGTCCTGGGTCGACACCCTGCCCGACGATGTGGTTTTCGAGCGCCTGCCGGCGACCATGGGCAAGGTCTGGCTGCGCCATGCCACCGCCTACTACGCCGCGCGGGAACTTGGCATCTTCAACACGCAGTTTCATCGGGATTTCTTTGACGCCATCCAGAAGGATGGGCATCGCATGACCGAGGATGACGAGATCGCCGAGTTCTTTACCCACTATGGTGTCAGCAAGGACGAGGCTCTGAAGGCCCTCAACTCCTTTGGCGTCAAGAGCCAGCTCAACCAGGCCAATGCCCGCATGAAGGCCTACAAGCTGATGGGCGTGCCGGCACTGGTCGTCAACGGCCAGTATGTCATCACGCCGCGCTCGGCCAACGGTCTGGACAACATGCCGAAAATCGCTGAAGCCCTGATCGAGAAGACCCGTCAGGAAAAAGAGGCACAGGGCACCAATTGATTCATGATTGATGCATCATGCCGGCGGCCCGATACCACGCGTATCGGGCCTTCCTGCCTTGCCAACCGGGATATTGAATGCAGGACGACAGTCAAAGCGAACGCATCACGTCTCTGAAGCTGCTCACCTTCAACATGCAGGTCGGCATTCACACACATGCCTACCATCACTATGTGACACGAAGCTGGCAGCATTTCCTGCCCCATCGCGGCCGCGCCAGCCGCCTCGATGTGATGTGTGACACCTTTCGGCAGTTCGACCTCGTCGGGCTGCAGGAAGTGGATGGCGGCAGCTTTCGCTCAAGCAATATCAATCACGTTGAATATCTGGCCGCGCAGGCCGGCTTTCCCTACGCCTCGCAGCAGCTCAACCGGGATTTCGGCCGCTTTGCCAAACACAGCAACGGCCTGCTCAGCCGTCTGGCGATCAGCCACACCCACAACCATCGCCTGCCCGGCCCCAAGGGGCGCGGCGCCATGCACACCCGTTTCGGGGAAGGCCCCGAAGCCCTGCATCTTTTTGTGCTGCACCTGGCGCTGGGCACGCGCACCCAGAATCTTCAGCTGGACTACATCAGCGAGCTGGTGGCCCCGCTCAAGAACGTGATCATCATGGGCGATCTGAACTGCACCCATGACAAACTGAAATCACACTCGCGCTTTGCCCGCGTGCTGTCCCTTGAGCAGGGCCACGGTATCCCCAGCCATCCGGCCTGGCAGCCTACCCGCGCGCTGGACCACATCGTGGTGTCGCCATCGCTTAAAATGAACCACCTGCGTGCCCTGCCACCGCTCTATTCCGATCACCTGCCGCTGGCCGTGGAGGTCACCCTGCCGCTGGCGTGTGCGCGCAGCATTTCCATTGCAGGGCTTGGGGGCACGACGCCGCAGAGCGTGCGCTGACGATCGCAGACCCTCTTTTCAGACACAGCCAGGCACAGCACAACAAAGCGCCCCATCCTCTCGGATGGGGCGCTTTCGCATGGCCACCAAAACCCTGAACGCCTAGCCCAGCGTAGCGCCACTGACCAGCATGATCATCGGCTGCGGATAAACCCCCAGGATCAGTACCGCCAGCGCCAGCAGGATCACCATGATACCGCCGGCGCGCTGCCCCCAGTCGCTCGAAGCATCGTACTCCTCCTCCTCGGTGGGATGGAGATAGAGCATGACCATGACGCGCAGATAGTAATAGAGGCTGATGGCGCTGCCGAGAATCACACCGGCCACCAGCCACCAGAGCTGTGCTTCAACACCGGTGGCCAGCACGTAGAACTTGCCGATGAAACCCGCCGTCATCGGAATGCCGGCCAGCGACAGCATCATCACCGTCATGACAGCCGCCAGATAGGGGCGTCGCCAGAACAGGCCACGGTAGAACTTCAATGAGGCGACATCGCTGCCCTGCCAGGGGCTCGATACCAGCGCAATCACCCCGAAGGTCGCCAGCGTCGTGGCCACATAGGTGATCAGATAAATGCCGGTGGTCAACAGCGCCATGTCGTCACTGGCCACCACCACGGTCAACAGAT
Source organism: Kushneria phyllosphaerae (assembly GCF_900312995.1). Lineage (GTDB taxonomy): Bacteria > Pseudomonadota > Gammaproteobacteria > Pseudomonadales > Halomonadaceae > Kushneria > Kushneria phyllosphaerae. Next base: position 827,155 of record NZ_ONZI01000001.1, on the reverse strand, counting down.
AGCCCATGTGGCCGATGGAGGAATAGCCCATCAGACGCTTGATGTTGTCCTGACGCAGCGCCATGAGATTGCCGACCACCATCGACAAAAACGCGATGAACGCCACCGTCGTGTGCAGACTGGCCATGTCAGTGACCGGCGCGCTCATGAATAGACGCATCAAAAGCGCAAAGACGGCAATCTTGCTGACCGTGGCCAGAAAGGCGGTCACCGGGGCCGGGGCGCCTTCATAGACATCGGCCGTCCAGAGATGAAACGGCACCAGCGACAGCTTGAAGGCCATCGCGATCACCATCATGCCAATGCCCATCAACAGCCAGCTGGCATGGCCGCCGCCCTCGGTCAGACGCGCGCCCAGATCGGCGAAGGCCAGCGAACCGGACTCGGCATATAACAGCGCCATGCCAAAGAGCAGAAAGGCCGAGGCCGCTGCAGACAGCACCATGTACTTGATGCCTGACTCCAGCGACAGCCGAGTGCGAAAGGCATAGGCCGCCATGCCGTAGAGCGGCACACTCAAAAGCTCGAGTCCGAAAAACAGCGACAGCAGATGGTCGCTGGCCACCATGGTCAGACCGCCCAGTACAGAGCAGCCCAACAGCATGTAGAACTCTTCCTTCTGATCGTTGAAACCCTCTAGATAGGCATGCGCCAGCGTCGTGGAGGCCAGTCCCGCAATCAGGATCAGTGCCATGTAGAGCACGGCATAGTTGTCGATCAGGAGCAGCGGCGACACGCGAATCGGCGTGACCGTCAGCACCGCCAGCAGCGAGAACAGCGCCGCGTTGAGACCGATCGTGGTCAGGGTAGCGGTCGCCACATGATGGCGACGCCAGGCGATGCCCAGCATCACCACGATGACCGTGGCGCAGACGATCAGAAGCGGTAACAGGGCGATCAGATGTGACAGGGTCAGATTCATGTCGGCTCAGCCCGCAAACGAAGGTGAAACAGCAAACCAGTGACGCACTTCATGCATCGCGCCCTGCGAAATATCGAGCACCACCTGAGGGTACAGGCCAAGCGCAATGGTCAGCACCAGCGTGCTCAACAGCATGGCGTACTCGCGGCCATCCAGACGGGCAATGGTGCTTTTCTCCCGCGGCGGCCCCCAGTAGACTCGATGCATCAGAATCAGCGAGTAGACCGCGGACAGCACAAGGCCACCACTGGCGATCACCACGACCCAGGGCACCACATCAAAGGCCCCGAACAGGATCAGAAACTCGCCGATAAAGTTACCGGTGCCCGGCATGCCAAGAGACGCCATGACAAAGACAAGGGCAAATCCCGGCAGCGCCCCCAGACGTCCGAACAACCCGCCCATCTGCCGCATGTCACGCGTATGCAGACGCTCATAGAGCTGACCGCTGATCATGAAAAGCCCTGCCGCCGAGAAGGCGTGCGCCACCATCTGCAAAATGACGCCCTGCAACGCCAGCAGCGTGCCGGAGTAGATACCGATCAGAACAAAGCCCATGTGGGAAATACTGGAACAGGCAATCAGCCGCTTGATGTCGGTCTGGGAAAACGCCAGCACGCCGCCATAGAAAATACCGACCAGCCCCAGCGTCATCGCGATGGGCGCAAAGGCCTGTGACGTTTCAGGGAACAGCGGCAGCGCAAAGCGCAATAGGCCATAGGCCGCCGTCTTGAGCAGAATACCGGCCAGATCCACACTGCCCGCCGTCGGCGCCTGAGCATGCGCATCAGGCAACCAGCCATGCAGCGGGACTACCGGCAGTTTGACGGCAAAGGCAATAAAGAAACCGAGCATTAATACCCACGACATGACGCCGGTGATGGGGGTCTCGCGCAGGATGCCGTAGTCAAAGGAGAACACGCCGGTCTGGGTATAGTGCATGAACACCAGACCCAGAATGGAGACCAGCATCAAAAGGCCGGATGCCTGGGTATAGATAAAGAACTTGATGGCGGCCGACACCGGCGACCTGCCTTCCGACTCATGTCCCCAAAGGGCGATCAGGAAGTACATCGGCACCAGCATCATTTCCCAGAAGAAAAAGAACAGGAAAAGATCGATGGCCAGAAAGACCCCGACCACGCCGCCGATGACCCACATCAGGTTGAGGTGGAAAAAGCCGACCCGCCGATTGATCTCCTTCCAGGAACAGACCACGGCCATGATCCCCAGAATGCCGGTCAGGGTGATCATGATCAGCGACAGGCCATCGAGTGCCAGATGGAAGGTAATGCCGAAGGCATCGATCCAGGGCAGCCGGAACTCGCTTTGCCATTCGGGCGTATTGCCGACCACCTGTGACAGGCTGTAATCGCCGCTCACCCACATGACCAGCGCCATCACCAGCAGCGCCACCATGGAAAGCAGCGCAATCCAGCGCGGCATGGCCGTGTTGGGTCTGATCAGCTCGAACTGCCAGCACAGCAGCCCCCCGATAAAGGGTATGAGTAATAGCCAGGGCAACATCATGGCGTGATCGCATCCTTGATCGTTATTGTGGGCACAAGCGGCTGGTCAGACCGGTGATCTGTCACAGATCGCATCAGGTCGACTGTCCTGCATTGAAACGGCTCGGTCATGTCACCTCCCTTCATAGCAGTAGCAGAAGCACCAGCACGGCGATCACGCCGCCGGTCATGACCGCGGCATACCAGCGAAGCCGACCGTTCTGGGTATCGGACAGGATCCCGTTGAACATCATGGCCAGCCCCGGCCAGAGGTTCATCAGGCTATTGACCCAGTCACGTCGATGCAGACGCGCGATGAACAGAAACGGCCTGACCACCACCTTGTCGTAGAACCAGTCAAAGGCAAAGGCGCTGTTGAAAAAGCGCCACAGACGATCGCCCTCTTTCGTTTTTGTCAGCGAGCTCACCAGACGGCGACGGCCAAGGAAAAGCCCGGCAGCGATGCCAACGCCCACGACGGCGACAATCGCGGCCAGCACTTCGAGCATCAGCTGCACGTTATGACCGTACTGCCCATCCGGGCCTGCCGGCAGCACATTTTCCAGCGGCGGATGAATCATCGCCCCGACAAAGGTGGACAGCACCGCCAGCACGATCAGCGGCACATGGTGCGCCAGCCCACGACCGGCATGCGGATGGATCTGCTCGCGTCCGTGGAACACGATAAAGATCATGCGGAAGGTATAGACCGAGGTCAGGAAGGCCCCAAACAGCGCCCCGAGCCACAGCCAGGTATGGCCATGATCAAAGGCCAGCCACAGGATCTCGTCCTTGGAGTAGAAGCCGGCCGAAATCAGCGGCAGGGCCGACAGCGCCGCACCGCCGATCAAAAAGCAGGCGTAGGGCAGCTTGAGCGTCTTGCGCAGGCCACCCATTTTGAAGATGTTCTGCTCGTGGTGGCACGCGATGATGACGGAGCCCGAGGTGAGAAAGAGCAGCGCCTTGAAAAAGGCATGTGTCATCAGATGGAAGATCGCCACATCCCAGGCCTGCACGCCAAGCGCCAGAAACATGTAGCCGATCTGACTCATGGTGGAATAGGCCAGTACGCGCTTGATATCGGTTTGTGCCAGCGCCGCAAACCCGGCAATCAACAGCGTTACCATGCCGATCAGACCGACAAGCTCAAGCGTCATGGGCGCCAGTTCGAAGATGACATGAGTACGGGCGATCAGATACACCCCCGCGGTCACCATGGTGGCCGCGTGAATCAACGCCGATACCGGCGTGGGGCCGGCCATCGCATCGGCAAGCCATGTCTGCAGCGGCAGCTGCGCCGACTTGCCGACGGCCCCGCCCAGCAGCATCAGCGCCGCCACTTCTGCCATCAGATCGCCTTTCCCCCACGCCTCGGGCGCCAGACGCAAAAGCTCCTGAATGTTGAGCGTGCCGAACTGGGCAAACAGCAAAAACATGCCGATGGCCAGAAACACGTCCCCGATACGGGTGACGATAAAAGCCTTGAAGGCACACCAGGCGTTATGCTCGCTCTCGAAGTAGTAGCCGATCAGCAGATAGCTGCAGAGCCCGACACCTTCCCAGCCCATGTAGAGCAAAAAGAGGTTATCGCCCAGCACCAGCAGCAGCATGCTGAACACAAAAAGGTTCATGTAGGCAAAAAAGCGCGCAAACCCCGGCCCGCCTTCGAGATCCTCGCGCATGTACCAGGCCGCGAACAAATGGATCAGGAAACCGACGCCGGTGATGATGCTGATCATGGTCAGAGACAGACCGTCCAGATACAGCGAAAAGCCCATCCGGAAGTCTTCCACGGCGACCCACTGCCAGAGCGTCTGGGTGACGCCTTCATCGGCGCCGCTGTAAAAGGCCACGTTGAGCCAGACCATGACCAGCGCCGACAGGCCGACCGAGCCCACACCGACCAGACCGGCCAGCCGGGTGGGCAAACGCGGATTGAAGGCCAGGACAATGGCGCCCAGCAGCGGAAACAAGGGTGTCAGGAAAAGTATATTCATCCTTTCATCTCGCTGGCGGCATCAATATCAAGCGTTTTGAACCGGCGCTGCAGCTGGATCAAAAAGCCCAGTCCGATGCTGGCCTCGGCCGCTGCCAGCGTAATGATTGCAATGAACATGACCTGCCCATCCGGCTGGCCCCAGTGCATGCCGGCGACAACAAAGGCAAGCCCTGCCGAGTTCATCATGATCTCAAGGCTCATCAGAATGAACAGCAGATTGCGCCGGACCAGAAGGCCCGCCAGTCCCAGTACAAACAGGATGGCGGCCAGCGCCATGCCATGCTCCAGTGGTATGCCACTCATGCCTGCCCCCCTTCATCGTTGCCTGCCGGTGCGCGCTGCACGGCTTCGTTCATGTCACGCTCAAGCTGCGGCTCGTCGTTGCGCCCGATGTGCGACGCCGCAATCAGCGCCGCCAGAAGCAGCATCGCGGCAAGTTCCACTGCCAGAAGATAAGGGCCAAACATCTGCGTGCCGACCTCTTTGGCGCTGAGCTCTTCGCCCGAGATCGTGCCGAGTCCGCCGCCATGCCAGAAGGAGAACACCAGCACCGCCAGAAGTATTGCCGCCATGATCGACGGGCCGATCCAGATGCGCGGCACCAGCCAGCTGCGCTCCTGATGGGCCGTCTGGCTACCCAGGTTGAGCATCATGACCACAAAGACGAACAGCACCATGATGGCCCCGGCATAGACGATCACCTCCAGCGCGGCGGCAAAGGGCGCCCCGAGGCTGTAAAACACCACTGCCACTGCCATCAGCGAGATGATTAGATACAGCAGCGCATGCACGGCGTTGGTGTGCGTGATGACGCGAAAGGTGGCAACGATGGCGACCAGTGCGGCCAGATAAAAAGCAATTTCCACGGCAAACTCCCCGATGCTGCCTGCGCCCTAGGGCAGAAGCGTTTTGACGTCGACCGGCTCGGCCTCGTTTTGCGCCGCGCCCTTGGGCTTGCCGGCCACCGACAGTCCCGCGACACGATAGAAATTGTAGTTGTGGTCCTTGCCCGGGCCCGAAATCAACAGGTCCCGCTTTTCAAAGACCAGCTCCTGACGATTGTATTCGCCGAGCTCGAAATCGGGCGTCAGCTGAATGGCGGAAGTCGGACAGGCCTCTTCGCACAGACCGCAGAAGATGCAGCGGGAAAAATTGATACGAAAGAATTCGGGGTACCAGCGTCCATCCTCCTTCTCTCCTTTCTGCAGTGAGATACAGCCGACCGGGCAGGCCACCGCACACAGGTTGCAGGCCACGCAGCGCTCTTCCCCGTCAGGGTCACGCGTCAGCACAATGCGCCCACGATAGCGCGGTGGCAGATAGGGTTGTTCTTCCGGATAGTTGAGCGTCTCGCGCTTGTGGAAGGCATGCTTGAATACCATCCAGCCGGTACGCAGCTGCGTCCCGGTACCGGTCACTACCTTGATGATCGAATGCAGCATGCTTTCTGCCTCGTTCGTTGTTCGGTGACAGGGATCAGGCCGTCAACAGGACGACCACCCCGGTCACCAGAAGATTGATAAGCGTCAGCGGCAGACAGAACTTCCAGCCGAACTGCATCACACGGTCATAGCGCGGACGGGGCAATGCAGCGCGGGTCAGGATGAAAAGCATGACGAAAAAGGACGTCTTGAGCAGGAACCAGACAATCGGTGGCAACAGCGGCCCATGCCAGCCCCCCAGAAACAGGGTGGTCAAAAGGGCCGACACCAGAACAATCCCCACATACTCGCCGATAAAGAACATGCCGAACTTCATGCTCGAATATTCGACGTGATAACCGTCGGCAATTTCCTGTTCCGCCTCGGGCTGGTCAAAGGGCGCACGGTGCGTGACGGCAACGCCTGCAATCAAAAAGGTCAGAAAACCGAAAAACTGCGGCACGATATACCAGAGCCCTTCCTGACCGTTGACGATATCGCGCATATTGAACGAGCCCGTCATGACCACGATGCCCATCAATGAGAGCCCCATGAAGACTTCATAGGACAGCGTCTGGGCAGAGGCGCGCATGGCACCAATCAACGCGTACTTGTTGGCACTGGCATAGCCGCCAAAGAGCACCGCATAAACGTTGATCCCCGCCATGGCAAAGAAGAACAAGATACCGATATTGAGATCCGCCACTCCCCATGTCGGGGTGATGGGGATGATCAGAAACGACAGCAAAAGCGAGGCAAAGGCGATCGCCGGCGCCAGTACAAACAGCTTTCGATCGGCAAAGGGCGGGATCCAGTCTTCCTTGAAAAAGATCTTGATCATGTCCGCAATCAGCTGCGCCGACCCGAAAATACCGACCCGGTTGGGACCGTAGCGATCCTGCCATAGCCCCAGCAGCCGGCGCTCGATGACGGTCAGGAAGGCACCGGACAGTACGGCAGCCAGCAGGATCACGATCGCTTTCAAAACGCCCGCCACGATGGCAAGCAGCACATCGGTACTCATCCAGTTCATGCGCTGACCTCCAGAGTGACGGTGGCACATTCACCGGCAAGCCCTCGGGGAATGCCGGGCAGATGCGGCAGACCGATCAGGCCCGAACGCATCTCGCGGCTGATGCGTACCGGCAGATGCAGCTGATGCCCGGAGGTCTGTAGATAAACCGTCTCACCCGGCATGACGCCCAGACGGTCGGCATCCTCCTGACCCAGCACCAGGAAGGTTTCACTCATGCGCTCCTGGATCGGCTCGGCGCGCGCCGACATCTCCTCGCCCCCGAAAAGCTGCGGCAGACTCACGACGTACCAGCAGTCGTCACGTGGCTCAAACTCCTGAGGAATGTCGGCAAACCAGTCGCTTGAGCGCGTGTCGCTGCGCTGCTGATCAAAAAGTCGAACGCCCGGATCACCGGCGCTCAGGTGGCCCCCAACCTCATCCTGGAACTTGTTCCAGGCCTGCGGCGAGTTCCAGCCCGGCGCCCAGGCAAAGGCCACCTGCGACCGGGGCTCGCTATAGCCACTGTAGCCTTCCATCGAGAAGGCAAAGGCAGAGTCGGCATCCTGCGGCGCACGCGGTTCGTGTACGCTCAGGTTGGCGCGCATGGCCGTGCGCCCGCTTGAGCGGTGCGGCGAGCGCGCCAGCTTCTGGCCGCGAATACGAAATGAGGCGCTGGGTGCGGCGTCACGAATGCCGGAAAGCTCCGGATGCACGCGCGTACAGTCGGCGGTGACCTCGTCAATCTGGGTCCAGTCAACGCCGCGGCCTTCCATGGTGGTGTGCAGCGCATGCAGCCAGCGCCAGCTTTCATGGGTAAGGTCGTTGGGCCGGTAGTAGCTCGGGTCGTAGACCTGGAAAAAGCGCTGGGCGCGCCCTTCATGGCTGACCAGCGTGCCGTCACCTTCGGCAAAGGTCGCCGCCGGCAGGGCCAGATGAGCCCGCTCAAGCGTGGGCGTACGCTGATGATCAAGCACAACCAGCGTCTCAAGCGAGGTCAATGCCTGATCGACCATGCTGCTGGCCAGTCGCTGATAAAGATCGTTTTCCAGAATGACGGCGGCATCGGCAGGCGAGTCACCGTCCTGCATGGCCTCAAGCGCCCATTCAAGCGAGTGACCGCCCAGCATGGTCAAACCGGTACTGTTGGCCTCACCGCTGATCAGCGATACGGACGGCGTTTTGCCGGTCGCGCTCAGCGCACGGGCCAGATTGGCCGCGGCCTTGAGAACGCCTGTACTGCCAAGGCTGGTGCCGGAAATGATCAGCGGCCGCTCGGCACCCTTGAGCGCCTCGGCCATGGTATCGACCAGCGCCCGCGTGGTGTCATTCAGCCCTTCCATGGCCGGTGCCGAAGCATCAAGTGCATGCGCCAGCGCCAGGCCCAGTTGGGCAATCTCTTCCGGGGCGCCGTGCCAAGTATCGCGAGCGATGTCGTCCAGCCGCGTCTCGGTCAGGGAGGCAATGAAAACCGGACGGGTACGCTCCTGACGCAGCGTATTCACTGCGTTGGCATTCCAGGCCGGAATGCCGTTGGCCTCGGCCATGTCCTCACCGCGGGCATTGGCGGCCTGGCGTACGGCCAGCGCCACGCGTGCTGCGCTCTGAATCAGATCCTCGCCCAGCACAATCACGGCGTCGTGCTCTTCGATTTCACGCATGGACGGAATGTGCCAGTGCCCTTCACGCTGAAGAATCTGGATCAGTTCAAGACACTCAAGCTCATGGCCGGCAATACCGGTCGAGAAGTTGTCAGCGCCCACCAGTTCACGCAGCAGATGGTTGCTTTCAAGACTGGCCCGCGGCGAGCCGATACCGATCACACGCTGGCTGCCCTTAAGACGCTCGGCGGTGCGGTCCAGCGCACTGTCGACGGTCAAAAGCTCGGGCTCGTGGTCGTCGACGCGCATGCTCGGCTGTTGCGGACGATCGGTGCGGTTGACGTAGCCGTAGCCGAAGCGGCCACGGTCACACAGGAAATAGTGGTTCACATCGCCGTTGTAGCGATTCTCGATCCGGCGCACCTCGCCGTAGCGCTCACCCGGGCTGGTATTACAGCCGCTGGAGCACTGATGGCAGATGCTGGGCGCAAACTGCATGTCCCACTTGCGTGTGTAGTGCTCGGAGTGGGTGCGGTCGGTGAAGACACCGGTCGGGCAGACTTCGGTCAGGTTGCCGGAAAACTCGTTTTCCAGCGTGCCGTCGACCGTGCGACCAAAATAGATGTTCTCGTGGGCTCCGAAGGCGCCGAGGTCCTCGCCGCCAGCGTAATCCTTGTAAAAACGCACGCAGCGATAGCAGGTAATGCAGCGGTTCATCTCGTGACCGATGAAGGGGCCGAGATACTGATTCTTGTGCGTGCGCTTTTTGAAGCGATAGCGGCGACGGTCGTGGCCGGTCATGACCGTCATGTCCTGCAGATGGCAGTGGCCGCCCTCTTCACAGACTGGACAATCGTGCGGGTGGTTGGTCATCAGCCATTCGACAACGCTGGCACGAAAGGCCTTTGCCTCCTCGTCATCGATCGAGATGTACGAGTCATCCTTGATCGGCGCCATGCAGGACATGACCAGCATGCCGCGTTCGTCGTCGGCGTCCTTGTACTGCTTGACCGCACACTGACGGCAGGCACCAACGCTGCCCAGCGCCGGGTGCCAGCAGAAATAGGGAATATCGAGGCCCAGCGACAGGCAGGCGTGCAGCAGATTGTCACTGCCGTCGACCTCGTAGTCCTTGCCGTCTACATGAATGGTTGCCATGAACCCTGCCTTTTGCCTGTCACGGCCCGGCGATCACCGGGCACCTTGATCGTTATCTCACTCGTATGCCGCATCCAGCCGCTATACCGAGCCCACCGGGATCGGCTCGGCGTGTGCTTCGCGCTTTTGATGGCGAATGCCGGCTTCGAATTCGTGCCTGAAATGCTCAATGGCGGTTTCCAGCGGCATCGCCGCACCCGGTGCGTGAGCACAAAATGTCTTGCCGGGGCCGATGTCATGGGCCAGCGAAACCAGCATGTCGATGTCGCCCTCTTCCCCTTCGCCGCGCTCGATGGCGCGCAACAGCTTGACGCTCCAGGGCAACCCGTCGCGACACGGCGTGCACCAGCCACACGACTCACGCGCAAAGAACTCCTCGAGATTGCGGGTCAGCGACACCACGCTCTGATTGGGGGCCACCACGGTCATCAGCCCAGTCCCCAGACGGCTGCCGGCCTTGCCAATGGCATCGAACTCCAGCGGCAGCTCGAGATGCTCCGGCAGCAGAAAGCCGGTGCTGCCGCCGCCCGGCAGCCAGGTTTTCAGCTCGAGTCCGTCACGCATGCCGCCGGCCATGTCCAGCAGCTCGGCACCGGTCACGCCCATTGGCAGCTCGACCAACCCGGGGCGTTTCACACGACCGGACACACCAAAGATCTTTGTGCCGCCATCATCGCTGCGACCGCCGGACAGATTCTGATACCACTCGCCGCCGTGCAGGGCGATGGCCGGCACGTTGCACAGCGTCTCGACGTTGTTGACCACGGTAGGCTTGCCCCAGGCGCCACTCTGCCCCGGAAAGGGCGGCTTGGAGCGCGGGTTGGCACGTCGGCCTTCAAGCGAATTGATCAGCGCGGTTTCTTCACCGCAGATGTAACGCCCGGCCCCGGTGTGCAGGAAGATATCGAAGTCAAAATCGCTGTCGCACACCTTCGGCCCCAGGATACCGGCCTCGCGAGCCTCGCTCAGCGCCTGCTCAATGCGCTCGGCGGCCAGCACGTACTCGCCGCGCAGGAAGATGTAGCCCATGCGCGCGTTGTTGGCATAGCCGGCCAGAATCATCCCCTCGATCAACAGATGGGGGATCTCCTCCATTAGCATGCGGTCCTTGAAGGTGCCCGGCTCCATTTCGTCGGCGTTGCAGACGATATAGCCGCGGGGATGGTCATCCCCACGCGCCGTCAGGCTCCACTTGACCCCGGCCGAGAAACCGCCGCCTCCACGACCGCGCAGATTGGCGGTCTTCATGTTTTCGATCAGATCATCCGGCGACAGATCACGCAGCGTGGTACGCAGCGCCTCATAACCGTCCTTTTGCTGAAATTCGGTCAGATCCACATAGCCGCGATCCTCGCGCAGACGATAGGTCAGCGGATGAGTTTCGCCGTTGGTGCTGGTAGAAAAGAGATGACTGGTCATGAATAGCGCTCCAGAAGTGCCGACACGTCGCCTGGGTCCACCGGGCCATGCAGGTCCTCATTGATCATCAGCGCCGGACCACGGTCACAGGCCCCCAGACAGCACACCGGCAGCATCGTGAAGCGATCATCACCGGTGGTCTGGCCCAGCCCGATGCCCAGTTCGCTGGAAATGGCATCGCGAAGTTCATCATGACCGGTCAAAAAGCAGGAGCTGCTGTCACAGACCAGGATGACGTGTCGTCCGACCGGCTGACGAAAGATCAGGCTATAAAAGGTGGCCACCCCCTCGATGTCACTGGAGGGAATGCCCAGCACGTCACTGATGGCGATCACGGCGCCGTCCGAGACCCAGCCACGACGTTTCTGCACGATCTTGAGCGCGCCAATGGAGGCGGCACGCGGGTTTTCGTAGTGCCCCATCTCGTGCTCGATCTCATGACGCTCTTCATCGGTGAGCTCGAAGTCGTCGGTGCGCCCGACACTGGCAATCAGGTTGCCCTGACTGGCCTTGCTGGCGCGGGTATTGCCGGTTGCGGGAGTATCCATGGTCATGGTTATCGATCCACGTCGGCCATTACAAAGTCGATGCTGCCCAGATGCGCGATCAGATCCGGCACGAACCCGCCGTTGATGACGGCCGGAATGTGCTGGAGATGGGCAAAGCTGGGCGTACGAATTCGGGTGCGATAGCTCATGGTGTTGCCATCGCTGGTCAGGTAGTAGCTGTTAAGCCCCTTGGTCGCCTCGATCATCTGGAACGACTCGTTAGCCTTGAGCACTGGCCCCCAGGAAACCTGCAAAAAGTGCGTGATCAGCGTTTCGATATGCTGAAGCATCTTGTCGCGCGGCGGCGGTGTGGTCAGCGGATGATCGGCCTTGTAGTCGCCCTCGGGCATGTTTTTCAGACACTGCTCGATGATGCGAAGGCTCTGGCGCATCTCTTCGATGCGCATCATGCCGCGATCAAAGACGTCGCCGTTGGTGCCTACCGGAATATCGAAATCAAAACGCTCATAGCCTGAATAGGGCTTGGCCTTTCTCAGATCATATTTAAGGCCGGTGGCACGCAGATTGGGGCCGGTTACCCCCCAGGTCAGCGCCTCTGCGGTGGTATGCGTAGCAATGCCGACCGTACGCTCGCGCACGATCGAGTTGTCCATCATCGCGCGCTCGTACTCGTCCAGCCGTGGCGGCATCCAGTCCAGAAACTCGCGCACCAGCCGGTCCCAGCCGCGCGGCAGGTCATGCGCCACGCCGCCGATGCGAAACCATGCCGGGTGCATGCGAAATCCGGTAATGGCCTCGATCACATGATAGGCCCGCTGACGGTCGCTGAAGGTATAAAAGACTGGCGACATTGCCCCCAGATCCTGCAGGAAGGTGCCCAGAAACAGCAGGTGGGAGTTGATGCGAAACATCTCGGCCATCATCACGCGGATGGTTTCAGCGCGTGAGGTGACGCTAATCCCGGCCAGTTTTTCGACCGCCAGAATATAGGGCAGGTTGTTCATGACCCCGCCGGTATAGTCGATCCGGTCGGTGTAGGGGATATAGCTGTGCCAGGACTGACGCTCGGCCATTTTCTCGGCGCCGCGATGGTGATAGCCGATGTCCGGGACGCAGTCGACCACCTCTTCGCCGTCCAGCTGCAGAGCGATACGAAACACGCCGTGCACCGAGGGGTGGTTGGGCCCCAGGTTCAGGAACATGTAGTCGGTATCACCACTCTGGCGCTTCATGCCCCAGTCTTCAGGATCAAAGCGCAGGGCTTCCTGTTCGCGGTCCTGGCCTTCCATCGTCAACGTATAGGGATCAAATTCTGTCGCACGCGCCGGATAGTCCTTGCGCAGCGGATGCCCGTGCCAGGTTGGTGGCATCAGCATTCGGCTCAGGTGCGGATGCCCCGCGAAATCAATGCCGAACATGTCAAAGACTTCACGCTCATACCAGTTGGCATTGAGATAGACGTTACACAGGGTCGGGACGCGCAGATCATCCTCATGCAGCGCCACCTTGATCATCAGCTCGCTGTTACGCTCAAGCGACATCAGCTGATAAAACACCGTGAAGTCCGCCGGTGGCAGGCCCCGACGGTGCATGCGCAGACGCTCATCCACACCGTGCAGGTCATAGAGCATGACAAAGGGCTTGTTGACCTGCTGCACGAAGCGCATGACCTCAATGAGCTGCTCACGCGCTACCCAGACTACCGGCATGCCGGTCAGCGTGGGCTGCACCACCAGATTCGCCTCGCCAAAGCGGGCCTTCAGCTCATCAACAATGGCGAAGGTTGTAGCGTCTGCCTGTGAAATCTCGGTCGTCATCCGTTGTTTTCCATCGCCAGTGAACCGGACCCGCTCGCCCCGCGGTGACCCACGTGCCGGTAATTACACTTCATCGGGTGAACGCAGCTCGGTGACCGCAATACGCTCATCGCGTCTTTTTTCACGCTGGGAGGGCATTTCTGCCTTGTACACGCCCTGATCCCCGACCACCCAGGTCAACGGACGACGCTCCTGCTGGATGGAGTCCTGCAATAGCTGCAGCCCCTGAAGGAAGGCTTCAGGTCTTGGCGGGCAACCCGGGATATAAACGTCGATGGGCAGGAACTTGTCGACACCCTGGACCACCGAATAGATGTCATACATGCCGCCGGAGTTGGCACACGAGCCCATCGAGATGACCCACTTGGGTTCCAGCATCTGGTCGTAGAGCTGCTGGATGATGGGCGCCATTTTGACGAAGCAGGTGCCCGAAATCACCATCACGTCGGCCTGACGGGGCGAGGCACGCAGCACCTCGGAGCCAAAGCGTGCAATGTCGTGTGGCGCGGTAAAGGCCGTGGTCATTTCGACGTAGCAGCAGGACAGCCCGAAGTTATAAGGCCACAGGGAGTTCTTGCGTCCCCAGTTGACGACGTTGTGCATGATGTTTTCGAGCTTGCCCATGAAAACATTGCGATGCACCTGGTCATCCATGGGGTCATCAACAACGCGGCGCTCCCCGACCGGATACTGGCTGTTCTGGGGAGCATCGGGGTCGATGCGCGTAAGCTTGTAGGACATCCAGAGTCCTCCCGGAAAACATCATTGATCGGTACTGAGGTTCTGTCAGGCAGATACGGCTGCCTGTCGACACTCAGTCGTCGGCATGATCACGCTGGGCAGGCTGATGGACCTGATCCGGCTGCACGCGGCGTTTGGGCACCCAGTCCAGTGCCCCGACACGGCTGTCATAGATCAGGCCGGCCAGCAGGATAAAGATGAAGACACTGGCGCCAACAAGCCCGGTCCAGCCGGTTTCACGCACGGAGATGGCCCAGCCGAAGAGATAAAGGGCTTCCACATCGAAGATGACAAAAAGCATGGCCACCATGTAGAACTTGACCGAGAAACGCTGGTGGGCACTGCCGGTCGGCACAATACCGGACTCGTAGGGCGTTTCCTTGGTGTGTCCCCATGCCCGGCCACCCAACAGGGCGGACGCGGTGATCATGAAGGTACACAGGGCCAGTACGGCGACAATGAAAACACCGACTGACCAGTTTTGGGCCAGTTGCGCTGCCAGATCCATGGACGCTCACTCATCTTGGTCTGCCCCGGCGACGTTGCATCCACCAGAGCTTTCGTTATTCAACCACCCGGAGCGTGGTGTCCGAATGACAGGAAATTCTCGACTGCGGAAGGTCAGGTCAGCCTCGAGATCACCCTCGTTACATTAGAAGCCTGCAAGGGATTTTACCAATGCCATCATCAGCTTTTTTGATGTCGATTTTGGAATGTTCCCCCTGTAGCCTTCGTGTATCCAATCAAAATATTGCCATGCCACATTAGACTTTAGTTCTATGTTCAGCAATATCGTGGGCGTCGATACCTTCTGCGCTCACCTTCCGAGTCGTTGACAACCTCTGGACATCTCATGCGCCCGACCCATTTTCTCTCCATTGCCGGCACCGATCCCAGCGGGGGGGCAGGACAATCCGCCGATATCAAGACCGCCAGCGCCCTGGGCGCCTACACCACCAGTGTCCTGACAGCCGTGTTGGCCCAGAACACCTGTGGCGTCCGCGAGGTAATGGCACTGCCACAGGCCATGATTCGTGCCCAGATGAACGCCGTGTTCGAGGATATCGACATCGATTGCGTCAAAATCGGTATGGTCAGCGACCTCGCCACGGCGCAGCTGATTCGGGAGTTCATCGAACGCTACCGACCGGCCCATATCGTGCTGGATCCGGTCATGGTGGCCAAAAGTGGCGACATGCTGGTGGATCGTGACGGATTTCACGCCGTACGCGATGTCCTGATTCCGATGGCCGACGTTATCACGCCCAATCTGCCGGAAGCGGCCGTGCTGCTGGACACCGACATCCCCGCCAGCCATGACGATATGGAGGCGATGTTGCCCGGGCTCGGCGCACTGGGCAGCGACATTGTGGTGCTCAAGGGAGGCTATCTGGCCGGCGAGGTCAGTAATGATCTGGTGCTGACCCCTGACGGCACGCACTGGCTGGAAGCAGAGCGCGTCAAGACACGCTCGCTGCATGGCTCAGGATGCACGCTGGCGTCTGCCATTGCCGCACTGCTGCCGCGCCATGACACGCCGATCGAAGCGATCAGGGCGGCCAAGACCTACATGACCCGGGCTCTGGAGGCTGCCGATCGACTGGAAGTCGGCCAGGGCCAGGGGCCGGCTCATCACTTTCACGCCTGGTGGTAGCTGTGGGGACAGGCAACCACTATCATTTCAGCGGTGCTCCCGCCATTACCGACACCTGCAAGCGCCCCCCTTATCAACGGGCAAGGATTCAGCCATGAATACGACGCTGCTACTGGCCACCGATCTCTCTCATGAATGTGAAGCAGCCCTTGTACGGGCGCTGCATCTGTCGCAGCGCAGTCAATCGCGCCTGGACATCCTGCATGTCGTGGACCCCTATCTGCCCGAGAACACGCTTCCGGCGCTGGTGCATGCCATCGAGGAAGACATCGACCGCACGCTCAGCAGGCTGTGTGAGCATCACGAGTTAAAGCGCCCGGCGGCCACCGAGATTCATATCGTCAGCGGCGTACCCTATGCCGAAATTATCCGCGAAGCCTACGAGCGCAGCGCCTCGATGATTATCATGGGCACCCACCGCAAGCAGGGTCAGCCGGACCTGATCGGCGGCACCACCCTGTCCCGCGTCATGCGCCGGGCGCCCTGTCCGGTGGTCAGTATCCCGCATGACGGCGAGCCGGACTGGCAGGACATTCTGGTGCCGGTCGACTTTTCACTCGCCTCGCGTCACACCCTCAAGGAAGTGCTGATGCGCTTTCCCAACGTGCGCCTGACGCTGTTACACGCCTGGGACATGCCGGTCGCGATGGAGCTTTGCAAAGGCACCAACTACCAGCACTGGCGCGATCTTGAGCGTCAGCGCCTGCGACAGCAGCTCGAACTTGAAACCGAGCGATTGATGAGTGACCTGCATGCCAGGCCCGATCTGGAGCTGGTTCTGCAGCAGGGTGACCCCTCTCAGGTCCTGCTGGATCGGCTGCGCCAGCAGCCACCCGACCTGCTGGCGCTGGGCAGCCATATTCGCGTTGGCATCGGACGTTCTACCGATAGTCTGCTGGAGCGACTGCTGACCGAGACCCGCGGCGATCTGATGCTCTGTCGTACCTGGTAGCCAGGGCGGCGGCGCTCCGATGACAATCTTGACGATGGAGAAACCATGCGAGCCCTGATCCAGCGGGTAAGCCAGGCAAGCGTTCAGGTGGAAGGCGAACGCATTGGCGCCATTGATCAGGGGCTGCTGGCCCTGATCGGTGTCGAGCGCGATGACACCCCGGATCGCGCCGAGAAGCTTTTGCACAAGATGCTCAACTATCGCATTTTCAGCGATGATCAGGGCCGCATGAATCTGGGGCTTTCAACGGTCGAAGGGGGCCTGCTGCTGGTGTCTCAGTTCACGCTGGTGGCCGATACCCGCAAGGGACTGCGCCCGGGGTTTTCCAACGGCGCCACGCCCGAAGACGGCAAGCGACTGTTTGACCACCTGGTCGAATGCGCGCGAAAGGCCCATGACACCGTCGAGACCGGACGCTTTGGCGCTGACATGCAGGTCTCGCTGATCAATGATGGGCCTGTCACCTTCATGCTGGAAAGCTGATTGCTGGAAAGCCGACCCCTTCGAACTCTCGCAAAGGCAGGCCTCATGCACACCACTTCTTCTCATGGGACTCGTGTGGCGTTGATCACCGGCGGCGCACAGGGGATTGGTCGCGGCATTACCGACTATCTCATCGCTCACAACTGGTGTGTCGCCATCATCGATATCGATGAGGAAGCCGTTCAGGAAATGCGCGAGCGACACGACGCTGAGACACTGCTGGCCATTACCGCCAGCGTCAGCGATGAAACCGCGGTGAATGAGGCCTTCGAGCGCATCACACAATGGCAGGGCCGGCTGGACCTGCTGGTCAATAACGCAGGCCCGGCCAACCCGTATTGCGGACCGCTGGAGTCGCTGTCGCTCGAGCGCTGGCATCACTGGCTGGACAATCATCTCACCGGCGCCTTTCTCTGCTCGCGTGCCGCGATTCCCCTGCTGCGTGAACATCAGGGCGGCATCATTCACATGGCCTCGACCCGAGCACTGCAGTCCGAACCTGAAAGTGAAGGCTATGCGGCCAGCAAGGGCGGCCTTCTCGCGCTCACTCATGCGATGGCAACAAGCCTTGGTCCGGACATTCGCGTCAATGCCATCTGCCCCGGCTGGATCGAAACCGGCGAGCATCAAAAGGCCGCCAATCGTGAGGCCCCGTCCCACAGTGACACCGACCGTCGGCAGCATCCGGTCGGGCGTGTAGGCCATCCCGATGACATCGCAGCCCTCGTGGCCTTTCTGGCAGGTCCGGAGGCCGGCTTCATCACCGGCCAGCACTTCCCCGTCGATGGCGGCATGACCCGCAAAATGATTTACACCGAATAATCAAAACCGGATAGCCGAACGCAAAACGGGCCGCCACAAGAGTGGCGGCCCATTCAGAATCTGCAAGGCGACATTTTCAGCGGCCCGGATCAGTGCTTCGGATGCCACTTGCCCTCATCGCCCTTGTGATACTTCGACGCGACGGCCTTCCAGGCCACGGCGTGAGCCGTCTCTTCACGGGACGAATTTCCGCGGCGATCGGAGGGACTGTTGTACTCCTCCCAGGCACTGTTGAAGGCTTCCTTGTAGATGGTCCGGGCATGCGGCGGCAGCACCTTGCGGGCGCTATCGGGAATGTCATCACGATGGTCGTAGGGCATCTCTCCTCCCTGAAATCTGCCGATTACAATCAATACCCGTTCAGTGTAGACCGATGACCGCCGTTGCCAACCGACACCTCAGGAGGCAGTGAGTTGCGCCTGCATCTCCTCGAGCGCCTCTTCGGCCTCCATCCAGGCCTGTTCATCGCTTTCCAGCTGTGTCTTCCACTCGCCCTGCTCGCGTAGAAGTTCTGTCAGCCGGGCCTTCTGATCGGCCTCGTAAATCACCGGGTCCGATAGCTTTGCCTCGACCGCTTCGAGCGCTTTCTGGGCCTTTTCCATCGACTTCTCGGCGGCGTCACGCTGTTTCTTCAAGGGCTTGAGCTGTTCGCGAAGTTCAGCCGCCGCGCGGCGCGTGGCCCGGCGATCCTCTTTGGGGGCTGCACCCTCTTCGACCTCATCCGTCGACGCACGCGCAGCGTCAGTGAGGCGGTTTTTAAGCCACAGTCGGTAGTCGTCCAGCGTGCCGTCAAAGGCCGCAACCCGACCATCGGCCACGCACCAGAACTCATCGACGCTGGCGCGCAGCAGGTGGCGATCGTGCGAGACGATCAGGACCGCACCGTCAAAGGCAGCCAACGCCTCCGTCAGCGCATCACGCATGTCCAGATCCAGGTGGTTGGTCGGCTCATCGAGCAGCAGCAGGTTGGGCTTTTGCCAGGCAATCAGGGCCAGCGCCAGACGCGCCTTCTCTCCGCCCGAGAAACGAGTGATCACCTCAAAGGCATCATCCCCACGGAAACCAAAACCACCCAGAAAATCACGGATGACCTGCTCGGAAGCCTGCGGTGACAGGCGCTGAACATGCGTGAAGGCACTGGCATTGAGATCCAGCGCATCCAGCTGATGCTGGGCAAAGTAGCCGACGGCGAGATGCTCCCCCTCGGTACGCTCGCCCTTAAGCAGGGCCAGCTCTCCGGTCAGCGCCTTGATCAGCGTTGATTTACCCGCCCCATTGGGGCCTAAAAGGCCAATACGACTGCCGGGAGCCAGTGACAGGCGCACATTTTCAACGATCGGCGCCTCGCCATAGCCGATGGCAGCGTGATCGATCGACAGCAGCGGGTGAGAAACCTTGTCGGAACAGGGCAGTCGGAAACGAAACGGCGATTCGGCCCGCAGCGGCGCAATGTCTTCCATGCGCTCAAGCATCTTGAGCCGGCTCTGGGCCTGCTTGGCCTTGGTCGCCTTGGCGCGAAAGCGGCGCACGAAGTCCTCTATCTCGGCGCGACGGGCCTGCTGTTTCTCGCGCTCGGCCTCACGCTGGGCCAGTCGCTCGGCGCGGGTGCGCTCAAAGGTCGTGAAGTTACCGCGATAGAGCTGCACGTGGCGCTGATCAAAGTGCACGATGTGATCGCACACGGCATCAAGAAAGTCCCGGTCGTGCGAGATCAAAAGCAGCGTGCCGGGATAGCGCACCAGCCACTGCTCAAGCCACAGCAGCGCGTCCAGATCCAGGTGGTTGGTCGGCTCATCGAGCAGCATCAGATCGGACGGCTTGAACAGCGTCTGTGCCAGATTGGCGCGCATGCGCCAGCCCCCCGAGAAATCCGACAGCGGCCGCTCAAGATCGCGCTGGGCAAAGCCAAGGCCAACCAGCAGCTGCTCGGCTCGGGCTTTGGCCGTATAGCCATCAAGCGACTCGATGGCGCCGTGCAATTCGGCCTCACGGTGGTGCTCGCCGGCCTCGCGGGCGGCTTCCAGCGCCGCCTGTGTTTCGCGCAGGGCATGATCGCCATCGAGCACGAAGTCGGTCAGGCTGCGGGAAAGCGTCACGATCTCCTGACTCATGTGGGCAATGCGCACCCCGCCATTGAGCGCTATCTCGCCGCGTTCAGGCGTCAGTTGCCCCAGAATCAACTGGAAAAGGCTCGATTTGCCCGTGCCGTTGGCGCCCACGATACCGGCGTGGTGCCCCATCGAGAGCATGAAGTCTGCGGACTCGATCAGCGGGACCCCGCCGCGTTGGAGCTCGAGCTGGCGAAATGCGATCATGCAGTATCCTGTCCGGCCGGTTGCCGATAAGTGGTCGAATGAACAAGTCAATGGGTTCCCATTCTAACCGAAATCTCCCGGCGCTTTGGCCCTGGGCGCTGGCGCTTTATGCGCGCCCCGGGGTCAGCGACGCCCTGCTCGAGCTTCAGAATGAGGCGGGCCTTGATGTCTGCGAACTGCTCTGGGGTCTGTGGCTGCTGGTACATGGCCGGGCACCGGTGGCAGCCCCTGCCTCGGTGCTGGCGCCCGTACGCCAGTGGCAACAGCACTACACGCAGCCGCTGCGCCAGCTCAGACGCGACCTCAAGGCGCAGGCCGCAGGCCGGCCGGAACTTGAACAGATGCGCACACACATTAAAAAGGCCGAACTTCAGAGCGAGCGTGAGATGCTGCGCCAGCTTGAGGCACTGGCCGTTTCAGCCGCCCTGCCCCGCCCTGCACACCTGTCATTTGAAGCCCTTTTAAGGCCGCTGACTGGCGAGCTCAACGCTCGTCATCACCAGCTGATTTCCCATCTACGGCTTGAAAGTGAGAATATGGCGCCCACATCGTGCTGATAGTTCGTTAAAGATCGTTTGTGGAAAGACAACCAACATTCCTTCAGGGATTGGCGTGATTTTTTTCATTGGATGTTGTCCAACATCCCTTGATAACCATGTGTACAAGGAGATTTCATGAATAAACTGTTGAGCGCGGTCACTCTAAGCACGCTGATCATACTGACCGGCTGTTCCGATGCTGACGACGGCAAGGACAAGAACGCCGACAAGCAGGCAACGCAGGAACAGGCCCAGCAAAAGGGCGGCGACGATAGCGCCCAGAAAAAGGATGACTTCAAGTCCGATCAGGCACGGCTGGCCTATGCCGTTGGCGTGACGCTTGCGCGCAATCTTCATGAAGACATGAAGGATCTGGATGTTGATAACTTTACCAGTGGCATCAAGGACGTCTACGACGGCAGCGATATCCGTCTCAGCGATCAGCAGATTGGCGATGCCCTGCAGCAGTATCAGCAGCAGATGGTGGCCGACCAGCAAAAGCAGATGAAGCAGGAGGCTGATAAAAACGCCCAGACCGGCAAGCAGTTCCTGGAAGAAAACGCTGGCAAGGAAGGCGTCAAGACCACTGACTCCGGCCTTCAGTATCGCGTCATGGAAGAAGGTGACGACAGCGCCACACAGCCCGGCGATGAAGACCAGGTTCGCGTCAACTACGAAGGCCGCACCATTGATGGCAACGTCTTTGACAGCTCCTATGAGCGTGGCGAGCCGGTGACCTTCCAGGTCGATCAGGTCATTCCCGGCTGGCAGGAAGCGCTGAAGATGATGCACCCGGGCGACAAGTGGGAAATCTACGTGCCGTCCGATCTGGCCTATGGCGAAGCGGGCACCGGCCCGATCGGTCCGAACCAGACTCTGATCTTCAAGGTAGAGCTGCTTGGCGTGGGCGATGATGCCACCAGCGCAGACAGCGATAACGCCAGTGCCGATCAGGCAGACGATGCCAGTGCTGATCAGGCAGAAGGCGCCGGAGCCCAATAGGCCAGCCAGGCCGGCAATACGGGGCACTTCTGAAACCACCGGGCCTGATCGCCCGGTGGTTTTTTAATGCCTGACAACCTGTTACAGGCAGTGGATAAACCCTGCTCGAACACCCTGTGGATAAGGCTGTGAGGTTCTCTATAATGACTACCCCAGCACCTGTGCATAAATGTCGCACTTCCCTATCCGTCTTATGGCACTTCCTGCAAAGAAAAATGACATAAAACTCATAACACTTTGTTTCTCATCATTATTTAGAAAAACATGAGTCAACGGAGTGAAATTATCCACTTTGAGTGGCTTTGCTTTCTGTCAAGCAAAAATTCCCAACGCCGTGTGGATAATTAATAGGAAAATTCATGTTTCAGATCGCGTGACATTGTGCATCAGTGACACGGTAGTGACAGATCGTACCAGCTGCCCAAAAGCCCCCTGGGGGTAGTCACCACAAGACTTCCTCTTGCACGGTGGGTGTCGGTTCCACACAGCGGAATATCGAACGTACCGCGGTAGTGACCCGCCGATACGGCATCCAGGGTCATGGCTGTCTGACGCCAGCGACTGCCGGTTTCTTCAAGCTGCATCCTCACCTCTTCCGCCTTCAGCCCGGTGAGCACCATCTCCACGCTCAGCTGCCCTTTCTGATAGTGCCACTGCGTCTGCATGTCACCGAATCGCCCCAGCGCCGTAAAACAGCGCTCCTCCAGCGGTTGACAGTCAAGTTCGGGCGCAAACCAGGTCACCTGCGATCGATTGCCGGCCCCGACGTAGTAATAACCCAGATAGGCGATGGCCACGGTAACCGTCATCAATGTGACCACCACCAGCGTGTTAAGCCAGCAAAGCGAGGGGATTCGAGCAGGAGAATCGGGTATCGACATGGAGCGTCCGGTGATCGAGCAGGCGTTGGACAACGCCCGGCAGCAGTCATGAAGCCGGGCGCCAATAACAGCAGGCATTCATTTAAAAAATATTCTCATTTGTCTTGACCAGCCAAATGAGAATGGTTATCTTTGAGATGTGGTGATCGCCAGTCACCGCATGAACAACCCGATATGTCAGGTATCGAGTGGTTCATCTCCTCATCAAGCTAGTCACGGTCCTTGAGCCGCCCAATTGGGCGGCTTTTTTACGTCGGTCATGAAGACCTTCCGAGATCCAACTCCTGAACACCGCACGTGATGCTGGCTGGATCAGTCACTGCGCTGATAGATCAGATCCCACACGCCATGACCCAGCCGCTCACCGCGGGTTTCAAACTTGGTCAGGGGACGAAAGTCCGGGCGCGGAACGTAATCTCCTTCAGGTGCCAGCGTCACGAACCCGGGCGCCTCGTTCATGGTCTCGACCATGTATTCAGCGTAGGGCTGCCAGTCGGTCGCCATGTGGAAGCGGCCTTGCGGCTCGAGCACGCGACGCACCCGCTCAATGAAGGCCGGCTGCAGGATTCGACGCTTGTGATGGCGCTTTTTGGGCCAGGGATCGGGAAAGAAGAGCTGCAGCGTGTTGACCGATTCGGCCGGCAGGCAGTCATCAAGCACCTTGAGCGCGTCCTCGCGATACACCCGAACGTTGGACAATCCTGCCTTGTCGACATCATCAAGCAGCTTGCCCACCCCCGGTGGATGAACCTCGATGCCGATAAAGTCGGTGTCCGGGTTGGCCATGGCCTGCTCAAGCAGCGAGCTCCCCATGCCAAAGCCGATCTCGACCACACACGGTGCCCGGCGCCCGAACAGCGCTTCCAGATCCAGCCGCCCGTGGGCGAGGGTCAGTCCCAGGCGCGGAAAGACCTTTTCCAGACCGCGACGCTGGGCCAGGGTCATGCGCCCGCTGCGAACCACATAACTCTTGATGCCGCGATGCGGCGTGTCTTCGCCGGACTCGGGAGCCGGCGCTGTGTCTTCTGTCATCACAAATATCGTCAAAAACGGTGGAACGGGTCATGCCCCGGATCAGCCGGTGATCAGGCCTTCCGTGGGCGATGAAGGGCTGGCGGCATAGGTCTTTCTGCCCATGCGTTCGGCCAGGCGGGCTTCACGCCCGGCTTCAACGGCCTTTTTCATGGCACTGGCCATCAGGATCGGCTGACGGGCGTGGGCGATGGCCGAGTTGACCAGCACCCCGTCGCAGCCAAGTTCCATGGCCATGGCCGCATCGGACGGCGTGCCAATACCGGCATCGACCAGCACCGGTACACGGGCGTTGTCGATGATCAGTGACAGGGCGTGCGGATTGAGCAGGCCGTGGCCGGAACCGATCAGCGAGCCCAGCGGCATGACCGCACAGCAGCCGATCGACTCAAGCTCGGCGGCCACGATCGGATCATCACTGGTATACACCATGACATCAAAGCCATCCTCGACGAGCGTACGCGCCGCGCTGAGGGTCTCCATCACATTGGGATAGAGCGTATGGTCGTTGCCCAGCACCTCCAGCTTGACGAGGTTGTGCCCATCAAGCAGCTCGCGGGCGAGCTGACAGGTGCGTACTGCGTCACGCGCGTTATAGCAGCCGGCCGTGTTGGGCAGGATGGTATAGCGTTCGGGAGAGATGACGTCGAGCAGGTTGGGCTCATCCGGATTCTGCCCGATGTTGGAGCGGCGCACGGCCACCGTCACGATTTCAGCGCCGCTGGCCGCAACGGCCGCGCCCGTTTCTTCAAGGTCACGATACTTGCCGGTACCGACCAGCAAGCGCGAGGTAAAGGTTCGCCCGGCAATGTGCAGGGGGGTATCCCACCGGGAATCAATGCTCATGATGTTCTCCTCGGACCCGACTGGCGGGGTTCTGATGCGATCGCCACTGGCACCGGGGTATCAGCCGCCGCCAATGGCATGAACAATCTCGACGCGATCGCCCTCATTGAGGGTCGTTGTCGCATGGCGGGTGCGCGGCACAATGGATTCGTTGACTTCCACGGCAATACGCCGACCGGTCAGCGAAAGCATGGCGATCAGGTCAGCCACATTGCTGACCTGATCGACCCGGCGCGTTTCTCCGTTGATGTATAGCTGCATGTCACATCCTGCACTGGTCTCGGGATGTGCATTATAACGCTGGAGTCCGGAGGGCTCCTACCGCGTCACGGTTTCGCTGGAAGACGTCCATACACCGCTGGAAAGCTGCTCGGGATTCTTGAGGACAGTGGGATCGAAGACCGGCTCCCGCACACCATCACGACGCTGACGCTCATAGTCCTTCAGTACACGCAGGGCCACGGGCGCCAACAGCAGAATGGCAATCAGGTTGGTGGTCGCCATCAACCCCATCGCAAAGTCGGCAAAGGCCCAGACGAAATCAAGCTCCGCCACGGCACCCAGCATGACCATGACCAGCACAGCGATACGCAGTGCCTGAATGGCACCCTTGCTGCGCCGACCGAACAGATACCCCATGTTGATCTCGCCGTAGGCGTAATTACCAACGATCGAGGTAAAGGCGAACAGCAAAATGGCCAGCGCAATGAACCAGGTGCCAAACACGCCCAGATGATCGCTCATGGCATCCTGAGTGAGCTGAATGCCCTGGATATCGACGCCCGGCGAGCTGGCCAGCAGAGTGTCATAGACCCCGGAAAGCAGAATCACCACGGCGGTGCAGGTGCAAATGATCAGGGTATCGCATACCACGCCAAAGGACTGGACCAGCCCCTGGGCCGCCGGATGCTTGACCGTTGCCGTGGCGGCAGCGTTGGGCGCCGAGCCCATGCCGGCCTCGTTGGAGAACAGTCCGCGCTTGATGCCGTTTTCCATTGCCGTCTTGATGGCATAGCCCGCCGCGCCACCGACTGCAGGTCCGAAACCAAAGGCGCTCTTGACGATCAGCGCCAGCATTGACGGCACCTCACCGATGTTGACGATCAGGATGTAGAGCGCGACCAGCAGATAGGCCACGGCCATGACCGGTACAATCTTCTCGGCAGTGCGTGCCACCGACTTGATGCCGCCATAGATGATCAGGGCCGTCATGGCCACCAGTACGATCCCGGTAATCCAGGTCGGGACAGCAAAGGCACTATCGATGGCCTGGGCGATGGTATTGGACTGGGCACCATTGAAGGCCAGGCCGTAGGCAATGATCAAAAAGACCGCAAACAGGCAGCCCATCCAGCGCTGCCCCAGACCACGTTCCATGTAATAGGCCGGTCCACCTCGGAAGGCACCGTCCTCATGCTTGACCTTGTAGACCTGGGCGAGCGTGGATTCGATAAAGGCGGTGGCCAGCCCGACCAGTGCCGTCATCCACATCCAGAAGATGGCGCCCGGCCCCCCGACCCAGAGGGCGATGGCCACACCGGCGAGGTTACCCGTTCCCACCCTGGACGCCAGCGAGGTCGCAAAGGCCTGAAAGGCACTGATGCCATCACCCGAACCGCGACCGCCAAAGGTCACACGCGCCATGTGACCCATCAGACGAAACTGCATGAACTTCGTCAGCAGCGTAAAGGCCACACCGGCGCCCAAAAGCAGATAGACCAGAATATAAGTCCAGATAAAACTGCTGATGGGGTCGGTAATGGCAAGAATGCCGTTTTCGATGGTATTGATGAATTCCATGGGTTATCCCCCGCCATGCCCTGCTCTCAAGAAGGCATTACGCTTGTGGTGTATTGTTGGTCGAAGCCACCGGCCCGCCCACGGCACCTGGTGGCTCGGGCGCGTGCGTGCGACCATACACGCATTCAAGGGCGAATGCCCGATTCTATAGGAGTATACCGGATGCCATCGCGCCTTCTCTGGCTGGTTGCGGCCCTGTCGGGACTGGGCGTCGTGGTGCTGGGCGCCTGGGGCGCCCATGGTCTGGCCGACCAGCTGGACGCCCGCGCGCTCAACGCCTGGCACACCGGTGTACGCTACCAGGCATGGCATACGCTGGCCTTCATGATGATCCTGATCTGGCGTGAGGTCGTGGCCCTCAAGGGGCAGCGTCTCGTGCTGATGCTCTGGGGGACAGGTGTTGTGCTGTTTAGCGGCTCGCTGTATCTGCTGGCACTGGGCGGCCCTGCCCTGCTGGGGCCAATCACGCCGTTGGGAGGCCTTGCAATGATGGCCGGCTGGGTCATGCTGGCCGTCACTGCCTTGCGCCGACGCCCCGAGCCCTCATAATCATCATGGGCTGCGCGACCGGCGTGGCGTGAACACGAGCGTTCATGACAATGTCCTTACCCGATTTTTCCGAGCTACTGGAGGCCGGCCCGCTGGCCCCTCTGTCCCTGCCGCCCATCGGTGTGATGGACCAGTATTTTCGCCATTACGGACTGGACACGCTGATCACAACGGTCAGTGACATCGAGTCAGGACATGTGCAGGTCGGAGAGTTTCGTCTCTGGACCCAGGTCTGGACGCCGCGCATCGCACTACGCGGCACGATCATGGTCGTACACGGCTATTTCGATCATCTGGGCCTTTATGGCCATCTGCTGCAACTCTTGCTGGACAGCGGATTTCGTGTCGTGCTCTGGGATCTACCGGGACACGGCCTTTCCAGCGGCGAGCGTGCCGCCATTGATGACTTCGCCACCTACACCCGGTGTCTGCGGACGCTGCTGGCTCAGCTGGGTGACAAGGGCCTTTTGCACATGCCGCTGATCGGCATCGGTCAGAGCACCGGTGCCGCCATCCTGGCCACCGATGCACTGGAACGCCCTGACCGTCATCCCTGGCAGGCGCTGGCGCTGCTGGCGCCGCTGGTGCGCCCCTGCAAATGGCAGCGTTCGCGTGTGATGCACCGCCTGGCCACGCCCTTTATCCGCAGCATTCCGCGCCATTACCGTCCCAATACGACCAATCTCGACTTTACGGCGTTTTTGCATCAAAGAGATCCACTGCAGGCCGACACCCTGCCGCTGGTCTGGGTCGCGGCCATGCGCGACTGGATGGTCCATGTCCGAGGGCTGCCCCCCTGTACGCTGCCGGTGCTGATATTGCAGGGGCAACAGGATGGCACCGTGGACTGGCAGTGGAACCTCAAGGTGCTGCGTCGGCTGCTGCCGGCGGCCCGAATCGTTTATCATCCAGACGCCCGACATCATCTGGTCAACGAATCACCGGATATTCGCCAGGCCCTTTTCAGGGATCTGCACCATTTTCTGATCACACAGACCGAAGGCCCATGCACTGCCACTGCCGATATGCCCGGACCGCCGTCATGATGCGATGGATTTCCGTGGCGCTTTTGACCCTGCTGATGGCAGGCTGCGCCGGAATGGACAGCGATGCTGCCCGTCATCGTACGCCCCTTGAAAATCTGGGCCAGACGGCGGCGGTCGACGTACTAAAGGCCCCGCCCTGGCCGGATGGC
Source organism: Kushneria phyllosphaerae (assembly GCF_900312995.1). Lineage (GTDB taxonomy): Bacteria > Pseudomonadota > Gammaproteobacteria > Pseudomonadales > Halomonadaceae > Kushneria > Kushneria phyllosphaerae. Next base: position 798,978 of record NZ_ONZI01000001.1, on the reverse strand, counting down.
ACGGACAGTCGCGTCCTTCTTGTCACACCGGTCAGGGCCGATGCCGACTTTGGGGCCCGGGCGGATGCCCGCTTCAATGACGCCCTGACGCGTCGACTGCTCAGCGCCCGGCAGGCGCCGCAGGTACTGTCCGTGAGCGAGGCTCCGGCGCAGTCCGATGCACCTGCCAATCAATGGCGACTTTCCTCACGCCTGCAGGCACCGCTGGGAGCCATCACTCTGTCGGATCGAAAGCTCTATCCCTATACACTGACGTTGACGCTCAGGCGCGGCGATAGTGATGATATCTGGTGGCAAAAGGAGATCGACGGTGCCCTTGATGCGCTGGGCCTGCCCCTGTCGGAAGCTGCCATGACGCCGACGCCCTGATCGTCTTTCACCGGCCTGATTTCCTACATTCATGACGTGGAGTGTGTTTTCGTGCGTGCATCTCATCTTGATCGCGAAGGGCCGACCAATCCCTTCCCGGGACGTCAGGCACTGGAGCGACGTCTGGGGCATGCGCTGCCTCATCAGCTGGGCTCCAACGAAGGTCTGGACATGCCGCATCGCGCGCTGACCGAGGCGCTGGGCGCACCGGTGGCAGAGCTGGCACGCGCCTACGGTGATGCCCAGGCCTTTGAACTGCGCCAGCAACTGGCCCAACATTTGGGCACCTCACGTGACACCCTGCTGGTGGATGCCGGCGCTGACAGCCTGATCGCCCTGGCCCTGCGCGCCCTGTGCGATACCGGCTCGACCGTGATCACCAGTGCCGGCACCTACCCCACCTTTCGCTACTTTGCCGAGGGCCACGGCTGTCGTCTGGTCGAGGTGGCCTATCAGCAGGCCCCCGGTCGACTGGCGCCCGATGTTGACGCCCTGGTTCAGGCCGCCTGGCTGCATCACGCAAGGCTTGTCTATCTGGCCAACCCGGACAACCCCGGCGGTCACTGTCTGAACGCCACTGATATCGCCTGTCTCGTCGACAATCTGCCGCCGACCTGCCATCTCCTGCTGGATGAGGCCTATCACGAATTTCGCCCCGATCAGGGCGACAACACGCCTTTAACGGGTGTCGTGCGCCTTCGCACCTTCTCCAAGGCTCACGGGCTGGCCGGTCTTCGCATCGGTTACGCCATCGCTGCCCCCGAGCTGCTGGAAGTGATGTACAAGGTGCGCATCCATTACGCCGTCTCCTCGGTGGCGCAGGCGGCCGCAGCCCTGGTGCTGACCCACATTGAGGAGGTTGAGCGCCACGTCCGAAGCGTGATTGAACGACGCGAGCAACTGGCCGCGCAGCTTCAGGCATGGGGCGCCGAGGTGTTGCCCTCGGCCACCAACTTCGTGGCCATCCGCATGTGCAATGCCGAAAGCGCCCTTGAAGCACAGCAGGCACTGCTGGCAGACGGCGTCATTATTCACCGCCCGCCGCACCCGGCGCTGGGCGACATTTTGCGCATTTCGGCCGTCGAAGATGCTCTGGTGCCTGGTCGCCTGAGTGCCCTGCAAAACGCCCTTCAGCGCTGACGCTTCTTCCCTGCATGCCCGGCCCTGTCCAAGGTGGCAGGGCTGTCTTTTTTACGCGCCTCCCCTTCATTGCCGTGCCGATCATGGCACTATCATTGAATTGTTAAGATCATGTTAAATGGTTCTGGACATAAGCGAACAGCGTTCTTATATTGCAGTAAAGGTTTAGCCTGTTAACGAAATCGTGATCTCAATGCCGTGACACAGTGCTTGATCCCATCGCCTGCCTAGGATCTGTACCGGTACTTCATCATGACTATTTCCGAGCGCCAGCGCCGCCTGGGACGTCCCGACGTCCTTCAACGCCACTTTCATGGCCCCATCCGCTTTCCCGGTTCCGACTGGCAGTGGTGGCTGGCCAATGACAATGCCGCCTGTGACGCTGCCGAGCGCATGGACCGGCATCTGCGCGCGGCAGACACGAAGACCGTGACCACCCTGCGCGAGCGCAAGGGACGCAGCATCTTTCGCATCCATTCCGACCGGGGGGACTTCTTTGCCAAGGAAATTTCCCTGAGGCCGTCGCGAAAGTATTTTGGCGCCTTTTTTGGCGTCCAGAACCGGCTTTTCGGCTACGACCACGGCAGTGCCGAAGTCGACAATACGCTGACGCTCAATGACCGGACTCACCAGGGTCACGACATCCTGTGTCTGGGTGAGCGTTTGCGGGCCGGCCTGCCAACGCGTCAGCTTTTGATTCAGCCCTGGCTCGACGGCTGGATCAACCTTGGGGAGGCCTTCCAGGTGGCCGACGAGCACGGGCGCCGTTCGCTTTTGTATCGCATGGAAGCCCTGCTCAAGGCCATGCATGACGCCCGGATCTGCCATCTGGACATTAATAATGGCAACCTGATGGTATCGACGCAGGATGCCAAAGCGCCTCTGCGCGCCATCGACTGCGCCAAAATGGAGACGAAGGTCACCCAGCCGGCCGTGTCCACGGCGCTTCAGATCGGCAAGATGCTGCGTGAACTCTACGGTCGTGATGAAGCAGACCTCGCCACACGCTATGCCCAGGCACGCGCCATGCAGCGCCGTATTGCCGGTGAGGACGGTGTAAACGAGGCCACTGATACCCTGCTGGCCCTGTCCCTGCGCTACCGACTGAGCAAGAGCCTGTCCCGTCGAAAGCTGGTCACCGCCCCTTTCGTCAATATTGATGGCCCGGCGCTGGAAAAGTGCGTGCGCGCCTCAAAAAAGAATGCGGACGTACCCGCCATTGTCTGGGCGCAGGACCACCCGGTCATGGCAGATGAAGTGCCGGCCTATTCCGGCCACTGATGCTTATGGCCGGCCTGACCTGGCGCTAAAAGCCGCTACGCTCTAGAGAGTTGCCATCACTGGTCTGTCTGGAGCGCCCTGTCATGAGTCACCACCCCGGTATTTTCAAGCCACTGCCTGCCAGGTATTTCTGCCATCCCGAAGAAGGGGGGGCCACCAACGTCGAGACACGCCTGTCCCGACTGCCGGGCTATCTCACCCCCAACCGTCAGTTCTTTGTGCGCAGCCATTTCGATATCCCGGAGCTTGAGGCCGCTGACTGGCGGCTGACGCTGACCGGAGATGCCCTGTCACGCGAACACTCTCTGCGTCTTGCCGATCTCGAACGACTCCCGCGCGTCAGTGTCATCCGCGCCATCGAATGTGCCGGCAATGCGCGCGCCTGCTTTGCCCGCGACTTTGGCACGGCCGCCGAAGGCGCCCAGTGGGGCCAGGGCGCGGTCGGGGTGGCGGAATGGAGCGGCGTGCGTCTGCGCGACGTGCTGGCCCTGGCAGGCCTTGAAGACGGCGCCTTTCATGTCCTGCCGGAAGGGCTCGACAGCGGCCGCTTTGCCCGTCCGCTGCCAATCGACAAGGCGCTCGCCGATGACACGATCGTGGCGCTGGCCATGAACGGCGAACCGCTACCGATCGACCACGGATTTCCGGCGCGACTGGTCGTCTCCGGCTGGCTGGGCGCGGCCAGTGTCAAATGGCTGGGTCGCCTTGAGGTGTCGCGTGACGCGCTCAACACGTACTGGAACACGCAGGACTACACCCTGGCAGGCCCGGACTACCCGGCCGAAGGCGAGGCCGACGGTATACCCATCACCACCATGCCGGTCATGAGCCTGGTGGACCTTGAAGACGATGCCCGACTCGGCGCCGGAGACACGATTCTGCGTGGGCGCGCCCTGTCGGGCGAAGGGCAGATCACCGCGGTGGAATGCCGTCTTGATGACGGCGCGTGGCAGAACGCCACCCTGCACACCCCCAACATCGCCGGCGCCTGGGTCTGCTGGTCGCTGACCTGCCAGCTCGACGCCGGCCATCATGTTCTGCAGGTACGCGCCCGTGACGACCGCGGCCATGAACAGCCGGACAGCATGATCTGGAACGATCATGGCTGTCTCTATAACGCCGTCACGCGGGTCACGTTTTATGCCGATGATCGTGAAGCCGACTGCCAGCCACAGGAACGGCTCACTTCTCTATGACATACATCCGCGCGGGGTCGAACTGCTCCGGCCAGTCGCGGCGCAGCAGCACCTGGCCGTCGTCGCGCAGGGCGGCGATGGCAGAAAGGTCCAGCTCCACATGTAGCCAAGAGCTGCGATCGATCGTGATGTGCTCGCTTTGCGCCACTACACCACTGGACGGCATGCCGATATCGGCCGGTACATAGAGCCCGGCACGCCCGTAGTTGTAATCCAGTGCCTGCGACCAGGCCGCCTCGCCTACCGTGGGCGATACGGCCACGGCAATCTGGTTTTCCAGCGCCCTGGCCCGCGCGCCGGTACGTACCCGGTAATAACCGGATTCGGTATCGGTGCAGCTCGGTGAGACGATCAGGTCCACGCCCTGCTCGGCCAGTAAGCGCGCGGCCATGGGAAACTCGTTGTCGTAGCAGATCAGAATGCCAAGCTTGCCAAGCGCCGTATCAAACACCTGCAGGCCGCTGCCGCCTTCAATGCCCCAGTGCTCGCGCTCAAAGCGCGTCATGATCAGCTTGTCCTGGGTGCCGACCAGACCACTGGGACCAAACATCCAGGCACGGTTGCGATAGACGCCGTCATCATCCAGCACTGGTGCGCTGCCCGGCACCAGATAGACCCCGAAACGCTTCGCCAGCGCTTCACACTGTTCCAGCCAGGCCGGCAGCATCGACTGCAGGGCCGCAATGGAGGCGTGCAGATCACCGCGCACGTCCGTCGGCATCTGGCCGGTCATGACCAGGCTTGAATATTCCGGCATGACCAGAAGCTCTGCACCGCGGCGGGCCGCCTGCTCAATGAGTGACTCAAGATGCTCTCGGTAGTCGTGTGGCTGTTCAAACAGCTCGATGGCGTACTGACACAGGGCCAGATGCATGGGCACTCCTTGATAAAAAGGGAAATCGGGGCGGACGCCCCGGAGGTCGCGGTGGCGTCAGTCGAGCGTCTTGAGCCAGAAACGAAGCGTCTTGTGGTCCGGCGTCGCAGCGTCAATGTCCTGCCACTCATAGCGGGCGTAGAGTTCGGGACGGTGTGTATAACCGCGCCGCTGCCAGAAAGCGTCCAGCGGCTGGTAATCCGTCGGGCGCAGCGGATGGTCGTCGGGGCGTTCTACCGCGCAAAAGGCCGTATAACGAACGCCGACAAGCGCTCTGGCATGCGCCTCGCGGGCCTCGAAAAAGCGTACGCCCAGCCCCTGGCCGCGATACTCGGGCAGCAAAATGGATTCGCCGAAATAGCAGACGGTCTCGACCTCAATGCCCTGTTCGATAAAGGGACGCCTGAACGCCTCATCCTCATGGGCCAGCGGCAGGGCCGTGCTCATCCCCACGACCTGCTCACCGTCGAGCACCAACACACAGAGACTGTCATCGCTTTGGACGTAGGTTTCCAGATAGTCACGCTCGTAGTCGAGCGAGCCATCATAGAGATAGGGGAACTCACGAAAGACCCGGATGCGCAGCGTCGCCAGCGCGTCAAGCCACTGCCGAATCTGCGCGCCCTGAAGAGAAATCAGCTGCATCAAAGCACTCCCGCACCATATCAACGAACCGCTCAGGATAGCCTAACCATGATGGCGATGCTGCCCTGAACCGGCGCCTGTCTGTTCACAGGCGCCGGGGGCTGAAGGAGGCAGGAGGGTGTGGATAACCCAGGGCGCGACTCAGGGCGTGCGCGCCTGCTCGGGGTAGCGCGCCATCAGATCCAGCAGCACGCCGTTGGTCCAGCCAAAGCCGTCGACGACCTCATACTCGCCGCCACCGCCCACGCCGGGATTTTCCACGTTGTATTTTTCCACCAGCTTGCCGGTCTGGTCATAAACGCGCTGATTGGTGTCGATCCAGCGCCGGGCGATGGTGCCGGCCAGGCGCGTCTGGCCATAGCGGGACAGCCCTTCCACCGCCAGCCACTGTAGCGGCGCCCATCCGTTGGGCGCGTCCCACTGCTCCCCGGTATGGCGATTGGTGGTGACCAGGCCGCCGGGCCTCAAAAGCTCGCGTTCAATGGCACCGGCCGTGGCATCGGCACGGCCCTGATCGGCCACCCCGAAGGTCAGCGGGTAGACCGTGGCGGCGGAGACCACCTGGCTCAGGTGCTGATCACGCCAGTTGTAGTCGGTATAAAGGCCGCGCTCGGCATCCCAGAAGACCCGATTGATCGCCTCGCGACGCGTTTCGGCCAGCTTATCGAACTGCTCGGCGCGCGCCTGGTTGCCTTCAAGCTGCCAGGCGTGGGCCAGCGTTTTTTCCAGATGGAACAGGAGGGCATTGAGATCCACCGGCAGAAAGTCCCGAGTGGCAATGGTGGTCTGTTGGCTACCGTCACGCATCCAGCGTGAGCTGAAATCCCAGCCGCTTTCGGCAGCGGCGCGCAGATCGCCATACACTTCCGCGGCCGGTCGATTGGAGGCCTTTTCCGCCAGCGCAATTTCCCCGGCATACGATTCCGGACGCGGCGTGTTTTCACTGCCGTGGTAGCGGTTGAGCAGCGTGCCGTCTTCCAGTCTGACCACGTGTTCGCTGGCCTGGCCCGGGGCCAGAGACTCGGCGCCACGCATCCAGTAGTCATGTTCCCGCGAAAGTTCGGGCAAATAGCGCTGATAGACCTTGTCACCGTCATGCTCGGCCAGCAGTCCGACCATCGAGGCAAAAAACGGCGGCTGACTGCGGGTCAGAAAATAGGTGCGGGTGCCGTTGGGGATAAAGCCGTACTGATCGATCAGCCAGGCGAAGTTGTCCACCATGTCACGCACCAGATCATAGCGGTCACTGTGGGCCAGCCCCAGCATGGTAAAAAAGCTGTCCCAGTAGAACATCTCGTTGAAGCGACCGCCCGGCACCACATAGTGGTGTGGCAACACCACCAGACTGCTCCACTGCCCCTCATCGGTGGCGGCAGGGTCTCGCGTCAGATAGGGCCAGAGGTGCTTGATGTGCTCATCGATGGGCGTGTCAGCATCCTCGGACAGGCGCGAGGCATTTTCAGGCGGCTCGTTGAAGTTGTCGTTGACGAAGGTTTCAAGCGCTGCCCGGGAGAGCGGCCCGCTGGCAGTGCGCGTCTGATAGTCCGCCACTATCAGGCTCGGATCACGACGGGGAATCAGATCCACTACCGTTTTTTCATCCTCGTACAAGTCCGCTCTGGAGATGGCCTCCATGACCGGCCCCCAGGCGCGGTCAGGGGATTGCGCCGAGGTTTTGGGATCACTGCCCGCACCGCCACTGCTGGCACAGCCTGCCAGCGCCCATGCCAGCATCAGTCCTGTCAGAAGACGGCCTGTTGCCCTTCTTGATGCGCTTCCCTGCATGATCATTCTCCCATCCCTGTTCTATGGCCGCCTGTGAACGTCCCGGTAACATCGACTTCCATATTAGCGTGCGCCTATCAAAGTGCGATGCGCCATTGGGTGTAGCTCCAGGGGCATCCCAAAGGACTCAACAGGAAAACCGATGAACGAATTGCACCCACTATTGTTATGTTATAACGTTTTATTTAAGAGACGGTACATGACTACACCGTATTGTCTCATCACAAGCCCCAAGGGTAGCGATTGCCCTGCCATCCTTTCTGGAGAGTTCATGAAAACGCGCGCTGCCATTGCCTGGGAACCGAACCGCCCACTGGAAATCGAGGAGATTGATCTGGAAGGCCCGAAGGCCGGTGAGGTGCTGGTCCGCATCGTCACTACCAGCCTGTGCCATACCGACATGTTTACCCTCTCCGGACGCGACCCCGAAGGGATATTCCCCTGTGTGCTCGGTCATGAAGGCGTAGGGATCGTCGAGGAGATCGGCAAGGGGGTCACTTCGGTCAAACCGGGCGATCACATCATTCCGCTCTATACCCCGGAAGACCCCAACTGCCCCTACATCCAGTCAGGCAGAACCAACCTGTGCCAGACCATTCGCAAGACCCAGGGGCAGGGCCTGATGCCGGATGGCACCAGTCGTTTCTCCTACAAGGGCAAGACCATTCGTCACTACATGGGCACCAGTACCTTCAGCGAGTACACCGTGCTGCCGGAGATTGCAGTGGCGAAAATCAATCCGGAAGCGCCGCTGGCGAAGGCCTGCGTCATGGGCTGTGCTGTGCCCACCGGTATTGGTGCCGTGCGCAATACTGCGAAGGTACAGCCCGGGGACACCGTCGCCGTATTCGGTCTTGGCGCGGTGGGCATGGCAGTGATTCAAGGGGCAAGACTGCAGGGCGCCGGACGAATTATCGGCATTGACGTCAACCCGGCCAAGTTTGCGCTCGCCGAGTCATTGGGGGCCACCGAGTGCCTCAACCCGAACGATCATCCCGAGCCACTGCATGAAGTGATTATCGACATGACCAGCGGCGGCGTGGAGTTCTCTTTTGAGTGCGTCGGTAATGTCACGCTGATGCGCGCCGCGCTCGAATGCTGCCACAAGGGCTGGGGTGAGAGCATCATCATCGGCGTGGCCGGGGCCGGTGAGGAAATTTCGACCCGTCCATTCCAGCTGGTCACCGGGCGTGTCTGGCGCGGCAGCGCCTTTGGCGGCGTGCTGGGCCGCTCGGAGCTTCCGGGCATGGTCGATGAGTGGCTGTCCGGCCGCTTCGATGTCGATCCCTACATCACACACAACATGACGCATGATCAGCTCAACACGGCATTTGACCTGCTCCATCGCGGCGAGGCCATTCGCTCGGTGATCCACTACCAGCCACAGGAGACGATGAGAGGCGATCTTCCCGGTATCACGCTTGGCGAGTCAATCAAGACGCCAGAGCCTGCCTGACCTGCAAGAATCTCAGACCGGAACCGCCCCAAAAACACAGTGGGGCGGTTTTTTTATGCCCGACATGGTCGCTCATGAAGCCCTGACCTACTGCCCGCCGGGCACCTGAGGCACCGCTGAACCGTCCTGATCCGTCACCCCTTTAATGTAAAGTTACGTGTACATAATGCCGATAACAGTAAGCAGACCAGCGCCACCGGTCTTGAAATGATCACGCTTTTTCCCACGGGCCAACATTATGAAACCGAGCATGACAACCCTATGGGCCGGCGCCCTTCTGCTAATGACATCACTCAATGTCGTGGCACAGGGCTATATCAGCGACGAATTCAACACCCCCGGCAGCCAGGCAGTCGCCATCTATACCTGTGCGGTGACCGGCGCCGAAAAGGGGTTTGAACCCGAGGCGTTCAACATTCTGCAATCGGCCTTCAAACAGAGAGGCGCCCACATGAAGGGACGCCAGGCAGCGAATCTGAAGGCGGATGCCTACCGCTGGTATGAAAGTGAGCAGGGTCGCTTTGACTTTGACAGCTACTGGCACGGCCAGTGTGCACCGGTTTTTGCCCGCATGGAACGCGCCATCAACGCCTGATACCGCCCGGTATCAGGCAGTATCGTCTCTGCCCTATACGCCTCGCCCCATCATCCGATCCAGCTGGCGATAGCCGATTGCCTCCATCAGCGCGCCCTTCTCGACTTTTGCCTCACCGTTTAAATCCGCAATGGTGCGCGCGACCTTGAGCACGCGGTGATAGGCCCGCGCCGAGAGATTCAGCCGTGCCAGCACCCCGGAGAGCCAGGCCCGTTCGTCATCGCCCAGTGCGCAGGCGGTTTCCAGTTCGCTGGTGGAGAGATGGGCGTTGAGGCCACCGCGGGCATATTGGATCTTTCGCGCGGCCATTACACGTGCGCGCACGGTCTCGGAATTCTCGCCCTGCGTTTTGGCAGTGAGCTGTTCGGCGGGCAGCGCCGGTACTTCGATCTGTAGATCAATGCGGTCCAAAAGCGGACCGGACAGACGCGCCTGATAGCGTTGAATCTGATTGGGGGTACAGCTGCACTGCTGGCGCGGGTCACCCAGATGGCCGCAGGGGCACGGGTTCATGGCGGCCACGAGCTGAAAGCATGTCAAGCAATGATGAACCACAAAATTTCTACTGAATTTCTAAAGGTTCATCAGACCTTGCCGATATGACAATGGATAGGATGGTGAGGGCGAGCCTATCAGCGCGGTTCCTTGGTTACCTCCCTCACCGATGCCCGGTCACGTTCACTCGTGCCGGGTTTTTTATTGCCCTTCCAGTCCAATTTTCATAGCATCAAATACTGTTCATTTATACAGTAATCGACCTATGGCAACTCCCCACACTAACCCCATGTATCAAGAAAAAATCAGGGCATGGAAACAGAAGCTGATCCAGAAAGGCTGGATAGATGGCTATGAGACTCCACCACCTGATAATCTCCTAATTGAGTACCATTGCGTATGGCTCAAGAATCGAATATTCAGCGGTCGCTGTAGGCTCTCAGATTGGCCTGTAGCAGACGAACAGAGACAAGGTAGCCATAGGTATCTGATGACTGGCTGGAAGCGCTCAGAAGTCATTGAGAGGCTATGGAGAAGGGCAGAAAGACATGAAGGCTAAAACGGCCAAGAAGAGAATAGAAAGAGCTTTAAAGAAGTCTTGCCCTGATCGTATCAAAATTACAGGGAAAGAAGATTGCTATAGCGTTTATATAAATAATGATGACGGCTCAGAAAATCTTCTTGTTAAAAGAGTCAAGGGTGATAACTTACTTTGCAAAGAATGGTTCGAAGAAGAAAGGGTATTCACGAGAGAAAGCCATATAGCGATCAGTAAAACTACATATAGAAACTATGAGGTAGTGCATCACTACAAAGGCGCTGTCTTATTTCATAACGGCTTAGAAAACTTCAGCTACTCAAATAGCTTAAAGAAAAGAGTGCTTGTAAATAAGAGCATCTTAGCCCGTGCCTTTAGGCAGTACCTATTCAACAAGCGTGACATATTAGTTGAAGACAGAGTCAATATACTTAGAACCCTTGTTGACATGTATCTGGAGAACACTAAAGATGTATTTTCCTATACGTATAGAAGCACATCATTCGATGCTGGGACTTATTTAACACGTAAGAATGGTCAACTCTGGTACAGACACCCTAACTCTAGATATGAGCATATCAGGGTAAAACTTATACTTGACTCTTTAAGTGAAACAGGGGACTTGAACAAAACAAAAGACGGTTACAGCATAACTCCAAAAGCGTTGAAAACACTTTCGGACTACGATGAAGAGGAAAGAAAGCACAGAAGCCTATTGACACCGCAGGTAATAACAGCAGCATTAACATTCGTGGTGGCTTGCGGTACGGTCGCTCAGGCATACATAGCTTATTGGAAATAGCATGAACTGGTCAGTCTTTGCAATACTCACAAGCCCTATCATCACTATTGTTGCAGGCTTTTTCATTTTTGAAAGGCAACAAAGGTGGACAAAAAAAATTGAGATTTATGAAGAAACAACAGAACTTCTAGGCAAAATAGCTAAGAAAAATCAAGACAACGAAGCGGACATTCGAGAATTAGTCTCAAAGGAAGACTATTCGTTCATGTCTAATGAACTGAGATTGATACAAGATGAAATAGACAGATTTAAGACAAGAGCCCCTATCTATAAGATATTCATAAGCAAAGATAGTTACTTGCTTATCGAAGAAATTTTTTCGAAATCGAAGACGTACTCAGAAGAAATTCAAAAAGTATTAAAAAACGATGAAGACAAATACCTCAGTGCAAAAGAAAAATTAAAAGCTGCCAACTCAAAAATGAACGACTTCAATCAATATTTATCATCGTCGGAGAACCTTTTGAGAGCACGTATAGAACTTGATACGAACATTATGGCTCGGATATCTTTAATTCCTTCCAAGGTTATAATCAAAAAGAATACTTTACTGGGCAAAAAAACTGTCTTGAAGTAGCTACAGTATTTGTCGGGCACTACCCCTAATAAAACATTCTAAAAACGCTCACAATCATAACTATTGGTTATCAACAGCTGACGATAACCATTCACATTTACTCTCAAGCATATATAGAGAATCATCAATATCTTATTGTGTTAGTATCCACTCACATTATTGTATTCCTATGCTCTCGAAAGTGTGACATTACTTGCTGATTAGATACCTAATGCTGACTACAGATAATGCTTCTTATGTTAAATGCATAATTTCTTATGGTACTTTGCACCAAATTGGGTCGTTTCAACACCCTAAATCAGCCTTGCCAGCACCCTGAATCGACCATTTCAGCACCTCATTCTGACTATCTCAGCATGTAATTCAGTAGTCATACACTATCAATTCACCTTCCATCCTCTCCCCTACCGATACATCACTATCAAATATCTGTTAGTAACTCTGTGAATATCTGGTAGTTCAAAGTTATCAGGATGGCGTGGATAATTGATTCTGATTACTATGGGGGCTTGTTGTTTGATTAACCCATGTAAAGATTCATAGATTCATAAAAAAGGCCGCCCGGAGGCAGCCTTGAAGTAGCTTATCGATGGATCACTTCCACCACACTTGATCTACATGAGTTCTCAATGTGAATAGAGTTACCAACGTGCTTATCAGCGATAGGTGCTTGGAACAACAGTGTGACCATGAGAACGAAAGCACCATAGGTCACCGTTCCGTCTCCGGCTCATTCAAGGATGCACTGGCAAACACTCCTTGAAGCCTGTTTTCAATCTCCCAGCCAACCTCTTTGGCATTCATACCTTCACCAGAGATATTGAAAGTGACACCATCAATGGTGTGTCTCACTGAATGGTCATAGTGGTGTGTGCTGTTGTCCGTGTTCGATGTTCTGTTGTCATCCTGCTGGTTCATGTAGGAGTTGGTAATAGACTCTCTTCCCATCCTATCCAGTGTGTCCAGTGCAGGTAGTTGAACACCAGCATCAATCCCCATGTACTTCTGTGCTGTCAGTTGAACGTTGGTGTCATTGGCATCAAAGCCCAGCCAGCTCTTTGTGTCCTGATAGATGCTTTTGATCTTGGTAGCAGGATTGAACCCTGTGACCTTCTCGATCAGTGCTGACAGGTTGTCATAAAGCTGCTGAACACTTGTCACGACAGGATGAATGGCATTGGTCAGTGTCCCGAAAATCTTGTCGCCAAGGGAAGCATTGGACTTCCATAGGGCAAAGATATTCTTGGTGGCTGTCAGCCAGCTATCCCATACCTCCATCATGTCCTGTACGGGTGTGTACAGTTGATTAATGGTGCCAAGGACAGACTTGATAGCCTCTTTGTTAGCCAGATAGAAGGTGCCAATTGTGTTGGCAAGCTTACCCATACGATCAATGGCAGGGATGATTGCACCATCAGCAATGCTCCCAAAGGCATCTCCCAAAGCCTTGAGTGCTGGCCCTGCTTCCGCTGTCGTCTCCCTGAGTTCGGTCAAGATGCGGGAATAGCCTTTATCAAGACCTGATTCATTGAGAACGATATTGGAAAGGGTCCGCTGTGTTGTCAGTCGGTTTTCTTTGGCTCTGGTGCTTTGTGTGGCCTGTTGCAGTGCTCCACCTTCACGAGACTGCTGGGACCAGAGTGCAGCCAGACGAGGAAGCAAGCGGGTAGCCTGAACATTACCCTTTTGAAGCTCATCCTGTAGCTTTTGGACGTTGGCCGTGCCGTCCTTGTTCACATATCCAAGTGCTCTGGCAGCATCACCAACAGCACCGGGAATGGCTTCAGCAAGCTGGCCTTTGAGTTCTTCACTCATGACCTGCCCTTTACTCGCCATCTGTCCCAAGGCCCGTACAGCGTTGGACATGGTGGCAGAATCGACACCTAGAACAGTCCCTCTCTCCTGAATCGCCGTGAATAGCTGTTTGGTGTAATCAGCGTTCTGGGTACTGGCTGCCAGCTTGGTGTAGTTCTCAAGAGCACTCGACAGGTCCGTGCCAATTCTTACGGATTCCCCAACTACAAATTGTCTGTCCCGTTCTCCTGTCTCGCGGCTACCTGTAACGGCTGTGAGAGCATTGCCGCTACTTTGCCAATTTTGATATCCCTTTGAAGAGCGCTGAACACGATCCTTTGCCATACCCACACCAAGAGCGGCACCGATACCAGCCAGCCCACCAACAGAGAACCTGCCAAGCATTGCCATACCACCAGCACTACCAGAAGCGGCTTTAGGAGTTCGTGTGAGGCTTGATCCAGTGAACCTGTCCTGAGCTACTGCTGCTCCATTTATACGGCCCTGTAAGCTCCTGTAATCGCTTTGCAGCTTGTTCAGGAGTCTGCTTGAGCGCTCCATGCCGAGATGCCCTTCTCTACGGGCAGAATTGACACGGTAGTAAGCGCCCCTCAGTTCATTCAGTCTGGCGCTATTACGATCAAAGCGTTTGGATAGCTGCTCAAAGTCCCTTACAGCTTTGTTGGCACCAGAGTGTGTGCGCTCATACTGTAGCTGCCTGTACTTCTGGGCCAGTTCACCAAGGAGCCTTTTGGACCTTTCAACGGACATGTCACCAGAGTGCCGGGCATCATTGACCCGCTGGTAATCCTTTCTGACTTGTTGTAGTGCACCAGAATTTTTATCAAGTCTCTTTTCAATGGCAGTGAGGCCAGTGACAGTCTTTTTCTGCTGGTCGTTGCTCTTTCGTTGTGTCTTTATCTGTCGTGCTAGTTTGCTTTCACTTTGACTGATGGAGCGAGAGACACCATTAAGGCGCTTTTCCACATCACCAAGCACATTTTCAAACTTTCTGAGACCTTTCAGGTCTACCCTAAAGCTGAAGTCAGCAAATAGTTCTGTTATGCCTTTACCGGCCATAGTTATTATCCTTTATTGTTATATGAGTGTTGTTCCCGTCATCCTTCTTGCATTCGAAAGATTGTCTGTAGGTATTCTGATAGTCGGGACAAGTGATTTAGATGAGAGTGTGGTGTAGGCATCAGCGATAGCATCAATGATGTCATCGTGGTAACCATTACTTTTGGCACCATCGAAGTTTTCAATCTCGGCATAGTCCTGTTCCGAAAATGTGCCTTTGACTACATGCACCTTTCCCTCTTGGAGAGCTAACAGGAAGGGTTCAGCACGTTTCATCTTGGATTGTCTGGCGCTGCTCAATACCACCTTGTGACCAAGCTTCATGAGTCTGGCTTTCTTCTGGTCTGCTACGGTCTTCCCGGCACTGCCAGAGTCAACGGGAATGGAGACATAGACCTCACGGCCATCCTGCTTGGCAGCCTTTTCTATGGCGTCCTGCACCAGTGCTGATCGATCCCTGATGCTATCCATGCCCATGATGTAGAAAGAGCCATCAGCCTTGTCATAAGTGGCTTTAACGCCTCTCGTCCAGTCAGGGTCTGGGTTCACTTCAGAAGGTTTGGTAGCAGCCAAGTCCCAAGCACGTACAGTGGGAAGGCCCAGCGGGACATCTGAGAGTGGACATTCCTTGAACATCTCCCGTTTGGCATATCCGCTGTTTTCTTCTGCTACGTACCAGTTACCTAAAAGGTTCTTTTCTCGGTCTATACGCTTTTGGTTCTCAAGGTTATGCACGTACTTAGGCTGATTCTTCAGTAGCCAAGGGTTATCGTAAATGTTTGCCGAATAGAAAACGAAACGTAGAGCAAAACCAGCAACCTCAGAGCCAAACTGTTCTGTTATTTCATTCCTGTCCTTGAAGAATTGAAACTCACCGCCAATCTGAATCATCCAAACCTTTTGACCATCCATATCAGGATTGGGAAGACCAGACTCCAATAGATAGCCACCACGAGTGAGCCAGTCACACAAGAAGGAATTACGATCAGGGTTACAGGTCAGCATGAGTTGGTGCTTTCTTTTACTCTTGCTTCGCATCCTTGTGATCAGGTGCCAGACATCATCGACCTTAGTGAATTGAGCCTCATCAACAAAACCGTGTGTTATTTGGAAACCATAAAAGTCTTGTTGATTATCCAAAAGATGGTGACATTTAATTTCAGCACCGGAAGGGAAAGACCAGTTCATTTCCAGTCCATTACTTCTGACACCATACCGGGTGAACAGTTTGTTCCCTGTAGACCAGAGTGAACCAGCACCTTTGATCATTTTCTGGGAATACATTGTGATTACTGCTGAATAGTCTTTATCAAACATCCCAGCATTGAACATTTTCAGGAGGGTCATTTGGGATTTACCACTACCCTTGGCACCACCAAAAACAATGATGTCTGACTCATTATCCTGCATGAATGCTTCTTGCTTTTGGGATAAAGGGGAGTGAATTACAACGTCTTCAAGTTCTTCCTGTGTCAGGTGAAACTGATAATTTCTTTTTGCTTGCCGTGCCATATTTTTTTATCCTTATATATCTAACTGTGCGCCTTCCTCAGCGCTCTTCCCGGTTAATTCGACCACTTGGCAGGGGTAATCTGGAAAAGCTCTCAGGGAGGCTGTGTGAGCGATTTACGAGGGGTAATAAAAAACCCTGCCTGCGAGGAACAGACAGGGCGAAACGAAACAGAGTCCGGCCAAGTGACTCGTGTTAGGCGGAAGCGCCCAAGGTGACATCTACAACAGCGCCGTACTGTTCAGCGATGGGGAGAATGTTCATTTCAGATTCAACCTGAACATAACGGTCATGCTCATCACGGAATGAGCGGGCAAACCGACGAGCACCACCAGCGCCAAGACCTGTCAGGGTGCTTTCAGGACCAAAGAAGCAGCGGCCCAGAGTGGTACGTGGGAACAGGACACCAGCATCTGATGCCAGTAGCTCTACCGGCTCACCATCGTTCGGGCTGAAGGTGTCTTCATACATGATGATGTTGAGATTGCCCCAAGAGAGCATCTGGTAGTGCTGCCCTACTGTACCCAGCTCATTACGCAGCGGGTTACTTGCGCTGTTGCTGTATTGGTAGGCCGCCAGAAGGTCCGGCTCTTTCAGAATCTGTTCAAAGAGTTCAGGACCAGCCAGCATGATGTAGCCTGAAGTCATCCCGCCATTGCGTAGGCCATTCTTTGCCTTGCGCTGTGCTGATCGAATACCAGTGAGCATGTCACCAGTTGCCAGCGCTTCTGTCTCACGCTGTACGCCAAATTCATCAGCCATATCGACAGTGCCAAAATTGGTAGTGGCATAGCGGCCCTGAATGGTCATGGCGGCTTTCAGGTATTCTTCTGTCACGTCATGATTCTGGGACTGCTGTTCGAGTTCTTCAGCCACTGCCTGAGCGATGGTCATTTCAGTATCACTGCCAAACTGACGGACACCTGCCAGACGTTCACGGCCAATGGTGCGCTCAATTGGATAGTGTGGGACTTCCATCAGGTGACGCCCATAAGGACGTTCTTCAGTGCTGTTTTTCTGTGCCACGTTGCGGCGCTTGTCTTCCAGAATGTGGAAGCTGTTATCACGAACATCGAACACCACAACATCGTTCCCCACCATGGAATCACGGTAAAGACCGAGAGCGCCCATTAGACCGGGCTGATTTGGGATACGTTGAATTGATTGTGTCTGATCGACAATCTGATTGTTATTGAATAGTGCCATTATAATTATGTTCCCTGTAGTTATTATTGGATTACTTGTTTACGACTACGATATTGAGTTCAGCCAATTCAGCATTAGCGATATCAGTATCTAGGCCGTTGTAGTTAAGAGCCTTGGCATTAACAGTTGTGGGATTACCACGAACCATGATCCGGGCAACTTGTGTGTCTGTGCCCACGTCTTCAGCTAGGATTCCACGGGCAGCACCATCAGCGTCAGTGACGATGGTTCCCGATGGCAGGGCTTCCGTGAAGGTACGTTGAACCTGATCAAAAGGCAGGTGGTAAACACCGCCAATATTAACGATGAACCCTTCTCTTGGGACGATGTTATCTGCAAACTTTGGCATTAATTGTATTCCTTAATTGTCGTTATAACGTTGCTGTAGAATTTGATCTACATAGTTGATTGCATCTTCTTCTGACTCTTCAGAATCTTCATGCTCTTGCTTATCTTCCGGGCTGGACTCTTGTTTGAAGTAGTCGCCTGAAGAGAGTTCTTTGATTTGGGATTCTTTCGATTCAAGGAGGGAGTAGATTTGTTCGACTTGTTCAGAATCTTTCAGCTTGAAGAATACGGGTGCAAACTCATCAATCATTTCATCGTTGTAGAGAATTGGCCTTAGCCGTTCTCGAATGTCTTCTAAAGCCTGCTCGTTATCTTCGGGTGTGGATTCTGGCGGGGTCTCTGGCTCTTCCTGCTCATTCATGAATGCACGGTAGGCACGGGCAAAGGCCGCACCATCAAACTTGCCCATAAGGTCTCCTGTGATTGTTTTGAAAGATTGAATCGAAGTCGTCCCAGCTTTCCCTGTCTGAATGAACGATCATGGGGACTACCCGGTTACGCTTTCGCTTGAGACTGGTCAGGCGTCTTTCCAGCGTGTCGATATCGTGACGCTCTACCTCATACCCGCCGGCTTTTTCACGCTTGGGAGACAAGGAAAGTTCATTGATCAGGCTTTCCAGTGCTTCCGCTGCTGCCACCTGTACTGATCCGTACTGATCGAACAGATATAGGTAGGTGTCATCTGGGATAAGCGGGGATTCTGTATCGGTATCGCCCACAAGGAAGCGCATCTGTTTGATTAGCTTTTGTTCTTGGTCTGTCATGCTTGTTTGTCCGTCTCTAGGCGCTCGTCAGGGTCCGCTGTGGTGATTGCCTGAGCACGCTGGGAGCGTTGATAACCACTGCTACGGGGAGCGCCCAAGGTGTCTCTGATATGGTTTTCAAGGTCACGATCAGGTGTGATGGCACCGGACTGCGTGAGGCGCTGGAAGGCTTTAGAAAACACGTCCCAATCAACCTCTGTGGTGTCCTCAAAGACGATCCGGGGCAGCCTGTCCTCTGACATCCCATTCGCCTTGAAGGCCATTTTCAGAGCCTTGGCAAACTCATCTGCAATCATTCGCTGTAGAGAGCTAACGAATATTTCCAGTAGGTAAGTCTTGCTCTCACTCAGCGCATTGGAGCCATTGGAATCTGCGCCTAGCTGAAGGATCAGAGACTGAAGACTGATCAGGATGGCCGTATCAAGTCGCTGGATGTGCTCGATGGCCTGAGCGTTGTCTGCTGTGTTGGTGCCAATGGTGGTGACGTTGAACATGCGTTGTCCGCCGTCATAAACATCACTGGGAGTCATCACAAAGGAACTCTTGCCAGCGTGCATAAGCTGGGCTTGGTCCATCACCTGCTGCACATACATGGCTTCATCTGACATCGGGTCAGTGTGAAACTTGGAGATATACTCGGACGGGAGTTCGATGTTCAGGACACCGGACATGTTCTTGGCAACAGCAATGAGGCTGTATTCCTCGATGACGCTTTTTTGCTTCCATGCACTCCACACGCTGTGAAGCATCGACGTGCCAAGGGGATTGTCCTGTGACGGGTTCAGGCGAAACAGAAGCACCTTGTCACCGTTAATTGTCCTGTCACGCTGGATCGAGATATCAACGACCTTCCCGTCATTCTGTACTGGTCCCAGCTCAAGCTGTTTCAGCCTGCCGTTATCAAACTGGAAGCGGTTAATGGTGCTGGGATGGATGGGAGAGATGTTCCCAAAGACCATACGGCCATTGCTATTACGTGTTAGCACCACCTCATGTACTGAATAGCCATACTCACAAGCTCCAAGGATGTTGCTCATAAGCTGATATGGCGTATATGAGTTGAGTGAGCCCAGAGAGGTATTCAAGTCGTCAATTAACGCTTTCTCTGCCTGTGTGCTCTTTTCGTGGTACTCAATACGGAAAGGCTTGTTCAGGATCGACTTGATGAAAGCCATAGCACCACTAATGGTACTGTCCTGCATCATGTCACGAGCAGTCTGGGGGAAGAGTTCAGGTGAAAGTTCCCTGCGACCACTATGAATAATGCTGTTTTCAATATGCAGCGGTGAGCTTTGTTGTCTTTGTAGGTTAGCCATTTAAATCCTTGTGAAGTTTTGTTTTCCACTGCCTGAAAGTCATCTTGTATGTGGCACCTTCAATATCACACCATTGCTGCGTGTAATCGAAGATATATGCCAAGTCATCCGGGTAATGTTCCAGCATATACAAGAGATAACCTTTCAGGTCTGGGCTATCTGTTTGTGTACACATGCGATTAGTAAACACATGAAGCGGTATATCTTCGATAGTCGCATAGGGGATAATGTCATCAGGAGTTTTTGCCTTACTCCCTTTTGGTCGCCCCACTTTATTTGAATTTATTGTTGTCATTATTTTGAACCTTTGAAGATTTATGGATGAACACTCCAAAGAATGACCATTCATAAATTTAAGACACGAAAAAGCCCCCACGAATGAGGGCCATCCAAAACCAATCAAGGTAACCAGCCCATAGGTAACCAGCCCATAGGACTTGGAAACTCCCGACGATAAATCAGGAGCTATACAAGGGACATGTCAGTATCCCTTATATTCTAGAAGTCACCGTCATGGTGACTAAGGAGATAGGGAGCAGCCATGATGCAACGACAGTAAGGACACCATGACTGCTGGATGCCTGTGAGGAGTGGCACAGGACTTTATGGGTGCATCAGAAATGCCGGTAACCGATACACCCTACACGCTGCTGACGTGTGTTCTCAGGCCAGTACAGGCCATCTGTCTTGCTTGATCAGGTAACGCAACACGACATCACGTTGTGCCAGTTCATCTAGGTCAGCGTTACCCTTGAACAGTGCGTACCACATGGATGAACGAAACTCGATTTCTTCCTGATCAACATATGGGAAGCGATAAGCGTAAGCCGGGTTAATCAGAATCCTTACCTCACCAGCCTTTGTGTTTGGTAGAACGTGAATCCAAGTCGAAACGCTGTCTAGAGTTCTTTTCAGATTCTTTGGATTGACGCCTAATTGCTGGGCCAAGTCTTGACGACCAACGATGATAAGATTGCGATAGTTCAGATTCTGGGACAGCGTTTCAAGAATATTAATATGACTCTTACTGAATCCGACTCTACTGTCTGCCTTATACTCTGTGTGATCCGCTAGGGTATCGAGATAACCCAGATTGGAATGAAGGATCAGGGGAGTAGCAATGACACGCTTACAAATGAATGCGTCCAGTTGTTCACGGTTTTCAATATCGTCCCAAAACTCTGGATTTTCTAAAAGCCGTTGCACATCTTCTTCAAGCTTTTGAACTTCGATTAGCTCTTCGTGACGCTGGATCAGTTGTTTTTGTTCTACTGCATTCATTGTACGTACCCCTTGCTGATTATTGTTTTTTGGGTGACTTCCTTTGCTCACCTTGTAACTAATATTATATAATTAATATCCACACTCGTCAAATAATAATTGAAGTTTTCTTCAAATCAGTGTATGTAATCATGCCTCGCTTATTTAAATAGATAGATCCGCGGTGATAATTCTTTTATATGATCCGTGGCGGTATCGAAGACGGCAGGATTGGTACTTGGATTTCACCCAATCTGCAAAACTTCATCCTGAGAAACGTCAATGCCGGTCGAGAATGGATCGCCGCTATCGAAGATACCTCAGCACGGATCAGGGGTTCTGTCGGACAGCCTGTTGATTGGAGCACCGAAGGTCCGGAAGTAGCTGACAATGGATCGGTCTACGCAAAGCTGGTAAAAGGCGAGTCCCAGATGGGCGTTATGTCACATGTTGGAGCTGGTGTGGGTGTTGGTCGTCACTCTACAGAAGTTGAAGACCCCAATGGATGGAAGCCGTGTACGCTTGGGGAAACTCAGCCAGCGGTTCAGCAGGATGATGGTAAGATGAAGATGAGTAGTCGTGAGATTGCTGAATTAACTGGCAAGCGCCATGACAATGTTATGAGAGATATTCGTTCCATGCTAGATCAGATGGACCCCACCTCAGATTTGAGTTATCAACAAAATCAGGGAGTTACCTCAATTGACTGCCCCCAGACCAAGCGTACCCAAGGGTTCCTCTTGGATCGGTACCACACAGAAGTCCTGATCACCGGCTATGATGTAAAGCGTCGAGCGGCAGTCATCAAGCGTTGGTACGATCTGGAATCTGGTGCTGCTACGCCACAGCATCAGCAGGTCCAGCAACCAGCACTACCAGACTTCACCAATCCTGCCGAAGCAGCACGAGCATGGGCACAGGAGTTCGAAGGTCGTGAACAGGCTCAATTGGAAGCACAGCGTGCTGAACAACAAGCACTGGAATACAAGGGCCAGTCCGAGCAGTATCAGAAGCAGATCGAGACACAGACCCCATGGGTAGAATTTGCCCGGACTGTTTCCGAGACTGGTGACAACATGATGGTGCGTGAAGCTGCCAAGGCATTGAACGTGAAGCCAAGCAAGCTGTTCCAGCATCTCAAGGATTGGGGATGGATCAATAGCAAGCGCGTCCCGTATCAGCGCCACATTGATGCCGGGTATCTTGAGTATCGTGTCCACAACTACACCAAGCCTTCTGGTGATGTTGCTACCACTTACGTGCCACTGATTACTGGCAAGGGTCTTGGAAGGCTGCACAAGACACGCAAAGCACGAACAAAAAACCCTCTTGCAAGGCCATTGGTATCTCTGCCGTTAGGCACGAACTACCAGTGATTTTGCAAGAGGGTTCTAATATGTTCCCGCGATAGCAGGATGAAGGAGCAGAGCGACAATAAGAGATTGATCGTGCCAAGAAGGTTACTGATTAAGCTATCAGTAGATATTGCCGTAAGGCAGCTATTACTGAATACCCTTGAATGATACTGGAAGCTTTAACCTCTTTGTTTCGCTTCCGCTCACTTCCCTTGGATCAGTAGTGATCAGTAGTCATAACTGAGCTATCAATATCGGCTAACGATTGAGTTCTCAGTATCTCCCCGTTAGGTAATACTATCGCATGATAACGATTCTCATTCAATGATTATATTTTTCAACTAAACTATTGACACGCTAGAAGCCCCGCCATTGCTGGGCCTCCCAGTTTGTTTATTTTTGTAACTATACAGCAAAAGGTATTGACAAAAATTCTAAAAATCTAGCAAGCACGCCAAAATTTGGTCAATTGAAAGGGACAGCCAGCAGGCCATCCCCCGTGATCCAACCTTTAAAACTCTGATATCTCGAACTCGATGTTCGATCTTTCGTGCTGCCTGATCATTTCAAGCCGCTCCACCAGGTCATCTTCACTATCAGCACTGGTCAAGCAGCCATTCCTGTTCAAAGCATAGTAACGAACGCTTTCAGGGACTGTATGCCATTCGTCGTCTGATTCATCAAGTAGCTGATGCTCTGGCACGGTGTGCTTGAGGATGTAGCACTTGTGGCGAGTGGTACGCCTCACTATCTCATAGCGCTCACTGCCAGCAGGACCGACATTCACAGTTACGACCTTACCAGCCATCCTGATTCTGTAATCGGTCTTTAAAAGTTGCTCCCTCATGGCGACTGGATCAGTCAGATACTCTTCCAAGTCAAGATTGGCGTTATCCACGATGGTATCGAGATTGAAGTGATCGTTATAACTGGCACCAACGAGAAACATTTCAGTCTCAGTGATCTGTGCTGACAGTTTGTCCTTCTTCTCATTTAACCCTGTCAGCTTTGCCTTGACGTTGGAGCTATCGGGCATGGATATAAGCAGGTCCAACAGCTTATCAATCTGAGCATCAATCTCTTTCCGCTGGCCCTTGAGGTCTTCCAGTCTTTCACTTTCCTGATTGGCCTGTTCATCCCAGATACTGCTACTCAGTTGCTCCGGTATGTAGCTCTCGAAGATGTAAAGCAACAGCTCATACTGCCATGTGGTCCGATTGGAACAGGCATCAGGGCCATTCTTGAGGAAGTTGCCGCAGTTCGAATAGACGATTGTGTATCCGTCAAAGCGCTGCGTTCTGAAATGACATGTGTTGCCACAACAGCCACAAACAACAAGCCCTGCCAGTGTGTACTTCTTTTCAGGTGACATGCTTTTGGCACGTCTAGCTAACTCAGCTTGAAGCTTGTAGAACACCTTTGTCTCGATGACAGGTTCAAAGGCATTTTCAATGGGGTCACCCTTATTGGACCACTCCCCTATCAATGCTCTGTCTCTGAACCAACGCCACACTGTGCGCTCATGAGTACCGACCAACTCAGGGTACTGCTTAGACAGGTCGCTGATAGTCCGCTTGGCACTCCTGCCTGATAGATACCTGTTAATACAGGCACGCACTATCAAAGCCTCACGGGGCTTCACCTTGCCTTCTGTGGTGAGCCAGAAAGCGTTAGTCTTCTTAAAGGTGTCACCCTTGCGGGCCTTGTTTCTACGGGCCTCCCACGAGCCTTTCAGACGCCTTGAAAGGTTCTTGCTGTACTCATGGGCCTGTTGAATTTTCCCCACGAGGATGAACAGACTTCCCACATTGTTGTTCAGCGACTCTTTCGAATAGGTCTGATTGTCCTCAAGCGTCACGATAGCCACACCTGTAGCGACAATGCGCTGTAGCAGGTTCAGCATGTCCAAGGGTTCCAAGCGCCCTATCCGGTCTACTGCTTCAACAAGGATGAAGTCACCAGCTTTGATCTTGCCAGCCTCGATAGCAGCAATAATCTTGCCTAGACCGTGGTTCAGATGCTCTCCTGAAAACCCCGAACGGCCCTCATCCACGCCTGAGAGTGGCGACAGTTGAACATCAGGATGGGACTCCATCCATTTTGATATCAGCGTGTGCTGGCGCTCTGTGGTGCTTCCCTTGCCTTGGTGCGCAGACGAGAAGCGTATGTAGGAGATTGCTTGCGGCATGGTGCATGAACCCTGTTAGTTACTGACATAGTAACCACGACAAGTGGTTCATACCAACGTGACACACTACTGAAAACGAGCAGGATATTCGCGCTGATGACTGGCACGGGCGATATGCACGCGACCGGACTCCAGCGGCTCGCGCATGGCCTCCAGCACCTTGCGATCAAACTCCGGCAGCTCATCCAGAAAGAGCACGCCCTGATGCGCGAGCGAAATCTCCCCCGGGCGAGGACGAGAGCCGCTGTCATTATCAGCAATTGATGCGACTCTCAGGGCGTAATACCGGGCTATTATGGTAATCTATACAAAATTGAATGCGACAGAATTGATAGCAATTGCTGCGACAAATCATATTTTATTCAACATTTGGTGCGACTTCTCATGCCACTGCCCACATCCGTCCGTAACATCGGCCCTACCCGGCGAAGTGTGTCTGGCTACTATGCCTTTCGCGGGGAGGAATCTATTGCGTTTGAGTCAACGCTCGAACGTGACTTCCTCATCAAGGCTGACTTTGATGTGAGCGTGCTAGGCGTGATTTCACAGCCGTGTGAGATCCCGTTTCACCATCCAGTGACCGGTAGGCGTTACACCTACACGCCGGATTATTTGGTTTATTACCGTCTCGGTAACCGCCATTACAACGACTACCCGAAACCTCTCCTGGTGGAGGTAAAGCCACGGGGAAAGTGGCAAGAACATTGGCGTGAATGGTCGCCTAAATGGAAGGCCGCCATGCGGCATGCCAACAACGAGGGTTGGGCGTTTCGCATTCATGATGAAAGCCGCATTCGTGATAAGACCCTGGACAATATTACCTTCCTGACGCGCTACAAGCGGATGGTGTTTCCCTCTGTTGAAAGCCAGGCAGTGCTCATCACGGTGAGGACGATGGGGGTGGCGACCCTGGATTACCTACTGTCTCGACACTTCATGGGCGATATTTACCGGGCCGAGGGGATTGCGCATTTATGGCATCTGCTGGCGACACGGCAGCTGGATTGCGATATGGCTCAATCCTTCAGCCCTCTATCGGAGGTATGGGTACCCGATCATGAATAATCATCGTGGCAACACCACTGAACCCAATAGCGGCATTGCCCATACACGCCAACAGTTGCAAATCATGGTGGGTGAGCAGGTTCAGAAAGATGGCACCGTTTACCGAATTTCCCAGGTGCTCGATTTTGAGACGGTCATTGGTATTGCCGTTGAGACCGGGCGTAGTTGTCCGCTTCGCATCGGTGAATTGAGGCCTTTCCATAGCGGGCCTGCTCCCCTTGAGCAGGATATGTCCGAGATTGGGGATGCCGATTGGCGGGAGGCCGAGCATCGCCTTTCCATCATTAAGCCCCTGGTGGATCGCCATACCGTAGGACGAGATGCAGCGGAAGAACGTGCTAAACAAACAGGCGTGGATACGGCCACGATCTACCGTTGGCTGAAGCGGTACAAGGCGACGGGATCGGTGCTCGCATTGATTCCTCAAAAGCCGGGGTGGAAGAAGGGTAAGTCACGTATCCCCGCACATGCCGAAGAGGTGATTCAGGAAGTCATTAAAGACGTGTATCTGACGCTGCAGCGCCCCTCCGCGCAAAAAGCGGTACAGGAAGTGATGCGGCGTTGCCATGAAAGGCGCATCGACCCGCCGAGCCCTGGTACCGTTCGTGCTCGTCTGCGTGATATCCCAGAGCGTGATCGGTTGCGTGGCCATGGCTTTAGAGAGAAAGCGATCAACAAGTTTCAGCCGGCTGCCGGAAAATTTCCCAATGCGGACTATCCATTAGCCGTTATGCAGATTGACCACACGCCTGCCGATATTATTTTGGTCGATGATGTGCATCGCAAACCGATTGGTCGACCATGGATCACGTTGGCCATGGACGTGTGTACTCGCATGGTTACGGGGTATTACTTATCGTTTGACCCGCCCTCTGAAACATCCGTCGGCATGTGTGTGGCGCACTCCATGCTGCCTAAAGATGAGTGGTTGCTGCTGCATAGCGTGGAGGCCGAGTGGCCGGTATGGGGCACACCCGCCACGATTCATGTCGATAACGGCCCAGATTTTCGCTCAGAGACGTTTCGGCGCTCATGCCTGGCCTATGGGATCAACCTTGAGTTTCGGCCTGTTAAGCAGCCACGTTACGGGGGCCATATTGAGCGGGTGCTGGGGTCTCTTCTCAAGGAAATCCATAACCTGCCCGGGACGACCTTCTCCTCCATTAAAGACAAAGAGGGATACGATCCAGAAAAACACGCGGCCATGACGAAAAGCGAATTTGAAGAGTGGCTTGTGACGTTGATTTGCAAGGTTTACCACCAACGCCTTCATTCTGGAATTGGTATGTCACCGATGAGGAAATGGGAAATCGGTGTGTTTGGCAATGTTGACATGCAGGGCGTGGGCTTAGCGCCGAGGCCTGCTGACAGACTTTCTGTATTACTCGATTTTTTGCCCAGCTTTCAGCGCACGATCCAGACCTTCGGTGTAACCATCGATGGCATAAATTATTACGATGAGGCGCTAAGGCCATGGATCAATGCCAAAGATACAGACACGCCAAGCAAGAAACGCACTTTTGTATTCCGGCGCGACCCTCGCGACATTAGCGTTATTTGGTTCAAAGACCCGGAACTCGGGCAATATTTTCGTATTCCCTTTGCCAATCTTGCCCTCCCCTCGATGAGTGTGTGGGAGTACGCTCAGGCCAAAGCGCGCCTTCGCCAGGAAGGCAGGAGTTCGATCAATGAGTCTGAAATCCTACGCGCTATTAGTGAACTGCGAACTCATGTGGAGGAGTCGCAAGCACGCACCAAGCGAAGTCGCCGTCAGGCACAACGACGTAAAGAGCATGAGAAGAAGGTGACGCCTGCAGATCCCCTCTTACATGCGCCTTCAACCGCGGCCCCCAAAGAGTCACCCGCTCAGGGAGACGGTCTCTTATCGGGTGATATCGATGTGAACTGGGACATAGCATGAGCACACACCTTCATCCTGATCTTCGTCATGTCCTGGGGCTGTCCGCTAAAGAGCGAATGGAGTTTATGGATCAACCTCGATGGCTGGGGTATCCATTGGCCAATCGTGTCATTGAGGTCATGCGTGGGCTGATGGAGAAGCCTAGTCGTCCTCGTATGCCTAACCTTTTGCTAGTGGGTGACTCCAACAACGGAAAGACAACCATCGTTCAACGGTTTCGTAAACAGTACGGTGAGGGCTACGTGAATGAAGACGTAGAACCGGTGAAACCAGTGATCGTCACCCAAGCCCCACCGAGTGCCGATGAGAAAAGTCTGTATATCGCAGTGCTAGAGAGCTTCTGGGCTCCCTACCGGCCTTCAGACCCGGTACCCAAGCTGCGCTACCAGGTGATTCATCAACTTCGGGCTTGCCATACCCGCTTGTTGATCATTGATGAGTTCCATTCACTGCTAACCGGTGGCGCCGTCAAGCAGCGCGAAACGATGAATGCCATTAAGCTCCTATGCAATGAGTTAATGATTCCCATCGTTGGTGTGGGTACGCAGGATGCTGTGCGTGTGCTGCATTCAGACCCGCAGCATGCGAGTCGCTTTGATGTGGTTGCATTACCGAAGTGGGAGCTTAATCAGGAGTTTCAGAAGCTGCTTGCCGGCTTTGAGAAGATCCTGCCGCTCAAACATCCTTCCCAACTGCATGAGCCACAATTGGCTACTCAGCTCCACGCAATTTCTGGCGGTAATTTGGGTGACCTGCACCGGCTGCTGATTGAGTGTGCGAATGCCGCTATTTTGTCTGGAGCTGAGCGCATTGATGAAAAAATCATTCAGAGTAAATCATGGGTGCGCCCCACCCGTGGCATTAGGGAAGTATTGCTGTAATGCCCTGGGCGCTGAGTGTGCCCCTGCTGCCTGAGGAGTCCCTTTCATCATGGCTCGTTCGGGCGGCGATGCGACAGGGGTGTGATCCTTTGTCGCTCACCGGGGCTATCTGGCCATCATGGCGTGTATGGACGAGGGACATCGATAGGGAAATACCCCTCACCAAAATACGTCCATTAGTGAATGCCTCGGGGAATGCTCCCGACAGGTTTAAAAAGGCGGGGGTGCGGGACGACTGTGAGAAAGTGGCCGGTTACTCATTACCGGAAGCGCAGGCTTGGCCCTGGTTGTTGGCCCTCGGTAGCCGAAATCGACTACGCCATGGAGGACAGCAGGTATGCACGCTATGCCTGGCAGAGGACTCCACCCCTTACTTGCGCCGACACTGGCGATTCGCCTGGCATACTGGATGCGGCTTTCATGGAGTGCAACTGATAGATGAGTGTCCAGTATGCAAGGCCCCTATAGAGCCTCATCGTCTTTCAGCGGAAGATCAACATTTAGCTCAATGCAGCCGGTGTCATGAGGATTTTAGAAAGGAGGTATGCACGTCGCCTTTACCTGAAGCGTTCAATTTCCAAGTGTTGGCTGATCGTGTTTTAAAAACGGGTAACGTAACGTTTAGGCAGGCCTCTATCGCACCCGACGATTGGTTTTCTATGGTGACCTTCTTTCTTGGCGTTGTACGGCGTGCAAGTCGGCGGCCTGTGTCAGACCTCGGCATTGCGCTTCTGTCATTGGACATTCCAGTAACTGATAGCCGGATGCCTATATCTGGATTAGCGTTTGAACTGTTGCCTGTCAGCGAGCGTAGTGCCTTATTGGCGGCGGTGGAGCGTTTGCTAAGTATAGGTTTTGAAGAAACGTTCAGCGCTCTGGTCGAGTGCCATGTCAAGAGGAGCGCGCTTCATGATCCCCGAAAGTCGCCTCCCGTAGTGCTGTTGCCGCTGTTATCACGGTTATCTCATCACCCTCATGGGCCGCATCGCCGCCGTGTTTCATCGGCTTATCGCCCCATGTCGGAACGCGCGGTCAGAGCCTCATGGGCGCGTTTAAAACGGAGAATGAAAGCGGAGCCAACCTTTTGAATCAACACAAAACGGTAGGCTGTGATGAGTGTGGCCGAGAAGTCTCCAAATTGTGGCGACGCCATAAAGGGCATGGTTACTGCGCAACCTGCTATGCTCGGGTGTTTAAGCGACGGATGTGCCCACGATGTGGTGAGTTGGCCCGTCTGCCCAGGAATGACCCAGAAGCCGTCTGTCGGAAGTGCGATGTCGACAAAGCGTGTGCACGATGTGGGAAAGCCAGTTCAGACTACAACATCGGCAAGGTCACTCCCTACGGCCCTGTCTGTAACGCCTGCGCTCCCTATTTTAGAGAGCCAGAGCCCTGCGAGGCGTGTGACAAGGTGTCTCAACGTCTTACCCGAGTGACGCGTATGGGTCATGATCATCGCTTATGTCCACGCTGTGCGACGGCAGACCACGGTACCTGCTCTGCATGTCGTCGGTACCGCTTATTGGTCATGACATTCAGCGGTGACGCATTGTGCAACGCCTGTTATGAGCAAGGTGAGATGGCTTGCCCATCTTGTGGCCATCTCATGCCAGCGGGTCGCGGCGATATCTGTGAGCCTTGCTACTGGACGCGTACATGCCGCAAGAGGATCACCATTGGTCAGGCAGGTATCACCACCAAAGCGTTAAGTGAGGCATTCGGGGAGTTTGGTGAATGGATGATTCGCACCACGGGCCCGCATAAAGCTGCTCTCAGGATCAACCATTTCTTCCCGTTCTTCCTTGAAATCGACCAGGCATGGTCACGGATACCGACCTACTCGGAGCTACTCCACCACTTCGGGGCAGAGGGCTTGCGGCGAGTGAGGCTTCCCATGCGATGGTTGCATGAAGAGCAAGGGGTTGAGCCGGATCACCAGGCAAAGCGGATCGATTCAGAGAAACGGCGTATTCAGGCGTGCCTCAGTTCCATGCCGTCCGCTTCGCTATCAGACCAGGTGCTGAAAGCCTATTGGCTGCAATTGGACACCCGTATAGAGGCGGGTAAAACGTCCCACACCTCCGCACGACTTGCACTAAAAGCGGCAGCCGCATTGTTACTCGCTACTGACCGGGAAGGGCAACGGCTGCCTCAACAGGGCGATGTGGATAATTATTTGCATGCGGTGCCCGGGCAAGCTGCCTCGGTGACGGGGTTTACCAATTTCTTGAATCGCCAACATGTCACCACGTTGACTCCTCGGGTGGATGTAAAACGGGCAAGAAAGCGGCGAAAAGAAACACTAGCCCGCACCCTGATGACGATGGCACGGTGCACTGATCAAGGAGAGGCCTGGAGGGAGCGATGGATCGTTGCTGCCATGGAGTATTTTCATGACACAAAAGTAACGCAGAAAATGCTTCGCCAACAGACTGTAGAGCGAACGACAGATGGGATACAGGTGGTGATGGGCGGCGTTACCTACTGGCTGCCTATGGCTGACGCGGATCGCGTACAAGTACCTTGAGAGCTCCCCAGCTCTTCATGGGGCTAATATCACCCCGCCGTTTGCCCGGGGCTATTGCTCTTCACCTGTATGTCGGTGTTCAACGGGTTCCCGGAATAAGTGTCACGACCGTTGCGATGACGTCAAAACCAGTTCTTCATAAACGCCCTCGATAGCCTTCACTTCTTTGCTCTTCTCCAAGTAGCGGAAATGCTTGAACCAGCGGCTGACCGTTTTCTCAACTGATTTTAATAGGCTAATTGATGATATTGCCTTCCTCGGGTAGCGGGTAATGCTCCCGTGGGCCATTACGTCTTTTGGGTAATGGGCGGTTGTGCCGCCATGGTGACAGGAAACCATGCCAGAGACGTCACCATGACACTCATGATGACGCCCATCTGCATTGGCCATGGGAGCAGCCTCGCAAGTATCGCTGCGTTATTTGCCAAGAGCATCTTCAGGTTCCTTTTTCATCTAATGCGTCGCTTTTTGACCGAGACAAGTTCAGTGGTAATCCGAGCAGCGTCAGCATGGCAGCGAGTATCCAGGCGGGCCCACTACCGGTGCGACTGAAAGGGGTCAGGCCCTGCATAGGAGTCACTTCGCCAGTTAAGCTGGTCTGTTCAAACTGTGGGGCACGGGCAGTGATCTGGCCCTGGGGATCGATCATGGCCGTCACGCCATTACTGGTGGCACGAAGTAGGTAGCGGCCATTTTCCAAAGCACGTAAACGCGCCATTTGAAGATGTTGGTGTGGGCCAATGGAACGCCCGAACCACGTATCGTTGGAAACCGTCAATAGCAGCTCGGCATTACGCGCCTGTTGGGCCACATGGTCAGCAAAAATGATCTCGTAACAGATAGCATTACCAATAGTGATTCCAGCTACGTGTAACGGAGCCTGGTCTTCTGCTCCTGGGGTCAGGCCTGGTGCTGGCAAGTTAAAAAAAGCGAGAGTGCCAGCGAGGAGGTTTTCGAGTGGCAAATACTCGCCAAACGGTACCAGGTGCGCTTTCTGGTATTGACCTTGTACGTCATTTAACCCTATGACGCTGTTGTAAGAACGCCCCTCACGGTCACGTTGCAGGATGCCGGTCAACAAGGCGGTGCCAGGCCCAAGATCAGACGCTACTTGCTCAAGTATTCTTTGTACTTCCTGCTCAAACATGGGAAGAGCTGCCTCGGGCCAAATGATGAGATCGATATCCCGTGTTTGTTCCTGTGACATCGTTGTGTAGATGTTGACCGCCTCGCGCTGCCCTTTGGCAGTCCACTTAATGCGCTGATCAAGGTCCCCTTGCAACAACGCCACTCGGATGGGTTTGCCAGCCGGGGTTGTCCATTGGGTGGGCAACAGGAATGGAACGAACCACAGGGCGGCAATCGGGACAAGGCAACCCCAGCGTCCACGCAGTACCTCTACCCCTAACGTTCCTGTCAGCGCGGTCATGAGTGACAGCAAGTACACACCACCAACGGGTGCCCATGGGGCTAGTGGAGAATCTATCTGAGAGGTGCCTAACAATAACCAGGGAAAGCCGGTGAACAACCAGGTGCGTAGCCATTCGCTCATCACCCACATACCGGCAAAGCCAAGAAAGGCGAACCGTGATCCCGTGACGCGTCGATAGAGACCAAAGGGAATTGCAAAGAAGAGCGCCAGGGCGCTGACAAAAAGAGTGGTAAGGAGCATCGCTCCCAAGGCCCCGGTGCCACCGAAATCGTGAATAGCAACGAAGACCCACGATGTGCCAGAACCGAACAGGCCTACCCCATAGCACCACCCACGTAGAGTGGCCCTGGTGGTCGTTAGCGACTGTATCTTCCAATAGACCAGTGCTACGGCCACAGGGCCAAGCCACCACAGGAAGAACGGGGCGGCACTCAAGGTGGTCAACGCTCCAGCGGCTAACGCTACAAGGCAATCGACTATTGATGAGATTCGTCCAGCCAAAAGCGTATATTTTTTTTCTTGCCTGACTGAATCCATAGCCTTACTCAAGGCGCTTATAAAGCAGGACGCTCACGCCATAACGCCAACGAGCGTGAACCATGGCCAACGACGTGAAGAGCTATCGTTTTGCGCTGTTCTCATGACGTTGTTTTTCCTTGGGACAGGCCTGGCAACGCAGTATCGGGTGAAAAGCGGTAACCCAGCAGTCGCATCGCGTTCAACGTCACCAGAACAGTAGCACCGGTATCGGCCATCACCGCAATCCACATGCCGGTAATACCCAGAGCCGTCGTGACCAGAAAAATGGCTTTTAGGCCAAGCGCAAGAGCAACATTGGTTTTCACATTGCGCAGAGTGGCGCGCGAGAGGTCTATCAGCTCAGCGATGCCGGTAACGCGGTTTTTGAGCAAGGCTGCATCGGCAGTTTCCAACGCCACATCCGTGCCACTACCCATGGCGATACCGACATCAGCTGCCGCAAGTGCCGGTGCGTCATTGATGCCATCGCCTACTTTACCGATAGGGCCACGGTCTGCCGCTTGCCAGTCTCGAACATATGCTGCCTTGTCTTCAGGCATCAGTTCGCCGTACGCTTCAATGCCCAGGCTGTCCCCAGTGGCAGCAACAGTGCGAGCATTATCACCGCTGAGCATGACAGCCTGTACCCCTAAACGGGATAGCGCCGCCAGGCCTTCAAGGGCATCTTCGCGTGGCTCATCGCGAACAGCGATCAAACCCAGTAAACGCTCGCCTTCGACGAGAAGAGCGAGGCTCTTGCCGGCTTCTTCCAACTCTACAATCCGAGCGCTCATGCTTTCATCCAGCATGATCTGCTCGTTGAGGTGACGAGGCGTCATTAAACTCAGTTCGCGACCCTCCACCTGGCCTGAGACACCGCGCCCTGCCAGAGCGCGGCTGTCGGTGACCATGGGGAAGGTCATGCCCGACTGTCGGGCATGATCAACAATAGCCGTGGCGATAGGATGACTGGAATCTCGCTCTATCGCGGCGGCAAGCCGTAATACGTCTTTATCGCCTTCCTCGATAGCCCAGGACTCCACATCCGTGACTCTTGGGGTACCTGCAGTGAGGGTGCCTGTCTTGTCCAATGCCACCAGGCGAAGCTTGCCTAACTTTTCAAGAACGGCTCCCCCTTTGATCAGCAGGCCGTGCCGAGCACCCACCGAGAGGCCTGCGGCGATGGCGGCCGGGGTGGAAATTACCAGTGCGCAGGGGCATGCGATTAATAGCAATGCTAGCGCCCGGTAAATCGACTCCGACCATGCCATGGTCGATACCAGCGGTGGCACTATGGCCATCAGCAGGGCGAGCAATACGACAGCGGGCATATAGTAGTAAGCAAAGCGATCGATGAAGCGTGCTATCGGTGCCTTGGCAGCCTGAGCTTCTTCAACCAGGCGTATGACGCGTGCGATCGTATTGTCATCAGCGCCTCGTGTTACTTCCACCTCCAGGGTGGCATCAAGATTCACTGTGCCAGCAAAAATATCATCACCAGGCGCACGCGAACGGGGTATGGACTCACCGTTTACCGGCGATTCGTCCAGGTCTGACGTTCCCACCAGAATACGTCCATCACAGGGGACGCGATCACCGGGCCGCACCAGAACGCGCTGACCGGGTTCGAGTGACTCCGCCGAAACGTCACGCAGATTGCCATTATCCATCAGTCTTGCGGTTGACGGCGTCAAGTTTGCCAAGGCCGAGATGCTGTGTCGTGCCCGTGAAGCGGCTACTCCTTCAAGTAGCTCCCCCACGGCGAACAAGAACACGACCATCGCTGCTTCAGCGGCAGCGTTGATAGCCAATGCACCAAGTGCCGCGATGCACATCAGCATCTCGATGGTGAAGGGGTTGCGCATCTTGAGTGCGCCCCAGGCACTTTTCGCGATGGGTATCAATCCGACCAGCGTAGCCAGAATGAAAGGGACATTACCCAACGAAGGCCATGCCAAACGAAGTGCGAAGGCCACTATCAGCAGCCCCCCTGTGATAATGACCAAACGCCCTTTAGCGGTTTGCCACCAGGGAGTTGAAGAGCCAGATGCCTGTTTATGGCCATCATGGGAAGTTATTCGGTAGCCTAATTCACTCAGAATACTTTCAATGGCTTTTTGCGAGTGGGCTGCGTGATCGTGATGGTGAATCTTCACCGAACCCGTGACCGAGCTTGCCGTTACCTCCTCAATGCCGTCCAGCCGCTCTAGCGCCGACACGACCTTGCGCTCACAACCGCCGCAGTCCATGCCTTCGACACGCAGCGTCAAGACGGTAGGCTCTGCTGTCTGCGTTGATGTTTTCATGGAATCTTCCCTCCCATATGAACTATGGTTTCGAAGTATAAACCTTGTAGCAACTACAGCTTCAAGCTCTTCGGAAGGAGTTTTACCATGTCGATAAGGGGGCAAAGTATCAGTATTGGTGAGTTGGCAAGGCGGGCTGGTTGCAAACCTGAAACGGTTCGCTACTACGAGCGTATCGGGCTGTTGCGCGATGCGTCACGAACCGACGGAGGGCAGCGCCGCTATGGAGATGACACAGTTCGGCGTTTGAGTTTCATCCGCCATGCCCGAGACTTTGGCTTTTCGGTGGGCTCAGTGCGAGAGCTTTTGGCCATGTCAGATCAGCCTGACATGTCTTGTCAGGAAGTCGATGCCATTGCCACACATCATTTGAAAAAAGTAGAGTCTCGTCTTCAACGACTGTCTGCACTGCGTGAGGAGCTGCAACGCATGGTCTCGCAGTGTGCCGGAGGCAAAGTGGAAAGCTGCCGAATCATTGAAGTCATCAGTGATCATCAGCTCTGTATCACTGAAAACCCACATGAAGGGGCTCAAGACCTGGGTTAGAGCCCACACTATTTTCTCCTTCCAACGCGTCAGACCAGCGAGACATCCAAAAACAGCATGAGCACCAATCCGATGGAAAGGCCCAGCGTGGCCTTCTTTCGCAAGTGGCATGCCTCCTTCGCTACCCTCTGCGCCGAAAGACACGCCAACGGCGAGTCCTTCTGGCAGGTTGTGTATCGTAATCGCAATGATAAACAACCATATACGGCGTAGTGAGGCAGCCTACGGTCCTTCTCGACCCTGATCGAAGTGCTCATGAGGCAAGAATTCGTTCAGTAGTGCTACCGTTCCCATCCCCAGCAAGATGGCCGCACAGACAATGGCGGCAGGCACAAAGCTATCTCCATAACGCAGCTCCGAGGCTTCCAGGGAAGGTATGATCAGCGAGAAAAAAGAGGCCGCTAGCATGACACCAGCGGCGAACCCCAGCGCTAAATCCTGGACACCGCGATTGGGTGTTTTGGTGAACAAGACAGGAAGCGCACCAATGGCCGTCATCAGGCCCGCGCAAGGCTTGCCAATACTCCCATGGTGACGGGAGAAACATCATCCATAAATGTTACCTGTACAATGATGGATAGCTGATCAAAAAGCTCAGGCTCGATAAAGACAAAACTATATCCTCACATTACCAACACTTCATGCAAAGCCGTTGAGTACGGGTGGTTATTGCTGGTTGAGCGAGATCAAGTCATAAATGGATGCAGTGCCTATAGCCTGTTCCAGGCGAACTCTTGCCTCATAAAGTGAAGCCTGATACTCCTTTTGGGTCGGCTGTTCGCCCAGCATGATACGTTGGCCTTGATCAAGAGGGTCAAAAGGCTGGTTATTGACCCTCACTTCGTAATGCAGGTTGGGGCCCGTGGTGAGCCCCGATGAACCTACCTTTCCTAGCGACTCCCCCGCGTTGACTAAATCCCCAACCACTAGCTGTGGGGAAAATCGGCTAAGGTGTGTATAGCGACTGATCGCCCCCGTGTCGTGCTCCACCTCGATCACCTGCCCATACCCTCCCTGGCGACCCAGGAAGGATACGCGCCCGGGTGCGGTGGCGATGACCGGTGTTCCCGTCGGCGCAGCCAGGTCAATTCCATTATGAGGACGAACCCTTCCATACACAGGATGTCGCCGATTCCCAAAGC
This sequence comes from Kushneria phyllosphaerae, assembly GCF_900312995.1. Taxonomy (GTDB): domain Bacteria; phylum Pseudomonadota; class Gammaproteobacteria; order Pseudomonadales; family Halomonadaceae; genus Kushneria; species Kushneria phyllosphaerae. The sequence continues at coordinate 762,065 of NZ_ONZI01000001.1, read as the reverse complement.
GAGACGTTAAGCGGGCACCAGGAACCGGTAATCGCAATGTGTCTAGCAGGATGTCATCCTGAAAGAATGCTACGCCTCCCTTTCTGGCGACCGGCCATATGATCTCTACAGGCTCTGCCTGATCAGGCAGAGCCACATAATTGAGGCGCGGTGGCCCAATGCGAGTGCCATCCTGGCGTCGGTCTTCCTCCCACACTAACTGGATACGCTCACTGGCGGAAAACTCCACCGGAGCCTCCATAAATTCGCTTAGCAATGTTTCCAGTTTGATGGCGAAACGCGTGGGGACTTCTTCTGCTGAAAAGGCTTCATAAAGGGTGGTCTCAATGACGACATCGCGCCCAAAGGTCAGGGTATCAACGCCCGTTTGCGTTGTGATGTTTCCTTGCTCTCTAGCCGTCTGTAATCCGGGAGATACTGATTCAGCCGGCGGTAATGAAAGATGCGTTTGCCAATTGGCTTCGGCCAGCACGGGGTACAAGCTCACCAGACCTATCAACCACCAGCGCTGTATCACTGGCCATCCTCTTCTTCTGATATCTCTTCTATTTCACTCTCGACGGCGTCAATCAGCTCTTGCATACCAAAGGGGTCTAGAGATTCGCCATTGACGAAAAAGGTTGGTGTTTGTCGAATCTGATTGGTACTAACATCCGTCATGTTTTGGTCGATCACTGTTTGTACCTCAGCAGAAGTCAGTTATTTGTCGGCGGACATTCGATCAAACTCCGCCTGGTAAGCAATATCGAGGATAGCGGATTCATCAAAATCGCCTTGTGAGGCCTATCGATTTTGGCGAGCTTTTTCAGCCATAGATGGAAAATCCGAGTTGAAAAATAGGCCAATCGCTATGGGATGAAACCAATCTCTAAAAATCTGATCTGGAGAACAAGCCTCAGTCTGTCACTCATGTCCATATAAGCTGGCATTTTGATGAGCGTGGTCACTATGCTCAAACTCCAGACTGGAATGAGCAATATTGAAGCGCATTCTTAGCTGTTCCTTGATCTCTGCCTTGACTGATTCAATCTGATGCCAGCCTATTTCCGTCAGGACCACGTGGCAGTCAAGGGCTGCCGTGTTTTCCTGCATCTGCCATAGATGCACATGGTGAATATTCTGGACGCCCTCGACATTTTTTACGGTCTCAATGACTGACTGACCGTCAATATCCGGGGGAGACCCCAGCATTAACGTACGGATAGGGCCACCAATTTCAGAGAAAGCAAGGTAAAGGATATATAGTGCAATCCCTATCGTAATCGCGGGGTCTACCCAGCGCATGTCGTACAGTAAAATAAGTGATCCACCGATAATCACGGCAATGGAGGCAAACGCATCCGATAAGTTATGCAGAAAAAGGGCGCGGATATTGACACTCTCTTTTTGCATTGACCAGGTAAGCACCGCAGTGAGGGCGTCGATGACAAGCGCGACGCCACCAATAATAACGATCGTCCAACCTTCTATCTCAGGAGGATTGATCATCCGCATAGCGCCTTCGTAAATCAGGTAGGCGCCAACAATAATCAGGGTGGTGTAGTTGATGAGTGCTGCCACTATCTCGATGCGGCCATAGCCAAAGGTCATGTGCGCATCGGCAGGCCGTCTGGCGATTTTACGAGCGGCAAAGGCAATGACCAACGCTGCCATGTCAGAAAAGTTATGTAACGCATCAGCGATCAGCGAAAGGCTTCCCGCCATAATACCACCGACAATTTGAGCGATGGTTAAGAGTCCATTGGCCCAAATTGAGATGCTGACGCGCCGGTCGCCAGAGGCAGGATCAATGTGGGGATGATCATGATGATGTCCCATCTATTACCCTCTCTAGAATTATCTGTTCTTGTTACTATAAAACCTCTAGCAACTAAAGCTTCAACCCTTGAGCATTGTCTATTTGAACTGCTTGATCAGGAGGAGCGGCCCCAGCTCCCAAACAAGTCATGGCATGCTGGGCAGATAGTAATCATTGAGGCTTCTGCTAGAGCCTGGTTAAGCGACGGCTATGCAGCGCCCTGGGCTTGCGGTGCAGAAAGTGACCTTGTTTTGGGAGCACCATTCACTTCAACCGGTAACGTCAAAGCCACCATGAGCAGATTCATTTATTTTGTCGCGGCACACCTTGTCTGGTTTGTGATGGCTGTCTCTGCTGATCCTGCTCGTCGTGGTTGGGCCGAATGCCTCCACGATCATTGGCTATGGCTGGTATGCGTTTGTGATTGCGGGCGCGGCTCTGTGCCTCAATTTGATTGGGTACCTGGTAGGCATGTCCTCGCGGTTACTCACTTCCGATCGCGAAGAGGTGATTACCTATCTTTTCACGGTCAGTAAAAAGGAATTCAGCATCGCCGCAGCGTTTGTCGCTGCTTCCGGTTTGCCATCAGAGATCGCGATTCCAGCCGCCTTTTTGCCGTGATTCAAATGAACACTTCGCCCACCGCAGCAAAGATCCTCGCCTGCCAGTGAAGGGGTAGCAGTTTGGCTCTTCGTCAGAAGAACACCTTTCGCCTGGTTTGCATGAAGGATGATCTTACCGACAATACGGCCATCGCCAGCCAGGGTGGCACATAGCATCTACGCCAAGTCACCGCGCCCAATACCGATCTTGCTAAAAGCATTCATCACTGAGGCCTCGCAGGGTATCTGTTCATTTTTGGATTTAGGGTGCTTAAAAGTATCTGCGAACCCTGGACAGTGCCCCGCCAATTTTTGGACGACCCCTTGAACGTGCCGCACGCTAGACAGCACTTGGCGCAGCCAATGCTCAAAGTTGCCTTGATGGTTTAGAGTGAAGACTAATCCTTTATAGGAAGAAGGTTTGGATGCTTGGTCACTACCGTCAGCTCTGGGCTTGGGAAGGCGACGTTGGAGTTCCATGAGATAGAGCGTTTGATCCAACACATGCACTTTAATGACAAGTATCCCGCGAGGCACTTTGGTCTGAGTATCCATGTAGACCCAGTTGGCCACTGCTGTTTCCACATTATCATCTATTCCGAAAGGTTCAAGACTGATCAATCGAGGGTCTGGGGCAGTGCTGAAACCATCTTCAAAGGTAAACCAGCTAACGTCACGAATTGTTGCGGGACAGGCCGATTGTAAATAGAGAAGCGCATTCCATATATCACGTAGAAAGCCCTGCGACTCCAGTGTAACAGGAGCATGAATAGACGCTTGTCCTACTCTTTTTCCTGATCCATGGGGCTCCCCGGTGGAAAAAATGGTTTCGTCACCAGGAACGGGTATGCCTCGTATATCGGGCACATTTTTTCGAGCATATCGTTTATCCAGAACGGCGCGAGGCTTGCCTAAAATAACGAATTCGTCCTCGGCAAGGTCCAGCCAAGAAGAACCATGGTCGGGTTCGTCATCATCTGTAAGGTCAATGACATCGGGGGTATCTTGAAGCTGATGATAGGGGAACCGAGAGGGGGCGTTGTCGCCATCGGTGGCTGGTATCGGCGTTGATTTCTCTCTTTCGCGGTGGATTATGGCACCGTCGGGCTGTGAACAGCCCAATATCTGTAAACCCAGAAATGTGTTGCCATCATCAACTGGAATGCCAGATACGGAAATTTCGCCGCTCCCCTGAAACCATGGAGTGACCTCTAATAGCATCTTGTCCGGAGAAAAACTGGCTTCAATTTGCGCATAAATATTTTTTGCAGCACGCTCCGCATACGGATCGTACAGCATGTGAGCGAGCAAAATAGCATCGTGCTTATGAACACGATGAGTAAATTTGACGGGCCATGTGCCTGGGGGCACGGGCGCATTGAGCGGTCGATAAAGCCGCTCTTTTATTTCATTCCAAGGGTAAGTGGCAAGTACACGCTTGATTTCAGAAGATCGGCCGTAACAGCGTGCAAAAAACTCTATGCAAGGGATGAGCAGATGTTTGCCATCCGGGAGGTCAAATTCAATCAGGTACGATCTGTGCTTTCTGTCCAGAGGCAAGTAGTTTGAATTATGAAAGGAGGTATAGAGGCTGCGCCCTTCTTTGAGCAGGTCGTCCAGGGAGACAATTCGCCAGCCGCCCAGGGAGAACGAAACGGAAAATGTTTTCTCATCAAACACGATGCGGGAGTTGGATACCCCCTTTTCCCAGACAGACCCAATTCTCAACAGTCCTAGATGCGTTAAGACCGTCTCACGTCTCACCACGTTTCCTAAGTTATTCTTATGGTCAATGGTTCTTAAGAAGACATGGATTTTAGGGACGCTGCGTGAGCGATTATTCTTGAAGATAGGCCCATACCACCAAACGACCAAGCACTCTGCCTCGTCTTTAAGAGTGCCATCCGGGAAGCTAAAAGTTCTGCATTGTTTGAGAGAAACGGTCACCAAGGCGCACTCTATGTAAACTCAACATAGAGATTGTCGCAGCAATTATTGTTTAGTCGCAATAATTATTGAAAATGACAGCCGCCACCCACCAGAGCGGCAGGGCTGGCCCCGTGATGCGGGGCGCGAAACGGGCGCTGACCCCAGCGCTCGAGGATATCAAGCCCGCACACCGAGCGAATGGCCGCCACTTCCAGACTCTCGCTCTCGGTCAACGGCGGCAAAATGCTGGCCAGCCGACTGGCCAGCATGGTCTTGCCGGTGCCTGGCGGACCTGCGAAAAGCAGATTGTGGCCTCCGGCCGCGGCGACTTCCAGCGCGCGGCGCGCCTGATGCTGGCCGCGTACGTCACACAGATCTGCCGCGGCGACGGTGGCGGCGGGCGGCTCAGCCAGCTGATGTGGCGTGATGCGCCGCTCGCCGGTCAGATGCGCCACCACTTCCAGCAGGCTGGACACCGGCAGCACTTCCAGATCGCCGGCCAGTGCGGCCTCATCGGCATTGGCCGTTGGCAATAACAGCTGACGCCCGGCATCGGCTACTGCCAGTGCCGCCGGCAACACGCCGGTCACGGCGCGCAACTGACCATCGAGGGCCAGCTCGCCCACGCACTCCAGGTTGCCCACCGCCTCCTGCGGGATCTGTCCGGAGGCGACCAGAATGCCCAGCGCAATCGGCAGGTCAAAACGCCCGCCCTCCTTGGGCAGATCGGCCGGGGCCAGGTTGAGGGTGATGCGTTTGGCGGGGAACTCAAAGCCGGCGTTGATCAGCGCACTGCGCACCCGTTCACGACTTTCCTTTACGGCCGCCTCGGGCAGCCCAACGATGGCAAGCCCCGGCAGTCCGTTGGAGAGATGCACCTCGACCACGACTTCAGGCGCTGCCAGCCCGACGCTGGCACGGGTGGGAATGATCGCAAGCATGCAGGGCTCCAGAATGGGATCAGCACGCCGCCTCCCGCGGCATGCATTAGACATCCCTTTAGCATCGGCTGTGCCCTGCCGAGACTTTAACCGAAACGGCCATCAGGACGTCGAGGTGGTCTCTGTCCCCTTATGCTCGCCCCAGTGGCGCTGCTTGCTGGTCTGGCCGATGCCTAGGTTGAAGCAGTTGCACGGATCAAGCTGCTTGTAGAACGCCCGCAGAGCCGGTTTGGCGTGATAGAGATGGCCCACATTGTGTTCGGCCGGGTATTCGGCGCCGCGCGCATCCAGCAGTGCCCACATGCGGTGCTCAAGCGCCAGACAGTCGGTGCCCTTTTTGACGATGTAGTCCTGGTGCATCACGTGACAGAAGAAGTGGCCGTAATAGAGCTTGTGGATCATCCGGGCATTGACGTCATCAGGCAGGACCTCCAGCCAGTCGCGCTCGTTGCGCTTTAACGCCACATCAAGCGCTACGATGTCCTCGACTTCATCCCCATGAATGATGCGATAGCGCCCGGCGGCGCCGGCAGCAGCAAATCGATGCAGGAAGGCCTTTTTGCCTTCGTCATCACTGCACTCGAAATATTCGCCCTCGCGCATGGCGAAGTGCGCATCGAGCAAAGCGCGGGTACGCGCGACGTTCTCCTCGCCGACCTTGAGCAGCAGGTGATGCTCGAAGCGGTCGCGATAGTCGTTCATGCGCTTTGGCAGATGATCGGGGAAAAGCCGGCCAAGCGTTTGCAATACGCGGTCGGTGACATAGTCCGGCAGAAAGCGCAGCCGATTGCAGACGTCATCGATACGGTTCTTGCGATCCCACAGCGCCGGTAGTCGATGGGTACCCAGCTTTTCAATGGTGAGGAAGGTGTCCTTGCCATACTGTTTGGCGATGTCATAGGCGTCGCGATGCATGTACTCCCCGGCAATCGGCAGCGTCTCGAAATCAGACAATATCTGCCGACGCAGTTCGGTCAGCTCTGCGGGCGTGTTGGTACCGATGTAGAACACCTTCGGGTTTTTCTCCTGCTCGAAGGTGTCCAGGCGCAAGGCAAACACCATCAGCCGACCGGCCGAACCGGCCGCCTCATGCAGCCGACGCGGATCGGCATTGAAGCGTGCCGGGGTATCGGCCTCGATGTCACGAACGTGGTGGTGATAGTCCGGATCAGATGCCGCGGCATCGCTCTTGTCGATGTCGGATTCGCGGTAATCCCCACGCTGCAGACGCTCAAGGATGGTGTCCGGATCGTCGCCGAGCCGCACGCCCAGATGGTTGACCAGTTCGAGCTCGCCCGCCTCGCTCATGCGCGCATAGAGCGCCATTTCGGTATAGGCAGGTCCCCGCTTGATCAGCGAGCCGCCGGAGTTGTTGCACACGCCGCCAAACACCGAGGCACCGATACATGAAGAGCCGATCACCGAGTGTGGCTCGCGCCCCATGGGGGCCAGCGTCTTTTCGAGCTGATCCAGCGTGGCGCCGGGCAGGCAGATCACCTGACGGCCGTCATCGATGGGCTGGATGATGTTCATCCGCAGCGTGCTGACAATCACGATCTCGCGGTCGTAGTCGTCGCCATCCGGTGTGGAGCCGCCGGTCAGGCCGGTATTGGCGGCCTGAGTGATCACGATGCGATCGGTTGCCATACAGGCCTTCAGCACCTGCCACTGTTCCATAAGGCTGCCCGGTCGCACGACGGCCAGCGCGCGACCGGTGCCAAAGCGAAAACCGGTGCGATAGCGCCGGGTAATGACCTCATCGCTGAGCACAAAGGCCCGACCCGCAATCGCCTCGAGCCGGGCAATGAACTGTTCGCGCTCGGCGGTATCGGCAGGCTGTCTCTCAAGGATGGGGTGATCAAGGGTCTGGCGATAGGTCGTCATTGAAGTCTCCACAACATCGCCGCATTGAGGCGGCTATCAATCGCCTCGCGGGCCTGGTCCATCAGCAGGGTTCCGGCAGGTCGGCATCCGCATGTGGCGGGTCAGTCATCGACCCATCGGGCAACGGCGGGAACCTCAGGGAGCATGGCAGGCGTGCCTGTCATGCGGGTTTCGGCGCTACATCAGAACATCATTGTGAAACCGATGCGGCCCTATTACCAGTGGCTGAACCGCACCGATCACCCAGGCGTGCCCGCCACCGCCCCTGACGAGGAAGAGCGAGCCCTCACTCACGGCGCAGGGTGATGCGGGTCAGCTCCGAAGGCTTGCCCAGACGCAGGGCAAAGCCCATCCACAGTGCCGTGCCATTGCTGACGTAAAGCGTCATGCCGTCCACGTTATAGCGTCCCGATACGAACCCGTTGTTGGCACGTGCCACGATCCGGTCCATGCCGATGATCATGCCGCCATGGGTGTGTCCCGAAAGCTGCAGGGCCACGCCTTCACGCGCCGCGCCCCGGGCATTTTTGGGCTGATGATCGAGCAGGATGATCGGCACCTCGGCGGGAATGCCCTCAACGGCTGCCGCCACATCCGGGCCCGGCAGGCCGCGGCTCGGGCCAGCCGGGTCCGTAACGCCGGCGATGGCCAGGCGCGCACCGTCACGCTCGATAAAGGCATGCGAATTGGACAGCCGTTGCATACCCAGTGAGACGTAGTGCTGCATCCACGGCTCGTAGCCGAAATAGTATTCGTGGTTACCGGGGATCACGAACACGCCATCGACAGCATGAAGCCCGGCCAGCGGTGCGACATCGTCACGGCGATTTTCAAGCGTGCCGTCCATCAGATCTCCCGTGATCAGGATGGCATCGACGTTCAGCGCATTGGTGCGTTCGACCACGGCGCGGGCCCAGGTCTCTGGAAAAAGTCCACTGATGTGAAGATCGGTGAGCTGCACGATTTGATAGCCCTCAAACGCCGGGGCAAGGCCCGGGATCGCCACCTCGATATCCTTGACCGGCGGCACGCGGGCAGCCTGTTGAACGCCCCAGATCCCCAGACCCAGCGCCAGCAGGCCGATCAGATAACGTGCCATGGGGGGCGCGGCCATACGCTGCTGCTTAACCAGCATGGTGATGAGCATGACCAAATCCATCAGCAGCTGAAAGACCGCCAGCAGAATCAGCGCGCCAAACAGGGCATTCAGGGTCATCGACAGCGGGCGTGGTGTTTCAGGGGAAAAGATTGACCCGGTAATCCAGCGGCTGATCAGATGCTGTTCGGCCACGATCAGCAGCACCAGCGCCAGGGCAAGCTTGATCCAGAGCGGCGCCGTCAGCGGCAATAAATAACGAAGCACGACAATGCCCCAGGGCAGGGCAGCAACCAGATGGAACATGGCTCGGAACTCTTTTGGTCGATGACGTTTTGGGTCGAATACGTTGGATCAGGGGCGTTTGATCAAACAGGGTTCACAAAGGATAGCGGACGAACGACCCGGGCATGATCCGGAAGTCTCATGGCCCTGTCCTGAATCGATAAGGCTGCGATAAGCCGCCGTGTCTGACACAGTGCTCAAAACGACCGCGCCCCGCTCAATGGCGGGGCACGGTCCTCAACGGCACAGCCTTTATGCGCGCGCTGCCGTAATGCGCTGATAAAAGGCCAGACACACGGCGACAAACACCCCGAGGCCCAGCCAATGGGCGGTCGGGGCAAAATCGCTGCCCACCAGCGCCAGCGGCGCGTTACTGCCGGTAAAGCCGATCACACCGGCCATCAATACGCCCATCAGACTTTCACCCACGATCAGCCCCGAGGCGAGCAGTACACCGCGCTGCTGCGAGTGTTCGCGCCGGGAATCATCGGTCCGTGCCAGACGACGGGCCACGCACCAGGACAAAAGCGCGCCGATCACCAGCGGCATGTTCACACTCGGTGGCAGGTAGATGCCCAGCCCCACTGCCAGTACCGGCAGCCTTGCCACGCCATCGCGGCGGCGCAGCAACTCATCAATGCCGATCAGTACCGCGCCCAGCGCCACGCCGATCAGCAGCATGTGGGTATTAAGATCATGGTTGAAGATGCCGCTGGCAATCTGCGACATCAGCGTGGCCTGCGGGGCGGCCAGCGCCTGGGCGGGGTCCATGCCCTCGCGCGGCAGGGCCCCGGTAAAGCCATAGGCGTTGTATAACAGCGTCAGTACCGGCGGGATGATCAGTGCCCCCACCACACAGCCGATGATCAGCACCAGCTGCTGACGCCAGGGCGTGGCGCCGACCAGGTAGCCGGTCTTGAGATCCTGCAGGTTATCGTTGGAGATCGCAGCGATGGCCAGAATCACCGAAGTGGTAAAGAGCGCCAGCCCCACCGCCAGCTGACCGCCGGCGGCACCGGCGATGTCGGTGCTGATGCCGGACAGCGCGAGAATCAGAAGCGAGACCAGGATGACCGCAATGATGCCGATACCGGAGATGGGACTGCTGGAAGAGCCGACCAGCCCCGCCATGTAGCCGCAGGCTGCGGCGATCAGAAAACCGAAGACAAAGGCAAAAAGCACGCAGCCGATCACCAGCGACCAGAAGGCCAGCGATGACAGCTCCGGCGCATTGGACTGAATGAAGACGGCAAAGACGGCCACCAGCGCAATCAGCAATACGCCGGCAAGCCCCAGAATCCACGCCCCCGGCAGATCACGGTCGGTACGCTCGATGACACTGTTGTCCGCTCTGGCAGAGCCGGCCAGTGCGTGGCGCATCCCCTGAACCAGCGATTTCGACAGCGTGCCCAGCGTCCAGAGCGCGGCAATCGCGATCGTGCCGGCACCCATGAAGCGCACGTCGCTGGACCACAGTGACATGCCCAGTTCACTCAGCGACTGCCCGGGGCCCTGAGCGTGGGTCAGCGTCAGCCAGGGCACCGCCACCCCCCAGGCGATCAGCAGCCCGATCAAAAGCGCCATGCCGCCGACGATTCCGACCAGATAGCCCGCCCCGACCAATGCCAGCGAAAAACCGGTTGAGAGCTGAAAGGCGGCGCGTCCAGCGCTGAACCACAGGCTGATGCCGTCGGCGAGCACCCGAAAGCCGCTGGCCAGCAGCGTAAAGAGCGCGGCCACCACGCCCCCCAGGGCAATGTCTCCGGCGCCGGTGCTCTGGCGCTGGGTACCGTCGCCTCCGGTTGTCCTCTTGCCCACCTTGAGAATCTCGGCAGCGGCCACCCCTTCCGGATAGGGCAGCGAGCTCTGCACCACCATGACCCGACGCAGCGGAATGGTATAGAGCACGCCCAGAATGCCGCCGATGGCGCAGATCGAAAAGGCCTGCCAGAACGGAAAGCCCGCCCAGAAACCGATCATTAAAAGCCCGGGCAGTACAAAAATGATCGCCGACAGCGTCCCGGCGGCCGAGGCCTGGGTCTGTACCATGTTGTTTTCAAGAATATTGGCGTTGCGACAGTAGCGCAGCACCGCCATGGAGATCACCGCTGCCGGAATCGAAGAGGCAAAGGTCAGCCCGACCTTGAGACCGAGATAGACGTTGGAGGCGGTAAACACCACGGTAATCAGGGCACCCAGCACGATGCCGCGCAGGGTCAGTTCGGGCAGCGTCTGCCCGTTGGCATGAGACATGTAAACCACTCCTGATGCGTACGCGCCCTGCTGGTCGGGCAGCCTCGGGGCAACCATAGCAACCGCTGGCACGCACCATGACAATGCCCGACACGCTGTCTCGGGCCTTAAGGTAAATCGCAGGGGGAGGGTTTTACTTCATTTGCAGGCGAAACGTCGAGCTTTCGTGTCAATACGGCGCAGCCGTCTGCTCATGCGCGATTCGACAAAAAAGCATTATCAAAACAACAGCATTGCCAGAACAACAGCATTACCCAAAACAACAGCACCGCCAAAAGGCGGTGCTGTCAGTGCGAGAAGGGTCAGGCGGGGTCAGTCCGCGGTGCCCTGCCCGCTTTGGTCATCAGAACCGGAGGCCCGCTTGCCGCTGCCGCGAGTCGTCTTGCCGGCCGCCTTTGAGGCCGCGGCGCTGGCGGGTTTGGCGGCGTCCGAGGCACTGCCTGCGCGATCGGTGGCATGGCTGCCGGTGCCGACGGCGGCGGCCGGGGCATCATGCTCACCGGCCAGACGCTCGGCCTCGGCGGTCGTGCTGGCACCACCCGGAGTGGCAGCGGCACTCATGGCAGAAGGTGCGACGTCGGTGGCCGACTTGCCGTCACGCTCATCGAGGGCGGCTTCCAGACGGGTGACCTGCTTTTCCAGCGCTTCCACGCGCGAACGGGTGCGCTGAAGCACCTCCATCATGACGTCGAAATCTTCGCGCGAGACCAGCTCCATGCGATCAAAGGCGCTGCGCATGGCGCTTTGTACCGTACGCTGGATTTCCTCGGGCCCGCGGGAGACGTCCTGCAGACGCTCGCCGACCTGCTGCGCCAGTCGTCCAAAAATATCGTGCTTTGCCATGTCTGCCCTTCCTCTGATGTTGTCTGTATTCCCTGAAAGAGAGGGTCGGCCGCATCACACCCAGGATGCCTGCCAACAATACCTGCCTACAGGATACGCAACATGACGCCGGAACGCCTAAAAACCGCAACGCACCAAAAGCGCGCATTACCGCGTACTCATCAGGTCATTTTAGTGCATATGAAGGCCATTGATGCGCAGTTATGGTGCTTACATGATTTTACGAGCTGTTCATTCTTCAATAAACGATTGTTTTTAAAGCACTCGCGCCGTGATGGCACATTGCCTGCCATGTAATGGCAGGGCGTCGGTCAGCCTGATCAGGGGAGATAACACATGACACTCATCACGACCATGACCCAGTCCCTGGTGCCCTGCAACGCATCTTTTGTGCCTTGCAACGTGCGCGCCCTCCCGGCCGTTCACAGCGCCTCGGGCAACGGCCATCGGAGGATGAGTGAGAAGCCTTTCGTGACATCGACAGATGTCATCTGCATTCGTACCGGCGAACGTGGCACTGACGCCGTCCAGACTCCGGCTGCAAGGATATAATCACATGAACGAACTTGTAGAAGTGCAGTACGCACTTGATACCTTTTATTTTCTGATCTGCGGGGCGCTGGTGCTCTGGATGGCCGCCGGCTTCTCGATGCTGGAAGCGGGCCTGGTACGGGCCAAGAACACCACCGAGATCCTGACCAAGAACATGGCGCTGTTTGCCATTGCCTGCACCATGTACATGCTGGTCGGCTATCACATTGTTTATCTGGGCGATGGCGGCAGCGTTCTGCCCGACTTCGGCTTTCTGATCGGCGCCGAGCACAGCATGGATGACGTGCTTTCAAGCGGTGGCGATACCTATTACGCCGCCCGCTCGGACTTCTTCTTTCAGGTCGTGTTCGTGGCCACGGCCATGTCGATCGTTTCCGGCGCCGTGGCCGAGCGCATGAAGCTCTGGTCCTTTCTTTTGTTTGCCGTGTTCATGACCGGTCTGATCTATCCGATTCAGGCCTACTGGTCCTGGGGCGGTGGTTTTCTGGATGCGGCAGGCTTCAGCGATTACGCCGGTTCCGGCATCGTGCACCTGTGCGGTGCGGCCGCGGCACTGGCTGGCGTGCTGGTACTGGGCCCGCGTCAGGGCAAGTACGGCAAGAATGGCGCCATCAATGCCATCCCCGGCGCCAATATGCCGATGGCCACGCTGGGCACCTTTATCCTGTGGCTGGGCTGGCTGGGCTTTAACGGTGGCTCGGAGCTCAAGCTCTCCGACATCAGCAGTGCCAATGCCGTGGCTCAGGTGTTTGCCAACACCAATGCCGCCGCCTGCGGTGGCGTGATCGCTGCCCTGATTCTGGCGCGACTGTGGTTTCGCAAGGCCGATCTCACCATGGGCCTCAACGGCGCGCTGGCAGGTCTTGTCGCCATCACGGCCGGCCCTTCGGCACCGAGCATTCTGGCCGCCACCCTCGTGGGTGCCGTGGGCGGTGTGCTGGTCGTGTTTGCCATCGTGGCGCTGGACAAGCTGCGCATCGACGATCCGGTCGGCGCCATTTCAGTGCATGGCGTTGTCGGCATCTGGGGCCTTCTGGCCGTCCCGCTGACCGATGGGGATGCAGGCTTTGGCGCTCAGCTTCTGGGCATGGCGACCATCTTCATCTGGACGTTCGTGGCAAGCCTTGTCGTATGGCTGGCGATCAAGGCCATCATGGGGGTACGCGTCAGTGCAGAAGAAGAGTATGAAGGCGTGGATGTCGCTGAATGCGGACTGGAAGCCTATCCTGAGTTCACCGGCGGCAAGCGCTAGGCAATTGCCTGTCCGATCCGCACTGTTTCGGGCACCCGGCAAGGGTGCCCTTTTCATGCACCAGGCCATGATGTATGACCGCAGCATTCATGCCGGCATGACACGACGCCCGACCTTTGGCGGCAATCATGTTTTTTCAACCGGTAAGCGGCACTGTATGCTTGAATCACAGGGCAGCGGCCCTACCCACTCCATGACGATCAGGTGAGGACACGAAAGATGAAACTGGTATCTGCCATCATCAAACCCTTCAAGCTCGATGACGTACGCGAGTCACTCTCCGAGGTTGGCGTTCAGGGGATAACCGTGACAGAGGTCAAGGGCTTCGGTCGTCAGAAAGGCCACACCGAGCTTTATCGCGGCGCCGAGTACGTGGTCGACTTCCTGCCCAAGGTCAAGATCGAGGTGGCCGTGGACGATGCCATGGTCGATCAGATCATCGAAGCCATTACCTCGGTGGCCAACACCGGCAAGATCGGTGACGGCAAGATCTTTGTGGCCCCGCTCGAGCAGGTCATCCGTATCCGTACCGGCGAAACCGGCCAGGACGCGGTCTGAACCAGCGCCCCGGAACACTACGGATATCAAAGTGCTATGGATATCAAAAAACCCGCCGATCGGCGGGTTTTTTTGTGTCCGGGAGCGCGTTTACAGCGACAGCGCGTCGATCTCGGCGCGGGCAGACGCCTGAGCGGTGCTGACCGCTTCTTCGCCCATTCCCAGCCCCTCGGCATAGACGAACTCGATATCGGTCATGCCCAGAAAGCCCAGGAAGGTACGCAGGTAGGGCGTGACCAGATCATGATCGGTATCGCGGTGCAGGCCGCCACGCGTGGTCAGCACGATCACGCGCTTGCCGGTGATGAACCCTTCAGGCCCCTGCTCGGTATAGCGGAACGTGACACCGGCACGTGCCACGAAATCACACCAGGTCTTGAGCTGAGTCGGGATGTTGAAGTTATACATCGGGGCCGTCACGACGATGGTGTCGTGGCTTTTGAGCTCATCGACCAGCGTGTCCGAAAGCGCCAGAGCTTCCTGCTGGGCCGGTGTCGGTTCGGCCACGCTGCCGCGCAGGGCGGCCATCAGTTCGGCGTCCAGCACCTCGACAGGCGTGTTGGCCAGATCGCGGACCGTGATGCTGCCGGCCCCGTGACGACTTTCAAACCGATCGCCCAGATAGTCAGCCAGCTGGCTGGACTGGGAGTGCTCGCCAAGAATGCTGGATTTTAGAATCAGTGCTTTCGACATGCTTTTATCCTTGAAAGTGGGGCAGGAGGACGGAATAGCGCCACTTTACACGCCCATTTAATTGAAGGTGAAGCGCAATAATTGCCGCTTTTCATTCGTTTTTATCGAATACACCAAAAGACGCGTCCTGTCGGTTTTCAGGACACAAAAAAACGCCGGACCCGAAGCCCGACGCCTTGTGGTTCATGAACCGATACGACTTATTAATGCCGGCACGCTTTCTCGGCCTTGGTTCTAATGCTTGCCCACGGTTCTGATTATCGACCCAGGCTCTATTTCTCGACCCCGGTTTCATTTCTCGACGAAAGCGCGTTCGATCACGTAGTCGCCCGGCTCGCCCATGCGCGGTGAGATGGTAAAGCCCAGCTCATTGAGCACCTGACTGCTCTCCTCGAGCATGGCCGGGCTGCCACAGATCATGGCGCGGTCATGTTCGGGGGTCATTTGCGGCAGACCGATATCGGCGGCCAGCCTGCCGGAGCGGATGTGATCGGTCAGACGCCCCATGGTATGGAACTCCTCACGCGTCACGGTCGGGTAGTAGATCAGTTTCTCGCTGATCTCCTCGCCCAGCAGCTCGTGGTTGGGCAGATCACGGGTGATGAACTCCTGATAGGCCAGTTCACTGACGGTGCGCACGCCATGGATCAAAATGACCTTGTCAAAGCGCTCGTAGACTTCCGGGTCCTGAATCAGGCTCAAAAACGGCGCAAGGCCCGTGCCGGTGGAGAGCATGTAGAGATGACGCCCTTCCTTGAGATCATCAAGCACCAGCGTACCGGTCGGCTTGCGGCTGACCAGCAGCGAATCGCCAACCTTGAGGTGCTGAAGTCTTGAGGTCAGCGGGCCGTCCTGCACCTTGATCGAGAAAAACTCCAGATGCTCTTCCCAGTTGGGGCTGGCGATCGAATAGGCACGCGTCAGCGGCTTGCCGTCGGCCTCAAGCCCGATCATCACGAACTGGCCGTTTTTAAAGCGCAGGCTGTCCTCTCGAGTGGTACGAAAGCTGAACAGCGAATCGTTCCAGTGATGAACGCTCAGGACTTCGGTGGTAGCAAACTTGCTGGACACGTTGGAAAACTCCCTGACAATGGGTCGCATTTGCAATGGGTAAGTGGGCCTATTCTAGACATTGCGCCCGCGGGCGTCACTGCACGTACGCGCCTTCCTCAAGCCCAGTGCCTCGCCCTCAACAAAAAGTGCCTCGCCCTCAACAAAAAGTGCCTCGCCCTCAATAAAAAAGGCCACACACAAGTGTGGCCTTCTGATCGAATGACATCCCAGGGTCAATGACTCAGCCGGAAGGCACCGACCGTGGTGGCCAGGCGCTGGGCCTGCTGGCTGAGCGATTCGGCCGCCGCGGCTGACTCCTCGACCAGCGCAGCGTTTTGCTGGGTCATGTCATCAAGCTGGGTAATCGCCTGATTGACCTGACCGATGCCGGTGGACTGCTCGTTGGTGGCACGGCTGAGCTCCTCGATGACCGTGCTGACCCGACCGACCCGCTCGACAATCTCACCCATCGCATGGCTGGTGGTGCTGACAAGCTCGGCGCCGCTGGTGGTTTCGCTGCTGGAGGTGGTGATCAGCGACTTGATGTCCGTGGCGGCCTGAGCACTGCGGTTGGCCAGATTTCTGACCTCCTGTGCCACCACCGCAAAACCACGGCCCTGTTCACCAGCCCTCGCGGCCTCAACCGAAGCATTCAGCGCCAGCAGGTTGGTCTGAAACGCGATCCCGTCGATCACATCGACAATCGATTCGATTTTTCCGGACGTCTCCCGGATGCGGGCCATGGTCGCGACCACACGCTGCATCTGATCACCACCGCTGCGGGCCATGGTGGCCGCTTCATGGGCCAGACCGTTGGCTTCTTTCGTTGACGTGGCCGAGTACTCCACGGTACTGGTCAGCTCTTCCATCGCGGCTGCGGACTCTTCCAGGTTGGCGGCCGTGGTTTCGGTACGTCGGGACAGGTCATGGCCGCCGGCGGAGATTTCGGCCGCCGCGAGCTGTACCGAGTGGCTCGAGTCACGAATGTCGATCAAAACGGTTTCCATGCGATCGACAAAGCTGTTGAAGGCTTCGGCCAGCTGCGCCGGCTCATCGCGTCCCATCACCGGCAGACGCTGGGTCAGATCCCCGTCCCCGTTGGCAATCTGGCGCATGCGCTCGGCCATGGTCTTCAACGGACGGGCAATGCGACGGCCGACCATCCAGATCGCTGCCAGCCCCAGCGCACTGACCAGAAGACCGACCAGCGACATGGTCACCAGTGCGCTGCGCTGTTGAGCAGCCAGCTCGTTTTGCAAGGCATTGAAGTCGGCATACACGGCGCTTTTGGGTACTCGCAGCATCAATTGCCACCGGGTGTTATCGCCAATATTGACCGGCAGTTGCAGGGTCAGGTCATCCCCGACAGTGGTCATGATCGAGCGGTCACCGCCACTGACCAGCTGCTGGGCAGTGTCTGCATTAAAGAACTGGCCGGCCGGCTTGCCGGGGCTTGCGGCATCGCCTGAATATCCAACGATCGTGCCGGCATCCGACACGAGGGCAATACTGCCCGTGCCCTGATAAAGGCCCTTGTTGGCATCAACAAGGATGCTCTGAATGAAATCCAGCGACAGATCCACACCGGCACTGCCACGAAAAGCGCCATTCACCATGATCGGCACGTTAAACGAGGTGACCAGAATGGTCTTGCCGTTGTAATCATAAGGATGCGGGTCGGTGACACAGGCACGTCCGGTCTCGCGGGTGCACAGATAGTATTCACCCTCGCGGATACCGCTATCCATTACCCTGTCGCTTTCCATGCCCTTGCCCAGCCCCAGGACCTCGATGCTGCCGCTTTCGGTGCGATACCACCAGGGCATGAAGCGGCCATCCTCGCCGTAGCCCAGTGCGGTCTGGCCCTGATAATCGGCGTCACGATCAAAGGCGTTGGGCTCCCAGCCCACGAAGGCATCCAGCAGGTCAGGATTGTTGATCACGCGCTGGCGCACGATATTGGACATCACCTGACGGTCGATCGGCAGCAGCGCCTCGCCCGTATTTGAGCGCGCCATCATGGCGTTGGTATTGGCAAGTTCCGTGGCCGTTTTCAGGGCATTGCCAAGGCGGGCACTGATATCGCTGGCCTGAGCTTCTCCAAGCGCCTGTAGACGCGCCTGAATGGACTCGCTGAGCTGCGCCTCGGTGCGGCTGGCCGTTTGTTGCTGGGTTCGAGTCATGGTCATCAACGAATACAGCACCAGCACGACCACCACCGCCAGCAGACAGGCGCCTGCAGTCACGGTGACAAAATTACGAATGGATCTGAACTGCATCATGATGCGTCACCATGGCTCTCAGTGGCTGATAAAAACCCCTTTGGGTATGTCGGTCCGACAGATGATGACAACCGCGTCACCGTTCGTGTCTGAAAGCTATAACGGCCCGAAAAAATTGATCTTGATCAAACTCGACCAGGGTGGCAGATAATTTAAGCGCTGCGACAGACGGCTACTGCCATGAAAAGCCCCGACAATGAAAAGCCCCCGCCACGGTCGCATCGTGACGGGGGCTGAAAGGACAGTGCAGCTCGGATCAGGACACGCTGTGCCCGCTCAGCCTGAAGGCACCCACCGTGGTGGACAGCCGCTGCGCCTGCTGGCTGAGCGACTCGGCAGCGGCAGCTGACTGCTCGACCAGCGCGG
The DNA here is from genome assembly GCF_900312995.1 of Kushneria phyllosphaerae. GTDB lineage: Bacteria > Pseudomonadota > Gammaproteobacteria > Pseudomonadales > Halomonadaceae > Kushneria > Kushneria phyllosphaerae. The sequence goes on along the minus strand of NZ_ONZI01000001.1, from coordinate 743,678 downwards.
CATTTTGCTGGGTCATGTCATCAAGCTGGGTGATCGCCTGATTGACCTGGCCGATGCCGGTGGACTGCTCGCTGGTGGCACGACTGAGCTCCTCGATCACCGTGCTGACCCGCCCCACCCGCTCTACGATCTCGCCCATCGCCTGGCTGGCAGCATTGACCAGCTCCGCACCGCTGACCGTCTCATGGCTTGAGGTGGTGATCAGCGTTTTGATGTCGGTCGCAGCCTGGGCACTGCGGTTGGCAAGGTTGCGCACTTCCTGCGCCACCACTGCAAAGCCGCGGCCGTGCTCGCCGGCACGCGCCGCCTCGACCGAGGCATTCAGCGCCAGCAGGTTGGTCTGGAAGGCGATGCCCTCAATGACATCGACAATCGATTCGATCTTGCCGGACGTCTCGCGAATGCGCGACATGGTGGCGACCACGCTGCTCATCTGCTTACCGCCGCCGCGGGCCATCGAGGCCGCTTCATGGGCCAGACCGTTGGCCTCCTTCGTGGAGGTGGCCGAATGTTCGACCGTGCTGGTCAGCTGCTCCATGGCCGCGGCCGACTCTTCCAGGTTGGCGGCCGTATTCTCGGTGCGCCGGGAGAGATCATGGCTGCCCGAGGAGATTTCGGCCGCCGCCAGCTGTACCGAATGGCTTGAGTCACGAATATCGATCAGCACCGTTTCCATCCGATCGACAAAACTGTTGAAGGCCTCTGCCAGCTGTGCCGGCTCGTCACGCCCCATCACCGGCAGGCGCTGGGTCAGATCCCCGTCCCCGTTGGCAATCTGGCGCATGCGCTCGGCCAGAAACTTCAGCGGACGGGCAATGCGACGACCGACCATCCAGATCGCCCCAAGGCCCAGCGCGCTGATCAAAATGCCCACCAGCGTCATGGCCAGCAACGCCTGGCGTTGCTGGTCGGCAAGTTCCTGCTGCAGCGCCTTAAAATCGGCATAGACCGCGCTTTTGGGCACCCGCAGCATCAGCTGCCAGCGCGCCTGATCGCCGATGGTGACCGGCAGTTGCAGGCTTAGATCATCACCAGCGGTGGTCATGATCGAGCGGTCGCTGCCACTGATCAGCTGTTGGGCAGTGTCTGCATTAAAGAACTGGCCTGCCGGCTTGCCGGGGCTTTGCGCGTTGCCCGAATAGCCCACGATGGTGCCATTGGTCGAGACCAGTGCGATGCTGCCCGCGCCGTTATAGAGGCCCTGATTGGCCTCAACGAGCATGCCCTGAATGAAGGCCAGCGACAGATCCACCCCGGCACTGCCGCGGAAGGTGCCATTGACCAGAATGGGTGCGTTGAACGAGGTCACCAGAATAGTGTTGCCGTTGTAATCATAGGGGGCCGGGTCGATCACGCAGGCGCGCTTCGTTTCGCGCGGACACAGGTAGTATTCGCCCTCACGGACGCCGTTGGCCTGGGCCTTCGTGCTCTCCATGGTGTCTCCAAGCCCCAGTACTTCAACACTGCCGGTCTCGGTGCGATACCACCAGGGCATGAAGCGACCATTCTCGCCGTAGCCCAGCGCGGTCTGGCCCTGATGATCGGCGTCGTTATCGAAGGCGCTGGGCTCCCAGCCGATAAAGGCATCGAGCAGCTCGGGGTTGTCGATCACGCGCTGGCGCACAATGCGCGACATATCGCGGCGATCAATGGAAATCTCGGCCGCCCCATCGCTGCCCCGAGCCATCATGGCATTGGTCTGCGCCAGCTCCTCGGCGGTCTGCAACGCCTTGTCAAGGCGGACGCTGATCTCACTGGCCTGCGCTCGACCCAGCGCCTGCAGGCGCGCTTCAATCGACTCGTTGAGCTGCACTTCGGTGCGACTGGCCGTCTGCTGCTGAGCTCGGGTCATGGCGACCAGCGAGTACAGCACCAGCACGACGACCACCGCCAGCAGACAGGCGCCCGCCGTAATGGTCACAAAGGTACGAATGGACTTGAACTGCATCATGATGCGTTACCATGGGTTGCAAACGCGGGCTGGCGCCACGCAGGAAGTTAAGGGCAATAACGGCAACGACAGCGCTGGACTTGATCAACAGGCGTACGAATCAACAGGCATACTTCGACGGACAAAAAAACGGCCCCTCAGGGCCGTTTCAGGAGATGGCATCAGGCGGGCGTACGCTTGCTGAGCCGGAACACACCGATGATCTGTGACAGTCGCTGTGCTTCCTGGGAGAGAGAATCCGAGGCCGCCGCGGACTCTTCCACCAGGGCGGCGTTTTCCTGGGTCATTTGATCCAGCTGGGTGACCGCCTGATTGACCTGAGAGATCCCGGTATTTTGTTCATTGGCAGCGGTGGTGACCTCGGTGATCAGGCCATTGACCCGCTTGATCTGGCTGACGATATCTTCCATGCGCTCACCGGCCTTTTGCACCAGCGCCTGGCCGTTGACGGTTTTAGTCACTGAGGCATCAATGAGCTGCTTGATGTCACGGGCCGCCTGGGTGCTGCGGTTGGCCAGGGTTCGGACCTCGGCAGCCACGACCGCAAAACCTCGACCCTGCTCTCCGGCACGCGCCGCTTCTACAGAGGCGTTGAGCGCCAGCAGGTTGGTCTGAAAGGCAATCGAATCGATCACCCCGATGATATTGGCAATCTCGCTGGACGAGGCGCTGATATCGCTCATGGTACCGACCACCTCGGTCATCACCTGCCCGCCTTCCTCGGCCGCCTTTGTGGCCTGTGCGGTCAGCTGGGCGGCGTGGCGCGAGGATTCGGTAGAGTTGGCCACCGTACTGGTCAGCTGCTCCATGGCGGCAGCCGACTGCTCAAGGCTTGCCGCCGTCGTCTCGGTACGTCGTGACAGATCCATGCTGCCGGTCGAGATCTCGGAAGATGCCATGCGCACGTTCTCGCTGCTGTCGCGCACGTCGCTCATGACGTGATCAATGCGATCAACGAAACGGTTAAACGAGGCTGCAATCTGGTTGACCTCATCATTGCGTGCTGACAGCGGCAGACGCTGGCTTAGATCGCCCTCGCCTTCGCTCACATCCTGCATCGCATCGCGCACTTCATGCATGCGGCGGAAAATCGGCGTCAGCAGTGCCCAGATCACCAGGGCGGCAAGAATACCCACCACGATCAGGGCCACCACCGTGGTCTTGACCAGACTCACCATGCCGGCCATGGCCTCATTACGATCCAGCGCCATCACCAGCGTCCAGCTGGTGCCTTCAATCGGCACTGCCGACAACAGCACATCCTGCCCGCGCAGGGTCATCTCACGCAGCCGGTCCGAACCGGTCATCTGTGACAGTGTCTGCGAGGTCAGCCCCGCATCCAGCTCGGTGGCCGGCTTCAGGATCAATGACTTGTCGGAATGGGCGATCATGATGCCATCAGAATTGACCATGAAGGCATAGCTGTGCGGCGTGGGGTCAACGGCGTTGACGGTATCGATGACGCTGTCCATATCCACATCCGAGCTGATCACGCCGACAGCCTGACCCTCACGCACGATGGGCGAGGCAAAGGAGACCACCATCTTGCCGGAAGAGGCATCCAGGTAGGGCAGTGTGGCGATGGTATGTCCGGCCGCAAAGGCCTGTTGATACCAGGGACGCTGGGTCGGCTTGTAGGTCGGCGGAACCTCCCAGCCGACGTCGCTGGTAATGTAGCGATCGTCGTTAAAACCGGCATAGACCGTGATCATGTCGCCAGCATCCGCGGCCAGGATAAACCGTGACAGGGCATCATCGGTCAGCGCCTGACGACCGGTGGCTTCGACCACGTTCTTTTTGGCATGGCTCCAGTCACGGATTGCCGTGGCATAGCCTTCGGCCACCGCTGCCTGGGAATGGGTGATGGATTGGGTATTGTACTGGCTGGTGACGTAATAAGTGGCGATGCCGGTCAGCACCAGGGCCAGCATCACGATCGCCAGGCAAAACACCAGAATTCGGGTACGAATGGAAGTCAGCACGGCCGGCTCTCTTGTCGTTAATGTGTACAGAACACCTGTCAGGTCATAACGGCGCCCGCATCGCTTGACTTGACACTGACCGATCAATACTGCGGCTATCGCATCGATAGCGACCGACATGATCCGGAGCCACGAAAGGGCCCCGACACGTCTCACCGTGACGGGGCCCTGATGTGATAGCCCGGGAACGGACCGGGATTCGAACGTCAGTAGACGCTGCGCTCGCGCAGCCTGAAGGCACCCACCGTGGTGGACAGCCGCTGCGCCTGCTGGCTGAGCGACTCGGCGGCGGCGGCCGACTGCTCGACCAGCGCAGCGTTTTGCTGGGTCATATCATCGAGCTGGGTGATCGCCTGATTGACCTGACCGATGCCGGTGGACTGCTCGCTGGTGGCGCGACTGAGCTCGTCGATCACCGTACTGACCCGCCCGACCTTGCCCACGATCTCGCCCATCGCCTGGCTGGCGGCATTGACTAGTTCCGCACCGCGGACCGTCTCATGGCTCGAGGTGGTGATCAGCGTCTTGATGTCCGTGGCCGCCTGAGCACTGCGGTTGGCGAGGTTGCGCACCTCCTGCGCCACCACCGCGAAGCCGCGGCCCTGTTCGCCGGCCCGTGCCGCCTCAACCGAGGCGTTCAGTGCCAGCAGGTTGGTCTGAAAGGCAATGCCGTCGATAACATCGACAATCGATTCGATCTTGCCGGACGTCTCGCGAATACGCGACATGGTGGCCACCACGACCTGCATCTGTTCGCCGCCACCGCGCGCCATGGAGGCGGCATCAAAGGCCAGACCGTTGGCTTCCTTCGTGGAGGTGGCCGAATGTTCGACCGTGCTGGTCAGCTCCTCCATGGCCGCCGCCGATTGTTCCAGACTGGCTGCCGTATTCTCGGTGCGTCGGGAGAGATCGTGCCCGCCGGAGGAGATTTCGCCGGCCGCATTCTGGACCTGGCTTGAAGCATCGCGGATCTCGATCAGCGTATCGTTCATGCGATCGGCAAAGGCATTGAAGGCCGTCGCAATGGCGGAAATTTCATCGCTACCCTCAACCGGCAGGCGTCGGGTCAGGTCGCCCTCGCCGTTGGCCACATTCTCCATGGCCTCGTGTGCCCGGCGAAGACGGGCCAGCACCGGCCTGAGCGCCAGCCACAGCACAACGCCCGCCACCAGCGTACTGATCAACAGCGCTGCCAGCGTGGTATTGCGAATCGAGGCCAGCCCCGCCAGCGCCTCGCTGCGATCAAGGGCGATATTGAGCTGCCAGTCCACGCCCGGGATGGGGGTGGCCGAAATCAGGTAGTCGCGATCATTGATGCTGACATCGGTCAGCGCGTCGCGTCGCCCCATGTCGGCCAGCGCCGTAGCGCTCAGTGCCGGTGACAGGTCGGTGGACGGCTTAAGAATGCGTTTGGCATCGGCATGCACCAGGATTCGGCCATTGCCATCGGTGATAAAGACAAAGCTTGAAGGCGTCGGGCGGATCTTCAGCGTCTGGGCGCTGACCTGGGTAATGACGGCGTCAGCGGCCACTACCCCGGAGGGACGACCACCGTCCATGACCGGCGTGGCAAAGGAGAGCACCAGGCCACCGGAGGTGGCATCAATGTAGGGCTCGGTAATGATGGTATGGCCGGCGGCCACTGCCTTTTGATACCACTCGCGCTCGCTGGCCACGTAATCGGAAGGTGCCTCCCACTGATCGGAAAACAGGGTCCGGCCGTCCTGCCAGGCGACATAGGTGGCCAGCAGCTTGCCGGCGTCGTTGCCCTTCACAAGGCCCGCCATGACATCGCCGTCATCAAGATGATGCGCGATCGACTCAACGATTCCCCGCCGGGTCTCAAACCACTGGCCGATGGCGCCGGCGCCGCTGTTGCCAAGCGTCGCGGCATTTTGCTGCGCACTGGCAAGCTGCGCCTCACGGCTGGCGATATAGATTGTGGCACCGGTGACGACCAGTGCCGTGACCACCAGGGCAATACAGATCAGCTGAATACGGGTACCGATGGAGCGCCGCATGGACAAGGCCCTTGGTTATGATGAATCAGAAACGTTTCTGATTAACGACGCGCCGGGGCCCTGGCTTGAGCAGATCGAAGCCTCAAAGAGTAAAGGAATTAAAAAAACCGACAAACCTTAAAAAACCGGTCAGGCCTCGACCGGCCAGGCAATTTATCAGTCAGACAATCCGCCAGTCAGACAGGCCACCGCTCCATGACCATCAGGGCTAGTGCCCCAGGATCTGGCCAAGAAATTCGCGGGTGCGTGATGAGCGCGGCTCGTTGAAAAAGGTTTCGGGCGGGGCAGATTCCACGATCTGGCCTTCATCCATGAAGATCACCCGATCCGCCACCGTGCGGGCAAAGCCCATTTCATGGGTGACGCACAGCATGGTCATGCCTTCATGGGCCAGCTCGATCATGACGTCGAGCACCTCCTTGATCATCTCCGGGTCCAGTGCCGAGGTCGGCTCGTCAAAGAGCATCACCTCCGGATGCATGCACAGCGCCCGCGCAATCGCCACGCGCTGCTGCTGACCGCCGGAGAGCTGGCCCGGGTACTTGTGGGCCTGATTGGCGATGCGCACCCGTTCCAGATATTCCATCGCGCTTTTTTCAGCCTCGCGGCGCGGCTTTTTCTGTACCCAGATGGGTGAGAGACAGCAGTTTTCCAGCACCGTCAGATGCGGGAAGAGATTGAAGTGCTGAAAGACCATCCCGACATTGCGCCGGATCTGCTCGATGCGTTTGACGTCGTTGGTCATGGGAATGCCGTTGACCACAATCTCGCCCTGCTGGTGCGCCTCCAGATGGTTGATGCAGCGAATCAGGGTCGACTTGCCCGACCCCGACGGCCCACAGATAACGATGCGCTCGCCGCGGGCCACGCTCAGATCGATGTCGCGCAGAACGTGAAAGTCGCCATACCATTTATTCAGCCGCGATATTGTCACCATGGGGGTGGCTTCCCCCGTAGCGGCCGGCCTGTGCTGGGTATCGCTCATGAAGAACACTCCGGTACACGGCGCTTATGGGCCGTGCTGATGGTGGTTGGCACTAGTGTTGATGGCCGGTATCGAGACGACGCTCCAGGTGCTGGCTATAGCGCGACATACCAAAGCAGAACACCCAGAACACCAGCGCGGCAAAGACATAGCCCTCGATGGCAAAACCCAGCCAGTCGCTGTTGGTCAGCCCCGCCTGAATGATCGACAGCACGTCAAAGAGCCCAATAATCAGCACCAGCGAGGTGTCCTTGAACAGCGCAATGAACGTATTGACGATGCCCGGGATCACCAGCTTGAGCGCCTGGGGCAGAATGATCAGGCGCATGCGCAGCCAGTACCCCAGCCCAAGCGCCGCGCCCGCCTCGCCCTGCCCCTTATCGATGGCCTGCAATCCGCTGCGCACCACCTCCGCCATATAGGCGCTCCAGAACAGCATGATGCCGATCAGCGCCCGCAGCAGCTTGTCGAACTCCACGTTGGCCGGTACGAACAGCGGCAACATCACCGACGACATGAACAGCACCGTAATCAGCGGCACGCCGCGCCAGAACTCGATAAAGATCACGCAGATGGCACGCACCAGCGGCATCTTCGAGCGTCTCCCCAGCGCCAGCACAACCCCCAGCGGCAGGGAACCCACAATGCCTACCGCGGCAATGGTCAGCGTCAGCATCAGCCCACCCCATGCCCGGGTCGGCACATGAGGCAGGCCGAACATGCCGCCGAGCAGCAACACCCAGGCGATGATCGGCAGGCCCACCAGCGCCATCAGCGCCGCCGCTCTCTTGCCGGGCAGGCGCGGCATCACAAGCCAGACGATCAGCGTAAAAAAAAGCCCCAGCACGATATCCACCCGCCAGCGCTCGGTCAGCGGGTAGAAGCCGTAGACGATCTGACTCCAGCGGGTGGAAATGAACACCCAGCAGGCACCGTCACTGGTGCAGTCGGCACGCGAGCTGCCCACCCAGTCGGCCTGAATCAGCGCCCAGTCAATCACCGGCCAGACCAGCCGGACAATCAGCAGCAGCGTTACGATCGACACCACGCTGTTGACCGGCCCTGAAAAGAGCCGCGTGCGCAGCCAGTACATTACCCCGCCCTGCGGCGTGGGCGGTGGGCGTGACGCGATGAGCATCTCGTCGGTATCACGAGCAATGGCAGACATCTCAACGCTCCTTGAGCGACATGCGCGCGTTGTAGAGATTCATCAGCGCCGACACGATCAGCGAGATGCTCAGATAGACCAGCATCGTCATGGTCATGACCTCGATGGCCTGCCCGGTCTGATTAAGCGTGGTGCCGGCAAAGACCGCGACCAGATCGGGATAACCAATGGCCGTGGCCAATGATGAGTTCTTGATCAAATTGAGATACTGGCTGGTCACCTGCGGCACCATCACCCGCATGGCCTGGGGAATGACGATCCGGCGCATGGTCAGTCTACCGGGCAGCGACAACGAGCGCGCCGCCTCGGTCTGACCGTGCGGCACCGACTGAATGCCCGAGCGAACGATCTCGGCAATAAAGGCCGCGGTATAGATGGAAAGCGCCAGCCACAGCGCCACCAGCTCCGGCAACACCTGCATGCCGCCGCGAAAATTGAAGCCGGAAAGCTCAGGGGTCGACCACTCAAGCGGCGCACCGGTCATCCAGAACGTTGCCAGCGGCAAACCGATCAACAGCAAAAGACTCAGGGGCAATACCGGCCACTGCTGTCCGGTCGCTGCCTGGCGCCGACGCGCGATGATCGCCAGCGCGATCACACCCACCACCGCTGCGGCCAGAGCCAGCGGTGTTGCCATGAAGCCGGCCTGCGCCTCGGGGGCCGGCATGATCAGTCCGCGCACGTTGAGGTAAAAACTGTCCAGCAGCGAGAGGCTCTGACGCGGCGAGGGCAGGGTGCGCAGCACCGCGAAGTACCAGAACAGGATCTGTAACAGCAGCGGAATATTGCGAAAGATCTCGACGTAGACCCCGGCCAGCCGCGCCAGCAGCCAGTTGGGCGAGAGCCTTGCCAGGCCGACCAGAAATCCGATGATCGTGGCGGCGACAATCCCAAGTGCGGAGACCAGCAGCGTATTGGCCAGTCCGACCAGAAAGGTGCGCCCATAGGTACTGGTGTTGCTGGAATAGTCGATCAGGGTCTGGGAAACAGGAAAGCCGGCCCGATGATCAAGAAATTCAAACCCGGTGCGAATGCCCCGGGCGTCCAGGTTCGTCATGGTGTTGTGGATTAAAAAACCGATGGCACCCAGCACCATCGCCAGCAACATCACCTGAAAGAAAAGGGCCCGCACCGCCGGGTCACGCCAAAGCGGCCCGCGACCGCGGCGCGGGATGGAAACGGAGGGACGCAACATGAGCAGTATTCTCCAGTGGCATGATGGCCGGCCCCTGCGACCGACCCCGCATCAGGGACAGCGCGCGCCGAATGGCGCGCGTCACTGGTGCTCTATCGCACCGGCATCCCGTATTGCAGTCCGCCATCGTTCCACAGCGCGTTTTCGCCCCGCTCAAGGGTCAGCGGCGAATCCATGCCGACATTGCGCTCAAAGATTTCGCCGTAGTTGCCCACGCCCTTGATGATGTTATAAGCCCAATCATTGGAAAGTCCCATCTGCTCGCCAAAGTTGCCGTCGCGGCCCAGCAGGCGCGCATCATCCGGCGTTTTGGGGCTGTCGCGCATCTCGTCGATGTTGTCGCTGTTGATACCGGATTCTTCAGCATTGAGCATGGCGTAGAGCGTCCAGCGCACCACCTTCATCCACTGCTCGTCACCCTGGCGCACCGCAGGCCCCAGCGGCTCCTTGGAAATGCGCTCGGGCAGAATCACAGCACTTTCCGGGTCGGCAAGCTGGAGCCTCAGCGCGGCCAGCTGGGAAGAATCCGAGGTCAGGACATCGCAGCGCCCGCTGTCAAAACCGGCCGCCGACTGATCGGTCTCATCAAAGCTGACGCCGTTGTAATCCATGTCATTGGCGCGAAAATAGTCCGCCAGATTAAGTTCAGTGGTGGTCCCGGAGATGACACAGACCGAAGCACCATCGAGCTCCTTCGCACTCGAGACCCCCAGGTCCTTGCGCACCATCATGCCCTGACCGTCATAGAAAGTGACGCCGGCAAAGGTCAGACCCATCGCGTTATCCCGCGAGGCCGTCCAGGTCGAGTTACGCGAGAGCAGATCGACCTCACCGGACTGTAGCGCGGTAAAGCGCTCCTTGGCCGTCAGCGCGGCAAAGCTCACCTTGTCGGGATCACCGAACACGGCCGCGGCTACGGCGCGACAGAAATCGACATCAATACCCTGCCACTGCCCCTGAGCATTGGGAGAGGAGAATCCGGCCAGGCCATCGCTGACCCCGCAGCGCAGCTGGCCGCGGCTTTTCACATCATCAAGCGTGGCTGCAAAAGAGGTCGACGGCCCCAGTGTGGCCAGCAGCGCCAATCCTGCCGCACTCGCCCAGGTCCATGGCTTTTTTGTTGTCATGTTCATTGCAACACTCCGGGTTGTTGAATGATGCGACGCGATGGCATAGGCCCGCGACGTCCATGACGGTATTGCAAGGAGTGTTCCAGAATGTAAAAAAACAGCGCCACGGCGCTGTTTTTCAAGGAGAAAGGAGAGGCCTTCAGGACACTTGATATCCGTACTACGCCCTGACCGCTGCCCGAATGGCCCCAATATGGCGCCGGTGCCCACAGCGGCGCACCATAATGAGGCCGGATGGCAATATCAGGTGTCGGCCAGCGCGTCTGGCAGTGAAAGGCGCTCACACTGCCCGCGGGTCAGTGAGGTGAGCAGTCGTGATTGCACGTCCCCCTTCATGCCCGGGTCGGTGGCCAGCTGTTTACGATAGCGTCCGACCAGCTGGTAGGCGCCGTCACGCAGGGATACGGGCAACCAGCGCAGGCCGGCGGCGGCCGACCAGGGTGCCTTCAGCGACTGCGCCGTGCGCCAGAGCCCGTCACTGTCACGATAAAGCTCGCCGTCACGGACCAGCCACATGCTGTCCAGATCATTGGCATCCTCACCGAAATGCGCGCCCAGCCGATGGCCCAGGGCGGACTGAAGGGTCACCAGGCCCGTGATGGGCTGCGCTTCGTGGGCCACGATGGCATGCACCGAACGGCGGCACAGCGGACAATCGCCGTCAAAGACCACCAGCTGACCCGGCCAGTCCGGGTCAGTGGGGCGCGCGTCGTGGTTACTCGCGGTGGTGCTATCCGAGATGGTACTGGGGGCTGAGTTCATGGAGTGCCTCGATAAAGACCTGCACATTCTCGATCGGCGTGAACTGGGAAATACCGTGCCCCAGATTGAACACGTGGCCATTGCCGGGGCCATAGCTTTCCAGAATGCGCGCCACCTCATCACGAATGACCTTCGGTGACCCGAACAGCGCCGAGGGGTCAAGATTGCCCTGCAGGGCGACCCTGTCGCCCACGCGGGCGCGGGCATCGCTCATTTCGGTGGTCCAGTCCAGTCCGACGCCGTCGGCACCGATGTCGGCGATGCTTTCAAGCCACTGACCGCCGTTTTTGGTAAAGACAATCACCGGCACGCGGCGGCCGTCATGCTCACGAATCAGACCTCGCACGATCTTTTCCATGTAGGCCAGCGAGAAGGCCTTGTAGGCCGGTGTTGAGAGCGCCCCACCCCAGGTATCAAAGATCTGCACGGCCTGAGCACCGGCACGAATCTGGGCGTTGAGATAGTCGGTCACGGCCGTGGCCAGCGTGTCCAGCAGCTGGTGCAGCGCGGCGGGGTCGCCGTAGAGCAGACCCTTGACGTGTCTAAAGTCCTTGCTGGGGCCACCCTCCACCATGTAGGTGGCCAGCGTCCAGGGGCTGCCCGAAAAGCCGATCAGCGGCACGCGGCCATTAAGTTCGCGACGAATCGTCGAGACGGCGTTCATGACATAGTCAAGATCACGATCGGCATCGGGGGCCTTGAGCGCGTTGATGGCGGCCGCATCGCGCACCGGGCGCTTGAACATCGGCCCTTCGCCCTGCACAAAGTAAAGCCCCAGATCCATCGCATCGGGAATGGTGAGGATGTCGGAAAACAGGATGGCCGCGTCCAGATCAAAACGCTCCAGCGGCTGCAGGGTGACCTCACAGGCCATGTCGCGGTTGCGACACAGGTCCATGAAGCTGCCCGCCTGCTTTCGAACCCTGAGATATTCGGGCAGGTAGCGGCCGGCCTGGCGCATCATCCAGACCGGTGTACGGTCAACGTCCTGGCGCGCCAGCGCGCGCAAAAAGCGATCATTTTTGAGAGTCATGCAGACAAGATCATCCGACAGCAAAATGTCGCTTCATTGTAGCGCAGACAACCGTGTGACAGGGCATGTCCCATCGATGGACATCACTTTGTGCCCCCGCCCCTGCTGATTGAGCACCGAAGACCATCGCGTCCGGCACAGGACGTGCCGGACAAGGCAGACCCGGAAGGGTCTCCGACGACATTCGAGTGAAGGTCGTACCCTGTCAGATACGTCACTCATCATCAGCCTGACTGGTCAGCGTTAAAGGATCCTTGAAAGTGAGTGTCCGATAAGGGAAGGGAATTTCGATCCCGGCTTCGTCCAGAGCACGCTTGATGGCCGTCACGACCCGGTCTCTGCTCTTGTACTTGTAAATGGGTGGCGACTGCGCCCACCACCGAACGGTAAAATCAAGTGATGAGGAATTAAACTCACACGCATAAACCTCGATGCCGCGTTGTTGATCAATGTCTTCGACGCCTTCAAGCGCCGTGGTAATGACCTGGCGCGCCTTGTCGACATCTTCGCTGTACGCCACGCCCACCACGAGATCGTAGCGACGCGTCTCCAGATCCGTTAGCACGGAAACAGGATTTTTAAACAGAAAGCTGTTGGGCACCAATACGAGCTGACCATCGGTCTTGCGAAGATAGGTTTCTCGGACCGTAATCTGTTCTACTCGACCGCTGACCCCTTCACATTCTACAAAATCGTTAATACGCATTGGCTTGCGCAGCATGATGAGAACGCCAGCAAAAAAATTTTCAAAAATATCCTTGAAGGCAAGACCTACGGCGACCGACCCCAGTCCCAGTACTGTCAGCAGCTTTGCTGGCGTAAGGCTGGGAAATATGATCGTGGTCGCTATCAAAAAACCTATTCCCCACACGGCCACTCGGGTCAGACTGATAAATAAATCGTGCAGCGAACGGCGAATCTTCGATGTTCTGAAAGACTTCCTTATCAAAAAGGTCAGAAGTACCGATATACATCCCGTAATGACAAGGCCAACAGCGGCGATGACCAGCAAGGGAAGTAGATCAATAAAGCCCAGCCAGAGACTCTGAGACTTTTCATATAGCGGTTCAATAAACGTCATTCGCATACTCCATGCGTTATGCCAGCCATTCAAGAAATAAACGAATTAGCATTAAACGATACGAAACACACTCGATGTCCTTGTCTGCATTGATTAAAACCGGCACCTCTTATCGGGCATTGCCACTAGAGATTGGCATCAATCCTTCAATACCACACATATAACCGCTTTCAGATAGCCTGCAAAAAGCGATGCCATCCAAACCGGAAAGACTGTAGAGACTTCGATATGACGTCCTGCATGGAAAAGGCAGATGAGCACTGACCACTGATGGCAAGAACACGCTCCCTGCCCCCTCTTGTTTCCATCCGTATCGAAAAGGGAATCTGGTCATTCACTTGTCTACCCTTGAACAATGTCGATAAATGCCAACCCCTGATAGGATGTTGCCAGGAGCCATCGGAATGGCTCACTGGTTATTACCGAGGTTATTGTGACGATCAGATTTATTGCCAGCTCCCGTCTGCCCACGCCCTGGGCCACGTTCACCATGCATGGTTTTGAAGATGACGAGACCGGCAAGGATCATGTTGTCCTCACGCTGGGCGATGTCGCCGATGGTGAGCCCGTACTCGGCCGCGTGCACTCCGAGTGCCTGACCGGTGATGCGCTCTTTTCAATGCGATGTGACTGTGGCTATCAGCTGCAGGCTGCGCTCAAGCGCATTGCCGAAGAGGGCCGCGGCGCCCTTTTGTACCTGCGTCAGGAAGGTCGTGGCATTGGCCTGATGAACAAGATTCGGGCCTACCACCTGCAGGATGGCGGTGCCGACACGGTCGAGGCCAACGAAGCGCTGGGCTTTGAAGCCGATATGCGCCGCTACGACATCTGCATTCCGATGCTTGAACAGCTCGGCATCTCCCGACTGCGGCTGATGACCAACAATCCACGCAAGGTGATCGCCCTGCAAAAGGCCGGCATCGAAATCAGCGAGCGCGTACCGCTCACCACCGGGCTCAATGCCCATAACGAGCAGTACCTGTCGACCAAGGTCGGCAAGCTGGGCCACATGATGGCACTCGATGAGTTTGAAGCGGCCAGTGACGTCGACCGCGAGCACCCCTGAATCAGGCGCGACACTCCCCGGGCGCCCTGTCGAGGCGCCCGGAGGATGCATCAGTCGATATGGCGCGGATAATAGTGCGGATCAAAGCGCCAGCTCATCACCAGCATGGCGGCAAACAGCACGGCCAGCGCCATCCAGGCGGTCGCAAAGCTTGAGAGCATGTCACGCGCCATGCCGGAGAGCAGCGTGGCGGCCCCCGCGACCAGATAGCCATGCCCCTGCACGAAGGCGGCAAGATCGCCCACCCGAGCGGGGTCACGATGATGGTCCATCGGCACCAGCACGGAGAGCGAAAAGAGCGCGCCAATGCCCAGTCCCAGCAGCGTGCCCCACAGCACGGCAAAGGCCACGCCGTCGGGTTTGAAACACAGCCCGATAAAGCCGATCAGGGACATTCCCACCGTCAGATACAGCGCCCGACGCCGGTCCAGACTGTAGCGCACCAGAAAGGGCGCACCGACGCTGGCGATCACCTGCAAAAGGGTCACATAGCCCAGCAGCAGCCCGGCATCCCCGGCACTCCAGCCCAGCGCCAGATAGTACGGTGGAAGCCATGCCATGACGCAGGCATAGCCGGCCGTGCCGAAGCCAAAAAAGAGCGCCAGCGTCCAGGCCCGCGGAATACGCGACAGGGGTGTGGCCTCGGCAGAGCGCTCACGCGGTACCGGCGTGAGCATCTGGCTGCCCAGGCGATGCCACAGCAAAAGCGCCACGGGCACCAGAATGGCCCAGCCGGCCAGCCCCAGACGCCACCCACCCATCGATGCAAACCAGGGCGCCAGGCCCGAGGCCAGTGCCCCGCCGCCAATAATGGCGCCGATATAAAGCCCGGTGGCGGTTTCGACCGTGTTGGGCAGCGTGACCTTGATCAGGGCCGGCATCAGCGCCTGGATCAGGGCGATGCCCGCACCGATCGCGATCGCCGAAAGGGCCAGCAGCATGAAGCTATCGCCGCCAAGGCGTACCAGCGAGGCCAGCCCGATCAGGGTCAGAGATCCCATGACGATGCGGTGTCGATCCCAGCGCCGAATCAGCTGCATGCCCTGAAAACAGGCCAGCCCCATGGCCAGAAACGGCAGCGTGGTCAGAAGGGAAGCCGTGGTGTAGCTCACCGACAGCTCGTTTTGAATCCGATCCAGCAGGGGGCCCACGGCGGCAATCGAGGGGCGAAGATTGAGTCCGACCCACACGATCAGCACATACAGCCATAGATAGCGCGCGGTGGGTTGCTCAAATCCTGCCTCGGTGACCTTCATGACACTCCCCGGTGAATGAATGGCGAACGCCGCAGCCGATATCGACAGCGGCGAGGCCATGCTAGTCATCCCCGGGCGAATTTGCCATGACGATAGCACCCGCAGGTCCGGGTCGATGGGTTATGCTCGACGTCGAAGGTCTGACCATAACAACACGATGAGAAGCGAGAGAGGGAATGGACACACCGCGCCACCAGATCACCATGACCGTTTTGATGACCCCGGACATGGCCAACTTTTCCGGCAAGGTCCACGGCGGCACACTGCTGAAATATCTTGATGAGGTCGCCTACGCCTGTGCCAGCCGCTGGGCCGGGCACTACGTGGTCACGCTGTCAGTGGATCAGGTCATGTTTCGCCAGCCCATCCATGTCGGCGAACTGGTCACCTTTCTGGGCTCGGTCAACTATACCGGACGCTCCTCGATGGAAATCGGCATCAAGGTGATTGCCGAAGACATCCGCGCCGGCGTGGTCCGCCATACCAACAGCTGCTATTTCACCATGGTGGCCGTCGGCGATGATGGGAAATCGGTGGAGGTGCCGCAGATCGAGCCCGCCACTGACGTTGAGCGCCAGCGCTTTGAATCCGGCCTGAGACGCCGCGAACTGCGGCACGAGATGGAGCAGCGCTTTAGCGAGATCCGAGAGACCAAAAGCGCTCAATAAACTCCCGGCGGCGGGCGCCGCCGGGGCCAGACTCAGCCCTGTCCGCGCGCCTGCGTGATCCGCTCGTAGGCGTTGCTGATCTCGCTGGTACGCTGTTCGGCCATGCGCCGCATGCTGTCGGGCATGCCCTTGCCGGCGAGCTTGTCGGGATGGTTCTGACTCATCAGCTTGCGATAGGCGCGCTTGATCTCGGCGTCGGTGGCTTCAGCTGACACTCCCAGCACTCGATAGGCTTCTTCCAGCGGCTGGGCACTTTCCTGAGTGCCACCGGCATTGGCAGCACCGTTGAGCATCGCCTCAAGACGTGAAAGCTCCTCCTGCGAGCAGCCCAGCCCCCTGGCCACCCGCATCAGCATGTCACGCTCGGATTGTTCGACCTTGCCATCGGCGGCCAGCGCTACAAGTTGTACTTGGAAAAAGACCTGCAACAGCCCGCGCTGCGCCCCGACAATCTGGCGCAGCCCGGCGAGCTCCCCTTCAAGATCAAAGTGGTCCTGCTGGCCACGCTCGAAATCGGCGCGCGCCTTCTCACGCTGCTCACCGTTGAGGTTCAGCCGGTCAAACACGGCCTCGGCGCTTTGACGCTCACGCTCGGACACCTCGCCATCGGCACGGCTCATGGCGCCCATCACAGAGAAGGTGGCCGAGAGAAAGCGGGTCTGGCGCTCGGCCAGCTTGCCGATCAGCTTGACGCGCAGCCAGCGCACCAGCGCGTAGCCCACAAGGGCCCCGAACAGGAGCCCGGGCAGCCGGCCGATGGCATAGCCAATCATGGCGGCAATAAAGGTAACAATCAGCATGAGATGATTCTGTTTCCGGTTGATGAAGGGCGTCAGTGACCCAGACGACGGCGAATCGAGGCCTCGATGCCCTCGGCATCCAGCCCGCACTCAGACAGCAGTTCACCGGGTGTGCCGTGCTCGATGAAGTGATCGGGGATGCCCAGATGCAAAAGAGAAGTGCGCACGTTTTCAGCCGCTAGCAGTTCGCCGACGCCACTGCCGGCCCCGCCGGCAATCACGTTCTCTTCAAGGGTCACGACCAGACCGTGCTCTGCCGCCGCTGCCAGGATGGCCTCACGGTCCAGCGGTTTCACAAAACGCATGTCATACACCGTGGCATCGAGCCGCTCGGCGACCTTGAGCGCCTGCGTCAGCAGGCTGCCAAAGACCAGCAGCGCCACACCCTGCTCGCCCTTTTGACCTTCCCGTCGCAGATCGGCGCGGCCAATCTCCAGCGGTTCAAGACCCGGCTCAAAGGCCGTACCCGGTCCGGTGCCACGCGGATATCGCACCGCCGCCGGCCCTTCGTATTGATAGGCCGTGGTCAGCATGCGATAGCACTCGCGCTCGTCACTGGGCGCCATGACCACCATGCCCGGCACGCAGCGCAGATAGGAAAGATCCAGCGTGCCGTGATGGGTCGCGCCGTCTTCACCGACCAGACCGGCGCGGTCGATGGCAAAGGTCACATCGAGGCCCTGCACGGCGACATCGTGGACCAGCTGATCGTAGCCGCGCTGCAGGAAGGTGGAGTAGATCGCCACCACCGGCTTGACATCTTCGCAGGCCATGCCGGCGGCCAGCGTGACCGCATGCTGCTCGGCAATCGCCACGTCGTAGTAACGCTCCGGATACTCCTTTGAGAAGCGAATCATGTCGGAACCTTCACGCATGGCCGGCGTAATGCCGACCAGACGCGCATCGCGTTCGGCGGTATCGCACAGCCACTGGCCGAAGACGTTGCAGAACTTGAACTTTTTGGGGGCGGGCACCGGTGGCACCTCGCTTTTGTCCTTTTCGAGCTTGGTGATCGCGTGATAGCCGATCGGGTCGCCTTCGGCAGGCTCGAAACCCTTGCCCTTGCGGGTAACGATGTGCAGAAACTGCGGTCCCTTGCGGTTTTTCAGCTCACGCAGGGTGCGAATCAACAGCGGCAGATCGTGACCGTCGATGGGGCCGACGTAGTTAAAGCCCATTTCTTCAAAGAGCGTGGCCGGCGTGAGCATGCCCTTGACGTGCTCTTCGGTACGTCGGGCAATGTCCAGCGCGCCGGGCAGATGCGACAGCACCCGCTTGCTGCCCTCGCGGGCCGCCACATAGGGGCCGCTGTTGAGAATGCGGGCCAGATAGGTGGCCATGCCGCCCACGTTTTCCGAGATCGACATCTCGTTGTCATTGAGCACCACCAGCATGTTGGCATCGACGTGGCCGGCATGCGCCAGCGCCTCGAAGGCCATGCCGGCCGTCAGCGCACCGTCACCAATCACGGCACACACGCGACGATTGTCACCGCGGGTACGCGCCGCCAGCGCCATGCCCAGTGCCGCCGAGATGGAAGTACTGGAATGCCCCACGCCAAAGGTGTCATAGGTCGACTCCTCACGACGCGGGAAGGCACCCAGACCCCGATAGCGGCGCATGCTTTCCATCGCCTCGCGTCGCCCGGTCAGGATCTTGTGTGGATAGGTCTGATGACCCACGTCCCAGACCAGTCGGTCGTGCGGCGTGTTGTACTGCTGATGCAGCGCGATGGTCAGCTCGATGACCCCAAGGCCGGCGCCAAAGTGGCCCCCTGTACAGCCGACGCTATAGAGCAGGAAAGCCCTGAGTTCGTCGGCCAGGCGCAGAAGCTGCTGCTCATCGAGGCTGCGCAGGTCCGAAGGCGCCTCGATGCGGTCCAGCAGCGGCGTGGCCGGTCTTGTGGTGGGTATATTGTCAAACAGCTTCATAGCGCCTCAATGGCCTGTCAGGATCCTGTCCCTGGTCCTGTATAACCCCGGGACATCAATAAGTGTCTTGTCCAACGCACGGTCGTGTCAGTGATCGCGCTCGATCATGTAACGGGCGATGGCGGCCAGCGTCTCGCCACGCTCGCCCAGCGGGGTCAGGGCTGCCAGCGCCTGATCCAGCAGGGCGCGGGCCCGGCGCTGTGCTTCTTCCAGCCCGAGCAGCGCCGGATAGGTCGGCTTGTCACGCAGCGCATCGGCGCCCTGGGTCTTGCCCAGCACCTCGGTCGAGCCGGTCACATCCAGAATGTCGTCCTGAATCTGGAAGGCGAGCCCGATGGCCCGGGCATATTCGCTCAGCGCCTGTAGATGCACCGGCTGAACGCTGGGTGCGGCCAGCGCGCCCAGCGACAGTGCCGCCTCGATCAGAGCACCGGTCTTGTGATGATGAATGGCCATCAGGGCCTCAACATCCAGCTGGCGACCCACGGCGTCCAGATCCAACGCCTGGCCCCCGGCCATGCCGGCACGGCCGGCACAGCGGGCAAGCGTTGCCACCATCTCGGCGGCCCGCGGCTGCCCGGTTCCGGCCAGCACTTCAAAGGCCAGCGTCTGCAGGGCATCGCCTGCCAGCAGGGCCGTGGCCTCGTCAAAGGCGCGGTGGCAGGTGGGCCGCCCACGGCGTAGATCATCGTCATCCATGCACGGCAGATCGTCATGGACGAGCGAGTAGGCATGAATCAGCTCAAGCGCCACAGCCGGGGCATCCAGTGCCGCGTCGTCTGCCGCCAGTGCCTGACCGGCGGCGTAGACCAGAATGGCGCGCAGTCGCTTGCCACCGCCCAGCACGCTGTAGCGCATGGCCTCTTCAAGCCGGGAAGCCTGCGCAGGCGCTGCGTTTTCCAGCACCGCGCCCAGCTGCGTCTCGATCCTGTCACGCAGCGTTGTCATCAGGGCGCCAACATTCACCCCCGCCGTGTCCACCGTCATGTCTCACCCATCATGCGTCGTTGTCTCGCGATTGTTCATCCAGCGGTGGTGACATCAGTGAGCCGTCACTCTGCTCCAGCAGCTGCTGTACCCGCAGCTCGGCCTGTTCAAGGCGCGTGCGCGCGTCACGAACCAGCGCGATGCCGTGCTCGAAATCCTCAAGCGAGGCTTCAAGGCTTAAATCCCCCGATTCCAGGCGTCTGACCAGAGCTTCAAGCGCGGTCAGGGCCCCGGCGAAATCGGACGGGGTCTGCACCGCCGGCGTCGATGACGCTGCAGCGGTCTGATCATTCAAGTGCGCGGACTCGGGCCTTGTTGTCATGCGTAATCCTGTGAACGCCGGTACATGGCTTGAGATCAAGACGTCGGCAACGCTCAGGCACCGACAGCCTCCAAGTATACACATCCGCTACGCGTTTGACGCCGCCCGGCCCACGGATCAGGGCATCACACAACCCACTTTGAAAAGCCCCTGCCTGCACCGGATTCATCTGAAAAATGCGGAAGTTTCAACGAGGCGCGCAGGGGCAGGCCATGCACCATGACCGCCACCATGCTAGGATAACCGCCCCGCCGAGCCGGGCCATCCGGGCAGCCTCTCCCGCTGCCACATCGATGCCCGATTGATTTCGGCCGATATCGGGCCACGCCCGCTATCCGTATTCCGACTTTCCCTCAGGCCAGCCGATTAAAGGGTTGATGCGCACATGGCTAAAACGTCTCTGGACAAGAGCAAGATCAAGGTTCTGCTGCTCGAGGGCGTCCACCAGTCCGCCGTGGACAACTTTCAAAATGCCGGTTACAGCAATATCGAGCGTCTGACGACGTCGCTGAGCGAAGAGGATCTGATCGAGAAGATCCGCGACGCCCATTTCATCGGTATTCGTTCGCGCACGCAATTGAACGAACGTGTGTTGAGCGCCGCCGAGCGCCTGGTCGCCATCGGCTGTTTTTGCATCGGCACCAATCAGGTGGATCTGCCGGCGGCCCTCAAGCTCGGCATTCCGGTGTTCAATGCGCCCTACTCCAATACCCGCTCGGTTGCAGAGCTGGTTCTGGCCGAGACCATCATGATGCTGCGCGGCATCCCCGAGAAAAATGCTCGCGCCCATGGGGGTGGCTGGCTGAAGTCCGCCAGCAACTCGTTTGAGGCCCGTGGCAAGACGCTGGGCATCGTCGGCTACGGCAGCATCGGTGCCCAGCTGTCGGTAATGGCCGAGTCGGTAGGCCTGAACGTCATCTATTACGACACCATCACCAAGCTGGGCATGGGCAACGCCCGCCAGGTCGGCAGCCTACAGGAGCTGATGGCGCGCGCCGACATCGTCACCCTGCACGTGCCGGAAACCCGTTCAACCACCTGGATGATCGGTCGTGACGAACTGGCGCTGATGAAACAGGGCAGTTACCTGATCAATGCCTCGCGCGGCAAGGTCGTCGACATTGAGGCACTGGCTGAGGTGCTGGAATCCGGCAAACTGCTGGGCGCTGCCATCGACGTTTTCCCGGTCGAGCCCAAGGGCAATGACGAGGAATTTGTCTCGCCGCTGCGCAAATTCGATAACGTGATCCTGACCCCCCACATTGGCGGCTCCACCGTCGAGGCGCAGGAAAACATCGGTGTTGAAGTCTCCGAAAAGCTGATTACCTTTTCCGACAACGGCACGACCATCACCTCGGTCAACTTTCCCGAAGTCGCCCTGCCGTCGCACCCGGACAAGCACCGCCTTTTACATATTCACGCCAACGTGCCGGGAGTGCTTTCCGAGATCAACCGCGTACTGGGTAATGAAGGCATCAACATCTCTGCGCAGTTTCTTCAGACCAATGAAGAAGTCGGCTACGTGGTCATTGATGTCGACAAGGCTTATGGTGAACAGGCGCTCAATGCCCTGCGCGAGGTCAACCATACCCTGCGCACGCGCGTGCTCTACTCTCAGGCCGACAGTGAGTAATCCACGGCCGCCCGGCCCAAAGAGGATGATGCCATGAAGGACCCGCGGCTTTTGATTGTGATCGTGGCCGGCATCGTTCTGGTGCTGTTTTTTGTCTTTGCCGCACTGGCCTAGCGACTGACAGGCAAGCCACCACGGGCCATCAACGGGCGCCTTCTTCAGGAGGCGCCCGTTGTCATGTCAGCGCTGTCATCGCCCCTTTCCTTTGCCTTCTCATGACGGGCAACCATCACTGTCCGTCTGATAGATAGACAGACCCACCCGTTTACATCACGTATCGATAAATCGTTAGCAGACTATCGCCTTGCTTTCTATCCTTCTTCCCGTGTCGGCAGGACGTCGACCATCGCCCATATTGTCGGTCACCACGCTGACCGGAAATTTCACGGAGGAAACATCATGAAGGCACTGGTTTATCAGGGCAGCAACGACGTTCGCGTTGAAAACGTTCCCGAACCCACACTCCAGCAGGACGATGATATTGTTCTGCGCGTGACCTCGACGGCCATCTGCGGCTCTGATCTTCACCTTTACCGCGGCTCGATGCCGGCCACCGAGCCCGGCGACATTTTTGGTCACGAGTTCATGGGCATCGTTGAAGAGGCCGGTCCTGCCGTCACCAGCGTCAAGAAGGGAGATCGCGTGGTCGTGCCGTTCGTGATTGCCTGCGGCAGCTGCTTTTTCTGTCAGCATTCGCTGTATGCGGCGTGTGAGACCACCAACCCCAACGAGGGCGCGGCGCTGAACAAGAAGTCGATCCCGGCGCCGGCAGCGCTGTTTGGCTTTTCACACATGTACGGCGGCATTCCCGGCGGTCAGGCCGAGTACGTGCGCGTGCCAAACGCCAATGCCGGCCCCTATGCCATCCCGAACGGCCTGGACGACGAGCAGGTGCTGTTCATGTCGGACATCCTGCCGACCGGCTACCAGGCCGTGCTTAACGCCGGCGTCACAAGGGGCTCGAGCTTAGCCATTTTCGGGGCCGGCCCGGTGGGCCTGATGTCAGCGGCGTGTGCACGCATGGAAGGTGCCGAGCAGATCATCATGGTCGACAATCAGCAGTATCGCCTTGATTTCGCGCAGAAGACCTATGGCGTCGAGACCCTCAACTTTGATCAGGTCGAGGATGTGGCCGAAGCCATCATTCAAATGAGCGAAGGCCGTCGTGGCGTGGACGCCGTGATCGATGCGGTAGGTTACGAGGCCAAGGGGCACGGCGGCAAAATGCCCGCCATGAACAACTTCGAGGTCGAAAGCAGCGATATCGCCCTGCATCAGTGCATGGCCGCCGTTCGTCGCGGGGGCAGCATCAGCATTCCGGGGGTCTACGCCGGTGCCGTGAATGGCTTTTTGATCGGCGACTTCTTCGACAAGGGGCTGACCATGAAGGGCGGCCAGACGCACGTTCATGATTATCTGCCGACCCTGATGGAAGCTATTGACCAGGGCAGACTCCAGCCCGAAGCGATCATCAGCCATCGCATGAAACTCGACCAGGCCGCCGAGGCCTATCGCCTGTTTGATGCCAAGGAAGATGACTGCCGAAAGATCGTGCTGACGCCGTAAGATCTTCTGCGCCATCACCCTAACGCCCCGCCCTGTCGGGGCGTTATTGCGTTTTCCTTTGGAGCTCGTCGCGCTACGCTGATGCGACCTGTTTGCCATCCTCAATGGAGCACTGCCTCATGTCACATGACACGACCGTTGTTGTCCTTGGCCTGGGCGCCATGGGCCACGCCTTTGCCGCCAACCTGTTGAAAAATGATCTGCCGGTACGGGTCTGGAACCGCACCCGTTCACGCGGAGACGATCTGGCCGAACGCGGGGCGCTCAATGCCGACAGTGCCATTGACGCCGTCAGCGGTGCCCGATTTGTCATCACCATGCTGCCGGATTTTGAGACGACGTGTGACGTTTTGCTGGGTGACGGCGGCGCGCTGAGTCATCTGCCCGAAAAGGGCGTGGTGATCCAGATGGGCACCATTGGCGTTGAGCAGACCGAAACGCTGATTCGCGAGATCAAAACGGCGCGTCCGGATGTGGTCTTTATCGATGCGCCGGTCTCCGGCACCAAGGCGCCGGCCGAGCAGGCCACCATCTCGGTGCTGGCCAGCGGTGATCAAAAGGCTGCCGACGGCATCGATACAGTCTTCAACGCCATCTCCAAACGCGTGGTCTGGCTGGGCGATGCCGGACGTGGCTCGCGCATGAAGCTTGTCGTCAACGCCTGGCTGATCCACATGATGCAGGGCATTGCCGAAAGCGCCCGCCTGGCGCAGACGCTTGGCTTTTCTACCGAAGAATTCTGGTCGGTGCTCGACGGTGGCCCGCTGGCCGCGCCCTACGTGAAGGCCAAGCTCGACAAGATTGGCAGTGAGGAGTACAGCGCTCAGATGGCGCTGGAGTGGGGTCTCAAGGATGCCCTGCTCGCACTCGATGCCGCTGGTGATACTGACTTGCCGGGACTGATGCGCATCAGCGAGATCTGGCGCGATGCGGTAAATGCAGGCCTGGGCGAACAGGACATCGCCGTGGTGCATGACTACCTGCGCCGACAGGACAGCTGATCAACATTGGCACCGTATAAAACCACGCCCGGATGTATGCATTCGGGCTTTTTTGTATCGACAGGCAAAACAATATGCACGAAGTGACACAATTTATGGAGTTTTGAATCGTCATACTACGGTCACATTAATTTAAATTTAATCTGGTAGCTCATGACGACCTCATCCGCTCGGTATGACGGCAGGACTTCTCGATCCCCCATGATTCGCGAAAGTCTTGTGGCCCTGACAGCACTGGCACTGCTGGTGCTCACCACGCTGATCACCTTTGTCATGCCACTGGGCATGGAAGACCGGATCATGCTGGGCATCAATCAAATGGCCCGTGAAAGCGCGCTGTTTGATTTCGTCATGAACGTGCTCTCCTATCAGAACCTGATTTCGGGGGTGGTGCTCGTCGCCGGCTTCTGGGCGTTGTGGTTCATGCCATCACTGATGCCTCGTCGCGCGGAACTGTTGGCCTGCACCGTTGCGGCCTTCGGATCGGCGGCGCTCAGCCGCATCATGCAGCAGCTGACCCCGGCGCATCCCCGCCCTCTGCAGGACCAGACGCTGAACATGACCCCGCCCACCGGGATCGATGCCCAGACCCTGCACGATTTCAGCTCGTTTCCCAGTGATCATGCCGCAGTATATATCGGGCTGGCCTATGTCATCTGGCGCCTGCATCGCAAACTGGGACTGGTCGCCATCGCTTTTGCCACCCTGCTCTGCTTTACCCGCATCTATCTCGGCTTTCACTTCATTACCGATATCATCGGCGGAGGCGCGCTGGCGATTCTGACCGTTCAGGTCGCACTGTTACCCCCCTTTCAGCGCATTGGCGCCTGGTTTGCCGGCTTCAGCCAGACGGCGCCGCATTGGTTCTACCCGCTGGCGTTTATCGCCTGTTACGGCATTGCCACGCTGGTAGAAGAACTGCGCGAGCTGGTCGGCGGCCTGCTACGCGTGATGTTCTGAGCTGACCCGCTTTAGATATCCGCGTATGGAAGCTCATGGAAAAGGGGCGCTCCTATCAATGGGGGCGCCCCTTTTCTATAGGCCACTTTTCTCAAGTTTTGACGGCAGGGGTTTCCATACGCGCGCGCTCCTCATTCAGAGTCATGAGGGCCTGCTCACGGGTGATGCTTGAGCGTGGCGTGGCAAGGGTGACCACAACACCCACCAGCATCGCCACCACGACCGCCGGAATACTGGGGTTGCCCCAGAACGCCTTGAGCCCGCCACTGGCCGAGACGATCAGTGAGGTGGTAGAGGCGGC
The DNA here is from genome assembly GCF_900312995.1 of Kushneria phyllosphaerae. Classification (GTDB taxonomy): domain Bacteria; phylum Pseudomonadota; class Gammaproteobacteria; order Pseudomonadales; family Halomonadaceae; genus Kushneria; species Kushneria phyllosphaerae. Next base: position 717,879 of record NZ_ONZI01000001.1, on the reverse strand, counting down.
GACCAGCGTGGCCATTGCACCCTGCCAGTTGTAGCGCGTCCAGAAACGCCCCAGCAGACCGCAGACAAAAAGTCCCGACATGACGGTGGCAATCATGGTGGTGATATAGGTAATAACGTTGTCGGTGATCAGCGCAAAGGCCAGCGCCAGACCGATGGTCACCACCAGTGCGATACGCGAGAAAAAGACCACCTTCTCCGGCGCCGGTGTCCGTCCGGTTGTCATGACCCACAGATCACGCATCATGATCGCCACGCCTGCCAGCGCATCGGAGCTGGCGCTCGACATGGTGGCGGAAAGCCCGGCAATCAGTACCAGCATGCCCATACCCATCGGCAGCACCTGAGTGGCCAGATAGGGAAAGGCGTAGTTGCTGTTATCCAGATCCGGCGCCAGCGTATGCGCCGCCATGCCGACAATCGCCGGGATGATGGAAAAGGCCAGATACAGCACGCCAGTAAACACAAAAGAGCGGCGCACGCTGCTCACCGACTGCGCCGAATAGATACGCTGACGGTACGACGGTGTGGCCAGCACGCCCACACCGACCACGACCGCCAGCGACAGCGCCGGCACCAGCCCCAGCTGCGCCACGCCAAACCAGCTCTCGGCCGCGCCCGGGCTCATGTTATCCCCCAGATGCGAGAACCCGCCGATATCGATCAGCGCAAACACCGCCATGGCGATAAACCCCAAAAAGAGCAGCACGGCCTGCACGGTATCGGTCCAGACCACCGCCATGTAGCCGCCGATCACGCAGTAAAGCCCGAAGCCGATCGCCACGATGATCTTGGCCAGATTCAGATCGATACCGGCAATCCAGGACAGATACATGCCCCCTCCCAGGATATGAGCGCCCAGCCAGCCGATGCTGGCCACATAGATCAGCACCGCCACCACGTTGCGCACCAGCCGACTGCCGCCCACGTAATAGGCAAGCTCCTCGCTCATGGTCATGAAACGAAGCCGACGCATGGGGGCAAACCACCAGGCCAGCAGCAGGATGCCGATCGCCCCACCGATACCGTAAAGCGCTCCGCCCCAGCCATTGTTATAGCCAAAGCCGACCGCGCCCATGCTGGAGCCGGTGCCCACCATGGTCGCCACGGTCGTGCCGATGGTCAAAAAGACGGGCACGCCGCGCCCGCCGAGCAGGAAGTTGTCACCATCGCCGCGGTAGCGCCGTGACATCACGCTGCCAAAAACGATCATCGCCAGTAAAAAGGCAAAAAATCCGATCAGAAAGAAGGTGGTATGCATGGGAGGACCTCTTGTGGTTATTGGGCAGGTCTTTTAACGCCATGATGCTTTCAGTGTCTGGAACCGCCGGGACAGGGAAGTACTCACCGGCCCGGCTTGTGCTTGTAAAAGGAAGGGTCAGCCCTTGCGGTCGGCCCGGAAGCACTTCATGTCGACCTCGACCTTACAATCCACCACCAGGTCCTGAACGCTGCAGATCCGCGCTGGCGGGTGGTCGCCGAAAATCTCGGCAAACACCTTGTTGAACGAGCTGAAATAGCGCGCATCGGTCAGCACCGCCGTGACATGCACCACATCTTCCACGCCGTAGCCGGCGTCTTTCATGATCGCCAGACAGTTTGCAAACGCGAGTCGCGACTGCTCGATGATGCCGCCCTCGACCACTTCGCCATCGGTCATCGGGGTCTGACCCGAGACAAACAGCCAGCCATCGGCTTCGGTGGCCTTTGCAAACGGCAGTTTCTGCCCGCCGGTGCCGATACCGCCGCCGGTGCCATAACGCTTGATGCTCATGGGTTACTCCTGTGGATTAAATAAAATGCTGTCGGTCATGCCATGAAAAAGGGATCAGGCTTCATCGCGGCGCAGCATGCGCCCGGCACGCTGCACGAGCGCGCCGTTTTGGTAGGCAATACAGCCGTTGACCATCACCAGCTCGATCCCGCGCGCCGGGGCGATCGGGTCACTGAAGGTGGCCACGTCGTCAAGCGTTGCCAGATCAAATAGCGTGAGATCGGCAAAGGCGCCTTCGCGAATCTCGCCGCGATCGGTCAGGCCGAAGTTGCGCGCCGAAAGACCGGTCATCTTGCGGATGGCTTCCGGAAGCTCAAACAGCTTCTCGTCGCGGCAGTAGTGAGCGATCACGCGCGGAAAGGCGCCCCACAGGCGTGGATGCGGGTGCGGATCGTTGGGCAGACCGTCGGAGCCCACCATGGCCAGCGGATGGGCCAGGATTTGTCTCATGTCGGCTTCCGACATGTTGTGATAAACCGCGCCGGCCGGCTGCAGCCGTGTGGCGGCCTCCATTAGCGACACGGCCCAGACACGTGCGATTTCCTCAAGCGGCTGGCGTGCCATCTCGGGGTGCGGCTCGGACCAGGTAATGAAGATGTCGATCTCGTTGGTCACCTGCCCCAGATCCAGCGTCGAGGAGCCGGCCGTGTAGGGGTAACAGTCGCAGTGACAGGTCTGGCTCCGTGCTGCGTTTTCAAGGCGCTTGAGTGCCAGCGGGGCGTTGCCCCAGTTCCCCACACCGGCGCACTTCAGATGCGAGATGACAAGCTCTGCGCCACCGTGACGGGCAGTGGTAAAGGCTTCCTCCATGGCCTCCGGGAGACCTGCAAACTCATCACGCAGATGGGTGGTATAGAGCGCACCATGACGGCCCACCTCATCGACCAGCGCGTGCATCTCTTCAAGCGGCGCGTGGCGAGCGTTTTTGTAGGCCAGTCCCGAGCTCATGCCGATGGCACCCTCATCCAACGCCTGTTTAAGCGCGGCGCGCATCGATTCGATCTCATCCCCGGTGGCCGGGCGGTCAAAGGCGTCCATCAGATTGGCGCGCAGCGCCGTATGGCCGACCAGCGCCGCCACGTTAACGGCAGGCCTGGCCGCATTCACCGCCTCGGCATAGTCGGCAAAGCCCGGGTAGACGAAATCCTCGTGCCGCCCCAGCAGGTTCATCGGGTCAGGAACGGTGTTGCCGCGAAGGCGTACCGGCGAGGCGCTGATGCCGCAGTTGCCCACCACCACGGTGGTCACCCCCTGGGTAAGCTTGGGCAGCATCTCGGGGGTGCGAATCACGTTGGTGTCATCGTGGGTATGGACATCGATAAAGCCGGGCGCGAGATAGCACCCGTGTGCGTCGATCACCTGCCCGGCGCTGGCGCCTTCGAGATCACCCAACGCCGCGATACGTTCACCGCTGATGGCGACATCGGCCTGCAAAGCCGGCGCACCGGTGCCATCCAGCACTCGTGCGCCGCGAATCAGGACATCGAAATGACGTGATGAAGGCATGCGTGACTCCGGACAATCGTCGTTATTATTGGCTTGTCCGATATATCGGACGCTTGTCTGTTTTACTGGACAAGCTTATCCTGCTCCCACATTGAGACCGAATGCAAGTCGTCAAATGGCGTCATCCGGTGCACGATGACCGGACTACCGTTGAATCAAGAGCGAGCCTTCATGTCGGATATGCCCAATGCTTCAGAGCCCCCTGCCGTTGCGTCCGGCAAGCGCGCCCGGGGCGTTGATCGCGTGATTGATCTTTGTACCCAGCTGCATCGCCACAAGGCACCCATGACGCCGCGCGAACTGGTCGAGGCTACCGGCGCACCGCGCTCGAGCGTCTATGAACTGGTCAGCATCCTGAGCGAGGCCGGCTGGCTGGAGGTGGACCGTGACGGACGCATCTTTTTTGGTCGTGCCATGCACCTGTTTGGTCTGGATTACGCCCACCACAATGACCTGATCAGCCGGGCACGCAGCGTGCTGCGCCAACTGGCCGCCGAGTTCAACGAAACCAGCCAGTTCTGCATGCTGGAGGGCAACAAATACACCGTGGTGCTCGATGACAACGGCACTCGCCCCTTTCGCATCAGCGCGGACACGGGCGTGCGCATTCCAATTCCCTGGACGGCGTCGGGACGGGTACTGCTGGGCGACATGACGCCTGAGGCGATTACCGATTTCATCCCGGCAAAGGATTTCATCCTGCCGGACGGGCGCGAGATCGTTCGCGAGGCCTTTTTTGCCGAGATCGACCGGGCCCGCGAGCAGGGCCACGCCATGACCGAGGGGCTGGCCGACAGCTTTGCCTGCTGTCTGGCCGTACCGGTGCTGGACCAGGGCGGCCACGCGCACGCCACGCTGTGCTTCACCATCGGCCGCGATGCAACCACCGCACGCCGCGACGAACTGCTAAAGGCGCTGAAACAGGCGGCCAGAACGCTTTACGGACACTAAAGGCGCCGCTACCAGTGCCTGGTGACAACAACATCAACATTTCGTCAGGAGCGCTATATCATGCCAACCTCTTCGATCTCGCCTACCGATGGCCAGACCCTTCAAAAGGGCAGTCCGGTGCTGGGAAACAGTCTGCTGACAGGCGTGAGCCTGCCGGCGATGGTGCTGCATCAGAAGGTGCTGGAGCACAACATTGCCTGGATGCAGCGCTTTGCCGATCACCACCATGCGCGCCTGGCGCCGCACGGCAAGACCACCATGATGCCGGCGCTGTTTCGGCGCCAGATGGAGGCGGGCGCCTGGGGCATCACACTGGCGACAGCGACTCAGTGCGCGGCAGCGTTTGAACACGGCGTGCGTCGGCTCATCATGGCCAATCAGTTGGTGGGTCAGGCCAACATGGCACTGGTCTGCGACATGATCGAAGGCGGGCTGGACTATTACTGCACGGTAGACCACACCGATAACGTGCGTACGCTCAACGACTTCTTTGAAGGTCGCGGCCAGCGCCTGCAGGTACTGATCGAGCTGGGCGTCCCCGGCGGTCGGTGTGGCGTGCGTAACGCCGAGGAACTGGCCGCGCTGGTGGAGGCCATCCGGCAGGCGCCGGCCCTGAAGCTGGCCGGCATCGAAGGGTATGAAGGCATGATCGGCGGCGACAGTGCGCTGGAGGATGTGCGAGCCTATGGTGCCCGGCTGGTCGACACCGTCAGACACCTTCATGGCAGTGGCGTGCTGGCAACGCCGGCGCCCATTGTCACGGCGTCGGGGTCAAAATGGTTTGACCTGATCGCCGAGGCCTTCGATCAGGCCGAACTGCGCGAGCACTACACGCCGGTACTGCGTCCGGGCTGTTATGTGGCCCACGATCACCGCCTTTATCGCGAGGCCATGGAAGCCGTCAGTGAACGCCGCCCCGAGCTTGAAGGCGCGCTTGAGCCGGCACTGGAAGTGTTCGCCCAGGTGCAGTCACTGCCCGAGCCCGGGCTTGCGATCGTTTCGATGGGCAAACGCGATATCTCCTGCGACCCGGATCTGCCGATGGCCCTGCGGCTGTATCGGGACGGCCAGTACCGGTGCGATGTCACCGACTGGCAGGTGGTTCACATCATGGATCAACACACCTTTTTGCGCGTGCCCGAAGACGCCGACATTGGCATCGAGGACATCATTGCCTTTGGCGCCTCCCATCCGTGTCTGACCTTCGACAAATGGCGTCAGGGACTTTGGGTGGATGAAAATCTGTCGGTAACTGCCGTTGAGCCGACGTTTTTCTAGGTGCCTGGTCCCGGGAAGTCGTGATTTGGATCATGATGAACCGGCCCGGGTTCTACCATAAATCATGGCACTCCGGGACCAAACAATTGAGGATGACGCAATGGAATCCTGACAGGGGGGGGGGGGCAAGAAGTCCTTGCCGGCCACGGCATTGGCGCCATTACCTGTGCTCTATAGCCACTTTATAAACTGATCATTCCCCGGTTGATTCTGCCATCGGTTATGTTGCTCTCATTGATTTCGAATGACTCAACCCTCGATCTCGATGAAAAACAAGAACTGAAGCAACAATTGATGACGATGGCCCAGAAAGATATCCACCTCGTTTCTCAAATGGATCTTGCGGCTCACGTCGCAACGACAGCACCTGTTGGTGCCGAGATGAAAGTTCTTCAGCTCACCGAGCCTGGTCATCTCGAACCATTCACAAGAAGCATTCAAGTCTGCAGCATTTGATGTCGGGTGCTACCCGATGCGCAATACGGCTCAGGTCATGCGTACCGCGCTTAATCTGGTGACAAGCGCGATTATCACCCCCGAGTAGATCATGACCAGAAAGCTGGACTTCGAGGACACTGATCTGGTCGCCGATACCTTCGCCGAGTACAGGAGAAACCCTGATCTGAAAACGGTCATTCGGTTTGGTGCCAGTCCCGCGGCGTCCAGTGAGGTGGTGACGGAACATGAGGCCGAAAGCATTGTATGACATTGCGTCATTGACTTGACCATAAATCCGACCGCACAAGCATCATTGCAGGGGAGATGGCATGCCTGCTCATTCTGATAGCATTCGTAGTAAAGAAGCACCAACAACGGTCTTCTTCACTCTAGGAACCCTGTTGCTGATTGCGGCCGGCCTGTCATTTCTTGCATGGGGTATGGTGGGGGTCATTACGGGCCCCCTCTTGCCTGAAACCATTGCGGACTTTGCCCTGACCGGAACCCAGGCGGGTCTTGTTTTCTTCGCCTGGTCAGGAGCGTTCAGCATCGGATCGTTCGCCTCGAAGCCCCTGCTCGAGCGCATGTCCCCGACCACCCTGTTGGGTTTCACAACCGCGATGGCAGCCATCATATCGATCGGGCTTTTTGCGACCGATCGATTCGTTATCTACGCGGCCGCGTTCGCCATGCTCGGCATCGTAGGCGGCGCAACGTTCACCATCACGCATACCCTGATCGGACAGACCTTCTCCCATCGACGGGTATCAGCGCTTGGCATGCTTGATGTCGTGTTCAGTGTGGGCAACCTGCTTGCGCCTGTCATGGTGGTGGCGCTCCTGGCACAGGGGTTTGACTGGCAGCTACCGTTTGCGCTGTTTGCTGCACTGTTCATTGTGCTGGCAGCATTCTTCGGAGCGCTGAGCTGGATGCAAAGGAACGATCCAGGTATATCAAGCCAGAAGAGCAGCGAAACCGACGTCGGCAGGACAGGCCGGGCAGAGGGACTCATCGCCCTGTCCCTGGCAAGTTTCTCGCTAGGTTGGTTGGAATGGGGGCATAACGTCTGGCTTGTGACCTATGCCATTGAAACCGGGCGTATCAACGATCTTGCCCGCTTTGGTCATGTCACGTTTCTGGCGGGCATGATTACAGCGCGTCTCTCCGCAATCGCCTTGAATGATCGCATGCAGACCATATGGGCTCTGCGGATGCTGTTTGTACTCGTGATCGGAGGGAGCCTGTCACTGAGTTATGTGCACACGGACATGGCCTATCTCGTCGGCACGTTCGCCATGGGGGCCGGGATGGGTGCGTTATTTCCGATCTTTCTTGGGCGTGCGATGAACATTGATCCTTCACGTAGCTCGACGTTCTCGATCATCATGATCGTAAGCCTGTCGATAGGGGGGCAGTTTGCCTCACTCTCCATTGGCGCGCTGGCGGATGCGCTCGGGATAACGACCGCTTTTCTGGTCAACGGGGTGTTCGTGATGGTGCTCGTTGCTTCTTTTGAAGCCTTTCGGCGCGGCAATATACCCTGCCCAACATGAGCCACATGGGTACATGCCAGCCATGGATGGATCAAAAGAGCCGACCTTTAATCGTCGCAAGCGTATTGACCCGAGACCAACCAATGTTCTTGTCATGGAAGAAGTGGCTTGCACCAGAACGCTCTCTGTTTACGGGTGGATGGTTATATTAGGATAACCATCAAAATAGAGATGGAAGCCGGGAATGGCATTCAAGGACGATCACCGTATCTTCGAGACCCTGCGCATGTGGATCATTAGCGGAAGACTCGAGAGTGGGCAAAACCTCTTGCCCGGCGAACTCGCAGAAGATCTGGCATCCAGCACAGTACCGGTGCGTGAAGCGCTTATTCGTCTCGCAGAACGGGGCATGGTGGATTATTCCAGAGGCAAGGGGTTCGCCGTTGCCCAGACTTCAATCAACGATCAGATCGAAATGATCCGGCTATCGTCGCATATCTTTGATCTTGGCATCCGATCAGCTGCGAACCTCCCTTTTTTGGAGGATCGCATCGCCAGATATTCCGCTTTCGTAGACGCCCGACTCAAGGAGACCCATGCCGAATATGACCTCGCTGAAGTTTGCCTGGCAGAGTTCAAGCGTCTGTTCTTTTCAGAAGCTTCGCGCTTTGTTCTGGACAAGGTGCTGGATGTCGGTTTTATGGCCAAGCGTATCTGGGCAGATGAGAACAGGGATCGCGTCGTCCACGCGGTCACCCACGGATTAGAGCTGATCAAGGAGCGGCGATTCGATAAGCTGGCTGATCTGATCACCACTGATTTTGACCACATGGTTGTCGTGCTAAAGAAGAAACATCAGCTGTGACAGGCAAACGGCATGACGCAGCGGCTTTCCAACTTTTTGCTACAGCCAATGGATGCTGAATGGCGATTATTTCATCAGGCGCGTGCTAAACAGGGTCGAATGCGCCCCTTGCCGGGCATCCGGGAATCATTCCCTGTCACCACTCTTCACGGGCTGCCGCTCATCTCGCAGCGCAGCCATGTGATAAAGGCCTCAATCATCGGTTGTTTGCCAGACCATGGATTTCTCACAGCGTGATAGGCGTATCCCTTTACGCTGATCTCCGGCTGCCAGGGCACCAGCCAGTTATACTCAACCATGGATCTCACCAGTAACTCGCTGACCAGAATCACTCCCTTTCCGGCAAGGCCGGCCTGTACCACTTCCTGCTCATGAGCAAAGCTCAGCGCGCGCTGAGCAGCTTCGATCGACTCTCCCGCAGACTCCAGCCAGGAGGCCCACTCAATGGGAGCCAACGAATCGGATTCCCATCGAGTAGCAATGAGCTCGGCCTCCTGAAGCGAGGCAAGGCGTGTTGCCAGGGAAGGACTGGCGAAGGCACCCATCGATTCCTGTGATAGCTGCTCGGCATCGGGACCCATCATTTCAGCAGGTCCATACCGCAGGGCAATATCGATCCGACGATCCCGGTTCAGGTCGGTGCGCTGGGATGAGGAAAGAATTCGGATATCTGTTCCAGGGAAGTCCTGTCTGAAATCGTCAAGCCTTGGCGCCAGCCAGAGAGAAGCAAAAGCAGGCGTGGTTGAGACGGTAAGCTGGCGTGCTCCTTGCTGCAGTTCATCCAGTGTCGCATGAAGCCCGGCGAAAGCCTGGGTCGCACTAACGGATAGCCTGTGACCGGACTCGGTAAGCTGTACCTGCCGGGAAGCCCGCACGAATAAAGCAGTATCAAGCTGCTCTTCCAGCTTTCGAACGTGGTGAGAAATGGCTGTGGACGAGAGATTTAGCTCTGCGGCGGCGGTCTTGAAGCTGCCGAGTCGAGCAGCTGCCTCAAAGGCGCGCAATGCGGACAGGGAAGGAAAAGGCATGAATCCGATCCGGAACAGATGAATATTACTCATCTATACGCGCATTCTTTCCTTTTGTCATTCTGACTTGAGAGGCTGAATATTGCTGCTCGTTTTCTTTTCCTGACGACTTGATGGAGCCGATTCATGACCTCTATTTTACGTATCTCTGCCAGTGCTCGCCGGACCCGCTCCCTAACACGAATGCAGGGAGATCTGTTCATGGAATGCTGGAATGAAATCGGCCCGGAAACCTCTCTGGTCGTGCGCGATGTGGGGTTGAACCCGCCTGCCATCATTTCTGAAGACTGGATCGCAGCAGCCTTCAGGCCGCCATCTGAACGCTCGAAAAAGGATATCGAGCTGCTGGCAGAATCGAATCATTTGATCGAGGAGCTTGAGCAGGCAGATCTGATCCTGGTCACGACGCCCATGTATAACTACGGTATGCCAGCCGCGCTGAAAGCCTGGGTTGATCAGGTGGTACGGGTAGGGCGAACCTTCACCTTTGATCTCGCTCGTGGTGATCGACCTCTGGCTCCCACCCTGAGTGGCAAGACACTGGTTCTATTAACCGCCAGCGGTGAATTTGGCTTTGCTGCTGGAGAGCTTAATGAGGGAGCCGGACATCTGCTCCCGCATCTGCAAAGTGTCGCGAAATATCTGGGCGCAACCGACATTCACCATATTGGTATCGAGTATCAGGAGTTCTGTGATACTCGTTTTGAGAATTCCAGGGCCAATGCCATCAAGGCGATCAGGCAACTGGCATTGCAGTTGAGCAGCACCATTAAATGACGACTGCTACTGGAGTCGCGTTGCGCGGATCATGAAAACGCACGACATGGTCAACATCTGAATCACTATCAGGTGACGGTCGAGCAGATCCGTCAATTGACAGGACCTGTTCATTGGGACAGGCGGCCTACTGAGAAACGGTGGATGGCTCAAAATCTCATAAATAATCGAACCACAAAAAAACGGCCATAAGTGCCTGGTCTCGGGAAGTAGTGTTTCGGATCAAACACCAGAGGGCTCGATCGCCTCCCCCAAGTGACAGGCCGCTGCCGCCCTGTCAGCGGCCCCGCGGCTTTTCGGTTGCGTGCACTGACGCCGGCTCACACAAGCTCATGATTGCTGTCACTCGCTGGCAAAAGCTGACGTTTTGACACAGCACGGCACACCGAATACGACTAAGGTAGTCCGCTTGTTGACTGTTCCGCGCCCCAAAATCGCATTGATCCGGGCCCGGTATCCCGATCCTCCGGAGACACCTTACGCATGCGCCAACGCTTTCTTTTGCCCGTGATCACGCTGTCTGCTGTTTTCAGCGCTCAGGTGCTGGCCACGCAGATGCCTCCGGTGCCGGATCAACGCCCTGGCCGGCTGGCGCAGGCTGAACAAAGCCTGAGTGATCGACTGGCACAGGCGCCCTGGATGGATCAGAGCCGTTCGGCTGACGAGCGCGCGAGCGCGGCATTAAACGAGATGACCACGACCGAGAAAATGCAGCTGCTGGTCGGCGATTTTGCCGCGCCCATGGATTCGTCACAGCGCGTGCGCGGCGCCATCGGCTCGGCCGGATTTGTGCCCGGCATCAGCCGGCTGGGCATTCCCGCCCAGCAACAGACCGATGCCGATCTTGGCGTGACCAACCCGGGCTGGATCGACCCGAATCGACAGGCGACGGCGCTGCCTTCGGTACTGGCTGCCGCCGCCACATGGCAGCCGGAGCTTTCCCGCCAGGGCGGGGAGATGATCGCCCGCGAGGCCCGTCACTATGGTTTCAACGTACTGCTGGGGGGCACGGCCGGGCTGGTGCGCGACCCGCGCGCCGGGCGCAACTACGAGATGCCGGGAGAAGATCCGCTGCTATCGGGGCTGACGACGGCGGCCAAGATCAACGGCATCGAAAGCCAGCACGTGATGTCGACCATCAAGCACTTTGCGATGAACGCTCAGGAGACCGGACGCCACAAGCTCAGTGCCGATATCAGCGATCAGGCGCTGCAGGAATCCGATCTGCTGTCGTTTCGTTACGCGCTTGAACACAGCCACCCGGGCGCGGCAATGTGTGCCTATAACCGGGTCAACGGTGACTACGCCTGTCAAAACGGCTACCTGCTCAATCAGGTACTCAAGAAGGAATGGGGCTATCCGGGCTTTGTGATGTCCGACTGGGGGGCGGTCTATTCCAGCGCCCCATCGGCCAACGCGGGGCTGGATCAGCAGTCCGCCGCCGAGGACTTTGACGGCGTGGTCTATTTTGGCGCGCCGCTGGAAAAGGCGGTCGAACGTGGCGAGGTGCCCCGCGAGCGCATCGACGACATGGCCCATCGTATCCTGCGCAGCTATTTTGCTTCCGGCATTGTCGATCATCCGCCCACCCGCGAGCCGATCAACAAAAAGGCCAACGCCGACGTTGCCCAGCGCATCGCCGAAAATGCCATGGTGCTGTTGAAAAATGATCAAGGCGTGCTGCCACTGGATGGCGCGCAGGACAAGCGCATCAGCGTGACCGGGGCCCATGCCGACCGGGCCGTGATCGCCGGAGGCGGCTCGGCCGCGGTGGTGCCGATGGATGGCGACGCCCTGCCCGACCTGAATCCGCCCAAAGGCGTTAACACCCAGCGTCTGTACCCCAAATCCTCACCGCTGGGCGCGATCGGCCTGCACGCACCGGATTCAAGCGTCACCTTCAGCTCGGGCGACGACATTGATGAAGCGGTACGCCAGGCACGTGACAGCGATGTGGCCGTGGTCTTTGCCCAGCAATGGACTTCGGAAACCATGGACATGCAGAGTCTGGCGCTGGAGGACAGGCAAAATGACCTGATCGAGGCGGTGGCGAAAGCCAACCCGCGCACGGTGGTGGTGCTCGAAACCGGCGGGCCGGTGGCCATGCCCTGGCGCGACGATGTTGCCGCCATCATGGAGGCCTGGTATCCGGGCCAGCGCGGCGGTGAGGCAATTGCCAATGTGCTCTTCGGAGAGAAAAACCCCTCGGGCCGGCTGCCGGTGACCTTTGCACAAAATGATCAGCAGCTGCCGCGACCCAAGGTGCCGGGGCTGACCATTGGCAACAGCGCCTTCTTCGATGTTGATTACAACCGCGAAGGCGCCGATGTCGGCTATCGCTGGTTCGAACGCCAGAAAGAGACACCGCTGTATCCCTTTGGCCACGGACTGTCCTACACCACCTTCAAGCGCCAAGGTCTGGCGCTTGAGAAGGACGGGCAAAAAGTCACCGCGCACTTCACGGTGACCAACACTGGTGATCGCAAGGGCCGCACCACGCCTCAGCTTTACGTTCACGCCCCCGACGGCTCACCGGCCCGTCTGGGCGGCTGGCAGAGCCTTGAGCTGTCTCCCGGCGAATCAAGAGAAGTTCGCCTTGAGATCGACCCGCGCCAGTTTGCCCGCTATGACAGCAAGCAGCGCCAGTGGCATCTTGAGGGCGGTGACTATCAGGTGTCGCTGGCCGATTCGGCCACCGACATCGATGAAACACGACACGTCACACTGCCAGCCGGTGTGGTGACGATGCCGCCGCTGGCGCCCGAACCGGCCTCAGGGTCGACACCGGATGAGCAGCGTGTGGCCGCCAATGACGCAGCCCCCAACTCCCCCTGACAGGGCCATCATGGCGGCAAAAAAACCCGCCGCCGGCAATGCCGGCGGCGGGTTTTTGTTTCACGGCGCACCATCACACGCTAGTTGATGATCGCCCCCCCGTTAATATGCAGCGAGTGACCGCTGATATAGGAGGCATCCTTTGAGGCCAGAAAGACGTAGGCGGGCCCAAGCTCGCTGGGCTGACCAGCACGCCCCATCGGCATTTTCTCACCCAGCGTTTCCATGAGGGTCGGATCAAAACGGCCCATGGTAGAGGGCTGGATCGGTGTCCAAATCGGTCCTGGCGCCACTTCGTTGACCCGGATGCCCTCCTTGATAAGCGACTCTGACAACGAGCGGGTGAACCCGGTGATCGCGCCCTTGGTCGAGGTATACGCCATCAGCATGGCGTTACCGATGAAGGGATTGATCGAGGTCGTATTGATAATGCTGTCCCCGGTTTTGAGATGCGGGCGCACGGCCTTTGCCATATAGAAATAGCCGTGAATGTTAACGTCAAACGTTTCGCGCCACTCCTCGTCCGGGATATCGGTAATATCCTGACGCAACACCTGTACTGCGGCGTTGTTGACCAGAATATTGATCTCGCCGAAGGCCTTTAACACCTGCTCGACGGCCTGCTGGCAAAAGCCGCTGTCGCGCACGTCGCCGCTGATCAACAACGCCTGGCGACCTTCGGCTTCGATCAGGCGTTTTGTCTCTTTGGCGTCGTCATGCTCATCAAGATACATCACGGCCACATCGGCGCCTTCGCGGGCAAAATGCACCGCGGCGCTGCGCCCGATACCGCTGTCGCCGCCGGTAATAATCGCCTTTTTACCTTCAAGCTTGCCGCTGCCGCGGTAGTCGGAACGAATGATCTCGGGTGCCGGGGTCATTTCATACTCAAGGCCGGGCTGACGATCCTGTGACTGTGCCGGAAACTGATTGGCCATGTTCGAAATCTCCTGTTTCAGATAACACGCTGCCGACAGGCATGGTGTTTACCTGTCGGCAGCCGGGGGCCGTTCATGACGGCCCATATGATGGGCGCCGCGCGATCAACCGTTGACGATCATGCCGCCGTTGACGTGGATGGTCTGGCCGGTCACATAGCTGCTGTCGCGGCAGGCCAGATAGACATAGGCCGGGCCCAGCTCGGCCGGCTGTCCGGCGCGCCCCATGGGCGACTGGCTGCCAAAGTCCTCGACCAGACTTTCGTCAAACTGGCCCATGGTAGAGGGAATCAGCGGCGTCCAGATCGGGCCGGGCGCGACCTGATTGACGCGAATGCCGTCACCGACACACATTTTTGACAGTGCGCGGGTAAAGCCTGCATTGGCGCCCTTGGTGGTGGTGTAGGCAAGCAGATTGGCATTACCGGCAAAGGCGTTGACGGAGGTGGTATTGATGACCGCCCCCTTCGTTTCACGCAGATGCGGGATAGCGGCCTTGGCCATGTAGAAGTAGCCGTGAATATTGACGTCAAAGGTGCGCCGCCACTCCTCATCCGAGGTCTCCTCGGGGCGGTCATGCAGCACCTGCTGGGCGGCATTGTTGACCAGCACATCCAGCTTGCCGAAGGTATCAACGGTCTGCTGCACCGCGCTGCGGCAAAAATCGGCATCGGCCACGTCACCGGCGATCAGCAGCGCGCGGCGGCCTTCAGCTTCAATCATCTTCTTCGTGGCTTCGGCGTCCTCGTGTTCATCAAGGTACATGATGGCCACATCGGCACCTTCGCGGGCGAAGTGCACGGCTGCGGCGCGACCGATACCGCTGTCACCGCCGGTAATGATGGCCACCAGGTCCTGCATCTTGGCGCTACCGCGATAATCGGGATGCATGAACTCGGCCGGCGGCGTCATCTCGCCTTCAACGCCGGGCTGGCGGTTCTGCTTCTGCGGGGGAATCTGTTTTGCCATGACGATGGTGCTCCCTGTCATTGCGTGGTCAAGACCACACGTCCATTGATGAACACGGCCACTGGCATCCTGCCGCGGCCGTGCTGCGACGAATGTCTAAAGCGTAGACGTCTCTGCGCACCGTGCAATTCACCCTTCTCTATAGGGCGCTACATCCCGGCGTGACTAAAATGCGGACAGGTTATTCAGTCAGCGTCTGATCTCGTGCGTACTGCACGCCTTAACGTGGACCTGTTCCGGTGTGACAAGCTGACCACGACGTCAACGACAGCAAAGGAGTACCGGCATGACCTCGCCATTTGTGGATACCCACTGCCACTTCGATTTCCCACCGTTTCACGGTGACGAAACACGAAGCCTGCAACTGGCCAGGGAAGCCGGTATCGAAAAGATCATTGCGGTGGGCGTCGCAGCGGATCGCTTTGCCGGGGTGATGGCGCTGGCCGAGCGTTTTGATCCGGTGTATGCCGCGCTTGGCATTCATCCCATGGCAATAAATGATTTTCGCAACGAGCATCTGGCGCAGCTGGAAGCGTGGCTTCAACAGCGCTCCGACAAGCTGGTCGCCATCGGTGAAATCGGGCTGGATCTTTTTATCGACAATCCACAATTTGACCGGCAGGAAGCCCTGCTGGACGCCCAGCTGCGTCTGGCCCGCCAATATGAGTTACCGGTGATCCTGCATTCGCGCCGCACGCACGACAAGCTTGCCATGCATTTGAGGCGCCTCGACCTGCCCAGGCGTGGCGTGGTCCATGGTTTTGCCGGCAGCGAGCAACAGGCGCTGGCCTTTATCAAGGCGGGGTACTTCATTGGCGTGGGCGGGACAATGACCTACGAGCGTGCCACCAAGACCCGGCGCACCCTGGCGCGCCTGCCGCTCTCTTCGCTGCTGCTGGAAACGGATTCACCGGACATGCCCGTACAGGGTTTTCAGGGCGAGCCCAATCGCCCCGAACGGATCAAAAACATCTGGCAGTGCTTGTGCGAGATTCGTGAAGAGCCGCCACAGGAGATTGCCGACACTCTTCGAGACAACACCCATAGGCTGTTTCACCTCTGACTCACCGGGTCACCAGAGGAGGGCCAAGACCGCCATATCGTGACGATCACCGGGAAGATAGCGATGGCAGCGCGTCAGACCGGCCTGCTCTGAAGCCATTATCAAATAAATTACGTAATAATATATCTATTTGATAAAGCAATAATTGATCAAAATTTGACCCGAACAAAAAACAAGCAGTTCTTTTAATTTATGGCATGCCAAAAAAGACTCGTTGGGAAAAATAGCGTCTGGATAAACGGCTGTCACAGCATTTTTGAACTGGAAGTGTCCATGGCAAGTAAAAAACGCCATCGTCTGCGAAGTGAACGGCAATATTGTCGTTCAGTTCGACCGAAACATTCTGGTGGACACATCATTCAATGAGCAGGAACGTATCCGCAATACAGATAAGGGAGCGCCAGCATACGGCATAAAAAAGCCCACGCCATGGGAGATGGCGCGGGCTTGAGGCGATTTAACGTAATTTATGTAATATCGTTACGTATTAAGGATAACGCCGCCATTGAGATGGATGGTCTGGCCATTCATGTAGGAAGATTCCTCACAGGCCAGATAGACATACGCCGGTGCCATCTCGCTGGGCTGGCCCACACGGTTCATGGGGACCTGCCCGCCAAAACCTTTCACCTTTTCTTCATCCATGGTGGCTGGAATCAGCGGTGTCCAGACCGGGCCCGGAGCGACTGCATTGACGCGAATACCACGCTCGACCAGCGACATGGCCATCGAGCGCATGAAGCCCTGAATGGCCCCCTTGGTGGCGGTGTAGTCGATCAGCGTGTCGTTGCCCTTGAAGGCATTGATCGATGACGTCTCGATGATGCTATCGCCTGCCTTCATGTGCGTCAGTGCCTGCTTGACCGTATAGAAATGGCTGAAGATGTTGGTGCGAAAGGTGCGCTCGATCTGCTCATCGGGAATCCGGGTGATATCGTCCCAGTCGTGCTGTTCGGCGGCGTTGTTGACCAGAATGTTGAGCCCGCCCAGCTCACTGACCGTCTTTTCCACGATCTCGCGGCAGAACTCGGGGCTGCCGACATCCCCTCTCATGACCACGCAGCGCTGCCCTTCTGCCTCGACCAGCGCGCGGGTATCCTCGGCGTCGCGGTCTTCTTCAAGGTAGGCAATCGCCACATCAGCGCCTTCCCGGGCGTAATGAACGGCCACTGCGCGACCGATGCCGCTGTCGCCGCCGGTAATCAGTGCGACCTTGCCCTTGAGTTTGCCGGTACCCTGATAGCTGGCCCGAATGTATTCGGGCCTCGGGTTCATGCTGTATTCATCACCCGGCTGTGACTGGGGTGCCTCGGTTGAATTGGCCACTGTTCAAACTCCTTTTGAAACATGGATCAATCTTTACGCCGGGCACGGCCCGGCGCGCGTCTCTCCAAGCGTAGAGCGCCCTGTGAAGCGTTCAAGAAGGGTTTGAAAAAAGACTCGCAGCCATCCATGGGCCTCGGGTCTTTCAGAAGTGACTCAACAGGAAAGCGGTGAAAACACCGACCAGCCGATACGTTCACTGAGCTTTTCCAGCACCGCCATGCCCACCAGCGAATTGCCGCTGGCATTGAGTGCCGGGGACCACACGCAGATGCTGTAGCGCCCCGGCACCACGGCCACAATCCCGCCCCCCACGCCGCTTTTGCCGGGCAGGCCCACACGATAGGCAAAGTTGCCCGCCTCGTCATAAAGCCCGCTGGTGGCCATGATGGCATTGACCTGCTGGGCCTGACGTGGCGTCAGGATGGATTCGCCACTGTGCAGGCAGCGCCCGCTATTGGCCAGAAAGGAAAAGCCGCGCACCAGATCCACGCAACTGGCACTCAGCGCGCAGTGGTGGAAATAGCTTTTGAGCACCTCGTCCACGTCATTGTGAAAGTTGCCAAAGGACTGCATGAGATAGGCCATGGCCGCATTGCGCGCCCGATACTGGTATTCGGAGTCGGCCACGGCCCGGTCAGAGATGATCTGAACATTGTCGGTCAGCCGACGCACCAGATCGCGCATGGACAGAATCGGGGCGGCGTAGCGCGACTGATTGATGTCGGCGATCACCAGCGCGCCGGCATTGATAAAGGGATTGCGTGGGCGCCCCTTCTCGAACTCGAGCTGCACCATCGAGTTGAACGCCTGTCCCGAGGGTTCGTGCCCCAATCGCTCCCAGAGGCTTTCTCCGGCATGCGAGATGGCCTGCACCAGACTGAACACCTTGGAAATGCTCTGAATCGAGAAGGGCGTTTCGGCGTCACCCGCCTGATAGAGCGCGCCATCGGTGCCCAGCATGGCGATGCCGAGCTGATGGGGATCAACGCCTGACAGCGCCGGGATATAACTTGCCACGTGCCCCTGACCGAGCAGCGGGCGTACCTCATCGAGAATGGATTCCAGCAGTGCCTGCATGAGTCATGACCGTCCTGACGCCGGGCTGTCGCCCTGGTGGAAAAAGCGAGCGCAGTGTATCGCGCCGGCCGGTTCGCGCCCATCCTGTCATGTCATCTCCGGCCAGCGAGCTCAAAAAGCGCCATTGCCCTGCCTGCCCCGGTGAAGGGCAAGGGCCTGTCGCGCTACACTAGCGCGCGTTGACGCCCCACAGCGGCTGCTGTGGCGGCTTTGTCCCTCCCAGCCAGAGGCGAGTGCCATGAGTGCCCATCTGTTGTCCGTTGATAATTTGTCCCGCGACTACGTCGATCATCTCTTTCACGTGACGCGACGCATGGAGCCGATCGCCCAGCGCCAGAAGATTACCCGGGTACTGGAGGGGGCCGTGCTGGGCAATCTCTTTTTCGAGGCCAGTACCCGCACGCGCATGAGTTTTCACTCGGCCTTCAGTCGCCTGGGCGGCAGCGTCTGTGACACCACCGGCTTCACCTTCTCCTCGATGGCCAAGGGCGAGTCTCTCTATGACACCAGCCGCGTGATCAGCGGCTATGTCGATGCCATTGTCATGCGCCACCCTGATCTCGGCTCGGTGGCAGAATTTGCCGCGGCTACCCATGTGCCGGTCATCAACGGCGGCGATGGCCCTGGCGAACACCCAAGCCAGGCGCTGCTGGATCTCTACACCATCAACAAGGAGTTCGAGCGGATTGGCAAGGCACTGCCCGGCGCGCACCTGCTGCTGACCGGCGATCTGAAGTACGGACGTACCGTGCATTCGCTGCTGAAGCTTTTGGCCCTTTATCCGCCGATGCAGATCACGCTGGTGTCACCGCCGGGCCTCGAAATGCCGTTCGAGCTGATCGACCGGGCCGAGAATGCCGGCCACCGGGTGCAACAGCGCGATACCCTGCAGGCCGATTACAGCGACGTCGACGTGGTCTATGCCACGCGGATTCAAAAGGAGCGTTTTACCCAGGAGATGGTGGAAGGCTTCAGCCTGTCGAGCGATTTCAGCGTCGACCGCGCCTTTCTGGATCAACGCTGCAGCACCCATACCATCGCGATGCATCCGCTGCCGCGCGACAGCCGCCCCGGCGCCAATGACCTCAACGTGGATTTAAACGGCGACCCGCGACTGGCCATCTTTCGCCAGACCGACAACGGCATTCCGGTGCGCATGGCGATCTTTGCCACGCTCATGGGCGTGGAGGACACCTTTGACCGGAATCTCAGGGACGTGGGCTGGAAGCCGCCGCACCAGGTGGGGGTCGATGATGCGCTGCTGACAAGCGGCCGGAAGGGATAAAGCTGTCCTGCCCGGGTGGCAGGAGACTTACTGGCGGGGCCCGGGCATCTCGAGGCGGGCAACGCCGGCCTGCTGCTCAAACCAGCCGGTGAGGATCAGTTCGGCGGCAATGCCATCGACACCGTGCTCGCGATAGTTGCCGCGATGGCCCTCTTCACGGGCAATGGTCTTGGCCGCACGGGTCGTGCCACGCTCGTCGAACATCTCCAGCGGTTTGCCAAAACGCCCGTGCAGCCGCTTGCCAAACTTGCGCGCCCGCAGGCTCATCTCGGACTCGGTATCGTCCATATTGAGTGGCAGCCCGACCACGAAAACGTCGGGCTGCCACTCCTTGATCAGCCGCCCGATCACGTTCCAGTCAGGCATGCCGTCACGCGCCATCAACGGGTCAAGCGCCGTGGCCGAGCCCAGCAGCTCGTTGCCGACGGCCACGCCAATGCGCCGCACGCCAAAATCAAACGCCAGCACTAGTCGCTGGCCGGGCGTTTCAGCCATGCCCGGCCTCACGCGAGAGCAGATTCAGATCAACCCCCAGATGCCCTGCCGCGGTTTCAAGACGCGCCGGCGCAGGCGTGCGAAAGAGCACTTCATCGCTGGCTTCCACGGTCAGCCAGGTATTGTCCTTGATCTCCTGGGCCAGCTGTTCGGGCTCCCAGCCCACGCACCCCAGACAGACCAGAAACTGCTCAGGGCCCTTGCCGGCCGCAATGGCATGCAGGATGTCCATTGAGGTGGTCAGCGCCCGATTTTCACCGGTGCGAATGCTGGAATCCCAGTGTTCGGGGCTGCCCGAGTGCAGAATAAAACCGCGTTCGCGATGTACCGGACCGCCATCGAGTACTGGCGTATCCAGCGACGTGCACTCGCTGGCATCGATTTCGAGCTGCTCGAAAAGCGCTTCCAGCGTCAGCTCCATGGGCTGATTGAGTTTAAGCCCCAGCGTGCCGTTATCGTCGTGGTCGCAGATGTAAGTCAGCGAGCCCGCAAAGTTTTCATCTTCGAGATGGGGCATCGCCATGAGAAAGTGATCGCGTAAGCCTTGCATGGGCCTCCAGAAAAGTAACGCAGCCACGCGCCCCTGCTGGAAGGCAGAGGCGCGCATCAGTGAGTCATGAGATGACGGCCGCCGTCATCTGTCCGCCGGCGGCGGTGAATGGATGCATGGTAACACTGGCAGGCCGGCGTGACGTCAACACCTCACGAGGGGAAGCGGCGCTCGATGGCATCCATCAGCAGGCCGGCGATATCGGTGCCCTTCTGGGCATCAATTTCACGCACGCAGGTGGGGCTGGTGACGTTGATTTCGGTGATGTAATCCCCGATCACATCCAGGCCGACAAAGATCAGTCCCAGCGACTTGATGGAGTCCTTGACCTGATCAACCAGCCAGTAGTCGCGAGCGGTCAGTTCACGTGCTTCTCCACGGCCGCCGGCGGCCAGATTGCCGCGCACTTCACCGGCAGAGGGAATGCGGGCCAGACCATAGGGCACCGGTTCGCCGTCGATCAGCAGGATGCGGGTATCGCCCTGTTTGATCTCGGGAATATAGCGCTGCGCCATGATCTGCTCGGTGCCGCGCTGGGTCAGCTGCTCGATCACCGCACCGATGTTGCGACCATCAGGGGCGATGTGAAAGATGCCGGTGCCGCCCATGCCATCCAGCGGCTTGAAGATGGTGTCGCCCTGCTCGGCATGAAACTCGCGCAGGACACGGTCGTTGCAGGAGACGACGCTGGGTACCAGACACTGTGGGAACTGCTGGGCATAGAGCTTTTCGTTACAGGTCAAAAGCGCCTGTGTCGGGTTGACCACCAGCACGCCTTCACGCTCGGCAAAGCCCAGAAGGTGGACGGCATTGGTGAAATTGACATCTACCGGCGGGTCCTGACGCATCAGGATCACGTCCATCTCCGACAGCGCTCCGGCCTCGACCTCACCCAGGGTGTAGTAATGCTCCGGGTCGTTTTCGAACACCTCAAGGGTGCGCAGACGCCCCATTGCGCGGCCATCCTTGAGGTAAAGATCACCCGGCTCAAGATAGTAAAGCGTGTGGTCACGCCGGCTGGCCGCCCACAGCATGGCCAGCGTCGAATCCTTTTTCCAGGCAATATTGGCGATGGGGTCCATGACCACCGCAATCTTCAATGCACGTTCACTCATTTAAAACTCCAGAACACGGCCGGGTGATGTTATGGCGGCCATCCATCGCGTCAGTATGACGCAAGCCTCATCCTTCGACCATGGCCGAACCGGCCGGGTGCCTGCAGGCCGGGTTATTCTTTCCAATCGCAGGCATGGTTGAAAACTATCAGGACCGCGTGATTGATCGACTAGACTTTCGTGGAACAGGACAGCGCTGAAACACGGTTTTGCTAAAAACCCGGGTTACTGAACACGTTTTTACTAAACCCGGTTTTATCAAGCACAGTGTCCAGCCGTTTCGCAGAGAGGATTTTATGTCATCACTTTTTGAACGCTTTGACCTCGCCGGTATTCAGCTTGATAACCGGATTGTCATGGCACCCATGACCCGCTCGCGCGCACCGGGAGATATCCCGACCGAGCTGGGGGCGACCTATTACCGCCAGCGCGCCAGCGCCGGGCTGATCATCTCCGAAGGCACGCCGGTATCACGCCAGGGCACGGGCTATCTGTATAACCCGGGCATCTATGGCCCGGACCAGATCGAGGGCTGGAAAAAGGCCACGCGCGCCGTTCACGAGTGCGGCGGGGTCTTCTTCGCCCAGATCTGGCACGTGGGGCGCGTTTCGCACACCTCGGTACAGATCGCAGGCGCCGCTCCGGTCGGCCCGAGCGACAAGCCCGGCGGCATGGCCTTTGGCTATAACGAGCAGGGCACGCCCGACATGCTCAAGGCCAGCACCCCGCGCCGGCTTGAAACTGCTGAGGTGCGCGAGATCGTGCGCGATTTCGCCCAGGCCGCCGTCAATTCGCGCGAGGCAGGCTTTGATGGCGTCGAGATTCACGGGGCCAACGGCTATCTCTTCGAGCAGTTTCTCAATCCCGGCGTCAATGACCGTGATGACCAGTACGGCGGCTCGCGTGAAAACCGCTGTCGCCTGCTGATGGAAGTGGTCGATGAGGTCAGCGCGCTGATCGGTGCCCATCGCGTCGGTGTGCGCCTGTCACCGCATGGCACGCTGTTTGACATGCCGGAGTACGACGACAACGGCGAGACCTATCTGTATCTGGCACGCGAGTTCAACAAGCGCGGACTTTCCTACGTTCACCTGCATGATCAGGGTGGCCAGGGCATGTCGCCGATGCCGCGTGACTATCTCAAGCAGTTTCGTGACACCTACAAGGGCAATCTACTGCTGGCCGGCAACCTGGACCAGGCCGAGGCCGAGACGCTGGTCAATGACGGCACCATCGATCTGCCGGTATTTGGCCGCATCTATACCTCGAACCCGGATCTGGTCGAGCGCATGAAAAACGGCTGGCCGCTGGCCGAGTTTGATCCGTCCACCTTCTACGGTGGCGATGCGCGCGGCTATGTCGACTTCCCGACATATGAGGAAGAACAGCAGCGCAAGGCGCGTCAGGAACTGATCGACAAGAAAGGCTGATCAACAAAAAAGGCTGATCGCCCGAGGGCGATCACGCAAAAAGCCCCGGCAATGCCGGGGCTTTTTTTGTCACGTACAAACAAGTGGGCAAGCACTCACTTTCAATGCATGCCTATTTCTTCCTGCGGCCAAACCGGCTGAGCCAGTTGGTGTCGGCCAGGTCCATCACCTCATCACCGCGCCCGCTCATGACCGCGCGCAGCATATAAAGGCTAAAACCCTTCGCCTGCGCGGCCTCAATGGTCGGCGGCATGGAAAGCTCCTGTTTGGCCACTTTCACATCGACAATGACCGGGCCATCATGGGCAAAGGCTTCCTCGAGCGCGCCATCGAGCTGCTCCGAGCTTGAGACCGTCAGCCCCTTGATCCCGAGCGCCTCGGCCAGACGGGCATAATCGGTGCCGGGCAGATCAGTCACCTCATCCACGTAGCCGGCGGCCTTCATCTCCATGGCCACAAACCCCAGCGTCGAGTTGTTGTAGATAATGACCTTGACCGGCAGTTTCTGCTCGGCAAGCGTGATCAGATCGCCCATCAGCATGTTGATGCCGCCATCACCGGACAGCGAAATCACCTGACGCTCCAGCTGGGCGACCTGGGCCCCCATCGCCTGAGGCATGGCCGTGGCCATGGAGCCATGCATGAACGAGCCGGTCAGATGCCGCTTGCCGTTCATCTTCAGATAGCGCGCCGCCCAGACGGTGGGCGTGCCCACCTCGGCGGTAAACCAGGCATCATCATCAGCCAGCGCGCTGACGCGAGCGGTCAGATACTGCGGATGCAGCGGCTTGCCTTCGGCAGCCGGCACGGCCAGTTCGTCCAGGCCTTCACGCGCTTTTTGATAGTGCTTTTGCGCCTTGTCGAGGAAGGTGCGATCGGTTTTCTCCTCAAGCCGGGGCAGCAGCGCTTCAAGACTGGCCTTCACGTCACCGACCAGCCCCTTGAGCAGCGTGCTGCGCCGGCCCAGATGGCCGGGACGCAGATCAATCTGCACGATGCGCCCGTGCTCCGGGAAGAAATCCCGGTAGGGGAAGCTGGTGCCCAGCATGATCAGGAAATCGCACTCCTTGAGTGCGTGATAGCCCGAGCTGAAGCCGATCAGACCGGTCATGCCCACGTCATAGGGGTTGTCGTATTCAAGATGAGGCTTGCCGCGCAGCGCATGCACGATGGGCGCCTTGAGCCGCTCGGCCAGCGCGATCACTTCATTGTGGGCGCCGGCACAGCCTGCACCGCAAAGCATGGCCACGTTTTTGCTGTCATTGAGAAGCGCTGCAAGCTCATCCAGTTCAGGCGCTGCAGGCACCGTCACGGGCGCAACCGGCGTGCTCCACTGCATCTTTTGTTCGACGGCAGAGGACAGCGCCACGTCTCCAGAGATCACGATCACCGCCACACTCTTTTCCAGAATCGCGGTGCGCATGGCAGTTTCAATCACGCGCTGCGCCTGGGCCGGGTTGGAGATCAGCTCGCAGTAGTCGCTGCACTCCTTGAACAGCTGCTCCGGGTGGGTCTCCTGAAAGTACCCCAGCCCCACTTCGCTTGAGGGGATCTGGGCGGCAATGGCCAGCATCGGCGTGTGCGCTCGTTTGGCTTCGAAAAGCCCGTTGATCAGGTGCGTGTTGCCGGGTCCGCAGGAGCCGGCGCATACGGTCAGGCCACTGCGCGCCTCGGCTTCACCACTGGCGGCAAGGGCCGCCACCTCTTCATGGCGCACACCGCGCCAGGTGATGGTCTCCTGCCGGCGCAGGCTTTCGGTCAAACCGTTGAGCGAATCTCCCGGTAGCCCCCAGATATTTTCCACCCCGGCACGCGAAAGCGTGCGTACCAGCATGTCGGCAACACTATAGTCGGCCATGAAACACTCCCTGTGGTGGCTGACAGAACCGGCAGGCATCCCGCGCCACACGTCATGGCGTGGCGATCGCCGGCCGGCCGATCGTTAAACTTTGGTTCAATAAACCTGGCCGTCATTACAGACGCTCACGGCGATTTCTGCCAATACACAGGCGCTATGGAGGACAGATCAGCTCAGCGGCAGGCCGGAAAACAGAATCGGGTACGCACCGTTGCGGTACGTACCCGAAAACATGAAGACACCATCAGGGGAAGGAACAGCGCTCAGGCAAAATCGCCAAAGCGCGCCTGCAGCAGTGACAGGGCCACAATCGGGGCCGTTTCCATGCGCAGGATGCGTGGCCCGATGATCCAGGAGGTGAATTGATGCGCGTGAGCGGCAGCAACCTCCTGATCGCTCAGGCCCCCTTCAGGGCCGATCAACAGGGCCGCGCCTTCAAAAACGCCATCACTCATGGCCTCGGTGGCGCCGTAGGGATGCAGCACCAGCCTGAGCGGCTCCTGGCGGTCTGCCAGCCAGTCATTGAGTGCCACGGGCGGATGGATGACTGGCACGGTAGCACGGCCACACTGCTCACAGGCATTGACGGCCACGGCCTGCCAGTGATCACGCTTTTTCTGCGCACGCTCAACCTTGAGTCGCACATCACCAAACTCGGTGTAAAGCGGTGTGATGGCGGCAACCCCCAGCTCGACCGACTTCTGGATGGCAAAATCCATCCGATCGCCCTTGCCTACCGCCAGCCCCAGATGCACGGCCAGTGGCGACTCGGGCAGTACCGGCCTGGGCTGCCCAAGTGTGACCTGCACATCGCCGCGCTTTGAGATCGCCGCGATGTGAGCATTCACTTCGCCTCCCTTGCCATCAAACAGCACCAAAGCGTCGCCTTCACGGCGGCGCATAACGCGGGCCACATGGTGGGCTGCGGCGTCAGGCAGTCTTAGCGTGTTGCCGGGCCTGAGCTTCTGAGGTACGTAAATGCGCATAAGGTTACTCGCGACCCTGACGCATCAGGCGTCAGCCTGGGGCGTGCCCTGCTGCTTCTGGGCGTAGATCGCATCAAAGTTGACCGGGGACAGCATCAGTGCCGGGAAGGTGCCGCGTCCGACCAGATTGTCGATGCACTCCCGCGCATAGGGGAACAGCACGTTGGGGCAAAAGGCGCCGAGCGTATGATCAAGCTGGGCATCGCTGAGGCCCGAGATGGCAAAAAGACCGGCCTGCTGAACCTCGGCCAGAAAGGCCGTGGACTCTTCGTCACCGTTGTAGACGTGAGCCGTCACGCGCACGCTGACTTCATAAAGGCCTTCGCTGATCAGCTTGTGGCCGTTGTCGACATCGAGCTTGACCCGCGGCTTGAACTGCTGCTGAAAGATCGCCGGCGAATTGGGCGCCTCAAAGGAGATGTCCTTGACGTAAATGCGCTGCAGCGCGAACTGGATATTGGCCTGCTCACTGGTGGCGTTATTGTCTGACATGCTTGTTTCCCGGTCTGTGAGTAAGTAATCACTACTGCTTTAAACAAGTAACAACTATCGCTTGAAGAGATGATATCAGCGTGTCACAACGGGGAGGCTGTCGGCCACCCACTGTGAATGACCGCCCTTGAGTCGACGGGCGCCACTGTAGCCGGCCTTTTGCAGCTTCGTAACCACGGCGCCGCTGTGCTGGCCCATCTTGTCCACCACGATAATCGGCTTTTCCTTGTGCTTTTCAAGGCGCTGCATGTTGTTGTCGAGCTTGTCAGCGGGCACGTTGATGGCACCGGCGATATGGCCTGCCTTGAATTCCTTGATCTCGCGAATATCAAGGACCATGGCGTCCTCGCGGTTGATCAGGCTGGTCGCCTCACCGCTGCTGACACCGCCGGTCGCACTGCGGCGGGATTCAAAGGCCAGCCAGGCCAGCAATACCACCACAAAGGCGCCTACCAGCAAGGGGTGATTCTGGGCAAACTCCAGCAGCTGATCGATCATGGAAATATCTTGACCCTGGTTGTTTAAAATGGCTCGGCGCGCGGTCATGCCTGGTCTACCCTGCGAGTTCGGGGAAGCCGCTCGGTAGCTGGAATCCGGCGCGCGCCCAGTATACACAAGCACCCGGCCGTCGTCCGTCCCCGATGATCAATGCTGGCATGCACCGGCTGGGTTATGATGACAACCATTTCGACGCCCTGATAGCGCCATCGCTGCGTGACGACACGCCAGCAGCGCAACCCGGTATCGGGGCTTACATGTACGTGTTCTCGAGGCGAAATCATGTCCACATCGCAACCACGTCCCGTCGCCCTGCTGATTCTCGATGGCTATGGCCATAATCCGGAATCGGCCAACAACGCCGTGGCCGCCGCCAATACTCCGGTCATGGATCGGCTACAGGTGGATTACGCTCATACCCTGATCAATACCGACGGTGAAAACGTCGGCCTGCCCGAAGGTCAGATGGGCAATTCCGAGGTCGGCCACATGAACCTCGGCGCCGGGCGTGTCGTCTACCAGAGCCTGACCCGGATCTCGAAGGCCATTCGTGACAACGAGCTGGGCGACAACACCGCCCTGACCGATGCCATCGACCAGGCCATCAGCGATGACCGTGCTGTCCACGTGCTGGGCCTGCTATCACCGGGCGGCGTTCACAGTCATGAAGACCACATTCTGGCGCTGGCCGAACTGGCCCAGGCGCGTGGCGCGAAGCGGGTCTATATCCACGCGTTTCTCGACGGTCGTGACACCGCGCCCCAGAGTGCGCTTGAAAGCCTCCAGCGCGCCGATGGCCTGCTGCGCAAGATGGGCGTGGGCCGTGTCGCCTCGATGATCGGGCGCTTTTATGCCATGGACCGTGACAATCGCTGGGATCGTGTTCAGGCCGCCTGGCAGCTGATGGTCAACGGTGAAGGCGAGCATGTTGAAAGCGATGTCGAAAGCGCCCTGCAGGCCGCCTACGATCGTGATGAAACCGACGAATTCGTCACCGCCACCAGCCTGCGTGACGGTGATAATGACCGGGTCACCATCGAGGATGGCGATGCGGTGCTGTTTGCCAACTTCCGCGCCGACCGCGCCCGTGAAATCGCCCACGCACTGGTCGACCAGGGCTTTGACGGGTTCAAGCGTGATCGCACCCCGAAAACGCATTTCGTCGCCATGACGCAGTACTCTGATGACCTGGGCGTGCCGGTGGCCTTTGCCCCACGCGATCTGCCCAACACTCTGGGCGAATATGTCTCGTCAAAGGGGCTGACCCAGCTGCGCATCGCCGAAACCGAGAAATACGCCCATGTGACGTTTTTCTTCTCCGGCGGGCGCGAAGAGACCTACGAGGGCGAAGAACGCATTCTGGTCGACTCGCCGCGTGACGTGAAAACCTACGATGAAAAGCCCGAAATGAGCGCGGTCGAAGTGACCGACAAGCTGGTCGAGGCCATCGATTCCGGACGCTTTGATCTGGTGGTGTGCAACTACGCCAACGGCGACATGGTCGGCCACAGTGGCGATCTGGCCGCAGCCACAAAGGCCATCGAAGCCGTCGATGAGTGCCTGGGTCGCGTGGTCGAGGCGATCGAGCGCGCCGGCGGTGAATGTCTGGTCACCGCCGATCACGGCAACGCCGAGCAGATGGTGGATCCCGATACCGGCAAGCCGCAGACGGCCCATACCACCTTCCAGGTGCCGCTGGTCTACGTCAGTCAGCGCAAGGCCACGCTGTCGGAAGGCGGGCGCCTTTGCGATATCGCGCCGACGCTGCTGGCCATGATGGGACAGACCCCGCCGGAAGAAATGACCGGTCGCGTGCTGATCGACCACAGCTGATCGGAGCCTTTCGGTGTCATTCACATCACACCGGCCTGCGGGCCGGTTTTGGCTGCTGGCATTGAGCCTGGGACTGGCGGTGCCTGCCGGCGCCGCCAGCCTGGATGCCTCAAAGGCCGAGCTGGACAGTATTCGCCAGAACATCGAGCAGACCCAGCGCCAGCTGGAAAAGACCGATGCCCAGCGCGGCGATGCCCGAGAGGAGCTCGAGCAGGCCGAAAAGGCACTGGCCGAGACCCATCGACGGCTGGAAACGCTACAGCAGGCCCGCAAACAGACCACCGAAGCGCTGAGCACTCTTGATCAGCGCCAGAAAAGCCTGACAGAGCAGCGCGATGCCCAGCAACAGGCGCTGGCCGAGCAGGTCAGAGCGCTTTACAAGCTGGGCGACCAGCCGCGTCTGAAGCTGTTGCTCGATAATCAGGACCCCGGCGAAATCGATCGCTTTCAGCACTATCTCAACAGGCTCAACGACGCCCGGGCCGAAAAGCTTGCCCGCCTTGCGTCGCTCAATCAGGAACTTCAGGACAACCGCACCCAGACCCTTGAGCAGCAGCAGACGCTGGATCAACTCCAGGACGAGCTCAAGAGTCGCCAGCAGACCCTCGATGAACAGCGTCAGGAGCGCGAAAAATCGCTGGCACATGTGGAAGCGCGTTACAAAAGCGGAAAAAGCAACCTGCAGGGGCTTGAGTCCGACCGTGCCGAGGCCGAAAGGATGGTCAGCCGGATCGAACAACAGCTGGCCCGCGCCCGTGAACAGCGTCAGGCGCGCGAACGAGCCGAGCGCGAACAAAAGGCCCGACAGGCAGAGCAGCGCTCGCAGGCACGCCAGGACACGGCTGCAGAGGATGAAGGCCTGTCCAGCGACGAGATGAACGCCAAACCGAAAAATGCCCACAGCGTACCGACCCGGAGTGCAGACCCGGCCCCCGAGCGACGCGCCGAATCACGTCCGACGGTCACCCATCAGGCCGACAGGAGTGCACGCCGCTCAAAATGGCCGGTCAATGGCTCGGTGGTCTCGGGTTACGGCAGCGGCGATGGTCTGAACAAGAATGGCGTATTGATCAGCGCCCCCGCCGGCACCCCGATTTATGCCGCTGCGAAGGGGCAGGTCGTGTTTGCCGACTGGATGCGCGGCTTTGGCTATCTGGTGATCATCGATCATGGTGGCATACTGTCGTTGTATGCTCACCAGCAGCGCCTTGCCGTGAGCCCCGGTGATCGGGTCGAGCGCGGTGCAACACTTGGCTATGTCGGGGATACCGGCGGTCTGTCGCGTCCGGCCCTTTATTTCGAGGTGCGTCGTGGTGGCAAGACCATCAATCCGCAGAGCTGGCTGGCCTCGCGCTAGCACGGCCAACGCATCACCCATTGAAGGTATCGGGCGTCGTGGCGTCCGGCCCACCCTGCTGAAGGAGTTTGCATGTTGATGCGCCATGTCACCTTATCGCTTGCCCTGTCATCTGCCCTGCTGCTGACCCTGCCGGCCACGGCTGCCGAACCGGCCCCGGACAGGGCCTCGGACAAAACGCCGGCCGAAAGCACGCCGGACAGCGCCCCTGTCGCACCAGCCGATACCAGCGGCCGTGACAGCAACGCCAGCGATGACGCCGCCAATGATGGCGAAGGCGAGGCCGCCGCCCAGAGCGGCCTGCCGCTGGAAGACATTCAGGCGCTGGCCCAGGTGTTTGAGCGCATCAAGCAGGCCTATGTGGACGATGTCGATGACAAGACGCTGTTGCGCAACGCCATGCGCGGCATGCTGGAAGGGCTGGACCCGCATTCGAACTATCTCGACGAGGACGCCTTTCGCACCCTGCACGAGATGACCGAAGGCGAGTTCGGTGGCATCGGTATCGAGGTGGGTCAGGAAGACAACCAGCTGATGGTGATCTCGCCGATCGACGATACCCCGGCCTCAAGGGCCGGCCTGCAGCCGAGGGATCTGATTATCGAGATCGACGGCAAGAGCACGGATGGCATGTCGCTTGAGGAAGCGGTCGACATGATGCGTGGTGACCCGGGCAGCAAGATCGACCTGACCCTGCTGCGTGAAGGAGCAGATGCGCCCATCAATGTCAGCCTTGAGCGCGCCAATATCCAGGCCGCCAGCGTCAACTCGCGCATGCTCTCCCCCGGCTACGGCTATCTGCGCATCAGCCAGTTCCAGGAAAACACCGCCGAAGAGACCAGCAAGGCGATCGCGGCACTGAAAAAGCAGGCAGGCGATGACGGTTTGTCCGGTGTGGTGCTGGACCTGCGCAACAACCCCGGCGGGCTGTTGGAAGGCGCCGTCAACGTGTCCGATTTGTTCCTCGACAGCGGTCTGGTGGTCTACACCAAGGGGCGTCTCAAGGACTCTGACATGCAGTTTGAGGCCAACGCCGAGACGGCGCTGCCCAAAACGCCCATGGTGGTGTTGATCAATGGAGGGAGTGCCTCGGCGGCCGAGATCGTGGCCGGCGCCCTGCAGGATCATCATCGCGCCGTGCTGCTGGGTACCGAAAGCTTCGGCAAGGGCTCGGTACAGTCGGTCATGCCGCTGGATGACAATACCGGCATCAAGCTCACCACGGCGCTGTACTACACCCCGGGCGGGCGCTCCATTCAGGCCGAGGGGATCGCACCGGATGTGACCGTGCAGCGCGGCCAGCTGACCCTTGAAAAGGCCGGGTTCGAGATTCGCGAGGCCAATCTGCGCGGCCACCTGCAAAATGCAGGCGGGGAGCGCGAGCAGGACAAAAAGGCACTGCCCGACTCGCCCATCGCTGCCGACGACTATCAGCTGGGCGAGGCGCTCAACCTGCTGCGCGGTATCAACGTGCTTCAGCAGTCCGGCATGCGACGCCACGATGATCAGACACCTGATGATGACCGGACACCAAATGATGACAGGCCTTCAAACAGTGATCGTGCCCCTGCCAATGACACACCGAATGGCACAAACCCGTAAAAAGCGTCTACGATGGGAGGGCATATGAATCACGCCATCCGCCTTGAAAAGGAGAAACACCACATGAAGAAAGGATTGACGATGGGCGCGCTGGCCGCTGCCGTTCTGCTGGCAGCAGGCTGTTCTTCCTCCGGCGGTGCTCCGGAAAACAGCGGCGCCTCGCAAAGTGGCCAGAGCGGCATGTCACAGTCCGGCTCAATGTCCGGCGCCAGCGAAACCCCGACCGGGACAAGCCATGGCAGCCCAATGGGCACCTCGCCGAGCGGCGGCATCGACAGCAACAACGACACCATGCCCAGCAATACCCAGTCCGGCATGTAAGTGATCGCTGCAGGATATACAAAAGGCCCGCCGTTTCGGCGGGCCTTTTGTATATCCTGCAGCGCTGTTTCACGTGAAACACACTGCAGCGCATCAGGACGTTCGTCAGAGCGGTGACGCACGCATGCCCTGCGGCAGATTTTGGCGCTGCCCCATCGCCTGCTCGATCAGCAGTCGCCGCGCCCATGGCCAGCGTCCGGTGGTGGTCAGCCCCTGATTGCGCAGCACCCGCACCAGCGGCCAGCCGACGCCAAAACCGATACGAAAGGCGTCCATGGCCATCAGCATGACCGTGTTGTCACCACGGCGGCGACGCGCGTAGCGCGACAGAATGCGAACATCCCCCAGCGGCGCACCACGCCGTCCGGCACGCCCCAGCTCCTCGGCCAGTACGGCCACATCCATCAGCCCCAGATTGACCCCCTGCCCGGCCAGCGGATGAATGTTGTGCGCAGCATCCCCCACCAGTGCCACGCTGTCATCGACATAGCGTTTGGCATGGCGTTGAATCAATGGAAAGTCGTGGCGCAGACTGACGCGCTCGACACGCCCCAGCCGATGTTCGAAGTCCCGTTCAAGCGCGCGCATGAACGCCTCATCCGTCATGGCCATCAATTCATCGGCAAAGTCGGTATCCGCCGACCAGACAATCGATGACGTTTTCTGATGGCCATCGATACTCAGGGGCAAAAAGGCCAGCGGCCCGGTACTCATGAAGCGCTGGCGTGCCGTGGCCTTGTGATCATGTGCATGCCACACCGTGGCGACCACGGCGCGCTGGCCGGTGGCATATTCACGGTGACCCAGCTCTGCCAGCGCACGAATGCGGGAATTGGCGCCATCGGCACCGACCACAAGGCTGGCCTCAAGCGTGCGACCGTCCTCCAGAGTGAGGCAGCGCCGCTGTTGTTCCACCCCGGAAAGACTTGTGACCCGGGCGCTGGACATGAGGGTGACGTGATCACACTCGCCCAGTGCGTCCAGCAGGGCATCGCGAATCACGCCGTTTTCGATGATATGGCCCAGTACCTCGCAGCCGACTTCTGCAGCGCTGAAATCGATGTGGCCGGTGCCTTCGCCGTCCCATACCGACATATGGCCATAGGGGCTGAGGCGACGACGCACAATGCCGGGCCAGACGCCCAGGGTGGTCAGAAACTGCTGCGAGACCGGCGTGATGGCACTGACGCGGGCATCGATGTCCGAGGCCTGCCATGTGCCCTGAAGGTCGCCACCGTCCAGCAGGGCCACACGATGTCCCTGCCGGCCCAGTGCCAGCGCCAGGGTGGCGCCCACCAGCCCTGCCCCGACAATGGCCATGTCAAACGATGCGGTGTCGAGCTTCATGAAATACTCCATTGGACAATCATGGGTGCCACAAGGCTTGCCTAATGCCGGGCCATGCCCATGGCACGACGAATCAGGGCGCGCTTGAGCGGCGTGGCAAGATTGAAAAGCCCCAGCGCCGCCCCCCGTGCCCTGCCGATGCCGGGCAGTTCGAGGCCGAACAGACGAACCAGCGTATCGCTGGCCTGCATGATCAGGTCTCGATCACTCTGGCGGCGCTGTTCGAAATTCGCCATGGTCAGGGCCTCGCCCGGCGTTCGCCCGGCCTCGAGCGCCGCCTCAATGGCGGCCTCGAGATCCATGACGCCGCGAAGTGCAAGGTTGAACCCCTGACCGGCCACCGGATGGATGGCATGTGCCGCGTTGCCCAGCACCGCCAGATGCGGACGGCTCTGCTCGCGGGCACGCGACATCGACAGGGGATAGACATGGCGTGTGCCCACGCGCTGAAAACGCCCCAGGCGTGTGCCGAGCCGTGACTGCAGCGCCTGCAGGAAGGCGGCATCATCCAGTGCCAGCGTGGCCTCGATCACCTCCGGCGGGCGCGTCCAGATCAGCGCCATGCGACGGTCCTGCAAGGGCAGTAGCGCCATGGCGCCTTCAGAGGTAAACCGTTCAAAGGCCCAGCCATGATGTTCTTTCGCTGTTTCAATGTTGGCGATCAGCGCGTGCTGTTCGTAGTCGTGACGATCGGTGTCGATACCCAGCGAGGCCTTGAGACCGGAGCGGCCGCCATCGGCCAGCACGGTCAGCCCGGCATGGAGCACGCAACCGTTGTCCAGCGTCAGCCGATGACCGTCTACCGCCGGAACAATAGCCTCCACTCGCGCCGGGCAGTGCCAGTCGATCGCCATGCTGGCCAGACGCTCATGAAGCACCTGTCCCAGAAAGGCGTTGGGCAGGACATACCCCAGTGACGGCGTGCCCACTTCCCGACACGACAGATGGGTGCGTCCCATGGCGCCACGCTGACTGACCTCAATGTCATGAATGGGCGCAGTGCGGGTGGCCAGTCGGGACCAGATGCCCATGGCCTCGAAGTGCGCTCTGGAACCATAGGCGATGGCGCTGGAGCGCTCATCAAAGCTCGGCTGGGCACCGCTGGCGCTCAACTCGCTCGCCTCGATGACCGCGACACGAAGTCCATGGCGCTCGATCAACGGCGCCAGCGCCACGGCCAGGCTGGCACCGACCAGCCCGCCGCCGATAATGGCAATGTCTACCGGGGTGTCGCTCATGTCTGTCCTTGTGCCATCAGTGCCTCGATCTCCCGAACCCGTTTGGGGACGCCCTCGGTCAGCATCTCACAACCCTGTGTCGTGACGACCACGTTATCTTCGATGCGAATACCGATGCCGCGCCACTGCTCGGCAATATCAAGGTCATCGGGAATATAGAGCCCGGGCTCGACGGTCAGCACCATGCCGGGCGCCAGCGCCCGTGATGCCCCCTGCACCTGATAGGCACCGACATCGTGCACGTCCAGCCCCAGCCAGTGAGACGTGCCGTGCAGATAAAAGCGCTTGTAGTACCCCTGCTCGACGGCGGTTTCAGCCGGCCCTTCCACGAGCCCCAGCGCCACAAGGCCGGCCGTCAGATCACGCACCACGCCGTCATGAATGCCCTTGAGTGTAGCCCCGGGGCGCACGGCGCGAAGCGCGCGCTGCTGGGCGCCCAGCACGATTTCATAGAGCTGGCGCTGCGGCTCGCTAAAGCGACCGCTGACCGGAAAGGTACGGGTGATATCACCGGCATAGAGATGATATTCGGCGCCGGCATCCACCAGTACCAGATCACCGGCGGCCATCGCCGCATCGTTTTCGGTGTAGTGCAAAATGCAGCCATTGGCGCCGCTGCCCACAATGGTGGAATAGGCAGGCGCGCGTGCGCCTGCCATGACAAAGGCGTGTTCCAGAGTGGCCTGCAGCTGATATTCGAACATGCCGGGCCTGACCGTCTGCATGGCGTGAACGTGAGCGCGGGCAGTAATCTTTCCGGCCTTGCGCATCAGGGCCAGCTCGTCTTCGGATTTGATCAGACGCTGCTCGTGAAGCAGCACGTCGATGTCGGCATAGGCCGATGGTGCCGGCGGCCCACGCCGTTCGCGCGCCTTGAGCCCCTCGCGCATTTTTCCAGCCAGTGACAGCGCCCTGTCATTGCCCAGCGACAGGTAAATGGTCCGGCGCCCTTCCAGCAGATCCAGCAGCTGCTCATCGCGAGCCTCCAGCGGCCAGGCCTCATCGACACCATACCGGGTGACGGCGCGGCGCGGGCCGACCCGTCGGCCCGTCCAGGCTTCGGCGGCCGGGTCGCGCGGCAGGCAAAACAGTACGCTTTCACCGGCCTTTCGGCCGGGCAACAGCAAAAGCCAGGCCTGCGGCTCGGGAAAGCCACAGAGATAGTGAAAGTCGCTGTCCTGGCGAAACGGATACTCACTGTCCTGATTGCGAACCGAAAGCGTGGCCGCCGGAACGAGAATGGCACTGTCCGGTGGCACCTCGGCCATCAGCCGTTGCCGGCGCTTTCGGTACGCCTCACTGGTGATGGAGGCCGGCATACTCTCCTGCTCTGCCTGTGCTACCAAATCCTGTCTCCCGTAACCGCTGTTTCCATGGTGTTTGTGTCCGGCGTCTGTCCACCGCTGACACCTTATGGTCAGTGACGTGTCTCACCGTCGCCGCTCAGGCCCTCTTCCTTCATGCCCTCTTCGAACGACTGCGCCGGCTTTTCGACGTCAGGACGCCCGGGGTGCTGTTCGACATACAGCATCAGCGCTGTCATTCGAGCATGCTCGGTCAGGGCAAACAGGTCGTTTTCGTTTTCACTGTTGTCCTCGATATCGGCATCGATATTCATGAGCTGCTCGATATCGGCCACACCTTCCTGAAGCGGCGTTGACCATGCCTTGCGCTGTTCATGGTCCACTTCGCCGGCCACTTCATGAAAGCCCTGAGACCACAGGGCCAGTGACTGCGCACGCTCGGCCAGCGAGAACAGCTCATCGGGCAGCAGCGGCTCGAAACTCATTTCCTGGGCGTCCAGACGCTCCCTGGCAAGCGTTCGCCATGCCAGTAGGGTTTCACCGTCTTCACGGGTGGCAGGCTCTTCTACACCCAGTGCCGCGCAGATCAGACCCAGCCAGTCTTCGGCACTGATGTCTTCAAGTGCCAGACGCGCGCATAGATAGCCGTCAAAAAAGGCCGGCGACTGCAGGCTGCCATGGGCAAGGAAAATATCGCTGATGGTGGCGAAGTCGAGGGCGTTATCACCGGACGGCATACTGCATCCCTTTACTGGTCGTTCCCGTGGCGGGAATCATGAACTATCGCCCGTGGGCAGCGCGTTGACCGCCCCCGGTCGTCTCTCTATAGTGGTGCTGCGAGTGCAGCGCCATGGCCCGATCGTGAGTTGAACCCTCACTGACAGGCCATGAATGGCTGCCCACCATCTTAGCGTAACGGCCAGAGCTTGGCCCATATCGGAAGTGATGTCATGCCGCAAGGTCCTCGTCAGACCGCCGAAATCACCCTGATGGGTCAGAATTTTGTTGTCAGCTGCGCACCCGGCGAAGAGCAGGCGCTGCATGAAGCGGCCCGCTATTTCGACAAGGCCATGGCCGGCATACAGACCCGCGGTCGCACCATCAGCATCGACAAGGTGGCGATGATGGCGGGACTGAACATTACCCATGAGTTGCGCGATGAGACCAAACGTCGCCAGGAGCTTGAAGAAAGGCTTGCCGGACTCGACGCGCGTCTGCAAAAGGCACTGGAACGCAACAACAGGTCCTGATCAGGATCTGCCGAACGCCTGAAGGACAGGGTAGCGCAGCCCCCGGGGATATCTGTTAGAATTGACCTGTTCTCTGGGGTGTTTGCCAGTTGTTATAGTCCCTCGAGCCTATGCGCAGTACCCAGGGGGCCACTATAAGTGGGCCTGTGTGCATGTCCGCGCGACGGAAAGCCTGATGGCCCACTTGCGGTCACCCACCTTGAACCAGTAGGTTCAGGGCCAGAACAACAGCGGCATTCTGGAGAACCCTCATGTCAGTGCGCTGCGCACTTCCCGCGGATCAACCGCGCACTCGCAGACCCCGCGCATTGTCCCTGCGCACCCCTCGCCCCGGGCGACGTTTTTTCTCCCCCCTGCTATCGCGTCATGAGTCCTCGACCCCGGCGCCACTGCCCGCATCCGATGATCGGCAAGCGCTGCGCCGCGAACTGCGCAGGCGACGCCGTGTGCTCGATGATCGAGTCCAGCGTCTGGCCTCGATGGCACTGGTGCGTCAGCTGATGCAGCTGACCTCACTGCGCCGAGCGCGACATGTGGCCCTGTATCTGCCCGAAAACGGCGAGATTGACCCAACGCCACTGGTCGACTGGCTGCATCGACGCGGCACGCAGGTCTATTTGCCGGTATTGCGCCCGCTGGTCGAAAATCGTCTGTGGTTCGTCCACTGGCGTTTTGATACCCGCATGGTGCTCAATCGCTTCAACATTACAGAGCCCGACCTGCGCCAGAGTGGTCATCGCATTCGCCGCCTTGCGCCCTGGGCAATGGATGTCGTGCTGATGCCGCTGGTAGGGTTTGATGATCAGGGCCATCGCCTTGGCATGGGTGGCGGCTTTTACGACCGAACCCTTGCCTTTGCCGGGCGCAAGCATGGTCCGCGCCCAACGCTGATCGGGGTCGCCCACCACTGCCAGCAGGTGGAACGCCTGCCGCATCAGCCGTGGGATGTGAACCTCAACATGATCGTCAGTGACCGACAGGTGCTTCGACCGAGCACAGTGGGTCACTGATTCCCGGAATATCTCGCCTGCCCCGACATAAAAAAACGCATCCCTGTGGATGCGTTTTTTTGATGTTCTTTTTTCCGTGCAGCTCTGCACGGCCTCGTTTTGCTTAACCTCGCGCCGCGCCCTGCAACCGCACTGCCGGCGATCACGTCACGACTAATATCCCATGACGGTCTGGGCATAACCCGTGGCGACAACACCAAAGCCGAGAATAAGTACCAGGGTAAAGACCAGATCGGGTTTACGTCTCATTACTGCTCCGTCACAACAGAAAAACGCACGAGGGAGCGACACGGGAAGGTCGCAGCGGCGCCATCATAGTGGCACCGCTGAATCAGCACAATAACGCACGCCATGACATTACATACTGTTTCATTTTTATGTCGTTGACGCGTGACACTCCGTGTCAGGCGACCTGTTTTTCAGGACACCTGCTATTCAGGACATAAAGAGTCGATAGGCCGGATTGTCGGTTTCATGCCAGTAGCGATAGCCAATCTCGTCAAGGCGCTGCTCGAGCGTGGCGCAGTCTGCTTCCGGGACCTGCATGCCGATCAGCACTCGACCATAGGCGGCGCCGTGGTTGCGATAATGAAACAGTGAAATGTTCCAGCCACCGGGCAAATGGTTCAGAAAGTTCATCAGGGCACCGGGGCGCTCCGGGAACTCGAAGCGATAAAGTCGCTCACTGAAGGGCTCCTGCGGTCGCCCTCCCCCCAGATGGCGGATGTGCAGCTTGGCCAGCTCGTTGTCAGTAAGGTCTTCCACGCTATAGCCGGTTGCCTCGAGCTTTCGAACCACCTCCAGCCGATCCTCGCCACCGGGCTGTACCTGCACGCCGACAAAGATGTGGGCCTGGCCGGCATCGGCGTAACGGTAATTGAACTCGGTGACCATGCGCCGGCCCAGCGCCTTGCAAAACGCCTTGAAGCTGCCGGGTCGCTCGGGGATGGTAACCGCGAGAATCGCCTCGCGCTGTTCGCCCAGCTCGGTACGCTCGGCAATGTGCTGCAACCGATCAAAGTTGAGATTGGCGCCCGAGTTGATCGCAATCAGGGTCTTGTCCCGCACGCCCTCG
Source organism: Kushneria phyllosphaerae (assembly GCF_900312995.1). Classification (GTDB taxonomy): domain Bacteria; phylum Pseudomonadota; class Gammaproteobacteria; order Pseudomonadales; family Halomonadaceae; genus Kushneria; species Kushneria phyllosphaerae. The sequence goes on along the minus strand of NZ_ONZI01000001.1, from coordinate 678,516 downwards.
CGTTGGGCATATTTCTTGAGTCCGGCCAGCGACAACGCCCCGGAAGTCTCCGAGACGGCGCGAGTGTCCTCGAAGATATCCTTGACCGCGGCACACATCTCATCGGTATTGACGGTGATCACTTCATCGACATGATGGCGCAGGATTTCAAACGGCGCCTCGCCAATCTGGGAGACGGCCACACCCTCGGCAAACAGCCCCACCTGATCCAGCGTTACCCGCTCTCCGGCCTCAAGCGCGGCCTTGAGACAGGCAGCGTCTTCGGGTTCCACGCCGATCACCCGGATGTCCGGTCGCAGATACTTGATCCAGGCCGCCATCCCTGCCAGCAGGCCACCGCCGCCGACCGGTGCAAAAACCGCATCAATCGGCCCTTGGTGCTGGCGCAGGATCTCCATGGCCACCGTGCCCTGACCGGCAATCACATCCGGATGATCAAAGGGCGGAATCCAGGTATAACCGTGCTCTTTCATCAGAATCTGTGCGTGCGTGAGGGCATCGTTGAAGGAGTCTCCCTTGAGTACCACCTTTGCCCCCCGGGCACGCACGGCCGACACCTTGATCTCGGGCGTGATACGCGGCATGACAATCGTTGCATGCACGCCCATGCGTTTGGCTGCCAGCGATACCCCCTGAGCATGATTGCCGGCCGAGGCGGTAATCACGCCCTTCGCGCGCTGCTCATCATCAAGCTGCGCCATGCAGTTGTAGGCGCCCCGAATCTTGAAGGAGTAGACCGGCTGTAGATCCTCACGCTTGAGGAGAACGTGGTTGTCCAGACGCCTGGACATCTGCGGCATGTCGGAAAGGGGCGTTTCAACAGCCGCTTCATACACGCGGGCCTGAAGGATTCTCTTGGCGTAGGCTTCCAGCATTCTCATATCCTGGGCAGTGACTTGAGGGCGGTGCTGCAGGGCACCGGGTCACATGACAAGCGCGCCCGATGTTTCACGTGAAACAAAAAACCGGCGGCGGAAAAAGCGCATGTGACAATCGACAGTGCCTGCCGTACTGTCCATGATACGCTTGATGGGCCGCTGTAGAACATCATCAGATTCGGAGACACCATGACATCCCAGGACCAGTCAGAGCTCAAGAAGGCGGTGGCACAGGCAGCCGTACAGGAAATCCGTTCGACCCTGCGCCGCGATACCGTACTGGGTGTGGGGTCGGGCTCGACCGTCAACCTCTTTGTCGAAGCCCTGGCACCGCTTCGCGACGAGTTCGCCGGCGCCGTGGCAAGTTCCACGGAAACCGAACGCCGCCTGAAGGCTGCCGGTATCGAGGTGTTTGATCTTAATCAGGCTGGCACGCTGAGTGTCTATGTCGATGGTGCCGACGAAATCGATAACGATTTCGCCATGATCAAGGGCGGCGGCGCGGCCCTGACCCGGGAAAAGATCGTGGCGGCCTGCGCCAGACAGTTTATCTGCATTGCCGATGGTTCCAAGCTGGTCCGCCAGCTGGGCGGTTTTCCGCTCCCGATCGAGGTCATTCCCATGGCGCGCTCGTATGTGGCGCGTGAAATGGTCAAGCTGGGATTCAGCCCCGTCTATCGTCAGGGCGTCGTGACCGATAATGGCCATCAGATCATTGACCTCTATGATCAGCTTATTGATGACGCGCAGGACCTTGAAACCCGGATCAATCAGATTGCGGGGGTCGTGACCAATGGCCTGTTTGCCCACCGTGGTGCTGACCTGCTCCTGCTGGGCACCGCTGACGGCGTTCAACGGCTGACGCCCTCACCTTAGCAGCCTCAAACCTGCCGCTTCTCACATGCTGCACTGCCTGGCCGTAAGTTACCGAAAACTTACGGCCTATTGCCGTTTAACAACACTTGATCACACTTTAGCCGCAGAATATTACCCTCGTTTATCACTATTATTTGTACGCCATGGCTACGCTGCATTCAACATGGGCTATCCGGCCGGGACATTGAGCGAACCTGTCGTGAATGTGTCATGACATGGCGGACCCTCGGGGCCATCAAGGCGTCTCACCTCAAGCGTGTAACGATAAAAAGAGGGTTTTGCATGCGACAGAGCAATGATCTTTCCTTCAGGTCGAATCCGCCGGCCTCCCTGCATCAGCTGCGCCGCGCGCTGCTGGACGCCCATGACGCGCTGGGCATCGAAGGCGTACGGGTCAGGGGTGCGGACCACTCCCTTTATTTCGAACTGGCCCACAGCGAAACGGTAAGGCCACTGATGAGCGTCTGGTTCAACGTCGAGCGTTATCAGTACACGCTGATGTGTCGCACGTCCATCCTCGACCCCGGCCGCCCCATGAGCGGCAACCGTGCCCGGCTGGCCGAATATCTCAGTCACCACGCCTGGCAGCACGGCTGGCGGCAGGCATCACGCCACTAGCGTCCGCTGCCCGGCGGGCGGTCATCCGCCAGCGGCCATGCCTCGTGTAGCTCGCGAGCCCGGATCAGACGTCCCAGATAGTCCCGGGTATGCCCCAGCGCCCCGCGATTGGCCTCCACCACTGCCAGGGCATTGCGCCCCAGCGTGTCACGGCGCGTCTCGTCGAGCATCAGCGACACCAGCGTCTCCCCCAGCATGCCGGCACTGCTCACTTCGACCCGGGCATTGGCCTCATCCAGCGTGGCCACCACATCGCCTAGGCTCGACAATGAAGGGCCGCTGACCACCGGCAGCCCCATCGCAGCCGGTTCCAGCAGGTTGTGCCCGCCAATGTCGACCAGAGAGCCACCCACAAAGGCAATATCCCCCGCCGCGTAGAGCATCATCAGCTCGCCCATGGTGTCGCCCAGATACACCCGGGCGTCCCGTTCGACGGGCGCGTTTTCACTGCGCCGGACCACTGACATGCCCTGGTCAAGACACAGCTCGGCGACCTCATCAAAGCGCTGCGGATGACGGGGCACCAGTATCAGCAGGGCATCGGGTAAACGCGCCAGCACGCGCTCATGGGCGGCCAGAAGCTGTGACTCCTCCCCCTCATGAGTCGAGCCCGCCACCCAGACCGGGCGATCCCCGATGCGCTCACGCAGCGCGTCAGCCTTGTCGAAAACATTCTCGTCGACGTGCAGGTCGTACTTGAGCGCGCCGGTCACATTGAGCCGCCGGGCCGATACGCCGAGCGCGCGAAAGCGCTTGGCATCCTCGGCGGACTTGGCGCCCACCCAGGCCAGACGGCGGATGGCTTCCCCCATCAGTTTTGAAAAGCGCTGATAGCGGGCAAACCCGCGTTCGGTAATGCGGGCATTAACGATGGTGACCGGGACGCCCGCCATCGCGCAGGCGTAGATCAGATTGGGCCAGATTTCGGTTTCGACAATGATGGCGATTTCAGGCGCCAGTCGCTGCACGAAACGTCGGGTCGCACCGGGGAAATCCAGCGCCACGAAATGGTGCGTCACCAGATCGCCAAACAGCGTCTGCACCTGACGTGCGCCGGTGGCCGTCATGGTGGTCACGACCACCCGGTGTTCGGGATAGTCATCGATCAGCGAGCGAATCAGCGGCCGGGCGGTTATCACCTCCCCCACTGAGGCGGCATGTACCCACAGCACACGCTCTGCCTGATAGGACGGGATGCGCCCCAGCCGCTCGCCGCGAGGATGATCCTGCAGACGTTCACGGCGCAGGCGACGCCAGATCAGTGGAGACAGCGCATATAAAAGGGCCGAGTAGAGACGTCTTCCCACGAGGGCGCTACTCCTGTTCGCCGCGACGCGCACTGCGCGAGACGATCGCGCTGATGGTGCCGGTCGTGGACAACCCTTCTTCAAAGCCCAGCACCCGCACCTCGCCACCGTTGGCCATGACGGCCTCACCGCCGGCGATCTCCTCGATGCGATAGTCACCGCCCTTGACCAGCACATCCGGCAGCACGGTACCAATCAGCTCGGCCGGCGTGTCCTCGCCAAAGGCCACCACCCAGTCCACGGCGCGCAGGCCGGCCAGCACTGCCATGCGGTGTGCCAGCGGCGTGATCGGGCGGCCCTCACCCTTGAGCCGGGTGACCGAGGCATCATCGTTGACGGCCACAATCAGACGATCGCCCTGGGCACGGGCCTGCTCCAGATAGCTGACATGACCGGCATGCAGCAGATCAAAGCAGCCGTTGGTCATGACGATACGCTCTCCACCGACCTGCGCGGCGCGCACGGCAGCCGTCAGCGTATCGACATCGATCACGCCGTGTCCGGCCGCCACGCCGTGATCGGCACTCAGTGCCGCCTCGATCTCGGCCACCGACACCGTGGCGGTACCGGGCTTGGCCACCACCAGCCCGGCGGCCAGATTGGCCATCGCCATGGCATCCGGCAGGCTCTGCCCCGCGGCCAGCGCCAGCCCCAGCACACCAATCACCGTATCGCCGGCGCCGGTCACGTCAAAGACCTCCTGCGCGCGGGTCGGCAGATGCAGCGGCGGATGGCCTGCACGAATCAGCGTCATGCCCCGCTCGCTGCGGGTAATCAAAAGCGCCTCGAGCTCGAGTTCAGCGCGCAACGCTTCCCCGCGCGAGGTCAGCGCTTCCTCGCTGTGGCAGCGCCCGACCACGGTCTCGAACTCGCTTAAATTGGGGGTAATGATGCTTGCGCCCCGATAGCGGTGAAAATCGCTGCCCTTGGGATCGATCAACACCCGCTTGCCGGCGCGGCGGCCGGCCTCGATCAACGCCTGCACCTGCGCCAGCGTCCCCTTGCCGTAATCGGACAGGATCATCAGGTCGGTATCACCGAGCGCCTCGCCGACCTGCGCCATCATGGCGTCGGTATTGACGGCCTCCAGCGAGGACTCGAAATCCAGCCGGATCAGCTGCTGATTGCGACTCATCACCCGCAACTTGGTAATGGTCGGAATCTCGGGACTGCGCTGAAAGCGCGAGACGATTCCGGCGCGGGCCAGCAGCTCATCCAGAATGGCGGCGTTGTCATCACACCCTATCAGCCCGGAGAGCGTGACCTGTGCCTTCAATGCGGCAATGTTGAGCGCCACGTTGGCCGCGCCACCCGGTCGGTCCTCGCTGTCATCGACACGGACCACCGGCACCGGCGCTTCGGGCGAGATGCGCGAGGTCGGACCGTGCCAGTAGCGGTCCAGCATGACGTCACCCACGACCATCACGCGGGCATCGGCCAGCAGGGCAGGATCAAACATCGTGAGAGACTCCCCGGGTCGACTTTTCATGGTCAGCAGTCAATGCCAGCAGCGCATCGAGCCGGTGGATGACATCCTCAAAGGTAATCAGTGACATCGCATCCTCATGGCGTACGCGGGTGCCCCAGACGATCTCGTCCAGAGGCTTGTGCAGATAGGTGGCCACGGCATCGGGATAGCGATTGACGACGTGTTCGCGCCAGCACCAGGGGGCGGCGCGCTCGGGGTTGGTGGTGGCAAAAAGCCCCAGCACCGGGGTGTTCATGGCATTGGCCATGTGGACCGGTCCGGAATCGGGCGCAATCACCATGCGCGCCTCGTCAATAATGGCCAAAAGCCCCTTGAGCGAGGTGCGCCCCAGCAGGTTGACCGGCACGGCCTCGCTGAGCCCGGCGGCGATGCGCTCGCACATTTCGACTTCCTGGGCGCTGGTGCCACCGGTCAGGAAGGTGGTCAGGCCGTGGTGGCGCCAGGCGTGCTCGATCACGGCGGCGTAGCCTTCGGCCGACCAGTTGCGAAAGTTGCGAAGGCGCGGGCTGGCACACGGGCTGATCACCAGCGCCGGTCGACCGGCCAGAAACTGGCGGGCTTCCTCGCGGGCGGCGTCCGGCAACGGGATTCCCCACTCGAGCCGGTCATCGTCAACGCCCAGCTCACGGGCAAAATCCATGAAGGACTCGAGCACGTGCGCTTTCGGATGTGGCGTGAGCTGACGGTTGGTAAACCAGGTCTGCCAGTCCTTGGCACGGGCACGATCGTAGCCCAGACGCACACGGGCCTTGAGCCCCAGCGACAGCACGCTGGCGCGAATGGACTGCTGCATGTGCAACAGCACGTCAAAGGGCGTCTCGCGCAACTCGCGCCAGATGGCGCGCATGCCGGCAAGTCCGGTGGACTTGTCATACACCACGAACTCGACCCCGGGGAGGCCGGCCAGTAAACTGTGCTCCCCCCGACCGATGATCCAGGTGATCCGGGCGTCGGGCCACTGGCGTTGCAACGCCCGAACGGTCGGCACGAGATTGCAGACATCGCCGAGTGCGGATAACCGCAATACACAGATATGCGCGGGTTGCGCGGGCAAAGGATGCTTCATGCGGATGATTACGTCCCGAAAAGCGAATGCGCACATTCTATATGATGCTCAAACGGCCCCACAAACCGGCCAGCCGGCACTGATGCCCGAACAGTTCACCGGCGACTGGTGGCGCTTGCGTCATGCCGTCACCGGTCAGGCGCCCGGACGCGGCGAAAGCCTGTTCGTGCAGGCCGGTGATCAGGCATGGGTGCTGCGGCATTATCGCCGCGGCGGCCTTGTTGCACGTCTAAGCGCCGAGCATTATGTCTGGACAGGGCCTGAGCGCAACCGCGCCTTTCGCGAATGTCGGCTGCTGGCCACGCTTTTTGAGCGCGGACTGCCGGTACCGCAACCGATTGGCGCCTGTGCCTGGCGCAGCGGAGCGCTCTATCAGGCCGCCCTCATCACCCGGCGCATCGAGGGCGCGCAACCGCTGGCCTCGCTGATCCAGGCCCCTGGGGCGGCCACTCGCCATGACGCACTGCTGACGGCGTGTGGTCGCATGATCCGTCGCTTTCATGACGAAGGGCTTGACCATGTTGATCTCAATGCCCGCAATATTCTGATCGATGATCGAGACACGCCCTGGCTGATCGATCTGGACCGTTGCCGACTGCGCAGTGCAGGCCACTGGCAGGCAGGCAATCTTGCACGCCTTGAGCGTTCTCTGGAAAAGTTTGCGCCCGGACAGGCCAAAATCCTCATGGCCCCCATCAACCACGGATACCAATCGAGTTAGATCATGCCTCCTCGTTCAAGTGAAGATTCCCTGCGGTTTCGACTGCGCGCCACGGCCTTTTTTGCCCTCTTTAACCTGATTTTCGTATGGCTGCTGTCGCTACGCTATCTGCCGATCGCCCAGATGCCCCAGGAAGGTCTGGGGATCCTCTGGCTGGTCTGCGCCTGGCTGGGCGGCTTTGGCACTCTGGCCGTGGCGGTCTGGCTGCTGCCGGCACTGCTGTCGCTGTTTTTGAAGCGTCGCATGCTGATCTGGCCATGCGCCGTGCTGGGCACACTGGGGCTTGGCGCGCTGTGGATGGACACCCAGATCTTTAGCGCCGTCGGCGAGCATCTGGTGGATATGTCGGGTGACGACAAGCCAGTGCTGTCCATCATCCAGTGGGCGATCACCGGCGGTGGGGTGGTACTGATCGCACTGGTCGAACTGTGGCTTTCCTGGCGCATCATGGCCCGCGCACGGCGCATCACGTTCCCGGTCTGGAGTCTGGTGCTGCTGATGCCGGCGCTGCTGATCGCAAGCGTGGGTATCGATATTGCTACCGACACCGACCAGACCGCACTCCTTCATTCCAGCGACGCCGACAGCCAGGCCCTGATGGGCGAACCCGCCACGCCGGTGCCCGAAGCCCGTGAAGCCGCCACCCAGCGCGACCGCAATGACGGGCCGGCCATCGATGACAGCGTTGACCCGACCGAACGCGATACCTCCACGCTCCCCGGTGATGGCGAGGAGAGCCCATGACCTCCCAGGCCACCTCACGCACGCCGATCACTGGTGTGGTGATCACGCTCAACGAAGCGGCGAACATCGAGGCCTGTCTGGCCTCGCTGTCGCGCGTGTGCGATGAGCTGATCGTGGTGGATTCCGGTTCCACGGATGAGACCTGCGCGCTCGCCCGGGCCGCGGGCGCGCACGTGATCGAGCAGCCCTATCTGGGCGACGGGCCGCAGAAAAACGTCGGGCCGGGCGCTGCCACGCACCGCTGGGTGCTGTCGCTGGACGCCGATGAGCGTCTGACCGAGCAGGCCGTGAGCGTGGTGCAGGCGCTGTCGCTTTCGACCACCGAGCATGACGGCTTTGCCCTGCGCCGGCGCAATTTTATCGGCTCCCGCTGGGTGAAGCGCTGCGGCTGGTACCCCGATTACTGCATCAGACTCTTTGACCGCGAGCGTACGGGCTTTTCCGACTCGCGCCAGCACTCAAGCGTTCAGGCCAGCGCCCCGTGTGAGCTGGACGCTGATCTGGAGCACTACTCGTTTGCAAATCTTGCCGAGCTTTTCACCAAGGCCGGCGGTCGCTTTTCCACTCGAGCGGCCAAGATCATGTATCTCAAGGGCAAAAAGGTGAACGCCTGCTCACCGTTTATCCACGGTGCCAACGCCTTCATGCGCAAATACCTGTTTCAGCGCGGCTGTCTGGCGGGGCTGGACGGCCTGTCGGTCTCGCTCTCGGCCGCCGTCAACGCCTACCTGAAATACGCCAAGCTTCTGGAGTTTCAGCGTGACCCGCAGGTGCGCGAGCGTGAGGACTTCAACCGGGTCTGGTAATCCCGTGACGGCGTCGATGGCTCCCCCCGCACCGACGTCGACTTTGGCATCATCACTGGCCCTGCTGCCACTTCATGCGCCACCCTTGGCCCATCGATTTCCTTACAGGTGAGTGATCCCTTGCATATCTGTCACGTCAATCTGGCGCGCAACTTTCGCGGCGGCGAGCGCCAGACTCAGCTGCTGATCGAGCAACTGGCCGCCCATGACATTGTCCAGACGCTGGTATGCCGCCAGGATTCCCCCCTGCGTCAGGCCCTGTCCGGCGTTGAAAACCTCGACCTGGTGGCCGCTGATCAGATGTGGGTCGGCCACCGGTGCATGCCCCCGGTGGATCTGATTCACGCCCACGAGGCACGCGCCGTCCACTGGGCCTGGCTGCACGCAAGGCTCAACGGCACGCCCTATATTCTGACCCGTCGCGTGCCGCAGCCCGTCAAGGACAAGTGGTTCAACCGCCAGACCTATCGAGGCGCGGCGACGGCGGTGGCGATCTCCTCACCCATCGAGGCGCATCTCAAGGCGCGCCACTGGTGCCCGGTCACGCGGATTCCCAGCGCCCTGTCGCACTTCACCCGCAATACGACCGTGGTCGAGACGTTGCGTCAGCGCTTTGAAGGCCGCTACGTGGTCGGTCACGTGGGTGCGCTGGTAGATCGTCACAAGGGCCAGAGCCTGATCATCGACACCGCCCGCCGGCTGGCCGATACCCATCCTGACATCGTGTTTCTGCTGCTGGGCAGCGGTGAGGATGAGCAGCGCCTCAAGCGTGAAAGCGAGGGGCTCGACAACGTCATCTGGGAAGGCTTTCAGTCCAACGTGGGCGATTATCTCGCGGCCATGGACCTGTTTGTCTTTCCCTCGCGCAATGAAGGGCTGGGCTCGACGCTGCTGGACGTCATGGACGCCGAGGTGCCGATCATTGCAAGCGATGTTGACGGCATTCCCGATATTGTCATCGACAATGAGAGCGGCGTGCTGATTGCGCCCAGCGACGCCGAGGCGCTGCATGACGCGGTACTGGCCATGAAGGACGACCCCGGTCGTGGCGCGCGTCTGACCCGCGGTGCCTGTCAGCGCCTGGAAGCCTTTACCCCCGAGGCCATGGCCAGCCAGTACCGCACCCTCTATGCGCGGCTGCTCGACACCAGCACGAACTGAGGCGGCGTGCACGCGCCGAACACGCACACCGATGCCTGAACGTGGCATCATGCGCGCACTAAAGACGAAGGCTTATCGGGAGGGGTCATGGAAAACATCAGGGTTGGGGTCATCTTTGGCGGCAAATCGGCCGAGCATGAAGTGTCGCTGCAGTCTGCCCGCAATATCGTCGACGCCCTGGATCGCAAGTGCTTTGACGTCACGCTGATTGGCATCGACAAGCAGGGGCAGTGGCACGTCAACGACGCCGACCGCTACCTGGACCATGCCGATGACCCGGCCAGCATCGCGCTGCATCACTCGCAGCGTGATCTGGCCGTCATGCCCGGTCGCGATCGTGATCAGCTGATCGAGCCCGACCGTCAGGCGGCATTGGAACAGCTCGACGTCATCTTCCCGATTGTCCACGGTACGCTCGGTGAAGATGGCTCGCTACAGGGTCTTTTGCGCATGGCCAATCTGCCCTTTGTCGGCAGCGGCGTGCTGGGCTCGGCGGTGAGCATGGACAAGGACGTCACCAAGCGATTGCTGCGTGACGCCGGCCTTGCCGTAGCCCCCTTTGTTACCCTCACCCGCAAAAGTGCCGCCAGCGCCGATTTTAACGCCCTGTGCGAGCAGCTGGGGACGCCGCTGTTCGTCAAGCCGGCCAATCAGGGCTCCTCGGTCGGGGTCAGCCGCGTGGACAGCGCCGAGTCGCTGCAAAAGGCACTGGCACTGGCGCTCTCCTTTGACCACAAGGTGCTGGTAGAGTCAGCCATCCAGGGCCGCGAGATCGAGTGCGCCATTCTCGGCAACGACACGCCCGAGGCCAGCGTGTGCGGTGAGATCGTGCTCAACGATGACGGCTTCTACTCCTACGACACCAAATACATCAGCGAGTCCGGGGCGGCCGTTGCCGTACCGGCCGATATTGACGCTACCGCCAGCGACGAGATTCGCCGCATCGCGCTGGAGGCCTTCAAAACGCTGGAGTGTCAGGGTCTGGCCCGCGTGGATGTGTTTTTGACCCCGGACAACCGCGTGATCATCAACGAGGTCAATACGCTCCCCGGGTTTACCCGCATCAGCATGTACCCCAAGCTCTGGCAGGCCAGCGGCATGGCCTATCCGGAGCTGGTCACGCGTCTGATCGAACTGGCCCTGGAGCGTCACGCCCGCGATCAGGCGCTGGACAGCAACCGCCACGACTGAGACACGAACAGGCAATGGCCTGCTTGAGGGGCCATCACCGGGGACGGCCATGGACATGACCTACTGGGGGCTTTTTCTGGGTGCGGCGCTGATGATCAATCTGACGCCGGGACCGGACATGCTCTATCTCATGGCGCGAAGTGCCAGCGGCGGCCGACGCGAGGGACTGGCCGCCGGCGCGGGTCTCTGGTGCGGGGCGATGGTGCATGTGCTGGCCGCCGCCCTGGGGCTTTCCGCCATTGTCATGGCCTCCGCCACGGCGTTTACCGCCGTCAAGCTGGCAGGCGCACTGTATCTGTTCTATCTCGGTGTCCAGGCAATCCGCAGCGCCGGCAGCCAGTTTCAGGCGCCCGCCACGAACGGACGAATCAACGGGGCATGGGGCGCCTTTCGCCAGGGTGTGCTGGTAGACCTGTTCAACCCCAAAACGGCACTTTTTTTCATGGCCTTTCTGCCCCAGTTCGTGCGCCCTGATGGCGGCCCGGTGGCAGCACAGCTGCTGGCACTGGGCACATTGACGGTGGCCGTGGCGATTCCGATCGAGCTTGGCATCATCCTGGGCGCGGCGCGGCTGTCCGACTGGCTGCGCCGGCGACAGCGCCTCACAAAATGGATGGATCATCTGCTGGGCACGGTCTTTATTGGCCTGGGCCTGCGCCTGTTGACCGTAACCCGCTGACGCCTGACCTGATCAGTCGACGGCCAGCGTCTCAATGACCCGTGCCGGTTCGAGATCATTGAGACAGCGCGTATGCCCCAGCGGGCAGGTGCGTTCAAAGCACGGTGAACAGGACAGGTTGAGCCAGTGGATATCCCGGGCCTGCGTCAACGGTGGCGTGTAGTTGGGCGTGGAGGAGCCGTAGATGGCCTGGATATGGGTGCCCACGGCCGCCGCCACGTGCATCAGTCCGGAGTCATTGCTCACCGCCTGTTCACAGGCGCCCAGCAGGTCGACGGCATCTGTCAGCGTGGTCTGACCACACAGATTGAAAACGCCCTCGAGCCCCTGACTGATCTCCTCTCCGGCCTCCGTATCCTTTGGCCCACCCAGCACGATGACCTGATAGCCGTGGCGGGTTACCGCCTCGGCCACCTGACGAAAATACGCCAGCGGCCACTGCTTGGCCGGACCGTATTCGGCGCCGGGCATCATCGCAATCAGTGTCTGATGGAGGCCATGTGCCTCCCGAAGCGTCTGCTGCCGCGCAGCGTCTACTTGCAGGTGCGGCGCAGGGATCGCATCAGAAGTCCCCTCCACCGGCAGCCCCAGCGCCACGAAACGCTTGACGGTCTGGTCCAGCACGGCCTTGTCGAGCCGGCGCCGCTCGGTCAATACCACATAGCGCTGCTCGCCGGTAAAACCGACCCGCCGGGGGATACCGGCAAAAAACGGCACCAGCGCTGATTTGAGCGAACGTGGCAGCACGATTGCCCGGTCATATTCACCTTTCAGTGAACGCCCCAGCCGCCAGCGCGTGCGCAGGCCGGTCTGGCCATGGCCGGTTTCCAGCACGATGGCCCGGCGCACCTGCGGCATGCGCTCAAGCATTGGCGCTGACCACTTTGGCCCCATGACATCAATCACACAGTCAGGATCATGCGCTTTCAGCGTGATAAAAAGACTCTGCGCCATGACCATATCGCCGACCCACGAGGGGCCGACGACCAGAATGCGCTCACCGCGAGGACTGTGTTGCAACGAATCACTCACGAATCGCGGTTCCCCGTCACACCAAGCGCGTGCATGTAGTCCTGAACGCCCTGGGCCAGGCCGCGGAACTCACGGTCATAGCCGGCCTTGCGCAGACGCGAAATGTCGGCGCAGGTGTAGCTCTGATAGCGCCCCTTGAGGTGCTCGGGAAAGTCGATGAATTCGATCTCGCCGCGTCCGGTCATCTCGATCACCGTCTCGGCAATCGTCTTGAAGGACTCGGCGCGCCCGGTGCCCAGGTTGAAGATGCCGGATTGATCCGGGTGGTCGAGAAACCACAGGTTCACATCCACCACGTCATCGACATGAATGAAATCCCGGCTCTGCATGCCGGCCTCATAGCCGTCATACGCCCCGAAAAGCTTCGGGTTTTCGCCGTTCATGACCTGGATGTAGTGATGCCAGGCAACGCTTGCCATCGACCCCTTGTGCTGCTCGCGCGGCCCGTAGACGTTGAAGTAGCGAAAGCCCACCACCTGAGTGGTCAGCTGGTCCCAGCGGGCGCGCACGTACTGATCAAAGAGCAGCTTGGAATAGCCGTACACGTTGAGCGGCTTTTCGTGCTCGCGGGCCTCGACAAAGACCTCGCTGCCGCCGTAGGTCGCGGCAGAAGAGGCATAGAGGAAGGGAATCTGATGCGTCTGACAGTAATCGAGCAGCACCTTCGAGTACTCGAAGTTGTTCTCCAGCATGTATTTGCCGTTCCACTCGGTGGTGGCCGAACAGGCCCCTTCGTGGAAGATCGCGTCGATGCGCGGCAGTCGGGCGTCGCGTCGGACCCGCTCAAGGAAGTCATCCTTGTCGAGATAGTCCTGAATCTGGCAGTCGGCCAGATTGCGAAATTTTGTGCCCTCGGTCATGTCGTCAACGACAACAATATCCTCGCGACCGCGTGCATTGAGTGCCTTGACCAGATTGGCGCCAATAAAGCCGGCACCGCCGGTAACGACGATCATGAAACGTACTCCTGCATTGAATTCAAAAGGCAGCGACGCCGAAGGCGCCTGTCGACTCGTGACAAGCGTAGCCCTCCAGAGACAGGATATCCGGCGCATCTGCCATGGCATGGACACCGTCGAATCGACGCAGCCCTATAACCCGCATGGCGCTGATTGTATACTTGTGGGCTATTGAATTCATGGGCCAACGGTGGTTCCCCGATGACGGTTTCATCCACGAATGCGTCGACGCCAGACGTAAAAACCTTTCAGGGCCTGATTCTGGCCCTGCAACAGTACTGGGCGCAGCAGGGTTGCGTCATCATGCAGCCGCTGGATATGGAGGTCGGCGCGGGTACCTTTCACCCGGCGACCTTCCTGCGCGCCATCGGCCCGGAGTCCTGGAACTCGGCCTATGTGCAGCCTTCGCGCCGTCCGACCGACGGTCGCTACGGGGAAAATCCCAACCGTCTGCAGCATTACTACCAGTTTCAGGTCGTGATGAAGCCGTCGCCGGAGAACTTCCAGGACCTCTATCTGGGCTCACTGGCCCATCTCGGACTCGACCCGCTCATCCACGACATCCGCTTTGTCGAGGACAACTGGGAATCGCCGACGCTGGGCGCCTGGGGACTGGGCTGGGAAATCTGGCTCAACGGCATGGAAGTGACCCAGTTCACCTACTTCCAGCAGGCCGGCGGCATCGAGTGTTACCCGGTCATGGGCGAGCTGACCTACGGGCTCGAGCGCATTGCCATGTACCTGCAGGACGTCGACAGCGTCTACGACCTGATCTGGACCCGCGCCCCCGACGGCTCGACGATCACCTATGGCGACGTCTATCTGCAAAACGAGCGCGAGCAGTCGATCTTCAACTTCGAGCACGCTGACGTGCCGACGCTGTTTGCCGACTTCGACCATTTTGAACGCGACTGCAAGGCGCTGCTGGAGGCCAACCTGCCGCTGCCGGCATATGAAAAGACGCTCAAGGCCTCGCACACCTTCAACCTGCTCGATGCCCGTCACGCCATCTCGGTGACCGAGCGTCAGCGCTATATCCTGCGCGTGCGCACTCTGGCCCGCGACGTGGCCCATGCCTATTACGCCTCACGCGAGGCGGCCGGCTTCCCGCTGGCCTCACCTGACGTGCGCGCTGAAATTCTCGGTCAGAAGGAAGTGATCTGATGGCTTTTGACAACACGATGGCCTCCAACAACGCTGCGGCACCCACGCGCACGCTTCTGATCGAACTGGGCTGCGAAGAGCTGCCGCCAGGCGCACTGGCCGAGCTGGTCGACGCGCTGGCCCTCGGCGTCAAAAACGCCCTGTCTGATGCCGGCGTCCAGTACGGCGAAGTGCTGCCGCTGGCCACCCCGCGCCGTCTGGCCGTCAGCATCACCCGCCTGGCCGAATATCAGCCCGACCAGCAGATCGAGCGTCTCGGTCCGGCCGTGGCGGCGGCGTTTGACAAGGAAGGCAACCCGACGAAGGCCGCCCAGGGGTTTGCAGGCTCGCTGGGTCTCGACGTCAGCCAGCTTTCGCGACTTGATACCGACAAGGGCGAGCGCCTTGGCCATCGCTATACCCAGCCGGGCGAGGCTACCACGGCGCTGCTGCCCGAGATCGTGCGTCGTGCCGTGGATGCCCTGCCGGTGCCCAAGCGCATGCGCTGGGGTGCTTCGCGAGTGGAATTCTCGCGCCCGGTCCACTGGCTGGTCATGCTCTATGGTGATGAGGTCGTTCCCTGTGAACTGCTGGGGCTCAAGTCGGGTCGCACGACCCGCGGCCACCGCTTTCATTACAACCAGCCCATCGAGCTTTCCCATGCCGACGAGTATGTCGAAAAGCTTGAAACGCCCGGGTACGTCATCGTCGACATGGTCAGGCGTCGCAGCCTGATCGTCGAACAGGTGCGCGAACAGGCGCGAACGCTTGGCGCGACCGCCGTGATCGAGGGCACCCTGCTTGATGAGGTGACCGGGCTTGTTGAGTGGCCGGTGGCACTGACCGGACGCTTTGACGAGCGCTTTCTCGAAGTGCCGGCCGAATGTCTGATCTCGTCGATGAAGGCCAACCAGAAGTACTTCCACCTGCTCGATGAGCAGGACAACCTGATCCCGGCATTTATCACCGTCAGCAACATCGAAAGCCGCGACCCGCGTCAGGTGATTGAGGGTAACGAGCGCGTCATTCGCCCGCGCCTGGCCGATGCCGCGTTTTTCTTCGAAACCGATCGCAAAAGCCCGCTGGCCGCGCGCATCAAATCGCTTGAAAGCGTGGTCTTTCAGCAAAAGCTGGGAACGCTGGCCGACAAGAGTGCGCGCGTGGAAGTACTGTCACGCACCATCGCCGACAGCCTGGGCGGCAGCGGCGATCAGGCCGCCCGGGCGGCCCGGCTTGCCAAGTGCGATCTGGTCACCGAGATGGTCCTCGAGTTCCCGGAGCTTCAGGGCATCATGGGCGCCTACTACGCGCGCTTTGATGGCGAAAACGAGGCCGTCGCCAGCGCCATCTATCAGCAGTACCTTCCCCGCTTTGCCGGTGACGAGATTCCTTCGGCACCGACCGGGCAGGCACTGGCTATTGCCGACCGTCTGGATACCCTGACCGGGATCTTCGCCATCGGTCAGCGCCCGACCGGTACGCGCGACCCCTTTGCCCTGCGTCGCGCCGCCATCGGCGTGCTCAGCATCATGGTGGGGGCCGAGCTGGATCTCGACCTGCGCGAGCTTCTCACCGTGGCCGCCGGCCAGCACGACAGCATCACTGACGTGACGGCACTGGTCGATGAGGTGCAGGACTACATGCTCGACCGCTTCCGTGCCTGGGCGCTGGAAGCCGGCATGAGCGCCGAAACCTATCTGGCGGTGCGTGCCCGCCCCGTCACCCATCCGTTCGATTTCGAGCGTCGTCTGCGCGCGGTACACGCCTTCACCCATCGTGAGGAGGCTCAGGCGCTGGCCGCGGCCAACAAGCGTGTCGCCAATATCCTGGCCAAGCAGTCAGGCGATGTGCCGGCCGAAGCCGATGCAGCGCATCTTGCCGAACCGGCCGAGAAGGCACTGTTTGAAGCCATATCGAGAAAGCGTGAGGAGACCGCACCGCTGATCGCCCAGCGCGACTATGCCAGTGCGCTGGATGCACTGGCCGAGCTCAAGGCGCCGGTGGATGCGTTTTTTGATCAGGTCATGGTGATGAGTGATGACGAGGCGCTCAGGCGCAATCGTCTGGCCCTGCTGGCCGGTCTTCAGGGACTTTTCCTGGCGGTTGCCGATATTGCCCTGCTGGGCCAGTCATGAGCAGCACCATCCGGTTTCGCCGGGCCACCTCTGACGATGTGGCGGCGCTGACAAGTCTTGTGACGTCAGCCTATCGGGGCGAGTCCAGCCGCAGCGGCTGGACCACCGAAGCCGACCTGCTCGATGGCGAACGGATCGCACCGGCAGTGCTGCGCGCCGACATCGAGCGTCCTGACAGCCATGTCATCATCGCCGAGCGCCCGGGGGACAGTACCCACGAAATGGTCGCCTGTGCTCACGTGGCGCGCGATGGCAATGCCGGCTATTTCGGCATGTTTGCCGTACGTCCCTGGCTGCAGGGCCATGGCATCGGTCAGGCCATGCTGGCTGAGGCCGAACGAATGACCCATGAAGAACTGGGCCTTGAACGACTGCGCATGACGGTGATCGATGTGCGTCTGGAATTGATCGCCTGGTATGAGCGCCGCGGCTATCACCGCACCGGCGAGTATCAGCCCTTCCCCTACGGTGACGCGCGCTTTGGCACGCCAAAGCGTGATGATCTGCGCTTTGCGGTACTGGAAAAAACGCTGAACTGAGCCTGAGTCATCAGGCAGGGATGTTTCACATGAAACATCAAACGGGCAGACCGGTGATTACCGGCCTGCCCGTTTTTTTAATGCCGTCGGTCTCTTTTAACCGTATCGAAAGCCGATCACCTCGCGAGCATGCTCGCGCTCTGCTGTGCCGGCACCCGCTAAAAGCGTGCCGACCACACAGATACCGGTATTGAGCACAAGGCCCCAGAGCCCGCTGTAGATGCCCAGCGGTCGATAGCCCATGAAAGTGAACACACCGGCCATGACGGCACCGGCCAGCATGCCGATAAACACGGCGCGGGCGTTCAGGCGGGTCCAGTAAAGGCCCAGAATCAGCGCCGGTGCGACCTGGATGAGCACCTCGAACTTGAGCACGAAAATCTGGTAGAGCGTGGCCGGCGGATACCAGGCAATCACGATCAGAATGGCCACCGCCGCCAGCCCCACCAGCTTGCCGGCCAGCACCTTTTGATACTCACTGGCATCGGGCTTGATATAGCGCCCGTACAGATCGTTGGAAATGATCGAGGAAAACGTCAAAAGCACCGAGTCGGCCGTCGACACGATGGCAGCGATCACGCCGCCAAACAGCAGCACCATCGCCCAGTAAAAGAACGTGTTCTGGTTAGCCAGCGCATTGGCCATGATGCCGACCAGCTGCTCGGAGTTCGCCGTGGAGAGCCCCGGGAAGGCCGCGATGCCAATGATGCCGACCATGAATACCACGCCTGCCGTCAGAAACGGCATGTAGGCCATGCGAATAAACGAGCGCTTGAGCGTGGCCTCGCTTTTGGCCGAGAAGATGCGCTGCACGGCGTGTGGATAGATCGCGGCACCGATGCCCACCAGCACCAGCAGGCTGAACCAGCGGGTCAGGCCTGCCGCGTCAGGCGGGTTGAGCTTCTCGGGTGCATTGGCCTGCATGTACGCCGCCGCCGACGGCAGACCGCCAAAGTAGTACAGCGAGCCGATCAGCAGCGTGAACACCCCAAACAGCAGCGCGATGCCCTGAATGGTGTCGGTATAGGCCACCGAGCGCATGCCGCCCAGCCAGCTGTAGGCCACCATGATGACAATGAAAAAGATCACGCCGACCTGATAGGGAATGGTGCCGCCGGTCAGGCCCGACACGCCCTGCCCGATCGCCACGAACTGCTCGAGCAGATAGTTGGCCAAGCCATAGAGCATCAAAATGGCCGCCAGAATCGAGACACTTTTGGAGCGAAAGCGCAGCTCGATCCAGTCCACCGGCGTGAGCAGTGAAAAGCGCCGTCCCAGCGCATAAAGGCGTGGCGCGAAGAAGAGATACACCATGATGATCATGATGAAAAACGGCACCGAGACCAGATACTGATAGCCCATGCGATACGCCGTCGGCGGATAACCGATGACGGTATTGCCGCTGTACTGGGTAGCAAAGAAGGTGAAAAAGAGCACCATCACCCCAAGGCCGCGCCCGCCCAGGTAATACTCATCCAGGCTTTCACGCATGCCCCGATTGCGCAGATAGGCAAACACGCCCACCCCCAGCATCAGGGCGCCGTAAAGGGCGAGCACGAAGATACCCGACCAGCCGCTGAACGCCAGTTCAACTTCCATGATTACGCCTCCTCGTCACGGCGGGCGCCGCTGCTGTGTTGATTGCCGCTCTCTTTTCCCTTGCCGCCCTCTGTTCCACAGCCGCCTTCCTTTCAACCGCCGTAGAGCTCGTCACTGTCGGTCTGCCACTGGGTTTTGATCGTCCAGGTGATGAAGATTGACAGCAGAAGTGATGCCCCCAGAACGGTCAGCGCCCACACCGGAATGCCCAGCACCAGCGTCGAGCCGGCGTCACTGGCAAAGTACCAGGGGTTGATGAGCACAAAGAGCACGACAAAGCCGATCCAGACACGGCGCTTTCGAACGGGCTCGGACATTCTGGGTTTCATGAAACGATCTCCCGGGCAGTAATACCGTCGCGAGCGCGACGGACAGGGTCCAGGAGGGACTCTATCGAGCGCTCACCAGGGCTGAATATTGATCATTGAACAAGCGCGGCTTCGCCAGTGACGAAGCACCAGGACGTTGGTCGCAGGCTCGGCTACGCCTGAGCCGATAACTCGGCATGGCGGTCACGCTCGCCACAGCGCAGCAGATGATCCACCAGCTGGCGGGCAGGCACCGCCAGGCCGTGGTAGTCGCGCATGACCAGGTGCAGCTCGCGCAGGGCCCAGCCATCGATCAAGGGCACCGTGGCCAGACGAAGCCCGAGGCGCTCGGCCTCGACCGCCCGACAGGGCAATACGCCGATGCCCATGCCACGATCGATCATGCGACAGATGCCTTCAAAGCTTCGTACCTGAATGCGCATGCGCAACGGTCGATCAAAGCGGCGTGCCCCGTCCTGCAACAGCGCCTGCAACGAAGCGTCCTGCTCAAGGCCGATAAAGTCGTTATCGAGCGCCTGTTCAAGCGCCACTGCCGGCATTTCCGCCAGCGGATGCTGCTGCGGCACGACCAGCACCAGCCGGTCGCAGCGCCAAAGCCGGGCATCCAGTCCCTCGGCCGGCACGTGACCGGCATAGAGGCCGATGTCGGCCAGACCGTCACGCACGGCAGTCACGATTTCATGGCTCAGCCGTTCCTTCATGTCGATGCGGATCTGCGGGAAGCGGTTCATGAAATCGCCCAGATCATCCGGCAGGAACTCGATCACCGACGAGGTGTTGGCATGCAGGCGGATATGGCCCTTGATGCCGACGCTGTATTCGCTCATGTCGGCGTCAAGACGCGCAAGCCCTTCAAGCATCAGGCGGGCGTGATGCAAAAAGGCATGACCTGCCGGCGTCAGCTCGATCCCTCGCGGACGGCGATAGAGCAGCGAAATGCCGATCTGGTTTTCCAGATCACTGATGCGTTTGCTGACCGCGGCCAGTGCCAGATGCTCGCGGCGCGCCGCACGGGTCAGACTGCGCTCGTCGGCAATCGCCACGAAAAGGCGCAGGGTGACAAAATCAAGACGCTTCATGGGGGCTCCGCTCGGTCGGCCTGACAGTCTGACCATATTTACCAGACTAACATTGTCTTCGTCGGTTGCGAACGCTGCCTTGGTCAAACCCCAATTGTGACGCCGAGGGCCGCTCGGCCATCCTCACGGTCATCACCATGCCCGGGAGCGGACACCCCATGACAGCCCATGATGCCACCTCTACTACCGAACAGCCCCAGGCCCTGACTGGTCTGAAGGTACTGGAGCTGGGCCAGCTGATTGCCGGCCCGTTTGCCACCAAGCTGCTCGGCGAATTCGGCGCCGATGTGATCAAGGTTGAGCCACCCGGCACCGGTGACCCGCTGCGGCGCTGGCGTATTGTCGAGGAAGGCACCTCGCTGTGGTGGCACATTCAGACCCGCAACAAGCGCTCGCTCTCTCTTGATCTGAGAAGCGAGGAGGGCCAGGAAATTGTGCGCCGGCTGGCGCTTGAAGCCGATATCGTGGTGGAAAACTTCCGCCCCGGCACGCTCGAGAAGTGGGGACTGGGCTGGGAGGCACTGAGTGCTGCCAATCCGGGCCTGATCATGGTGCGCATCTCCGGCTACGGCCAGACGGGGCCCTACCGCGACCGCCCCGGTTTTGGCGTGATCGGGGAAGCCATGGGCGGCCTGCGCTATCTCTCCGGGCATCCCGGTGAGCGCTCGGTGCGTGTGGGGGTGAGCCTCGGCGATTCGCTGTCGGCACTCTACGGCGTGATCGGAGCGCTTTTGGCCCTGCAGGAGCGCCACAAAAGCGGCCAGGGACAGTACATTGATGTTGCGCTGTATGAATCGGTATTTGCCATGATGGAAAGCCTGATTCCCGAATACGATAGCGCCGATGTGATCCGTGAACCCAGCGGCAGCGCCTTGCCCGGCATCACGCCATCCAATGCCTACCCGTGCCTGGGGGGCGAGCATGTCCTGATTGCCGGTAACGGTGACAGCATCTATCGACGGCTGATGCAGGCCATTGAGCGTTTTGATCTGGCTGACGACCCCGAGCTTGCGCATAACGATGGTCGCTCGCGCCACGCCGAGCGCATTGATGGCGCCATTGCCGACTGGACATCACGCCATGATCGCGAGCACGTGCTGAGCACGCTGGACGCTGTCGGCGTGCCGGTGGGCTTTCCCTATACCGCACGCGATATCGTCAATGACCCGCACTATCAGGCCCGTGAGATGATCCAGACCATCATTACCGCCGAAGGTCGTCAGCTGAAGGTGCCGGGCGTGATGCCCAAACTCAGCCGCACGCCGGGGCGCATCGAGGGCGGCGGCCCGCGGCTGGGCCAGCATACGCGTGATGTGCTAAACGAGCTGGGCATCGATGCCGACACCCAGCAGGCGCTGTTCGAGCGTGGCGTGCTGTATGACACCGAGCAGTCAGTGCCACAGCACAAGCAAGGAGAGTGACATGAGTCAGCGCGTTTATATTCAGGAAGTCGCCCCGCGAGATGGCCTGCAGATCGAGGCACGCTTCGTGCCCACGCTTGAAAAAATTGCGCTGATCGATGCCCTCTCCCACACGGGTGTGACGAAAATCGAGGCCACCTCGTTTACCTCGCCCAGGGCGATTCCCAGTCTGGCCGATGCCGGTGAGGTGATGGCCGGGATTACCCGCCACGAAGACGTGGATTACGTCGCGCTGGTGCCCAACGAGCGCGGCGCCGAGCGGGCCCTGGCGGCCGGTGCCGATGAACTCAATCTGGTCATGTCGGCCAGTGACGGGCATGGTCTGGCGAATCTGCGCATGACGCCCTGGCAGTCGCTTGAGCGCTTTCCCGCCATCATCGAGCAGGCGCGTGGCCATGAGGTGTTCATCAATGCCTCGATCTCGACCGCCTTTGGCTGTCCGTTTGACGGCGAGGTGCCCGCCTCACGGGTGATCGACATTGTAGAGCGGCTGACGGCACTGGGCATTGGCGGCGTGTCTCTTTGCGATACCACTGGCATGGCCAACCCGATGCAGGTCAGGGCACTGTGTGAGCAGGTCCTTACCCGCTGGCCCGAGCTGGCGCTGACCCTGCATGTCCACAACACTCGCGGCATGGGCCTTGCCAATGCCCTCTCGGCCTGGCAGGCCGGGGTCATCCGCTTTGACGCGGCACTGGGCGGACTGGGCGGCTGCCCGTTCGCGCCCGGGGCCAGCGGCAACGTCTGCACCGAGGACCTGGTTCACATGTTCGAGGAGATGGGCGTCGATACCGGAGTGGATCTTGATGCCCTGTTGGACGTATCGGCAACCCTGTCTGGTCTGGTGGGCCATGAGGTGCCGGGCCAGGTGGTGAAGGCCGGCCGCTCAAGCCGGCGCTATTCGCTGCCCGAGCATGCCCGGCCGTCATAGCCCCACGGCCGCCTATTGTTCTTTTGCGCCCGGCTTCAAACCGGCTCACACTGCGCCACTCCTGTTCAGCCTTGACCCAGAGAGGCGCTTGCCGTGACATCCCGGGATAACACCGCAAAGGGTTTGCCCACCCCCTTGCTGCTCTTGATGGCAGTGGCCACCGGCATCTCGGTGGCCAGCAACTACTATGCCCAACCCCTTTTGCACACCATTGCCCGACAGCTCGATCTGAGCTGGTCGGGGGCCGGCATTATTGTGACCACCGCGCAGCTGGGCTACGCCGCCGGTCTTTTACTGTTGGTACCGCTGGGCGACATGATCGAACGGCGCCGGCTGGTGGTCACCATGATGCTGCTGGCCACTGCGGGTCTGATGGTCAGCGCACTGTCCACCAATCTCGCCGTACTGCTGCTGGGCACAGCCATTACCGGCGTTTTTTCGGTGGTCGCTCAGGTGCTGGTGCCCTTTGCGGCAACGCTTGCCGCTCCAGAGCAGCGCGGTCGCGCCGTGGGCACCGTCATGAGTGGTCTTCTGATCGGCATCCTGCTGGCGCGCACCTTCGCAGGAGCGCTTTCGACACTGGGCAACTGGCGGCTGGTCTACATGGTGGCCGCCGTTCTGATGCTGGTGACCACCCTGCTGCTCTGGCGTGCCCTGCCCCGGCTCAGCACCCATGCAGGGCTTGGCTATACGGCATTGATTCGCTCGGTGGGCACACTTCTGGCCACGCATCCGGCACTGCGCCTGCGCGCCGCGCTGGGCGCGTTGACCTTTATGCTGTTTGCCGCCTTCTGGACACCGGTCGCCTTTCTGCTGTCAAACCCACCCTGGCAGTTCAGTGATGCCACCATCGGCCTTCTGGGGCTTCTGGGCGCGGCCGGTGCCCTGGTCGCCCCCTGGGCCGGGCGCCAGGTCGATCGAGGCCGGGCACGACTGACCACTACCGCAGGGCTTGTCCTGCTGCTGCTGGGCTGGCTGCCGCTGTTTCGGGCCGAGCACTCCCTGGCGGCCATCATCATTGGCGTGCTGGTGCTGGATATCGCCGTGCAGCTGGTGCACATCACCAATCTCAACATGGTCTATCGCATCGACCCGGACGCCCGTAACCGCCTCAATGCCGCCTACATGGTGAGCTACTTTCTGGGCGGGGCCACCGGCTCGCTGGTGTCGGCCTGGCTTTACGGCCATACCGGCTGGACCGGGGTCACAGCCTTCGGAGTGCTCACAAGTCTGGTAGGGCTTGCGATCTGGTGGCGCGGCCATCGACATGAGACCAGCACGGCGGTGTGATCTCGTCATGATCTGATTCAGGCTTGAAAAAAGCCGGGGCCAGGCTCAAAAAAAGCCGGCCCGCCAAATGGCGGGCCGGCTTTTTATTTTCCAATGCAACCAAGGCGGTATTGGCCGCCTCGGCGCCCGGCATTACTTTGCCGGCTGCTGCTGTGCCTGCGACTGCATGGACTGAAGCTGCTTGTAGAGCTCGGGGTCCATATTGATCAGACGCTTTTCCAGCGCTTTATCGCGTGAGGCGTCGGTGCCGATCTGCTGATACTGCTGAACGGACAGGTCATGCTGCTTGAGGGAGTCTTCCGTCTTGCTCTGGAACTCCTGCATCATCGACTGCGCCTGCTGCTGGTCTTTCACGTCCTTGCTGGAAAGGCCCTTGATGACCGGAATCATGTCGCGATTGACGTCCAGAAACGAGCGCAGCTCGTCATCCTTGTACTGCTTGGAAAGGGTACCAGGCTCAACAGGCTGGGGCTGTTGCATCTGCGCCGGTGCCTGCTGCTGGCCCTGCGAGGCGCTCTGGCTTCCTGCCATGGCCATCGGTGCAGCCACCAGGC
The DNA here is from genome assembly GCF_900312995.1 of Kushneria phyllosphaerae. GTDB lineage: Bacteria > Pseudomonadota > Gammaproteobacteria > Pseudomonadales > Halomonadaceae > Kushneria > Kushneria phyllosphaerae. The sequence continues at coordinate 653,969 of NZ_ONZI01000001.1, read as the reverse complement.
TCGCCGTAATGAGCGCCGCGCCGAGCATTGATACAGGCTTTTTCATGGTGAACTCCGAAAAAAGAATTTGATTCAATGTAATGTAGTCATGGCAGGGCGTCCAGAAACCGACTGTGAACGCAGCATCGGGACCTGGCGTCATTTCACCTCAAAACCCGATTTCGGGGACCACTGCAGAGAGCGCCGACATGAGTGCAGGACTGATTATTCTCGACCGGGATGGCGTGATTAACGAGGATTCCATCGAGTTCATCAAAAGCCCCGAGCAATGGCTGTCCTTCCCCCAGGCACTGGAAGCCATTGCCCGCCTGCATCAGGCGGGCTGGACGCTGGCGGTGGCCACCAATCAGTCCGGCATCGCCCGGGGCTACTTCACGGAAGACACGCTTAAGGCCATGCATGACAAGATGCATGATGAAGTCGAGGCCGCCGGCGGGCACATTACGCATGTGGTGCACTCCCCTCACGGCCCGGACGATGACAGCGATACCCGCAAGCCCAAACCCGGGCTCTTGTACCAGATTCGTGACCTGTGCCGGCTTGAGTGTCTTGATGACGCCTGGATGGTGGGTGACAGCCTGCGCGATTTGCAGGCCGGCCAGGCCGCGGGGTGCAAAACGGCGCTGGTGCTGACCGGCAAGGGAGAAATCACCCGGGGGGATCTGGATCAGCTCGACCGCCCCGACGATGTCGTGATTACCGAGTCACTGCTCGACTTTGCCAACCGTCTGCTCTCCGATGACCTGACCCTGACCGCGCCTCGTCGGTAATGGCCGTCAATAATGGCCATCGGTAACGGCCTGCGGCACCGACGCGCACGGTCCACGCGAGGTCGGCAGGCGTCGTTTATACTGATCTCTTCCTTTTACACGGCATTGTTCACACGGGTGGCGTAACCATGACAGACACCAGCACGATCACATCCGACATCGTCATTGTCGGCGGCGGCATTGCAGGACTGGCCATGGCCGCCCGACTGGCGAAGCGCACCGCCTTTACCATCACGGTACTCGACGGTGACCGCACCCCCGAAATGCCTGATGAGACGTTGCAGCTTCGTACCACCTCGCTCAACAGTGCCGCATTGACCCTGCTGGAAGATGCCGGCGTCATGGCGCATCTGCCGGCGCGCTTTCTGACCGATTTCAATCGGCTGGAAGCCGGCAGCCGCAACGCGCCGGATGCGTTGAGTTTCAGCGCCGAGGACATCGATCTGGCACGCTTTGGGGTCTTTGTCGAAAACGATCGCCTGCGTGCAGCGCTGTGGCAGACCCTGGCTTCGCTGACGCAGGTCACCCTGATCAGTGACGCGCGCCTGTCGTCATTTCATCATAATGACGACCATGTGGATGGCCTGCTCGATGACGGGCGGGCGCTTCACACCCATCTGATCATCGGCGCCGACGGCGCACGCTCTCAGGTCCGCCATCTGGCCGGCATCAGTAGCCAGCAGCGCGATTACGCCCAGGAGGCCATGATCATCAATGTGCGTTTGACCGGCTCACCCGGTCATACCACCTGGCAGATCTTTACGCCCAGCGGCCCGGTCGCCCTGCTGCCCTTGCATGACCGACAGGCGTCGCTCATCTGGTATGACCGCCCGGGACAGATTCACAAGCGCATGAGCATGAGTGATGACACGCTGCGCGCGGCCATCATCGAGGCGTTCCCGACGCGTCTTGGGCAGATCGACACCATCATCGAGCGCGGGCGTTTCCCGATCCGCCGGCTGCATGCTCAGAGATACGCGGGCAAACGCGTTGTGCTGATTGGCGATGCAGCACATGTGATCCATCCGATGGCCGGTCAGGGCATCAATCTGGGACTGGCCGATGTGGTCTCGCTGGCCGAAGCCCTTGAGCATGAAAGTGATCCGGGCAACGACCAGGCGCTGAGCCGCTACCAGCGTCGCCAATGGCCGCGTAATGCTGCCATGCTGACCGGCGTCGAGCAGCTGCATCACCTTTTCACCCTGCCGTTTGCCCCCTTGCGCACGCTGGCAGAAAGAGGGCTAAGAGGGGCCGACCGCATGGGGCCGGTCAAGCGCTTCATGATGTCACTGGCCACGGGTCAGCCACTGACCACCGGCAGGGGGCATTCGGACCATGACACATCGTCATGACAGCGATGAGGTTCTCGCATTCTGGTTTGAGGAACTGACGCCCGGGCAATGGTTTCGACGCGATGAGGCTCTGGACAGCACCATTGCCACACGCTTTGGTGCGCTGCTGGCGGCAGCGCGTCAGGGCGAACTGTCTCACTGGCGTCACAGCGATCGCGGTCGCCTGGCCGAGATCATCGTGATCGACCAGTTTTCTCGCAATGTCTATCGCCATGACCCGCGCGCCTTCTCCCATGATTCGCAGGCGCTGGTGCTGGCCCAGGGAGCGGTTCGCAAGGGCTGCGACCAGCGCCTGTCCCTGACACAACGTCCCTTCCTCTACATGCCCTGGATGCACAGTGAATCCCTGCACATCCACCGGGAGGCCGCGCAACTTTTCGGCCAGCCCGGACTTGAACGCCACCTCGAAGTAGAACACCGCCATCTGATGATTCTTGAGCGCTTTGGCCGCTACCCGCATCGCAACGATATTCTCGGCCGGACCAGTACCCCCGAAGAAATTGCCTTTCTGACCACACCCGGTTCATCGTTTTAAGCGCGCCTTCATGGTTTCACGTGAAACACTGAAACCTGATGCAACGTGTCTCAGGGCAAAATGATGAGCCCGGAATGCTGATTGGGCAGCCTGGGGCGCTGCTCAGGGTCAGGATGGGTCAGCGTATGGCGTCGATGGCTCTGGAACCGATAGGCGTCCGGATCAGAACCGTCCAGCGGCCCGGTACTGCCGTCGACCAGCGTCGTGATCGTGCACTGATCGATATGCTCGATCTCTCCCACCCCTGCCGCGGCAAGCTTGTGACAGGCGATGGCCCCCAGCGCCAGATGGCGTGGCAGAGGAGACATGATCTCTGCCGGTATCGGTAGAGACGCCCTGAACTGCTCGATCAATGTCTCACTGACTTCGTAGGCATGCGCGCCGGCCGCCGGCCCCACGACGGCCAACCACTCGGACAGGTTGCCTCGGGGCTGCGCCTGAATGCGCGCCAGCATCGCCTCGATAATACCGTCCAGCAAACCGCGCCAGCCGGCATGCAGGGCACCGATACAGGTCCCGCTGCGGTGGGCGAATAAAATCGGCAGGCAGTCTGCCGTCACAATCGAGACGGGAATACCGGGCCGGTCGGTTAAAAACCCGTCAGCATGGCCACACGCCTGCGCCGGCTGATCAACGGTGACAATGCGCGTGCCATGCACCTGCTGCTTTTGCGGCCGCGCCGATTCAAAATCACACAGCACCTCGGGCGTCAGGCTCTGGCGGTGACCGAAGGCGTGCGCAATGGGCGAGATATCGGCCAGCAGCGCGGATTGAATCATGAAGGAAGCTCCCGTAGTACGACGATCACAGAGTACAACGATCACACAGTACGACGATCGGATAGCACGACGATTAGATGGTGCAACGGTCAGGGATTGGACCACAACAGAGTGTACGCCCACGCGCTCATGACAGAGCGGGCTCATGGCACCAGGCAGAAAACAGACAAAAAAAAGCCTGCCAGGGGATGGCAGGCGACAAGAATATTTCTTGCAAGGGATCATTCAAGGGAACACTGACTTTGAGTCACCCCATGCAAAAGAGTTCCTGACAGAGGCAAAAAATTTTCGATGCCCCTTATCTTTTTTGATAGCGTGCTAATAAAATTGGCCTGTGTCAGACTTCCGGCCCTCTGCTGAACCTTTCTCCCAAGGAGTATTTCAATGCCCTCCCCCCGTCTTTTTGAACCCCTGAAGTTCGGCCAGCTTGAGCTTTCCAATCGCATCGTGATTGCACCGATGTGTCAGTACTCGGCGCGCGATGGCAATGCCACGGACTGGCACACCATCCACCTGGGGCATCTGGCGCTGTCTGGAGCCGGCCTTCTGATTCTGGAAGCCACGGCCGTCTCGCCGGAAGGACGCATCACACCGGATGATCTTGGACTCTGGAACGATGACAACGAACAGGCTCTGAAAAAAACGCTCGACGCCGTACGGGCGCATTCAGACATGCCGCTGGGCATCCAGCTTGGCCATGCCGGGCGCAAGGCCTCCACCCATGTTCCTTGGGAAGGCGGTGCGCAACTGGCGCCCGATGCGTCGCAAGGCTGGCAGACCGTTGCCCCTTCACAGATGGCCTACAGCGAAGAGGAGAACGCCCCACACGCACTTTCCATCGAAGAGATTCGTGATCTCCGCGAACAGTTCAAGCGCGCCGCCGAGCGCTCGGCGCGGCTGGGCATTGAAGCCATCGAGATTCACGCCGCTCACGGCTATTTGCTGCATCAGTTTCTGTCACCGCTGTCCAACCAGCGCAGCGATGAATACGGCGGCAGCCTAGAAAATCGCATGCGTCTGACGCTTGAGGTCTTTGATGCCGTTCGCGAGGTCTTCCCGCAGGAACGACCGGTCGGCGTTCGTATATCTGCCACGGACTGGGCAGACGGCGGCTGGAGTGTCGAGGAGAGCCAGGCACTGGCACGCGAGCTTGATGCCAGAGGCTGCAGCTTTATCCATGTATCAAGCGGCGGGCTGACCTCAAAACAGCAGATTCCGGTAGGCCCGAGCTATCAGGTGCCGCTGGCGCGCGCCATCGGTGAAGTCGTGGATATGCCAACGATCGCGGTAGGAATGATTACCGAACCGGAACAGGCAGAAGCCATTGTGGCGACAGGAGATGCCGACGCCATCGCGCTGGCCCGTACCATGCTGTACAACCCGCGCTGGCCGTGGCATGCCGCTGCGGCACTGGGTGCCCAGGTGGCAGCGCCCAATCAGTATCTGCGCTCGCAGCCACATCAGTACAAGGATCTTTTTCTGACGCGCTAGGGTTTCATCGATCGCCGGCTGGCAGGCTCAGGCATTTTACCATTCGGCGATCTCTGCAATATCCCGGGTATGATTGGCAATATTGAGGCTAAAGCACTCAACAATATACTCGTACAATTCATACATTTCAGGATGCAGTTTTCCCACTGCTTCTTGCCAGTCGCTATAATAAATAGCTCTTTTACCGTTAAAGTCCAGATATTGACTGACTCTCGAAAACTTGAAGCCCGAGTATGATAGAAGTCTTGCCAAAGACGGTTCCATCATCGCAAAACCATATCGACGTCGGGATATTTTGCCCAACGCCAGAACAGATAAAAACAGACCTGCTTTTAAAAGCGACGCCGTTTTAATGGCCTCGGCAACATCACTTGCATGGGACCTTGCACTACTGATTCGCCTGATATCACTTAGTATGGCTACTCTGGATATTTCACAAACTTCCTGTCTTTTTAAAAGATTCGGATGTTGTTCGTTATCTTCAAGCAGGGCTGCAAACTTTTTCTCAAGCGGCATTTGATAAAAGACCGAATTTTTATCTCCAGAAGGCAGGACAAGCCTGACACAGCCAACGGCCTGTTGAGTATCCTTTCTTTCGATCAGGCAATGCAGCGATCTTTCGTCGAAGTCGTCCTTTTCAATGCCTTCTCTTATATTGACGGGCTCAAAACCCAGTTCTTCGCAATAAACAGCATGTCTTAACGAATAAACTCTTTTTTTCTCTTCTTCACTTACGGCAAAAATGACATTGTAATCACTCGAAAAACTTTCTCTGTTCATGCGTCTCTCGATTCTTTTAACATACTAAATGCTTCTTCGGGTCTGACAGGTAGTCCAATATAATATCCTTGTGCATAATCAACATTTAGCCCTTTTAATGATTCAAGGATCAAAGGATCACTAACAAACTCGGCAATCACTTTCTTCCCAAATCCTTTTGCCACATCAGCAATGGCCTTCACGACTAACCGATTTTCCTGTGATTCGAGCATGGTGCTGACAAACGAGCCATCTATCTTGATGTAGTCGCTCGGCATTTGCCCAAGATAATGAAAACTGCTGAATCCAACACCAAAATCATCCAGCGCAATTTTACAACCCAGCGCCTGAACCCCTTTCAAAAGATTATTGGCAGTCGAAAAGTCGGTAACAGCAGCAGTTTCAGTTACTTCCAGAATAAGACGAGCCGGATCAAGACTTCTGGAACTCAATGCCTGTTCCACGAAAGCTCTAAAGCTCTCATCCTGAAGCGTTGTTCCGGAGATATTGACAGCAAGATTGACAGACTGATCCTGTAGTTTTTTCAGTAAATCGAGACTTTCATTCAAGACCCATCTATCGATTTCGACAATAAGGCCACTTCTTTCAGCAGCAGGTATAAAAAGGCCGGGCATGGCAAGTTTTCCATGTTCATCTCGCATACGAAGCAATACTTCATAGTGCTGTATGGTGTTCATTTCGACACTTGCGATAGGCTGTACCGCAAGCTCAAATCGCTTTTCGCTCAACGCCCGACGTATTTCGTCCTGCCAATAAACACGCTCCTGTAGTTCACTGGTATCGTATTCATCGGGAATCAGATACCACTTATTGCCGCTCGCCTCCTTGGCCTTGTACATTGCGAAATCAGCATTGGCCATAAGCTTCACATGATCGGTGCCATGCGCCGGATAAAGCGCCACGCCAATGCTTGCCATGGCACGATGGCGACGACCGTTTTCATAAAAAACAATATTTTCGAGCTTGCGGGACACTCGGGAGGCCATATGACATGCGTCATCTACACTGGCGTTTTCAAGCAATATCGAGAACTCGTCCCCCCCCTGACGTGCCACAACATCCTTGTCACCGACTTCTTCAATCAATGCCTGAGCGACAAGCTTTAACAGTTGATCACCGGAATGATGACCTCCCAGTTCGTTAACATCCTTGAACTGGTCAAGATCGAGATAAAGTACGCCCCCTTTATTTTTCTTGTCCTCCATAACGCTTTTTAACTTGTTTTCAAAAAAGCGGCGATTATAGAGCTCTGTAAGAGGATCACGATTGGCAAGCCAGGCCAGTCTCTTTTCGGCCTGCTTGCGAGCCGTAATATCAAGCCCGACCGAAATAAAAGTGGCTTCATTGGCATCGGGCTCCAACGGAGCATGAACCCAAGCAACGCTAATATCTGCACCGCCGTGGGTCCTTATTGTGCTTTCCTGCTGTCGGGTCCCGCCCGATAGCCGTATTGCAGAACGCATTCTCAGATTGAAAATCTGCTCAAAGGATGCCCCTTTTAGCGTACGTTGCTTACCCATTACTTCCTGAGCGTGACGGTTGACCAACGTAATATTTCCATGCCTGTCATGGGTCAGTATCAACACGTGAGCATTATCAAGAAGTCCGCCGATAAAGTCCTTTTCACGGGCAAGTTCTCTTAAGCGTTCCGATAACTCCTGGTCACGTACGGACACCTTGTCTTCGAGATGTTCCAGCTGACCGGCAAGGTCAAAAGCGGCCTTGTCCAAAACATCTATTTCGTCTTTCCATTTTTTATCCTTTACTTTCGTCTTGCGTCTGACGCGATCAAATTCGCCAAGCGCGAGAGAAGGTAAAACACCTGACAAGTGTCTGAGTCTAGCCATGGGTTTCCAGAGGATCATAAAAATAAATATTTCAGCCACCAGCCAGCCCAACACTGCAATAACAAAAGTGTTTCTCGTATTCCTCACAATGCCTTTTACCTGAGGGGTAATGTCGGATATCAACAAAAGATGACTAACATCACCACTGCTCTGAAAACTTTCAAGCGGCATGGCGAATATTTCGTAGTTCCCATGATCGAGATCCAGACGAACAGATCGTGATGTCATTGATTCAAGAGAGTTTGAACGAGCCGCCTTTCTAATAAGCGGCAACTCCTTTTTTTCGTTCGTAAGAGCGATAATAGAGCTTTTCCAGGCAGGCAAATAATGTGAACGACTTCCAGCTTCTCCGCCATTAATTAAAAGAGCGACATCTCCCCCCGAACTCTTGTTGGTATACAAGATGACATCAATCATTGAACTTGTAACCACCACAATACCGACGCTTTCGCCGTCTTCAAGGACCGGCACAGCAATATACTGACGGCAGACATCTGTACAAATCAGGGTTTTGGCAGGCATTTCATCAAGGATGACATTTTGCTCCCACTCCCTCATTGAATCACCTGGGATGCCTTCCTGCGGATTGCCAAAGGTAGAAACGCTTTTGCCTTCCATATTCAGAACGGAAAGGCTTTCAATTCCCACTTCGATTTGAAGCGTTGGCCACTGAGAATGCAGTGTTTGATCAACGAAGGAATAGTTTTTGCTTTTCAGGGCCTGTCCAAGGTTATTGGATGAGGCAACAATGCTGGCAATCTTTTGAAGATCGTTGAAAGAACGATCGAGAGCCATATTGATGTCTTCGATGCGTTTGCTATAGCTGGCTCTTTGTGCAGATGTAAACTGTTCCGAAAGATTTTGGTAGCTAAATAACGTAAAGGTACCTGCCAGGCCGACCATTACCAGGCTGGTCAATATAATGGCGCGCCACTTTAGACTGAAATTCATATGACTCTCTCAGAATGTCCGTGGCAGTTAAATACGCCTTCATGAATAACGACTTTTAAAAGCGCCATGAAGCCTGAAAAAGAAGCATATCCCAATACCTGTCTGATTCGTCCTGATTTCTGGGTAGCCAGCCTGTGCCATCGACATGATGATATTCGGTCGAAAGTAACAAATCGGACGTGGCATTCCATTGCAGCCCCAGAGTCCAGTCCTTGGCAAACTGTGAGTGGTCGACTCCTCTGCCATCAGATTCAAACTTCTTTCCCTTTGGATCGGCTCGATCATTAACGAGGGAGTCATATCTCAATAGCCACTGCCAGTCTTCAAGAAAACGCTGGGAATATTGAAGGTACCAGCTTTCTCCAGTAATACTCTGGTCAGAAGCACCGCCTTCAAAAGACTGACGCCTTAGCGCATATTCACCAGTGATACTCCAATAACCATGGTTGTATTGAAGCGACATGATAATTGGCTGAAAGGAATACCGGTCAGGAGCACCAGGCGGCCCATCAATATCTATATTGGCCTCTGCCACGGTCAGGGCGGCCACGATGCCGCCTGAACCATGCTCATAGGCAACCTGACCAATCGAAGACAAGGCACCATCGATCGAGGCCGGAACTCGCGATCCCCAGATGGTTTCCTTGACGTTACGATCGGTATTGGCCTTGCCGACGCCTGCCTGAAAATGAAGAATGCCGGAATGCAAATGCTCTTCCTCGTAAACGGAAATTCCCTCTGACGACAGGGCCGGCGCGCGGGTACGATCAAAATATATTGATTGAGGTAGAAGTATGCTGGGCCTTGTGAAGGCAACATCGCGCGTCTGGTTGTAAATGCCAAAGGGCTGTTTCAACTTCCCGATCTGCACACCGGCTACACGCTTATTACCCGTAATGAACTGATAATCCAGTAACCCGTAATCCAGTTTGGGCTCATAATGGCTATTATCATCACCTGCTCGCCGACTTAGAACCTGAGCAGACACAAGCAGATTGTTGGTCGGACGCATCGACGCATTCACGCCAACTTCCGTGTATTGAAGGCTGCCGCCATCCTGGCTGCTGGGGCCAAAGAAATCGTTATGCCGGCTGACAATCAGCGCCTGACTCAGAAAGCCGTGCACCTGAACGGTATCAAGAACATCGGCATGCGCCGGTGCCGTTCCAGCGATCAGCGCTCCGATGCCCAGCGCGGCACCATGTACATAGCGGCAGACGTGATTACTCCACCGATAAAACGCTGACGCTATCATCCACGGCTCCTTTATCCAGATAGCCCAGCCCGCCTGGTGTACTGGCCACACGTTGTCTCATCTCTTCAACCGAACCGACTTCATTGGGCGCCTGTCCCGTGCCGGAAAAGACCATTCGGTCCCAGGAAAGGCGTAGTTGATGGGGGTAAACGCCAAGAATTTCCTTGGTAAAGCGCTCGTGCAAGGGATGCTTGTCGGGCAGCACAAAGACATGTGCCGCCTCGCCATTGGGCAGGGTGCGCTGGCGCATGGCAAAAATGGCACGCACGGTTTCCCGGGTCATGCTGCCAGGCGGCGTTGACGGATTGGCGATCAATACCACCGATTCCTGGGCATACGCCGACTGGCCGCTCAGAAGCAGCAACATGGCCAGCGATACTAGTACCATCATGCCTTTCGGCATTTTTCAGGCTCCCTGCCCTTGCCAGAATAAAGGCCACTTCCAGCTACCTCGGGCAGCATGAGTCGGCGCGTCTCGTCAACGGGGGTCCGATATGAGACGGCCATCATGCCTGCACGGCGTCAGCATCAAAGGCTCAAGAAGCAGCGTTTCATCCGTGCATATCGTCATTAACCAGGCTTTTGCAGACCTACCTGCATTAAAAATACAGACTAAAGACTGTCATGATGGCCCTGTACCGATGCCTTTGCATTGTTCTTTTACAGGATGATAACGCTTACATTAGAAATGTATATGTGCAGATCGGGTGATACGACGCGTACTTTTCACTTAATGGCTCAAAACCTCATTATCATTAACTTTCTGGTATTGCTACGCCTCGTTTTTCAGCTTTTAGAATGGTCTGGCCATGTTTTGAGAAGGGGCAGCGCCCAGGGAAAACAGAGAAGGGATATAAAAAAATCGCCCCGGGATGGGGCGATTTTTAAACAGGGTCGGCAGGAACACCCGACATTGAAGACATCTTTCAGCGGCGGCGGGCGTAATGGTTTTCCTGCTGCTCCTGACGCTGCTTGGCCTCGATGGAAAGCGTGGCAGTCGGGCGCAGCAGCAGGCGCTTGAGCCCGATAGGCTCGCCGGTTTCTTCACAGAAGCCGTACTCTCCTTCATCAATGAGATCGAGGGTTGCGTTGATCTTGCGCCACAGACGCGTTTCGCGATCGGCCTGACGCAGGGTATAACGCAGTTCCTCTTCACTGGCGGCGCGGTCGCTGTCATCTCCGCTGCTTTCAGCCATGCCGATACTGCCGCGCATTTCTTCAAGCGTGGTTTCGACTTCCTTGCGTTCGTTGAGCAGCAGCTGGCGAAAATACGCCAGCTGCGCTTCGTTCATATAGTCCTCAGCCGGCATGGCGAGAAGCTCTTGTTCGTTGGCAGGGATATTGACTGTCATGATGCTTCGCCTCACTGAGTCCATTCAAAAAAGCGTTCTAACATAGCAGAAAACCGACGTGACAGGGCAAGTATGGCTGGTAGTTCAAATTCAGCCCAGACGACTGTGGTCGGATACCCGGTCCGTGACCGCGATAAACAGGAGAAAACATGACCACCATGGATGATCTGAGCACTATGCCGGATGACGCTCGACAGTACAGTCCGGCCGCACAGCGCAACAAGGCGCCACTGCTGGACGTTCTCCGGCCGCGTCTTGGCAAGGGAGCGCGCATACTGGAAATTGCCAGCGGCAGCGGCGAACACATTGTGCACTTTGCCCGCGAGATGCCAGAGCACGAATTCATTCCCAGCGACGCACATCCTGCAGCGCTGGCCTCGATTGCCGCCTGGCGTGAAGTTCTGCGTCGTGAAATGCCCAGGGTTCGGCTGCATTCCCCCCTGGCCCTGGAGGTGGCGCAACAGCCATGGCCGCTAAAAGCGGGCAGTATCGATGCCATGCTCTGTTTCAACATGATCCATATCGCGCCGTGGCAGGCCACGCTGGACCTGATGGCAGGAGCGGCACGGTATCTGACATCAGAGGGATGGCTGCTGCTGTATGGCCCCTTCAGCCGTCACGGGGTCCACCAGGCCGAGAGTAACGCCGCCTTTCATCAGAGTCTTCAGGCTCGCGATCATCGCTGGGGCGTTCGGGATCTGGAGGATGAGGTATTGCCGGCAGCACAGGACGCCGGCCTGACACTGGCCGAGATCATCGAGATGCCGGCCAATAACCTTTGTCTTCGACTGTCGCGCAGGCACTGACGCCGAGCATTACTGGGATTCGCGCACGCGTTCAAGCGCATCACTGGAAATGTAGCCCTGCTCGTGGGCATGTTCGGCCATGGTCAGGCTGTCAGAGGCCAGTACCAGCGAACATTCGTTGTTCTGCTCCTTGTTGATCTGGGCAGAGAGCGCCTCAATGGCCTGCTGACGATCAGCATCGTTGCTGACATCGCGAATATAGACCGTTCGGATGCGTCCGGGATAGGCCCGTACGATGTCGGTGTAAACTTCAGGATCATGCTGGCCGCTGTCGCCGATCAACACAAACGGCAGGGGGTCATAAAGTTCGAGCATGGTCTCGATGAGCTCGCGCTTGTGGTCCTCTGCCTTGCGCGGCAGCGGGTGTTGAATGGTCAGCCCCCACTCGCGCAGGAACAAAATTGGCCCGACCGGAATGCGATTGAGGCGAAAAAACGCCTCCAGCATCTCATAGATACTCCAGGGCGCTCGGGAGACATACAACAGCGGGCGCTGACAGTGCTGATCACCATCGCCCACGTGAAAGCCCCGGTAAAGGGCCGCCACGCCGGGAAAGGCCATGCGCTGCTCGGCGCGGGCAATGAAGAGGTGATACATCATCTTCAGTTTGTTAGCCACGCCGGTGTACATCACCGTGTCGTCAATATCGCTGATGACGGCAAAATCGATATCGGCCGGTGGAATGTAGATATCGGCGACGGCCTCGCCCCCGGCACCAACATTGGCACGAGAACTCTTGTGGTCCTTGCTCGGCGACAGGATTCGCAGCTGCGCCTCATGCCAGATTCGATCGCCCGGAAGGGGCGTGTTGAGCTGAATATGAGCGTTGAAATAGCCGTCCCGGTCGGTGGTCACCGTGACCGTTTCTCCCCCCAGCTGGATCTGTACATCAATGTACTTGATGCCCCAGCGCACGGTCCGCCGCACGATATCGGCCAGGTCACGCCGCCATGAGCCTTCGGGCAGATTCAGATTGAAGCCGGGCTGGCGAAAGACCCGGCCCATCATGAACACTTCACGATGCGTGCCGTAACCCCGGTAGGTATGAATCAGCCTGCCGCCATGGACCTTTTCTGACTTGGCCGGACGCGCCACTACGTGAAGCAGTTTTTTAAGGCCCTTGATCAGGGTGGTAGTGGAGCGACGTGGCATTGAGCTTAACCCGGTAAAAGATATCGGTTGCCAGAAATGGCGACATGAAAGGGCCATCTTGTGGCATCACACTCAAGCGTAGTCGCACCACGCGGCCCTGTCGCCCGTCATGCCGGGCGGGCCGTCAATCAGCACGGTGGCGCTGAATGCTCATCACGCCCAGGGCTGAAAGCGCGCAGCCCACGGCCAGATAGAATGCTACCGGCAGCCAGCTGCCGCCGGCCATGCTCACAAGTGCTGCGGCAATGAACGGCGTAAACCCGCCGCCCACCACACTCGCCACCTGATAGCCCACCCCCGCACCGCTATAGCGATAGGCCGTTCCGAACAGCTCGGCAAACATCGGCTGCTGCACGCTGACCACCATGTCGTGGGCCAGATTGGCCAGCATGACGGCAAAAAAGACGATCCAGACCACCGAACGAGCTTCCAGCGCCATGAAAAAGGGAAAGGCACACAGCACGCCGACCACGGCCCCGACCACATAGATGCGTCGCCGACCAAAACGGTCGGCCAGCAGCGCAAACAGTGGAATGGTCACGCAGCTGATGGCACCCACCAGCAGCCCGATGTTGAGAAAGAGCTCGCGTGAGAGCCCCAGATAACTGGTGGAATAGCTCAGCGCGAAGGTGGTCACGATGTACATCGTGAAAAGCTCGGCCAGTCGCAGCGCAATGATCTGCAAAAACGCTTTTGGATGACGGCTCAACGCCTCAAGCACCGGCGGGCGGGAAGGCGTCTGCCCCCTTCCCTCAACGTTTTCCCTGAACTCGGGAGACTCCTCAAGCCCTGCGCGCACCCAAAAGGCAATCGCGACCAGCACAATCGAGAAGACAAACGGCAGTCGCCAGCCCCAGCTCTGAAAGGCCGCATCATCGAGAAAGTGACTCAACAGTGACACGCTGCCGGTGGCCAGAATCAGCCCCACACCATAGCCGACCTGTACACCGCTGCTGTAAAACGCACGCCGATGACGCGGCGCGCTCTCGACCGCCATCAGCGCCGCACCGCCCCACTCACCGCCTACGGCAAAGCCCTGTAACGCCCGCAGCACCACCAGCAGTATCGGCGCCCAGACACCGATGCTGGCATAGGTCGGCAGCAGTCCGATCAGTGCAGTGGAAACGCCCATCAACATGACCGTCAGCACCAGCATGCGCTTGCGACCGAGTCGGTCGCCGAAGTGACCGAACACGATGCCCCCCAGCGGGCGGAACAGAAAGCCCACGCCAAAGGTGGCCAACGCCGCCAGCGTGCCGGCCGCCGGACTCACGTTGGGAAAGAACTGGCCATTGAACACCAGCGCCGCCACGATGCCGTAAAGCAAAAAGTCATACCAGTCGACCACAGCACCGACAAAACTGCCCAGCGCTGCGCGACGCGCCTGCTGTTCATGGGTCAGCACGCCCGAATGACCTTCTGCACGCATGTTTGTAAGCCTCTGTGATGAATCGCTTAATGAAGGCCTGCGACAATGCCAGTGCCCGCTCTGGGCGTCCACCGCCAGACAGGCATAAAAAAACCGCCTGCCTGAGCAGACGGTTGTGATCACACCCTACTGATGTCTATAACGCGTGATCAGCGGTTACCGCTGTTGTCTGCCGAGCGCGGCGCACTGCGACGACGGCGCGCAGGGCGAGCCTGTTCATTACTGTTGCCGCCATTACCACCGTTACCACCGCTGCGCGAGCGATTGCCCGAGCTACTGCGACCGGCACCGCCACCGTTGCGGGCGCCACCGCCATTGTTGCGCGACGGGCCACTGCCCTGACGACGCTGGCCGCCGCCCGGACGCTGCTCCCGTTCATCCGGCGTTTCCGGCACGGCACGCGTAAAGTCAAAGCCCTCGGCAGTGGCCACCGGAATGGCACGACCGATCAGCTTCTCGATCTGCTTGAGCTGGCTGCGCTCATCGGGCATCACCAGCGAGACCGCCTGGCCGCTGGCACCGGCACGACCGGTACGACCGATGCGGTGCACGTAGTCGGAGGGCGTCTTGGGCAGCTCGAAGTTCACCACGTTGGGCAGCTCGGAAATATCGATACCGCGCGCGGCCACATCGGTCGCCACCATCACCTGCACTTCGCCGTTTTTGAAGCCGGAAAGCGCGGCAGTTCGGGCATTCTGGCTCTTGTTGCCATGAATGGCCGCCGCCGTAATGCCGGCCTTTTGCAAATGCTGCGTCACTCGGTTGGCCATGTGCTTGGTGGCCGTAAAGACCAGCGCCTGAGACCACTGATGATGGGTGATTAGATGGGTCAAAAGTGCCATGCGCTGGGGCTTTTCAACCATATAGATCGATTGATCGACGCTTTCGGCCGCGGTGTTGCGCGGGGCCACATCGATGCTGACCGGGTTGTCCAGCAGCGTGCCGGCCAGCTCGCGGATCTCTTTTGAGAAGGTCGCGGAGAACAGCAGGTTCTGACGCTTTCTGGGCACCAGACGCAGGATTTTCTTGATGTCGTGGATAAAGCCCATGTCCAGCATGCGGTCGGCTTCATCAAGCACCAGGGTTTCGACCTGATCCAGACGCACGGCCTTTTGATTGACCAGGTCCAGCAGTCGACCCGGGCAGGCCACCAGGATATCCACGCCATCACGCAGACGCGCGATCTGCGGGTTGACCTTGACGCCGCCGTAGACCACATCGCTTTTCAGACGCGGACGCAGGTGCACGCCGTATTTCTCGACCGACTCCCCGATCTGGGCGGCCAGCTCGCGGGTCGGGGTCAGAATCAGTGCCCGAACCGGACGCCTGGATTCAAAACGCTGACGCGACAGACGCTCCAGAATCGGCAGGGTGAAGCCTGCAGTCTTGCCGGTACCGGTCTGAGCCGCCGCCAGAACATCGCGACCTTCAAGGCAGGCCGGAATGGCTTTTGATTGAATGGGGGAAGGTGTCTGGTAACCAGCATCTTCGAGAGCGCGCAAAAGCTCGGGCGACAGCCCAAGTTGGGAAAATGACATCGACAGGTTGTCTCATGGCGCTATCGGATACTGGCGTCTTCTTCGCGAGAGCGACAGCGCCGTGACAGCGCAGGGGGAATTTCAATGACGGAGGCAGACCGACGGCCTGCCCGTGCGAAGAGGAGCGCCAACATAGGGGATTTGCGCCCCGATTGCCAGCGTTATCGTACCATGGCCTTGATCGTTACTGCGCCGTAACGCCCGCTGCGGCTTCCTCAGGATCCTCGAAATGCAGGCCCCAGCCGGTGGCCGCGGCAAACAGCATGATCAAAAGCAAAAACCAGCCGTGGAAGACAAACGGGAAGACATCGGTGGGCGCAACAATCGGCAGCCAGTCATACTGGCCTTGCATCGAGGTAATCGTGGCCCAGCCCAGCAGGACCGGCGCGCCCCAAGGGAAGATATAGCCCAGCGCAGAGGTCACGGCATCGAGCATGTTGGCACGACGATAGCGGTGAATACGGTACTTTTTGCCCAGCTCGCGCACGAACGGTGCGGCGGCAATCTCGGCGGCGGTATTGATGGTGATCGCCGAGTTCAACAGCGCCACGATCCCCCAGATGGCCAGCTCCGCTCGGCGTACGGAATCGCCAATCCAGCGCATCAGCCCTTTTGTGACGGCGCTCATGGTGCCGCCGAGTTTGAGCAGATGGGCAGTCGCGACAATCAACAGGATCAAAATCGCCATGTTGACATAGCCGCTGACGCCATCGACCAGAGCCCCGGTCACCACGGTGTCGCTGTCCGGATCAAAGGCCATGATCTCGCCCGGGGCGGCCAGACCTGACGCCACGATCATGATCGCGGCCAGAACGATCCCCCAGGTCAAAGAGGTGATCAGGTGATGGCCGCGCAGAGCCAGTAAAAGCACCAGCGCAAAGGGAATCAGCATCAAAAGCCCGGTTGGATCGGTCTGCGCCATCATTGCATTCAATGCGTCCTGATTGCCGCCGACATCACTGCTGGCATTGCCCAGCAAAACGAACAGCACCAGTGACGGCACCGCCGCCATGATCGAGTACTTGAAGCGGCTTTTCACCACCCCGGGAACGTCCGCCTCCTGGGTGGTGGCCGAGACAATGGTGGTGTCCGACACCGGCGCCAGGTTATCCCCGAAGATAGCGCCGGCCAGGATGGCCCCGAACAACACCACCGGGTCACACCCCAGCGCCACGCCGGCCGGGTACATCAGGGTAGAAAACGCCACCGTGGTACCGTAACCGGTGCCGACCGCGGTGGAGAAGACCGCCGCCAGCACAAAGGTCAGGCCCACAAAGGCGCCGCCGGTGGCCCCCGAGACGCCGCCCAGCCAGACCAGCCCTTCCACCAGCCCGCCGGTCTGCAGCACCTGCGCCAGCATCCCGGCATAAAACCAGGCCACCACGGCGATAACGCCGATGGGCTGTGCCATACCGTCGAAAAGCCCCTGCGCGTAGTGTTCCCAGCGGCTTTTGCAGAATAAAAGCCCCAGCGTCAGACCAAACAGAGCGCCCATGACCAGGCCGATCTCGGAGGAGAGCCCCAGCACGCTGGTAATGATTGCCCAGCCGACAAAAAAGATCAGCGGCACGGCAGCGCCCAACGCGCCAAGGCGAAACGTCAGGATCGGCTCGTGTTGAGCAGGGCGTGTTGTGCGGTTATCCGATGTCTCGGTCATGGCGTCTCTTCTTGTCGTGGTCTGAAATCTTGTGGCCCCGTGAGCCGGCGCCTTCGGTGCCGACGACAGGAAGGGCCACCATGATGTCTGCTGTCGGCTCATTGCGCGATGAATACGCCCAACTGGACACGATTCATGAACCAAGCTCTTACGGATGAGCCATTGATGCCCCATCAGACAACTTTAATATCATCACGGTGCGCCAGCCATACCCATAAACGAGAGTCTTGCAACGACATCTCAAACATGGCGCCGTTTTTATCCTGATGAGCGAGTAACCATGACAACCGGCAAAACGTTATATGACAAACACATCGACTCTCATACCGTGTGTCAGCTTGATGACGATGGTCACGTACTGCTCTATATCGATCGTCAGGTACTCAACGAATACACCAGCCCTCAGGCCTTCAGTGGCCTGAGAGAAAAACAGCGCAAGGTCTGGCGCCCGTCAACGTCACTGGCCGTTGTGGATCACGTCAACCCGACGGCGCCCAACCGGATTGCCCTGATCAATGATCCCGGTGGCGCGCGTCAGGTCAGCTACTTCGGGGAAAACTGCCATGACTTTGGCATCGAGCTGTTTGATGTTCTCGACAAGCGCCAGGGCATTGAGCATGTGGTTGCTCCCGAACAGGGCTTCATTCTTCCAGGCATGGTCATTGCGGCAGGTGACAGCCATACCACAACCTACGGGGCACTGGGCGCTTTCGGATTTGGCATCGGTACCTCCGAGATAGAACACCTGCTGGCCACCCAGACACTGGTCTACAAGCGGTTGAACACCATGCGGGTCACGGTGGAAGGTACGCTGGCCAGGGGCATGTCTTCCAAGGACATCATCATGGCACTGATTCGCCGTATCGGCGCCTCCGGCGCCACGGGCTACGCCATCGAATTTGCAGGGCCGGGCATTGGCGCGCTGAGCGTGGAAGCCCGTATGACGATCTGCAACATGGCCGTCGAGGCCGGCGCACGCGGCGCCTTCATGGCCCCCGATGACAAGGTGTATGACTATCTGAAGGGCCGTGAAAGAGCGCCGTCCGGCGAGCTGCGCGAGCAGGCGCTGGCACGCTGGCAGGATCTCAAAAGCGACGAGGACGCGGTCTTTGACATGGATCTGGTCCTCGACAGCAGCGACCTGGCACCGATGGTCACCTGGGGCACCAGCCCCGATCAGGCCGCCTCTATCAGCGATACGGTGCCTGGCCCCGAAAGCTACGACACCCCCTCACAGCGCCGGGATGTCGAGCGCGCCCTGTACTACATGGGACTGACACCCGGGACGCCGCTGACCGATATTCGCATCAGTCACGCCTTTATTGGTTCCTGCACCAATGCGCGAATCGAGGATCTTCGGGCGGCCGCCGACATGGTCGGAGACCGAAAGGTCGCGGAACACGTCCGAGCCATCATCGTTCCCGGCTCGACTGCAGTGCGTGACCAGGCTGAGGCTGAGGGTTTGGCTGACATCTTCATTCGCGCCGGCTTTGAATGGCGACAGTCAGGCTGCTCGATGTGTCTGGCCATGAATGATGACGTGCTTGAGCCGGGCGATCGCTGCGCCTCCAGTACCAACCGAAACTTTGAAGGGCGTCAGGGCGCCGGCGCGCGCACCCATCTAATGAGCCCGGTCATGGTCGCTGCAGCAGCCATCAAGGGACACCTTACCGATATCCGCGAAATGACCGAGGAGGCTTGAATGGAACCCTTTATTTCCGTGACCGGTACAGCAGCGCCCATGCTGGCCGCCAATATCGATACTGACGTGATCATGCCCAAGCAGTTTCTCAAGGGCATCGACCGCCAGGGGCTCGACCGCGGTCTTTTCCATGGATTGAGATTTCAGGAGGATGGCACGCCAGACCCGAGCTTCATTCTCAACCAGCCGGCCTGGCAGGGAAGCCGGTTTCTGGTTGTTGGCCCCAATTTTGGCTGTGGCTCAAGTCGTGAGCACGCTGTATGGGGGCTTCAGCAACTGGGGATACGGGCGCTGATCGGCACAACCTTTGCCGGCATCTTCTATGACAACTGCCAGCGCAATGGCGTGCTCACCATCAAGCTGGACCCTGAAAGGCATCAACAGCTGGCAGATGTCATCAGCAACCCCGAGCGCAACCAGATCACCGTTGATCTCGAGCAGCAAATCATCGCGCTTGAAAACGCTGATGCGGTGCCCTTCCAAGTCGATACGCTAAAGCGTGATGCGCTGATGCGCGGTCTGGATGCCATCGGCACAACGCTTGAACGACAGGCGCAGATCATGGCGTTTGAACAGCGCCATCTGGCACAAAATCCCTGGCTGAAATAGCCTCCTCGCCCTGATCGACCTGCATTGAAAGCGCAAAACCCGGGGAAGTGGCCACGAGCCTCTTTCCCGGGTTTTTTGTGGTCATATCACAGTGGATCAATGACTGACGTCACCGCCTCGGTCAGGCCAGCAGGGCCACCATCACACCCGAGAGCAGCAGAATGAATGCCCCGCCCAGCCGCGAACTGATCTGAGCAAACGGCATCAGCTGCATGCGTCTGGCGGCAGAAAGAACGGCAACATCACCGGTCCCGCCCATGTTGGCCATGCAAAGACCGGCCGTGATCGAGGACTCAACCGGATAAAAGCCCACCAGCTTGCCGACCAGTCCTGCCCCCAGGGCCGCCCCACTGACCACTGCCAGAGTGATCAAAACGTAATTGATGCTCAGGGCCTGGATAACCGTATCAAGATCGGTGTAGGCAATCCCGATACCAAAAAGCTGCGCCAGGGTCAGGTTGGCGGCAATAAAGCCAAACCACTGCGCACAGGCGTCGTTGATGATCTCGGGGACCCAGCCGAAAATCTTGCACAGCGCCACCAGGATAATCATGATCGCGTAAGGGTGAAGCGGGATAAAGCTGCCCAGCACTTCGCCGGCCACGTAAAAGCTGATCGAGGTCAAAAGGCCAATCCCCAGCATGCGCACGCTGAGTTCCTGCACCCTCTCCTTGATCGTGACGCCCTGCATGATCTGCCCGTTGCCGCTGATCCCCGGAATGCGATCGGAAATGGCAGCAAGAATGCTGGCCAGAATAATCGAAAACACATTGCCCAGCGCCAGTGCCGGCACCAGAAGCGAAATGTAGTAACTGGCAGGCTGGCCCAGCAGCTGCTCGTAGACCTGGCTCATCGGGATCGCCCCGGCCCCCATTCCGCCCCCCAGGATCGGCAGGGCAATGACCAGTACGGCGTCCTGCAGAGTATAACCAAGCAACAGGCCAACCAGCGCTGCCAGACCAATGGCGCCGGCCGTCGCGCCCAGAATCGGAATGAAATAGCGAATGCCGATCTTTTTCAGCGCCGAGGAGTCCATACCCAGAATGCTGCCTGCAATCAGGGCCACGATATAGAAATTGAGAAACCCTCCCGATTTCATGAAGGTATCAATATCGGTAACCACAGGCTCGGGCAGAACACCAAAGTACACCAGCGCCGCGGCCCCGAAGATGGCCACCAGAACACCGCCGCCCAGATAACTGCGCACGATGGGCAGACGGTCGCCGATAAATCCCAGTATGCCACCCAGCACGATCATCGCCATGAGACTACCGATCAGCCCGCCCGGCAGGACCCCCAACCCGATGGCGGCACAAAGAATAACGGTAATGGCCAGAAAGATCGGCCAGGGAACGCCATTGATACGTTGCCATCTGGCAGCAACAAGCGTGTTTTTTCCCGGGAGATCCTGATCTGGTGTACTCGACATGATTGAACCCTCATACGATAAGGCTGGCGGCAGTGTGATATGGCATTAAAAGTTCAGCACCAAATAACGGCACTTCTTCTGACAATGCTGTCGCCAACCCCGAAAATCATCAACGCATGAAGTGTGATTCAACCCTTTACGAAAAATTTAAATTCATATCAATAATCAAAAAAACAATTCGACCTTGAGCGTAATGTTTTCGCCCATCGCGGAGTAAAGAAGCCCACTTGATCAACTATCGACCTTGCAAGGCTGGTGTAGAAACCAGCGCCTGAAAATGCTTTTCCAGAAACTCGACGCAGACCTTGACCTTCGCCGAATGGCTTAAACGGGTCTGGTAAACGGCCCAGATATCAGCAGGCTGCTGATACTGCGGCAAAAGATGAACCAGCCTGCCCTCCTTGACCCATTGGCCAACTTCCCACTGGGAGCGAAGAATAATGCCATGACCGTCGAGTGCCCACTGCAGAACCACGGAGCCACTATTGGAAGAAAGTGCCCCTCTAACGTTGACACTTTCAGGTGTTTCTTCACGATAAAGCGTCCATTGTCCGAAGGAGTTATTACGCTCTTTCAGGATAATACACTCATGATGCAGGAGTTCATTGAGGGCCTTCGGAGAACCGTGGCGTTTTAAGTATTCCGGAGAAGCGCACAATATACGGTGGTTTTTTGCCAGATGACGAGCAATAAGATTCTCGGAAAGATCATTGCCGATTCGAATTTCCATATCGAAACCTTCGCCGATGATGTCAACGACACGATCAACAAGATCAAGGCGTATCTTTAGATCGGGGTAAAGGTCATGCAACGCGGAAAGAGCAGGGCCGACATGGTCGCGCCCGAAGCCGAAGGTACTGCAAATATGCAGACTGCCATGCGGATGCTCGTGGGAGGCAGACAGCTCGTCATACATGGTGTCGAAATCCGACAGGATACGGATGGCCCATTGATAGGCCAGCTGACCGTCTTCGGTTAGCGTGATCCGGCGGGTAGTTCGATGCAGAAGGCGTGTCCTGAGCGCTTCTTCCAGCATCCGGATTCGTTTACTGACATAGGCCGAGGAAACGCCAAGTTCTGCCGCCGCCGCTGCAAAACTGGATTTGCGCACGACCGTGAGCAACACATTGAGGTCCACGGGAGAGACCTGTCTGATTCGGGACCTTTCCATGCCTGCTCCAGTTGGTCAGTCTCATTGAAATTCGACACTCGATAACGTCGTGACAGACTTTACTTCGGCCCGGGAATGATGGCCTCAATGCCATATTGACTGCTTCACGATAGACACTGGACGGTCTTCAAAACGGTCTACCAGTGACCATTTTATAGCTTCAAGGTCTTTCATGTCGGAGGATCAGCGCAGAAACCGGTAGAGATAGCAGGCAGGTATCATGGTGTTTTGACCTGACTGACTTATATTGACAGCGACGCTGGTACCGTAATGCCCCCTTATCAAGACAAGAGAGAGACCGATTGCCCCCGCCACTCCATAACCGCCGCCGCATTGCTACGCTGTGTCTGCTGGGCGCGCTGATATTGTATGTCATCAGCACCTGGTTTCAGGGCCGTTTCCCGGCACTGGAATACGTCTCCGCCTTTGCCGAGGCGGCCATGATCGGCGGCATCGCCGACTGGTTTGCGGTCACGGCGCTGTTTCGTCATCCGCTGGGGCTCAAAATTCCGCACACGGCGATCATCCCGCGTAACCGGGCGCGACTGGGGAAGAGTCTTTCGGAGTTTATTCGCGAGAACTTTCTGTCCGAAGCCTACGTGCGCGACAGCGTTCGCCGCTTTGACGTGGCCAATGCGCTGGTGAGCTGGCTGTCACGCCCCGAGCGGCGCGCCATGGCCGCCGAGCGATTGACCCAGGCCATGAGCACATCGCTGTCGGCAGTGCGCCAGAGTGCCGCGCGGGAGTTTCTTACCCGTACCCTGCGTCACCATCTGGGCCGCATCAATACGGCCCGGCTGATGGGCAGCGCGCTGAACGTGCTGGCCGCGGAGGGGCGCCATCAGGCGCTGCTGGATGATTCACTGACCAGGCTTTCACGCTGGCTCGAGGTCGAGGACAATCAGGAACGGGTCAAGCACTTCATTACCGACACCGTCTTCAAGCTGTTCAACCCGCGGGTGATGGGGCGCGAGGTCAGCATGCACCGGCTGGCAGGCTGGCTGATCAACGAGCGCATCGTCGAGCAAAGCGCCAGGTTGATCAGTGAGGTCAGCGACGACCCCGATCACCCGCTGCGTCACCATCTGGATCGCCAGTTTGCCGAGTTCATCAAGCGCATGCGCCACGATCCTTCTTTTGCACAACGTCTGGACCGGCTGCGCGACGACATTCTCGACAACAATCGTCTCAGCGACTATATCGCCGGCGTCTGGGAAGAGCTGATGGACTGGCTGGCCCGCGACCTGGACGCTGTCGACTCGCAGTCACGTGCCTGGCTTGAGCATTTCATCGAGTATTACGCACGCACCCTCGAGCACGACGCCCCGGCCCGCGCATGGCTCAACGAGCAGGCCGTGACGCTGTTACCGGCGCTGGTCGAGCGTAACGGACCGCGCATCGACGCCTACATCCAGCGCTACCTGGATAGCCTCGATAGCGACGAGATCGTCGATCAGATCGAGAAGAATGTCGGTAACGACCTGCAGTTCATCCGCATCAACGGCACACTGGTCGGGGGGCTGATCGGGTTGACCATTCACGCTGTGACGCAGCTGGTGCTGACGCTGTAACGGTTGAGACTGACCAGCACCGTGGGCCGTCAACGGATCACTCCAGGGTGACAAAGACCGAACGACGCGGCTTCCCTTCTACCGCCCGGCTGACATGGCCTCGCCCGGTGGTGTCCTCACACAACAGGATATCGCCGGTGTTCAAACGCCTTGTTTCCCCGCTGCCCACGGTGATGTCCACGCTGCCATCCAGCATCAGGATGTACTGACGCTGCGGCGCGTTGTGCCAGCCATAATTGTAATCGGCGGCGGTTTCACGAAAGACGAGGCCGGTGGTCGGAATACGCACCGACAGCTTGCCGATCTCGGCGTCCCCACCCACCTCGATCTGCAGATCTTCGAAGTGCGACTCGCCATCCTCCCCGGAATACAGTCTCGTCACATGCATCAGGCGTACTCTTGTTTTGTTGTGAGAGCCGCCATAGTGCCCTTTTGTGCCGAATCGACCTGTGCCGTTCATGCTCGATGCGGGCACGTGATGCCACCTCTTAAGCATCAACGATGTTTCACGTGAAACATGCCTCTGGCATGCGACCTTCTCTTTGGGCGTCATAGCCCTGGCCTCTACGGGACGATAGGACTAATCCATGAAGTTACCGTGATATCTTTCGCGTTCGGGGCCGCTCGTGACCGGCGCCTGACACCCCCATTCGGACAGGATGTCCAAAGAGGAGAATGGCATGGCAGATAAACACAACGAGCTGACCAACCGGCAGGGTCATCCCGTCAGCAATAATCAGTCGCAGCGCACGGTCGGCAGCCGTGGCCCGGCAACGCTTGAGAACTATCAGTTCCTGGAAAAGATCAGTCATTTCGACCGCGAGCGCATTCCCGAGCGCGTGGTCCATGCCCGCGGCTTTCTGGCCTACGGCGAGTTTGAAGCCACCGGCATGATCGGTGACGAGCCGGCCTCGAAGTACACACGTGCAAAACTCTTTCAGGACGCCGGCAAGAAGACCGACCTGGCGCTGCGCTTTTCAACTGTCATCGGCGGTCGTGACTCTTCAGAAGCTGCCCGTGACCCGCGCGGTTTTGCGGTCAAGTTCTACACCGAAGACGGCAACTGGGACCTGGTCGGTAATAACCTGCCCGTGTTCTTTATCCGTGATGCGATCAAGTTCCCGGACGTGATCCACTCGCTCAAGCCCGACCCGGTCACTTTCCGTCAGGAACCCAACCGCATCTTCGATTTCATGAGCCAGACGCCCGAGGCGATGAACATGCTGACGCATCTGTTCAGCCCGCGCGGCATTCCGGCCAGCTATCGTCACCAGGAAGGCTTCGGGGTCAACACCTACAAGATGGTCAACGCCCGGGGCGAGACGGTACTGGTCAAGTACCACTTCCATCCGCAGTGCGGGGTGGCAAGCCTCACCGCGGCTGAAGCCGCCAAAGTGCAGGGCCAGGATCTGGGGTCGGCCTCGAAGGATCTGTTCGAAGCCATCGAGCGCGGTGACTACCCGAAGTGGGACGTTTTCGTGCAGCTGATGGAAGATCACGATCACCCCGAGCTCGACTGGGACCCGCTGGATGACACCAAGGTCTGGCCGGAAGATCAGTTCCCGCTGCGCAGGATTGGCGTCATGACGCTTAACCGCAACGTGCAGAACTTCTTTGCCGAAAACGATCAGATCGCCATGGGTACCGGCGTACTGGTCGACGGTCTGGACTTCTCCGACGACAAGATGCTGGTCGGTCGTACGTTTTCCTATTCTGACACCCAGCGCTATCGCATCGGGCCAAACTACCTGCAGCTGCCGGTCAATCAGCCCAAAAATGCGAAGGTGGCCACCAATCAGCGTGATGGTCAGATGGCCTATCACGTCGATCATGCCTCGGAGCAGAATCCGCATATCAACTTCGAGCCGTCGATTCACAACGGTCTGCACGAAGCCGAGCGCGAAGAGCCCTACAATGCGCCCGAAGTGCGCGGCCCGCTGACCCGCAGTGTGCTGGAGCGTCGCAACGATTACGTCCAGGCGCGCGGTCGCTATAACACCATGATGGACTGGGAGCGTGACGATCTGACCGGCAATATGGTGGAACTGCTGGGTCAGTGCGAGCGTGACGTGCAGGAGCGCATGCTGTGGCACTTCTGGATGGTGCATGACGACTACGGCCACCGCGTGGCCGACGGGCTTGGCATGAACGTGGGCGATGTCACCCATCTCCCGCCGCTGGCCAAACAGGTCCTCACCGATGAGGACAAAAAGCGGCTCGAGAATCTGGGCAATAACGGCGATACCGTCAGCGCCGACGGCTGGGGCCAGTGGACCAGCTCGGTCAACAACCGTCAGACCACGGCAGAAGAAGTGCTCGGCGGCACCCTCTAAACGCCGGGATCATTGCGTCCCTGCTGGATAACGAACCGGCGCCCTCGGGCGCCGGTTTTTTTATTCCTGTCTTTTTGCCGGGCGGCTAGCCGCCGTGACACTTCTTGAACTTTTTGTTGCTGCCACAGGGACACGGGTCATTGCGCCCCACATCCTTCAAGGCGTTGCGCACCGGTGTCTGAGCGCCGTGATTACAATTGGGGCCGTGGACGTGTCCATGATGGTCATGATCGTGCTGACAGTTCGGGCCGTGAATGTGGGGCTGATTCATGTGATGTTTTCCAGTGATCGTAATCCCGTGATTATCGACGCCTGGCGACAAAAAAGAAGCCCCCGACAAAGACTAAACATACCGCTATCAAAAGCCTGTGCCGGACGCCCTGCTCCGGTTGAAAATTTTTTTGTATTGACCCGTTGAAACCTGAAGAGCCGACCCTATTTTGCCTGACAGTGGTGCGCAATCGGCTGACAGGGATTTTTTTCAGGGAAGACTTGAAACGCCGCAGGACGCCACTATTTACCATAATGTCGCGATAACAGGCTCACTCAGAGTTGCCAACGCGAGCGCAGATGCTGCCCATGCAGGTCTGCAAGTACCCACTCACGGTAGTGACAAACTTTGCTGTTAATCAGGAGGTTTTATGAACGCCATGACCCTTTCCCCACTCTTTCGTCGCAGCATCGGCTTTGATCGCCTGAATGATCTATTCGAGCAGGCCGTTCACAACGACGGACCCAGCTATCCGCCCTACAACGTCGAAAAGCACGGCGACAATGACTACCGTATCGCGGTGGCCACGGCCGGATTCGCCGAGGAAGAGCTTGATGTTAACGTCGAAAATCGCGTACTGACCATTACCGGCGGGCGCAGCGAGCAGGACAGTGGCACGTCAGGCGTCACCTGGCTGCATCGCGGCATCGCCAAACGCGCGTTCCGGCTCTCCTTCAGGCTTGACGAAAACATCGAGATCCAGGGCGCAAGGCTTGAAAACGGCCTGTTGATGGTTGACCTGCTGCGCGTGGTTCCCGAGCAGCAGCGCGCCCGTCAGATCCCGATCAACACGGGCCGGCATGCCCTGAGCGACTTCTCGAACCAGAAAGCACGTGCCGAATCCGGCGAGACCGTCAGCGCCTGAGAGGCCAATATCGCCCGCTCAGGGCGATAAAAACGACGTTAAAAGGCCCCGCCAGCCATGGCGGGGCCTTTTGTCATTTGATCATCGAGGCCTTCAAGTCGCAACCTGACGCTCCCAGGCGGCCAGCACAACCCGTTCGGACTGAGCCAGATACTGCTCCAGCAGAGCCACGGCCGCTTTTGTATCACTGGCTTCAAAGGTCTCCAGCACCTGCCGGTTCATGTCGACATAAGGGGCATGCAGCCACTCCTTGTCGGACATCAACCCGAAGGCGAGACGCAGCTCGGCCAGAATCTGGCGAAAAAAGCCGTTCAGCCGAGGGCTGTCCGCCAGCGCCACGATGGCACCATGAAAGGCCATGTTGGCCGTACCCACTGCCAGCCAGTCCTGCTGCTCGCTGCGCGCGTGCGCCTCATCCACCGCGACGCGCATCTCTCTTACCGCCGGATGGCTGGGCCAGGCCTCGCTGAGCGCACGGCATTCGATAAAGCGCCGCAGGCGGTAGATCTCGACAATGGAGGCGGCATCGGGGCTGGTCACGAAGACACCGCGATGCGGCTGATGCGTGACCAGACCTTCATGGGCCAGCGTGCGAAAGGCTTCCCGGAGTGTATTGCGCGACACGCCCAGCCGCTCACACAGCGCAACTTCCGACAGACGCTGCCCGGGAGTGAACGCCCCTTCTACCAGCAGGCGTCGAATGCCCGCTGCCACGGTGTTTCCCAGAGATTCCCGCCTGTCTTCCAGAGCCTGCTTTTTCATGTAAACGCAATTCCGATCATGACGTTGAGACCCACCCAGTGTTCCCGATAAAGGGGGCTGCCGACAAGCTCGCCTCTCGCCCCGAACTCGCGCACCAAAAAAGAGCCTCATCGCGTTCTGTTGCGCCGAAATGGAACGCAAGTCGAATATCTTCACGTCGCCTTCGGGGCTATTGTTGAACAATCAACACGGGCAACACCTACAAAATCCGGCCGATCAGCCCATTGTGGCACGCCAATTGCTGGTATGGCCTGTGCCCCCTTCCTCTTTCGGAGCCTTTGACATGGCAGATACTCCTGACGTCGGGTTCGCCCGCTCCCGACGTGCCTCACTGATTGGTGCCGTCTTTTTGATGGCCACCTCGGCCGTGGGCCCCGGTTTTATCACCCAGACCGCTACCTTTACCGCCACAATGGGCGCGGCCTTTGCCTTCGGCATTCTGGCCTCGATCCTGATCGACCTGGTGGTACAGCTCAATATCTGGCGGGTGGTCACCGTCACCGGCATGCGCGCCCCCGAGGTCGCCAACGCGGCGCTGCCCGGCAGTGGTTATCTGCTGGCCGTGTTGATCATCATTGGCGGACTGACCTTCAACGTCGGCAACATCGCCGGCGCAGGCCTGGGGCTCAATGCCCTGCTGGGGCTGGACACGACATGGGGCGGGCTGATCAGCGCCGTGATTGCCGCCGGTATTTTCTCTTCCCGACGCGCCGGCGTGGCCATCGATCGCATCATCATCGTGCTGGGCGTGTTGATGATGGCGATGACGGTGTTCGTCGCCATCGCGTCCAACCCGCCCGTGGGCGAGGCGCTGCGCCAGACCGTGATGCCCGACACCATCAACTTCGCCACCATCACTACCATCGTGGGCGGCACCGTCGGCGGCTACATTACCTATGCCGGTGCCCACCGTCTGCTGGACCGCGGCCTGGGCGGCGTCGATAACGTCGAGACCGTCTCGAAGGCGGCACTGCGCGGCATCCTGGTCACCGGGCTGATGCGCTACATCCTGTTTCTCGCCATTCTCGGCGTGGTGGCCAGCGGCGTGATCATCGACGTGTCCAGTCAGAGCGCCAACCCGGCCGCTCAGGCCTTTCAGGCCGCCGCCGGAGAGCTGGGCCTGCGCGCCTTTGGCCTGATTCTGTGGGCCGCCGGCATCACCAGCATCATCGGGGCGGCCTACACCTCCATGAGCTTTTTAAGCGCCTTTCGCCCCGGCATCAGCGAGGGCATACGTAACCGCGCCACACTGGTGTTCATCGCCATCTCACTGATCGCCTTCGTGTCGATAGGCACCCCGCCCGCTGCGCTACTGGTGTTTGTCGGTGGCTTTAACGGCCTGATTTTGCCGGTAGGGCTGACGCTGTTCATTTACGTGGCCTGGCAGCGTAGTGACCTGATGCACGGCCATCGCTACCCACGCTGGCTGCTGGTCTCCGGCGCCGTGGTCTGCGCGCTCACCTGGTATATGGGCTTTAACGCCATCGGCCCGATCTTTGCCTTTCTGACACCGTCTGCCTGACCTTTTGACACTGTCTTCCTGAACAGGAGCCTCACATGTCCTTTATCGATTTAAACAGCGATCTGGGAGAAAGCTTCGGCCAGTGGCACATGGGTGATGACGCTACCATGCTCGGTATTGTCACCAGCGCCAACGTCGCCTGCGGCTTTCATGCCGGCGACCCGGCCGGCATATTGCGCACCCTGAAGGCGGCGGCCAGCCATGGCGTCACGGTCGGTGCTCATGTCGGCTATCCGGATCTGGTGGGTTTTGGCCGACGCAACATGGACATCGCCAGCGATGAACTGCGCGCCGATGTGATCTATCAAATCGGCGCCCTCAAGGGACTGGCCCGCGCCGCCGGCACGCAGGTGCGCTATGTCAAGCCACACGGGGCGCTCTACAACACCATTGCTCACGACCGGCGCCAGGCAGATGCCGTGCTGGCCGCCATTGATGATGTCGATGCCTCCCTGGTCCTGATGACGCTGGCCGGGTCGCCGCTGAACGAGTGGGCGTGCAAGGCCGGCCTGCGCGTGGCCGCCGAGGCCTTTGCCGATCGCGCCTACAACCGTGATGGCAGCCTGGTCTCGCGCCGGGAAGCGGGGGCCGTGCTCCACGATGCCGACCAGGTCGCCGAACGGATGCAGCGTCTGGCGCGAGAGGGCGTGATCGAGTGCATCGACGGCCACGACATTGCCCTTCAGGCCGATTCCATCTGTGTCCATGGCGACAGCCCCGGCGCCGTCGCACTGGCGGCTGCCGTACGATCACGACTGGCCAGAAGCGGCATCAAGCTCAAGGCCTTTGCAGAGACAGGGCCATGAGCGCACTCGAGCAGGCCCGTCAGGCGCGCGAGCGCTTTCGAGCCGGTGAGCGTCGGCCCACTGCCGGACTCGCCCCGGGCATGACCCAGGCCAATCTGATCGCCCTGCCACGTGACTGGGCATGGGATTTTCTGCTCTATGCCCAGCGCAATCCGCAGGCCAGCCCGGTACTGGAGGTCAGCGATCCCGGCGACTGGCGCACCGTCCTTGCCGAAGGCGCGGATCTTCGCACCGACCTGCCGCGCTACCGGCTCTGGCGCGACGGCGTGCTTATCAAGGAGCTCGATGATGCCAGGCCCTGCTGGGAGGAGCATCCGGATCTGATCACCTTTTTGATCGGCTGTAGCTTCACCTTTGAAAGCGCCCTGATCGAGGCCGGCATCGAGGTTCGCCACATCACCGACAACACCAACGTGCCGATGTATCGCACCACTCTGCCCTGTCGTCCGGCCGGGCGACTACGGGGCGAGGTGGTGGTCTCGATGCGTCCGCTCCCGGCCGCCCATATTGCCCGGGCAAGCACCATCACCGCACGCTACCCCGGCGTTCACGGTGCCCCGATTCATGTGGGCGACCCGGGCGCATTGGGTATCCGGGACATCGACCAACCCGACTTCGGCGATCCCGTACGTATCGAGCCCGGTGAAATCCCGGTGTTCTGGGCCTGTGGCGTGACCCCGCAGGCGGCCGTGATGGCCTCGAATGTGCCCTTTGCCCTCACCCACGCCCCCGGGCACATGTTCATTACCGATGTGCCGGGCAACCGCTATCACGTCTGACCGACACGCCACGGCACGCTTTCAGGAGTTCCTGTGAGAATACTTCCCGTCAATCTGAGCACTCTGCTCGTCGAGCTGGATGACCTGTCGCAGGCACTGGGGCTTTTTGACCAGCTCCAGCGAGCGCCGATCAGCGGGGTCACCAACGTCATTCCGGCCGCGCGTACCCTGCTGGTGAGCTTCATGCCGGCACGCATCAGCGCCGAACAGCTGAGCCATACGCTGATGGCATGCCCTGTCAGCGTTGGTGCCAGCCACCAGCACGGCGAGCTGATCGAGATTCCCGTGTACTACAACGGTGAGGACCTTGATGACGTGGCAAGACATTTGTCGCTGAGCACCGACGAGGTGATCCGGCGTCACGGCGCACATGAGTATCAGGTTGCCTTCTGCGGCTTTGCGCCAGGCTTTGCCTATCTGGCCGGCGGTGCAGGCTTTGACGTGCCCCGGCGCGATACGCCTCGCACCCGTATTCCGGCCGGTTCCGTGGCACTGGCCGGCACCTTCAGCGGAATCTACCCGACCGACAGCCCCGGCGGCTGGCAGCTGATCGGCACGACACCGCTTGAAATGTGGGACATCCATCGCGAGCCGGCCGCGCTGCTCCAGCCCGGCATGCGTGTGTGCTTCAGCGCTACCGGAGATGCGCCCGAGCGGGTCAGCATCAGCGTGCCTCGCGATACTTCCGAGCCCTCGACTACCGACACCACGCCTTGCCTGGAAGTCCTGCAGCCCGGGCTTCAGAGTCTTTTTCAGGACCTCGGCCGTGAAGGCCAGACCGGCCAGGGCGTCTCCGGTGCTGGCGCCATGGACAAAAGTGCCCTGCGCAGTGCCAACCGAATTGTCGGCAACCCCTCCCATTCCACGGTCATCGAGACCGCCCAGGGTGGGCTGTCGCTGCGCTGCCACCGACCCACCATCGTGGCCGTGACCGGCGCGCAAACCACGGTATCGATCAAAACCGCCGAGGGCACCCGGCATGACGGCGCACGCTGGCAGCCCATTGAGCTCGCCGAAGGCGACACCCTGACGCTGGGTGCGACCACGGCCGGCGTGCGCTGCTATCTGGCCCTGCGCGGCGGCTTTGATGTGGCCCCGGTGCTCGGCAGCTGTGCCACCGATACGCTGGCAAAACTCGGGCCGGCACCGCTAGCGCGCGGCGATACCCTGCATTCTGCCGGGCTTGCCATCACGGCACTGTCGCTCGGTGAGTCGCCGGAATTCGATCTGCCTCGTGCCGGTGAGTGCATCACGCTCGATATCATCATGGGACCGCGCAGTGACTGGTTTACCGATGAAGCGCTGACCCTGTTGTGCGAGCAGACCTGGCAGGTCACTCCACACTCCGACCGGGTCGGGATCCGACTTGAAGGTGAGCACCCACTGACGCGCCAGCGCAGCGAAGAGCTGCCCAGCGAGGGCACGGTCACCGGCGCCCTGCAGGTGCCGGCCAGCGGTCAGCCGGTACTGTTTCTGGCCGATCATCCGCTGACCGGTGGCTACCCGGTGATCGCCTGTGTGGCCGATCACCATCTGGACCTGGCCGGGCAGATTCCCCCCGGCACCACCGTTCGCTTTCATCCGCTTACCCGTTTCGCACCGCTGGCCGGTGAGAACAGCCTGCATGAGGTCACGTCATGAATGCCCCCGAGACACATCCCCCGCTGAACAACAGCCTGCGCCCCCTGAAAAGGGTTCTGATTGCCAATCGTGGCGAGATCGCGGTGCGCGTCATTCACGCCTGCCGCGATTACGGCGTCACGTCCGTTGCCGTCTACGCCGAAGGGGATCTCGACGCCCTGCATGTGCGCCTGGCCGATGAAGCCTATGGCCTGGGCGGTGAACGCGCCGGGGAAAGCTATCTGTCAATTGAGAAGCTGCTCGACGTTGCCCGTCGTGCCCATGTTGATGCCATTCACCCGGGCTATGGGTTTCTTTCCGAGCGCGCCGACTTTGCCCGCGCCGTGCAGGACGAAGGGCTCGTCTGGATCGGTCCGAACCCGGACACCATCGATGTGCTGGGGGACAAGGTTCAGGCACGGCGACTGGCGCTCAAGGCGGGCGCCCCGCTGGCTCGCGGCACCGAAGACCCGGTAAAAAACGCCGAGGACGTCGTGGCCTTTGCCGAGGAGGTGGGCCTGCCGATCGCCATCAAGGCGGCGTTTGGCGGCGGCGGGCGCGGTCTCAAGGTGGCCTGGCGCATGGACGAAGTCGCCGAGTGCTATCACTCCGCGGTCCGGGAGGCCGAAGCCGCCTTCGGCCGCGGCGAGTGCTTTGTCGAGCAGTATCTTGATCGCCCGCGCCATATCGAGGCCCAGATCATGGGCGATACCCACGGCAATGTGGTGGTGGTCGGCACCCGCGACTGCTCGCTGCAGCGGCGCAATCAGAAGCTGGTCGAGGAAGCCCCAGCCCCCTATTTAAGCGACGAGCAGCGCCAGCGGATCCATCAGGCCGCCCACGACATCTGCACCAGCGCCGGCTATATCAGTGCCGGCACGGTCGAATTTTTGCTCGCCAGCGACGACACCCTCTCCTTTCTTGAGGTCAACACGCGCCTGCAGGTGGAACACCCCGTCACCGAAGAGACGGCCGGCGTGGATCTGGTTATCGAGCAGCTGCGCGTTGCAGAAGGTCATCCCCTCTCCTTTACCGAAACGCCGACGCCGCGCGGCCACAGCTTCGAATTTCGCATCAACGCCGAGGACGCCGCCAAGGGCTTTCTGCCCACGCCCGGCACCGTCGACGTCTTCACGGCCCCCACCGGCGCTGGCGTGCGCCTGGATACCGGCGTGATGAGCGGCGGGCGCATCTCAGGCCATTTCGATTCCCTGATGGCCAAGCTGATCATCACCGGCGCCACCCGCGAACAGGCCATCGCCCGGGCGCGACGCGCGCTTGAGCATTTCGAGATTGAAGGCGTGGCGTCAACACTGCCTTTCCATCGCGCGGTGATGGCGCACCCGGATTTCACCGGCCCAGACACGTTCAACGTGCATACGCGCTGGATCGAGACCGACTTTCAGGACACGGCTCTGGAGTGGGCACCTCGCCAGCCCCCGGCCACCGAACCCGGCATGCTGCACGCCATGATCGATATCGACGGCAAGCGCCACCGCATCGGGCTGCCCGCCGCGCTGCTTCAGCATTTTGGCTCAAGTGAGGCAGGCCTTGCCGTCGAGACGCAGCAGGCGTCGACAGAAGGCAACGTTACGGCACCCATCAGCGGCACGCTGCTGGCCTGGCAGGTCGAGGACGGCGCTCGGGTCAACGAGGGTGATGTGATCGCGATCATGGAAGCGATGAAAATGGAGATACAGATTGCGGCCGAGATCAGCGGCCTCCTTACCCTTCAGGTCCAGGCGGGCGAGTCGATCGAGGCCGGGCGTGTCATCGCCGGGATTACCCCACAGTAACGGGCCTGATACCAAAGAGAATGCGAAAGGATTCGCTAACCGCTGCCGACCTGCCAGATTGAAGGGTGTCCCGGCCTGATGATCGATGCCCCTGCGGTGAAATGACGTCATGACGTCGATGTCACCGAATGGACGACATCGGCCATGGGCCATCCGGGGTACACCACAGGAGTACAGGTCATGGAAGAACAACTCGTTGTTGCCGTATATGACACCGAAGCCAACGCTGACGCCGCCATGCAGGATCTGCGCAATGCCGGCATCCCTGAAAGTGCCATCAACCGTCATGCGCAAACTGAACACGACAGCGCCGTGTCACATGAAGCAAGCGAAGAGGAGAAAAAGCCGAGCTTCTGGCAGCGCCTGTTTGGCAAGCATGATCATTCCGAGGACACCAGCGCGTACGACCGCAATGTAGAACGCGGCGCCACCGTGATCGCCGTTAGAGCACTGGTGGCCGATCTGGATCGCATCGAGGATATTCTGGAGCGACACGACCCCGTCGACATTGACGAAAAAAGCGTCGAACACCGCGACGGAGAAGGACTGACTGGAAGCATGGGGGCCGGCACGGCGCCGAAGGTGACGTCCGGGCATGACAACGCTCACGCTGACCCAGCCATGCTCGCTGATCGCGAGGCGCCACTACCGCTTTCCGAGGATGACCTCGTCACCGGCCAACATGACGGCGAGCGCAGCACGCCGTCACGAGTCCGTCGCCACAATGTCGATGCCCCATGGGATGACAACGATGCTCCACGTGACGAACCGACCGGTCGTGACGACCCGCTGGACCTGAACAAACGCTGAGTTTTTCGCCATCAAAAAAAACCCGGTGCCAGGCATCGGGTTTTTTGTGTTCTGACGTCAGGCGCTGCCAGGACTGCCTGACAGCAGCGTGCGCAGCGGGAGCTGCTCCTTGACGATGGGCGATTTAATCACGATGTAGCTGAAATACTTTTCGATGCCGATTTCGCGCTCGATCAGTGCCTCCATCACGCTTTGATAGTGGGCAATGCTGCGGGCAATAAAGCGCAGCAGATAATCATAGCCCCCACTGATCAGGTGACATTCCATCAGCTCGTCGATCTCGCGAATGCTTTGCTCAAAGCGAAGAAAATCCTCCCGGCGATGATCACACAGGGTGACCTCGGTAAACACGGTCACGCTTTCCAGCATTTTGGTCAGATCAAGGCGCGCCTGAAACGAGGTGATATAGCCGGCACCTTCAAGTCGCTTGACTCGCTGCAGGCAAGGACTTGGAGAGAGGCCGACGGCGTCGGCCAGATGCACGTTGGTCATGCGACCATCGTTTTGTAGCTGAACCAGAATATTGATGTCGATGCGATCGAGTCGAACGGAACCCACCATGAAGCGCCTTTTTTTTGTGTCTTCGGGCCCGCCTGCTGCTGCCAGAGTGTGCGGGGGTCGCCTCCCCTGTCTAAATGATTTCACGACGCAGGGCAAGCTGATGCGCGCCGATGAAGTCACCCAGCGATGTGAACTGCCACGTCGTCGGCGCACCAAAAGGCGCCTGGCCCGGCCTTGATCGTGTAATGCGACAATAGCCCGCACCGCGTAACGTCGGCGCAGGCCCTGCGCTTACCAGAAGCACCTCGGGGTCCTTCACGATCTCGTGGATGGCAGCCCGGGCGGCTACAAAGCTGCCGGTGGCCAGCCGCTCGTGGGTGGCAAGCCCGATCCGAGCGTCCAGCGCTGCAAATTCACGTTCATCGAGTGAACTCACCACACTGAGCCGGTAGAACTTGCGCAGATAGTGAATGGCGCCCGGGGCATCTTCATAGAGCGTGCCGGCATCCACCGTGCCGGCAAAGGTAATACCGGCCTGCCAGTCACTTTCAAGCCCCCACTCGCGGGCCAGCGCGCAGTAGACCACGCAGTGGGCCGACACCGTGTTCATGTCGGCATCGGTCAGCGCATGCAGGGCCCGGAAGTAATCCGCCAGCACCTGGTCCTGCGCCGGTGGGTCTCGCATCTGTTCCAGCAGCGGCGCAAGCCCTGCGATGATCGTCGTGTCGCGATCCATCAACACCCCGTGTGCGGCAATGCACAGTCTTGGGTAATCCGTCAGCTGCATCCCTTGAGCTCCTCTTCGCTCTGGTCGACTTCGGGCCCGTTATGGGCGAGCCTCTCTGCCATGCTTTCCAGACTACGATGCCCGCGGCCTCAGGTGACGTGCGTATTTCGCCCCGTTACCGCGGATCGCACTGAATCCCGGGGGCTGCACGGCATGATTCACTGAGGCGGCTTCCCGACAGTGCAATCTGCGCTCGAAACCCGAAATTCGGACCATTCACGTCGCGCAGCGCCCCATAACGGTATCGCATGCGCGTTGATCAAGGGCACGATAGAAGACCTGTCCAACCATCGTGAGGCGCCCTGTCATGGCACTGCTGTACAAATCCGATCCCGACCGCGGCCGACGCTGGCAGGCCCTGTTTGCCGAGCACGCCCCGGATATCGAGTTTCGCCAGTGGCCGGACATTGGCGACCCCGAAGACATCCGCTATCTACTGGCCTGGCAGCCGCCGGAGGATATCGCTACCCTGCTGCCCAACCTTGAGGTGCTGTTCGCCACCTCCGCCGGTATCGATCAGTTCGACCCGGGCGTCCTGCCTGACGGGCTTCCCGTGGTGCGCATGCTGGACCCTGCCATCGAGCAGGGCATGATCGAATATGCCACCTTCGCCACGCTCTGGCGGCATCGTCACATGAGTGATTACGTGCGCCAGCAGCACGACCGACACTGGCAGGCCCACATGCTTGTTCCTGCCGGCCGGCGACGCATTGGGGTGCTGGGGCTCGGGCAGCTGGGCGGTGCGATCGCATGCCATCTCAAGGGCTACGGCTTTCAGATCAGCGGCTGGGCGCGCACGCCGCGCAACCTGCCCGGCATCACCACCCATGCCGGCGTTGAAACACTCGATGCGTTTTTATCCGAATGCGACATTTTGATCTGCGTTTTGCCGCTGACCCGGGATACCCGCGGCGTGCTCGATCACGCCTTGTTTGAGCGTCTGCCGCAGGGGGCATCACTGATCAATATGGGGCGCGGCGACCATCTGGTAGAGGCCGACCTTGCCCGGGCACTGGACAGCGGCCAGCTCTCCGGCGCGGTGCTGGATGTGCTGGCCGAGGAACCACCGGCGCCGGATCATCCCTTCTGGCATGACCCACGCATTCTCATGACGCCACATGTCGCGGCCATGACCCAGCCCGATACCGCTTTCCCGGTGCTGCTTGAAAACCTGCGCCGCCATCAGCGTGGCGACGCCATGATCGGACAGGTCGACCGCCAGCGCGGTTACTGAATACCGCCGGGGCCGGCGGACATGAAAGGCACAATAAAACGCCCGGCACATGGCCGGGCGTTTTGGGGCAATCAACCCTTGAATGTCCTGATGAAATGCCCTGATGGATCGTCCTTATGGACAGCCCCGCGCTTAACGACGACGGGTCTGCACATCATGACGCGTCTGCATCCTGCCGCCCAAAAGCCCGGCAAAGCTGCTGATCAGGGCAGCGATGACCATGGCAACGAAAGCCATCATGGCAGAGTTGCGCAGGCTTTCGGCGGCCTGTTCAGCCCCTTCACGCAGCGATTTCTCGGCCTCGGCCAGCTCCTGCTGCGCCTGTTGGATGTAGGTGTCCAGACGATCGACCTGCTGTTTCATCTGTGCCACGCCCTCATCGAGTCGGGCCATGGATTCATCAACAAACTGTTCGGCGTCGGATTGGCTCATGTCGGTGTTGCTGGCCAGTGCATTGACCAGCGCATCACGATCAACGTCCTGCTTGATGTTTTCAAGACGCGCCTGCTGCTTGTCGACCAGCTCCTTGAGGATGGCTTCATAATTGGAAGGGTTACTGGCCAGATGGCGGGCAGCGGTCTGAATATCATCACCAGCCGCCTGCGCCTGATTGCTCAGATACTCGGGCTGCAGTGAGCCGGTATCCGTATCACGCAGTACCTGACTGACCTGACGTTGAAGGTTCTGATCCTCCAGCAGGGAATCGCCATCAGGGGAAAAATCGAAGTTTTCGCTGAGGTGCTCGCCCAGAGAAGAGGTGGCACTGCCAAGCCCCTTTGCCACACTGCCGGTGACCTGACCGGCCCCTGAAACGATCGAGCCCACCGCACTGGCGCCGCCGGAGACGATACTGCCGGCGGCAAACCCGATCAGTACCATCGATATCAGCGTCGCGGTCGCCCAGCTCAAAAAACCATGGATAAAACCACGCACGTTGGCCAGTCGCCCCGCCACGAAACCACCGGCAGCAAAGCTGATCACCAGAAACACGGCAGAGGAAATGCCAAAGGCCGTACCCAGCCCGTCAAAGGGGTTGTTCGACATGGGGTCGATCACACTGGAACCGATGGCGGTTCCCAGCAGCGACAGAATGGCGGAAATGGCGAGCACGGTCACCACACCTGCAATGACACTGCCCCATGAGACGCGATCGATCGACTCACGCACGGTTCCAACGGTGGTGTCGGCCATTGTCTAATTCCTTTTATGAAGCGCCACCTTGTGACGCTCTTCAACAGGTCAGTCCCGATGGGCACCGAACTGTTTCCATTGAGACAGGCCATGCCTGCCCCTCATTTCTTCATGCCATCACACCTTTTCAAGGTAGCCTCATAAGTGCCCGCAGGCGCTGTATTTAATATTTATTTCATTGGAATGGTTAAAGTTGGTCATCATCGAGGTCCAGACCACGTAAAACGGCCCGGCATCTGCCGGGCCGTTTAGCCATTACCGTTCTGGTCTACGGTCGTCCTTATTTGCGATGATCCGCTTGATTTACGATAGTCCGCCCATGTGGAATGCCTTTTCCTCGAAGTACTCGTCAAGGCCCTGGCGCGCGCCTTCGCGCCCCAGCCCCGACTGCTTGACGCCGCCGAAGGGCGCCACTTCCATCGAGATCGCACCGGTATTGAGCCCCACCATACCGAACTCCAGTGCCTCGCCGACGCGCCAGGCGCGGCGCATGCTTTCGGTGAAGAAGTAGGCCGCGAGACCAAACGGCGTGGCATTGGCCATGCGCAGCGCCTCTTCTTCAGTCTCAAATCGCATGATCGGTGCCACCGGGCCGAAGGTTTCCTCGCGGGTAATCCGCATGGTTTCGGTCACGCCAGTCAGAAGGGTCGGCACCACCTGCCGACTGTGGCCATCAGGCACGCCGCCGCAGACCAGCTGTGCGCCGTGGTTCAGCGCGTCATCGATATGGGCTGCTACCTTCTCCACGGCCTGATCGTTGATCAAGGGGCCAATACTGACGCCCTTGTCCATGCCGTTGCCGCACTTGAGCGCGCCCATCGTTTCTTCCAGGCGCGCCACGAAACGGTCGTGAATGCCGGACTGCACCAGAATGCGGTTAGCACACACGCAGGTCTGACCGGCGTTGCGAAACTTGCTCGCCATGGCACCGGCCACGGCAAGCTCAATGTCGGCATCATCAAAGACGATCAGCGGCGCGTTGCCCCCCAGCTCCAGGCTCAGGCGCTTGATCTCCTCGCTGCACTGGCGCATCAAAAGCCGCCCGACACGGGTCGAGCCGGTAAAGGAGAGCTTGCGCACCACCGGGTTACCGGTCAGCTCGCCACCGATGCCCTCCGGCAGGCCGGTGACGATGTTGATCACGCCGGGCGGGAAGCCGGCACGCTCGGCCAATACCGCCAGCGCCAGCGCCGACAGGGGGGTGAGCTCCGAGGGCTTGATCACGATCGGACAGCCCGCGGCCAGCGCCGGGGCGCACTTGCGAGTGATCATGGCGTTGGGGAAATTCCACGGCGTAATCGCCCCACATACGCCCACCGGCTGCTTGAGGACCAGAATGCGTCGATCTGCCGTCGGTGCAGGGATGGTCTCGCCGTAGGCACGGCGGGCTTCTTCTGCAAACCACTTCACAAAGCTTGCCCCGTAGCGGATCTCACCGCGGGACTCCTCCAGCGGCTTGCCCTGCTCGCGGGTCATGATCAGCGCCAGGTCTTCAAGATTGTCCAGCATCAGATCGTGCCAGCGCATCAAAAGCGACGCCCGGTCCGCCGTCGGGCGGGCGCGCCACGCGGGCCAGGCCGCCTCGGCGGCGGCAATGGCACGGCGGGTTTCCTCTGCGCCCATGGCGGCCACGCCAGCGAGTGTCTCGCCACTGGCCGGGTCAATGACATCGATGGTCGTGCCATCATCGGCGCGGCACCACTGACCGTTGATAAACCCTGCGACCTGCCAGAGTGACGGGTCGTTCAGCACCGGTCTGCTCATGTTGTCCTCTCCTGCCTGTTGGTAATGATTCATGCCACCGGCACTGCCGTCTCGCGACGCTGTGGCCGGCTTTCCAGCCAGCCCTGCCGCAGTTCAGGCACCGAGCCGATCAGCCGGCGCGTGTACTCATGCTGCGGGGTGTTCAATACCTGCCTGCACGGCCCGCTTTCCACGCACTGCCCCTGATAGAGCACCATCACGTCGTCGCACAGCGAGCGTACGGTGGAGATGTCATGGCTGATAAAGAGATAGGCCACGCCCAGCTCGCGGCGCAGTTCGACCAGAAGCTCCAGAATGGCCGCGCCGACGACCGTATCGAGGGCCGACGTCACCTCATCACACAGGATCAGATCCGGTTTGGCCGCCAGCGCCCGGGCCAGGTTGATGCGCTGTTTCTGACCGCCGGAGAGCTCGCCGGGCTTGCGCTCCAGCAGGTTGCGCGGCAGCTTCACCAGATCCATCAGTTCCTCGACGCGGGCACGACGGGCGCGACGGTCCAGGTTGAAGTAGGTCTCCAGCGGCCGATTGAGCAGGCGCTGGACACTGTGGGCCGGGTTGAGTGCATTGTCGGCACTTTGAAAGACCATCTGGATACGGCGAAACTGCTCCGGCGTACGTCCGCGCAGCGTGGTCGAGAGTTCGCGCCGATCAAACTGGACGGCTCCATGAGACGGCGCCACCAGCCCCGCCACTGCACGGGCCAGCGTCGACTTGCCCGACCCCGACTCCCCGATCACGCCCAGCGCCTGACCGCGCACCAGATGCAGATTGATGTGCTCAAGCACCACGTTCTCGGGGCGACCGTGCGTATCGCGCGCGCCATAGCCGACCTGCAGGTCATCGATATCCAGCAGCTCGGCGCCGTGGCGGCCTTCCACGGGAGACAGGTGATCCTGCGGGCGGGCCGCGGCCAAAAGGCTGCGGGTATAGTCGTGCGCCGGCTGTTCCAGAATGGACGCCGTGGTGTTGTGCTCCTGGGTCTCGCCGTTTTGCAGCACCAGCACCTGATCCGCCATCTGCGCCACCACGGCCAGATCGTGTGACACATAGATCGCCGTGGTGCCGCGCTCGCGCATTACCTGCTTGAAGGCGCGCAGCACCTCGATCTGGGTGGTGACATCCAGCGCGGTGGTCGGCTCGTCGAGCACGACCAGTGCCGGGTCAGTAATCAGCGCCATCGCTGCCATCACGCGCTGCAGCTGCCCGCCGGAGACCTGGTGCGGATAGCGCTCACCGATGTGCTCAGGCTCCGGCAGGGCCAGATCATGAAACAGCGACACGGCCTTTTGACGCGCCTCCTGACGGCTCATGACGCCGTGAATCAGCGCGCCCTCAATGACCTGGTCCATCAGCGTGCGCGAGGGATTAAACGCCGCGGCCGCACTCTGGGCGATGTAGGAGACCCGGTGCCCGCGCAGCGCACGGGTCTGAACGGGATTGAGCGACAGGATATCGGTCTCGCCCAGGCGCACGCTGCCACCGGCAATGCGACAGCCACTGCGGGCATAGCCCAGCATGGCCAGCGCAATGGTGGTCTTGCCCGAGCCTGACTCACCGATCAGTGCCAGGACTTCTCCCGGTGCCAGTTCAAAATGGATATCGTTGACGATGACACGTTCCTCACCGCCCGGCGGGGTGGCGCAGATCCTGAGATCGCGCACGGAGAGTGATTCTCCCAGCATGATGTCACTCCTTTTGCGAGCCGCGACTGTTGGACAGACTGTCGATCAAGAGATTGGCACCGATGGTCAGCGTGCCAATGGCCAGCGCCGGGGCAATGACTGCCAGCGCCCCCTGGCTCAACCCGCCGATGTTTTCACGCACCAGCGAGCCCAGATCCGCCGCCGGTGGTTGAACGCCCAGCCCCAGAAAGCTCATGCCGCTGAGCAGCAACACGATGAAGACAAAGCGCATGCCCATGTCGGTCAGTACCGACTGGATCATGTTGGGCATGATCTCGACGGCAGCAATGTAAAAGCGTCCTTCACCGCGGGTCCGGGCCACCTGAACGTACTCGAGCGTGGCCAGGTTGGTCGCCAGGCTGTGCGAGATGCGAAAGGCCCCAGGGGCATAGCTGAGCACGGCTGCAATGATCAACAGGGGAATGGAAGTACCAAAGGCGGACACCATGACCAGCGCCATCATCTTGCTGGGAATCGAAATCAGGGTGTCGAAGATGCGGCGTATGCCCTCCTCCAGCCAGCGCGGCAGCAGGACGGTCAGCATGCC
This sequence comes from Kushneria phyllosphaerae, assembly GCF_900312995.1. Lineage (GTDB taxonomy): Bacteria > Pseudomonadota > Gammaproteobacteria > Pseudomonadales > Halomonadaceae > Kushneria > Kushneria phyllosphaerae. The sequence goes on along the minus strand of NZ_ONZI01000001.1, from coordinate 610,523 downwards.
AAATCCCGCCCCCACCAGACTCGACAGCAGGGCTGCCACCACGGCCAGTCCCACGGTGTAGCGGGCCCCGGTCAGAATGCGACTGAGCATGTCGCGCCCCATGTAGTCGGTGCCCAGCCAGTGGGCAGCACTCATGCCGCCATAGATCTCATCGGAGACAAAGGCGCCCATCGGATAGGGCGAAAAAAGAGGACCGAAAATGGCGATCAGCACCCACGCGCCGAACACACTCAGCCCGATCCAGCGGGTCAGCTTCAAACGGGGTTTGTTGCGCCGTGCAGGCGTGGCGATCGGCAGTCGGCTTCCCTGGCTCATGCGCCGGCGGGACGCCTGGTGTGGTGACAAGCCTGGGCGACGATGTGGCATGGCATGGGTCTCACTCATCGGTTTCGCAGCCTCGGATTGGAAAGGATCGCGCACAAGTCGGCCACCATCACCAGAATCAGATAGGCGCCGCAAAAGAGCATGGCGCAAGCCTGAACCAGGGCGAGATCCCGGTTGGACACGGCATCCACCATCAGACTGGCGATACCCGGATAGTTGAAGATCGTCTCGACGATAATGACCCCGCCCAGCAGGTAGGAGAGGCTCAGCGCCACGGCATTGGCGATCGGCCCGACCGCATTGGGCAGGGCATGGCGCAGCACGCGACGCATGGGGGGTACCCCCTTGAGCCGCGCCATTTCGATATAGGCGCTGTCGAGCTGATCGATCAGCGCTGCGCGGGTCATGCGCGCCATCTGCGCAATCAATACGCAACACAGCGTCAGCACCGGCATGGCGTAGATCCGCACGAAATCGCCCAGATTATCGACCGTCGAGACATAGGAAAGGGCCGGCAGCCAGCCCAGATGTACAGCAAAGATCAGCACGGCAATCGTTGCGACCAGAAACTCCGGCACCGCCACCATGGACAGCGTCACGATATTGAGCACCCGGTCCACGTTGCCGCCGCGACGCATGGCCGCCACCAGCCCCATGAGCAGGGCCACGGGCACGGAAATGGCAGTGGTAATGGCCGCCAGCAGCAGCGAGTTGGGCAACCGGTCATTCATCAATTGGGACACTGCCATGCCATTACTGGCCGACATGCCCAGATCACCGGTGGCAAAACCGCTCAGCCAGTGCCAGTAGCGCAGCAGTGCCGGCTGATCGAGCCCCAGCTCAACGCGCAGTGCCGCTACCTGCTCGGGCGTGGCGAACTGCCCCAGGATCTGCTGGGCAGTGTCACCCGGCAGCAGGGAGGTAATGGCAAAAATGACCAGCGACACCAGAAACAGTGTCAAAAGACTTGAGGACAGACGTCCCAGCACCAGTTTGGGCATGGTGTTGCGCATTCTTCGCCTCCGGATTGGGGGCCGGTCGGGGCGCGAAAACCGCGGGCAATCCGGGATTCCGCGCCTGATTCGATGGCCGCAGTGACAGGAAAGGCAACAGTGCCCTTACGCGTTCCACCAGATGTTTTCAGCGCACATGTAGCCCATGAAGCTGCCCAGCGGAATGGTTTGATCCATGCCGCCGATGCGAGCGTCATAACCTTCCACATCACTCAAAAACACCGGAATGCCGATGCCGCTCTCGTTGTGAATCATGGTCTGCATGTCGGCATACATCTGCTTGCGTTTGGCGACATCGGGCTCGCTTCTGGAAGCCACCAGCAGCTGGTCGAACTGCTCGTTTTTCCAGCCCGACTCGTTCCAGGGTGCCTTTGAGGCAAAGAACTGTGAGAGAAGAATATTGGCCGTGGGGCGCGCGTTGATGTTGCCAAAGCCCAGCGGGTGCTTCATCCAGTGATTGGACCAGTAGCCGTCACCCGGCACCCGATTGAGGTTGATATTGAGCCCGGCCTGGGCGGCAGACTGCTGCAGCAGCTGGCCCATCTCTTCGGAGTAATTGGCCGCCGGCGAGACCACAATCGGCACGCGGGCACCGGAGACGCCGGCCTTTTTCAAAAGCGCTGCAGCCCGCTCGGGATCGTATTCACGCTGTGGCAGGCCATCGAAATAATACGGGGAAGACGGTGCGATCGGCTGGTCATTGGCGATCTCGCCGTAGCCGCGCAGGGCCACGTGCTTGATCTGCTCGCGATCAAAGAGATATTTCATGGCCTCGACGAACTCGGGCCGGCTGCCGGGCTGTTGATCCACCCGCATGATCAGATCGGTGTAGTTGCCCGAATTGGTGGCCTTGACCCTGTGGCCATCGCCCTGCTTGATGCGATCGGCGTTGCGCCCGGTGAGGTTGTTGATCATCTGGACATCGCCGGAGAGCAGTGCATTGACGCGCGCTGACTCGTCGCTGATGCCTACCATCTCGATGGCATCAAGATGCGGATAACCCTCGCGCCAGTAGCTCTCGTTACGCACCGCCACCGAGCGCACGCCGGGGCTGAACTCCTGACACTTGAACGGCCCGGTGCCGATGCCCTTGGAAAAATCGGTGGTGCCATCGGGCACGATCACCAGATGGGAAATCGCCAGAATCGAGGGCAGTTCGATATTGGGTGAGGTCAGGTTGAATTCGATGCGCCGGTCGTCCAGCGCCTTGATACTGCCGATCTGTTCGACCATCGACAGCACCTTGGAGCCGACGCCCGGGTCCTTGTGGCGCATGATCGAATAGATGACGTCCTGCGGCGTCAGCGATTTGCCATCATGGAAGGTGACCTCCGGGCGCAGGGTAAATACCCAGCGATCGCCGTTGTCGCTGCTTTCAAACGTCTCGGCCAGCGCCGGCTGCGGCTCGAGCTGCTCGTTGAACCGGGTCAGACCATTGTAGAAGGTGTAGGCGCGTACGTAATCAATGGCCGTGGAGCCCTTCGCCGGGTCCAGCGACTCGCTCGAGGAGGACGAGTGCGCCGCCATGCGAATGCGCCCGCCACGTTTGGGTTCGGGCTGCGCCTGAGCTGCCCAGCCGCGCGACAGGCCCGGCCACATGCCGCTGCCTGCGGCCACAATGCCAGCCGCACCCAGCATTTTCAGCGCCTGACGGCGGGACAGTCCGGCCTGCATGGCGCGATAGACCTGCAGGCTCTGCTCCGGGGAGACGAATCCGTCATCACCCTGTTTATTGTGTGTCATGAGCCTTCTCCTTCTGCCTGAAATTGTTATTGCATTCGGATACAGCGCTGCATCGATGACAGCCTTGAGCTGTCCTGTTGTTCTGGACGTTCGTGTTCCTGACTAGTGCAGCCGGTCCTGCAGGCGATACCAGCTGCCCACCAGAGGTAAAAACCAGGGTTTGCCGAAATGGCCGGGAATCGCCGGCCAGTCATCGCTGTGCCAGGGATACTCCTTGCGCTGACCCAGCATCATCTCGGCCAGCATGCGGCCCATGTGAACCGACATCTGCACACCGTGGCCGCTGAACCCCATGACGTAGTACATGCCGTCATGGCGACCGGCGTGCGGCAGGCGGTCGCGACTCATGTCCACCAGCCCGCCCCAGCAGTGCGACAGCGGCGTGTTGCCAAGCTGCGGAAAGGTCTCGGCAAGGCCACGGCGCAAAATCTCGCCGCTTTTGGCGTCGGACTTGCCACCGGACATGGCGAAACGGGCGCGTCCGCCGAACAGCAGGCGATCATCCGGGGTCAGGCGGAAATAGTGGCCGATGATGCGGCTGGTCACGCACGCCCGACGATGGGGAATCAGCTGAGCGCACTGATCCTTCGAGAGCGGCTCGGTGACCACAATAAAGCTGCCCACCGGTGCCATCCGACGACGAAACCAGTTCAGCGGACCAACCTGAGAGGCGCCGGTGGCCAACAGCACATCGTTGGCCAGAAACTCGCCGTTCGGCGTGGTCAGTCGATAGCGCTCGCCCTCGCGCTCAACGCCGTTCATGGGGGTATGTTCAAAAAGATGCGCGCCGTGACGCACGGCCGCCTCGGCCAGCCCCGCACCAAAGCGACCCATGTGCATCTGGCCGCCGTTTTTCTGCCAGAGCGCGCCATGAAAGGCTGGTGAATCCACCTCACGCCGCGCCTCTTCTCTGGAGAGCAGCGCCACGTCAGGGTCGACATCGCGGCGAATCGCCTCACAGGTCCGGGCAAGCTTTTCGTAGTGTTCGGGTTTGGCGGCGAGCTTGAGCTTGCCGCGACGCAGATAGTCGCAGGCAATGCCCTCCTCCTCGATCACCTGCTCGACAGAGGCCACCGCCTCGCTGTAGCTGCGATAATGGAGCATGGCCTGCTCGCGGCCGAGCTGGTCGACCATGCTGGCGTAGTCCTGGGCCACACCGGTATTGCACTGCCCGCCGTTGCGACCGGACGCTTCGCCGATCACGCGCCCGGCCTCCAGAAGGGCCACGCGGGCGCCTCCACGGGCCAAAGTGCGCGCCGCGGACAGCCCGGTAAGACCACCGCCGATGACGGCCACATCATAGTGACCTTCGGGAGGATGGGTGCGGGCACCGGTGAAGGCCGGCGCCGTATCAAGCCAGTAGGACTCAAACTTCATGGACGCTCTCCCAAAAGGGGTCGCAGTGACGATTCACGGACCGACCGGCTCAGAGACCGACCAGTGCCGGCAGACCGCGGATATCGGCAATCTCAGTGGCCCCATAACCGTCACAGAAGCCCTCGTGATTGCGCGCCACGAACGCCTTGTTTTTAATGCCCATGAAGTGCGCCGACATCAGGTCATAGCGAAAGCTCGAGGAAACATGCAACAGCTCATCGGGCTGGCAGCCCAGGGTATCGATCATCGCTTCGAAGGCCGCCAGACGGGGTTTGTAGACCTGAAACATTTGCGCCGTGAAGACCTTGTGAAACGGCACTTCCAGCTTTTTGACGTTGTCCATGATCTGGCTGTCATCAGCGTTGGAGTAGATCACCAGCGGGATTTTATCGGCGATTTTGGATAACCCCTCGATCACGTCCGGATGGGGGCCCCAGCTCGGCACGGCCTCGAAATAGCGCATGCCTTCGTTATCGCGATACGCCACGCCCCAGCGCTTGCAGGTACGCTCAAGTGCCGTGCACAGCACCTCTGAATAGGGCTTCCAGGGGCCGAGCACTTCATCAAAGCGATAGGCACCAAAGGATTTGACGAAGGCGTCCATGCGATCGGCATCCGGGATGCGATCGGCAAAGAGTTCGCGCGTCATGGCGCCCATCTGAAAGTTGGTCAGCGTGCCGTAGCAGTCAAAGGTGATGTACTTCGGGCGCATGATGTCGCTCATGGTGTGTCGTCCTGTGTTGTCGTGCCGTTAACGGCGAAGATTGTTGTGGACGGTTTGCTGTGGACATTGGCCCCCAGCGGGGGCCATGGCTTCATTACAGCACTTCCCGACCATCGCAGGACGCTGAAAGCCCGGGGGCTGTCGGTACAAAACGCCCTTTTTCATGGAGCGCACAGCACAGACTGCGGCAGGCAGGATCACATCATCTCGGGCTGACGAATGCGGCTGCCGCGAGCAAAGCGGTCAATATGGTAGGGCGCGGGATCTACTACAGGCGTGGCGCCGGTGATCAGATCTGCCGTCAGCTGACCGGCTGCCGGGACGATGCCAAAGCCGTGACCGGAAAAGCCCGAGGCGATGATAAAGCCCGGAATGGCCTCCACCGGTGAGATGATCGGCACCATGTCCGGCGTGGTATCGATCATGCCGCCCCAGGCGCGGGCAAGATGCACGCCCTTGAGTGACGGGTATTCCGCATGCAGCCCGGCCAGCGCGGCGCGCGCCTGCACCATGTCGGGGGTGGGGTCCAGAATGCGCTGGCGCTCAAAGGGCGAGATCTGATCGAATTGCCAGCTGCCGGCGGCTTCAGGCCCCTGAAAGAAGGAGCGCCCGACCCGCACCTGCAGCTTCTTGGCCAGCTTGCTGCGATAGGCGCCGTAGAATTTCGTGGCGTAGCGCAGCCCCTGAGGGCTGATCTCCACCCGACCGCGGCCGGGCAACGCCAGCGTATAGCCGCCGTCAAGGCGCCGTCGCAGGGCAATTTTCGGGGTGGTCAGACAGCCCGGCGTGACCTCGGGGGCGGTGGTGGTCTGTACGGTAGTGCCCATGATGTTGGCTGCCGGCAGCTCGACCCCATGACGGCGGCAAAAGCGTGAACTCCAGGCACCGCCGGCACAGATCACGCTTGAGGTCCGAATCAGGCCGCGTTCGGTCCACACGCCACTGATGCGACCGCCGGAAAGCTCCAGCCCGCGCACGGCGCAGTTTTGATGCACATACGCACCGCGTTCGCGGGCACCAGAAGCGATGGCCGGACACGCCATGGCGGGTTCGGCGTGGCCGTCGGTGGGCGACCAGATGCCACCAAGCCAGCGTGATGTGGTGCCGGGTGCGCGTTCATGGGCCTGCTCGGCGGTCAGCACCTGGCTGACAAAGCCATGCGCCCGGGCCTTTTCGCCCCAGGCCTCCCATTTGGCCAGGCTTTCGGGGTTGTCAGTGGTATAGACGATGCCGCTGCGACGAAAGCCCACGTCACGGCCGATCTCGCCAGACATCGCCTCCCAGCGATTCAGGCTGTGCATCGCCAGCGGCAGCTCGAACATGTCGCGGTTTTGCTGGCGTACCCAGCCCCAGTTGCGGCTCGACTGCTCACAGCCGATCAGCCCCTTTTCCAGAAGCGCCACCGACACGCCCCGACAGGCCAGCTCATAGGCCGTGGTGGTGCCCACAATGCCGGCGCCGATGACCACGACATCGACCTGCTCGGGAAAGTTGGGACTGTCGTGAACGGTATCTACGTTGACGAACATGTTCGAAAACCTCTTCTCTTGTTGTTGGCCGTCAGCCAATCGATACGTCATTGTGCGACAGGTGAGGCATCTCTATCTGCACCTCAGGCCGCACCTCAGGTGTTCAGATCGATCAGCACACTCTTGTGATGCAGGTTGGCCTCAAAGGCGGCCCGGCCCAGATCACGGCCGATGCCGGAGCGCTTGTAACCGCCGGTGGGCAAAATATAGTCATTGCTGCGCCCATAGCGATTGACCCACACGGTGCCGGCGCTGAGCCGGCGTACGGCGCGCAGCGCCCGGCCGATATCGGCGGTGTGAACCCCCGCCGCCAGGCCATAAACCTCGTGTTCGGCCAGCGCCAGCGCCTCTTCTTCGTCATCAAAGGCCTGCACGCTCAGCACCGGCCCGAAAATCTCCTCATGCACTGCCGGGTTATCGCTTTTATCGACCCGCAGTATCGTGGGCCGATAGAAACAGCCGCCAAACGACGTTTCAAAGCGCGTACCACCTGCGATCAGCTCGGCACCGGCGCCCAGGGCACGCCCAATGACCGACTCGATACGGTGGGTCTGGGTCTCGGAGATAATCGGTGAAAAGCGCGTCCCTGCCTGCCAGGTCAGCCCGGGGGCCAGCCCGTCGAAATAGGTTTTCAGCCGCTCGAGCATGGGCTCAAGCAGTGAGCGCTCGATCAAAAGGCGCGAGCCTGCCACACAGACCTGGCCGGCGTTGCCGGTAATGGCAGCGGCAAGCGTGGCCGCGGTGCGATCCAGATCGGGAATGTCGCCAAACACCAGCTGCGGGCTCTTGCCGCCCAGCTCCAGCGTCACGGGTTTCGGGCCGGTCTCGGCGCAGGCGCCCATGATACTGCGGCCGGTGGCGGTCGAGCCGGTAAAGGTCACCTTGGCCACATCGGGATGACGACACAGGGCGTCCCCGGTGGTGGCCCCATCGCCCTGAATCACGTTGAAAACGCCCGGCGGCATACCGGCCTCGATGGCCAGTTCGGCCAGACGTACCGCCGTGAAGGGCGTCATTTCGGAAGGCTTGAGCACCACGGTATTGCCGGCTGCCAGTGCCGGTGCCACCTTCCAGCAGGTCATGCTGAGTGGAAAATTCCAGGGCGCGATGGCACCCACCACCCCCAGCGGCTCGGCAATCTGCATGCCCAGACTGTCATGGGCGGTGGCCGCCACTTCGCCGCCGTGCTTGTCGGCAAACTCGGCAAAAAACCGGACCCCCTCGGCGGTATAGGGCACATCCCAGGCCCGCGCCTGATCGATCGGCCGGGTAGACCCCAGCGCTTCAAGCGGGGCCAGATAGTCGATATCGGCCTCGATCAGATCCGCCCAGCGCCGCATGATGCGCGCCCGTTCGCGCGGGGCGCGCCGCGCCCAGTCAGCATGCAAAAACGCCTGCCGAGCGCTGGTCACTGCCTCATCGACCCGAGCGGCATCGGCCACTGGCAGCCCGGCATAGGCCTGTCCATCGGCCGGTCGAGTGACCTCGAGCGCCGCACCTCCCTGCACCTGACGGCCATGAATGAAGTGGGCACAGGGGATCGTGATATGGGCAGGATCGAAACTCGGCATGGTGGGCTCTCTCGAGGGGTGAAGGGGCTCGCCCGGAACACCGGGCGAGGCACTCCCTTCATGCTAAGGCCAATGGCCCGGCACGGGGTGCCGAGTGTGGCCGCACTCGACGCAGTTGATGCGTCAAAGCCGTATCGATTCGGTCAGATCTGCCGAATTGCATGGCCGGCCCTGCCCGGGCGTGGCACACGATCAGAGCGCATGCGACAGTAACCCTCCCCCTACCTGACACCTTCATGGGAGCCTGCTGTCATGTCTTCATCCTCATCGCAATGCTCGGCCGATACCTCACAGGAACTCTGCTGGCGCCCGCTGCATGACAACGATCTGGTGCAGGCGCATGGGCTGTCACAGCGGCTGGGGTGGCCGCATCGCCCTGAGGACTGGGCCACGATGCTCAGGGTGGGCCACGGCGTCGCCATCGAAACCCCGGACGGAACATTGATCGGCACCGGCTTTTGCCTGCCGCAAAATCGTACCGCCACGCTTGGGCTGGTGATCATAGATGACGCCTGGCAGGGCAAGGGGCTGGGACGCGCCATGATGACCCGCCTGATGGCACTGGCCGAGAATCGTACCCAACTGCTGGTCGCCACTGTGGCCGGTGCTCCGCTGTATCAAAAGCTCGGATTTACGCCGTTCAGTACCGTCTGTCAGTACCAGGGGGTGGTGACAAACGCCCCGGAGACGCCGGAAGCGCTTGAGGGGCTGCGTGCGATGACCGAGCAGGACCTTGAGGCCATCATGGCGCTGTCGCCCGATAACGCTGTCCATGTCGAGGCCGTGCGTCAGGCCACGCAGGGCGTCGTGATCGAGCGCGACGGCCAGCTCGTGGGGCTGGCCCTGCGCCGTCCCTACGGACGCGGCGAGCATATCGGCCCGGTCATGGCCGAATCAGCGGCACAGGCTCAGGCGCTGATGGCCACGCTGCTCTCACATGCACAGGGCGCCTTCGTGCGGCTGGATCTGGTCGACCCACAGGAGGACAGCCTGCTGACCGAATCGGGCCTTGCCTGTGTGGATCGGGTCGTGCGCATGCGCCGTGGCCCGGCGGTGGATGATAGCGTGCTGCCCCGCTTTGGCCTGATCAATCAGGCGATGGGATAAACGCCTGCCGGCCCTGATCGACGAGACGATGTTTCACGTGAAACATCGTCACCAGTGAACGAGGCCCTTGCGCTGACAGGCATCCGGCTTTCTGACACGACGACCTCTGTACACAAAAAAGCGCCCGCTCGAATCATCGAGCGGGCGCTTTTGAACATTGCCGTCAGCCGGATTATTTCATCGGCGGCGGCCCGAGTTCCTTCATCAGCTCGGAGAGCTTCACGTAGGCCCGGTTGCGCCAGGCAATCAGGTCAGGAATACGCTCGGCCGGCACGTCGGTGAAACCGCCGCCACTCTTGGTCCCCAGCTTGCCCTGCTCGATCAGCGAACTCAGTACCTCGGGCGTGGCGAAGCGCTCGGGGAAGTCGGTCTGCAGCGACTGATAGCAGAAGTTGTAGACATCCAGGCCTGCCATGTCGGCAATCGCAAACGGGCCGAAAAACGGCAGTCGGAAGCCAAACGTGGTACGCACCAGCGTATCGATGTCTTCGGGGCTGGCCACACCTTCTTCCAACAGCTGCGTTGCCTCGTGAAACAGCGCGTACTGCAGACGATTGAGCACAAAACCGGTCACGTCCTTGACCGTGGCCGTCTCCTTGCCGGTCTCATGAACGATCGCACAGGCGCGCTCGACAACGGCGGGGTCGGTGCCTTCATGCGGGATGATCTCCACGCCCGGCACGAACGGTGACGGATTGGAGAAATGCACGCCCAGAAAACGCTCTGGGTTGGTGACCGCTTCGGACAGTTTGGCAATCGAGATGGTCGAGGTGTTGGTGGCGATGATCGCATCCGGACGCGCCGCAGCACTGACACGCTTGAAGATCTCATGCTTGATATCGATCTTCTCGGGCACGGCTTCTTCGATGAAATCGGCGTCACGTACCGCGTCCTCGATGGACTCGGCGACTTTCACCTGACGTTCGATGCGCTCGACGGCGTCGCTCGGGAACAGGCCGTCGGCGACGAATTTGCGGGTTTCCTCGATCAGACGCTCGCGGTTGGCCTGGGTGACTTCAAGCGATACGTCACTGATCAGAACCTCGGCGCCGGCCAGCGCCATGACCTGGGCGATACCGCCGCCCATGTAGCCCGAGCCGACAATGGCAATCTTGCGTGTCATGAAACATTACTCCCTGTGGTCATGATGTCATCATTCTGCGGTCCCGGGCTCATCAGCCCTGGCGGACCTGGCTCTTGCCGAGGGCATAGTCCGACGTGCGCGGCAAAACCTTCTCGCGCAGGTACTGCTGGTTGGTGCTGGACACGCTCAGACCGTCACCGCCGTAGTGCTCGGTACAGATCATGCCCTGATAGCCGTTGGCGATCGCAATCTCGATCGACTTGCGGTAGTTGATCAGTCCAAGCTCCAGCGAGGTGGGCATGGCCACATAATGATCGCGCGCCACGTCCTCGTCACGGATATAGTTCTTGACGTGCCAGTAGTTGGCATACGGCAGGGTCTTTTCCATGATTTCGAGCCACGACTCGATCGGGCGGTGCAGGCGCACCAGGTTGCCCACGTCGGGGTTGATACCGACGTTATCCAGACCGATGTCCTTGACCAGCGCCACGGTGGAATCCGCCGTACCGATGTAAGTGTCCTCATACATCTCAAGCGAGATCAAAAGGCCCAGCTCCTCGGCGTGACGCCCCAGCTCCTGCAGGCGCTTGACGGTCAGATTCCACGCATCCCGATCCCCTTCCGGGGATTTGTAGCCCTCCACTGTCCAGAACCACAGCTGCTTTTGCTGCTCGGGCGTCAGCGCCTGGTGCAGGCCCACCGACACCACGCGCGCGCCCATGGCCGCCGCGGCTTCCAGCGTACGGTGGGTATAGGCCAGATTTTCTTCACCATGTTCGGCATCCATCACGCTGCGCCGCACCGCCGAAATGGCGGGCAGGCCAAGGCCGGCCTCTTTTGCCGTACGCACCAGCTCATCAAGGCGCTGGGTCGACAGATCGCCCGGTTTGATCCAGTTATCAAAGAGATCGACATTGGTAAAGCCTGCCGCGCGGATTTCATCAAAAACGCTGCGCCAGTGAGAGGCGTCGGCCTCGTTGACGCTGCGTCCCTGAGGATCGACACCCGGAAAGGGAAGGGTTGCGGCCGTGATCGGCCAGTCATCAGCGGTATAAGCCATGAGTACATCTCCTTGTGAGGGGCTTGCAGAAGGCTTGCAGGGGCCGCAATCAGGGCCCGGGGCAACCTGCCCGCAGACCCGCTGTTGTAAAGGAAGGCGTTACGAGACCAGAGCGAAAATCGCCCAGGCCAGCGCAAAGGCCATCAGGGAAATGCCGACCGACATCACGCTCCAGGTCCGCAGCATGGTGCGGGTCTCGACCTGCAAAAACCGGCCGACCAGCCAGAAGCCCGAATCGTTGACGTGGGAGTAACCGATGGCGCCGGCCACGATGGCGGTAGTTATACAGGCCGCCGGCATGCCGGCCAGTTCCGGCTGGGCCAGTACGGCAGGCGCCATGATGCCGGCGGCCGTGGTGCCGGCCACGGTGGCCGAGCCCTGGGCGATACGAATGACCGAGGCAATGAGGTAACCGGCCAGAATCAGCGGCATGCCAATGGCATCCAGGCTTGCCGCCAGCGCGTTACCAATGCCGCTGGCGGTCAGCACGCCGCCGAACATGCCCCCGGCACCGGTAATCAGGATGATGGTGCACACCGGCGCTAGGGCCTTTTCAATGATGTCGTTGATGGCATCCATCGGCGCCTTGAGCCCGCGGCGAAAGATCAACAGCCACATTGCGACACAGGTGCTGATCAACAGCGCAATCGGGGTCTCACCAATGACGATGAAGACGTCCAGCAGAGGGTTGTCATCCGGCAGGGTACCCGCCGAGATTAGCGTCGAGATGCCGGTATTCATGAAAATCAGCACCAGCGGCAGCAAAAGCACCAGTAACACGGTGCCAAAGGCAGGCGGCGACGCACCGTCGTTTTCCTCCCCGCCCATCACGTCCGGAACCGGTTGAAATGGGGTCTTGTTGGCAAGGGTGACGGCAAGGCGATAGCCCATCACATACCAGGTGGGCAGACCGACCAGCAGCCCGACAAAGAGCACCAGACCAATATCGGCGTGCAAAAAGACCGCTGCAGCGACGGGCCCGGGATGTGGCGGCATCAGGGCATGCATGACCAGAGCGGCCCCCGCGACCGGCAGACCGTACAGCAACACCGAGCCCTTGAGCTCGCGCGCCACCGCAAAGATGATCGGCAACATCACCACATAGGCGGCGTCGAGAAAGATCGGAAAGCAGAACAAAAGCGCGGCAATCGATAACCCCAGGGGCGCCCGTTCACGTCCGCAGATGCGAATCAGGGTGTCAGACAGCACGCGAGCCCCGCCCGAGACGGCAACGATCCGCCCCAGCACGGCGCCAAAGCCGATCAGCATGGCCACGTTGCCCAGCGTTTTGCCAAAACCGCCGGTCAGGGTCGCGATCAGATCGCTGACGTCGATACCGGTGGCCAGCGCCGTGGCGATACTGACCATAACCAGTGCAAAGAAGGGATGCAGACGAACGCGAATGATCAACAGCAGCAGGATGGCGATGGCACCCGCCGAGATCGAAAGCAGAAGAGGTGTGGATAAAGCGGCTTCGGTGGCGCTGGGCATAACCGGCTCCGGGTAAGGCCATGGCGTCCGGGGCAGGCCGATGCGCCATTGGTCGCAAAATGCCTTACATCACTGTAAGTCCAATACCGCAGACGATATCTTCCCCGGGTAATACCCGACCAATGCCGGTCATGCCGAAAGGTGATGACCATTTTGATATCACTTTCATAACGAGCCGCACGTCATGGGCACTCTGCCGGAAGACTGGTTTTTTAGATCACGACTAAAGTTGCGTCATCTACAGCTTTTTGTGGCCCTTGGCGAACAGGGCAATCTGCATCGCAGCGCCGAAGTGCTGGGCATCAGCCAGCCCGCGGCCTCCAGACTGCTGATTGAACTCGAGGAGCGTCTGGGCACCACCCTGTTCGAACGTCACGGCCGCGGGCTCTCGCCCAACCTGTATGGCGAACTGATGATTCGCCGCGCCCGAACCATCATCGATGAACTTGAACGCGCCGGGGAGGAATTCAACGCCATCCGTGCCGGACACGCCGGGCTGGTCCGGGTCGGCACGGTCATGGAGCCCGCCGTGGCCCTGCTGACGCGGGCCATTGAGCAGATGCACGGCGAGCGCCCGGGACTTCGCATCAACGTGCACGTGGACGTCAGTCGCGCCCTGATCTCCGGCCTGCTCGACGGTCATTACAATTTTGTGATCTCTCGCATTCCGGCCGGCTTCTCCGGAGAGCACTTCGTGTTTGAAGAGATCGGCGAGGAGGAAATCTGCTTTATCTGCAGTCGCAACCATCCACTGGCCGAGCAGCCGGTGCCGGCGCTTTCTGCCATGGTCGACTACCCCTGGGCGCTGCAGCCGCCCGGCACCCTGATGCGCCAGCGTGTGGATGACCTGCTGCGTCATCGTGGCCTGGAGCCGCCCCACTGGATTGTGGATACCTCGGATCTGACCACCTCACTGGCGCTGGTCAATGCCTCGTCGTTTTTGACCGTGGCGACCCGGGGCGTGGCCGAGCTTTTGTGCGATCCGCAGCGCTTTCGCATCATCTCGTCGTCCACGCGCCTGAGCGTACAGCCCTACGGGCTGGTCAGCCTGCGCCGCCAGCAGCTGCCACCGGGGGTGGCCGCCATGATGCATCTGCTGCGCCAGCTGATTCGTCAGCCGCCGCCGATCTGATGATCTGACGACACCCTTCATGCGGCCACGCGGCGTGCGCGTGGCCGCCCACGGTCAAAGCCGTTACTCTGGGGACCTCTCCCCTGCTGACCGGAAGGTTGACCATGACCACGCTTGCCCGCCGCCTGAGCACGATAAAGCCCTCTGCCTCGATTGATATCTCGCGCCGCGCCGCCGAGATGCGCCGGTCGGGACTGGATGTCATTACCCTGTCGCAGGGCGAGCCCGATTTCGATACGCCCGTCCATATCGCACACGCCGGCAAGCGCGCCATCGACGAAGGCCACACCCGCTATACCGATGTCGATGGCACCCCCGAGCTCAAAAAGGCGGTAGTGGCCAAGTTCGAGCGGGACAACGGTCTGCACTACGCCACCGATCAGATTTCGGTGGGCACCGGGGGCAAGCAGGTCATCTTCAACGCCCTGTTTGCCCTCATTGACCCGGATGACGAGGTCATCATTCCGGCGCCGTACTGGGTCTCCTATCCGGACATGGTGCGTCTGGCCGAGGGCATGCCGGTCTGTGTCGAGTGTGATGAAACCCAGGGTTTCAAGCTCACGGCCGAGCAGCTCGAGGCCGCCATCACGCCGAAGACGAAATGCCTGATTCTCAACTCCCCCGGCAACCCGACCGGCGCCGGCTATCACCGCGAAGAGCTGGCCGCACTGGGTGAGGTATTGAAACGCCACCCCCAGGTGTTCGTGATCAGCGACGACATCTATGAATATCTCGCCTATGACGGCTGGACCTTTACCACCCTCGCTGCCGTGGTGCCGGAACTGTTCGAGCGCACCCTGACCGTCAACGGCGTCTCCAAGGGATACGCCATGACCGGCTGGCGCATCGGTTTTGGCGGCGGCCCGAAGGATCTGATTCGCGCCATGGCGATGCTGCAGGGACAGATGACCACCAACCCCAGCGCCATTTCACAGGCTGCGGCCGTGGAAGCCCTTGATGGTCCCCGCGACTTTCTGGAAGAACACCTCGAGATCTTTCGCCAGCGCCGCGACATGTGCGCGGCGGCTTTCAATGCCATTGATGGGCTGTCGTGCCGCGTTTCTGAAGGCGCGTTTTATCTTTTCATCAGCTGCCAGGGATTGATCAATCGTCAAACGCCCGAAGGCGAGGTGCTTGAAAGGGATGTCGACGTGGCGCGGTTTCTGCTCGAGCAGGCCCATGTGGCCGTCGTGCCAGGCACGGCCTTCGGTCTGGCGCCCTGGTTTCGGGTCTCCTTTGCCGCCGCCACCGAGCGGCTGGGCGAGGCCTGCGAGCGTATTGCCCAGGCCTGCGAAACCCTGACAGCGCCTGACGCAAGCGACTGATGTCGACCCGGTCGGTCGTCCCCTTGCCGGGGCGGCCGACGGGCAGCGCGTTGATAATGCCTCTCATGTCGCCATAATGGCGGCTTCATTTCCTCGACCGACTTCAGGCATAAACGCTTCATGGCACCCAGACCCCCTTCTCACCTCTCGCTGGCCGTGGTGCTGGCGCTGACGGCCGCCATCGGCCCCTTCTCGCTTGACGCCTATCTGCCCGCCTTCCCCGCCATGGCCGAATCGCTTGGCGTGTCGATCAGCGATGTCTCTCTGAGCGTCTCGGTTTATATCTTCACGATGTCGATCGGCCAGCTCATTGGCGGGCCGCTGTCCGACCAGCTCGGGCGTCAGAAGATCATGTTCTCCGGGCTGATCCTCTACAGCGTGGCCAGTCTTCTGATCTGGCAGAGCGAGCAGCTTGAAAGCCTGCTGGCCTTTCGCGCCCTGCAGGCCTTCGCCGCCGGCTGGACCCTGGTGTCGGTACCGGCGCTGGTGCGTGACCGTGTGCAGGGTGTGGAGGCCGCGCGCCTTTTCAGCCTGATCGGCCTGATCATGGTGGTCGCCCCCGGTATCGCGCCCACCGTGGGCGGGCTGCTGCTGAGCCTGGGCGGCTGGTCATTCATCTTTTTGTTTCTGGCGCTCTATGCCCTGCTGGTCATTCCACTGCTGAAGCTGGTGGCCTTCAAGAAGACCGGCGCGGCACCAAAGGGAGCACCGGGTCCGAAGGTCAACATCCTCAGGCGCTACGCTCAGGTGCTGGCGACCCGTCAGGCCCTGCCCTTTCTGTTCTGGCAGGCCGCCTCGTTTTCGGTGCTGATGATCTTTGTGACCCACGCCTCCTTCGTCTATCAGACCCATTTCGGCGCCAATGAACACACCTTCGGGCTGCTGTTCGGGGCCAACGTGATCGTCATGCTGATCGCGAACCTGACCAATCGCTCCCTGCTGGAGCGCTTCGGCTCGCGGCGCATTCTGCGCGGCGCCACCTGCATTCAGGCCACGGCGATTGTCGTGCTGATACTGGCCAGCGTCTTCGATGCCGGGCTTTATGTCTTTTTGCCGGCGATGATGGTCAGCATCGGCATGGTCGGCGCCATTGCGCCCAACATCCAGGCCACCTTTATCGAGTACTTCGGTGTTAACAGTGGCACGGCGGCGGCGCTGCTGGGCGCCTCGCAGTTCGGCATCGCCGGCATTGTCAGCGCGCTGTCCTCACGCCTGCCGACCTCGGTCACGGCGGTGGTGCTGGCCATGGCGGCGTGCTCGGCGGTCTGTCTGTGCATGCTGGTACTGTCCCTGCGCCAGGAGCGCGCCGCGGTCTGAACCTGTCCGGCCGGATCCTGGCAACGATTGAATCACTGCATGAATGATGCAACATGCCCGACTGAATCCTGCTCGCTTTTGTCGGCCGGGTTCGTCGGGTATGTTCGTATCTCGATCCACCGCTCCTTCACCGGTCCTTCTGATGCCCCTTGCGCTTTCACGTCTGTCCCTGTGTGCCCTGTCGCTTTTGCTCATGCTACCGGCCCTTCAGGCAGCGGCCGCCGACGCCGGTAGCCACCATCCCGTGACGCTGGACAACTGCGGCACACACATCACCCTGAAGGCCCCGCCGCAGCGGGCGGTCAGCATCGGCCAGAACACCACTGAAATACTGCTCTCGCTGGGCCTGGCCGATCGCATGGCCGCCAGCGCCGTATGGATCGGTGACGTGCCGGAGAATCTGAAGGCCGCCAACGACCGTGTACCGCGACTCTCCAGCGGCATTCCGGGCCTTGAAAGCGTGCTGGGACAAAACCCCGACCTGGTCGCAGCGCAGTTTGAAACCGATATCGGCCCCCGGGGTCGCATCGCCAGCCGCGAGCAGTTTGCGTCACTGGGCGTGCCGACCTATCTCTCTCCCACCGACTGTGTGGGACGCCTTTATGGCGGCGACACCAACCCTGATGGCGCCCGCACCCGGGCGTTCGACATGTCGCTGGTATATCGGGAAATTCAGGAACTGGCGGAGATTTTCAACGTCTCGGCGCGCGGTGTTGATCTGGTCGAGGCGCTGCGCGCGCGCGAGGCCCGCGCCGCGGCCGCAGATGCCGGCATGCCAGCGGATCTCTCCATGGTGTGGTGGTTTTCCAGCGCCGAACTTTCAGGCGATGCCTGGGTGGCCGGACAGTTCGGTGCGCCGGGCTACATCATGAAAAAACTGGGGGTGCACAACATCATCAAAAGCCAGGAGGAATGGCCGGCGGTAAGCTGGGAGCGCATCGCAGAAGCCGACCCGGACGTGATCGTGCTGGGCCGGATGACGCGGCGCAACTTCCCGGCCGATGACGTGGCTCAAAAGATCGACTTTCTCGAGCATGACCCGGTTACCCGAGAGATGCGCGCGGTGCGAGAGCACCACTTTATCGTGCTGGATGCCCAGGCGATGAACCCGACCCTGCGCACCCTGGAGGGTCTCGAGATCGTGGCCAATGGCCTGAGCAGGCTGAGGCTGACCGGTGCCTCCGCACCGGATGAGACGCCATGAGTCCCATGCAGGGCCGTTTCGCCGGCGCCCGGCATCGTCAGGGGCTGCACCTGGGGTTGATCGTACTGGCGCTGATGGTGCTGGTACTGTCGATGGCGCTGGCAGTGTCGATCGGCGAGATTCACATCCCACTGGCCACGACCTTCAAGGCACTGGGCAACGCGCTCGGGGTCAGTGAGTACCCACTTGATCGCATTCATGAAAGCATCATTCGCGAATATCGCCTGAGCCGGGCACTGGTGGCCGCCTGCTGCGGCGCGGGGCTGGCACTGTGTGGTGCCATCCTGCAGGCGCTGCTGCGCAATCCGCTGGCCGAACCCTACGTGCTGGGCATTTCGGCGGGCGCCTCGACCGGGGCGGTGTGCATCATGGTGCTTGGTGTGGGCGGCGGTGCGATGGGGCTGTCGCTGGGGGCCTTTCTGGGCGCGCTGGGCGCCTTTGCGGTCGTACTGGCGCTGTCCCGCGGCGCATCCACCAGCCCCAATCGCATCATTTTAGCCGGCGTTGCCGGCTCGCAGCTGTTCAACGCGCTGACGGCCTGGGTGATCAGCACCTCGGCAAGCGCCGAGCAGGTGCGCGGCATCATGTTCTGGCTGTTGGGCAATCTGGGCGGGGTACGCTGGCCGGAGGTAACGCTGGCACTGGCGGTGGTGCTGCCGGGCTTTGCGATCTGCCTGCTGTTTGCCCGGGCGCTGGATGCCTTTACCTTTGGCCAGGACGCCGCCGCGGCCCTGGGCATTCCGGTCGGCGCCGTCCGCCTGATCCTGTTTGCCGTTACCGCACTGATGACGGCCACCATGGTCAGCATGGTCGGGGCCATCGGCTTTGTCGGGCTGGTCATCCCTCACGCCGCACGCTTTATGGTGGGCACGGCGCATGTGCGTCTGCTGCCGGCCTCGCTGCTGATCGGGGCCATCTTCATGGTGCTGGCCGACATCGTCTCGCGGGTGATTTTGCCCCATCAGAGCCTGCCCATCGGCGTGGTCACCGCGCTGGTTGGCGCGCCGGTCTTCGCCATGATCCTCTATCGCGCCCGGCCACCCTTATGACAAAAGTGACCACTTACTTACCCGGAGAGACATAGCATGTCGATACAGGCCCACGCGGTCAGCTGGTCGACGGCCGGCCGCCTGATTGTCGATGACGTGAGCCTTGCCATTACGCCCGGCGACACCGTCGGGCTGCTCGGACCCAACGGCTCGGGAAAGTCGTCGCTTTTGCGCCTGTTATGCGGCCTGCGGCGCGTGACCAGAGGCGTTGTGACGTTTGATGATGCCCCGCTTGAGCAGTTGAACCGTCGCGACGTGGCCCGGCGGCTGGCAATGGTCGAGCAAAACGCCACCACCGATGCCGACGTGACGGTGCTGGATGTGGTCCGGCTGGGCCGCACCCCGTGGCGCTCGATACTCAGCGGCTGGCGTGAAGAGGACAGCACTGCCGTTGAACAGGCTCTGGTCCAGGTCGGCATGGAAAGCCGACGCTACCAGAGCTGGCATACGCTCTCCGGTGGTGAACGCCAGCGCGTCCACATCGCGCGGGCACTGGCCCAGCGCCCGCGCGAGCTTTTGCTGGACGAACCCACCAACCATCTGGACATTCAGCACCAGCTGGAGATCCTCGCGCTGGTTCGACGCCTTTCCACCACCTGCGTGATGGCGCTACATGATCTCAATCTCGCCGCGATGTTCTGCGACCACCTGGTGCTTTTAAAGGAAGGCCGCGTGGCAGAAGCGGGTAAGCCGGAGTCAGTACTCACTCCCGAGCGCATTCTTGATGTCTATGGCGTGGATACCGTGATCGAGCGCTCACCGCATCATGGCTGCCTGCACGTGCACTATCTGCCGCGTAAAGAGATGACCCTGCCGCGTAAAGAGACGAGCTCGCAGGCATGACTCACACCATGTGTCTGACCCGCTGCCAGGCATAGCCCAGATGCTCCCCCAATGCGGCCACCAGCGTCTCGGCATCGCGGCCCTCCAGCGCTGCCATGATCATCTCGTGCTCACATACCGCGGATGCCCATTTCTCGGGGCCATCATGTCCGATAAACCGGATGCGCTTGAGTTTTGACTGCAGCGAGGTGTGCACCTGCGCCAGCGGCTCATTGTGGGCCAATGCCACGATGGCTGTGTGGATCTGCTGGTTGGTCTTGTAATAATCGAGCCGGTTGCCCGAGTGGTAGTACGCCATCATTTGATCGTGCAGCCGACGCACTTCCATGATCTCTTCATCGCTGGCGCGATCACAGGCAATTCTTGCCGCCAGTTCCTCAAGCGACCGGATCAGGACCAGCATGTCCTCAATATCGCGCGCTGAAAACTGGCGCACACGCGCCCCGCGTTGTGGCACCAGCTCGACCAGCCCTTCGCTTGCCAGAAAACGCAGTGCCTCACGCAGCGGCGTGCGCGATACGCCCAGCGTTTCGCACAGCGGCCCTTCATAAATTCGCACGCCCTGCTCCAGCTCGCCTTCAATAATCATGTCGCGCAAGCGATTGGTAATCGCATCATGCAGCGAATGCCGGGAAATGGTGCCGGCAGCCTCATTCAGGCCCTGTGTCCTTGTCATGTCATGTCCTTTTGCCCTGAAGCTGAATCAATATTGGCCCGGCACCCTTGTATCGCCTGGCAGGTCATCACAACAGCATGCCCGGCTATATGACAGCGTTTTGAAGCATCATTTCAGGCAATGGCAAGAGATGCTCCAGGACTTATGGTTAAGACCGTAATGCCAATTTTGGGACCAACGTATAATGTATACATTATGCATTAGGGCGCACTCTCATCGTCAAGACACACTTCCTGTTCTTGAAAGGTGAGACATCACATGACAACCAGTACGTCTTTTTCTGGAGCCCACCGCCCCCTGATTGCACTGGCCATGGGCGACCCGGCAGGCATCAGCCCGGAGCTGACGGCCCGCCTGGCGGCCGACCCGCAGGTCAATGCCGCCGCAAGGCTCGTGATCATCGGGGATCGACGCGTGTTCGATGAAGGCGCCCGTTCCGCAGGGCTTTCCCCCGACCTGGCCGACACCACCCTCGAGGGCTTGAAAGCCGGCGCACCGGATCAGGTCGCCTTTATCGATCTCGGCCATCTATCCCCTGATGAAATCGAACGCGGCGTACCCTCACTGGCAGGCGGCACGTTCTGTTCACGTAATTTTAACGAAGCACTGGCGCTGGCCAATGAGGGTCACGTGGAAGCGGTCTGCTTCACCCCGTTCAACAAGCAGGCGATGCGCTACGCCAATCCTGACTACGACGATGAAATTCGTTTCGTGGCACGGGCCATCGGCTTCAGCGGGAAGGCACGCGAGTTCAACATTCTGGACAACATCTGGAACGCGCGGGTGACCTCGCACATTCCGCTGTCGCAGGTCGCTGCTTCGCTCAATGAAAACGCCATTCTCGAAGAGATCGCCCTGACTCAGCAGTGCCTGGAGCAGTCGGGCATCGAAACCCCGCGCATTGCGGTGGCAGGTCTTAACCCGCATGCCGGCGATGGTGGCAACTTCGGCCGGGAAGAGATCGAGATCATCGAACCGGCCGTGGCGCGCGCCCGCGACAACGGCTGGGCCGTCGAAGGGCCCTTTCCGGCGGATACGGTCTTTCTACGCGCCCCTCGCGAGGGCTATCACGCTGTGCTGACCATGTATCACGATCAGGGACAGATCGCGATGAAACTGATGGGCTTTGACAGCGGCGTCACAATGCTGGGCGGTTTTCCATTCCCGGTCTGCACGCCGGCCCATGGCACAGCATATGACATCGCAGGCCGTGGTATCGCCGATATCGGCGCTTCACGTCAGGCCCTGCTGCTGGCAGCCCGCATGGCTTCCCGTCTGCAGCAGACAGTGGACTGAGCCGGACGGCCAGATATTCGAACACCGTGTCTGCCTGAAGAGACAGTGACTGACCAGGCAACGCGTTAAAACGCAGTGACGCTAACCGGGAGAATCACATGAAAATTTCAATACTGGCGGCCGGGCTGGTCGCATTGGGTCTGACAACACAGGGGCAGGCCGCAGAGTTTCCCAGCAAAACCATTGAAGTGGTCACTCACTCCGGCGCCGGTGGCGGCACGGACCTGACCGCCCGCGCCATGGTTCGTGCCGTTGAGCCGATCATGGGTACCGACATGATCGTGGTCAATCGCCCGGGCGGCGCCGGGGTAGTATCGCTTAAATACCTCGCCGACCGCCCCAGTGACGGCTATACGCTGCTGACCTGGACGACCGGACACGCCGTACAGCAGGCCAAGAATGGCGCGACCACGGCAGAAGGGCTGATTCCGATTGCTCGTGCAACCAACGACCCGCAGGTACTGATGACCGCCTGTGGAAAATTCGAGGATGCACAGGCCTTTATTGATGCCCAGAAGGAAAAGCCGCTGCGCTATGGCGTCACGCATGTGGCCAACATCGATGACGTGTCGGCCTTCATGTTCGGCAGGGCAGCCGGCATTCAGCAGCCTCAGATCGTACCGTTTGAAGGCGGTGGCGATCTTGAAACCAATCTCATCGGCGGCAACGTCGACGTGGCGGTCCTCAACTACGGTGAAGCCGCCGCACAGATCGATGCCGGGAAAATCTGTCCCATGATTGTCATGGCCGACACACGCCTTGCAAGCGCACCGGATGTGGAAACCACGGCCGACCTGGGCATCGATGCCGACTACTCCACCGTACGCGGGTTTGCCGTGGCCGAAGGCACCCCACCCGAAGTGGTGGAAAAACTGCGTGCAACGCTGATGGAAGGCATGCAGGGCGACCAGTTCGGCAAATTCCTGACCTCAGCCATGGGGCTGAGCCCGGAAACCTCCGTTGCCGATTACAAGGTCTGGGGCGAGCAGATGAATGCGGCGGTGAAGAACATGAACGCAGCGCTTGTCGAGCTGGGATATATCGAATAACCCTTTGATCAACGCTGGCACGGCCGGTCCGCCGGTCGTGCAGGACAGCCGATCAAAGCCCTTTTCCATCGACCGGGGCCATTTCATGCAACCTTCTCGCCTTGTTCGTCATTCAGGACCGCTGCTGGCGGCAGGACTGCTCGCCATCCTGGCCTTTGTACAGACCTATACCTTCAAGTCGGTCCCGGCCATTCTGGCCCGCGGCCTTCAGCCGGCCACCTTTCCGCGTCTGGTGACGGGGCTGATTCTGATCCTTGCCGTCATCGCCTTTATCCACGACCTCAGAAGACCGCCGGCACCGGGGGAAGCCCTGCCGAAAGTGCTGTTTTCCACCACGCTGCTTTTGGTGATCTTCTCGGCACTGCTCGCCTCGAACCTGTTTTTGATCGCGCTGATCACGGTCACGGTGGGCACGGCCCTTTTATGGGGAGAGCGACGCGTGCTGGTACTGACGGCGCTGGCCTTGTCACCGGTCATTGCGATTGTGCTGTTCGATATCGGCCTTGAAGTCAGATTTCCACGCAGCCCGCTTTTGAACCTCTACTACGAATGGCGCTGATACCATGACCGATCTATTGATGTCCGGGCTTTCTGCCCTTGCCGATCCGTCGCTTCTGTTGCTGATTGTGGTCACGACTCTGGCGGGTACCGTGATTGGCGTGCTACCGGGCCTGAGCGGCACTACAGGAGCGGCACTGGCACTGCCCTTTACGCTGACCATGGACCCGGTCTCGGCGGTCGTAGTGCTGGCCACCATTTATGGATCTTCCACCTTTGCCGGCTGTATCACGGCGATTCTGATCAACACCCCCGGCACGTCCGCATCGGCCACGACCTGTCTGGATGGCTATCCGTTGGCCAAAAAAGGAGAGGCCGGCCGCGCCATTGGCATTGCCACCCTCTCCTCCTGTTTTGGTGGAGTCGTCAGCGTAATCTTTCTGCTCTTTGCCGCGCCCATGCTGGCCGGCATTGCCTATGAGTTCGGCCCACCGGAATATTTCGCGCTGTCCATTTTCGGTCTGTCGATGCTGGCGACCATCGGCGGCGGCTCGGCGGCCAAAAATCTGATGGCCGGGGCCTTTGGCGTGCTGCTGTCGACCGTTGGGGTGCACATGATGACCGGCACCGAGCGCTATACCTTTGGTACCAGTGCGCTTTATGACGGTATCGGCTTTGTGCCGGTCATGATCGGACTTTTCGGCATCGCAGAATTTTTAAGGCAGTCAACCGAACTGGGGCTCAAGCGGGAAGTTCTGGGCATGAAAGCTGCCCGCCTGCCAACATGGGCAGATATTCGCCAGATCAAAAATACCGTACTGCGGGCCACCGGCATCGGTACCTTTGTCGGCGTGCTGCCGGCTGAAGGGGCCACCATCGCGTCGATGATCAGCTATAACGAGGCACGCCGAACATCCAAAAACAAGGATGCGTTCGGCAAGGGCGCCATCGAAGGCATTGCGGCCTCGGAAGCGGCCAACAACTCGGCGGTCGGCGGCTCACTGGTGCCAACCCTGGCCCTGGGTATTCCGGGCAGTCCCACCGCTGCCATCATTCTGGCGGGCCTTCTGGCACAGGGTGTGCAGCCGGGGCCGACGCTTTTCAACGAGCAGGGCCATCTGCTCAGTGCGCTCTTTGCAGCACTTCTGGTGGGCAACCTGCTGTTTCTGGTCATCGGACTTGGTGGTGCCAGATTCTACGCACGCATTACGCAGATCCCGGTGCCGATCCTTTGGCCACTGGTGTTTCTATTTTCGATTATTGGCGCCTATGCCATTCGACAATCGGTGTTTGATGTCTATGTGGCGGTTGCCTTCGGGGTCATCGGCTTTTTAATGCAGCGCTACGGTTTCTCGGTCGTGTCACTGGCCATCGGCCTGGTGCTGGGGGTGATGGTCGAGCAACGCCTCGGGCAGAGCGTGGCGATGTACAACGGCAACTGGCTTTTGATGTTTACCCGCCCGATCGCGCTGGTGTTTTTCGCTCTGACCCTGCTGTCCCTGTTTGGCCCGATGGTCTCGAGCCGGCTCAAACGCAAAAAGGCGCTGGCACGCACGCTCCACCATACCCGTACGTAGTTGGCTGACATGAAAACGCCCTGCCGGATTATCGACAGGGCGTTTTTCATTCATGGCCCGACCATCGTCAGGCCCGCCAGGTGGCCAGAAGCCCGGCGACAAAAACAAACAGCCCGCCAAACAGACGATTGAGCAGGCGCTGCTGGCGCGGTGAGCGCAGCCAGCGGGCGACCAGCGTCGCAAGACCTGCAAAGCCGCACATGACCAGAATGTCGATGCCGATCATGGTCACACCCATCACCGTAAACTGCGTGACGCGCGACAGCGCCGGGTCGAGAAACTGCGGCAGCAGCGCAATCATGAAAATCGTGGCCTTGGGATTGGTCACATTGACCAGCACGCTCTTCCAGAATCGTCTTGCCGCGCCTTCGTGAGGCGCGCCCGTCGAGGCGGCCTCGATATCGACGGTCTTCTCTCGCCACTTGCTGATGCCCAGATAGATCAGATACGCCACCCCGACCCACTTGACTAGTGCGAAAGCCAGTTCAGAAGACGCCAAAAGCGCCCCCAGGCCCGCGCCCACGACCAGAATCTGCACACCCAGCCCGACCTGCAGTCCCAGAATCGCCGGCAGGGTGCGCTTGAGCCCATAGCGCATACCGTTGGACATGGTGTTGATGGCACCGGCACCGGGCGTGATGCTGATCAAGATCGAGGCGGCCAGAAAGGCCCAGAAGAGCTCGGGGGACATGCAGGCATCCTCGTGGCAAACGAAAAGGGATCAACATGATAAGCCGAAGGACTTGAGAGAGAAATATCGCAGGACGCTTCATATGCCCTCGTGACCCTGCGCCATTCACGCTGTCACCGGCATCAGTCCTGGCATAACCGAGTCATCAGGGCAGCCAGTGTTTCAAGCCTTGACGAGGACAACCGAACACTCGGCCCGGCGACGCCGAAGCCGGCGCGCAGCTCGCCATCCTCAAGCCAGGGGACAGCCACGGCATTCACTCCCGGCAGGTAATTCTCTTCATCCAGGGCATAGCCACGCGCGGCAATGCGGTCAACCTCGCCGACAATGCCGGGGCCAATTCGACTGGCGTGTAATGACAATAGCTGCTGTCGGAGCATTGGCATGAAAGCCAGAAAGAGCAGACCAATGGCCGAGCCTTCCATTGGCGTGCGCTCGCCCTGTTGACTGGAGGCGCGCAGGGTTTGAGGGCTTTCAATGGCGTCCAGAAAGAACACCTCATCGCCAGAGGGCACGGCAAGAAATACCGTCTCGCCGCTGGCTTCTGCCATGGCTTCAAGGCGCGGACGCAAGCGCCGTCGCAGGCCACTGTCATCACCGGCAATACGTGCGAGATTGAGGATACGATCGCCCAGATAATAGCGCGTATCGCTGTGCCGACGACGCACATACCCCAATGCAGTCAGCGTTTTGAGAATGTTATGCGCTGTCGTGGCCTTGAGCTGGGTAACCTCGGCAATCTGCTGCAAACGCAAGGCGCCACCGGCATTGGCGATACATTCCAGAATATGGAGAGCCCGCTCGATGGACTGGATCATAACGAATAAAACCTTTCATAATTTTCAATATTGTTGAATATAACGCATATATTTGAAATATAAATCCTTTAACACTAAATTTAGTAAGGTCTTTTCCTGAAAAGCGTTCTCGCTTTTTCTTTATTTCGCCCGGACACAAGGAGCCGTCCAATGGTCAGCAAAACCGAGATTCATGCTCAGCAGCAGGAACTGCCCGGCAGGGAATCTCTGATGCAGCCGCCTGCGGAGTTCATCCGCCCGGGCTATCGCGGCAGCGCAAAGCTTGAGGGAAAAATCGCCTTGATTACCGGTGCCGACAGTGGCATCGGTCGCTCGACAGCGATCCATTTCGCGCGTGAAGGCGCCGACGTCGCCGTGATGTACCTCAGTGAAGAGGAAGACGCCCTGGAAACGCAGCGATTGGTGGAAGCCGAAGGCCAGCGCTGCCTGCTGATTGCCGGCGATATCCGCAATGCCGCCTTTTGTCGAGACTCGGTGCAAAAGGTGGTCGACCATTTCGGGGGGCTCAACATCCTGGTGAACAACGCCGGGACTCAGCAGGTCAGCACCGATTTGACCGAGCTGAGCGACGAGCAGTGGGAGCAGACCTTCGCGACCAACATGCACGGCATGTTCTACCTGACCAAAGCCGCACTGCCGTATCTGAGCGAAGACGATGCGATTATCAATACCGCCTCGGTGAACGCCTATATCGGCCCCGACTTTCTGGTGGACTATAGTGCCACCAAGGGCGCGATCATCAGCTTTACACGCTCGCTCTCCAACCAGGTAGTGGGAAGTGGCATCCGGGTCAATGCGGTGGCTCCGGGGCCGGTCTGGACGCCATTGCAGCCAGCGACACTGGGCGCCCACGACCCGGAGATGCTCGAAAACTTTGGCGCCGAGACACCCATGGGACGTGCCGCGCAGCCATGGGAGCTGGGACCATGCTATGTTTTTCTGGCGTCGCTGGACGCAGCCTTCATGAGCGGTCAGACGCTGCATCCCAACGGGGGCGTCGTGGTCAACGGTTGAGGCCTGGCGGCTGGCCGGCAACCCGGAAGGTGTTCACCGGTTCACGCTGGTCGGCCAGGGTGGCACGGACATTTGCGCGCGCCACCATCATTAATGATGACGACTATCTCACTTCCCTGGGCGAAGGAGGCCCAAACTCATATGTCCGGTACCACACCCTATCTCCCCTCGCGTCATGACAGCTGGCTCGACCGTCCAGCGCACCACCACTGGCTCGAGACGGAAGGCCAGCGGCTGCTGGCCTTTTACCGCGCCTCGCGCCATCCCGAGTGCGGTTTCGCCGCGCTGGATGACCAGGGCCGACTGCCCGACGATGCCCATCCCGACACCATGATCACCGCGCGCATGACCCACTGCTTTGCGCTGGCGGCCATGCGCGGTGAGCCCGGCGCGGCGTTACTGGTGGCACACGGTGTGGCCGCCCTGCGGGGTGACCTGCGCGATCACGAACACGGCGGCTGGTTTGGCGCGCTGCCGCGTGAAGGCGAGACGCAGACCAAGCAGGCCTATATCCACGCGTTTGTCGCACTGGCCGCCGCCAGCGCCTGGCAGGCCGGCCACGAAGATGCCGGTCCCCTGCTGGAGGATATTCTTGAGGTCCTCGAAACGCACTTCTGGGACGAAAACGAAGGCCGGCTGCGAGAGGGCTTTTCCCGCGACTGGCGCGAGGATGAGGCCTACCGCGGTGGCAACAGCAACATGCACGCCACCGAGGCCTTTTTGCAGCTTGCCGATGTGCTTGATGCCCCCAAATGGCGTCGGCGCGCCCTGTCGATTGTCGAGAAGATCATCCACGCCCACGCCCGACCCAACGACTATCGCGTGGTCGAGCATTTCGACAGCGACTGGCAGGAGTGGCGCGACTACAACCAGGACAAGCCCGGCGACCCGTTTCGCCCCTACGGCGCAACCCCTGGCCATGCCTTCGAGTGGTCCAGGCTGATGCTGCATCTGGAAGGCAGTCTGCTGCGCGATGGCGATCATGCACCGGGCTGGCTGATCGAGGACGCCCGCGGCCTGTTTGATCATGCCACCGAACTGGCCTGGCACGTCGATGGTGAACCGGGGCTGCTCTACACCCACAACTGGGACAACCAGCCGGTCGTCCACGAGCGCATGCACTGGGTGGTGGCCGAGGCGGCAGCGACCGCGGCCATGCTGCTCAAACGCACCGGAGACATCGGCTACGAGCGCTGGTACCGCTGCTTCTGGGACTATATCGATCGTTTCATGATCGATCGCCAGCAGGGCAGCTGGCATCAGGAGCTCGACCGCCACAACCGCCCCTCCGCCACCGTGTGGTCCGGCAAGCCGGATCTTTATCATGCCTACCAGGCAACCCTGCTACCCCGCCTGCCGCTGGCACCCACCATGGCGCGGGCGATCGCGGACGGCATGCTGTAGTTTCTCAGCCAATGCACGGCCTTTCGGCTTGAGTCAAAGCTGAAGGGGCCGGGCAGTGACACGTTTGGCATGCGAGGCTGAATCGATCCACAAGTGTTGATTCAGCCTGCCGGGAGAGTGTCCATGCGTGTCGCGTCGTCAATATCACCCCTGTTTGCCCTGCTGATCCTGTCTGCGCCCGTCTTGGCCGAGCCGGTCCCGACCGGACCACCCAATGCGCCGTCCCAGACGCCGGCCTTCGAGGGCCAGACCCACGCACCGCAGCTGCAGGAAACGCTCGAACTCGAATCCAAAACCATCGCCGACGGCCTTGAGCATCCCTGGGGGCTCGCCTTTCTGCCCGGTGGTGACATGCTGGTGACCGAACGAGCCGGGCGGCTGCGCCGCATCACGCCGCAAGGCGAGATATCAGAACCAATATCGGGCCTGCCCAGGGTCGATGCCCGAGGCCAGGGCGGGCTTTTGGATGTCAGTCTCGGCCCGGATTTTGACACTGAGCGGTGGGTCTATTTGAGCTACGCCGAGCCGCGTGACAGCGGTGAAAATGCCACCGCGGTGGCCCGCGGCAGGCTCACCGAGGATGCCACTCGCCTGACCGGCGTCGAGACCATCTTCCGCCAGCAGCCGGCCTGGGATTCCACCAAACACTTTGGCTCACGGCTGGTGTGGGGCACCGATGGCACACTCTGGATCACGGTCGGCGAGCGCTCGCTGGTCGAGCCGCGCCAGCTGGCCCAGACGCTGGACAACACCATTGGCAAGGTGGTCAGAATCAACGCCGACGGTTCAATTCCCGACGACAATCCCTTCACCCAGCGCAATGAGGCTCGAGGCGAGATCTGGTCCTATGGCCATCGCAACGTGCAGGGTGCCACCCGACACCCGGACACCGGCGAGCTCTGGACCATCGAGCACGGCCCCAAGGGCGGCGATGAACTCAACCGTCCCGAGCCCGGACGCAATTACGGCTGGCCGGTGATCACCTACGGGGAAGACTACTCCGGGGCGGCCATTGGCCAGGGCATCACCCATAAAGAGGGCATGGAGCAGCCGGTTTATTACTGGGACCCGGTCATCGCCCCCGGTGACATGACGTTTTATACCGGTGCGCTGTTTGACGACTGGCAGAACAACATCCTGATCGCCTCGCTCAACCCGGGCGGCATTGTCCGACTGACGCTGGAGGATGGCCGCGTCACCGGCGAGGCGCGCTATCTTGAAAACCTGGGTCGGGTCCGCGATGTCGACCAGGGGCCGGACGGCGCCCTGTGGCTGTTGACCGACCAGAGCGATGGTGCGCTGATCCGCGTCCAGCCGCAGAAGTAATGTGGCTTCAGGTTACAACGTCCCGCGGTTGCCTTAACCGCGGGGCGTTACTGCCCGTCAGCGTGGACCCGGCATCTGGCACGACTCAAGCGCGCGACAGTAGCGCTCGACCGAATATTTGACGGCCTGGCCGGCGCCCGAAGGGATTTCACTGTCCTTGAAGGCACAGTAGAGCGCGTCAAAATCGAGCGCCTCCAGGGCCTCGCCCATGGCCCTGACGGTGGTCGCCGGCAGCGGAATGTTGTTGGGATAGGACCACATGAACGAGGCCAGCCCGTCCGGGGTCACCAGCAGCGTATCGCCGCCCAGCAGCAGCTTCTGCGTCGGGTAATGCAGCACGCTGGCCCCCGGAAAATGGCCGCCCAGCCGGTGCAGGGCCACCCCCGGCAAAAGATCGAGACGATCCCCCTGCCAGAACGACAGCCGTGACGAGGGCTGCATGATCCACTGGCGGTCATCCTCATGCACATGTACCGGGCAGTCGAAAGCCTCGGCCCAGCTGGCGATGGTGCTGTAGTAATGCGGATGGGAGATGGCAATGGCGGTCAGGCCGCCAAGCGCCTGGATCTGCTGGAACGTGGCGTCATCAAGCAGGCTGATGCAGTCCCATAGCACGTTGCCGTGGGGCGTCTGCAGCAGCAGCGCACGCTGACCGATGCCGAATTTCGGCGTGCTGCAAAGGCTGAAAAGCCCGGGCGTGAGCGACTCGAACTCGTTGGCATACTGCGCGGCAAGTGCCTCGGGGGTGGTCCAGCGCTGGCCACTGGCCGGTACATACTGACGCTCGTCGGCACAGACCGGACACCGATCAGGTGTCTGGCCCGTCTCGTCATACTGTACGCCGCAGGTGGCACACAAAACGCCCTTCTTGAGCATGTCCCCTTTACTCCTGATTGAGTGGCTGTTGTTATTCATGGCCATGATGGCACCGCTGGCCCGGGTCTGTCGCCGCTCACGCGCTCGGTCATGACCCCGCCAGTAGCGCTCATCCAAAAGTGCACCTCTAGTAGTGCGCATCCTCCAGCGTGCGACCGGAGAGCGCATTGGCCGCGCAGATCTGGGCCAGGTGACTGAGCCCCTGAGGCACATTGCCCAGATGCTCGCCGGTCGAAGGATCGACCATTTCGGTCAAAAGCCCCAGGTTACCGTTGGTGGCCTCGAGCGCCTCATCCATCAGCGTGCGGGCTTCCTCCTTTTCCCCCAGCGCCGCCAGCGCCTCAACCATCCAGAAGGAGCAGGCGACAAAGGCACCTTCTTCTTCATGGGCACCGGAGTAGCGATAGATCAGCGAGCCGCGGCCCAGTTCCTGACGAATGGCGCGATAGGTCGAGAGCATGCGCTCGCGATTGACCTCGGCGCCAAAGCGGTGGGTCAGGCACAGCGCCGCGTCCAGCCCTTCCACGCCTTCGTAAAAGACATAGGCCCCGCGGGCCTCGGACCAGCAGTGCGTCTCGATCCACTCGGCGATGCGGTTTCGCTCCCGCTCCCAGCGCGTTTTCCAGGTGGCTTCGATGTGGCCCTCTTCAGCCAGCTGTACCGCGTGCGTCAGCGCCAGCCAGCAGGCCATCTTGGAATGCGTGTAGTGTCTGTAGTCACCAGGCAGCTCCCAGATGCCGGCATCGCGCACCCGCCAGCGATCGGCGCACTGGTTGGCCAGATCGCCCAGCAGCCTGGCAGTATCGATATCGATGATGTGGCCGGCATCAATAAACAGCGCCGCCGTGGCGAGCATGTCGCCATACATGCCGAGCTGGATCTGATCGCGGGCATTGTTACCCACCCGCACCGGCTGCGAGTGCTTGTAGCCGGTCACGGGCGGATACGTCTCGGCCGGGATCAGATCGCCCGTGAGCGTGTAGCACACCCGCATATTGGGCCCGTGGCGACGAATCGTCTGGGTCAGCCACGAAAAGGCCGCCTGGGACTCCTCGATGGCGCCGGCATGCACAAACGCCTTGATCACCATGCAGGCGTCGCGCACCCAGGCGTAGCGGTAGTCATAGTTCTTGTCACCGCCAAGGCGCTCGGGCAGTGAGGTGGTCGCGGCCGCAGCAATGGCGCCGCTGGGGGAGTAGAGCAGAAACTTGAGTGCCAGCGCCGAGCGATAGACCCATTCGGGATATTCGCCGTGAAACTCGAGCTTTTCGATCCAGTCGCGCCAGGCAAAATCGCTGACCTCGATACGCCCATCGATGCTCTCGATCGAGGGCACCGCCAGCGGCTGGCCCTCGGTCGCCAGCAGCGCCACCATCGAGCGTTCACCCTCACGCGTGGTAAGCGTGCCCCGGGTGTATCGGTCGCAGCATTCGCTGATCTCCACATCCTCGGAGCAGCGCAGCATCGCCATCAGATGGCCAACGTTATAGACCCGACCCATGGGCGTCGTCTGTAGCCAGGGGCTGACCGTTTCGGTGCGGGTGCCGGCATGAAAGCAGATATCAAACGTGACCTCGCCCTCAAGCCCTTCCACACGTCGCGCCAGCTCACACCAGGGCAGTCGCCCGGCGGTATTGCTGTTGATCGACTCGGTGACGCGGGCCTTGCCATCACTGGTGATAAAGGTGGTCTCCAGCACGTTGCTGTTTTTTCGATATTGTCGCTCGACGCGGTACTCATCACGCGGGGTTAGCAAGAAGTAACCACCCACTTCAGGCTCGAGCAGACGATCAAACAGCGGCGGTGAATCCATGCTCGGCGCACACCACCAGTCAATGGCACCATCCAGTGCAATCAGCGCCACCGAGCGGCCCTCGCCGATGGCGGCGTAATCACCCAGCGGGGCAAACCCTTCTTCTCGTTCGGGATTGGCAACCTGTCTTTTGCTCATCAACACACATTTCCTTGATATAAAACGTCACATTCCATGTGTCGCCAACCGATGCCGAGGGCGCAGGCCGACCATCGTGCAAGTTGGTTTTGCCGGCGCGCACATGAAAAAGATAGATATGGATTAATCTTACTGTGGACGCGCCAGACCCATCGCGCCAATGCCGTCATACGCCCTTGAGCATAGAGGGGTTCAGGCGGGCGAGCCGTGACCACTACAGCATCGCCTCTCAAGGCACTATGCTTGTCGACATTCCCGGCCGATGCCGGGCCGGTCTCCATCGCACGATGACGCTGTACTCCCAATGACCCTGGACTTCGCATGATCTTTCTTCTCTATATGGCACTTGGCATCGTGGCAGGCATTCTGGCCGGGCTTTTCGGGGTCGGCGGGGGCCTGATCATCGTTCCGGTCATGATTTACAGCTTTACCCTGCAGGGCGTGGATCCCACGGTCATGACCCACCTGGCGGTAGGGACATCACTGGCCACCATCGTGTTCACCTCGCTTAACTCGATTCATGGTCACCACCGGATGGGCGCCACGCGCTGGCCACTGGTGGGCTGGATGAGCATCGGCATCGTGGGCGGTTGCGCGCTGGGCGCCCTGACCGCGTCGTGGATTCCCGGCAGTGACCTGCAGACCGTGATCGGGCTTTTTGCCATCGCCATGTCGATTCAGATCGCCTTCAACCTGCGCCCGAAAGGCGGCGGCACGGCGTATCGACCGCCGGGCAGATCGTGGCTGGTCGGTGGAGGGACGATTATCGGCTGGGCCTCGGCCATCTTTGGTATCGGCGGCGGCTCGCTGACCGTGCCCTTTCTGCTGTGGCGCAACCTGCCGGCCCAGCAGGCCGTCGGCACCTCGGCGGCCTGTGGCCTGCCGATCGCCATTGCCGGTGCCCTGTCGTTCATGTGGTTCGGTCATGGCCATGCCGATTTGCCCGCCTGGAGCATCGGCTATGTCTACCTGCCCGGCGTACTGGGGATTGCGCTGACCAGCATGGCATCGGCGCGCATTGGCGTGCGTCTGGCACATCGCCTGTCACCGACGCTGTTAAAGCGCCTGTTTGCTGCACTGCTGCTGGTCATCGGTATCAACTTTCTGCTGTAGGCGGCATGACGGGCGGGCCCCCCATTTGTCGCCGACTTTCGTCTGGTGGCCAGTTGTGAAACTATCGGAATTGCGGCAGCCACAGGGGCTGCCCTGACGCCAACCAAGAACAACGAGCCATCCACCATGTCACAAACGCCTTCCCGGAACGCATCGGCACGTCCGCCAAAGAAACGTTCGTTTCAGATTCCGCATATTTACGCCATTCTTTTCATCTTTATCCTGCTGGCAGGTCTGGCCACCTGGCTGATTCCGGCCGGCGCCTACGACACCGTGCCCGGCCCCAATGGCCGCACCACCATCGATGCGGCGTCCTTTCACTGGGTGACGCCCAGCCCTGCCGGGCCAACCGAGCTTTTGCTGTCCATTCCGCGCGGGCTGCTCGGCGCCGGCGAGGTGGTGTTTTTCACCCTGCTGATTGGCGGCATGTTTGCCGTGCTCAGGCGCACCGGCATCATCGAGCTGGGGGTGGATCACCTGACCCGCCACTTTGCCGGGCGCAGCCTTTGGGTCATTCCGGTGCTGATGGTTTTGTTCGGCGGGCTGGCCACCATCATCGGCACCCAGGAGCTGTCGCTGGTGTATGTGCCGGTGATCCTGCCGCTATTGATTGCGCTGCGCTTTGACTCGGTAACGGCCGCCGCCATCGCGCTGTGCGCCACCACGGCCGGCTTTGCCGCCGGCGTCATCAACCCGATCAACACGGGGCTGGCGCAGCAGCTTTCCAGCCTGCCGCTCTACTCCGGATATGGTCTGCGCCTGGTCGCGCTGCTGGCCATGCTGGCCGTTGCGGTACTCTGGGTCATTCGCTATGCCAGGGGCGTGCGTGACAACCCCGAGGCAAGCCTGGTCCATGACGAGGTTGATGAGCAGCAAAAGCGCGCGCGTTATCAGCACGCCCTCAACGACGTCACGGCACCCGCCACCGGGCGTCAGAAGCTCTGTATCGCGGTGACGCTCGCCCTGTTTGGCGTGCTGGTATATGGCGTGCTCGGGCGCGGCTGGTTCATGTCGGAAATGGCCGGGCTCTTTATCGTCATGGGCATTGCGGCCGGTCTGGTCGCCGGACTCAAGGTCGACGAGATCTGCGAGGGCTTCAACGAGGGCTTTCGCGACGTACTGATGGGCGCCATGATCGCCGGCATTGCCCGCGCCGTGGCCGTGGTGCTTGAAGATGGTCAGGTGCTCGACACCATGGTCCACGCGCTGGGCCATCTGGTCGGCGGGTTGCCCACGGCGCTGTCGGCGCTGGGCATGTATATCGCGCAGCTTGGATTCAATTTTGTGGTGCCCTCGGGCAGCGGCCAGGCGCTGGTGACCATGCCGATCATGGCCCCACTGGCCGATGTGGTGGGCGTCACCCGCCAGACGGCCGTGCTGGCCTATCAACTGGGCGACGGCATCGGCAACATTCTCTACCCGACCTCTGGCTACTTCATGGCCACGCTGGCACTCGCCGGTGTGCCCTGGCAGAAGTGGGTACGCTTTTTTCTGCCGCTGTTCGGGCTCTGGGTACTGATTGCCGTGGTGCTGTTGGTCGTTGCACAGGCGAGTGGCTGGCACGGCTGAAACAGGCAGCCTTCAAGACGCTATCCGCCATGAAAAAGGCGACCCCGTGGGGTCGCCTTTTTGACGCAAGGGTTCGTGATTACTCGGCAAAGCGACGCTCGGTCTGCCATCCATTATTGGTCAGAATCATCATCGCGCGTTTGTGCTGGAGAGCATCAAGACCTTCGAGCCCGCCCTTGTAGGCCTTTTGCAGGCTGTCTTCCTCGGCCCAGTCCGGCAGGTCATTAATCTTGTAGCTGTAGCGCACGTGCGACACGGTATAGCCGCCGTCGATGGCCTGAGCCGGTGTGAAGTTATCGACGCCTTCAATGCGGACCTTGCCAAAGCAGAAACCACCCTGCTCGAGCCCATCCTCACGGGCATACAGGTCGCGACCCTCCCTGGTCAGCGTGTAACGCTGGCGGCCATCGCTCAGGTCTTCACGCTCAAGCAGGCCGGCCCTGGCCAGCGCATCGGCACGCTTGGCGCGGTCGGCCAGCTCGGGGTGCTGACTGACGACACGCGGATCCATCACGAACGGCATGCGCGGTGCTGGCGCTTCCAGGCAGACGGCCGGCCCCATGTTGCCAACATCGTCCTGCAACGCGGAGCGGAAGTTGCCCTCGGTGGCCTCTTTGGCATCACCGCAGGCGCTTAGCAGGGCTGCCAGCGGTAAAAGGGCCAGCACGCGATATGACTTCATGACAATGACTCCTGATCTAACTTGAATTCGGTATGCCTGCCCGAAAGCGTAGCCCCTTTATTGCAGCCCTGCGGTCCAGACAGTCGATGACATGTCAAAAAAATGCCCGCCGATGGGCGGGCATTATCATCACTCAGGTGCTCGACAAATCAAAGCCCGGCGCGAAAGGCCGAAATGGCGCGAACATCTTCGGGTGTGGTGCGACAGCACCCGCCGATCAAACGCGCGCCACGCGCATACCACTGCGCGGCCTGCTCGCCGAATCCCGGGCCATGAGCGGCGTCGCAGGCGCCCTGCCAGGTCTTGCTGGTGGCGTCATAGGTCTCGCCCGAATTGGGATAGACGATCAGCGGCTTGTCGGTGGCCCCGGACATCTGTTCAAGCAGCGACGGAATATGCTCAAGCGCGGTGCAGTTCACGCCCAGGGCCGCCACCTGCGGCTGATCATTGAGCCAGCGAGCGCACTCGGCAATCGGCGTGCCTTCGCTGATGTGCTCGCCATCATGGGCCGTGAAGGTGATCCAGGCGCTCATGCCAAGGAATTCACGCAGCACCGTGACCAGCGCTTTCGCCTCGATCAGTGACGGCAGGGTTTCACAGGCCAGCACATCGGCACCGGCGGCCGCCAGTGTGGCCATGCGGGCGCGGTGAAAGTCCACCAGACCGGCCTCGTCAATATCATAGTGGCCGCGATACTCCGAGCCGTCGGCCAGATATGCCCCGTAGGGCCCGACCGAGGCGGCGACCAGCGGTTTCGGCCGGCCCTCGTGGCCCGCCTCGCGCCAGAAGTCGTCGCGCGCCTTAACGGCCAGAGTCACCGAGCGCGTGATCAGCTCGAGTGCCTCGGCTTCGCTCATGCCGCGCGACATGTAGCCCTCGATAGTGGCCTGATAGCTCGACGTGATGGCGATATCGGCGCCGGCCCTGAAATAGTCCAGATGCACCTGACGGATCAGCTCGGGATTTTCTGCCAGCACGCGTGCCGACCAGAGGCTGTCGTTGAGATCACAGCCCCGCGCTTCCAGTTCGGTGGCCAGCGCCCCATCCACGATCAACAGCGGATGATCCAGCAGGGCCCGGGCAATGGGATCAACGGTCGTGGTCATGAGGTCTCCTTCACGGCAGAGGAATCGGCCCCGCCCTTGCGGCGCGGGTCGGTCAGATAAAAGGCCAGATAGCACACGGCGATAAAGGGAATACCGCAGTAGAGGGCGATGCGCTGGGTCGGGTCAAAGGCGATCCCGACAAAGCAGAGCAGACAGGCAATAAAGGCCCCCAGCGGCACCCAGGGATAGAAAGGCGCACGGTAGCCGAGCGTTGCCGGATCACCGCCGCCGCGCACAAACTGACGGCGAAAGCACATCTGGCTGACAGCAATACTCATCCATACCGCCACCACGGCAAAGCCCGAGATCGAGACCAGCACCAGATAAAGCGTGTCCGGGGCAAAGGCACTGGAGAGCAGCGCCAGAAGCCCGCCCAGCATACTGAACAGCAGCGCGTTAAGCGGAATGCCGCCGCGGGTCACACGGGCAAATACTGACGGCAGGGTGCGCTGCTCGCCCAGCGACCACAGCATGCGCGAGGCGGCATAGAGCCCCGAGTTGGCGGCCGACAGCAGCGCCGTGATGATGACGAAATTCATGATGTCACCGGCATGGGGGATGCCGGTCATGGCAAAGACCGTCACGAACGGGCTTTCGACCAGGCCGGCCTGTTCACGCGGCAGCATCGCGGCAATGACCACAATGGTGCCGACGAAAAACACCACCAGCCGCCAGAGCGTGGCCCGAATGGCCAGCGGCACGTTCTTTTCCGGATCCTCGGTTTCCCCTGCCGCAATGCCGATCAGTTCGGTGCCGGAGAAGGCAAAACTGACCGCCAGCATGGTGACCAGAATCGGCATCACCCCGGTGGGAAAAAAGCCTTCCCGAGTGAGATTGTGAAACATCGGGGCCGGCTGCCCTTCCGGCCCGGCCAGACCAAAGATCGCCGCGCCGCCGACGATGATAAAAATCACCACGGTGGCGACCTTGATCAGCGAGAGCCAGAACTCGGTCTCGGCAAAGATCTTCGGCGTGAAGGCATTGGTCAGAAAGACGATCAGCGCAAAGAGCGCGCTCCAGATCCAGATCGGCACGTCCGGAAACCACTTCGCCATCAATAGCCCCGAGGCGGTGAACTCCGAACCCAACGCCACCGTCCAGGTCAGCCAGTAAAGCCAGGCCACCGTGTAGCCGGTACCCGGGCCGATATAGCGTGTGGCGTGGGCGCTGAAGGCCCCGGTCTCGGGCATGTGCACGGACAGTTCGCCCAGACACATCATCACCAGATAGACGACCACGCCGCCGATCAGGTAGGCCAGAATTGCCCCCATGGGGCCGGCCTGATTAACGGTATAGCCCGAACTCAGAAAAAGCCCGGTGCCGATCACACCGCCCAGTGACAGCATCACCAGGTGGCGTGACTGCATGCTGCGCTTGAAATCGCGGGACGTGCCGCGGGGCTCCGGAATGTCCGGACCATCGGATGACGTTTTGCTCATGACGCTCTGCTACCGGTTGCCATAAAAAAACGCCTTTCAATAAATAAAAGGCATAAGAGCGCGCATTATACGGGCCATGGGCGCGGCGTCATCCGTTGTGTTGCCTCTCTCTGCCAGTGATGTTTCACGTGAAACATACCGATGGAGAACTTTTATTGGTTCCCGATGCTGACAAGCCCAGCTCTTCCATCGCACTTTGACGTCCACCACTCGATACAAGAGTGGCCGCCTCTTCATACAAAAGGGCCGCCTCTCGAGGCGACCCTTTCATGTGTAATGCAAGAGCCAATGTCCAGGCATCAGGCCTTTTTAACGAACTCGGACTTGAGCTTCATGGGGCCAATACCGTCGATCTTGCAGTCGATGTCATGATCGCCGTCGACCAGGCGAATATTTTTCACCCGAGTGCCGACCTTGACGACCAGCGACGAGCCCTTGACCTTCAAATCCTTGATCACCGTGATCGTATCGCCATCGACCAGTGCATTGCCGTTGGCATCGCGAACACTCGCGCCCTCTTCACTGGCAGGGGCCTCACCTTCCTGCGCCCACTCATGGCCACACATGGGGCACACGAACATGGCACCGTCTTCATAGGTATAGTCGGCGTCACAGGAGGGGCAATGGGGCAGTGCTGACATTCGATTGTCCTGTCTGGAAAGTGCAAATGGGCGAACATCTTACGCCATTTTCAGCATCAACTTCCCGTGACCCGACCATCCAGACCTGAAAACAACCGCGGTAAAGTAATCCTCCTTTGTGGAAAACTTTTACCCTTTGTTTATAAATACCTGTTTTAATTGATATTTTTAAAATCCACAGGCACTATCGCGGCTCATTTTCGACCGCCCTGCCCGCTCGGGTCATTGCTTCATGACAAACGGTTTCGACCGTCCTGGTTTTTATGCGCCCCGCTGCCCTTGCCTTTCTTGCCCTTGCCATGTCCACCGATGCCTTTGCCGCCGCCATTGGCAAGGGCGCTGGCACCGCCCGCCCAGGGTTATCAAACGCCCTTCGTACCGGACTGCTGTTTGGCACCATCGAAGGGATTACCCCGATCATCGGCTGGGGACTTGGCATGGCGGCAGCGCAGATGATCGCGCAGTGGGATCACTGGATCGCCTTTGTATTACTGACAGGACTCGGGGCGCACATGATTTACGCCGGCATGACCCAGAACGACGACCCGTCGCCGTCGTCGCGTCAGCCGCTGGGCATGCTGATGCTGACAGCGCTGGCCACTAGCATCGATGCACTGGTGATCGGCATCAGTCTGGCCTTTTTCGACGTCAATATCACCCTGGCGGCACTGGCCATCGGTGTGACCACCATGGTCATGGTGACCACAGGCATGATGCTGGGCAACGTGGTTGGCCAGCGCGCCGAAATCGCCGGCGGCGTGCTGCTTATGGCACTCGGGAGCGCCATCCTGTACGAGCATCTTTATGCGCCCATGTCCCTTCAGGCTTTTCTGTAGCATCGCCTGAATGCCCAACCTGCGCTATAAAGTAACAGGGCGTTACGTTTCGTCCCGTTACCGACCCCGGCTGCAGGAGCGCCTTTTCTGTCATGATCCGTACCACGCCCCCACCCGAGCCCCATCCGCTGGTGCCGTTAAAGGAGCTCGCGCTCCCGGCCTGGCCCGAGCGTGCCGCGGTCAAAATGGCCATGATACGGCTGCGCGCGCTATTGACGCGCAGTGACGATCGCCCCTTCATTGCCGAAGACCGCCTCGATGACAGTACCGGGGGCTTCACTGACATGGCCGCACCGCCGGTTTACACGCCCTTGATGACAGAGCTGGACGAGACGCTGGCCGACTGGGCCACCGACCCCACGCCCGGACGCTGGATCACCCCGGTCGTGCTGCCACCGTGCGATGAGCAGGATCTACTGTCACAGTGGGCACGGCGAGGTCACCATGAGATGCTCGACCCGCCGACACGGGATGCCCTGCTGACCGATACCCCCGAGCAGACACTGGACCTTTCCGGTGATGGCGTGCTCGTTATCCCGCGGCTGGAAGACTGGTTTCTGCGCCATCGCAGCGGCCTGGGCCTGATCCGCGCACTGCTGGAATCGCTGGCCGGTCTTGAGCGTCACTGCGTGATTGGCTGCAGCAGCTGGGCCTGGGCATTTTTATGCAAGGCGGTCGATGCCCATCTGATTTTGCCAGAACCGATGACTTTCAAACCCTTCGATGAACCGCGCCTGCGTCGCTGGCTTGCCGACATTGTCAGACAGCAGGCCGTTGAAGGCACCCGTTTTCGCCTGAGCAGCAATGGCAAGAATATCTTTGCCGTCAACAGGAAGGACAAACCACGCGAGGAATATTTCGAAACGCTGGCCGCCCGCAGTCGCGGGATAGCCTGGGTGGCCTGGCATATCTGGCAGCGCAGTCTTAAAAAGGCCAGCGATGTTGAAGACAATGATCACAGCGACGATGATCAACAGACGCTCTGGGTGGTCGCGCTGGAGGAATTTTCGCTGCCCGGCAGCGATGGCACCCAAGCGCTACTGATCCTGCAGGCGCTGTTGATTCACGACAGCCTCAGCGTCCAGGAACTTGAGTGCGTGCTGCCCGACCCCGGCTCCAGTGGCATGCGCCATGCACTGCACCGCGCCGGCTTTATCGGGAAAAAAAACGGTCGCTACCATTGCCGCCCGGCCGCCTATCCGGCCATTCGCGACGGTCTGGCCACGGCCGGTTTTCCGCTCGATGACTATTGATTTAAAACCGCTGACTCAAAACAGTTGAGCCAGAACCATTGAGTCAAAAGCAGGGCGCCGTGGTTGAGCCACCGCATTGGCTCAAGGGCGGGGTATCCCGCAAGGAGAAACTTTCATGTCACAGCAGGTCTCGGAGTCTCCCGAAGCGGCGCAGATGATTCGCGACATCGGCGACATCCACTTTATCAATATCGCCCTGATCATTCTGGCCACTTGGATGGCCGTCTCGCTGGTCAAGCGCGCCCTGCCCTGGATGGCAGAGCGTGGCCCCAACCGGATGCGGCTCTGGCTACTGGGTGCCGTCCCGATCTTTCGGCTGATGGCCACAGCGTTTGCGGTGGCCTGGATCATACCGCTGGTGTTCAAGGTCACCGTGGAGAACTTTTTGGTGATCGCCGGCGCGGTCAGTGTGGCCGTTGGCTTTGCCTTCAAGGACTACATCAGCAGCCTGATCGCCGGGCTTGTGGCTCAGTTTGAAAGGCCGTGGCGAGCCGGCGACTGGGTGAAGGTCGGCAGTGATTACGGCGAAGTGCGCTCGGTTGGCATGCGTGCCATCACGCTTCGTACCCTGCACGATGACATCATCACGGTGCCCAATCTGAAGCTCTGGGACAGCAACATTGCCAACTCCAACGACGGTGAGCGCACGCTGATGTGCGTGGTCGATTTCTACCTGGCCCCTCACTTTGATGCCCAGCGCATGCGCGCCGCGCTGCGCGATGTGGCGCTGACCAGTGCGTGGCTGTGCTATGACAAGCCGATCATCGTCTTCGTCGAGCAGGCCGAGATCGGCACGCACATCGAGCTGCGCTGCTATCCGTTCGAGATGCGCGACCAGGGTCACTTCATCAGCGACCTGACCGTACGTGGCAAGGAAGCGATCCGGGCACTCGGTGCCAGGGAAGCCACTGCCCCGGCGGCGGCCTGACTCAAAAAAGCCGGCATCGCAATGGCGACGCCGGCTCAAGGCACGATTCAAATGCGAATGACGCTGGCGGCGTCAGGCGCCCACCGAGAGCCGAATCATGTGATAGCTCAGCGGCGCCAGGTTGCCCTTGAGCGCGCCTTCCTCAACGCCTACACCGTCACCCGCGATCGGACGCACCTGATCCGGCTGGCTGGCGGTGTTGATGGCTTTCATCTGCGGATGGTTCAGGCACTGGTGCTCGACCAGGCGGGCATTTTCAAAGCCATGCAGGGCCACGTTCAGATCCAGCGCTTCCTTCTGATGACGATTGACGGCAAAGAGCGTCACGAACCCGCCCTCTTCATCGTGGACGGCCGAAATATCCAGGCACGGCACGTCATCAAGCTCGCGGGTCTGATAGGTGGGGCCATCCACGGCCAGCTGCAGCGCCTTGCCACGGCCGTAGCGCGACGCAAACATCAGCGGATAGAAGATGGTCTGGCGCCAGGCATCGCCGCCGGTCTCGGTCATGATCGGCGCGATCACGTTGACCAGCTGGGCCATACAGGCGATGCGTACCCGATCCGAACGGCGAATGAAGGTGTTGAGCACACAGCCGATCAGTAGCGCATCCTCAACGTTATAGACATCCTCCAGAATCGGCGGCGCAAAGTTCCACTCGGTGCCTTCCAGCACGCGGCGGTCCTGCTGGACGCTGTGATACCAGACGTTCCACTCGTCAAAGCAGATATGGACCTGATGGCGGGTGCGCTTTTTGGCCTTGATGTAGTCGATGACCCCGGCAATCGAGACGATATAGCGGTCGAGCTGCTCGGCGATCGCCAGATAGTCGCCGAGCTGATCCTCGTGGTTGGTGAAGTACATGTGCAGCGAGATGTAGTCGACCGTCTCGTAGCAGTGATCCAGCACGGTGGCTTCCCACTCGGGATAGCTGGCCATGCCCGGATTGGAGGAGCCACAGGCGACCAGCTCCAGCGAGCGGTCGTAGGCCTTGAGCGCCTTGCCGGTTTCGTTGGCCAGATGGCCGTATTCGGCGGCCGTCTTGTGCCCGATCTGCCAGGGGCCGTCCATCTCGTTGCCCAGACACCAGAGCCGCACATTCCAGGGATCCTTGCGACCGTTTTTAATGCGCTCATCACTCCAGGCGCTGCCGCCGGGATGGTTGACGTATTCCAGGAAATTGCGCGCCTCATCAATGCCGCGCGAGCCCAGATTGACCGCCAGCATCATCTCGATGCCGGCCTGCTCGCACCAGTCGGCAAATTCGTGAATGCCGATCTGGTTGGACTCGCGGCTGTGCCAGGCCAGATCCAGGCGCACCGGGCGCTCTTCACGTGGGCCGATGCCGTCTTCCCAGTTGTAGGCCGAGACAAAGTTGCCGCCCGGATAGCGCACCAGCGGCGGCGCCAGCTCACGCACCATTTTCAGGACGTCCTGACGAAAGCCATTGGCATCAGCCTGCGGATGGCCGGGCTCATAGATGCCGCCATAGATGGCGCGGCCCATGTGTTCCAGAAAGGCGCTGTAGAGACGCCCATCGATGATGCTGGTGACAAAGTCGCGGTGCAGGGTCACACGGGTCTGCATGGGATTCTCCCGGTCAGCAGTGAAAGCTCAGAGTTCAGGGTCAGGGTTGGAGTCATGGTCAGGTGGTCGCCGGACGGGCGCCACGGTGGGTATCTCTTGCCGCGGTCTCACCCGGGGTCTCACCCGAGCGGTCCCCGGCACGCGCCTCAAGATCAACGCGAATGCGGTCCATCTCGGCGTCATCCAGCCCGAAGCGCCAGCCGGCCAGCGTCATCAGAACACTCACCACCGCCGGAATCAGGGTAAAGAGCAGCACGATCATGGTCAGCGCCGACTCGCTCTGACCCTCGGCACCGCCTACATAACCGCCCATCGACAGCATGAAGCCGACCAGGCCACCGGCGGCTGCCAGTCCGAGTTTGAGGAAAAAAAGGTTGCCGGCAAAGGAGACCCCGGTATTGCGATAGCCGCTCTGCCATTCGCCGTAGTCTTCGGCATCGGCCATGAAGGCCCAGGCGATGGGGGTGCCGATGCCGTGAAAAATATTGATCAG
Source organism: Kushneria phyllosphaerae (assembly GCF_900312995.1). Lineage (GTDB taxonomy): Bacteria > Pseudomonadota > Gammaproteobacteria > Pseudomonadales > Halomonadaceae > Kushneria > Kushneria phyllosphaerae. Next base: position 565,807 of record NZ_ONZI01000001.1, on the reverse strand, counting down.
CAGAACCACAAACGCTGCCAGAAACACCTGATCGGCCGGCACGAAATAGAGCGCCACACAGGCCGCGACCAGCGCAATCGAGCTGAGAATGAACACCCGCAGTTTGGTCGAGTGTCGCGTCAGCAGCGGCGAGATGGCCGTACCCGCCATGCCGCCGAACACCCCGGAGGTGACAAAAATCGAGATACCGGCCGCACCCAGGCCCAGCACCCAGGTGGCGTAGTAAATCGCCGCGCCCTGACGCAGAAAGAACTGAAAGGCCTGAAGGAAGGTAATCGCCAGTACCTGGCGCCACTTGGGGTTGGCCGCCAGCGTTTTCAGATCCGTGATCAGCCCGTGGGAGGTGTTTTCAACCGGCTGAACGCGTTCACGCACGGTGGCAAAACAGAAGCCGAACATGAACAGTGCAATCACGCACATCAGCCCCATGGTGATCTGAAAGCCGCGCGCCTGATCGCCCTCGCCGAACCATTCCACCAGTGGCATCAACGTCGAGTTGAGAATCAGGTAAGCCACGCCGACCAGCACAAAACGCCACGACTGACACGACACCCGCTCGCGGTGGTCACTGGTCACCACGCCACCCAGCGCGCAGTAGGGAATATTGACCGCGGTATACAAAAGCGACATCACCGCATAGGTGACAAAGGCATAGATGATCTTGCCCTGATCCGACCAGTCCGGGGTGGTGAACATCAGCACACAGGCCACGGCCAGCGGTACCGGAATGAACAGAATCCAGGGGCGGAAGCGCCCCCAGCGGCTGCGGGTACGGTCGGCAATCGCGCCCATGATCGGGTCGGTAATGGCATCGACAAAGCGCATCGACAAAAAGATGGTGCCGACCACCGCCGGGGAAATGCCGTAGACGTCGGTGTAGAAATAGGAGAGATACATGACCACGGCGGCAAAGGTCATGTTGTTGCCGGCGTCCCCCATGCCAAAGCCGATCTTTTCGACAATGCTGATGCTGCCCTTTTTCATGTTGTTCTCCTGCGTGAGCGCGGCGCACCTTGACCGCCACAGCGGACAAATTCCCGGGCAGCGGACCGATTGGTTCGATCACTCGAGCATAAGAAGATATGCAAGTGTTTCACTAATAGCGGCCTAACCAACAAGCTATATCCAACTGGTTATGTCCTTTGCCAGGTCATTGAAAAGACGACCAATGTCGTCAATACAGACGCCAATGGAACTGCCAAAGTTGTAGGACTTGAACGTTTATTACGACCAATGGCGCAGATCAGATTGTGCAAAACACGAAAGGAGCCATCAGTGTCGACACTGAGCTGGGAAGAGTTTTCCAAGGTGGAACTGCGCGTGGGGCGCATCACACAGGCCGAAGTGTTTGAAAAGGCACGCCGGCCGGCCTATGTCCTGCAGGTGGATTTCGGCCCCGAGATCGGCGTGCGCAAGTCCAGTGCGCAGATCACCGAGCTGTATGACCCGGCAACGCTGGTGGGCCGGCTGGTGGTGGCGGTGACCAACTTCCCGCCCAAACAGATCGGCCCGATCATGTCGGAGTGCCTGGTCACCGGCTTTCACAACGCCGACGGCGCCGTGGCGCTGTGCGTACCGGATCAGGACGTGCCGCTGGGCACCCGACTGATGTAGGCACGACGGCCATGTCTTCTTCTCTTTTCGCTCCGCATCAGGCGCTGGCCGAGTCTCTGCTGGCCCATCTGCCTGATGACACTGATGGCGCCCACGATCTGGCGCATCTGGTACGGGTGTGGCGCAACGTGCAGCGCATTGCCGCCGTGGAAGGCGGCGACCGCGAACTGCTGCTGGCCGCGACCCTCTTGCATGATGGCGTCCATGTGCCCAAAAACGATCCGCGCCGGGCACAGGCTTCACGGCTGGCCGCCGAGCAGGGCGGCCGTATCCTCACTGCGCTTGGCTGGCAAACCGCCCGCATCGATGCGGTTAGACATGTCATCGAGGCGCACAGCTTCTCGGCGGGCATCGAACCACAAACGCTGGAGGCCAGAGTCCTGCAGGACGCCGACCGGCTCGATGCGCTGGGCGCGCTGGGTGTGGCGCGCTGTTTCTATACGGCCGGGCAGATGGGCAGCGCGCTGTATGACCCGTTCGACCCGCAGGCCACCAACCGAGCACTGGATGATCAGCGTTTCACGCTGGATCACTTCGAGACCAAACTTTTGACGCTCAAGGAGGGATTTCAGACCGCCACCGGCCAACAGCTGGCGACGCAGCGTCATGCACGGCTTCTGGCGTTTCGGGAGGCGCTGCTGGAGGAGATCGGCGAGGCGTCGATCCGGTAACGAAGCTTTCGTATCGGAGGCGGCGTGAGACCTTTGGTGATACGTCCAAGGCCGAATGGACAGCGCCGCTTCTTCACAACAGCATGGTGGAGTACGCCTTCCAAAGGATAGAGCCATGAGCGCCCCCTTTATTACCGACAATCTGTTACTGCGCTGCCGGCGCGAGCAGCGTGTTCAGCAAGAGCGTAATCGTCAGAGCTTTGACCCGGCCGCCATCAACGACCGAAAGGAACTCTCCCTGCTGGTCGAGCAGGCACTCGCCGATGGCGAGGACTACTCGAGCATCGTTGCACGACATCGTGACATCGAGCTTACCGAGGCCGAGCTGATCGATCTGATCGGTCCGGAGCAGGCGCTGCGCGATCGTCTCGAAAGGTTCGGTCAGCTACACTGAACCCCGTCCCCTGTGTCGAAGGCCCTGCCGGTGCACTGCGCCGGCGGGGCCTTTTCGCGTGAGCCAGTGTCACCCTGTGCCACACCCGAGCAGGGCCTGTTTAATCACCGCAAGGAGTCCACGACATGTCACTGAACGATGCCCTTCACTGGCGGTACGCCGCCAAGCGCCTGAATGGTGAGCAGGTGCCCGAGGAGACGCTCGAACGGATCATGGAAGCCGCCCGGCTGGCGCCTTCCTCCTTCGGTCTGCATCCCTGGTCGCTGGTGCATGTCAGAAGCCAGGATCTGCGCGCACGCCTGCATGAAGACGCTGCCCCGCAGCCGCAGGTGATCGAGGGCTCCGATCTGCTGGTCTTCGCCGTCCATGATCGCGACTTCAAGGCGCAGGTCGATGAGCACGTGGCTCATATGGCCCACACCCGGGGCGTCGAGGAAAGCTCGCTCGACGGCTTTCGCGACATGGTCAAGGGCGTGATGGATCAAAAGGGCAGCCACGAGGCGTGTCTTGAATGGGCAGCACGCCAGGCCTATATCGGCATGGGCGTGGCGCTGAGTGCCGCCGCGCTCGAGAAGGTTGACGCCTCGCCGATGGAAGGCTTTTATCCGGACAGGCTGGATAAGGCACTCGGCCTGCGTGAAAAGGGGCTTAAAAGCGTGGTCATCATGGCACTGGGCTATCGTGACACCGAGCGTGACCCGGGCGCCGGACGCGCGAAGGTGCGCCGCGACCGGGAAGATTTCATCTACACCATCGAATGATGGCCGGGGCCGTCAACAGTGGGCACGAGGCCTGAGTGTCTAGAAGCCTCGTGGTGGTTGATTGCTGGCGGAGGTAAATTCTTTTCGAACGTTTGATTGACCCTGCCCCCGTTAGCATGCCACGATGATCTCAGTTGGTTAGCAAGTCGAATATAGTCAGTTGCACTCGAAGTCCTTCGGTAGCCTGGTTTTATCCCCCTTGTTTTACCTGCTTTATCTGGGGCAACACCCGGTCACTTTTTATAGCGCTTTATGCGCAAGGAAATTCGAATATGTCTACTGGCACAGTCAAGTGGTTCAACGACGCTAAAGGTTTCGGCTTTATCTCTCCTTCTGACGGCGGTGACGATCTTTTCGTACACTTCTCCGAAATCAAGGCTGAAGGCTTCAAGTCACTGCAGGAAGGCCAGCAGGTCTCCTTCGAAGTGACTCAGGGCAAGAAAGGCCTTCAGGCTGCGAACGTCCAGGCAGACTAACCTTCGGGTTAAACTGCCTTCGAGCCGAGAGGCTCTGAACAACAAGGCCCGCGAAAGCGGGCCTTGTTGTTTTTGTATTTAGGGTTATTATCGGTACATCCACCGCTTATGCAGCGTACAGGTATTGTCATTATCCGATCAATACACCCTGAAAGGCCCCGCCATATGCGGGGCCTTTTGATATCCAGCTTTCCGCTGGCCTGCTACCTCTTGTATCAGGCGCTTGCCGTTTCCCGCACACGAAAGGTTGCCACAAGCTTTTGTAATTGACCGGCCTGCTCTTCCAGCATGCCGGCCGCGGCGGTTGACTCCTCGACCATGGCCGCATTTTGCTGGGTCACCAGATCCATCTGGGCAATGGCGGTATTGACCTGATCCACGCCACCATCCTGCTCGCGCGAGGCGGTCGCGATATCGTTCATCAACGTGGCAAGCTGCTCGATGGCGCCGCGGGTCTGCTCAATGCTGCTGCCACTTCGCTCTGCCTGCACCACCCCGGAAGTAATCCGCTGACTCATGGTTTCCAGCAGCTGGCGAATTTCACCGGCCGAGGTGGCACTGCGATTGGCCAGCGCTCTGACTTCCGAAGCCACTACGGCGAACCCTCGTCCCTGTTCGCCGGCGCGAGCCGCTTCCACCGATGCATTAAGGGCCAGAATATTGGTTTGAAATGAGATCGAATCGATGGTGCCCAGAATGTCGTTGACGCGCTGGGACTGCGTGGCAATCTCTTTCATCAGTGACAGGCTCTGCACTACGTCACTGCTACTGCTGCGGGCACTGCCGGTAGCCTCAGCGGTCAGTGTATTGACGCGCTGGGTCGCTTCGGTGTTGTGTTTCACCGTCGAAGAGATTTCCTCCATGCTGGCCGCGGTTTCTTCCAGTGAGGCAGCCTGCTGCTCGGTGCGGGCGGCCAGATCATGGCTGGCGTGCGAGAGTTCGCTGGCGCCGGCATGAACGCTCTGGCAGGTCTCGCGAATGGAGGTCACCAGATTCATGAGCGAGGTGTTCATCTTCTTCATCGCCATCAGCAGCTGCGCGGTTTCATCACGACCGGTGACGATGATCTCCTGGGTCAGATCGCCCTGAGCGACCTGCTCGGCCACGTACACCGCGCGATTCAAAGGGCGTGTAATGCTACGGGTAATGACAAATGCCAGTGCAATGGCTGCCAGTATGGCAAGGCCTGCAAACGTCAGCAGGCTGGCCATGGTCTGGACATGGGCAGCAGCAATGGTGTCATCAGCACTGTCCAGACGAGCGGCCGCGACGGTATTGATCTGGTCGGCCAGCAATTCAAGCTGGTAGACCTGCTCCTTATAAGTGCCAAAGGCAGCATTGGCCTGTTCTGGTTCGGTCAGCTCACCTTCAAGAATGCGCTGGTGAATGGCCTGAAATCCCGCGGCATAAGCCTCCAGTGCCGTGCCGGCCTGCACGTAGAGCTGGCGCAGCTCATCGCTCGGGGCGAGCTGCTGGCCTTCTGTCAGAGTCTGCGACAGCGACTGGCGCGACGCTTCCCACTTGTCATGGTAGTCGGCCACCTTTTCAGGTGTAGCGATATTGATAAAACTATCTTTTTCAAAACGACGCTCCTGCAGGGCAAGACGCTGCACGTTCAGGGCATTCTGCGCCAGCAGGGCATCCGTATTGATTGCCCTGTCAGCGGTGTCCTTCATGTTGCCAAGCCCTAGCAGCCCGACCACAGCGCTGGCAATCAAAAGCAGTGTGAGAACACCAAAGGCCAGCCCCAGGCGTGTGCCGATATTCAAGCGAGTCAACATGATCATGTCTCTCATGGAGTGAGTGACTGGTTATATCGACGGTAGGTCCTACTTACTTTATGATAGCTAGCAACAATAACTTATTTAGCATCTATAGTTTTAAGAAATAACAGCGCTTGTTTCCTGACCATCCGGCGGCAGGCAACGACTGTACACGTTGCACTAAACCGGTTTATATCAAAACTCCCTGATACTGACCGGCTGTCCAACATGTCCATCGAGATTGTTCCTCTCCACGAGCATCCAGCATTCATCGATGCTTGTAGCGCCTGGGCCTACGGCCAGTGGGGTGTACATAGCCCGCGTACGCTGGAAGATACCCGCCTGCTGTTTGCCAGCGCCGCCCACGGCAGCGGCCTGCCGTTGACCTGGGTGGCGCAGCACGGCGATTACCCGGTGGGCATGGCAAGCCTTGCCGATAATGACTGCTCGAAACGCCCGGACCTGCGCCCCTGGCTGGCCGCCGTGTTCGTACACCCCGACTATCGCGGCCGAGGGCTGGCATCGCGTTTGATCAAGACGGTCGAGGCGGCGGCCTGCGCGCGCGGAGAAGACCGGCTATACCTGATCACCACCCACCAGCAGACGCTTTATGAGCGCCACGGCTGGCGTAGGGCAGGCACGGTCGACTACCCCAACCGCCCCTGCATTCTGATGGAGAAGCACTTCGCCCCTGCTGACGTGCAGCCATGAACCGGCAGGCCGGCGTCAGCTTGATGCCGACCGTTCCGGCAGACGGACATTGATGTGCAGACGATGCAATCCCCTGGTGAGCCGCGCCTCGATAAAGGCGACTTCCAGCGGGGCGGTGAAATGGTCCGCCATGTGCTGGATCACCCGGTCGGTGTGGGCCTGAATGACCCGATGGTCATCGTCTTTTGCGAAGTTGGACATTGTCTTGAAGGCCTTCAACAGTGACAGGCAGATGCTCAGGTCCTGGCCGCCGTAGTGGAGGATGGGATCAAAGACGCGGAACATCAGGCTTTCGAAGCTTTCCTCATGCCAGGAAATCAGACAGCGCCCGTCGTCATCCACCAGCATGTTGGGCGGCGTCAGCGTCAGTCGCTGGGAAAGCAGCTCGGTCATCTGATGAATACACAGCCGCGCCGTACCCGGATCATTGATCCCCGGTGACAGCGCCTTGATGGCCACTTCCATCAGCTGCGTCAGCCCGTTGACGTAGTGATCCCGCGTGGACTCCCCCTCGACATATTCCAGGCAGGCCAGAATACGGTCCACCAGCACATCCCCCGGCGCTGCGTCCGCCTCGATGTCTAGAATCGGAAATTTCTTGACCACGAAATCGCCAAAAGTGAACCCGAGATGGATGGCAATCTCATGATGGCGTGCAATTCTGGCCAGTGCGCTGAAATTCACGCCCTGGATATAGCCGCTGTCGCGGGAGTAGACGGGATAACCGGTAACGGGCTGGCACCCGTCGGGGCGATGACGATACTCGTCGCTTGCCTGTTTTTTCCTGAGCTTGTCCAGCGACAGCTGGGTCGAGACGAGCAGCCCCTGGGTAATCGCATTGATTTGGACGGACTGGGAGGTGCCATGAATGAAAAAGACGAACATGGCCAGGCTATTGATCACCATGGCCGCCCCCAGATAGACCGCCAGCGAGCGCCAGGTATCCGGCGTATCCCCGATGGTCGGCACCAGCAGCAGAATCAGCAGATACAAAATGGTGCCAAGATAGTGCCCCAGCACCTGCTGGTGGCGCTTCTCGGTCATGATGCCAAACACCAGCTTGTTGGAGAAATTGCTGCCGGCCTGGGTCAGCACGGACATGACCGTGGAGAAGCTGAACACCAGAAGTGAGATCATGCCTGCCATCAGCGTGCTCAAAAGCGTTCGGGCCGTGTCGGGCTGGTCAAAATCCAGAAAATCCAGAACCCCCGGCAGGGTGTTGATCTCCAGCGTGACAGCGGCCAGCCCCAGCACGACATAGATCGTGATGATGATGCTGGTCAGGTAGGCGATACTGTTGCGAAAGCCGTTGATAAAATCGAGTACCCGTGACGTGCTCATGGGGAGATGACCGCTCCTTTGATGAAAATGTGCCGGTCACCGCACGACACGTTTGATCTGCCGCGCAGCGTAGCAGAGCCCAACCGCCACGCTTTAGGCAAAAAAGACCCGAACACTCGCTGTTTTTTGATACCACGCTCAATCATTTTCAACCCTGTGAAACGCCATGCCATTACGAACATCGACCCGAATCAATAAATACATCAGCGAAAGCGGCCTGTGCTCGCGCCGCGAGGCAGACCGCTTTGTTGAACAGGGCAAGGTCTGGCTCAACGGCCGACGCGCCAGCACCGGGGATCAGGTGGTCGCGGGGGATCGGGTCACGGTCAACGGCCAGGAGATCGAACCCCGGGAAGAAGACGACCTGATCCTGATTGCACTCAACAAGCCCGTCGGGATCGTCAGCACCACCGAGTCGAGCGAGAAGGCCAACATTGTCGAGTTCGTTAAACACGGCGCGCGCATCTTCCCCATCGGCCGGCTGGACAAGGACTCTCAGGGACTGATCTTTCTGACCAACAACGGCGACCTGGTCAATCGCATCCTGCGCGCCGACAACAACCACGAGAAGGAGTACCAGGTGACGGTCGACAAGCCGATCACCGAGGACTTCATTCAAGGCATGCAAAATGGCGTGCCGATTCTGGGACAGATGACCCGCCGCTGTCAGGTCGAGAAGGTCTCCACGTTCGTCTTCACCATCACACTGGTGCAGGGGCTCAACCGCCAGATCCGTCGCATGTGCGAGGTTTTCGGTTATGAGGTCACCCAGCTGATCCGCACCCGGATCATGAACGTCTCGCTCAAGGGACTGGCCATCGGCGACTGGCGCGACCTGACGACCAAAGAAATCGACACCATCATCGAACTGACCGAAGGCTCCAAAGCCGAGCCGACGGCCTCAAAGCCCAAATCCTCACCACGGGCCAAAAGCGCTCAGCAAAGGCCCGGAGAGAAACAAAAGCCCGACCCATTGGGCATTGGCAAGCCGGCGCTGGATAAAATGTATTCAAAGGGCAAGAGCAAACCCGCCCCGACCGGCAAGCCCCAGCCCACCGGTGGCAGCCAAAAGGCCGGCAGCAGCGGCAAGCCGGGCGGTAAAGCGGGAGCGCAATGCAAACCGGGCGGCAAACCCGCAGCGCAGTGCAGAATGAATGGCAAACCAGGCGGTAAGCCAACGCCCCAGGGCAAATCAAACGGCAAGGGCAAGACCGGTGCCAGCAAGCCTTCGCCCCGCGGTCAGGGCGGCCGACCCGGCAAAAAGCGCTAAACGCTATACAACCTGACATCGACCGCCCACACTTTGCGTTTTCCCTGCAGGACCATCTTCATGCCGCATTTATTTACCGATCGCCCCCGAAGTGCCCGCCCGGGCCGGGGCAAGAGCGATCTCAAAAAGGACTACCGCTGGGAAGGCATCAACGCGGTGCTCTACGAGCTGGGCGGTGTGATGTTTATCGTCGGCAGCGTGATGTTCTACCCTCGCCTTGAACACATCCGTGATATCGGCGCCTGGCTGTTCTTCGTCGGTTCTCTGGTCTATCTGGTCGTTCAGGCCCATGACGTCATCGAAGTGCGCCGTTTCTGGCACAGCAGCAAAAAGGTCTCGCCCTCGCAGCTTCTGGAGCTCATCTCGCTGGCCGTCTACATCATCGGCACGGTGCTTTACGCCGTGGGCAGCCTGTTCTTTCTCTCCTGGTGGCACTGGATCGAGATCGGCGCGTGGATGTTCATCATCGGCTCGGTGCTCTTTCTGATCGGCGCCTGTCTCAACGTCATGATGGTGATTCGCGCCTCTGCCCTTCTTACCCTGCAGCTGATGAACCTGACCGCCGTTACCTTCGTGGTGGGTTCGGTGCTGTTCGTGGTCGCCTCCATCCCCTATCTCTGGGGCTTTGACAGCGTGGCGGACCATGACCAGCTGCATAACCTGCTGGCCTCGCTCTTTCTGGTCGGCAGCGCCTTTTTCATGATTGGCGGACTGTTCAACCATCAGCGCGCGCGCATTGTCATTCGCCACCGCTTTGATGCTACCGCCGAGGACAGCGAAGCCGACGAGCGCCTGCTCGCCTTCATGCGCGGTGAGCTCAACGACCCCGAGCACAACCTGGATGACAGCTACGACTACGAAGACAGCTCCACGGTAAAGCCCGCAGAGCCTGCCTGAGCGAAGGGCAGCCTGCTCCAGGGCTCCATCAAAAACCCCGACCAGCGAGCGCTGATCGGGGTTTTGTCTTTTAAAGCTCAGGCAGTAACAGGAAGGCGAAAAGGCGCTACTGGCCACCATCGATCCGCCGCTGGGTTTCACCGTCGACCAGGGTGCGCAGCATGGTCAATACCGGCTCGGCATCGGTCTGTTCACGCCCGTAGGTGAGATTGAACGTGTAATCGAAGTCAGCCGGGTTATCGCCCTGACTGTGCTGAAGAATGGTCTCGAGCTTATCCAGGCCCTTCACCAGCCGCGCCTCGCGCGAGGTGCCCTGTTCGTAGTCTTCCCACAGAGCGAGAAACTCAAGCTTCAATGCCTCATCCAGCGGCGCCATGACCGTGAGCAGGTCCAGCCGCTCCTGAGTGTTCTTGTCGGCGTTTTGCGCAATCGCCGGCTGATCCCCGTGGATCGCCTCACCCAGGTCATGCAGCACGCAAAGCTTCAACACCCGCGTCATGTCCAAAGGCGCCAGCTCGCGCTCGAACGTCATCGCCATCAGACACAGCCGCCACGTATGCGCCGCCGTATCCTCCTGCCGCCCGGTGGTGGTATAGGCCGTGCGCAGCACGCTCTTGAGCCGCTCGGCTTCCTTTAAAAACGCCAGTCCGTTGCCGAGTCGTTCGATGTCCATGAGATTCCGGCATTATGTAAAATGAACTTATGACAAGGAATGGTTCAAAACATCTATAAAAAATAAATTATCAATCAGACTTGATATGAACCCACTAAGTTAAGGTAATGAAAACTTGCACATTATTAACTTCCCTTCACAACTCTAACCATTAACTCTTTTCCAAACTTCATTTCCAACTTTGAAATAGCTCCTGGTTCTATATGCTCAAAAAAAGCTATCAAACCTCTAAGCCTCGGAACACTAGAAGGTTTTAACTCCCCTTTTTTGTATTTATAAACTTGACTTCTTATGAATCTTTTCCTCTTTCTACCGATAGAAATTTTATTATCAGATGTAACTGTAATTCCTGTCACTTTGATATTATTTTTTTTAGATAGCGAAAGAGTTTTACTCTCGTTTAGCTTTAATCTAGGGTAGGCCATGCTCTCAAGAATGCTTTTTACTTTTTCTTTTATTGAATAGCAAGCCTCTTGTTCTTTAGTTGAAAAAGTTAAGTCATCTGCATAGCGTGTATATGCTATTTTTCGCTCCAGACACCAAAAGCTTATTTCCTCATCGAAAGCATAAAGTATTGCGTTGGATACAGCTGGTGAGCTAGGAGCACCAACACTCAAACAAAGCTTTCCTTCATCTTTTATACATAAAATTCTTGCTAAATCTCGAACATCGTCATCATCAAGCTTTATTTTCTTATCATGCAAAAAATTTTGTATATCCTCAGACTTTATAGAACCAAAAAAGTTCTCAAAATCAAGCTTCAAAAAATATTTGTTATTTGAATGTACTAAAGCATTATCTTTTATGCTCACTTTAGCTCGGTAAGCCATAGCGCAATCATGTATATCAAGATGTGAAAACACCTTTTCAATTACCCAGCGCTGAAGCTTTTTAGTTTCTTTAGCAGGTTGATTTATTTTTCTAAAACCACCATCTTTTTTAGCTATAAAAAAGGATTTATAGGCAACAGGAGCTCTAGCTATAAATAAAGACAGATCTTTTTCAGGTATAAATAGCGAAGACGATATAAGCTGCCTTAATTTACTCTCGCTCATAAATGACCTCTAAAAAATATTACATCAAAAAAGTTCTTCAGATACTTCATTCAAACCTTTAATTGATTTCAACCTTTTGGAGTGAGCAGATTCGCTACTGTTACGATAGAAATCGATAATTTCGGATCTCAATCTAGCAAAGTCTCCATCGTTTCCCTCTTTATGATGAAATTTTATTCGGTAAAAATCTTTTTCTGATGAAAGTATATAAAATACATAGCTACCTAATCCCTTGTTCTCTAAAACACCAAACTCTATTAGTACCCTAAGACCCTTTTCAATAAAGTTTCCATCAACTTCTATCTCGGGAAATTCTAAGAATGAGATCTTTGCGAAATCCAGTATTTCTTTTATCGTAAGCGCTCTAAATATCTTTATTAATTCAAGTATAAATATCAGATAATGAAATTTGTTTTTTACATCAAATTTTTCATTCTTATTAAGCCCCTTTAAATACTCACTCACATCACCTATGACAAAATTCATCGTTTCTTCGGTTACTACACCGCAGTCTGAAACTCGAGGGTACAAACAAACTGAATGTTCATTTCTTTTTCTTAGATATGATAAAGCACCTAGATTAATAAAAGAATCGGCAAATTCAAATTCATCATTATTAATAACCAGAACTCGACCATGGAACTCATTTAATTGAGAAAACATACCCAGCTCAACTAAAGAGCCTGAACTTTCTAGGAAAATTAAAACGATGGAGCAAGCATAAGCTAGCATGACCTCCATTTCGACCAAATCATTAAATAAATCGTGATCTTGCCAGCTTTTCATCTCCTCAGGCATAAACATATTGAAAGGGCTTTTACAATTCTGAAGATAGACTTTATAAAATGCTTCTCTTAGTGAAGCGAATTTTTCTTTTTCTATGTTTTGGATGTTTACACCTGTTAGAGATCCATTTTTTTTAGGCACCTGTCCACCACACACGAGAACCATATGCTTTTTTGGGAAAGCAACCTTGGATTTTGAAAAATCTATATTTTCTAAATACTCGGCATAAAAATCGATTAAACTTTCTGGCTTTTTTTCGTCAGCAGACCCCATAAATATGTTCCTAAAACAAAAAAATTGCCTTGCCTTATTTTGATAAGGTCAAGGCAAAATAAGGCCTACAATAGATCAGCTTCAACTATATATGGATAGCATATGCTTTTTACCACGAAGCAGCCGCATAGAAATGCTGCGGGTTCGAGTGGAGCGAAGCGGAGCGAAAACCCGCAGCATTTCTATGCGGAATAAATCTCTCCAATCGCTTTTGAGCCTGGCTATACACCCGGCTATAGCTAAAAAATTGCTAATGAACGCGTAAAAAGCTTATATAGGCTATTCAAGCATCAACTTAAAGTCAATGCGCGCTATCCACTTCTAACGTTGCGTTTAAAATATTCAAAAAAATCAATACTTAAAACACATACATTGCAATATGAGTTTTTATATGACGGCTATCAATATGAGGTAGGAAGTGGCGCGCTTGTTGGGATTCGAACCCAAGACCCCCGCCTTCGGAGGGCGGTACTCTATCCAGCTGAGCTACAAGCGCGCAGGTGTCTTTGCAGGAAAGACAGCGCGCTATCCTACCGCTCGCGCCTGTCACTGTCCACTCTCGGGCGGGGCCGAATGCCTTTCCCGACACCACACCATGCAAGCGCCGCGTGCTCTTTTATACTGACCCTCACATCATAACAATCACCTGACCTGACCACGCTTGAGGACAAGACCATGCGCACCCACTTTATGCCTCTGATGACGGCCACCGCCCTGATGGTCGGCTTTTACGCTACGACCGCTGCCGCCCATGCCGACGATATCAACGGCCAGCGCATCTATGACAGCAACTGCACCGGCTGCCACGATGGCGGTCGCGGCCCGCAGCGGGGCTCAAACGGCTGGAAGGTACGACTGAAAACCGGAGATCAGAACCTGTATAACCATGCCATTGAGGGCATCGGCAGTATGCCGGCGCGCGGCGGCAACGAGGCACTCTCCGATGAGGAGGTGGAAGCGGCTGTCGATTATCTGGTCGCTCCCTCCAAGGATAAGTAACGTTTATCCTGATGCACCAGATCACCCTGTCTTTTCTGATCACCCTGTTTTTCTGACAATCGAGGGAGTCCACGATGGGCATGAGCGAGCAACCGGGTGGTGAGCCCACTATCGACATGGTCATTCAGGCACACCAGGCGCTGAAGTCCCAAAAGCCGCTGGTACAGTGTTTGACCAACAACGTGACGGTCAATCTGGTCGCCAATGCGCTGCTGGCCGCTGGCGCCACGCCGGCAATGATCGACAACCCCGAAGAGGCCGGACGCTTCGCCACTCAGGCCGATGCGGTGCTGGTCAACCTGGGCACGCCGCAGGGTGATCAGGTCAAGGCGATGCACAAGGCCGCCAGCGGTGCGCATCAGGCAGGAAAGCCCTGGGTGCTCGACCCGATTGGCGCGGGCAGTATGACGTGGCGCCACGGTCTGGCGCTGGAGCTGCTGGAACATCGCCCCACGGTGGTACGCGGCAACGCCTCGGAAATCATGGGGCTGGCCGGACAGGATGGCAGCGCGCGCGGGGTGGACAGTGCCATGAGTCCGCAAAGCGCGGTCAACGCCGCGCGCGAGCTGCTGATCCAGGCGTGTACGGTCTCGGCCTCGGGGCCGGTGGACATGCTGCTCGGGCCGCTGCTGGATCGCCATCACAACGGCCCGGCGCTGGTCGAGATCGGCGGCGGCAGCGACTGGCAGCCACGGGTTTCCGGCACCGGCTGTGCCCTGGGCGCGATCATTGCCGCCTACTGCGCGGTGGTGCGTGACCCGCTGTGCGCCGCCGTGGCTGCGCATGTTCACGTCGCCGTGGCCGCCGAGCTTGCCGAGGAGCACGCCCAGGGGCCGGGCAGTTTTGCCATGGCCTGGCTTGATGCCCTCGACCAGGTCGATGAGCACCTGCTGCGCCAGCGCGGGCTGATCGCCGTACGCTGGCTGGATGCCTGAGCCGGTGCCGTCTGCATCGAGTGAATCCCTCCCCCGCATTGGCATCATTGGTGCCGGCATTGCCGGGCTGGCCGCCGCGATCCGTCTACGCCTTGAAGGCGCTCACGTTGAGGTGTTCGAGGCCGCCGACACGGCAGGCGGCAAGCTCGGCGAGCTGGTGCTGGGCGAGTATCGTTTTGGCATTGGCCCCTCGCTTCTGACCATGCCGGAATACATCGACGAACTGTTTGAACTTGCCGGTGAAGTGCCCGGTGATCACTTTCGCTACCGGCGCCTAGACACCGTGTGTCGCTACGCCTGGGAGGACGGCACCCGACTCGATGCCCGCGCCAATCCCAAAGCCTTTGCCGAGGAAGTCGAGCGGGTGCTGGGCGTACCGGCGCAGCGGGTACTGAAAACGCTGGCCCACGGCGAGGAAAAGTATCACCTGACCGGGCGAACCTTTCTGGAAAAGTCGCTGCACACGCCAGGGACCTGGCTGACGCCGGAGGTAGGCCACGCCCTGACCCGGCTGCACCGGCTCGACCTCACCCGCACCCTGCACCAGGTGCATGAGCGCGATCTGGGGGAGCCGCATCTGGTCCAGCTGTTTGACCGCTTTGCGACCTACAACGGTTCCAACCCGTACCGCGCACCGGGCCTGCTCTCCATGATTGCCCACTTCGAACACGGCGCCGGCGCCTTCGTCCCTGAAGGCGGCATGCCCGCGATCGGCCGCGCCCTTTATGGCCTGGCCGAGCGCCTGGGCGTGGCCTTTCACTTCGAGACGCGCGTGGCCGAGATTCTCACCCAAAAGCAGGGGCGCCGTCCGCGCGCGGTGGGGCTGCGCCTGGAAGATGATCGGCAAATGTTATTTGATCGAGTGGTCAGCAACATGGATGTGTTTTTCACCCATGAGCGGCTGCTGCCCGATGCCCCGGCGCCCCGGCGGGTACTGGCGCGGGAGAAATCGACCTCGGCACTGATCTTTTACTGGGGTGTGAATAAATCCTTCCCCGAACTGGATGTGCATAACATCTTTTTCAGCGAGGATTACGCCGCCGAGTTTGGGGCGCTGGAGGCGGGTACGCTGTGTGATGACCCGACCGTCTATGTCAGCATCTCCTCGCGCTACGATGACAGCGCCGCACCCGCAGGCAGTGAAAACTGGTTCGTGATGATCAACGCGCCCTTTGCCACGCCGGAGCAGGACTGGTCAGCGCTGATCGAGCGCACCCGCGAGCGGGTTATCCAAAAACTCGAGCGGATGCTGGGTCATGAAGGTGAAAAAGCTGGGCTGCGCGAAGCGATCGTCGAGGAGTGCGTGTTTGACCCGACCACCATCGAGGCGCGCACCCTGTCGCATCTGGGCGCGCTATACGGCACCAGCTCCAACGATCGCATGGCGGCCTTCATGCGCCATCCGAATGACAGCCGCCATGTCGACGGCCTCTATTTCTGCGGTGGCAGCGTGCACCCGGGCGGCGGCCTGCCGCTGTGCCTGTTATCCGCCAGGATCATGACCGATGTCATGACACGGCGTGAGCCGCTGGCAAGGCACACCCCTGACTCGAAGGACGATGTTTGATGGTTTCACAGGTTCCTGCCCCATCCGAGCGCCGTCTGCGCCCCATGCCGGTCATCGTGCTGTTGACCCTGATTTATCTGGCCGGGGTCATCGGCATTGCCCTGCCGGTGCATGATCAGTTCATCCGCCTGACCCCGCTGACAATGCTCGCCTCACTGGGGTTGGTGATGGCCTTTCATCCGGGTCCGCGCCGGCCACTCTGGGGCTACGTGGCGCTGTGCTATGGGGTGGGGTTCATCGCCGAGGCGATCGGCACCTCGACCGGACTGTTGTTCGGGGATTACGCCTACGGCCATGTGCTGGGCC
Organism: Kushneria phyllosphaerae; assembly: GCF_900312995.1. Lineage (GTDB taxonomy): Bacteria > Pseudomonadota > Gammaproteobacteria > Pseudomonadales > Halomonadaceae > Kushneria > Kushneria phyllosphaerae. The sequence goes on along the minus strand of NZ_ONZI01000001.1, from coordinate 549,315 downwards.
CGACACTCTGGCACACGCCGCTGATCATTGGGGTCAACTGGGCACTGCTGCTGTACTGTCTCAATGTCGCCGTACAGCGTGTGCTGCCAGGACTGTCACGGCCGCTCAAGGGCGTGATCGGCGCCGGGCTGATGGTGGCGCTCGATATGCTGATCGAGCCGGTCGCCATCCATCACGAGATGTGGGCCTGGGGCGAGACGCTGGTGCCACTGAGCAACTACATCGGCTGGTTTATCGTCTCGCTGCCGATCTCGATACTCTTTCACTACCTGTTCAGGCGCACCCATAACCCGGTCGCGATCGCCGTGGCGCTGTTAATGGCAGGTTTTTTTGGCGCGCTGAATCTGCTGGGAGTTTAAGGCTGGTCAAACAGACGCGCCTGAGAACGGCCTATACGACAGCGCCACGCCTTCAACGATGAAGGCGTGGCGCTATCGTATTCAAGCGGCGCAGCATGCGTCGCCATCGGCCGGTCACGCCGGCATCGAGGGCGCAGACAGGCTAGGCGGCCGGGTGTAACAGTCCGGAGCGGTAGGCCAGGCGCCGGAAGGTGTGCGGCATGGTGAAGAGCACGCGCCCGGGGCCACGATTGAGCGCGCGATGGGCCAGCAGGCACAGCGCGCCGATCAAAAGCGTCATGGCCAATGGCGTCACGGCCAGTACTCCATTTTCAAGGGCGCCCTCGATGTACAACACCTCGGGCATGACAGCGACCAGCGCAAAAATCAACAGTTTGTGAATCACATAGATCGGCAGGGTGCGCCTGCCGATATCGCACAGCAGCCCCATTTTGAAACGCTGCGTCAGCAGCGCAAACAGATCGATGGTGGTCGAGACCATCAAAAGGGCGAGCACCAGTTTGACGCCCGGCGCCTCCATGGACCCCAGTTTCCACGCAAGGCCCAGCGCCATCAGCGTCAGCACGGCAGTGATCAAAAAACGTACCGGGTTACCCTGCGTATAGTGACGCAAGATCAGCGGCTGGCAATGACAGCCAATGGCGAAAAAGAAGAGATAGTTCAAAAGCGTGCTGATGTTCCACAGCGATGGTGGCAGCCACAGACTGGAGATTAGATGCATGGCCACGCCCAGACCGATGCTGATGGCGGCCGGCGATGACGTATGCTGGATCAGCTTGCAGGCCACGAAATAAAGCACCAGCGCGTAGAGATACCAGAGCCCCGTATCGGCGCTGATCAGCTGTATGACCATGCCCATAAGGGTCTCGGGATGGGCACCAGCGCCGGCGATGTCCACGTCCAGAGGCTCGATGACGCTTTCGGTAAAGAGCCAGTAAAGCCCCACCCACAGGGCATAAACCCATAGTAGATTGGCCACACGGCTGGAGCGTATCTGCCCCCAGCCGCGCCCCGTGATCGAGCGGCTGGCCAGAAACCCGGAGATGAGAAAGAACAGCGGCATGCGCAGAGGCTTGAGTGCCGTGATACCCAGATTCCAGAGCGTGGGGATGGCCGTCTGACCAAAATCGATCTGCTGAAGCACCATCTGATTGAAGTGATAAAGCACTACCGCAAGGATACACACTCCCTTGGCGGCATCGATCCAGTCGATCCGGCGTGCGCTGGGCATGCAGACTCCTCGTTTTACCTAATCAATTTTTAAATGAACCAGAGGTATTATCCGCAGCGCCATGAACTAATCCATACAGGGAAAAAAGACTACACAATTTAACGACACTCGTTACGTTCCGACCTTTGTGCGCGCTACCTCCGTGACACCTTTGTCCAGCAGGCACCGCCGGGCAGGACGTTTATGCTGGCTGACCGCTGACGCGGCGGATGCAGGTTCAAGCCCGCCTGTTTCACACTGACCGGGAGCCTTTCATGGAACACGACATCACACTTTCGCTTGAAGACGCGCAATCGCTGAGCCAGCGCATTCTGCGAAAGACAGGCTTTAGCGAGGGTCATGTCGAGGCCATTACCCGAAGCATGGTCGCCGCCCAGCGCGATGAGTGTCACTCTCACGGTCTGTATCGTCTGCTGGGCATCGTGGAGACGGCCAGAATGGGCGGGCTGGACCCGCAGGCGGTGCCGGAGGTGATTGATCAGGCACCCGGCATCGTGAAGGTCGATGCCCACTACGGCAGCTCGCTGCTGGCGTTCGAGCAGGGACTGGCGCCCTTGCAGGAGAAAGCCGAGCGCAATGGCATCGCGGTGCTGATGATCAATCACTGCTTTCACTTCTCGGCGCTGTGGTCGGAGGTGGAAGCGCTATCCGCGCGCGGGCTGGCGGGGCTTGCGATGAACCCGACCCATGCCTTTGTGGCCCCGGCCGGTGGCGTGCGGGCGCTTCTGGGCACCAACCCGTTTGCGTTTTCCTGGCCGCGCCCGGGCGGCACGCCCTACACCTTTGACTTTGCCACCAGCGTGGTGGCCCGCGGTGAAATCGAGCTGCACCGCCGCGCCGGCAACGCCATCCCTGACGACTGGGCGCTGGATGATCAGGGCCAGCCGACCACGGAGGCGACCGCCGCGCTGGCAGGCGCCATGCTGCCCTTCGGCGGTCACAAGGGCTCGGCGCTGTCCACCATGATCGAGCTGCTGGCAGGCCCGCTGATCGGTGACGCCCTGAGCCATGAGACCCAGGCGGCCAATGAAGACGGTACCGGCCAACCCTGTCACGGTGAGCTGGTGATGGCCCTGTCGCCCCGGGCCTTTCTGGGCGAGCAGTCCGAGGCGGGGCTTCTACACGCAGAAAAGCTTTTTGAGGAGATTTTGGGGCAGGGCGCGCGACTGCCCTCAAAACGCCGTTTTGAAGCGCGAGCGCGCAGCCTGACATCCGGGGTGTCGATCCCGGCGGCGCTCTACCGGGATCTGAAAGCCCTGGTCGACGACAACACCCCGAGGCCACACGCCTGATCAGTCAATGATTTAGAACTGAGAGTCTTTCAGCACGCGCTCACCATAAATACCGTTTTGTGGGATGGGCGTGTAGCTTGAGTTCGCCGCTCGCATCACACGAATACCTTCTGCCCCTGCCTGGCGCGCCGAGATAATATCGCCGTCGGCATCGCCGTAATATATTTTGATGTCATGCTCTTTGATATACGGAGTTTTGGTATAAACATCGCGACTTGATCCGGCAAACACCACATCGTGCATATTCTTGATGTGGAAAGTTTTTTGAAGATACGGCGTGGTGAAATTACATTCCGAGCCCGTTCTGCCGGTAATAAAGTAGATGTCATCCCCGCGCTTTTGATGCATCTCGATAAGCTGCTCGGCAATATGCTTGGGCATACTGAATTTATCCCAGCCACAATTTGCCTTGTCCCAAAATTTCTGATTATTCAGGTAGCTATAATCATCTGGTGAAAACTCCTGTTTGCCGCGATAAAACACCGGCGTGCTAAACAGTGTGGTGTCATCAATATCAAAACCCACGGCCATTGGCGCCTTGCCTGCCAATTCCTTTTCGAGTTCCTCAACGCTCACCATATCGAGATCATTAGGGATTCCCCTGTTGAGTAATTCACGGTGGAATAGCCTTGATGGGTACCGGGTGTTTTGGGATCGGCATGGGCGGTGCTCACAAGCGCGCCAATAATGAGTGCTGTTATTGTTAATGATGTGCCACGCAAAATATTATCCTTTTTAATCCATCAAGACCGTCGCGACGATAACCCCACCGGGTCACGTCAGGTGGGGTTGGCATATAAGCCCGTGATGGTACATCAAATGTGCCCGGGGTATTTCCAGGCGAGCAAGGCATGTCGCATTGCCCGACATCCGACGTGTTGATTCCGGCGGCGCTCTACCGGGATCCAAAGGACCTGGCCGGTGAGGATCCGGCCGGTGAAGAGGAAGAGGCGCCCTAACCCAAAAGCGAACGCAGACCGGCGATGGCACTCTGGCCACGCTCGCGCTTTTTCTCGGGGTCTTCCTTGTCGGCGCGGCCGTACCACTCCAGATCGTCGGGCGGCAGTTCCTCAAGAAAACGGCTTGGGACACAGTTCATCATCTCGCCAAACTGCTTGCGCTGCTGGGCCAGCGACAGCGTCAGGGTCTGGCGGGCACGAGTGATACCCACGTAGGCCAGGCGGCGCTCTTCCTCGATGGTGTCCATCTCGATCGCGTTGCGGTGCGGCAGCAGTTCTTCTTCCATACCCATCACATAGACATGCGGGAACTCTAGCCCCTTGGAGGCGTGCAGGGTTAAAAGCTGCACCTTGTCGGTGTCGTCCTCCTGGGCCTGCTGATCGAGAATGTCGCGCAGCACCAGCCGTGAGATGGCAGCCTCGACGTCGTCGGTCTCCTCGGCGACGTCATCACCTTCCTCGGTATCACGGTGCATCGACTTCTCGAGCTGATCGATCAGGATGTACACGTTGCCCATGCGCTTTTCAGCAACGATGGGCGCGCTGGCGTTCTGATAGAGCCACGCCTCGTAATCCATCTCGGCAAACATCGCCCGGATCGCGGCGATCGCATCGCCCTGATCCATGCGTTTGCGGATGCCTTCCAGAAAGTGATTGAAGCGTCCCAGCCGATCGACGGCGCGCTCGGAGAGCACGTGCGAAAGTCCCATTTCGCTGCAGGCGGCAAAGAGACTCACCTTGCGCTCCTGAGCGTAGTTGGCCAGTTTTTCCAGCGTGTTGGGGCCAATCTCGCGGCGCGGCACGTTGACGATACGCAAAAACGCATTGTCATCGGCCGGATTGATCAACAGCCGCAGATAGGCCATGGCGTCCTTGATCTCGTTGCGCGAGAAAAAGGAGGTGCCGCCGGAAAGCTTGTAGGGAATCTGGTGGTGCTGAAGTTTCAATTCCAGCAGTCGGGCCTGGAAGTTGCCGCGATAGAGCACGGCAAAATCACGCCACTGGGCGCTCTCCTTGATGCGCCGGGTGAGAATCTCGGTCGCCACCCGCTCGGTCTCGGCCTCCTCGTTGCGATTGACGATGATCCGGATCGGCTCGCCGCGACCCTTGTCCGACCACAGCGTCTTTTCATAGACGTGGGGGTTATTGGCAATCAGGGTGTTGGCGGCCTTGAGGATAATCGAGGTCGAGCGGTAGTTCTGCTCCAGCTTGATGACGTTAAGCCTGGGGAAGTCCTCGCCGAGCTGCACCAGATTCTCCGGGCGCGCGCCTCGCCAGGCATAGATCGACTGGTCGTCATCGCCCACCACGGTGAAGGTCTCGCGCTCGGCCATCAGCATGCGCACCAGCTGGTACTGACTCGAGTTGGTGTCCTGATACTCATCCACCAGCATGTAGTGGATACGCCCCCGCCAGCGCTGCAGCACTTCCGGGTGGCGCTCGAACATCGTCGCCGGCAGCATGATCAAATCATCGAAATCGACCGCGTTGTAGGCCTTCAGGTGGCGCACGTAGTGCTCGTAGATGCGCGCACAATACGCATCATCCTCGGTCTCGGCGTGCGACAGGGCATGACCCGGCAAAATCAGGTCGTTTTTCCAGGTCGAGATCCGGCTCTGCACCTTATTGATCTGATCGCCGTCGATCTGGGCATCCTTTTGCATCAGATCACGCAACAGTGCCTTGGCATCCTCCGGGTCAAACAGCGAAAACCCTGGGCGCAGGCCCAGCGTTTTCAGCTCCGCGCGGATAATGGTCAACCCCAGGGTGTGGAAGGTCGACACCGTCAGGCCATGACCGCTGCGCCCGGGCAACAGTGCCTGTACGCGCTCCTTCATCTCGCGGGCGGCCTTGTTGGTAAAGGTCACCGCTGCGATTCGGCGGGCGCTCATACCGCACTCGAGGACCAGATACGCAATCTTGGTGGTGATCACGCTGGTCTTGCCGGAACCGGCACCGGCGAGCACCAGACAGGGGCCATCGATGTATTTCACGGCCTCACGCTGACGCGGATTGAGACCGCTGATGCGGTTGCGAATATCGGACATGGGAACAACCTGATGGAAGGCAGATGACGCGAGCACATCATGATACATCCTGTGCCCGCACCTGTGCTGTAATGACAATGCCTGAACAAGCCACGCCCATCCGCCCAGGAGAGGAAAGCCATGCGTTATCAGCTGTTTGCACCGGGTGTCAGACAACGTCTTTTTCACGCCGGTGCGGGTCTGTTGCTCAGCGCCACCACGCTTGGGTTGTCCATGCCGGCCAGTGCGGCCTGTCAGCTTCAGGCGATGAGGTACGACTATCCCGAACAGCGCCTTGATCAAGCCCTGCAGCAGTTTGCCCACACCAGCGGCTGCCCGGTCGAGATGGATATGGCCCTTATCGAGGGGCACAAGGCCCGGCCCCTGTCCGGCCAGTTTACCCCCGACGCCGCCCTGATTCAGTTGGTGCGGGGCTCGGGGCTTGAAGTGCATCTGGACAACGACCATTATCGGATCAATCAGAGTGACCGGGAGCGCATCGAAGACCTTGTCGAGACGTTTCGCTACCGGATCGACAGCGCCCGGGACAACGAGCAGCTCAGCCACGACGATGCCGGGGCGCTGGAGGCACAGCTTGATGCCATTGCGGCGCAAAGCGATCAGCTGATTACCCAGCAGGGCTTTTTGAGTGCGGCCGAAAAAGCCAGCTACGAGCGCCTTTTCGCCTGGATGGAGGGGCGTCTGGCGCCATCAAGATTCTGACATCACCAGCACAAGCCTTGTCCGGCATGAGCCCTGCCCGGCATGAGTCCAAGACAGCAACCTGCGCCACGACACCTGCGCCACAACAACAAAAGGCACTGATCATGAAGATCCTTCAGGATGACCTGAGTAGCGAAGCGACCATCGCCCTGATTCGCGCGCATGTGATGGATCTGGCCGGTCATTCTCCCGAAGAAAGCTGCCACGCCCTTGATCTGGACGCGCTGCGCGCCCCCGGCGTGACCTTCTGGAGCGTGTGGGAAAGCGACACGATTGCCGGCTGCGGCGCGCTCAAGGCCCTCGATGACACGCACGCCGAGATCAAGTCGATGCGCACGGCGGCGACCCACCTGCGCCGCGGAGTCGCGGCCAAACTGCTCGATCACATCATTGTCGAGGCGCGCGCACGTGGTTTCAAAAGGCTGAGCCTCGAGACAGGCCCGCATGACATCTTTGCCCCGGCACGCAGCCTCTATGCCCGCTTCGGCTTTGAAACCTGCCCACCGTTTGGCAGCTATCAGGAAGATCCCTACAGCGTCTTCATGACCCGGGCACTCGATGGCCCGGACTATAGCGCGCCATCGAAATCCAGCTGCCGCCAGGCTTCATAGACCAGCACCGCGCAGGCGTTGGACAGATTGAGGCTGCGGCTGCCTTCGCGCATGGGAATGCGCAGACGCTGATCCTCGGGCAGCCCATCAATCAGGGGCTGCGGCAGGCCGCGGCTTTCCGGCCCGAACATCAGCGCGTCGCCCTCGCGATACGCGATCTGGTCGTGACGGGTCTGCCCGCGGGTGGTGATGGCCAGCAGGCGCTGCGGCTTGACCGTGCTCATGAAGGCCTCAAGGTCGGCATGGACCTGGACGCGGGCCCACTCGTGGTAATCAAGCCCGGCCCGGCGCAGGCGCTTGTCATCAAGCTCAAAGCCGAGTGGTTCGATCAGGTGCAGGCGAAAGCCGGTATTGGCGCAGAGTCTGATGATGTTGCCGGTGTTGGGGGCGATTTCCGGCTCGAACAGGGCGATGTCCAGCATGACGGGCGTCTTCTCTACTTCGGGGCCGGTGTTGTCGTGATCAGCTTGCGATCAACGGCTGAAAGTCTTGTGACCAACGGCTAAAAGTCTTGTGACCAACGACAGCGGGCCCGGCACAAAGGCCGGGCCCGCTCATGCTCAAGAGCACATCGGTCTAGAATCCGACCGATTTAGAAACCAACAGACACGCCCAGTTCCGGACCGCTGAACAACGTTTTGGCATCGCGGTTGTCGAAATCGGTATGGTAGTAGCGATAGCCGACGTAACCATAGGTATTGGCGATCAGCGTGGCGCGCGCGCGCACGCCGTACTCATAGCTTTCGTTGACGTCGCCATGGCTCAGCCCTTCCGGCGTGTAGAAACCATAACCACCGACGCTGACACGCGGGATCGGGGTATCGACATAGGCCGAACCGCCCAGACCCAGACCGCCGCCGTTGCCGTAGTCGCTGTCCAGATACTGGTAGCGACCGCCAACAGAGAGGTCTACACCCGGCAGATAGGGCGAGAACATCAGCTGACCGGAATAGGCCTTGGTATTGTTGCCGCTGTCATTGGTGCTGAAATAGCCCAGTCCAGCGGAAAAGCCCGGCAGCAGACCCTGAGTGGCCTGAAAGCCGTGAGCGTCCTTGCCGCCGCTGGCAGAAAGGCTCAGGGCAGACGCATTGAGACTTGAGAGGGCAAGGCCTGCCCCCAGTACCGAGATGATGATCTTTTTCATTTTTGAAATCCTTGGCTTGTTGTCCCCTTGAACGGGACATGCGCTGTCAGAGATAAATCCGTTCGCCTGCGGAAATACAGACCGGTGGGCACCGGCGCATTGTGCCATCATGATGAAGTAAATCGACATGATGTCATCTTTTTTGTTAAGGCTACCTTACGGCGCTCGAAGCGGTTATTCCTGAATGCCGTAGCGCGCGCGGTAATCTTGAATGGCGCGAGCGTGCGGTGTCAGGCTGTCATCGGCGCGGGTTTCAAGATACTCAAGAATACCCGCCAGTGTGACGATAGGGATGACCGGAATGCCATAACGGCGGCGAACGTCCTCGATGGCGCTGATGTCCCCCTGACCGCGCTCTTGGCGATCCAGCGCCACGACCACACCGGCAGCCGTGGCACCGGCCGCCTCGATCAGGGCCATGGATTCCCCGATCGCGGTGCCGGCGGTGATGACATCATCAATGATCAGCACGCGCCCGGACAGCGGTGCGCCGACGATCGAGCCGCCTTCACCATGATCCTTGGCTTCCTTTCGATTGAACGACCAGGGCAGATTACGGTCATGATGAGTCGCCATGGCAATGGCCGTACTCGAGGCCAGCGGGATGCCCTTGTAGGCAGGACCGAACAGGAGATCGAACTCCAGTCCGGCGCGCTGGATGGCACCGGCATAGCAGCGCCCCAGCATGGCCAGTGCCGCGCCACTGTGAAAGTGGCCGGCATTGAAGAAATAGGGACTGATGCGCCCCGACTTGAGAGTGAACTCACCAAAGCGGAGCGCCTGCTCGGCAATGGCGAATTCTATGAATTCTCGCTGCTCATCGTGCATGTCATACCCTTATTTCTTGTGCCGGCTCTTTACCCAAACCTGTCAGGCTCGGGTATCATACACGCGCGAAAAACAAGGGACCATGTATGAAAATCGCCAGTATCAACGTCAATGGCATGCGCAGAGCGGTCGAGCGGGGCTTTCTCGACTGGCTGAAAGCGCAGGATGCCGACATCGTCTGCGTGCAGAACCTGAAGACCAAAAGCTTCGAGCTGGACGACTCGATCCTCTATCCGGAAGGCTATGAAGGCTATTTCCTGGATGCAGAACAGGACGATTTTGCCGGCGTCGGTATCTACTGCCGCAAGATTCCCAAGGCGATCATGTATGGTCTGGGCTTTGAGCAGTGCGACAACGAAGGTCGTTTTCTGCAGGCCGACTACGAGCGTTTCAGCGTGGCCTCCTTTCTGATGCCGGAAGACCCGCACGCCAAACAGCGCTTTATCGCACAGTACAGCGACTACCTCAGCAAGCTGCGCCGCAAGCGTCGCCAGTACATTATCGCCGGTAGCTGGTACATCGCCCACAAGACCGTCGATCTCGATCACTGGTCCGAGCATCAAAGCACGCCCGGGTTTCGTCCCGAAGAGCGCGCCTTCATGGACCAGGTCTTCGGACCAATGGACTTTGTCGACACCTTCCGTGAAGTCGAGCGCAACGCCGGCCATCACACCTGGTGGGAAAAGCCCGACAGTGACGTGCCGCGCAAGCGTCAGGACGGCTGGCGCACCGATTACCAGATCACCGGGCCCGATATTGCCCGCACGGTCAAAAGCGCCTGGATCGATCGCGACGCCGACTTCAGCGAGTTCGCGCCGCTGATCATCGAATACGATCTGGAGCTCTGACCTCTCGCGGTCGGTGACGGCCCGGCCGTGATCGACCGCTTTTGGCTCCTGGCTCCTGTTGGCCACCGTCCGGTCCCTTCGCGCAACGGCCCCGGCAGCTTCTGGCTGCCGGGGCCGTGTCGTTGTGCGGCTGACGTGCCAGATCGCTCGGATCAGCTGAGCGTGCCCATCACTGGCCTCCCACTGACACCGACCTTCCAATCGCAACAAACCCTGTTCAGCATGACCCGGGGATGCGTGCCACTACCTTGATTTCAAAATCAAAGCCAGCAAGCCAGGTCACGCCGACGGCCGTCCAGTTGGGATAGGGTGCAGCAGGAAAATGCGTGTCCTTGATCGCCATGACAGTCTCGATCTGATTTTCTGGATCGGTATGAAAGGTCGTTACGTCGACAAGGTCTTCCAGTCCGCAGTCAGCCGCGGCCAGGACTGCCTTGAGGTTCTCGAAAGCCAGCGACACCTGACGTTCAAGATTCGGCTCGGGAGAGCCATCTTCGCGACTGCCCACCTGACCGGATACGAAAAGAAGATCGCCCGAGCGAATCGCGGCCGAATAACCATGACGTTGATACAGCGCGTGTCGCTGGGCGGGGAAAACAGGTGCAGGGTGTAACATGAACGCACTCCTCATGAAGGGTTGCCATGACAGCACACATGAATTTCACATACAAAGCGTATGTTAGTACAGGGGCCCTCTACCTGCAACAAACATACGACTCGTATGTTAAATTAACCACATGATGCCATCCGCCTTCCGACGCTCACGCTCAAGCGCGCCCGGGTAGAATGAACAGCAGACAGAATCGATACCCCACTCATTTTGAAAGCCGGCGCAGGAGCATACCCGCGGCCTGACCGCTCTTTCGCCTTGAACACGGGCGATACCAGCAGGAGATACAATGACCAGACGCAGTCGCGCAGAGATGCTGAAGGAAACACGCGCCAACCTGATCAAGGCGGCGCGGTCTGCCTTTGCCGAGAAAGGCTATGCCGGTGCCTCGATGGATGACCTTACTGCCCGGGTCGGTCTCACTCGTGGCGCGCTTTATCACCACTTCGGGGACAAGCGTGGCCTGCTTGCCGCGGTTGTTGAAGAGATTGACAGTGATATGGCAATGCAGGCCCATGAAATCGGCCAGCGTCAAACGAACAGCTGGGAAGCGCTGATGAAAGAGGGAGAAGCTTATATCGAGCTCGCGCTTGACCCGGAGATACAGCGCATCGTTTTGCTTGACGGCCCCTCGGTACTGGGCGATCCAGCGCAATGGCCCAGCCAGAATCGCTGTCTGCAGGCCACGATGACAACGCTTGAGAGGCTTATGGATGAAAGCTTCATCAAGCCGGTCGACATTGAGGCCGCCGCTCGGCTGTTAAATGGCGCAGCGATGAACGCAGCCCTTTGGGTCGCCGGTAGCGACACTCCGGAAAAGGTACTTGGAAGGGCGATCCATGCTTTTCGTCAGCTGGCATCGGGGCTCAGAATCAGCCCCGATCGATAGAACATCACCGCCTTGAACGCACGGCGGCAGCGCTGACTTATTGCGGTATGCCCAGCGCTTCGCGCTGGTGGGAAAAGAGCTGCTCGCAGCCGGCTTCCGCCATGTCCATCATGGCGTTAAGCTCGGCGCGCGAGAACGACTTCTTCTCGGCCGTGCCCTGCACCTCGATGATGCCGCCATCGGCGGTCATGACCACGTTCATGTCGGTCTCGGCGCGCGAGTCCTCGGCGTAGTCCAGATCGGTGACGGCCTGCCCCTTGTAAATGCCGACCGAGACCGCGCTGACCAGCTGCTTGAGCGGATCCGTCTTGATCTGCTTGCTGCGCTGCAGCGACTGGAGCGCATCGACCAGCGCCACGCAGCCGCCGGTGATTGCAGCCGTGCGGGTGCCGCCATCGGCTTGGAGTACGTCGCAGTCGATGGTGATGGTGAACTCACCGAGCTTTTTCAGATCGATCGCCGCACGCAGGCTGCGCCCGATCAGGCGTTGAATTTCAACGGTGCGCCCGCCCTGCTTGCCACGCGCCGCTTCCCGGCCGCTGCGGGTATGGGTCGCGCGCGGCAGCATGCCGTACTCGGCGGTGATCCAGCCCTGCCCCTTGCCACGCAGCCAGCGCGGTACGCCGGCCTCGACACTTGCGGTGCACAGCACCTGGGTATCGCCAAAGGCGACCAGCACCGAGCCCTCGGCATGCTTTGTATAGCCGCGGGTCAGAGTAATTTCACGGGTTGCCTCGGGGGCACGTCCACTGGGTCGCATGAGCGTCTCTCTACTGGTAAAAATGAAACATACAAATCAAAAAGCGGTCGGGCATCTTACACGCCCGCCTGCATGATGACCGAATCGTTTAAACTGATCGCATTCATCTCTTACCGTTCCAACTTTCACGCAAGGATGCCCCATGGCTCGCAGCATGACCGCCTTCACCCGCCAGACGCTGGATGCCGACTGGGGCAGCCTTGCGCTGGAACTACGCTCGGTCAATCAGCGCTACCTGGACCTGCACTTTCGCCTGCCCGAATCACTGCGCGACCTGGAAACCCCTTTTCGAGACAGCCTGCGCACCACGCTGTCGCGCGGCAAGATCGAGTGCTCACTGCGCTTTGAGCGTGCCCAGGGCAGCGGCGACAGCCTCGACATCAATGTCGAACATCTCGAGGTACTGATGGAAACGCTGACGCGCCTGCGCCGTCACGCACCGGAAGCCTCGATGCCGACCCTGCTGGAGCTTTTGGATCACCCCGGCATTTCACGCGGCGGCGAGATCGACATGGACGCCGTGCGTGCCGCCGCCCTCAAGCTGATGTCTCAGGCCCTTGAGGATCTCAACACCGGCCGCGAGCGTGAAGGCGAGCAGCTCTGCGCGCTGATTCGCGAGCGACTCAGCGCCATCCGCGCTCAGGTCGATGACGTCCGAGCCCACCTGCCGGCCGTGCTGGAACGCCAGCGCCGCCAGATCCTGGAACGTCTGGACACCGTGAAGGCCGAGCTTGACCCCAACCGGCTGGAGGCGGAAATGGCGCTGATGGCACAAAAGGCCGACGTCGCCGAGGAACTCGACCGCCTCGACACCCACGTCGGAGAAGTCGAGCGCCAGCTTAAACAAAAGGGTCCGATCGGGCGCCGGCTCGATTTCCTAATGCAGGAACTCAACCGCGAAGCCAACACGCTCTCGTCCAAGGCCGCGGTCACCGACACCACCCGCTGCGCGGTGGAGCTCAAGGTGCTGATCGAGCAGATGCGCGAACAGATTCAAAATATTGAGTAAGCGCTGATTGCATCAGCCCGGTGGCGGACAACAGTGGCTTCCGAGGGAGCCACTGTTAATATCGAACTCAGCCACCCTGCTCGTTCAACTGCCCGAAATGAACCGGCCGGCAGATGCAAAAGACTGGCGCTCCGGTGTCTTCAACGGCCGTAATGAAGCGATCTGCCTCTTCCTCACCCATGGCATACATGAGTTCGATCGGCTGATCCGCCAGCTCGAAGAAATGAGCGGAATGCAGCCTGCCATCTTCTCCGACACCCTCGACATCGCTGCGCCGGGTCATTCTGGTAATCCCAAGCTCGCCTGCTGTCTCCGTGACCAGATCATAGATGCGCTTGCCGTTATAGCGACTTGATTCCGTCACAATAAAAATGACCTCATACCCGCTTTTTAAACGATTCATCGTTCCACCTCGCAGTCAGACTGCATTGATAATGACGCACCGACGCCGGGAGCAACCCGACATCGCGACGCCTTACGCATGGTAGCGCTCGACGGACGAGACGATCTCTTCACGGGCCCGGTCGAGGTCATCCCAGCCATCGACCCGCACCCATTTGTCCTTTTCCAGCCGCTTGTACTGCTCGAAGAAATGCGTGATGCGCTCCAGCACCCCGGGCTCGACGTCCTGCCAGCCGTGGATGTTGTCATAAAGCGGCGTCAGAGCAGCATGCGCCACCGCCAGAATCTTGGTATCCGGCCCGGCTTCATCGGTCATGCGCAGCATGCCAATCGGGCGAGATCGAATCACAACACCCGGGTCCAGTGGGCAGGGCGTCAGCACCAGTACGTCGATTGGATCGCCATCTTCGCTCAGGGTCTGAGGAATGAAGCCGTAGTTGGTTGGATAAACCATCGATGTCGACAGAAAACGGTCCACAAACAGGGTGCCGCTGGGCTTGTCGCCCTCATATTTGATCGGATGATGATCGGCGGGGATTTCAATGACAACGTTGATGTCGTCCGGAATCGACCGACCAGCTGGAATCAGGTCATAGCTCATGTTCTATCTCCTCGGAGAATAATGGAACGCTCAGGCCCTGCGTGTGCGAAAGGCGTCACGCCCGGCAAAGCGCGCCTGGTAGCCCAGTTCATTTTCGATACGCAGCAGCTGATTGAATTTGGCCACCCGCTCGCTGCGACAGCCGGACCCTGTTTTCATGTGGCCGCAGCCGATCGCCACGGCCAGGTCGGCAATGAAGGTATCCTCACTCTCGCCGGATCGATGAGACAGATAGCAGCCATAGCCATGTCGATTGGCCAGGGTGACGCATTCAAGCGTTTCGGTCACGGTGCCAATCTGGTTGGGCTTGATCAGCACCGAGTTGGCGACCCCCTGATCAATGGCCCGCTGTAGCAGTTCGGGGTTGGTACACAAAAGGTCGTCGCCGACCAGTTCCACCCGGCCCGCCAGCCGCCGGGTCAGCGTCTCCCAACCGGCCCAGTCGTCCTCACCCAGCGGGTCTTCAAGCAGGATGATCGGGTAGCGATCCAGCCAGCTCTGCCACAAGTCGGTCATCTCATCGGCAGTTCGCAGGACGTTGTCCGAACGGCTGAACCGATACCCATCGCCTTCAGCCATTTCGCTGGTCGCCGGGTCGAGTGCCAGCGAAATGTCTTCGCCGGGTCGATATCCGGCTGCTTCAATGGCATCGAGGATCAGCTCTACCGCCTGTTCGTTGCTTTTCAGCGCCGGCGCGAACCCGCCCTCATCACCGATGCCGGTGCCAAGGCCTCGCTCGGCCAACAGGGTTTTCAGCGCATGAAAGGTCTCTTCGCCCATCCGGATCGCTTCTGCAAAAGAGGGCGCATGATGGGGAACAATCTTGAATTCCTGAAAATCCAGGTTGTTGCTGGCGTGCTGACCACCGTTGATCACATTCAGGCACGGCACCGGCAAAAGATGGGCATTGCTGCCGCCGAGGTAGCGATAGAGCGGTTGGCGATAGTGACTGGCGGCGGCGCGCGTCAAGGCCATCGAGACGGCCAGGATGGCATTGGCGCCCAGGCGGGATTTGTTATCGGTACCGTCGAGTTCACACATGAGATGATCCAGCCGACGCTGCTCGTCCGCCGGCCGGCCGATCAGTACCGGCGCAATCAGATCATTGATATTGGCTACGGCCTTGAGGACACCACGGCCCTGGTAACGGCCGAGGTCTCCATCACGCAGCTCAACAGCTTCACGATTTCCGGTAGAGGCGCCTGACGGGACGATGGCCCGACCACTGGTCCCATCGTTAAGTACCACGCAGGCCTCCACGGTGGGATTACCCCGTGAATCCAGCACTTCGATAGCAGAAATAGAAACGATATTGCAGGAAGGTTGTGCTGACATGACGTAACTCCTGATCATTCATGAAAATGCCGCCAGCCATTACGGCGGGGTATTTTCACGAGTTGAGCAGGCATCATCAGCCGAAACGGCGGTTATAAGGAGGAATGCCATCTCCCTGTTCAAACAATGGCACCGATTTGATCCCTGCGCCACTGTCCATCGGGATTTTTCCGGGATCTCGACCAGAAGCCCTCAAAAGCGCGGCAACTCTGGCCGCTTTTGGAGGCTCTGATCAAGGCCACCGCACCGGCAACGGTCGATAACCCGCAGCAGGCCGGCGAAAGGAGAGGCTCCTGTCGATGACCGACTACGCCCACGCCGTGCCATCAAACGCATTCAGCGGCATCTTCAGATAGCGCCGGCCGTTGCTTTCCGGCTCGGGCAGGCGCCCGCCGAGAATGTTGATCTGTAGCGCGTGCAGGATCAGCTTCGGCATCGGCAGTTCACTGTCGCGCTTTTGGCGCAGTTCAACGAACGTCGCCTCGCTGCTTTTCCCCACCTCATGTTTATTGAGCTCGCGCTGCTCGCGCACCGTGCTTTCCCACTGCGGATCACGATCCCCCGGCATGTAGTCGTGACCGGTGAAAAGCCGCGTATCATCCGGTAACGCGAGGATGTTCTGGATCGAATGCCAGAGCTGATGGGCGCAGCCGCCGGGGAAGTCGGCCCTGGCGGTGCCAAAATCGGGCTGAAAGAGCGTGTCGTGTACAAAGGCAGCATCACCGATCACGTAGGTGATCGAGGCCAGCGTATGGCCCGGTGAGTGCATCACGCGACACTCGATGTCGCCCAGATGGAAAATATCGCCGTCATCGAACAACCGGTCCCACTGGCTGCCGTCATCGCGCAAATCCGGCCAGTGGTAGATCTCCTTCCACAGCGTCTGCACCCGGGTGACTGGCCGACCAATGGCGGTCGGTGCGCCGGTGTTGTCATGCAGATAGCGCGCCGAACTGAAATGATCAGCGTGGGGATGCGTGTCCAGAATCCAGTCGACCTCAAGCCCTTCGCGCTTGATATATTCAAGCAGCCTGTCGGCCTGCAACGTGGCGGTGGCCCCGGCCTTCTCGTCATAGTCAAGCACCGGATCGATGATGACGCAGCGGCGCGTCACGGGGTCGGAGACCACGTACTGAATGCTGAAGGTGCGGGGATCGAAAAAGCCGGCAACATTGGGCCGGGCATTGTCCGGGTCCCCCGGGGATAGGGCGAAGGTGTTCATGGCGGCTCCCTGACAAGAAACGCCCCCAGTCTAGCGTCATTTTGGACAGAATTGATGTCCGCCGTTGTCACAAACGCGAACGTGTCTGGCGGGCTTTTTGTGACGCCCTGGCTCCTTGATGACCTGGCTTTTTGATGACCTGAGGCAGAAAACGCCCTGAATCCTGCCCGTCGCGCTCCTCCGGCGCGGTCGATTCAACGTCGTCTACAAGCATCGTATTTTGATATTTTGAGACGATCGGTCTAAATTAAGAAAATGACGACATCAACCTCTTCGGGCAAACGCCGTGGCCGCCCACCCAAAGTGCCCCGCAATAATCCCGACACCCGGGATGCCCTGATTCGGTGTGGCGTTGAGGTGCTCACCGAGCAGGGGTTTGTCTCGGCCGGCATCGACGGCGTGTTGAAACGGGTCGGCGTCCCCAAGGGATCGTTCTATCACTACTTCGAGAGCAAGGAGGCCTTCGGCCACGCCGTGCTGTCGCACTATGCCGACTATTTCGCGCGAAAGCTCGACCGCCGGTTACTCTCTGACGAGACGTCGCCACTGGAGAGACTTCGCCTGTTCACGCAGGACGCCCAGGAGGGCATGGCACGTCACGACTACCGCAGAGGCTGTCTGGTGGGCAATCTGGGGCAGGAAGTCACGCTTCTCCCCGAAGGCTTTGACCAGCGGCTGGAAGCCATCCTTCAGGACTGGCAACGCCGGGTGGCCGATTGCCTGCGACTGGCGCGAACGCACGGCGAACTGGCCGCCGAGGCCGACTGCGACACGCTGGCCGCCTTTTTCTGGCTGGGCTGGGAGGGTGCGGTACAGCGCGCTCGGCTGGTCCACGGGCCGGCGCCTCTGGTGCTCTTCAGTCAGGAATTTTTCGCACGATTGCCACGCTGATATCCATTCGGCAATTGCTCAATGCTCGCATCGAATCACCGTCCATTCTTCAAGGAGGTTCACATGTTCAACGCCATTTTAGTGGAGCAGACCGACCAGCAAGGTTGCGCCGCCATCACACAACTGGAGACAGCATCGCTCCCGCCGGGCAATGTCCTGGTGCGCGTCGAATGGAGCACGCTCAACTACAAGGATGCGCTGGCGATCACCGGCAAGGGCGCGGTCGTGCGCCGCTTCCCCATGGTGCCAGGCATTGACCTTGCCGGTGTCGTCGAGCACAGCGAGCATCCCGAATGGACAGCAGGCGATCGCGTACTGCTCAACGGCTGGGGCATCGGCGAGGAGCACTGGGGAGGGCTTGCGCAGTACGCGCGCGTTGACGGCGACTGGCTTACCCGGCTGCCACCTTCGCTGAACAGCCATCAGGCGATGGCCATCGGCACCGCCGGCTACACTGCCATGTTGAGCGTGCTGGCGCTGGAGCGTCATGGCCTGACGCCGGAGCGCGGTGAGGTACTGGTGACGGGCGCCAACGGGGGCGTCGGCAGCTACGCCATTGCCCTGCTGGCGGCACGCGGCTACCACGTTATCGCAGCGACCGGACGCCCTCAGGAGTCGGCCTTTCTCGAGCGACTGGGTGCCGCCGAGATCATTGATCGCAGCGAACTATCAAAGCCTGGCAAGCCGCTGGCCAGAGCGCGCTGGTTTGCCGCCATCGACTCGGTCGGCAGCCATACCCTGGCCAACCTCTGCGCCATGACGCGCCCCGACGGCCTGATCGCGGCCTGTGGCCTGGCTCAGGGCATGGATTTTCCCGCGACCGTGGCGCCCTTCATTCTGCGCGGCATCAGCCTGCTTGGCATCAATAGCGTCACTCGACCCGCCGAGGAACGACAGCACGCCTGGGCGCGACTGGCCGAGGATATTGATCCCGCCCTGCTCGGCGAGATCTCACGGGATATCCGTCTGAGCGATACGCTGGACGCCTCCGAGCAGCTTCTGGAAGGCACCATACGTGGCCGGCTGGTAGTGGACGTGAACAGCTGATCCTTTGACACCCCCCCTGCGGCGCTACCGCTCAGGTGTACCTGGTCCGAAACTGTACCTGGCCCGAAACAGTAGCCCGGTCACCAGCGATAGCGCCGCCGATGCCGTGAACACCACCATCAGATTGAAAAGGCCGGCCAGATAGCCTGCCACGGCAGGACCGGCAACATTGCCCAGCGCATAGATGGACAGTACCGCGGTAAAACTGATGCTCGAGATGTCGGGATACAGCCGTTGACTGATAAACGAAAAAATGGCACTCAGACTCATGAGACAGAGGCCCTGAAGGGCGGCAGACACCAGCAGGCCTGCCCAGGTATTTGCCCCGATTCCGATGCACAACAGGGAGACCGCAGAGCAGAGGAAAATTCCCTGCACCAGACGGCGCAGGCCAACACGCCGCTCAACATCTGCCGTCCATAAACCAACAATCCCGCCAACACCAAAGGCAATGAACAAAACCGCGCCGGCCCCCTCGGCCTGCAGGCCCGACAACCCGCCCATGGCGTCAATTTGATCGGCGGCAAACGACAGATAGATGCCACTGGTGATACCAAACGACAGGGCAATCCAGTAAATGGGCCGGATCCCCTTGTGCATCAATCGCCTGAATTTTTGTCGATCAAATGACGGCGCCGTCGTTTCCGGCAGCTGGCGCAATACCATCAGATTATACAGTCCACACAGTAGCGCCATACCGGCAAACCCGAACCAGATAAGGCGCCAGTTCCAGTCAAGCAGGGCGACGGCCAGGGCCAGCATCCCTGCTCCGGCCATGCCAAAGGTGGTGCCCGTACTGACCACGGACAGCACGCGACCATGCCACTCACTCATGATGGCGCGCCCAACGGCGTCGTTGAAAGGAGACCAGCACAGGCCCGCGCTGGTGGCTGAAAGGATGATGCCGGCGGCAAATATCATCGTGTTCTGTGTGCCGGCCACAAGGGCCATTCCAGTGGCGGCGGCCAGCGCGCCAACCACCACCGGCACGCGCGAGCCATAACGCACGACGAGATGGGCAGACACCAGCAGCGCCAGAAAAAAGGCCGCAAAGGCACTGCTGGCGATCAGACCGGCATGCGCGGTGCTCAACGAAAACACATCACGAAACTGTGGAAGAAACAGTCCATAACCCATCCGGGCCGGCCCGAACGCCATGGCAGTGCACAGGGCACCCCCTACGGCAATGGACGCGGTCTTTTTCATTTCAGCTCGACTTGTCTGTTGTGTCACTCTTGAGTCACTCGCTATCAACACCACGGGGAGGGGGCGTTGCCAGGGTACGCGTCCTCGTGTGACCATTAAATCTATATTTAAAACACCCTGTGTATAGAAAAACTAAACATGCCCGATCGAACACTCGACATCGAACTGCTGCGTACGCTGCACATGGCGGGGTCATTGGGCACGCTGCGTGCAACAGCCACCCGTCGACACTGCACGCTCGGCGCAGTCAGTCAGCAGATCAAGCGGCTGGAGCAGCAGCTGGACCGCCAGCTGCTGGTGCGTTTCAGGACAGGCGTTCAGCTCACCACGGAAGGCGAGCAGCTGATCGCACAATCGCTTGCCCTGCTGGCCGAACACGACGCCCTGCTTGAACGTCTTTCCCATCCATCGACGCAGGGGGTCGTCCGAATCGGCCTGCCGAACGAGTATGTGCCCCAAATGCTCGACAGCCTGCTGCCGGCGCTTCGACAGACGGTGCCCCGGGTCCGACTACAGGTGAAAACGGCCAACAGTCTCGAACTGCGGCGGGCAGTGGATCAGGGTGAACTCGATCTGGCGGTTGCCCTGTATTCCGACCGGGATGCGCAGCCCTGCGGCCTTCCCCTTTGGCGCACGCAGCCCGTCTGGGCGAGCCCGGCCGGTCACGGGCTACACCTGCTTGATCCATTACCGCTGGCACTGCATCCCTGTGACTGCACTTACCGGGCCATCGCACTGGCCGCATTGAATGACAATGGCCGAAGCTGGGAGACGGTATTTACCAGCACCAGCCTGGCCGCGATCGAATCGGCCGTTGCCAATGGCCTGGCCGTCAGTGTTCTCAACCGGGCACGGTTAACCAAAGACATGCAGACCCTGGGCAGCAGGGAAGGCTTTTTGCCGCTGCCGGAATGTCTCGCCTGCCTGATCGAATCGCCGGAAGTTGCCACGCATGACAGGGCGGCAGTGGCGCTGGTCAAAAGTCGATTGCAATCCTCCAATCTGATCCAGAAGGTAAAACTGGCGGGGTAGCCGTTCCCTCACTTGGCGTCAGAGCTGCAAGCCTTTTTCACTTACTGGAACTCCGGTCATGACCACCGCCCGTCCCGTTTGCCAACGCCCGCTGTTTCAAATTTTGTTCGGCCTTTTGATGTTTGCTGTCTATCTCGGCAGCCAGTTTTTAAGCGTATGGGTACTGCAACACGTCATGAACGATGCCGACTTTGCCACTCTTATTGAGGGCTATGGCTTTGCGGTGCTGCTGGCGCCGTCATTGGCATTGATGCTCGCAGGGTTTTGGGCATGGCGGCGCTGGTTTTCCCCGCAGCCGACGCTGGTCGGGCACTTCACCCGTGGTGATGTCATGCGCGGTATTGGTTTGGTGCTGCTGGTACAGGGCCTGGCGGCAGCGGTTAGCGTCTGGCTGGACATGGCGCCCGAGGCGTTCATGACCTCGCTTTATGACGGCAAGAGCCCGCTCCAGAGTGGCGTCATGGCATTTTGCGTACTGGTCTGGGCGCCGATCATCGAGGAGCTGGCGTTTCGTCACTTCCTGATCGCGCGCATCGATGATCAAACGCGCGGCTGGCGCGTGGGACTTCTGGTCACGTTCAGCGCGCTGTGCTTTGCCGGGCTGCACATGTTCCAGTACCACCATCTGCTCACCTTCATGGCACTTCTGGGCTGGGGTCTGGTGCTGGGCTACTACCGCTGGCGCACCCGGGGCCTTTTGCTGCCCATGCTGCTGCACGCCCTTATCTCCAGTATTGGCCTGATTGGCGCGCTGTTTTAGCCCTGAGCCACGCATTCCCGGGCGCTGGCCGGCACCGCGACCGCTATCGGATAACCGACGTTAATCTCATGTCCATCAATCGTTGACATAATTTCATTAGAACCTTCTATTTAAAGGAATGATTCACGATGGGGTGCGGTTCAATTACGAAAGGAATGGCAAAAATACGGGCCTATCGCTGACACCCGCCCCAGGATGGAGGCGATACCGCCGAGACAAGGGAGCCACCATGCACAACGGCAGCGATATCTTGAGCACTGATCTGCTGAGCCGCATGCAGCATCACGCCTTGCTGATGCTGGACCGACACGGCTTGATAACCCTGGGCAGTGCCGGTGCCTGGCAGATCGCAGACGTCACGCCGTCACAGGCACTGGGCCAGCATCTGTTCGACATTCTGCCGGAGTGCCGAGTCGCCTCCTGCGATCACGACGCCATTCTGGACCAGGCCAGACAGGAACGTCGTGTCATCAGCCAGCGATATGCGCGTCAACGTCCGGACGGTCCTTGTTTCTGGATCGACATGAAGGTGGAGTATCTGCCGTCCGAGGTAGATGACGAGAGTGTTTTCATGGTCAGCCTGGTTGATATCACCGACCCGCTCGACGCCGAACAGAAACTACAGGAGAGCCTGCGTACGCTGCGTGAAGCCGAGCAGCGCGCCGGCCTGGGTCACTGGCGGCTGGATCTGGCGACACGAACGACCCAGTGGTCACAAGGGATCTATCACATTCATGGCTTTGACGAGAATGATGAGAGCCTCGGTCTCGAGGATGCCCTGACGGCCTACAGCGTCGAGGATCGCCCCCACATCGAGGAGCTGCTGGAAGAGGCCATCGCCGAGCAGAAAAGCTTTGCCTTTCGCGCCTCCCTGCAGCGCCCGGACGGCTCCCTGAGGGCTGTGGACGTCAAGGGCGGCCCAGAATTCAACGACCGGGGGGAAGCCGTGGCCCTGTTTGGCGTGCTTCATGACCGCACGACCGAGAGTCAGGCCACGCGCCGGCTGATCGCGGCGCGCGATGAGGCCATTGCCGCGGCGCAGGCCAACATGACGCTGCTGTCGACCGTCAGCCATGAAATCCGCACGCCCCTGACCGGTATTATCGGCATGATCAATGCCCTGCAGCTCGAATCGTGTGACGGTGAAAGGGCCCGACTGCTTCGTGCCATGCAAAGCGCCGCTCGAACGCTGATGACCTCGCTCAACGATGTGCTCGATCACGCCAGAATGGAAAACGGTCGGATCGAGCTGGAAACCGCGCCGTTTGACCTGGCAGACACGCTGCACGCCACGGCCGATCTGTTTCTGGCCAACGCCCGCGAGAAAAACCTGGTGCTGGAACGCGACGTGCATGGCCCTGTCTGGGTCATGGGCGATACGGTTCGGCTGCAACAGATCGTCTCCAACTTCCTCTCCAACGCCATCAAGTTCACCTCGGTCGGCCATGTCAGGCTCTCGCTACAGCACACAACCCTCCAGGACCTTCTGATCAGCGTCAGTGACAGTGGCATCGGTATCACCGTCGAAGCTCAGCAGAGGCTGTTTACGCCCTTTCACCAGGCTGACAGCTCTATCGCAACCCGCTATGGCGGCACCGGACTGGGGCTCTCCATCTGCCGACGCATTGCCGAGACCATGGGCGGCACGGTGGGGGTCGAGAGCACCCTCGGCGCCGGCAGTCGTTTCTGGCTGCGCGTTCCCCTGCCGTCCACTGACGCGCCACCGGCCACACCGCCGGCCGAAGGGTATCGGCACCTGCATGCCGGGGAAACACAGGCGGCGCCCCACCTGCTGGTGGTGGATGATGTCGCCACCAATCGTCTGATAGCAGAAGGCCAGCTCAACGCCATGGGCGCCACCTGCGAGAGCGCCGAAAACGGTTTTGACGCCCTGCTCGCCCTTTGCAGCGAGCGCTTCGATGCCGTGCTGATGGATGGCTCGATGCCACTGCTGGATGGATATACCTGTACTCGGCTGATCCGCCATCTGCCGCCCCCCTGGTGCGATATCCCGGTGCTGGGTTACACCGCCCATCAGGAGGCAGAGGTAGGGCTGACAATGAAAAAGGCCGGCTTCAACGATGTGCTGGAAAAGCCGCTGGATCGCGAGCGACTGTTGTCGCTGTTGCCGCCGCTGCTGGAGCGCTGGCACAACCGATGCGAAGGCTTTGAACCATTATTGCCACTCTCGGATGAGGCTACTTCCCGGGGACTGCGCCGGATCCATGAGGCGCTACGCCTTGGAGATGCCGATCGGGCACATGCCGAGACGAACACGCTGTCACGGGGCGGCTCAGCGGCGCAGGCGTGGGCTTCATTTATTGATCGCGCCATGGATCTGCTGGCGCCCGCGCTGATCGCCGCGCTGATCGCCGCACTGACCGCCGAGCAGGCGTCCTCGGGCGGGACGTCAGAAAGCAAGGAGGAAAGGTCATGAGAGATGACCCTGCTGCCGACGCCGAAGTGATCGCCAGACTCAGGCGACGCCTGCAGCGCTCGGAGTCGGCACGAGAAGAGGCAGAAACCATTCTCGAGCAGCGTAACCGGGAGCTCTGGCACGCCAATCGGGAGCTTATGGCACGCGAAGGTGATCTTCTAAAGCGGCTCAACCGGGAAAGCCGTTTGCTGCTGCGGGCACAGCGCACCGCTCAAATGGCGAGCTTTCACATCGATCGCGACGGGAATTTCTCGGCGTCTCCCGAGTTCCAGCAACTGATGGGGCTGGATGAGGGCCATCGACCCGACAGCCAGACCTTTCTTGACAAGGCGCATCGCCTTGACCGCGGCCAGGTGATGGCGCTGGTCGAAACGCTACAGTCGCTGCGCCCCCTTGATGAGGATCGGGAATACGAACTTCGCATCCTGCGCCACGGCAGGACCTGCTGGCTGCGCTGCGTTATCGCCTGCGAGCAGGATGAGCTGGGCAATGTCGAGGATCTACTGGGCACCATACAGGACATCACCGAGCAACGCCGTTCGGAGCGTCGCGAGCGAGCGCTGGGCCTGGTGGCCGAGCGTCGCGTTCGTCAGCTGACCCGTCTCAGCGGCGAGCTTCGGGAGAGCCGCCACGCTACCGAACAGGCCTACCAGGCCAGAAGCGAATTTTTGCAGGCCATGAGTCACGAGATCCGAACGCCGCTCAACGGCCTGCTGGGCATGCTTGACCTGCTCTCTCTGGGCGAGCTCAACCGCGATCAGGCGCAGCGGCTGACCATCGCCCGCGAGGCATCGACACAGCTGCACCGCCACATCGAGAAAATCGTCGATCTGGCCTATGCCGATACATCACTGACCGGGCCGCCGACAGACGTCGAGCTACCCGAGGCGTCTTCACTGCCTGCCCGGCTTTTTGAGCCGAATTCTGCCCCGCGATGGCTGGTGGTGGATGACATCGAGACCAACCGTCTGGTGCTGTGTCAGATGCTCGACGTCATGGGCTGTCGCAGTGAAGAGGCCACCGATGGCGATGAAGCCGTGGAAAAAGTGCTCGCCGAGCGCTTTGACGGTGTTTTGATGGACATCATGATGCCGCGAATGTCCGGCAACGAGGCCGTTGCGATCATCCGTACCCACGAGCGACTGGCGAGTCTGCCCATCATTGCGGTCACGGCCCATACGCGTCGTAGCGAACTGGTGGGCCTGATCGATCAGGGATTCTCGGCGGCGCTGAACAAGCCGGTGGATCGCCAGCAGCTGGCAGCTCTGATGCGTCAGCACATGCTGTCTTCAACACCGCCTGTCGACGATGTTCCAGCATCGCCCCCGCAGGCTTCCCGGGTGCCTGAGGCGGCACTGGATGAAGCGCATTTCCTGTCCCTGTTCGGCGCCCTGCCGGCCGACAGGCGCGAGCTGCTGCTGCAGGCCGCCATCGGCGATATCGAGCGACTGGTGGAAGAGCTTGATTCGGCCTTTCATGAGAGCAATAACGACCGACTGCAGCGGGCAGCACATAGTCTCAAGGGCGTGGCAGGCAATTTTGGTGCGACCGGACTGCTGGAGAGTGTGGTGGCCTTTCGTCAGACACCGTTTGAGAAAGCAGAACCACTATTGAAAAGTATTCAACAACAGGGCGCGGCGGTGATCACTCACGCCCGCGCCCTGTTTCAGACCATGACCTCATCTCAGTAGGCACCCCGGCTGGCAAGGACAGCCGGCACGGTCTGGAGGATCAGCATGATATCGCGGCGCAGCGAGCGCTGGGACAGATACTCGATGTCCATGATCACCTGACGGTCAAAGGGGATGTCTGCCCGTCCGGAGACCTGCCAGGTGCAGGTAATGCCGGGCTTGCCCATCAGTCGCTGCCAGCTGGCACCGGCATAGGTGACCACTTCTTCGGGCAGCGCCGGACGCGGCCCCACGATCGACATCTCGCCGCGCAGCACATTGATCAGCTGGGGCAGCTCATCCAGCGACGTCTTGCGAAGCCAGTAACCGACCCGGGTAATGCGCGGATCGCGTTTCATCTTGAAGCAGACACCATCACGCTCGCTCTGAGCGACCAGCGCCGCCCGCCGGGCCTCGGCATCCACACCCATGGAGCGAAACTTCAGCATGGTAAACGGCCGGCCACCGGCACCAATGCGCTGCTGGGCAAACATCACCGGCCCGCCATCCTCACCGCGAATGATCAAGGCCACCATCAACAGCAGGGGGGAAAGCATCACCAGCGCCATGACCGAGATCATGATGTCCAGCGTACGCTTGAGCAGCTGATAGCCGGTACCGGACGGTACCCAGAGGGTCGTGGCATAAACAAGGGCATGAAGGATAAACAGCAGATTGCCAATCAGGTAGCGACTGGCCAGACGCTGCGGCTCCTGCATTAGCCGCCAGCCCCACTCACAGCCGACCCGACGCACCAGCGCCGGTGCCCGCACAACGTTACCCGCGTAGTAGTCAAAAAGCCCCCCGACCCCCAGCACCACGGACGCATCGATGGCCTGACGATGTTCGGCAATCCAGTTTTCCTGTACCGGTACGCCGAAGCCGACAAACAAGAGCGCCGGACCGGCCGCATTGATGGCACCGATGACATCATCGTTTTGATCATGATCGAAATAGCCATGCTGCGTGCCGGCAACGATCAGTGCCGGGTAGCGGGATTGCATCTCGTGCGCTGCGCGCTCGGCCGTGCCCGGTGTGCCGCCCAGCAGATACAGCGGCAATCCCCGTGCAGCGGCCTGCTCGCACAGCAGCGGGAACAGATCGGTACCGTTGAGATTGTCACCCAGCGGGGCCCGCGCAAGTTTCGAGGCCAGCCGCATGCCGCTGCCATCGGGCAGAAGCAGATCGGAGCTCTGAAGGTGGTGTCGATAGGTAGCATCCCTGGCGGCCACGTTGATGCAGTGAGCATTGACGAAGTTAACCGTGTTTCGCTGTCGAGAGGATGCCATCACCATGATGCGGGCGACGGCCTCTTCACGGGTTGCTGCCAGCAGTTCGAGCCCGAACAGGGTCGTACACTTCGGCGCGGTTGCCACGGCCGAAGACATGGCCCGGGAGCCGGTGAAGGGGATGGCGGTATGGATCTGCTCGATGGGTTTGACGTACATGTTCATGGTCGCCTCCGATGGGCCTGTGTGCTTGTCACCGGAGTTAATTCACAAACCGTGCCAATTTGTAAAAATTGTTATCAAACAGTTTCTTATAGTTCAAAAGCACGTATGGACGTAAAGTTTATGTTCGAAATTCCAGTTATTTATCGCATATTGCAAATATGCAAAAAGCGAAATGCTTAAAATCTTTGCGTTATGCAACAAAACATCCATGCAATACGCGAAACGCTGAAAAACATCTGTCGTCGCCCGTCATAAAAAAAATGTAAATCTTTTGAAAGCTTGAAGATTTAATGGAGTTGGCACGAAAAATGTTAGAGGAAAGGCAACGACACACAACGGACCTTTCTCATGACTCCATTCGCCCGCTATCGTGGCCTTCTCAGTGCCGACATGAAGCAGCTCAGCCGAGGGCTGGCCGCCTTTGGCAGTGCCGAAATGGCCACCCGGGTGGTCAGGATTCTGACCATCGTGGTCATCGCCCGTCAGGTGTCTCCCACCATCATGGGTCTGGCAGCCCTGGCCCTCAGCCTGTTTGAAATTGTCCGGGTGCTGGCCAACGCCGGTATCGGCCAGCGCATCATTGCTGCCGACGACGACAGCCTGGCCGCTGTCTGCAACACCGCACATCGGCTTTTCTGGCTGTGGTGTCTGATGGTCTGCGCCGTACAGCTGATGCTGTCAGGCATCCTTGCGCTGGCCGGCATGCATGACATCGCCCGGATGCTGACCATCCTGTCAGGCGTCTATCTTCTGATGCCGGGTGGTCTGGTGCAGGCCTTTCTGCTGATGCGGGAAGAACGCTTTGCCACCATCGCCTCCATCGCGGCAGGCCAGACCATCGCCGATCATCTGCTGACCCTGGGACTGGTACTGATCTGGCCCAGCGCCTGGGCCATCGTATTGCCCAAGCTTCTGACCGCCCCCCTGTGGCTGATCGGCATGCGCCGCGCGCGTCGCTGGGCCTCCAGCCCTGAAGCAGGTCTTGCCCCGTGGCGCGACTTCATCGGCTTTGGTGCCAGTATTCTGGTCTGCGAGATGACCAATGCCGCCCGTGCCCAGCTCGACAAGCTGCTGATCGGGGCCTTTTTCGGTGTTCAGGCACTCGGGATCTATTACTTTGCCTTCAATGCAGGCCTTGGCATGACGACCTCTTTCATTGTCGCGCTGGGTCAGGTGCTGTTTCCCCGTCTCAGCGCCGCACCGGATGCCATGGCTCGCCGCCGTCGCTGCCGTCAGGGGCTCATGCTGGGGCTGGTGCTCTTTCTGCCGGTGCTGGCCGCTCAGGTTGGGCTGGCCCACTGGTATGTCCCGCTGGTCTTTGGCGAGCAGTGGCGCGACGCCGCCCCGCTGGTCGCCGTTCTGGCACTGGGTGGCGTGCCGATGATTTTTGCCGCCGTGGCCAGTGCCTGGCTGCGGGCCAACAACACACCGGGCGCCGAAGCCCTCATGACCAGCCTGGCCGCTGCCGCCGCACTGGGCGGTATCCTGGCCTTCTCCGGCGCCACCCTGATGATGGCCGCAGCCGCCTACGTCGGCGGACTGGCACTGATTTTGATCCCGGGTTCCCTTTATGCCATCTATCGTCGCCATGACGACAAGCACACGGTTATCGCAAGGAGGGTATGCGCATGAACACGCCAAAATTTTCCGTCGTTATTCCGGTCTACAACGCTGGCGCCGAACTCAACAGGACCCTTCGTAGCGTCCTGGCCCAGAGCCTGGCCGATTTCGAAGTCTGGCTTATCAATGACGGCTCGACCGATGACACCGCTGACCGTCTGGCGCGCTGGGTTCGACATGACGCTCGCATCCGGGTCATCCATCAGTCCAACCAGGGGGTTTCAGCCGCCCGCAATCGCGGTGCGGCACAGGCACGGGGCGAATGGATTGCCTTCATGGACGCCGACGATCTCTGGGACTCACACAAGCTCGAGCAGCACTGGCAGTTTCATCAGCGCCATCCCGGCGTGGATGTCAGCTATGCCGGCATCGCCTTTCTGGCCGACGAGCACGACACCCTGCAAACGGCGGCCACCTGCTCCACGGTACCGGAAGGCCGTCTGACGCTTGTTCAGGCGCTGGGTGAAAACCCGGTCTGCACCTGTTCCAACCTGGTGGTACGCCGTGCCTTCTGGGAAAAAGGCGTCACTTTCCGCGATGGCATGCAGTAT
The DNA here is from genome assembly GCF_900312995.1 of Kushneria phyllosphaerae. Lineage (GTDB taxonomy): Bacteria > Pseudomonadota > Gammaproteobacteria > Pseudomonadales > Halomonadaceae > Kushneria > Kushneria phyllosphaerae. The sequence goes on along the minus strand of NZ_ONZI01000001.1, from coordinate 519,797 downwards.
GCCGAGGATCAGGAGTGGCTCGCCCGTGCCATCGCCAAAGATGGACACGTCATGGGACTCGATCAGGTTCTGGTAGGCTATCGCCTGTCACCAGAAGGTCTGTCCACCAATCTGGAAGCCATGTACAGCGGCTGGCAACAGCTGGTCGAAGACTACGCCGACCGATTCGATATCGTCCCGGCGCGCGCGCTCTACTGCCGATATCTGGCCCGTCGGGCCCTGCGTGCAGGAAGCTCGCCGAGTCGGGCCTGGCACTTTGCCTGCGAAGGCGTCAAAACCTCGCCTCACGCCTTTTTGCAGGATTATCGCCGCGGCGGCCTGACCCTGCTGGGCGCGATGATCAGCCCGATGCTGCCGGTCTCGCTGCGCCAGCGCCTGTTCGCCTGACCCCGTGCGACTTGCACCTGTTTGATCTGGACCTGTTCGACTGCGTCAGCGCTGATCACACGGCGCCGCCCCGGAAGGGGCGGCGCCGTGTGGCGTTTCACGATGTCGCTTCATGCAGGCTCATCAAAATCATGCAATACGCAACAACCTTTGCAATATGCAAAGTCTGGCAAACGCCGCACCGTTGCAATCTGCACCACCTCTTTTCTTGAAGATCATAACCCATTGAAATGGAAGGCTTTAAAAAGTTGGCACGCTTTTTGATACCTAAAAGACAGAGTGATCAAAAAACAGGAGCAGTGCCATGAATACGCCCATCTTTTCCGTTGTCATGCCGGTGTACCACGTTGAGCAGTTTGTGGCCGAGGCCATCGAGTCGGTACTGGCGCAGACCTTCAAGGATTTTGAGTTGATCATTGTCGATGACGGTGGTCACGATGGCAGCCTGGCCATCTGCCGAGGCTTTCAGGATGCGCGCATTCGTATCCTAAGCCAGCGCAATCGCGGACTGGCCGCAGCCCGCAATACCGGTATCGCCGCCGCCCGAGGCCGCTACATCGCCCTGCTGGATGCCGATGATCGCTGGCACGCCACTCGCCTGGCCATGCACTTCATTCATCTCAATGCCAATGACCGGGTGGATGTCAGCTACAGCGGTTCACGGCTGATCGATGGCGATGGGCAGCCACTGGGCATTGCGCAGCGCCCCCGGCTGGCCGGCGTGCGTCCTCACCATATCCTGACCCGCAACCCGGTAGGCAATGGCTCGGCCGCCATCATCCGGCGCAGCGCGCTGGACCGCGTCGCCTTTGCTCATCCCGAAGAGCCGGGACGTACCTGCTGGTTCGACGAGAGTTTCCGCCAGTCCGAGGACATCGAAATGTGGCTGAGAATGAGCGCCGGCGCCGGCTGCGTGTTCGAAGGCATCAGTGGTCTGCTGGTGGATTACCGCATCGTGGAGGGCGGGCTCTCTGCCAACATCATCCGCCAGTTCGACAGCTGGCAGCAGGCGGTCGACAAGGCCGGCAGCTATGCCCCCGCGCTGATCAAGAAATACGGCCAGCTCGCCCGCGCCTATCAGCTGCGCTACCTGGCCCGTCGAGCAGTACAGCTTCAGGATGGCGGTTTTGCCTTCTCGCTGACCTGTCAGGCCCTTCACACCAGTCCGGCCCTGCTCTGGCGTGACCCGCTCAAGACTCTGGAGACGGCTCTGGCCGCCGTGGCCGCCCGCTGGCTGCCGCAGGCCACCTTCCAAAGGCTGCTCGCTCGGCGCCAGCAAACAGGAGACATCGCATGAAGAAGCTAAAGGTGGTTCATCTGCTTGACGATCTCTCGCTCGGTGGCGTCACCCAGGCCCTTGCGATCTTTGAACAGGCGGCCCTGGCCGAGGTCATTGAATCCAGCGTGTGCCAGGTCAACCCGGAAGGCTGTCGCGTACCGGAGATCGATGCCGATATCATCATCACGCACTTTTCGCCGCGGTGGCGGGCGCTGCCCTTTATGGCAGCACTGCGCTGGCGTTACCGGAATGCCCGGCTGATGCATATTGAACACAGCTATACCGCGGCCTGGGAGGCGCGCTGTGTACCGCACCGCTGGCGCTTTCGCCGCATGCTGTCACTGTACTATCGCTTTTTCGAGCGGGTGGTCGCGGTCTCGAAGGCCCAACGCCAGTGGTTGCATCAGGCGGTCGGCGTCCCGGCGCGGCGACTGTGTGTCATTCCGCCCTGGAGCCCGACCGAAGCGTTGGAGCACCTGCCGCTGTCGGACTGGCGCGGCCAGCGTCCGCTGGTCGTGGGTGCCTATGGTCGCTTCAGCGAGCAGAAGGGGCTGGAGGCCTTGATCGAGCGTTTTACCGCGCTGGACAGTAAACGCTTTGAGCTGCGCGTAGGCGGCTTCGGGCCGCTTGAGGACACGCTTCGCAAGATCGCCGGGGAAGCACCCCATATCCATTTCACCGGGCCGGTGAGCAGTCGGGCAGAGTTTCTGGAACAGTGTGATGTCATTGCCATTCCATCGCGCTGGGAAGCCTGGGGGTTGGTCGCGACCGAAGCACGCCAGGCCGGTCGCCCCATCCTGGTATCGGATGTGGACGGGCTGCCAGAGCAGGTCGGTCAGGCCGGATATCTGGTGGACTTCGATTCGCCCACCGGATTGCGCTACCGCCTGGAGGAGATGACCGGCATTGAGCTGATTTGCATGGGTCACGCAGGGCGCTCGTCGGTCACTGATCTGGTGAAAGAGCGCACCACAGCCTGGCGCGAGCTGTTGGCACCATGCCCCCATCAAAACGCCGAAAGGCTTTTACAGGGCACACGGCCGGCGTAAGTCAGCCCCGTTGCCGACGCAGGGCAGCCTCACGCGCCGCAATGCCCACCAACACCAACGCTGGCCAGTAGAGATAGCTCAGGATTTCGAGATTTTCGCCGAAGCTGTAGAGCGTCAGTGTCAGCAGCATGGAGAGCGCGACACGGCCCACGGCCTGATCAACAGAGAGTCGCGCCGCCATCCACATGCTGGCCGCCATGGGCAGTACCAGAGCGACCACCCCGGTCAGCCCCTTGACGAACAGCAGACCGAACCAGCTGTGATGGCTACCGATCGGCATGTACTCCACCAGGTGGGGGCCGTTTTCGACCACGGCATGACCGAACCAGGGCGCCTCATTGCGCCAGCGCTCTACGGCAATACGTCCAAGCGCCGCTCTTACTCGACTGGAGTCGGCTCGCGCGCCGGTAAAGCGATCGATGGCAGTTTCTACCAGAATATTGATTTGAGGCGCAAAGAGCCCCAGAAGAAAAATCGCCGGTGCCGCCGTAAACCAGAGCCATGCGCGCTTGAGCCGGCTGAACGCAAAGGCCAGCGGCCAGACAATCGCCAGGGCCACCAGTGCCAGCCGCGACTGACACAAAAGCGCCAGCAAAAGCCCGGCCATCACGCCCACCACTCGCCAGCCCCGATGTTTCTCCTCCAGAGCACAGAGAATATGGACGACCGCAATCATCCCTGCTGCCGGCGACCAGGGCGCAAAGAACTGCCAGCGCGGCGTGCCGGCGCCAGGCTCCAGCGTATAGAGAATCACCGCGAAGTATTCCGGCCCCGAGCCGCCGACCACCTTGAGAGGCGACACATACAAAAGCCCCGGCAGCCCGATAGAGGGCGCCACCAAAAAAAAGGGCATCAGAAAGAGGGTCTGCAGCCCCAGCCGACAGACAGCCCGATAGATCACTTCAGGGCGAATGGAAAGCGCCGCCCCGGCCAGCGGGAAAAGGGCCAGCAGCGCCCATCCCTTGGCCCAGCCGATGGAAGACTTGATGGTCTTGCCGGTGCCCAGCTCGTTGAGCTGATGCCCGGCGATCAGAATCAACAGCATGGCCAGCATGCCCAGCAGCCAGATCCAGATCGCCGGGTGTAGCGGGGGCGGGCGCGAGTCGGCCGGCAGCGCCGGCGCAATATAGAATGTGATGGCCGCCATCAGCGCCAGAATCCAGCTCAATGCCGGCCCGGCGATATATAACCCACCGATCATCCAGAGCAGCCAGGTGCTCTGGATGGCAACAGAGATTATTTTTTCGGCAGCAGTAACTGGATAATTGGTTGACGTAGCCACAACAGAAGAAAGCCCATAATGATCATCATGGAAGCCACGATCGCCCCGGCCAGCGCCAGCTTGACAGAGGGCGAGGCCGGACGATCCGGCAGGGAAGGCGGTTCAAAGGTCTGCACCAGCGGGTAAGAGGCGAAGGGGTCCGACTTGTTGGTATCCAGACGCGCCAGCGCCGAGGAGAAAACCGCCTCGGCTACCTGCTGCTCGCGCATCAGATCAGACAGCCGCGCGGCCTCACGGACCAGCCGATCTGTTTCACGGCTGCTGCGATGAATCTGCTCACGTACTGATTCAAGTGCGGCACCAGCCCCGGCGCTGACACCGGCCGAGCTCATCCACTCATCCATCAGCCGCTCGCGGCTGCCGTTGACCGCCAGATCCACAAAATCGTTCAGTGCCCTCAATGACAGTTCGGTCAGGGCCCTGCCGCGCTCGACCAGTGCCGAGCGCAGCTTGTCACGCTCGGCACCCAGCTCGGTCATGCGCAGGTGGCGATCGCCCAGCGTGGCACGGGCCTGCGTCCACTGCGTCGACACATCGGCATAGCTTTTTAACAGCGACTGAAACAGCGGATCGGCCTTCAAAAGCTGGGCGTGACGGGCCTGTGCCTCGGAGAGCCCAAGCAGTGAGGCCAGTCGCTCAAGGCGAGCGTTTTCACGCCCCGCGTCTCGCAGCAGCTGCTCTTCACTGATCTGCAGGGCATCCACCCGCCCCAGGCGTTGATTGAACTGATCCAGCGTGGCGAGCCCCGTCTCGCCCTGAAACTGCAACACCCGTAGCTGGGCCTGCTGCAGCTTCTGCTCGAGCTCATCCAGGCGCAGCAGATCGGCAGCCTCGCGCTTGACGGCTTCATCCTCGCGCAGCCTGTCCAAAAGGTTTAAAAACGCATGGCGCAGCGCCTCCAGCCGCTCGCGGGCCTGATCCGGCGTGCTGCCGGTGATCGACACCATGATCAGGTTGGTCTGATCGACCAGCTTGATGGTGGGTTTGGGCAGGGCGTCGCTGCCATCCTCCAGCCGCTCGGCCCCCCGCTGCAGGGTCAGATCAGCGCCCAGCAGTCGCTTGTAGTTCTCGGTCGGGCTCAGCGTCGGGCTGGAAAAGGCCGAGCTGGTCTGGGACATGGCCTGGCCGATCGACGCCAGGTTGATTGACCCGCCAGCGCCGGATCCGGGCAGAATCAGGGTCATGGCGCTTTTGTAACTGACCGGCGCGGCGACAATATAAAACACCGTCAGCGCCCAGATCCCGATCAAAAAGGGCGCGACGGAGACGATATAGCGTCGGTAGCGCCCCGGCGATGGCAGACCGTCGCGTATCAGCCGCCACAGCCTCAGCAGGCGGCGCTCGGCCAGGGTCGATTCATGGCTCATTGCGCCAGATCCTCCAGCAGGATAGCGGTGGAGACCGATCCCAGCGCATTACCAAACATGGCGATGGCGTCACGCACGTTCATCATGCGGCTGTCGTAGCAGGCAATGGCATCGCCGGGCATCAGAAAGGGGTTGATGCGATCACGGCCGGCGCTGGCCAGCATGCCCTCGACATCGCGCTTGATCACCACGCTTTTCTGATTGATGGGGTTGGTGGAGATTAAAAGGGCCTGGCGATGCGCGCTCATGGCCGAGCCACCCACACAGTTGGCAGAGACCAGCCCCTGCAGCAGCCGGGTGCCATAGGGCAGGCTGGTTGCCTCCTTGCCGATGGCAGAGCTTGCATTGCTGGCCGCCGGCCTGGAGAGATTGGACATATAAACCCTGACACCGGGCGGTGTCAGCGGCCCGGGGCGCACCAGCTGCTCGTTGAAACAGCCGGTACTGGGCACCTGAATACGATCGCCGGGAGAGACCTGTAAATCGACAAAGCGACGGCCTTCAATCAGCCCGGTCAGATCAAGCTCCGTCCACTGATCGCCGCGCAGCACTCGAACATGACCGGGATCAGCATCCGGGCGCAGACCACCTGCGTTACGAATGGCCGCGCTGACGCTGCGCTCGGGATTGGCATCTCCGCTGAGGATGCCTTCACCGGCGACAAGACGCTCCTCTGCCGAACGGGCCCCGACCTCGACGGTACCGGGAGAAAATACCGCGCCGCTGACCGGAATCGGCAAACCGGCCTGTTCGACCAGGCTGATCTCGACCACTCGCGCCAGCGGCTGGATCAGGCCCTCGCTCACAAGACGCTCACCCAGTCGGGTCTCGATGTCCTCAAGCGACAGGCCGGCACTTTCCAGCGGTGGCAGGCCCGGCAGGGAGAGTCTTCCCCGGTCGTCGAGTCGATAGAGACCTGACAGCCGATCCTCATCGCCCACCACACGGATACGGACACGATCACCCGCCGCCAGCTTTTGAGAAGCCTTCATCCAGCGCTCGGAGGGCACATGGTCGGCCGCCGCCAACGGCGGCAGGCCTGTCGGCACGCAGGATGATGTCGTAGAAGTGTCTCTTTCCTGATGCGGCATCCAGAAGGCGTCAGGTGCATTGTCAGGTGAGGGCGCCGAGCTGCAGGCACTCAGCAGCCCGGCCCCGATCATCAGGCCCCCCATCATGCGAACCATTTTGCCCATGGCAATCATGCTGCCTACCCCCGGTGAACGCGCCCAGGTCTTATTAGAAAATCCAAAAGACCTCCGAGAGTGCCGGAAAAGAGCCCTTTTCCATCCTCAAAACAGGCTTTTGAACGGCCGATAACGTGTGTTGAAGGGACAGGAACCTAAAGACGTCGCGTTTTGCGACAATCGTTGCAAAACGCGATATTTATCATTGCATTTCGCAATCATTTGTCGTGAACATTACATTATTCTTGATGCATGTGTTTCAGGAAAACGGGCTTAACGGCGCTGATGACAGGGGTCTGTGCAGACCTGGCATTCATGTTGCTTGAACAGGACAACGACCTTCGTTCACTGGTCCATTTGAACCGGTTTTCACTTGCCTCGGGAGAGCGCCTCATGAAAGGCATCATTTTTGTCGAGCTGCTTCATTTCATGGACGAACAACTCGGGGAAGCCGGCACCGAGCAGGTCATTGACCGCGCCGCCCTGTCTCATGACGCCGCGTTTACCGGGGTCGGCAACTACCCCAGTCAGGATGCTGAAGCCCTGGTGACCGCAGGCAGCGAATTGACCGGTATCGAGACCGGCGCGCTATGCGAAGCCTTTGGGCGTTTTCTGTTGCTGCAGTTTGAAAAAAAATATCCCCATCTGCTCAGGCACTACCACTGCGCGCGTGATCTGCTTGATCATGTCGGCAGCCATATCCACGAGGAGGTCAAGGCCATCCATCCAGGCGCGACACCGCCGGATGTCACTACCGAGGAGTGTGAGGATGGCTATCGGGTGGTCTATCGTTCCCATCGCCATTTCGCGCATATTGCCTGTGGACTAATACAGCAATGTCTTGCCTTCTATGGTGAAGACAGTCAGGTTGAATGGGAACCGGGCAGCACGCCGCAGCACGCCAGCTTCGTGATACGCTCATCCATCTTCGAGGAAAATGCATGACCGAAAGCCCCCGCGTTTTGATTGTCGAAGATACCGTCTCGCTGGCACTGACCTATGCCGGCCAGCTGGAGGCCGCCGGCTGTCAGGTGGACATGGCCGCCAGTGGCGCCGAAGCGGGTCAGCAGCTGATCCGCAGCCCGCAGCCCTTTGATGTCATTTTGCTGGATCTGGGGCTTCCGGACGGCGACGGCCTTGAGCTTCTCAAGGCCAGACCCGAGATGGTGCGCGACTCAAGCGTGGTCGTGATCACGGCCGATGGCTCCATCAACCGTGCCATTGAGGCCATGCGCTGCGGCGCCCACGATTTCCTCGTCAAGCCAACCGCGCCGGAACGCCTGACCACCACGGTGGTGCGCGCCGGTCAGCACCGCATGCTGGAACGCGAAGTGCAACAGGTGCGCCGGATCAGCCGACGCGACCGTTTTCAGGGCTTTGTCGGCGCCTCCGACGCCATGCAGGCGGTCTATCGTGCGGTGGAAAACGTGGCCGCCTCAAAGGCCACCGTCTTTATTACCGGCGAAAGCGGCACCGGCAAGGAGGTCACGGCCGAAGCCATTCACGCCCTGAGCCCTCGCAGCTCGGGCAGGCTGGTGGCCATCAACTGCGGTGCCATCCCTGAAAATCTGCTCGAGTCGGAGCTGTTCGGTCATGTGAAGGGCGCCTTTACCGGAGCACTGGAACACCGTGACGGCGCCGCTCGCGAGGCCAACGGCGGCACCCTGTTTCTCGATGAGATTTGTGAAATGGATCTCAAGCTGCAGGTCAAGCTGCTGCGTTTTCTGCAGACCGGCACCATTCAGAAGGTCGGCAGCAGTCGGCCTGAAGCGGTCGATGTTCGTGTTATCTGCGCCACCAATCGCGACCCGGCCCTTGAGGTCAGAGAAGGGCGCTTTCGCGAGGATCTGTTCTATCGCCTCTCGGTTTTGCCCATCGAACTGCCGCCCCTGCGTGAGCGCGGTGACGATGTCGTAGTGCTGGCACAGCATTTTCTGGAACGTTTTGCCGAGGAGGAAGGGAGAACCTTTGACCCCCTGGACGGTGAGGCCAGCGAACAGATCAAGCAGCACCCCTGGCCGGGCAACGTCCGCGAACTGCAAAACGTGATTCGCCGCGCCGTGGTCATGAGCAGTGGGACGACGCTCTCGCTCGGAGCGCTGCTGGCGACTCCCGTGACCACCGCCGACATCTCGCGCGAGCCATCTATCGAGACGCCTTTGATGCTCTTTGGGCCCTCTTCACCGCCTTCTGCCGACAGCCTCGCTGATCCGCTGGCTGCCCTGGATGGCCTGACGCTGGCCGAGATCGAGCGTCGCATCATCGACAGGGCGCTGGCGCGTCACGACCACAGCGTACCGGGCGCCGCACGAGCGCTGGGCCTGAGTCCCTCGACGCTGTATCGCAAGCTGGAGCGCTGGGCACAGGCTTCCACGCAGGTCTGACACCACACCAGCGCGCCATGTGATCCGTTTCATGCATCATCGCACGCTTCTACCTTGGTCCTGGCCCCTCATTGGTTGCCGATCTGAGCTAACGCCCGCGCCTGATCAGACGCACCATGCGAGACATCACATTCGAAAGCACTCGCCGAGGGCCGCACAATGGACAACAACACCAGAATCGATTTCATCTATCTCTCCGAGCAGGACATGATCCGCGCCGGCGTCACCGACATGGCCGCCTGCGTCGACACCATGGAGGAGGTCTTTCATCTGCTTCACATCGGTGACTATCGCATGGCCGGGCCCAACAACGACTCCCACGGCGCGATGATCGTGTTTCCGGAATCGTCGCCTTTTCCCACCATGCCCAAACCGAGCGCCGACCGTCGCATGATGGCGATGCCGGCCTATCTGGGCGGCAGCTTTTGTACCTCGGGTGTGAAGTGGTATGGCTCCAACATCGCCAACCGGGAAAAGGGCCTGCCGCGCTCGATCCTGATGTTCACGCTCACCGACCCGGACACCGCCGCACCGCTGGCCTACATGTCGGCCAACCTGCTGTCGGCCTACCGTACCGGCGCCGTGCCGGGTGTGGGCGCCCGCCATCTGGCGCGCAAGGACTCCCGCGTCATCGGCCTGCTGGGCCCGGGCGTGATGGGGCGCACCAGCGTGGCGGCATTCATGGCCGTCTGTCCGCAGATCGATACCGTCAAGGTGAAAGGCCGCGGCGACAAAAACATCAACGCCTTCGTGGACTGGCTCAAGGAACACTATCCGCAGGTCACCCACATTGAGGTCGTCGATTCCGAGGAAGCCGTGGTGCGCGATTCAGACATCGTGACCTACTGCGCCTCCGGCGAAGTCGGCAACCCCGAGACCTACCCGATGGTCAGGCGCGAGTGGGTCAAGCCCGGCGCCTTTCTGGCGATGCCCGCGCCGTGTGACTTCGATGCCGGCATGGAAGCGCCCGAGATTCGCAAGGTGCTGGATGACACCGGCCTTTATGAGGCCTGGTACGAAGAGGTGCCCAAACCCGCCCATAACGTTATCCCGCTGATCGGCGTGAAGTTCATGGACATGATTCACGCCGGCACCCTCAGGGCCGAAGCGCTCGAGGACCTGGGCGCCATCGTCTCCGGCGACAGCCCGGGGCGTCAGAATGACGACGAGATCATCATGATGTCGGTCGGCGGCATGCCGGTCGAGGACGTCGCCTGGGCCACGGTCGTCTACCGCAGGGCGGTAGAAGAAGGCATCGGCGTCAAGCTCAACCTGTGGGAGCAACCCGCGCTGAAATAATGCCTTGCCTCCTGCACTTTGCGGTGGGCGCCCTGCCTTAGGGTGCGCCCGCCTATCACCGACATCAATGCGAGCGTTCAACCATGAGCACGATTACCAGGGTCAAGACCGGTTCCCGATTCGAGGAACACGCCAGCTACTCCCGCGTGGTAGCTGTTGATAACTGGATCCTTGTCTCCAACACCGCCGGGCGTAACCCGGACACCGGGGAGATCCCGGAAGATGTCAGCGAACAGCTCAAGCAGGTGTTTGCCAACATCGAACGCGGACTGTCCGCCGTCGACAGCGACCTTGCCGACGTGGTGTCTGCAAAAATCTTCATCCAGAACCCGGCCGATACGGAAACCGTCATGACGCTCTTCGGCCAGACAATGCGCGGCATCGACCCGGTCATCACCGTGACCTGCCCGCCGCTGGGCTCGGAGGTCTACAAGGTCGAGCTGGAAGTCACCGCCTACCGTGGCGCCGGCCGCGCCGAGGTTCACCGGATCGACACCTCCGCTCAGTGAGAAAGCCTTCGGCGCCCCACCCGAATGCCCGACATGCGACCGCCAATAACCGGTCGTCCCTGGTTTGCTGATTCACCGATCAGGACACTTTCATGGCACCGACCATCGCATCCGTTAACACCTCCAGAGACTTTCCCGCCGAGACCACTGTCGTCATCATCGGCGGCGGCATTATTGGCCTGACCGCCGCGCTGACGCTTGCCGAACGCGGCGTACCGGTCGTTGTGCTGGACAAGGGCCGGCTGGCCGGTGAGCAGTCCTCCCGCAATCTGGGCTGGATTCGCAAGACCAGCCGCCACGGCGAGGACGTGCCGCTGGCGCTGGCCGCCGACCGGCTCTGGGCCGGCATGGCCAGCCGGACCGGCAGCGATGTCGGCTATCGCCCGTCGGGCATCATGTTTTTATCGCGCACCCCCGAGCAGCTTGCAGTGCACGAAGGCTGGCTCAATTCGGTGTCCAGCCTGTCGCTGGACTCGAAACTGTTAAGCGCCCGCGAGATCGATGCCCAGGTGCCGGGAGGGCGCGGTCAGTGGGCTGGCGGTATCTTTACGCCGTCGGATGGCTACGCCGAACCGACGCTGGCCTCCAGTGCCATCGCCAAAGCGGCCATGGCGCACGGTGCGGTGATCATCGAGCACTGCGCGGTACGCAATCTTGTCCGCACTGGCGGACGGGTCAGCGGGGTCGTGACCGAACGCGGCGAGATCTCCTGCGATCAGGTGCTGCTGGCCGGCGGCATGTGGTCGCGCCGTTTTCTGGGCAATATCGGCATCGCCCTGCCGACGCTGCCGCTGATCCTGTCAGTGCTTCGCACCGGACCCATGAAAGGCCCTACCGACAGCGCCGTCGGTGGACCGGACTTCTCGTTTCGAAAGCACCGGGATGGCGGCTTTATCGTGACCCAGCGCGGCGCGCTTGATGCACCGCTGACGCTAGATCATCTGCTGGTGGGCTCCAAATACCTGAGCGCGCTGCGCTCCCAATGGGGGCTGATGAGAATATCGCTGGGCAAGCACTTCTGGCGCGACCTGGCGTTGTCCCGGCGCTGGAAGCATGGCCGCTCGCCATTCGAGCGCGTGCGTACCATGGACCCGCCGATCAACGAGCAGCTCAACAACGATGCCCTGCGCAACCTGTCCGCGGCCTGGCCGGTATTTGAAAATGCCACCGTCGAACAGTCCTGGGCGGGCATGATCGACATCACCCCGGACTCCAACCCGGTCATTGATGCCGTGCCGGGCGTGCCGGGGCTGACGCTGGCGACCGGCTTCTCCGGCCACGGATTTGGCACCTCACCGGCGGCGGGACAGCTGGCCGCCGATCTGGTCATGAACGAGACGCCGATTATCGACCCGAGCCCCTATCGATTTGGCCGATTCTAGATCAGGTATGGCGAGGCTACGCCATGTCCTGGCATCCGGGATCGAGAATGCGCGCCCGGGTCATTGAGGGCGGTTCATGAAACAGACGACGGTATTCGCGGCAGAAATAGCTCTGATGGAAAAACCCCTGGGCGGCGGCGGCATCGGCCAGCAGCTGGTTCGGATTATGCAACAGGCTGCGTCGTACGGCATTGAGGCGCAGCGCGCGCAGGTAGGTGACTGGCGACTGACCGACCTCACTCTGAAAGCTGTATTGCAGGGTGCGTCGAGAGATTTTGAGCTGATGACACAGCGCCATCAGCGAAGGCGGATCGTCCGGGCAGCTGCGGGTCAACGCGTGGCATCGATCAACGATGTAGCGCCGGGTCCGGTAGTTGCTGGCATCCGGCGCGCCCAACAGCGCACCGCTGCCGAGCAGCAGTTCAATGCTGTCTTCGAGCTGGCGCATCAGGGACTGCTGCAGTACACCGGACATCGGTTCATGGGCAGGGCGCGTTCGCAGGTAATCGGTCATTAGCTGCCACTGCCCGCGCACCTGGTGTAAAAGCGTCGGGGACACCTCAAGACGTCGCAGCCGATGGTCATTGCGGCCCAGCCACTCATGGCGGCTTCGATCGATGGAGACCACCAGCAGGTCATAATTTGAAGGCGCCACGCTCCAGAACTGCTCGCAGCGCGGCAGTACGGTCACGGTGTCGGCCCCGTAGAGGGTGGCGCTGGACCAGCGAATGGGCGTGACCAGATGCCACTGGGACTCGGGAAAGTGCATCCGCTGGGACAGCCCCAGATTGGCACTTTCCCGAAAAAGGCGCACCTCCCGGCTTGAGACATCCACGATCTCGCCGGAGAAAACACCCGCCTCGATCTGGCTGGATTCCTGCTGCCAGCCTTCCAGCCGCTGGGCGTGATCGGCGGCATCAAGACAGTGATGCAGGGTGATGGTCATCAATGACTCCTTCGAGCGCCTCGCTCGCCGTCATGGCATGTTGATTGCATTGTTATCACAGCGACATCGTGCAACCCGTACATACTTGACCAATGGATGGTGGTGACAAAGCGGTTTTTTCTTTAGAGTCCTTCTAACCATTAAAATGTTAATGATTATGGTGACCCAATGCTGACCACGAATGCAACCTCGCTGTCGTTCGATGCCTGGCTTGGCGCCGTAAGGCAAACATGCGGGCCCTTTGACTCGATTCCCCGGGATCGCCGCACCTTTCAGGGCAGCGTTTCAAGACGCGCCAATGGCGGCATCGATATTGCCAATATCGTCACGAACGCCGAAAGGATTAGCAGCAGCCACACCCAGCGCCGCGACGAAGACCGCTTCTGTTTTCTGATCGTTCAGAAGCAGGGCCACGCCACGCTGGTGCAAAACGACATATCCATCACGCTACGTCCCGGAGAGATGGCGCTGATGGATTCCGCCATGGCCTGCGACATCATTCCTCACGGCCTGATCGAGCACGACTCGCTGCATCTATTGCGCTGTGACGTAGCCGGTCGTTTCGGTAATACGGCGATTCCCTTCATGAAGATTACGGCTGACTGCGCCAGCAGCCAGATCCTGCAGCTGATCGTCAGTCGGATGGTGGCCGAGCCACTGGCGGCAGCAGAGGAAAAGGAGCGAGGGGTTCTGGAGTCACTGGTGGCACTGCTGCCTGCCATCTACCAGCATCAGGCGCTGTCACCGGCCTTCATGGAACAGGCCGATGGCACGCTGTTCATCTGCGTTCAGCAGTTCATCGATCAGCACCTGCAGGAAGACGGCATCAGTCCCGAGCGCCTGGCGTCCGCCTTTCACATGTCGGTTCGACAGCTGTATCGCCTGTTTGAACAGCACGGTGAGACGGTGTGTCGCTACGTACAGCGCCGCCGGCTGGCCCGCTGTGCCGAAGAACTGGGCAGCCCGATTCTGAGTCGGCGCTCGATCACCCAGATTGCCTACAAGTGGGGCTTTACCGACTCGGCGCATTTCAGCCGCTCCTTCAAGCGCGAGTTTGCAAGTTCGCCGCGCGAGTATCGCCGTACACGGCTTGAGCACGCCGCATAGGCGCACCCGCCACGCAAACCGATCCCTCTTAACGTACCGGCCTCTCGATGATCGAGAGGCCGGCCGCCTGCCCTAGTAGGCGATACAGACCGACTTGAGTTCGGTGTAGGCGTTGACCGCTTCCGGGCCGAACTCCTTGCCAAGACCGGACATCTTGAAGCCGCCAAACGGCATGGCCGGGTCGAGGGTCACGTGGGTATTGACCCAGACCGTGCCGGCTTCGATGCGTGGCGTCAGGGCCATGGCCTTGGACAGGTTGTTGGTCCAGAGACTTGCTGCCAGCCCCAGCTCGCTGTCGTTGACCATGCGCAGGGCGTCTTCCTCGTCATCAAACGGAATCACCGTCAGCACGGGGCCAAAGACCTCTTCGCGGGCAATCTCCATGTCGTGACTGGCACCGCTGATGATGGCCGGCGAAACATAAAAGCCTTCGGTGGGCACTTCGTTACCGACGTGAATACGGGCACCCTGCTCGCGCGCCCGGTCGAGATAGCCGCGCACGCTCTCCTGCTGACGTCTGGAGACCAGCGGATTGACCTGCGCCTGCGGGTCCATGCCGGGCCCGGCCTGCAGGGTATCGATGGCCTGGGCCAGTCGTTCACAGAAGGTATCGTGAATGCTGCGGTGGACATAGAAACGCGAGGCCGCGGCGCAGACCTGGCCCTGGTTAAACAGCCCGCCCATCAGCGCCCCGTTGACGGCGCGGTCGATGTCGGCATCTTCCAGCACCAGCATCGGGTTCTTGCCGCCCAGCTCCAGCGATGAGTGTGCCATGTGCTCAACGGCCGCGTGGCCGACCTGCTTGCCGACCGCGGTGCTGCCGGTGAAGGTGACCTTTTTGACGTCCGGATGCTCGGCCAGACGTGTCCCGACCACCGAACCCGAACCCAGCACCACATTGAATACGCCGTTTGGCACGCCGGCCTCGATGGCAAGCTCCGCCAGACGCAGCACGCTCAGCGGCGTCTCCGTGGCGGGCTTGAGCACCACCGTGCAGCCGGCCGCCAGCGCCGGGACGACCTTCCACAGCGCAATCATCATCGGAAAATTCCACGGCACGATCGCCGACACCACGCCCAGCGGCTGGCGCAGCGTGTAGGCGTTGAACTTCGCGCCCTCCGGCATGCCGATGGACACGGCCCGCGTGCTGCCCTCGAGCTTGGTGGCCCAGCCCGCCATGTAGCGGATGAAATCGATTGAAAAGCCCACATCGATACCACGGGAGAGATTGATTGACTTGCCCTGGTTGAGCGTCTCGATCTGGGCAAGCTCTTCTGTATGCGCCTCGACCAGGTCGGCAAAGCGCAGCAGTATCCGTTCACGCGCAGCCGGCGTCAGGCCGGACCAGCGACCATCCTCAAAGCTCTCCTTTGCCAGTGCTATCGCCCGGTCGGCCAGGGCGCGGTCGCCTTCACACAGCGTGGTCAGCGCCTGACCGGTCGCGGGGTCGATGACCTCAAAGGATTTGCCCTCATCGAGAAAGGCGCCGTCGATCAACGAGCCGGTGGCCCGCTTGAAGAAGTCCTGCACACCCTGTGCGGTAGTGGTCTGACTCATGACAATCTCCTGCGCATACGCAGCTTCAATGGAGGCGGCCCCTCAGGGGCCGCGCGACATGACATGGGCTCAGACTATGTGTCCTGCAGGTGACGCGCTTGCCCTGCGCTGCCGGACACATGACGCTGGCTGCCGAGTACTAGAAATTGAAGCCGACCATCAGCTGGGTATAGTAATTCGTACCGCTGCCACCAAGCTGCGAACCGCCGCTGTCCACCGACTCATCCGGCTTGTAGCGACCCAGCAGCGGCATCAGCCACCATTGATCGGTGATGTCCCAGTGGGCATAGAGATCAATCTCGTTGCCATCCAGTCTCGGGCCCTGACTGGCATCAATGGTGTCAAAGCGATAGGCCATCACTCCGAGGCTCAATTGTTCAGCGGGCGTGAGCGTCAGCGTGACCTGATGAACGCGCGCGTTGGACGCAAAGGGGCCGGCGTAGTTGGCCGCCACCTCGCCCTGGAACCATGTCCCCAGTGCTCTCCCGTTGCCGTAGAACAGCGGGTCATAGCCCTCGGAGAAGCGACTGAAGCGATAGCTGACGTAGGGCGACCAGGCCAGCTCATCAAACGTCCAGCCGGCCTCCAGATACCAGGCGTTTTCACTGTCGTCGTTGCCCTTGTCCTGAAAGGCGTACTGACCGGCCAGAAACAGGTTTTTAACGCCGGCGTTGCCGTGGCCGTAGACGCTATAGACTTTTGTATCGTCCCGGTCCGGATACAGAAACGCGTAGTCGCTGTCGGTATCCAGAACCTTGATGTACGTCGCCCCAAGCGTATTGTCGCCATCAACATGTTCCAGAGTGCCTACCGCCATCTCCGGTCGGGCCTGTGCCCGGTTGTCGGACTTCAGCCACATCAGATCACCGCGCCAGCCCTGATCGCCGCCCAGTCGTACCACGGCGGTATTGTCAAAGGACTGCCGCGCGGCCAGATAGTAGGCACCACCTCGGTCGAGATCGCCGCCCAGCACCCCATCGCCGAAGTTGAGCGAGTCACCGGAGATCAAAAAGCCGTCGCCGACCTGGATGTACTGACGACCAAAGGAGATATCGATACCGTCATGACCCAGCGCCGGCACCAGATCGCCGGATTTCCAGCCGGCAAACAGATTCTCGATGTGCGTGCGACGCTCATCACCGGTGGTAAAGCCCCCTGCATCGCCCTGCCCCCAGGTCGCGCTGGACGTCCAGGCCACGTTGCCATAGAGCGTCCCCTGCGTTGGTGACAGCGTATGACTTGCTTCCAGTCCGTACTTGATAAACCCTTCCTGCCAGTCCCGCCCGCCGGCCTCGGCCGTCTCCGACTGGGCATAGCCCTTCTGGCTGTGAAACGCCCCACCAATGCCGTTAATGTTCAGGTTGACGGTGGTGTCCGCCGTCTTGTAAAGCTCAAGTGCCGAGACGCTGCCGCACATGGACAGCGTCATGACAGTACCGGCGGCCAGCCGCGGCAGCAGGGGGCTATAGCGTGGAGTGATCATGGGCAGTCGTCCCTTGTTGTTGTGACGCGCCTGGTGGAGACGCGCTTTATGGTGAAAATCAGGGCCGAGGCGCAACGCCTCTGATGACAAACTATCGAGCACGACAGTGCAGCGCTTGTCTGGCGCTGACGAAAACCGGCCCCGCGCTGCCGAGCCAACGCGACGACATCAAAAAACCGGCACGGGGCCGGTTGGTTGTCATGACATGACACTGCTTTTGAGGACAATGCTTTTGAGAACACTGGTTTTCAGGCCGGTGTCCGGGCCTCATCGACCAGAACGCCCAGCACGCCCTCCATCCACTCCAGCGCCACCTCGCCTGCTGCAAGCGCGCCGCTGGCATCGTGACGCCCGAACTCACCGATTCGTGTAGCCCCGCAGGCCATGAGCGCTTCGGTGAGCAGCTCGCCGCCGCGAGAGTAGGTTTTGGCGTAGCTGCTGTCGCCCAGCCCAAGACATGCAAAGCGAATGCCGGCCAGATTCGGAGCGTCATCACGCAGCGTCTGATAAAAATCCATGGCGCCGCCGGGCACCTCGCCGTCACCGTAGGTCGAGCAGACGACAAGATAAAACCGCTCAGGGTCGAGCGACCCGGGCTCGATATCGCCCAGATCGGCCACGGTGACCTCACAGCGCCCGTTGAGCGCCTGCTCGAGCTCCTCGGCCACCAGCTCCGCATTGCCAGACTCGGTACCAAACAAAATGCTGACCGACAGATTGCCCAGGCTGTCGCCGTCGCCGCCCGCCGCCTGAACGTCGCGCGGGATCACCAGTGACGCGTTGCGCGCCGATTCAAGCAGGGCCTCGAGCGTGTCCAGCTTGGTACGCACCCGGCCAGCGGCCGGCCGGGCACATTCGACGTGATCAATCCGACGCCAGCCGTCGATATCGGTGGCATCAATATGCGGCGCAAGTCCACTGCGCGAACAGGTCACCTCTCCCGTGGCGATGTCAGCGCCGATCACACCGGCCAGTGCCCGCGCATCACTGCGCTGATCGGGAATCGTGCCGCGGGCACCACGCCGCAGCCAGCCGGCCAGATACAGCCCCGCCTCGATGCGTCCGCTCTCGGAAGCAGCCGGCTGCTCGGCAAGCACCCCTGACACCGCATTCCCCGAGTCGGGCACAAAGCCGATAGCCGTAATCACCGAGTCTGCTGCCAGCGACACGGTTTCACCCTCAAACCGCATCGTCAGCGCCTCGACCCGCGCCTGCCCCTTGATGCATTCGGGCACTGCCTCGAACCACCATTCGACCGTCATGCGTGGCTCACCTTCAAGCTCGCTGCCACTTGCCCCGGGAAGGGCACGCAGGGCGTCCAGCCGCGCATCCTTGCCCTCCGGCACGCGCTGCAGGTCAACGCCGTGCAGGCGATGGCGAATGCCTGTAAAACGACCCAGCTCGCGAATCATCACCGGATCGAAGCGGGCCTTCTCGGCGATCGAACGCCCGATGACATGAAGCGTGTCGATCTCGCAGGTCAGGGCGTCATGCACGGCCTCATCAATGTCGCTGCCCTCGAGATCGGATGACTGGATCGAGAGCAGGCGCAGCACGTCGATGGCCACATTGCCCTGTCCGACAATCGCCACACGCCGGCCGAGGATTGGCGTGTCGGTTTCATCCGGATGGCCGTTGAGCCGGCGGGTAACACAGCCTGCCCCGAAGACGCCGGTCAGGGCCTCGCCCGGAATGTCCAGACGACGATCCGCGCACGCACCGGAGGCGAGCACCACCACGTCATAGCCGGTGCGCAAGGCTTCGAAGGAAACCTCCCTGCCGATGGTGGTGTTGCCGATAAAGCGCACGTTCGGCGACTCGAACAGGCGATCAAACTGACGCGACACCGCCTTGGTGCCCTGATGATCGCCGGCCACGCCATAGCGCAGCAGCCCATAGGGCACCGGCAGGCGATCGATGAGATCGATATGAACACCGGGCATGCGACGCTGAATTTCCTTCGCCGTAAAACAGCCTGCCGGTCCCGAGCCGACGATGGCGACATGCGGCGTGGCCGCCTGCTCGGCCGCCGCAGCGGCGGCACCGACGGCTACCCGGGTCGCATTACCGAGCGGTTTGACGTCACGCCAGGTCACCGGCAGCGACAGCATGCCGCGAAAGACCCAACCACCGATGGTGGGCGCGTGGTCAGGGTCCAGCGCGAGCCCTTTCAGATGATCAAACAACAGCGGCAGCGCCACCTCGGCGACTTCCGCCCGCGCGGCCCGAGCGCCGAGACACACGTGGGTACCCTTGCTGAAGGCAAGATGCGGTTTCACCTCGCGGTGAATGTCGAATTCGTCCGCGCGCGCCCAGACCGACTCATCGCGATTGGCCGAGAGAATACAGATGCCAAGGCGCGCGCCGGCGGGCAGTTCAACCCCGGCCAGCACGGTCCTTTTGGTAGTCTGGCGTGAATAGAGTCCGATCGGGGCCACCCAGCGAATGGTTTCATCAAACACGGTCGACCAGAGGCCCGGATCACGCTCTACCGCCCGGCGCTGGTCGGGATGAGTCAGCAGCGCCCAGGCCGCCACACCCAGCGCGTCGCGCGGCTCGTTAAGCCCGCCGCCGATGCTCATCTTGAGGTTGGCGCGAATCTTTTCGATTGGCATCTGATCCTCGGGCGAGGAGAGCAGCAATGAGATCAGGGAGTGGTCGCGGTGATGGAGATGCCACTCGAGCATCTCGTCCAGCGCAACATCGACCTCATCAAACGAGCGTTTTCCCGCCACCCAGACCGCCGGGTCCTCGGCGTAGTTGCCGGTGGCATCAATCAGCGTCTGCGACCAGCGCTGCAGATCCTCGGCCGAGGCGTTGTAGAGCCCCAGCATCGATCTAAGGCATTCCGCCGCGAAGGGCGCCGAAAAGTCCCATATCAGATCGGCACCCGGCCCCTTGTCGATGAACCGCGCCAGCTGCTCGCGCCCCTTGTCGTGAAAGGTCTGCGTCCAGACGTTTTTCACCGCATTGGGTTTGAACACATCCTGCCACTGCCGCCGTTCGCGATAGTGCTCCGGATCATCACGGCGCAGCATCGAATGACCCATGGCCCGAATCTGCAGCGAGTCACGTTCGTTGGCAGAAAAGGTCTGCTGGTCATGCTCGGTGGCGATCACCGCATCATAGCTTGTGATCAGGTAGCGATTGACGCTGGGCACCCAGTGCACGCCACCGTCGCGACGAAGGCGCTGATAGATTGGGTACGGGTCTTCATAGAGGGTTTTGATATCGATCCAGTCCGCTATGGGAGCAGGGCGAGCATTCAGTGACGGGTTCATGCAGCCTCCACGAAAAAGGGGTGACTGAAGCGACATCAGACCATGGCCATTGAGGGGTCATGGAGGCTTCAGCACACCAGGTCACGCTGGATCACGGGCGATCGTTGGCGCTGATACATGACCAGGCTACTCAATCATTAACAAGTTAACAATTCGACTTTCTGTATACGTGCGCTTTTGGCATGGCCTCTGCCATTGCATTTTTCATGGCCATTGCCCATAGACATCGCGGCGGTACGCCCCTGGTGTACCGCCGTCGTGTGATGTCGATGATTCAGGCAGGGGAGGTCAGATCAGAAGACGCTGGAAGAACGCGGCCAGCCGCCCGGTATCCTCAAGCGACAGGACATCGGCCACGTATTGATCGGGACGCACCACCACCACCGCCCCGGCTCGATCAATGCCGCGCAGATCGAAGATGTCCTCGTCGGGCGCCACGCCAAACACGTTTTCAAGGTCCATCAGTTCAAAGGGCCCCACCGTCGGCTTGAACACCTGCGGCACCTGCATGATTGCCACGTCTTCATGGCGCTGCTGATAGATCACCCTGATATCGAACCAGTCGATCCACGCCCCGCCTGGGAGGGCCGCATTGAGCGGGGACTGGGGCGACGACTCAAGCCACTCGGCCAGCTGTCGTATCGGCGATGACGCGTCGGCGGGAGCAGCGTCGGCAAACACATAAAGGCGCCACCGACCGTCGGCCCGGGCCTGATGGCCGAGCTGAAGCGGGTTGCCATCACATACCCTTGACACCATCGCCGACTTGAAGCGCTTGCCGACCGGGAAGCCGGTGGCATGCGACTGCTGCTCGGTATCGTTGGTGATCATCGACGGCGCATATTCGGTCATGAAGCCGGCCGGAAACTCGATGGTGCGGGTGTAAAACGCTTCAAGTTCGCCCGGGTCCTCGAACTCTTCCGGGCGTTTGGCCATCATCGTCGACCACTGCCTGTCGAACGCGATCAGATTGGCCGCCACGACCTGACGCTCGGCAGAGTAGGTCGACAGCAGGCTGGCCGGACTGCGGTTTGAGAGCACGTAACCGAGCTTCCAGCCCAGATTGAAACCATCCTGCATCGACACGTTCATGCCCTGACCCGCCTTGGCACTGTGGGTGTGGCAGGCATCACCGGTGATAAACACCCGCGGCAGGCGCCCGGACTCGGGGTCCTCGATATCGTCAAAGCGGTTGGTCAGACGGTGTCCTACTTCGTAGACGCTGTGCCAGGCCACATTTCGAACGTCGAGGGTGTAGGGCGTAAGGATCTCGTTGGCCCTTTTGATGATCTGCTCGATGGGTGTATTGCGCGCCGTACTGCTGCCATCGGCAGGCACTTCGCCCAGGTCGACATACATGCGAAACAGGTGCCCGCCCTCGCGCGGAATCAGCAAAATGCTGCCGCCGGAGCGGGATTGAATGGCACATTTGGTGCGGATGTCGGGGAAATCGGTGACCGCCAGCACGTCCATTACGCCCCAGGCGTGATTGGCCTGATCGCCGGTCAACGTACAGCCAATGGCACTGCGCACCTGACTGCGAGCACCATCGCAGCCCACCACGTAGCGAGCACGCACGACTCGCTCGCGGCCTTCGTCAGGACCGGCCACCGCGTAAAGCGACACGCCAAGCGGGTATGACTGCGTGTCATCCCTTTCAAGGCCCCTGAATTCGTAACCGAAATCGGGCGTGATTCGCCCCGGCGCATTGAGGGCCGCCTCGGCCAGATAGTCGAGCACCCGGGCCTGGTTGACGATCAGGTGGGGAAATTCACTGATGCCTTTCGGGTCATCCGGCGTGCGCGCAGTGCGGATAATGTGATCGGGCTGATTCGGATCCGGTTTCCAGAACGCCATTTCGGTGATGCGGTAGGCCTCGGCGGTGATGCGATCGGCAAAGCCGAAAGCCTGAAAGGTTTCAACGCTGCGCGCCTGAATGCCGTCGGCATGGCCGATCTCAAGCCGGCCCGCGCGGCGCTCGATGATGCGGGTACGGATGTGAGGAAACCGTGACAGCTGGGCGGCCATGATCATGCCGGCAGGGCCGGTGCCGATAATCAGAACATCCACCTCGTCGGGCAGCGCCTCGGGTCGGTCAATACCCTCGCCCAGAGCCGGTAGCCTGCGCGGGTCGCCTGACACATAGCCGTAGTGATGAAACTGCATGATGCTGTCCTCGTAATGGTGGCGGTGCCGACGCGATGGGCGCTCGGTCGCCGCAGGGCCGCGCATCACCTTGATCGGGTTGAAGGCGCGCTACGGCTCGTGTGCCTTTTATGCTGGGCAACGTCCGCCCCCTTGAGGATGTGTTTTACGCCTCCTCGATTGCACTTTTCATGAATTCACCCCCTACCTTGGTCGCCTCTCCCGCCGATCACGATGTCCAATCGTTAATCTATAAACGATACCCATCAATGACGGTTTGATAATGCGCGTTAACGACCAAGATAGGGCTTGACACCCAACGCCCCATCATGTCGTTAATATATTAACGAACGTTAGACGTCAGCGAATCGACGAGAATCGTCCAGGGCAGCTGCCCAGCGTCTCATTACCGTGCTTGGGCCTTTTCAGGGAGAGTGACATGCCTCATCTGCATATCGAATATTCGCCCACCCTTGAGCGGCATGTGGATGTCCGCGAGGTCTGTCGGGCGGCCTGGGAGATCATGGCCACCGATAAGATCTTCCCGCGGGCCGGCATTCGCGTGCGGGCCTTTGCCGCTGACCACTGGATCGTGGCCGATGATCATCCCGACAACGATTTTCTGGCCATGACGCTGAGTGTCGGCAGCGGACGCGCGCAGAGTGATCTCAAGGCCGCCGGTGATCGCCTCTTTGGCGCCGTACAACAGGTGTTGTCCGAGGTACTGGCCACGCCGCACTTCGCCCTGTCGCTGGAAATTCGAGAAATCAATGCCGAGCTGAGCTGGAAGGACACCCCGATCCATGCCCGGCTGTCCCGACAGTAAGCCCATGCCATTTCTGGAGGATGTCTGATGAGCCAGTTGAACGACAACATTGCCCGCGCGCAGGACTACATGAAGCGCTTTCGCGAGCAGGGCGTTTTAAACCACATCAACGGTGAGTCGGTGCCCGCCGACTCCGGCAAGACGTTTGAGACCATCTCGCCGGTGGATCTCTCGACGCTGGCCCACGTCGCCCACGGCGGGGCCAGCGACATCGACCGCGCCGTACAGGCCGCGGAGAAGGCGTTCAAAACCTGGAGCAAAACGCCGGGCAAGGAGCGTCGAGCGATCCTGATCAAGGTGGCCGAGGCGATCGAAGCCCGCGCCGAGGAAATCGCCTTTATCGAATGCATGGACACCGGGCAGTCGCTGCGTTTCATGTCAAAGGCCGCCATTCGTGGTGCGGCCAACTTCCGCTTTTTTGCCGACCGGGCCCCCCAGGCCGAGGACGGTCAGGCGCTGCGCAACGAGACCCAGATGAACGTGACCTCCAAGCGTCCGCTGGGACCGGTCGGCGTCATCACGCCGTGGAACACGCCGTTCATGCTCTCGACCTGGAAGATTGCCCCGGCCCTGGCCTCGGGCTGCACCGTGGTCCACAAGCCGGCCGAATTCTCGCCGATGACCGCCAGGCTGCTGGTCGAAATCGCCGAGGAAGCCGGCCTGCCGGAGGGCGTGTTGAACCTGGTCAACGGCATGGGCGAAGACGCCGGCAAGGCCCTGACCGAACACCCCGGCATCAAGGCCATCGCCTTTGTCGGTGAAAGCCGCACCGGTCAGATGATCATGGCTCAGGCAGCGCCGACGCTGAAGCGCTTTCATTTTGAGCTCGGCGGCAAGAACCCGGTGATCGTGTTCGAGGACGCCGACATCGAGCGCGCCGTCAACGCCGCCAGCTTCATGATCTATTCGCTCAACGGCGAGCGCTGCACCTCGTCCTCACGCCTGCTGGTGCACGAAAGCATCTATGAAGAGGTCACCCGTCGCGTGGCGGACATCGCCAACGGCGTGAAGGTCGGCCATCCGCTCGACCCGGACACCGTGGTGGGCCCGCTGATCCATCCGGAACATGAAGAAAAGGTGCTGTCGTATTTTGACAAGGCGCGTGAAGAGGGTGCCACCATCGCTGCCGGCGGTGAAAAGGTCGGCACCGAGGGCTGCTTCATTCGCCCGACGCTGTTCACCAACGCCCGCAACGACATGACGATCGCCCAGGAAGAGATCTTTGGCCCGGTGCTGACCGCCATCCCCTTCAAGGATGAGGAAGAAGCGCTGCGACTGGCCAACGATACCCAGTACGGCCTGGCCGCTTATCTATGGACCAATGATCTCGACCGCGCCATGCGTCTGACCGATGAACTGGAAGCGGGCATGATCTGGGTCAACTCCGAAAACGTGCGTCACCTGCCCTCGCCGTTTGGCGGCGTCAAGTCGTCCGGCATTGGCCGCGATGGCGGTGACTGGTCGTTCGACTTCTATATGGAGACCGTCAACGTCTCCTTCCCGCGCAAGGCCCATCAGGTGCCAAGGCTCGGCTGATATTGCTACCCGCAAGGGGCCACGCGCGCCCCTTGCTCCGGAATCTCAAGGAGACACGTCATGCCCATTCCAGCTCCCAATCTGTACCCGGCGTTCAACATCATTCGTTTGAGCCACGTGGTGTTCGGCGTCACCGATCTGGCCAAAAGTCGGCATTTTTATGTCGACACGCTCGGTCTGCAGGTCACCGATGAAGACGATAGCCGCATTTATCTGCGCGCCATGGAAGAGCGCGGCCATCACTGCATCGTGCTGGAGAAAAGCGACAGCGCGACCGTGAAATCGCTGTCGCTCAAGGTGTTCGACGAGGGCGAACTCGACAAGGCGCACGACTGGTTCAAGGAACACGGCCATCCGGTCGAGTGGGTCGAGCGTCCCTATCAGGGCCGCACCCTGCGCACCACCGACTGCTTTGACGTGCCCATCGAGCTGTACTTCAAGATGGACCGGCTCTCCCCGATCCATCAGCAGTACGCGCTCTACAAGGGCGTCAAGCCGCTGCGCATCGACCACTTCAACCTGTTCTCGCCCGACGTGGACAAGTCCGTCGACTTTTATAACCAGCTCGGCTTTCGCGTCACCGAATACACCGAAGACGAGGAGAGCGGCAAGCTGTGGGCGGCCTGGACCCACCGCAAGGGCGGTGTGCACGACATGGCCTTCACCAACGGCCAGGGTCCGCGCCTGCACCACACGGCGTTCTGGGTGCCCACGCCGCTGAATATCATCGACCTGTGTGACCTGATGGCCACCACCGGCTATGTCAGCAACATCGAGCGCGGGCCGGGCCGTCACGGCATTTCCAATGCGTTCTTTTTGTACATCCTCGACCCGGACGGTCACCGCATCGAGATCTACTGCTCGGACTACCAGACCGTCGACCCGGATCTGGAAGCGATCAAGTGGGACCTGAAGGATCCGCAGCGCCAGACCCTGTGGGGCGCCCCGGCGCCGCGCTCCTGGTTCGAGCACGGCTCGCTGTTTGAAGGTCTCGAGCCCGTCGAATCCCAGCTCAAGGCCACGCCCATCGTGGCGCCCTGAGCCACACTGTCTGAACATCCGGCCCGGCCGATGCCGGGCCTCTGCAGGAGAGACGTCATGACCACTGCACTGCCTGCCCGACTGGCCGCCTTTCACGCCGATGGCGCTGACCGCTACGGCGTCGTGACCGATGAGGGCATCATCGATCTGAGTCAGGAATTTGGCGAACGCTTCAAGGGGCTCAAGGAAGTGATCGAGCAGGGCGCCATCGATGAGCTGATGCGCGCCGCCGAAGGCCGCCGTCCGGATTACCAGCCAGACGCGGTCACCTTTCTGATTCCGGTGGCCAACCCTGAAAAGCTGATCTGCGTGGGCGTCAACTTCCCCTCGCGCAACGAGGAGTACAAGGACGGCCAGGCCGCACCGGACAAACCGTCACTGTTTATCCGCTTTCCCAGAAGCTTCGTTGGCCACAATGTGAATCTGGTCCGCCCACCGGAGAGCGAGCAGCTCGACTATGAAGGCGAAGTCACCATCGTGATCGGCAAGGGCGGTCGCCGCATTGCGCGCGAGAAGGCCTACGAGCACATCGCCGCGCTCACGCTGTGCAACGAAGGCACGATCCGCGACTGGGTCCGTCACGCCAAGTTCAACGTCACCCAGGGCAAGAACTTTGACGCCACCGGTTCAATCGGTCCCTGGCTGGTGCCGTTTCGTGACGCCGCCCAGCTCGATGACATCGAACTGACCACGCGCGTCAACGGCGAGGTCCGCCAGAATGATCGCACCTCACGCATGATGTTCGATTTCCGCTACATCGTGAATTACGTCTCGACCTTCACCACCCTGGTGCCGGGTGACGTCATCGTGTGTGGCACGCCAACCGGCGCCGGCGCCCGCTTTGATCCGCCGGTCTGGCTCAAGCCCGGCGATGTCATCGAGGTCGAGGCCGACGGTATCGGCACCCTGATCAACGGCGTGGAGGACGAGCACCATGGCACTGACTGACCAGCAGGTCACCGAGGCAGCCGAGGCGCTGCTTGAGGCCGAGAAAAGCCACCAGCAGATCGGCCTGCTCTCGAAGACCTATCCGGACATGACGCTGAACGATGCCTACGCGATCCAGACCGCCCAGATGGCGCGCAAGACGCGCGAGCACGACATCATCGGCTGGAAGATCGGTCTGACCTCGAAAGTGATGCAGGACGCGCTCGGCATCGATACGCCCGACAGCGGCGTGCTCTATGACCACATGCGCT
This sequence comes from Kushneria phyllosphaerae, assembly GCF_900312995.1. Lineage (GTDB taxonomy): Bacteria > Pseudomonadota > Gammaproteobacteria > Pseudomonadales > Halomonadaceae > Kushneria > Kushneria phyllosphaerae. Next base: position 492,551 of record NZ_ONZI01000001.1, on the reverse strand, counting down.
TTGAGACCGGTGCGGTGATCCCGAAAGGACACTTTATTCAGCCACGTATCGAGGCCGAGATCGCGTTCGTGATGAAGGCGCCGCTGGAAGGCGAGGTCACCCGTGAAGACGTGCTGGCGGCGACCGATTTCGTGGCGCCATCGCTTGAGATCCTCGATACCCGCATCGTGCGCAAGGACCCGGAAACCGGTCAGACGCGCGTGATCGTCGATACCGTCTCCGATAACGCCGCCAATGCCGGCATTGTGCTGGGCCGCGAGCGTCACGACCCTCGGGAACTTGATCTGCGCTGGGTCGGCGCGATCGTCAAACGCGACGGTGAGGTGATGGCCACCGGGCTCGGCGCCGGCGTGCTGGATGACCCGATCACCGGACTTGTGTGGCTGGCCCGGCGCATGGCGACCTACGGCCAGCGCATCGAGGCGGGTCAGGTGGTGCTGTCGGGCTCGTTCATCGGCCCGATCGAGTGCCCGTCCGGCAGCCATATCGAGGCCGATTTCGGGGCATTCGGGCAGGTCACACTGACATTTGAATAGCGCGGCGTTTGAATAGAGCGACGTTTGAATAACGCCCGAGCGACTCAGGTCGCCGTGTGCTGATGGCGATAGCGTGATGGGGTGGATCCCACATGACGGGCAAAGAAGCGGCAAAAATAGGCAGGGTCCTGGAAACCGAGCTGGTAGCCGATTTCGTTGACCGACATGCGGGTAAACACCAAAAGGCGCCTGGCCTCCTGCATCAGCCGGTCATGCACCAGCCGCTTGCTGGGCGCACCGGCGATGCGCCGACACACGCTATTGAGCCGGGCCTCGGTCACGTTGAGCGCCCTTGCGTAGTGCGCAAGCGTCCAGTGCTCGCGAAAATGCGCTTCGATCTCCAGATTGAAACGGCGAAAAAGGCTCAGCGCATCGTGGCGCACATGGTTGGCCCGCAGCGAGCTGGCACTCAGTCGAAAGAGACTGACCAGAATCAACCGGGTCAGGGTGACCAGCGCCACATCGCGCCCGGGGCGCTGCGTCGTGAACTCGGCCCCCAGCTCATCGAGCAGGCGCTCCACGCGCCGGACGTCACCGCGGGCCTGTTCGCTGACATGACCGGTGGCCACGCACACCGGTGCCACGCTCGAGGCATCCCCCAGTTCGGGGCTCTCCTCGAGCAGCGCCCAGACCAGCTCCTGGCGCACGGTCAGGACATGGCCATCGCAGTCTTCTTCGGTAATGAAAGCGTGAGGCACCGTCGGCGGTGTCAGAAAAAAGAGCGGCCCGTGCTGGTGAAAAGGCCGTTCGTCCAGATAGACCCGCACCATGCCGCTTTTGACGTAGTGCACCTGAAAGAACCGGTCATGGTGATGGACCGGCATGTTGCGCCCGTAAAAGTTCGCCATGTGGGCCAGCGAGTCATGATGTACCGGCGCATCGGCGTAGCGCTGGTCGTACTCGCGCCCGATGGTGATGTTGGGAATAAAATCCAGTGCCATGGTGTCCTGCCTCCCTTGTGGCGCATGACGCCCGCCGATCATTTCGATATTAACAGGGTGACAGGCACCCCCTCCATGTACGTCATGGCGTCCTGCATGCGTCACGGCGTCCGTGGCCTCTTTCGACCTGTCAGGGAGAATCTTCATGGATATGCCCCGTAATACCTTCAAGCAGGCCCTTGCCCATCATCAGGCACAGATCGGCCTGTGGGTGGGTCTGGCCGATGGCTACTGCGCCGAACTGGCCGCCAATGCCGGGTTTGACTGGCTTTTGATCGACGGCGAGCACGCCCCGAACGATCTGCGCACCATTCTCCAGCAGCTGCAGGCCGTCACGCCCTACGATGCCCAGCCGGTCGTGCGCCCGCCCGTGGGCGATGCCGCGCTGATCAAGCAGTATCTCGATATCGGCGTGCAGACCCTGCTGGTGCCGATGGTCGATACCGCCGAGCAGGCCCGCGAGCTGGTGCGCGCCACCCGCTACCCGCCCGAGGGCATTCGCGGCGTGGGCAGCGCGCTGGCCCGCGCCTCGCGCTGGAACAGCATTCCCGGCTATCTCGATCAGGCCGACGGTGAAATCTGCCTGCTGGTGCAGATCGAGACCCGACAGGGGCTTGAAAACCTCGACGAGATCGCCGCCGTCGAAGGCGTTGACGGTGTTTTCATCGGGCCGGCGGATCTCAGTGCCTCGCTGGGCCACCGCGGTGACCCGGGTCATGACGAGGTCCAGACCGCCATCGAGGACGGCATCGCGCGTATTCAAAAGGCCGGCAAGGCTGCCGGTATTCTCTCGGCCAACAGGACGCTCGCCCGGCGCTATCTCGAGCTGGGCGCCACCTTCGTGGCCGTGGGCGTCGATACCAGTCTTTTGATGAACGCCATGAAAGCGCTGGCCGGCGAGTTCAAGGGCGGCGACGCCCCCGAATCCCCCTCGTCATCGGTGTACTGATGTTGCCTGTTTTCGATCACCCGGGCCCGGCCAGTGCCGTCGACCCCTTATGTGGAAATGGATCATGAACCTCAAAGACACCAGTCTTTTGCGTCAAAAGGCCTATATCAACGGCCAGTGGGTGGATGCCGACAGCGGCGATACGTTTGATGTGACCAACCCGGCCAACGGCGACACCGTCGCGACCGTGGCCCGCGTGGGCAAAGCGGAAACCCGGCGCGCCATTGACGCCGCCGGCGCGGCCCTGCCGGCCTGGCGCGACCTGACCGCGAAGGCCCGGTCGCTGATTCTCAAGCGCTGGTTTGCGCTGATGCAGGAACACCGGGAAGACCTGGCCCGCATCCTGAGCATGGAACAGGGCAAGCCGCTGGCGGAAAGCCGCGGGGAAGTCGATTACGGCGCCAGCTTCATCGAGTGGTTTGCCGAGGAGGGCAAGCGCGTTTACGGCGACGTGATCCCCAACGACAAGCCCGACCGTCGCCTGATCGTGATCAAGCAGCCGGTCGGCGTGGTCGCGGCGATCACCCCGTGGAATTTTCCGATTGCCATGATCACCCGCAAGGCCGGCCCGGCGCTCGCTGCCGGCTGCACCATGGTGTTAAAGCCCGCCTCGGAAACTCCGCTGTCAGCGCTGGCACTGGCGGAACTGGCCGAGCGTGCAGGCGTCCCGGCCGGCGTGTTCAACGTGGTGGCCGGTCGTGCCAGCGAAATCGGCACCGAACTCACCCACAGCGAGACCATTCGCAAGCTCTCCTTTACCGGCTCGACCGAGATCGGTCGCCAGCTGATGGAGGAGTGCGCCGGCACCATCAAGAAGGTCAGCATGGAGCTCGGCGGCAACGCGCCGTTCATCGTGTTCGATGACGCCGATCTGGACGCCGCAGTGGAAGGCGCGATCGCCTCGAAGTTTCGCAACAGCGGTCAGACCTGCGTGTGCACCAACCGTTTTCTGGTCCATGACGCCGTCTATGACGCCTTCAGCGAGAAGCTGATCGCGGCGGTGAAGGCGCTCAAGGTGGCGCCCGCCGAAGAAGAGGGCGCCCAGCAGGGGCCGCTGATCAATCAAAAGGCCGTCGACAAGGTGCGCGCCCACATCGACAACGCCGTCGAACACGGCGCGACCATTCTCTGTGGCGGCAAGACCCACGCACTCGGCGGCAGCTTCTTCGAGCCTACGGTACTTGGCGATGTGATCCAGGCAATGGACGTGGCAGGTGAAGAGACCTTCGGCCCGCTGGCGCCGCTGTTTCGCTTTGGCACCGAGCAGGAGGCCATCGCCATGGCCAACGACACGCCGTTTGGTCTGGCCGCCTACGTCTATACACAGAACCTGGGCCGCAGCTGGCGCATGGGCGAGGCGCTCGAATACGGCATGGTCGGCATCAACGAAGGCATCATCTCGACGGAAGTCGCCCCGTTTGGCGGCATCAAGGCCTCGGGCGTCGGCCGCGAAGGTTCGCACTACGGCATCGAGGACTACCTCGAGGTCAAATATCTTTGCATGGGGATCAAATAACCCACGCCTGACCGACATTGCCCCGTCCCTCTCGCGAGGGGCGGGGCATTTTTCCAGGCGGCCATCGTCATGACAGGACTGGTCGGTCATTCATCTCGTTGATAAACCGTCCTGCCGCGAAACACCGTTGTCAGCACCTGAGTCTTTGCAATGTCCTCGACCGGGATGGCCAGCGGGTCGCGATCAATAACGATCATGTCGGCCGATTTTCCCGGCTCGATCGAGCCGATCTCGGCAGACTGGTTGACCGACCAAGCGCCGCCGCGGGTCATCGTATCGATTGCGTCCTGCAGCGGGATGCTCTGCTCGGGGCCGATATCGCGGTGCACCATTGAGGCCAGAGACGGCCAGGGGTTGATCGAGGCGGCAATGGAGGGCCAGTCGGAGCCATAGGCGATGGTGGCGCCGGCCTTTAGAAGCTCGGCCGTCGGCGGCGTTCGCGCGTAGCGCGCCTTGCCGATCACCTCGGTCATGGTGTCGCTGTAGGGCCCCTCTATCCAGATCGGCGGGGCGATGTCGGCTGTCACATCAAGCGGCTTGAAGCGGGCCAGATCCTGCGGGCTCGCCATGCCGACATGGGCGATGGAGTGGTGCAGATGGCCGTTCGGGTTGGCCTGACGCACGGCCTCCAGGGCATCCAGCGCCTCGCGCACCGCCGCATCGCCTGCGGCATGAAACTTCAGGGTGATGCCCTGTCTATCGAGCTCGATCGCATCCTTTCGCAACGCCTCCGGCGTCATCCGAAGATGGCCGCGAAAATCATCCGGCAGATGGTGCTCGTGCAGCGCCTCTGTCTGATAGGGATTCAACAGGGCGGCGGTAAACGCCGGCGGCACGCCGTCGAGGTAGAACTTGGCGTTGTTGGCGTCCACGTTTTTGGACAGGTAACTCTGGCGTTGAGCGACGGTCTCGCGCTGTGTCTCTCTGGACTCATTGAAGTCGGTGTCGTATTGAAGAAAGGCCACTACCCGCGCGGTCAGACCCGTCTGCTCATCCACGTCGTGATAGGCCTTGATCGTGGGTCGGTCGGTGCGTGCCTCGACAAAAGTGGTAATGCCGTAGCGGTTGGCCATCTCGACGGCGTGTTTGACCACCGCCTGATATTTTTCATCGCTCATCGGCGGAATGATCCGGGTCAGCGCGCCGGCGGCGTCCTCCTGCAGGATGCCGGTAGGCTCGCCCTGATCATCGGTGACGATCGCCGGCATCTCGCGGGCTTTCTCGCGGGTGAAGCCGGCCGCCGCCAGCGCTTTTGAATTGACGTAGCCATTGTGGCCGGTGTCATCGAGCAGATAGACCGGATTATCGGGCGAGACCGCATCCAGCACCGCTTTGTTGACGCCGCCGGTGTTGGCATGGCTCGACGCCCAGGCCCCGCCCACGACCCACTCGCCGGGCTTTGCCCGTTTCACGCAGGCCTCGACTTTCTCGGCAATGGCCGGCGCCGGGGTGCTGCTCGGGAAATCGCAGTTGAACAGCGCACGCTGAAACCCGCGCACATAGTGGCCGTGGGCATCGATGAGCCCGGGCATGACCGTTTTGCCCTGTAAATCCACCACCTCGGTGGAAGGGCCGATGTAGCCGCTGATGGCCTGATCACTGCCGACGGCCAGAAACACGCCATCCTTGATGGCGAGTGCCTCGGCGCGGGTGCGACGGTCATCCTGGGTTTCGATGTTGCCGTGCTGGTAGACCCGGTCGGCCACGTCACTGGCGGCCTGCGCACTGCCCGTTTGACACGCCACGGCGCAAAGCGCCAGCGTCAGCCATGTTTTCATGTTTCCCATCCCCCTTTCGTATACACCGTATGGTTGTGTCAGCGCCTCGACGTCGCAGAATGGGTCAACGGAGCACCGCGCGAGGAGGACATCTTTAAGGGGGATCGATGGGACACATGACAACACGGTGGCCGGGCCCCCTTCAGCATGCTTGATCGAACGGGAAGGGACGTCCTGGACGAGCCTGCCAGGCTTTTGATGCTGCCTGCCTGATGCCGGTCATTGCGAGCCCGGCTTGACGGATAAGAAAGGAAGAATCACCCCCCGAGCGTGGCCCGGGGAGTAATAACGCAGGATTCGGGCAGCAAGGGCGCTGTCAGCTCAGGCAGGCATTGATCCCAGGCACGCGTGCGGCCCAGGGCTGGGCGCGCTCCAGCTGCGCGGCCAGCGAGAACAAAAGATTCTCTTCTCCAAAACGACCCGCGAAATGGCTGCCCAGCGGCAGACCGTCATCGGTCCAGTAAAGCGGTACCGACATGGCGGGCTGACCGGTGGCATTGTAAAGCGCCGTGAACGGGCAGTAGCTGTGAAAGGCGTGGATGATTTCATCCAGCGAGAGTGTGTCATCGAAGGCGTCGAGCGTGCCGATGACCGGCGGCTTGCGTGCCAGCGTTGGCGAGAGCAGCACATCAAATTCCAGCTGGGTGGTCGCGATTTTGCGGCCCAGTGCATGGATATAGTTGATCGCCGAGACGTATTGCGTGGCATCGATATGGCCGCGCTCACGCAGCATGACCCGCGTGCGAGGCTCGATCTCCTCCTCCGTGACCGGCTGGCCACGCATGCGCCCGATCGTATCGAGCAGCTCCTGGGTGCTGGGGCCGATCACATCAAAACAGCGCTGATACAGCTCGTCCCATTCCAGCGGCAGGGTCACCCGCTCGACCCGATGCCCGAGCGACTCGCACAGCGCTGCCGTCTGCCGGGCCACTTTGGCCGCCTCCGGCGACAGCTCGGGCCCCTCAATCACGCCAATGCGCAGCGCGCCGGGATCACGCCGGGTGGCCTCCAGAGCGGAAAAGGTACTGACGGGTGCCGCGTAGGGCGCGCCCAGATCGATGCCGGCGGTAGCGTCCAGCAGGGCGGCACTATCGCGCACCGAGCGCGTAATGGCGTGAGAGGTGCCCATGCCGCCCCAGCCTTCGCCGGCCATCGGCCCCGAGGGCATCAGCCCACGACTCGGCTTGAAGCCAAACACCCCACAGCACGACGCCGGCACCCGCAGCGAGCCCCCGCCGTCGTTGCCATGGGCAAAAGGCACCACCCGCGCCGCCACCAGCGCTGCAGCCCCACCGCTGGACCCGCCCGTACTGCGCTCGAGATCCCAGGGGTTGCGCGTGGCGCCGTGGCGGGTGGATTCGGTGGTGTAGGAAGTGCCAAATTCCGGCGAGGTGCTGGTGCCCATCAACAGACAGCCTGCACGGCGCAACCGCGCCACGGCCTCGGCATCAAATTCGGCCCTGACGTCACCGCCGACGATCGAGCCCTGCGTCATCCGCGCACCCTTGAGCGGCGAGAAGAGATCCTTGACCAGCGTGGGCACGCCGGCAAACAACCGGCCGGAGGGCTGTGGCTGACGACTCTCCTCACGAGCTGACTCATAAAGGCGATCCACTACAGCATTGAGGCTTGGCTCGACCCGCTCCAGCCGCTCGATGGCAGCCTCAAGAAGTGCTTCACGGGAGATGTCGCCGGCATTGACGCGCTCGCCCAGCGCAATGCCGTCATGGGAATCCAGCAGATGATGAAGTTCATGGCTCATGATGATGCTCCTGAAACTACAGGGGAGAAGCGTTCGCCAGGGGCTGGCGCCTGAAAAAGGCGCCCAGTCCCCAGATGGCGGCATAAAGCGCCACCAGCCCGGCAAGGGCGAGAATACCGTTGGTCAGGCCACCGGCCAGCGAGGCGGCAAGGCCGATCACCAGCGGGCTGATGAACTGACCCAGATAGAGAAAGGCGGTAAAAAAGCCCATGCCCCGCCCGCGATGGGTCGGGGTCAATGCGTTCATGACCGGCGCCATGGCGTTGGGCACCAGCATGCCCATGCCAATACCGTGGATCACGATCGACACCAGCACCGTGGCATAGCTCTGTGCCAGCGCCAGACCGATCAGCCCGGCCGACCCCAAAAGCAGCAGCAGTGCATTGCAGCCCCGCACGCCCAGGGTGCGCCGGACCAGCGGCCACATCAGCGCACCGACCAGCGAGGCCAGAAGCCCGGTGCCGGTGGCCAGCCCGATCAGGGTGGTGGAGGTCACGCCCAGCTGGACCAGCAAGACGGGCGCCTGTACCGGCACCACAAAGCTCATCACCATGCCGATGCCGACCAGCAGATAGCCGGCCAGAAGAGCGGTCATGTTCACTCGGTCCGGCAAGGCCGGTGTCGCCTGTGGCGAGGTCTGTACCGGTGGCGTGCGTGATATGGCCGGCTCCCACAGAATGCGCGCCATGAACGGCAGCAGCAGCAGGGGCAGCAGATAGAGATAAAACGGCAGGCGCCAGGAGTGCTCGCCAAGCATGCCGCCAATGACGAAGAAGACAGCGCCGACCACGGCGATGGTCACGACCTGGCGATTAACGTATTTCAGGCGCTGCTCGCCCTGCCAGTAATCGGCAATCATCGTGGCGCACACGGTCATGACCATGGCCTCGGCCAGTCCGAAGAGCAGCCGCACGCCCACGATGGCCGTCAGCCCGTCCAGCAACGCCGGCAGGGCGCCCAGCAGGGCGTAACACAGCGTGGCCACCATCAGCATGCGCTTGCGGCCGAAACGATCGGCCAGCCATCCGGCCAGCGGTGCAAACAGGGCGATCGCCAGCGCCGGGCCGGTAATCGCCAGCGGCACCCACAGCGGGGCCTGCGGGTTTGTCGGCGCAAAGGCCTCGATCATGCGCGGCAGTACCGGCGCCACCATGACCGACCCCACAATGGTCAGACTGCTGCCCAAAAGCAGGATGGCGCCCTCACGCGCGCCGGCCTGACGATGTACAGGTGTCGTTGTCATGATGCCTCCTAGAAGCTGTAGGCGACGCGCACGGCCGCGTTATAGCCTTCGGTGCGGTTCTCGGCGTCAAATTCCTTGTAGACGTGAAACCAGACGGCCGGCAGACCGGGCGACAGGAAGCTGATGGCCGGACCGGCCGCCCAGACACGGGCCTGATTGCCATCCTCCGACACCAGGTTGGGGCTCTTGTCGTCACTGATCTGGTCGTAGTAATACCCGCCCAGCCCGAGCGTCCAGGCATCGACGTGCTGACCGATGGCGAACTCGTTGCGATACTCCACGCCGCTGCGATAGTCAGTGTCGGTATTGCGGGTATTGAAATCGAGCTGGGACAGGGTCGAGAACTCCAGACCGCCGTCGGTGACGTAGGTAAAGCCCACGATGGGCGAGAAGGTCCAGTGGTTGAGCCCCGGGTTGATCAGCCGATCCTGTTCGTACTCCCCGGTGGGGGCCTGTATCTGGAACTGGGCGCTGACCCCCATGTTCGGCGCGGGCTGCCATGCCAGCATGATCGGCATGACCTGAACATCGGCCTGTGCCAGCACGTGGGCGTCGTCCTGAAACACGGTACGGCCGCCGGCCTTGACGTCCAGCGAGGCCCTCATGTCGAAAAAGGGCAACACGCCGCCGAAGCCATAGCGCGCGCCGAACAGCATCTGGTCCGTCATGCGGATATAGGCGACACCGACCGAAAGCACGTCGAGAGAGAAGTCATTGGGCGATTTCCTGCCGCCGCTGGTGCGCAGGTCGTCGGTCGTGTAATAGGCCGTGCGCAGGCCGAACGTTCCGTTCGGGGTCGTGGGTGGTAGAAAGCCGGAACCGAACTCGTAGGTCCCCATCGGCGTGGTGGGGGCACCGCCTTCGGTGGCAGAGGATGAAGCAGCGCAGGCCATACCGGCCAGCGCGAGACAGACAGGGACTATTTTTTTCATTGTGCACCTTGTCATCACAGTGTGGTGCACCAGCTTATGTCGCCCCGGGACGAGGCCGTTATCCGGATTCGGCAGGATTTTGTCGGCCACGCTGCAGGGTCTGCGATGGCCGCTCGCCAAACAGGCGTCGATACTCCAGCGCAAAATGGCCGAGATGGAAAAAGCCCCACCGTACGGCTTCATCCTGCACGTGCAGGGCGTCACCGCGGGCCAGCGTGCGGTGAATGGCGTTGAGCCGGACCAGGCGTACATAGCTGGCCGGGCTGATGCCCAGATACTCCTGAAAGCAGTACTGCAGCTTGCGCCGGCTGACACCGATGCGATGACAGACGGAAGGGATGGCAATGGGCTCACCATCCTGGGCATCGATCACCTCCCGGGCACGGTCCACCACGCGCTTTCGCACCGACGGGGTCATCCGCTCCACCGGACCGCGCTCCACGATATCAAGGACATGGCCCAGAAAGGCATCACGCAATGCCGAACGGCACACCAGCTCGGGGCGCAGCGTCAGCCACTGACAGGCCAGATCAAACAACAGCGTCAGTGCCTGATAGCCCGAGGCCGCCGGTAGATAGCCCGGCCCGGCGCGCAGGCTGTCCATGACCTCCCGGGCCTCGCCGGACAGAATTGCCAGTTTCTGATAGTCCAGGCTCAGGGAGAGCAGATCCAGATTGGCCGCGACGCGCACCTCCGGCAGATTATCGCCCATGACGGCCAGCACGCCGGCATGGGCGTAGCGCCGCCCCTGGCAGATCAGCGGATCATCGGGCCTGGAAAGCGGAAAGCTGAAGCCAACGGTCGTGCTGTCGAGCCCGCCGCGCTTGAGCAGCGCCTGACTGGCGTGATCACGCACCAGGTGCAACCCTTCCAGCTCAAAGTGTGTCACCCGGCCTTCAAAACGCCCCTGTGAGAGCTGCATGAGCTGCAGGTCCCAGCCCTGGTAGTTCTCGACATGCTGCTGGATGCTGCAGGTGTGATGACAGGACAGCCCGGACAGCACTACCGGCGAGAGTCGATCTTTCTTTTGAACGCCCATGAACCCATCCTCGTTCCACGATCGGTATCGATTTCCGTGATAGTCAGGCGCTCCCTCGCCACCGCCAATCTAGCGCGAAACCCCTTGCCTGCCGATGCAACGTTAGGCCATGCCTCCGAATCGGCACACCGCACTGTCTGCCGCCAGAACGCCTCAGCGGCGGGCATATGGCCCGGGCCGGCGAGTATGATATGGTCAACTTCCCACGACAGACCGCTTTTACACGCCTCTCGCGGCAGGTCACCTGGAGGTCGCACTCTTCTGTCCATCCTGTCCTGTCGCACGAGCGGCACATACCCTTGATCACCACAACCGGATCATTTCCGGCGACCCTTTGAAAAGGCAGAACATGGCGCGCCCAACCCCCTCCCTGACTCTGGCACTGCTTCAGGCCCGTGAATCCGCCATGGATTTTTTCCGGCCTCACCTCAATCGCAATAACATCACCGAGCAGCAGTGGCGCGTCATTCGCATTCTTTGCCAGGCCGAGGCGCAAACGCTGGAAAGCTATCAGCTGGCCGAGCGGGCCTGCATCCTGCGCCCCAGCCTGACCGGCGTGCTGGTGCGTCTCGAGCAGAGCGGCCTGGTGCGTCGCTGGAAGCCCGAAACCGACCAGCGGCGCCTGTGCGTGACCCTGACCCCGAAAGGCAACGAGCTTTTTGAAGGCATGAAGGATGAAATGATGCGCCAGTATCAAAACATTCAGCAGCGCCTCGGCCCGGAGAAATACCGCACCCTGATGAGCCTGCTCGAGGAAGTTCAAAAGCTGGACACCGACGATCAGCCCTGACGCCTCGGAGACCCTCTGACGCGCCCCGATGGCGGCGTCTTATACCAAAGAAGCTCCTGTATACCCCGGATAGCGCGGCGCTTTCAGGCTCGTGGCAGTGACGGTCAAATAACTGTCATGGCCGGTCAATTGAGCCACTCGCCCGATTCTTAATCTGATCCTGTCGCGCCACGCGCATCGTCATGTGTCAGGGAGATCACATGCAGGATCACTACGATTACATCATCATCGGTGCCGGCTCGGCCGGCTGCGTGCTTGCCCACCGCCTGATCCAGACCCTTGAGGCCTCGGTCCTTCTGGTCGAGGCCGGCGGGTCGGATGCCGGGCTTCTGATTCGAATGCCCGCTGCGGTCGGCAAGGTCATTCCGACCCGTACCTGGCCCTACATGACCACTCCGCACGCCGCGACCCACCATCGCGCCATGTCGATCGCCCAGGGACGGCTGATCGGCGGCAGCAGCTCGGTCAACGGCATGATCTATATCCGCGGCCATTGCAGCGACTATGACGGCTGGGAAACCGACCACGGCTGCCTTGGCTGGAGCTACAGATCACTTTTGCCGTATTTCATCAAAAGCGAGGGCAATGAATCGCTGGCCGGCCCCCTGCATGGCAATAACGGCCCGCTGAAGGTCAGCGAAAACCGCTACCGCCATCCGCTGACCCAAACGTTCGTGCGCGCCGGTCAGGAGGGTGGGCTGCCCTACGTCAACGATTTCAACGACAACGCCCCCGAAGGGGTCGGCTACTACCAGACCACTACCTTTAACGGCGAACGCTACAGCACCTCGAAGGCCTATCTGAGCGAGGTACGCCAGAATCCGCGTCTGACGATTCTGTCCGATACCGACGTCGAGCGGGTCATCATTGAAGGCGGTCGGGCCAGAGGCATCCAGGCCCGCCATGCCAAAAAAGGGGAGATGACCCTGCATGCCCGCCGCGAGGTCATCGTCAGCGCTGGCGCGATCGGCAGCCCGAAGATTTTGATGAACTCCGGCATCGGCCACCGCGACCACCTTGGTGAACAGGGCATCACGTGCCTGCATGACCTGCCGGTCGGGGACAACCTGCAGGACCACCTGCACCTGTCGATCAATGCCACCCTCAAGGATCCGACCTCCCTGTACGGTGAAGATGCCGGTTTTCGAGCCCTGCGCCACGGCGCCGAGTGGCTCCTGCATCGCCGCGGCCTCATGACCTCCAACGTACTGGAAGGCGGCGCCTTTCTGGATACCGCCAAAGAAGGACGCGCCGACACCCAGATTCACTTCATGCCGGTGCTGGATACCTGGGACGACCCCAACGGTATCGGCCTGGGGCGCACCCACGGCCTGACGCTGAAGGTCGGCCATCTGCGTCCCGTCTCGCGGGGCAACGTTCGCCTCACAGGCCCGAGTGGTTCAAAAACGGCGGCCATCGACGCCCGCTTTCTCGAGGCCCCCGAGGATGTTGAGCATCAGGTGCGCTCGCTGCGCGCGGGGCTTGCGCTGCTTGATACGCCGGCGCTCTCGGGCGCGATCGACGACGTCTTTTCTCCCCCCGAGGCGCGCTATTTGATGTCGCAGAACATGGCTGACAATCAGCAGGCGCTTGAAACCTTCATCCGCCAGTACTGCAAGACCACCTATCACCCGGTGGGCACCTGCCGCATGGGCGCGGATGCCAGACACTCGGTGGTCGATACCGAGCTGAAGGTCCATGGCGTTGACGGGCTGCGCGTCATTGACTGCTCGGTCTTCCCGACCCTGCCCGGCGGCAACACCAACGCCCCGACCATTGCCGTGGCAGAAAAGGCCGCCGACATGGTGATCAGCGCCGCCTGAAACACGTCCTGGAATCCTGCAACCCCTTCAGCACCGTCAACCCCTGCAAAACCTGTAACACCTGCAAAAAGGGGCGCTGTATAACAAGCGCCCCGTTTTCTACTGCAGGCGATACGGCCCTGCACCTATTCGTCCATGTCCGGCTCGAACAGGCCTCTTTTCATTTTGAATTTGACCCACACGAAGGCGATCAGGCTGACCATCCCCAGCACCACGCCCAGCAGCGTATACACCATGGGGGTCATGTCGGGCGAGGGCGAGGCGTTGGCCGCCACATAGGCCATGCCAAGGATGCCCAGCACCTGGGGCACCGGATAAAACGGCGTGCGGTAGGGGCGGCGATGCTCGGGACGTCGCCGGCGCAGCACGATGACATCAATGTGCGCCACGATGTAGGCGAGCAGCCAGCTCGTTGAGGCGCCCACCAGCAGGATGACGATGTGGTCCGGCTTGACCAGCAAAAAGGGGATCGCAACGATCAGGGCCAGAAACAGGATGCCGACCCAGGGGGTATTAAAGCGCGAATGCATCCTGCCCATGATTTTGAAGGCCTGGCCGTTATCGGCCATGCCCGACAGCATGCGCGGCACCGAGGCCAGCACCGTGTTGACCGTGCTGCAGGTCGCGGTCAGTCCCATCACGGTGGCAAGGATCAGCCCGGCCTTGCCGAACACGCCATCGACCAGATCGAGATAGGGCAGGGGCGAGGTGGTCAGCGTCTCGCTGGAGAGATAGCGGCCCGCCCCGAGGCAAAACAGCGTAAACAGGACCAGGATGACACCCAGCGACAGGAACATGGCCCGCGGGATGCGCTTTTCCGGCTGACGGATGTCATTGATCATCGGACAGATGAACTCGCAGCCGACAAACATCCACATGGCCAGCGCCACCAGACCGATAAAACTGCCATCGACGATGCCCCCGACACCCCAATTGATGCCGGCGGCCGTTCGGACCACCTCCGGCGAGGGCGACTGCATCAGCGCCGTGGCACCGACCAGCAAAATCGCGGCAATCATGGCAAAGGTGAATACGTTCTGAAGCCGTGCAAACACATCCGTGCCCAGCATATTGAGCATGGCCAGTGCTGCCAGCAACAGCAGCGGCACCAGATGTGGCGGCAACATTGAAGGAAACAGCGTCTGCAACAGGGCATCCACCAGCAAAAGCTCGGCGGACAATCCGAACATCGCCACCACGACATAGCCTGAAAAGACCGAGACGATCGCCGGGAAATGACCGATCGCCTTCTGGGTATAAGTGGCCAGCGTCCCGGCCTGTGGATACATCAACGAGAGTTCCGAAAAACTCATGGCGTTGCACAGGGCAAAAAAGGCCGCCACCAGCATGGCCGCCAGAAAGCTCACGCCCCCGAGACCAAAGCCCATCAGCGCCGACGCCATGGCCCCCTGAACGACCACGCAGCCCACACAGATCGCGATCATGGTTTTAAAGCCAATGGCCTGTCGAACCGGGGCGACGGCCACTGACATTGATCTTGCCTTCATGATGTCGAGCATAATCAGAGGACCTCTGCGAAATACATCCGGCACGGTTGTTGGCGGATACCAACGGCTGGCGGATACCCACGCGGGCATCCCCTCCTGATACGCCAATCTGCGCCCGATGAGCACGCCGTTCTTGTTTGCTCTTGCCAGAAATTTTTCTTTCCCTGCCCCGGCCTGCTTCGGCACAGCCGGGTACCAAAAGGGAGGGCACCCGGTGGATCCAGGTGGTCCCTAGTGGCTTGAATCCGGCTCAAACAGGCCCTTTTTCATTTTGAATTTGACCCAGACGATGGCGATCAGGCTGACGATGCCCAGCACCACGCCCAGAAGCGTATAGATCGTGGTTGTCATTTCAGGTGAGGGGGCGGCATTGGCGGCCACGTAGGCCATGCCGGCAATGCCCACGACCTGAGGTACCGGGTAGAAGGGAGTGCGGTACGGGCGACGATGCTCGGGACGCCGCCGGCGCAACACGATCACGTCGATATGCGCAACGATATAGGCCAGCAGCCAGCTGGTGGCCGCAGCGATCACCAGCGAGATGATCTGATCGGGCCTGATCAGCAAAAAGGGAATGATGACCCCCACTGCCAGAAAGATAATGCCGACCCAGGGCGTGTTATAGCGCGGATGCATTTTGCCCATGATTTTGAAGGCCTGGCCGTTATCGGCCATGCCCGACAGCATGCGCGGTACGGCGGCCAGCACCGTGTTGACCGTACTGCAGGTCGCGGTAATCCCCATCACGGTGGCGATGATCAGCCCGACCTTGCCGAAGACGCCATTGACCAGATCGAGATACGGCAGCGGCGAGGTGGTCAGGGTCTCGGTCGAGAGATAATGGCCCGCACCGAGACAGAAGACCGTGAACAGTACAAACACGATACCCAGCGACAGAAACATGGCGCGGGGAATGCGCTTTTCGGGCTGGCGGACATCATTGATCATTGGGCAGACAAACTCGCAGCCCACAAACATCCACATGGCCAGCGCCACCAGACCGATAAAGCTGCCATCGGCAATGCCTCCCAGCCCCCAGACCATACCGGCGGCGGTCTGCGACACCTCCGGCGACGGCGACTGAATCAGCGCCGTGGCGCCCACCAGCAAAATGGCGGCAATCATGGCAAAGGTGAACACGTTCTGGAGTTTTGCAAAAACATCCGTGCCCAGGATGTTGAGGACCGTAAGGATCACCAGCAGCAGAATCGGCACCAGATGCGAGGGCAGCATTGCGGGAAACAGTGTCTGCAGCAGGGCATCCACCAGCAGGAATTCGGCAGGAATCGCGAAGATGGCCACCACCACGTAGCCGGCAAACACCGACACGATGGCCGGGAAATGGCCGATGGCCTTCTGGGTATAGGTGGCCAGCGTCCCGGCCTGCGGATACATCAGTGAGAGTTCCGAGAAGGTCATGGCGTTACACAGCGCCAGCAGGGCCGCCACCAGCATCGCGGCCAGAAAGCTCAGGCCCCCGAGCCCGAACCCCACCAGTGCCGACACCATGGCACCCTGCACCACCACGGTCCCTACACAGATCGCAATCATGGTCTTGAAGCCAATGCCCTGCCGGAGCGACTTGCCGGCAGACGGCATGGTCACCGTTTTCGTGGTCTCGAGCATGATTCATCACCTCCGCGGCGCGCATTCGACATTATTGTTGGCTGACCCTGAGGCCTGACATTCGCGATGGCATTCAGGCCCCATCATCCAATCTGCGCCTGCCGGGCACGGCATTCTTGTTTTCTCCTGCCAGAAATTTTCCTTTCCCTGCCTTGCCCACCAACGTTGCGCCGACCTCCCCCATTCGGTGGATGGCGCCGATAGTCACCGACGAGCAAGGATGAAAGCGTTCCCCCTTTCACGATGATCAGGAGTTGTTCCATGACAACCGCCAATTCCCCCACGGACTGGATCTCGGTGACCGGCCTTGAAAAGGGCTTCGAGACCGATTCCTATGCACTGGACCACTCGGTCGATCTCGGCGGCAGAACGCTCGAGCTGCACGACGCCAGCGGCAATGTCCGCCGCCTCGACATCGAGCATGACCGGCTGCGCGTCGACGACGGCGAAGCGGTCAAGGCGCGCGTCACCTCACTGCGCCAAGGGGTCTATCTGCTCGACTGGCTGGACGAACGCACCCGGCCGACCACGTCCTGCACCGTGGTACTGGATACGCTGAGCGACAGCTATACCCAGGTCACCGGCACCCTGCCCACCTTCGATGTCATCAAAACGGGTCTCTACGAGCGCGCCCTTGGCGGTCGAGCGCTGACCGACGTCAAAGCCGAAATCAGCCACGGCACCCTGAACCGGCCCTTTAGCGACGGCG
Organism: Kushneria phyllosphaerae; assembly: GCF_900312995.1. Classification (GTDB taxonomy): domain Bacteria; phylum Pseudomonadota; class Gammaproteobacteria; order Pseudomonadales; family Halomonadaceae; genus Kushneria; species Kushneria phyllosphaerae. The sequence continues at coordinate 475,399 of NZ_ONZI01000001.1, read as the reverse complement.
CCTGCCCGCATGCGCTGACCGATGAACTGATCGGCGTGCGCAATCTCTATCGCTACAGCCCGACCGAGATGTATGAGCACGTCTATCTCAACGAGCATTTCTACACCTGGCACTGCCTCAAGGGAGTGGAAAAAAACCTCTGTGACACCGACGCGTGTCACTACTACAAGATCACCGACGATCTTTATCTGTTCATCTGGCGTGAAAAGATTGTGCCTACCCTTGGCATCGTCATGATCGATGAGCAGAACCACCGCAGCGACGGCAAGATCTTCGGCGTGGGCGATACCGAAGAGGCGCCACTGGCCAATTTCCCGGTCGCCTCCTTTTGCAACCGCCTGAACAAAACGGAGTATCCCGATGAGCGCTGAGACCAGAACCATCGTCATTACCGGTGCTGGCACCGGCGTGGGGGAAGCCTGTGCGCGCCAGCAGGCCGCTCTGGGTCACAACGTGGTCCTGATCGGCCGTCGACGTGAACCGCTTGAGGCACTGGCCGAGGAGATCGGCGGGCTGGTGCTGGCCGGCGATGCCGCCAGCGCCAGCGAGTGGGCAGGATTTTGCGCGCGCATCATCGAGACCTTCGGGCGTATCGACAGTTTGATCTGCAGCGCCGGCGGTCACGATCTGGGCGCGGCCACCGACATGTCCGAGCAGGACTGGCAGCAGGCGATGCGGCTGAATCTGGACACGGCCTTTTACAGCGCCCGCGCCTGCCTGCCGCATCTGATCGAACAACGGGGCACTCTGGTACTGCTGGGGTCTCTGGCCTCGTTTCAGGCCGGTGGTGACATCTGCGGCTACACCACGGCCAAGCATGCGCTGGTCGGTCTGACCCGCTCGCTGGCCCGCGATTACGGCCCACACGGGGTTCGGGTCAACTGCGTCTGCCCGGGCTGGATTCGAACGCCGATGGCCGATGAAGAGATGCAGCCGCTGATGGCGCACTATCAGGAGTCACTTGATGATGCCTACGCCCGCGTAACGCGTCACGTGCCGCTGCGCCGGGCGGCCAGTGCCCACGAGATCGCCGAGGTCTGCGCCTTTTTGATCGGCCCGGCTTCCGCCATCATTACCGGCGCCATGATCATGGCAGACGGCGGCTCGCATATCGTCGACATGCCCACGCTGGCCTTCGAGGCGCTGTCGTAACCCCCTTGTCCCCTCGGCCGGGCGGCGGATGGCCCGACCGTTTCTCCTTTATGACAGGAGCTCACTCATGAGTATCAGCATCGATTACAGCGGTCAGCACGTGCTGGTCACCGGCGGCGCCCAGGGCATCGGGGAAGCCATCGTGACTCGCTTTGCCCAGGCCGGTGCCCGCGTGACGCTGGCCGATATCAACGAAGACCAGGCCCGCGCCGTGGCCGAGAAGCTCACGGCCGCCGGGCATCAGGTTCAGGCCCACGCCGTGGATCTGTCCGACGCGGCCGCCACCCGTGCCATGATAGAGGGCAGCGACCCGATCGACGTTTTAGTGCACAACGCCGGCTACTTCCCGCTGACACCGTTCGAGGAACTCACCCGCGAACGGGTCGAGCGCACCTTTGCCGTCAACGTGCAGTCGCTGTTCTGGATGACCCAGGCGCTGCTGCCGTATTTCAAGCAAAAGGGCAGCGGTGTGATCCTGTGTACCTCCTCGGTCACCGGTAACCGGGTCGCCTATCCGGGTCTGACCCACTACGCCGCCTCCAAGGCCGCCGTGAATGGTTTTATCCGTAATACGGCGCTTGAAATGGGCGGATCCAACATCCGCATCAACGGCGTCGAGCCGGGCATGATCCGCACACCGGCGATGGACAATCTCGGTGATGACGAGCACAGCCAGAGTCTGGAACGCGGCATCCCGCTGGGGCGTCTGGGCGCGCCGGAAGACATTGCCAACGCCATGCTGTTTCTGGGCTCCGATCTGGCGCGATACATCACCGGCCAGACCATCATTGTCGATGGCGGCGCACTGCTGCCGGAGAGCGTGACCGCCCTCGGCTAGGCCGCATTGGACCATTGGTCCACAGATTCTCGTTGCCCGCCCATGGCCGGCTCGTTATGTTGTCGACATTGCTCGACACGGAGTCGGCCCCTCATGTCTCACGTCCAGACCCTTGGCACACCCTGTCTGCGCGCCTTTACCCGCGCCGTTCCGGCATCGCTGGCCGCGTTCTATACCATCGACGACACCCTGAGCGCCCGCGACTTTCAGCTCGCCGGGGATGCCCGCTCGACCCATGATCTCTATCTTGAGCGCTATCGCCATCTTGACCCCCTGCAACCCGGACACTGTCTGCAGACCGGCCGTCAGGTGCTGTTGCTCGATGAGGGGCTGGCCTTTCAATCGGAAGCCCGCAATCGGCGATATCAGGGCTTTTTACGCCAGCATGACGTGGTCGATATCGCCGAGGTGCTCTTTCACGCCCGCGGTCGCCCCGTGCTCGGTCTCTCCCTGCTGCGCCGCTCCGAACACGGGCGTTTCACCCGCGCCGAGATGGCAACGCTTCAGTCCCTGCAGGAGATGATGCAGCTGGCCGTCGATCAGCGCCCGCCCGCCCTGCAGCACGCCGAGGAGACGCTATCGCCGTCGCCGGCCCTGACCGCCAGAGAAGCCCAGCTGGCCGAGTTGATCCGTCACGGCCTGAGCAACAAGGCCATGGCCCGCGAGCTCGGCATTGCGCCCTCCACGGTCAAGACCCACCTGGATCACCTCTACCGCAAACTGGGCGTCGCCAATCGCACCGAACTGGTCAGCCGGCTCTATCTGTAAGACGACATCCTCTGTACGACGCTCCCCTGACGGCTCTCGATGGCACGCCCTCATTCGCTGCAAGGATATGAGCGAGGCAGTGAACGCTTTGACGATCGCCATGCCGAAGCTCTCCACCTTGATCCAGTTTCTTTTTATTAGAAACAGGGCCAGGCTGACATGACGGGTGAGCCGTTAAGCCATAAACAAGCACGCCCGAATAATGACAAGTGCAAGGGAGAGCGACATGGGAACATCTTCAGGGAACGAACGACGGCGCGATATCGCGCTGTTACTGGTCGGGGCGCTGGTGGCGCTGGTGGGCCTTGCCATGACGGTGGGGGGTGCCTGGCTGGCACTTGTCGGCGGCTCCTGGTACTACCTGCTGGCCGGCATCGGCATGCTTCTGGCCGGTGGGCTGCTGGCCACAAGGCGCCGCGCCGGGGTGCTGGTCTATATCGCGGTTTTTATCGGCTCACTGGCCTGGGCGGCCTGGGAGTCGGGGCTCAACTACTGGCGCTGGATCCCGCGCATGGACGTGGTGCTGATCCTCGCCATTCTGGTCGCACTGGTGGCGTACCGGACCACTGACTTCGCCTCGCGACGCGCCTCCTTTTTGACCGCCGGCGTGCTGACGCTGGCCCTGGCCGGTGCCGGGGCGCTGGCCTTTCTACCCCACGATTTTTCCCACTCCGGCGAGGTGCCCGGCCCGCAGTCGGCGTCGCTGGCCACGGATACCGGCAATACCCAGCCGGCAGATCAGCCCGCACGCGGCGACTGGGCCGCCTATGGTGGTGACAACGCCGCCACCCGCTATACCTCGCTGAACCAGATCACACCCGACAACGTCGGCCAGCTCGAGCCTGCCTGGACCTATCGCACCGGGGATCTGCTCGATCATCGCTGGGGCGCCGAAACCACGCCACTGAAGATCGGCAACAGCGTCTATCTGTGCACCTCGCGCAATATCCTGATCTCGCTGAACGCCGCCACCGGTGAAGAGCGCTGGCGCCATGATCCTCAGGTCTCGGAAGATGCCATCCCCTATACCGCGGCCTGCCGCGGCGTCACCTACTATCAGGTGCCGGAAAACGCCCCGGCACAGGATAACAGCGCAGACACGAACCGCACGGCGGCCCTGAGCGATGACAGCGCCGCAACCCCTGATGACGGTGCCGAAAGCGTCGCTGCCGCATCATCCAATAGCGGTGCGCAGCAGTGCCGCACGCGCATTTTCTCGGGCACGCTGGATGGTCGCATCATTGCCGTGGATGCCGAAACCGGCAAGCCCTGTACCGATTTCGGTGACAACGGCCAGGTCGATATCAAGCAGAACATGGGCGAGACCCCGCCGGGCTATGTCTCCATCAACTCGGCGCCGGTGATTGTCGATGGCGTGCTGGTCACCGGCCATCAGGTGCTGGATGGCCAGCGTCGCTATCCGCCCTCCGGCGTGATCAAGGGCTATAACGCCGTGACCGGTGAACTCGAGTGGGCCTGGGATGCCGGCCGGCCGGACCAAAGCGAGCCGCTCAGCGGTGATGACACCTACGTGCGCGGCTCCCCCAACATGTGGACCACGGCGGTGGGCGACAACAAGCTGGGGCTGGTCTATCTGCCGATGGCCAACTCGGCGGCGGACTACTGGAGCGGCTCGCGCACGCCCGCCGAGAATGAATGGGCAAGCTCAATGGTGGCGCTGGATGTGACCACCGGACTGCCGAAGTGGAAATTCCAGACCGCACACAAGGATGTCTGGGATTACGACCCCGGCTCCCAGCCCACGCTGATCGACTTTCCTACCGACAACGGCCGCGTGCCGGCCGTGGTCATGCCCACCAAACAGGGCGGCATCTACGTGTTTGATCGGCGAAGCGGTGAACTGCTCGGCGGTGGCGCAGAAGAACGTCAGGTGCCGCAGGGCGGCGTCGAGCCCGAGCAGCGCTCGAAAACCCAGCCGTACTCGCTCTATCACACCCTGGAGCAGCCCGAGCTGACCGAGCGCGACATGTGGGGCATGTCACCCTTTGATCAGATGTTCTGTCGCATCCAGTTCCAGAACGCCAGCTACGAGGGCATGTACACCCCGCCGACCGCCGATCGCCACTGGGTCGAATACACCGGCTACAACGGCGGATCGGACTGGGGCAGCATCGCCATCGACCCCAACCGCGGCGTGCTGATTGCCAACTACAACGACATGCCCAACTACAACATCCTGGTGCCGCGCGAGAAGGCCAACGAGTACGGCTGGAAGCCGCGTGAGGAAATGCAAAAGGACGACGGCGGCGCCGAAGGGGCAGGGGACCCGCAGGCCAATACGCCCTACGCCGTCAACGTCAACGCCGGCTGGCGCGTGCCCTACACCGGCCTGCTCTGCAAGCAGCCGCCCTACGGTCATATTCGCGCCGTCGATGTGGCCTCCGGCAACACGCTGTGGGACCGCCCGCTGGGCACTGCCCGTGCCAACGGCCCCTGGGGCATCCGCTCCGGACTGCCGATCAACATCGGCACGCCCAACAACGGGGGCTCGGCCGTCACCGCCGGCGGCCTGATCTTCATTGCCGCGGCGACCGATGACCTGATTCGGGCCATCGACATTGAAAGCGGTGAAACGCTGTGGAGCGCGCCGCTGCCGGCAGGCGGCCAGGCCAATCCGCTGGTGTATGAGGCCAACGGTCGTGAGTATCTGATGATCGTGGCCACCGGCCACCACTTCATGGAAACGCCGTCAGGGGACTACGTGCTGACGTACGCGCTGCCGGAGTAAATCGTCGAAGGGACAGCGCCCTTCGGGGCGCTGGTTTTCCTTTTATCCACCGATGGACCAGGCGATGTCATCGCAATCAAAAAGCTCGGCAGATGCCGAGCTTTTTTTATCTCACCCGTTTTTGTCAGAAGACCCTGTGGTCGACATAGCCTCGATTTGAAATGACCGTGCAGGTGATTCAGCCCGCCTAAAGCGAGACGGCGCGTCCAATGAACTGGATGGGGCCGGTCGGGCGGTTCAGCGGCGAGCCCCCGCTCTCTTCAAGGGTAAGTTCGAAAAGCTGATTCTTCTCAAGCGGCGGGAGGTTTTTAAGCCTGAGACGACGAGGCCCGTTGGCGTCCACCAGCCCGAGTGACACCGGGCCGCTCCAGTCATCGGCTTTGGTCCAGAACTCCAGCGTCTTTCCGGCGGGTACCCTGAACTCTTCGAGGGGAATCAGCTCAATGTCACGCTGTGAGGCCGCCTGGATCACCCACCCGGCCTGAGTGTGCTGCGGGGTCGCCAGCACGACCAGATAGCGCGTGTCGGCCACCCCGGAGAAAAGCCATAGTGCCAGCCCCAGCACGACGGCAAGGCTTGCCATGCTGACGCCACGCCACAGGGCAAGGCTCTGCCAGAGCCCCTGCCACAGCCCGGACCCTCGGGAAGGGCACGGCGCGGCCTCTGCACTCATCGGATGCTCGGAAACGGTGTGCTCGATACGTGCCCAGAGCTCCGGGGGCGGGGGAAGCGGCTCGACCATGCTGGCATACGGCGTCAGCCGCGATTCCCATCGCGTGATGGCCTCCTGCAGGGCAGGCTCGTGGGGCAGGCGCCGCTCGAGTGAACGGCGTGCCTCATCATCGAGCGTGCCGAGCACGTACTCACCGGCAAGATCGTCAAGGGCTTCAGCAGTATGGGGGTTTAGCGAATCATCGCTCATGAAAGACACTCGCGCAGCGTGTGAAGGCTGCGTTTTATCCAGGCCTTGACGGTGCCCAGCGGCCGATCCAGCCGCTCGGCGATCTCCGAGTGGCTGTAGCCGTCAACGTAGGCGTGAAACAGACAGTTGCGTCGTTCGGGTTCAAGCGCGCTCAGGCAGCGGTCGAGATCGCCACGGCCCTGCCAGTCGAAGGTATCTTCCATCGCCGTGCCGGCGTCCAGCGAGCGCTCTGCCTCGAGCCGTTCAGCGTGATCGTCGTTTACCGTCACTTCCCGACCCTGCCGACGAACGTGATTCAACGCCAGATGGCGGGCGACGCTGAACATCCAGGTCCTGCCGGAGCCTCGCCCGGCATCAAAGGTATGCGACCGGGTCCAGATATTGACGAAGGCATCGTGGATGATGTCTTCAGCGACGGCGCGGTCGTGAACAATACGCTGCACCACGCCCAGCAGGCAGGCGCCTTCCAGCTGATAAAGCGTCTGCAGGGCGCCTTGATCCCCCTCGGCGCAGGCGACAAGCAGTCGGCCGTGATCGTGATGATGGTCAGTCACTCGAGCGTTCCTTGCATCGAGCCCACTCACGGGGCCCTCGAGCGACAGTCTACGAAAAGCGGGCCCGCCGTGGCGAGCCCGCATTAAGACGACCCTTTCTCAAGCGATCAGCTTGCCTTAAAGAAGTTGTAGTCCGCCTGATATTCGACGATTTCGGTATCGCCCTGATTGTCAGCGCTGCAGGCCATATCGGGCGCCACGCCGCCCTGGGTATTCAGGCGCTGCACGTAGGTCACGTCGGTCATGTGGCCTTCACCTTCGGCTGGGTTGGCCTTGACCAGCTGCAGCGGAATATTGCCGTCACCGCCGGAGGCCTTGCCGACTTCGGACCCGGTGATTTTTGAGCCATCACTGGATTCCCAGGTGGCCGGTGGGCCGTAGTAGGTGCCCACCTGCTTGCCGTCGGCATCATTGAGCACCGCGTCCGGGCCCTTGAACACCCACGCCAGGGCGCCGTCCTTCATTTCACAGGCATAGGTGATATTACCGACGCCGACCGTTTCCATGGCGATCCTGTTGCCTTCCGGAACCTGAACTTCCTCGGGTGCCTTGTCGGCAAGCGCGCTCAGACTCAGTCCGCCAAACAGGGCGGCGGTGAACGTGATGCTGACCAATTTCCGGGTTGTCATGGGTACTCTCCTGGCATGTCATCATTGACTGCAATAGGGCAAGGCAAGTCGCCTTGCCCATGGATTACCATCAACAACCGCTAATGGATGCAGAGAAGAGCAACTTTTTTTCAGGGTCGGGCGGTGGGCCACTGGGCGGGGTTTTGATATCGGCGGGCGTAAAATATCGAGACAGATTTCAGGGGTAGGGCGTAAAAATGGGGGGTGGGAGGAGTGTGGTGGCGTTCAGGATGGTGCGACCAGAAGCTGGTTGAGCAAAAGCGTCTATTCAGGAAATCTGGCCACAGATCAGGGCGTTTCTGACGCAGGATCTTTTGGATAGTGCCTGTTAAAAATTCGGGAACATGGATCGATCATTCTATCGATCCATGTTCCCAGGCGGCTATCAGAGATTTCAACCGTGGTCAGCAACCGCCTGAATCGGCAGCTTCTCACAGGCTTCTGAGAAGTACTGTTTACTGCCCCATATCTCCGTACTGCCCACCACATAGACGCGCTTTTTGGCGCGCGTAAGGGCCACATTAAGCAGGTTCGGTTTACCGGAGGCCCATTCGGCAGCACCCGGCGACTCGCTGGAAAGCCCCAGCACCAGAATGACGCTGTCCTCCTCCTTGCCCTGGAAGGTATGTACTGTCCCGACGCGCGCCTTGAGCCATTTGCGAAGTTCACTCGCGCCGCCAAAGGCGTTGGCATCCAGCAGTTTTGCCAGATCGGTCTGAAGGCCCTGGGCCACCGCCTTGAAGGGGGAAATGATGTAGACGTTGGGTATCTCGCTTTTATTTCTGATATGCGGATTGAGCATATCGGCAACCTTTAACGCCTGGTCCGGTACATAGTGCTTGCCCCGGGTCTGGCCTTCTACATCAAACCAGCGACTGTCCCCCGGCCCGGCTGCCAAATCGTCGTTACCGTGAAGCATCTTGTCGTTGTAGGCGATGCGATTGGCGATACTGAACATCGGCTCATCGCAGCGACGATGCACCCGTAGCGGACTACCGACCCAGAACTCATCGGATATTTCCTTCGTGCCGTAGGGATTGGCGCGGTCGGCCACAACCTGCACCGATGACACTGTCGGCGACCACTTGTACCAATCGCGATCGAACGCATCCTTGGCCATCGCCTCGACCAGACCGGCGGGCACGGTAAATACCGGCTCAATCTGCAGCGGGTCGCCCACCACCACGGCCCGCCTGGCTCGCCAGAGCGCTCCTACGGCCTGCTGCGGTGAGGCCTGCCCGGCCTCGTCCACGAACAGCCAGCCGATCTCGCCCTCAGTAAGCGCCCGAAACTGACTGGCCACCGAGGCAAACGTCGATGACACCACCGGGACAATCATGAACAGCATCTGCCAGAGCGCCCGCGCTGCCTCGCGATCCCTGACGCCGCCATTGATCATGGTCATCAGCAGATTCAGCGTCTCCATTAGCCTGTTGTTGCCGGCATACGCCGCTACCAGCCAAGCCTGATGCAATTCAAAGGCTCGCGCCGTCAGCTGGCCCCGTGCCTGATTGAGTGCTTCGCAGTGCCCAAATGAGGTGCGCTGTATCTCGGCCGCTTCCAGATCCAGCGTGTCATCCGGCAACAGGGCGTCGGCATAGGTCTCCAACAAGGAAGCGCATTCATCGCGCTCGGCGTTCCTCCGACGCTGAAGGTCATCCAGTCGCTGCTGACCGAGTTCGACGCTCTGCTCGGCATGCCGGAGCTTTTGTCTGACGCGCTTAAGTGTTGCCCGGTGCCTGAAAAACGGCCCCGGCGGCCAGAGTCGAACGCTTCTGGTCTCGATCCCGCTTTCCCATAGCGCCAGCCGTGACGTCATGCGGCGCTGATAATCCAGGCGACGCCTGCTCGTATTGATATTCCGCTCAAGCTGCTGCAGGCCCTGCAGCCGTTTCAGATCCTGCTGTATTTGCGCCACATTCTCGCTGGCAGTATTGAACGCCTGCTGCGCAATGTGAAAATCACGCTCGGCGTCTCGGCCCTCTGCCAGCTGCTTGAGCGCAGGAATCAGCGTTGAATAGCCTTCGGCGCCCTCGTGCACCTCACACTTGTTGATAGGCTTGAAAAAGACCCGTTCCCCGAAGCAGTCCCGATTGGCCTTTTTGCCCAGCGAGGTCGCAATTAGCCCCCAGCACACCTGTTGAGGCGCCAGCGGTTTTACATGCAGTCCATCGCTTTGCTTGTCATGCGCAGCCGCCAGCTTCTGTGCCACCGGTTTGAGATACATCAGGTCCTGGTAGGCGCTCCCCAGCGCCTTTGACTGCGGCAGTTCGCGGGTGACGTTTTCGACCGCGGCGTTGTTGCTGGACACCACCACCATCTCGAAGCCGGCAAGCTCCGGCACCAGAGTTCTGATGCTCTTGAGCTGATCATTAATGTTGACCTTGACGTCCTCTCCGAACGCAGCACCGGAAGCGGAGAGCGAGACCAGTACCTCGGCACGCTTGACCACGTTACGGGCCACCAGATCACGCAGCATGGTGGTCTTGCCGGTACCGGGCGGGCCGTTGACGGAGTAAAGACCGGTCTCTTCCAGCTCCTGGTCGATGGTATTGATGGCAAACTGCTGCATCAGGCTCATCGAGTGCTTGTCTTCACCAGGCCAGCGGCCGGCCGGCATGCACGCTGGCGCCAGATGCTCCATCAGCACTTTCTTGCCTTCCGGACGCAAAAGATCAGGGTACTGATCACAACCACCCTGGAGATAGCGTGTCAGGGGCGAGCCCGGCGCCAGCGTCCCGTACTTCAGCTGTCGAAGGATTCTCTCCAGATCGCGAATAAAGAAGCTGTTGAGAATGGCGATCTCATTGATGATATCGGCCGGCTCGTCGGTTGCCGCCGGCTCGGAGGGCGTGTTTGAGACGTCATCCGAGGGCGCCTCAAGGCGCTCGGCCAATTGATCCATCGCGACCCACGCCAGAGCCTCCTTCACATCGCTGGCAGTGCTGTTTTTCCAGCTGCCCGGTAGAAGCTGCACCACCAGCGCCGGGGCATCGCTCTCGGGCGCGAAGGCCGTCCAGCCCTGCATCGCCTTGAGCATCTCGATAATCTCGAAGGTGCTCAGCACCGGAGGCAAATCATGCTCGCGCTTGAGGTTGTCTGCGACGTTCAAAATAGTGGTCAGGCGCTCGCGGAACATCCCGGTGGCTGTCTCGAACGCCGCCATGGTGATGTCATCAAGCGTGCCTTGCTGCAGCGCGCCCAACACCCAGGGCGCGGTGGAGATTTCAAAACTGTCCCGATCCAGAGTGCCGTCTTCTCGCACCATGACCGTCAGCGAACAGGTTTTCCCACTCTCTCGACTGCGCTCCTCCCAGTCCTCGTTGTCATCCGAATACGCCTCGCGCGCCACGCGAAAAATTTCACTGCGCTCGAACACGCCCAGATAAAGCTTGAAGCGATAGGCATTCTTCACGCGGTATTTGTCGCCGGCACGACGTATGACCTGTCGATCAAGCCACGGCAGGCAGCCCGGGGCGTTCAACAGCCCATCGCTGCGATAGTGGATCGCACCCTTGCCGTGCTCGACGTCCTTCAACTCGGCGGATTCGAAAAACTCGACCTTGTGCCAGAACGACAGGATGCGCTCGGCGTATTCGGATGAGGACGGGGAGGAAGTAGTCATGCCGAGGCCTTCTTCCGGGTACGTTTGGTCGGCGCCTGCGCGGCGCGCTCCGCCTTGATTCTTTCCAGCAGCGCCTCGGCGCTGTTGTCGCCGCTGATCAGCTCGGGATTATCCGCCCGCCACTGGGCGGTTAGCTCGCCGCGAAAGGCCTTGGCGAGGATCGACTGGGTGAGCTGGTTGACGCGTTCCAGGGCGCTGTTGACCTGACGCTCGACGGTATCGGCGTAGGCGAAGAGCTGATCGACCCGGCGGACGATTTCGGTCTGTTCTTCGAGATTAAAAATAGGAACTTTAATCGCTGATACCTTGGAAATACTTAATGTATAAAGTCCTGCACCTGATGTTGCTTTTTCAACGATTCTCTCTTTTCCTACTGGAGACATCAAAAAGAACAAGGCGAATCGAGGATGAAGAATTTGCTTATTTAATCGCACCTTTATTAAATGATTTTGGTGCATGCATTCTTTAATTTCTCCTTGCCATAAAGCAACTCGCCCTATTTGATCGATGCTGCCATTTCCTTCAACAATTAAAAGATCGCCAGTTTGGAGAAGCCCTTTTGAAAGTTCGCTCTCTTTAATACCTATTTTTTGAATGTCATCTAACCGTAATTCGTTCTCATAAACGTTTGCTACACGAAGGTATGGCTTTTTAATCGAAAGTTCTGCTCTTTTTGCATTCTTGGTTAATCCCCCAATAACGGTAGATAAATCGTTTATTGGTTTTTCTGACATAGCAACACTTTTCGTCAATCGCCCACTCACCGCCGCCGCCAGCACGGATTGGTGAAAGCGTTTGAGTATCTCGGGAATGCGTTCGAGGCGGGCTTTGGTGTTGTCCACCTGCGCCAGCAGGGTGTCGAGCTTTTCGGCGATGACCTTTTGTTCGGCGAGGGGGGGAAGAAAAAAATCGAACTCTTCTAGATCGCCTTTATTGAATCCATTTTGAGCGGACCTTGAAAGAAGCCGTAACCCATTTTGGAAAAAACCAGACTCCAAATAACTTTTCAAAAAAAACTTGTTGATCGACAGTGGAACAACAACCTTGGCGAGGGCTACGTTATAGGCCCCATCCATTCCTGTACAGATTCGACCTAATGACGCCCCATATCTTCCAATCAAAAGATCGTCTTTATTACACTTTTTAAGCTTCGACGTATCTGGAACGTAAGTTGGAACCGGCTTTTTTCCAAAGTCGCGAATTTGGAGCAAGCGCACATACCCATTTTTGGAATCTGAAATAAATTCAGCTTTAGGCGGTTGTGTACCTCCTTGAATATCGAGGACGTCAGTAAACTTTACACGTAGCCATCCGACTGGCATTTCATAATGGGCCATTAATTGTTCTCTCCACCCATCATTTCCTTCAATAACACCCTCTGCCCGTCAGCCTCTTCCTCGGCCCCCAACTCACGCATCAGCCCATCCAGCTCGCCCAGCGCCTGCACCAGCTCGCTCATCGCTTCTCCGGCCAGCACCTCGGGCGCGGGCAGCTCACTAGCGTCGACGCTGTCCTTATCCTTGAGCCAGCTGATATCCAGCGAATCCCCCTTGGTGTCGCGAATCCACTCGCGAGAGAAGCAGCGCCAGCGGGATTTGGCGAGGCGGTCATCGCTCACGCCTTGGTTTTCGTCAGTGGCCTCGGTGTCGACAGCGATCTCTTCAGCGTTGAACGACCATTCGCCTTCCTGGCGGGGGCTTCGGCCGTTGGAGTCCTCGCCATACACCGCCTCGAACGGCGTCAGGTGTTGTTTGCCAAAGGGCGTTCGCTTGCCGAAGCTCGGCATGTTGGTGCGCAGGTCATACACCCAGACGTTGTCGGTGCAACCGGTGTCCTGGTGCTTGTCCGCCGCGCTGCCTTTGGTAAAGAACAGCACATTGGTCTTCACGCCCTGGGCGTAGAAGATGCCGGTGGGCAGGCGAAGGATGGTGTGCAGGTGGCACTTGTCCATCAGGTCGCGGCGCACGTCCGCGCCGACGCCGGCTTCAAACAGCACGTTATCCGGCAGCACCACCGCAGCGCGGCCGCCGGGTTTCAGGTTGCGGTAGATGTGCTGCAAAAAGGCGAGCTGCTTGTTGCTGGTTTTAAACGTCAGGTCGTCGCGGGTGATGCTGGCATCACCGCCCTTGCTGGTGCCAAAGGGCGGGTTGGCGAGGATCACGTCGGCCTTGGAAAGGCTCGCACCGGCCTGGCCCAGGGCGTTGCCCAGGTGCACCACGCCCTCGTTATCGCCTTCCATGCCGTGCAGCAGGCAGTTCATCAGCGCCAGCCGTCGGGTACCGGGTACCAGCTCGATGCCGATAAACGCCTTGTTTTTCTGAAACGCCTGCTCACGGGCTTCCAGTTCGAACAAATCGTCAGTCTGATCCTTGATGTAGCGATCCGCTGCGATCAGAAAGCCGGCGGTGCCCGCGGCCGGGTCCTGAATCCTTTCGCCGGCCTGTGGCCGAATACAGCGCACCATCGAGTCGATCAACGCACGCGGGGTGAAGTACTGTCCGGCGCCGGATTTGGTCTCGTTGGCGTTTTTCTCCAGCAGGCCTTCATAGAGATCACCCAAGCCATCTTCCTGGGCGCTGAACCAGTCGATGCCGTCGAGTGCCTTGATCATCTGCGCCAGGTGGCGCGGCTCGCGCAAGCGGGTCTGGGCGTCGGCGTAGATGGCGCTGATCAACGGGTCGTCATGCACGGCGTTGCCGTGTGCGTCCTTGCCGCTGGAGAGGCTCAGCAGAATGCGCTTGTAGTCGTCCAGCAGGTTAAGACCGGATTTGCCGTTCAGATCCGTCCAGCGACAGCCTTCGGGCAGCGGGTGGCGCTGCAACGTGCCGGCCTCGGTGTTTTCGTGAACCATCTTGATGAACAGGAGCAGCACCAGCTCAGTGACGTAGTCCGAGTAGTTGATGCCGTCGTCGCGCAGCACGTCGCAGAGGTTCCAGAGCTTCTGAACGATGTCGTTATGGGTCATGATTCAGCCTTGCGGCCCTTGCCTGACTGGCAAGGGGGATTAAGTGAGTTGCCCGGCGAGTGCACTGCGCACCTCGACAACAGATGGCTGGGTGGTTTCTTCCAGTACCGGGCGAGGAAATAGGCCGGCATAGGCGGTTTTCTCGGTGTGCTGACCCGCCAGCCGCGGATGCAGTCGAGCTTTCAACTGCTGAGCCGTTTCATGGTCGTTGACCCGCTCCCCCAGCACCTCGAGCAGCGCGCCTTCGAGGCAGGTCGGTGACCAGAAGATGAGGTGAAAACCGTGCTTTTGCGCTTTATCACGCTGTTGCTGAGAAGGCAGCACATCGGTATCCAGAACGATAAAGCGCTGGTCAAAGTCCTGGTGCGCGTACTTTCGAGCGGCGTTGTCGATGATATTTCCCGGCGACCCCCCGGACTGCTTTTCGATCTTCGGTTTGATACTGCTCTGTGGCGAGCGAAGCTGCTTCTGCATGTGTTTGATAAATGCCTGATCGTCGGCGCCTTCACCCACGATCAGAAGCGTGGTTTGGCTCGCCTGATATTGGCGTTGTCGGGCAGGGCGTTTTCTGGCCATGAGGGTTACAGCTCCGGGGTGGCGCCAAGGCCTCCGGCCATGTATTTGGCATATAGATTATCGTCGGCACGTAGCCCCGCCATATCGTCCAGCCGCCAGGCATCGCTTTGCTGGTTGCGCTTCTCGACCAGGTAGATCTGATGCTTTTGCAGCAGATTCAGCACTTCCGGCGTGTGGCAGGTAAAGATCAGCTGCGCCTGATGGGGGTTGGTGTGCTCGAACTCGAACCACTCCAGCAGATGGGGTACCAGGTGTGGGTGCAGGTCGTTGTCGATCTCGTCGATTACGGCAAGGCCACCGTTTTGAAGCGTGTTCAGGATCGGATCGAGCAGCACGAACGCGGACTGGGTGCCACTGGATTCCTCGAAGAAGGGCAGTTCAAACGACACGCCATCATCAGTGGTATGCAAGCCGAAAGGAACAAACACAGGCTCTTCCTTTCCGGTCTTGTCGCGTGCGGTAAGTTCGCGTATCTCGACACTTTTTAACCCGAGATCAAATTCACACATGGCTACCGACATGCGTTTGAGCAGGTCAGGTGCCTTGTGAAACTTCTCTGCAGCGCCCAGAAGATTGCCGTGTTGAAAATGCTGACGGCCGGTACTCACCACATTGGTTTCAATACGATCAAAGAACTCGATGAAGGGCTTCGCCGCCTCAATGTCGTAACTATGGGCAGCGCTGATCAATGAGGTGTTGCCGCGCAGCTTTTCTGCCTGCGCTTTCGGAAAAGGAAAGCCCTTCTGTTTGAAACTGTACGCCTGCCCAGTCTTTTCTCTCTTGAAGAGATAGCTGTATTGGGTGCTGGTCTTCTCAAAGAGGGCTTCAAACATTACTTCCTGTGGCGTCAGTTCAAGCTGATAGCGGTAGTCGATGCCCGCGACGATAAATTCAAGCTCAAAGCGACTGGGCGTATCCGTATGGAGCAGGTGAGAGGCGAAGGGAATATCCTGCTCGGGATCGCTTCCTAAAAAAGAGTCAGAGACAAACCAGCGTAGAAAGGCCAGCGGTTTCAGGAGTTGGGTTTTACCCGAGCCGTTGGCACCGACTACCGCGATAGCCTTGTTGTAGCGCTCACCCTCGATGTCGATGTCGTACCCCGAAGGCGTCGGCTTCTTGCCCAGCGCGAAGTCGATAACGGTGTCATCGGCAAAGCTATAAAAGTTTTTGAAGCTCAGGTTTTTGATCATATTATCCAATAACCAACGAAATTTTGTTGATTCTGGCCTTGCGTCAACAAATCAGCAAGACTAAAACGCATCGTTTTTCTGTTTGTAGCGCTTTGACATTGACGTAAATCCGGAGGTTATGTCGCTCGACTCTACTTCACACCGGCCAATGCCTTTAGGCAGCGCTCCATGAATACATGTATAGAAAATCCAAAAATCTATACATATCGCTTGGATATACCAAAAAATGACCCTTTTCTTGGTATGTCGTGCAACGATAAAGACAGCACGAGAAACGCCCTGCGACGCCGAAACGAAACTCCCTGTTCGGTCACGCCTGCCGCTCGGACCACACCGCCTCATTCATCGCCTCCAGCACCGTATCCAGCTGGTCCTGCAGGATTTTATCCAGCTGCCTGGCGCCGCCATTGAAGGCCGGCATTCGATTGATGGTGTCGCGATCGAGGATGACTTCATGGGTCAGCTGTTTGGCCAGGCGCTCCAGCCACTTTCTTTGCACGGGGGTCCATGCCTGCTGAGCATAAATGTGCGCCATGGCACTGTTGACGCGCTGCTCGAACGGCACCAGCGCCTCGCCCAGTGCGGCGCGGCGGATGTGCCCAATGATGCTGGCAGCGATGTCCTGATTGGTCTGATCACGCACGGCAGTACGCAGATTCACTTCGGAATAGCCGTGCTGATCCAGCAGCAGTCGCACCTCCTTGAGCTGCTCTCGGGTAAGATCACGCGGCCGATTGACCACGACCGCCAGTGCCGCTGATTCGTTGAGCTGATCACGAATGAAGGCCTCGAAGCTTTCCAGATAGTCTTCCGGGCGCGGGTGAACGCCATAGCTCTGGGTGCGCTCGCGAATCTCGTCGTCATGCTCGGAAATCACGGGCATTCGCTCGCTGCCCATCAGTGACTTCACGTCTGCCAGCTGCTGGATCAGGCCCGAATGCTGCTGGACGAATGTGGCCGCCTGGGTAGGGCCAAGCTCAAGCAGATGCTTGTGAAGTGTTTTGGGCGGGACCTCCCACAGCGCTTCCAGCTCGTCGAGCTTCTGGCGCACCGCGGGTTTATGCTCGGCGGCACTCTCCGCCTTGCGCAGCACCCGCATTACCTTCTGGCTGAGCTGGCTGAGCACCACATGGGCCTGACTCTCGTCCGGTGTATCCCCCGGCGTATTTAACGCATGCTCACGCTGATCCGGGTCTGTCAGCTCATGGGCCAACTGCTCAAGCGTCACGCTGGGGTCCTTGACCAATGGCTTCATGGTGCTGACTTCCGCCAGCGCGGCATAAATGTCGACGGGATCAAAAATGCGAAAGACCGTCTTGCCGATCTCGTCACAGCGTCGCGTGGCGCGGCCGATCATCTGCTCATAGAGAATGCGGGACTTCACCCGGCGCATGAACACCAGATGACAGATCGCGGGCACGTCGATGCCGGTGGTCAGCAGATCAACGGTAATCGCGATATTGGGGTAGCGCTCGTTCTTGTATTGGCGGATCAGCTGACCGACCCGGTCGCTCTGGCCAGTAATCTTGGCCACGGCAGCCTGGTTGTAATCTTCGTCATAAAGATCCTTGAAGGCATCATCCAGAAGGCGTTTGACCATATCGGCGTGGTGGTCGGTGGCACAAAAGATCAGGGTCTTTTCATCGCCGGCAGGATCAAGCTCCTGCACCAGTTGCTCACAGATAACCCGGTTGAAGTTCTCGTTAATGACCTGGCGGTTAAAGGCATCGACGTCAAAGTTCAGCTCATCGTCCAGTTCGGCGCTTTCTACTTCACCAGTGGCCGTGTTGATGGCGTGAACGGTGTCGCCCTTGTCGAATTTGATGCCCTGTTGCGTGAGCAGGGTCTGATAGCGCACCGGCGGCTCATGATCGATCAGCCAGTCCTCGGCCACCGCTTCCCGGTAGGAGTAGGTGTAGACAGGCCTGCCAAAGATTTCACTGGTATGGCGGGCCGGTGTGGCCGTCAGGGCAATCTTCACGGCATCGAAATATTCAAGTACCCGTCGATAGCTGGAGAGATACTGGCGTACGTCACGTGTGGCGAGCTCACCTTCGGTCATTTCCTGATCCAGCGTGTAGCCGCGGTGGGCTTCATCAATGATGATGCAGTCAAACTGATCGACCGTCGGCGGTGTGTCGCTGGCAAAAATGCGTTTGACCATTGCCTGAACAGTGGCCACCTGTACGCGCGTTTCGGCCTCAGCGGTCATGTCGCCCAGCTCGGCGACGTTATAGATTTTTGACAGCGTATGGTTTTGCTCAAGCGTTGCCTCATTAAAGGCATCCTGCGCCTGTTCACCCAGCGCGGTACGATCCACCAGAAACAGGATGCGCCTGAAGCGCTCGGCTTTTAGAAAGCGATACATCAGGCCAATGATGGTGCGCGTTTTACCCGTTCCGGTCGCCATCGCCAGCAGGGCGGTTCTTTGCCCTTCGGCCAGCACCTGCTCTGTCGCGATGATGGCCTTTTCCTGATAGTTGCGAAGTTTGAGGTAGCCAAAAGGCTCCTGTTGCAGCTGCTGCTCGGCTTCCGCCTTGCTGCGCTTGAGCAGATCGATCAACCCCTCGGGCGTATGAAATGCCTGAAGGGCACGCTTGAGATGGCTGGGATCACGGACATCCCGAAACCAGGTACCGGACTGCTCGAGCTGCTGAGGAATGTAAGGACGCCCGTTGCAGGAATAGACGAAGGGCACCTTGTAATGGCCGTCATGGGCATCCGGCCAGGCGATGGTGCGCCCGGCCATTTCCCAGGCGCCTACCAGTGGCGAGACGACCTGAAGCCCCCGACTATAGCGTTCGGCCTGACCGATCTTGCCGGCAACGTTGACGTTTTCCTTCTTGGCTTCCACCACCGCCAGCGGGGTCAGTCCATCGAACAGCACGTAGTCTGCCCGTTCCTGCCCGCGGGTAGGCCACTCGGCAATGGCACGCTGCTTGCCCTTTTCCGGTCTGGCGCCCTTTTGATAGGTCAGCGCTTCGGAATCGGCTTCCCAGCCGGCCTCGACGAGCTGTTGATCAATCAGGATGCGTGTCAGCGACTCATCCAATACGATTTGCTGGCTGGCCGCCCGGGTCTTTTTCGTCACGTCCTGACGCTGTGAAGACACCATCTGCTCATTTTGCGTGGCCAGCTGCGCCTGGAGCGCCCGGATCTTCTGCTCGTACTCTTTTTGCTGCTGTGCCAGCGCCTGCTCATGCGACTGTGCTTCCTGCATCATGGTCCGTGACTCTTCATCCATCGCCACGGCCAGGGCTTCGTATTCTTCCTTCTCGCGTGCAATCAGCGCATTGAGCTGCTGGCTGGATTCAAGCTGTACGTTGGCCTGCTGCAATTCATGTCTGAGCTGCTCAATATCCGTCTGCAGATTTTGAAGCTGACCACTGGGATCGACCGGCGCGATGAAGGGGCCAGGCTTGAAGGCCATGCCGGTTGTGCCAAACGAACGGTGAAACCAGATGGCCAGCTCGCGGGCGAGCTTTAGTCCATCCATGGCTTGCCGGTGCCGGGTCTGAAACTGGTGTGCTGCCTTGTTGCCTTCGACGCGCAGGGTATGGAAAAGCTCACGCGTGACAGCTTCAAACTGCAGCGTCTTGTTGAGACGATACAGAAGGTCTGACTGGGAGGTCTGATCGTCGAACTCGATGCCGGAGAGTGCCGCGATGTGCTGAGCGATCGCCTCACCCAGCTGGCGCAGCTTGATCAGAGTGGTATTGGGGTCGCTGGAAAAGGCGCGTTCAGCGGCAGCGGCAAGCTGTACAAACAGCGGGTCATGCTCTGCAAGAAAACCAAAATTGGGCGATTCAGGGGAACTGGCCGTCTGCACTGTCTGCTCTCCGATCCTGTGGCTCGTTGCCGCCCGCTGGGCCGCGTTTCTGCTTTTGCTTATTGAAACACAGCGAAAGCAGCGATCGGATGGTTTTTCTAATACATGACGTCTGTTCTCTGGCGCTCCTATTAAGGCTTACCGCGCGGCCGGCTCACCCTCTGATTCAAATACTGCCTCACCTTTTCCTGGGCTCATCCTTTTATGGGCTCATCTTCTTCGCTGCCATCACCCTGGGCTTCATCATCTCCGCCACGGCCTGAAACACCGGCACAACCACCGAGTTGCCGAACTGGCGATAGGCCTGTGTATCCGACACCGGGATCACGAAGCGCCGCTCGCCCGGAGCGTCAAAGCCCATCAGCCGCGCGCATTCATGCGGCGTCAGGCGCCGCGGGCGGTTTTGCAGGTTTTCAGAGGCGTCAAAGGGCAAAGCGTCATTAAAGCCGCGGTCGACGAGAATCTCCGAGCCGTCCTTGTGATAGCGCGCCGACAGCGTACGGGCGACGTCTTCGGCGCGAGTCAGGCCAAAGCCGAAGCCGTTGCCTTTCTCCCGGTGCTTGCGGGCATACTGGTAAAGATAGTTCCAGAGCTTGGGAGTAAGTACGTACTTCGCATCGACCTCCCTATCCAGCAGCTCGCCGAAGGTGGGTTTGTGCGCGGGAAAGTGTTCACTGATATCGCGCAGGGTGAAGCCGTCATGCACGTTTAAATCGCGGCGAAAGCCGACCAGCACGATGCGCTCGCGGTGCTGGGGCACGAAGTGGCGGGCATCAATCACCTTGGGGTCGCGGCCTTTTGGCGCGTCCACATCGGCGACGTCATAACCGAGTTCATCGAGCGCCTCGCAGATCACGCGAAAGGTCTTGCCCTTGTCGTGGCTCTTGAGATTCTTGACGTTCTCCAGCACGAACGCCTTTGGCTGGCGTGCGGCGATGATGCGGGCGACGTCAAAAAAGAGCGTGCCCTGGGCGTCGCACTCAAAGCCGTGCTTGCGCCCCAGCGCGTTTTTCTTGGACACGCCGGCGAGTGAGAAGGGCTGACAGGGAAAGCCCGCCAGCAGCACATCGTGCCCGGGGATCTGCTCGCGAATGTGGGCGTAGGCGCTTGCTTCATCGACATCGTCGCGGGCGGAGAGGGTCACATCGCGGATGTCTTCGTTGAAGCGGTGGGTCTGCGGGTCGCAGTAGTGGTTCGCCTTGTAGGTGCGCACCGCGTACTTGTTCCACTCGGACGTGAACACACACTCACCGCCCACGGCCTCAAACCCCTGACGAATGCCGCCGATGCCGGCGAACAGATCGATAAAGGTGAACTCGGCCTCACCATGACGATGAGGCGGCGCGGGCAGCAGGGTGATCAGCACTCGCCGCTCGGCATCGCTCAACGGCGACGGATCAGACGCCTTGAGATAACGGGCCAGGGCGTCACGACTCCAGTGAGCGCTCACTTCAGAGAGCTTTCCGGCGACAGCGCCGCGATCAAAGATTTCCATCACCCGCGCCAGCAGTGCCTCGTCGTCCAGCGCGTCATAGGGACAGGCCCCGGACGACAGGGCGCGCTCGGTCTCAAGTTCCGGGGACAGCAGTTCCGGTGAAAACGGTTCTGATGAAGACAGTTCCGATGAAGACAGAGTCATGGGCGCTCGCGAATAGGCAGGATACGGGTACGGCGGCCATTGTAGGGTGAAGGGCCCCCTGCCCACCAGGGCGGCCGCCCCGGGTTTTGCGCTTGGCCGCTTAACCGCTCTGTGCGGCGTCTTCCTGCTTGGCGCTTTTGTGGCGCTCCTCGTTCATGCCCAGCTTCCAGTAGCTCGACACATAGAGATCACTTTTGGCCACCTCGCGCTCGGCCTTGAAGTAGTGGCGCAGCTTGCGCATGGAAGAGAACTCACACGCCGCCCACACCGCCGGACGACCGTCTTCCCAGTCAATCGCGCGGACGGCCTCAGGCAGTGCGTCGCTCTCCTCGCCCGGATGCTCGTTGACCACCCAGTGCAGTGTGATGCCGTCAGGCTTATCAAGCGGCTGAATCTCGGCCTCGCTGATCACCTCGATGACCGCATGACCGCGGGCACTGGCGGGCAGGTTTTCCAGGTTGTCGCTGATCGCCGGCAGGGCGGTCATGTCACCGGCCAGCAGAAACCAGTCGGCTGTCGCATCGACGCGCTTGCGCGGACCGGGGCCACCAATCTCGATGGTATCCCCGGGGGCGGCGCGGTCGGCCCACTGCGCCGCCGGGCCGCCGTCCTCGTGCAGTACAAAGTCTACATCGATGGCGTCCTCTCGCTGGGCGCGCACGGTATAGGTGCGCAGGAAGGACGTGCCGTCATCGCGGGTGAACACCAGCTTGATGTAGGTGCCGGCCTGGTCCTCGGGAAAGGTCACCATGCCTTCACCGCCGAGGGTCACGCGCAGCATGTGCGGGGTAATCAGGGTCTTGTCGAGTACGGTAAAACGGCGGGGGGCGGGGCGGCTCATGGACTCTCCTGTTCGCGATCGAGCTGATCGGTCATGGCGTTGACGGTGTCGATGAAGGCATCAGCCTGCTGCGGGTCCAGCCCGGCCACCATCTGCGCGTCACACGCCTGCTCGATGGCACTGATGTGCGCATGCAGGGCGCGGCCGTCGGTGCTGAGACGCAGATGCGCGGCGCGGCTGTCGGTGGGGTGCGGATGACGCTCGACGAGCCCTTCACGCTCCAGCTCGCGGGTCACCCGGGTGATCAGGCCCTTGTCCTGCAACAGTGCTTCGGCCAGTTCGCGGGCCATCACGCCCTGATGGCGGCCGATCTCGCGCAGAACGCGCAGGTGTGACAGCGGCAGGCTGATCCCGTCCTCGATATAGCGCTCGCGCAGGGCGCGCTTGTAGACGTGCAAAAGCCCGAAAAGGGCGTTGCCGGCAGAAGGCATAACGTCAGGACCGAAATGAAAGTGATTCTCGATAAGATCAGGCAAATGATTGACATTGTCAACCATTTAGGCAAAGCGATGCATAACGCCCCACTCTCAATGAAGACGAACGCTTTTGCGCAAAATAATGCTCATTTTCAGACCTTAGATGATTTTTTGAGCGCAATATTGCTCATAAGCTGGCCGAGCTTCCAAAAATGAGCGATATTTTGCTCATTAATGACGTTGACACCCTGCTTGCACCCGTACCGATCAAGGCCTGCCATGACGCTTACCCTGCAGATCTTTCATCACCAGCAGTGGCACGATGCTGCCACCCTGAGCCTGCCTGAACCTGACAAGGGACGCGGTGGCCCTTCCGTGCTGGGGTATAAACAGCGCTAGGCCGTGGAATGGATGGACGAGCGACTGAGGCAGTGGGGGCTGACATGAGCACATCCTTATCGCCGGCACAGCGCGAAGCGCTGCTGCTGGAGATGGTCGAGCAGCTCTTTGCCGAGAAAACCACTCCGGGTGCGGTGCTCAAGATCCTGCGGCGTCAGGTACTGGCCATGAACCAGACCGAGTACGCAAGCCTTGCCGGCATCAGCCGACGCACGCTCTCGGATATCGAGACCGGCAAGGGCAGTCCATCAATGGCCGTACTCAATCGCGCCTTTCGCCCCTTCGGGCTGACCGTGGGGCTGATGCCCCGAAGTCCGGCGCTGCGTGAGCGCCTGTTGAATCGCCCATGAAGCCGGGGCGCCTTTCGTGCGCACACTGACTCAGCGGCGTGACAGCCGCTCACCGAGACCGCTCAAAAACGCCTCGGCGACGTCATGCTCGTAGCGATAATAGGTCCACTGACCCACGCGTTGTGACGAGACAAGCCCCGCGCGAGACAGCGTTGACAGATACAGCGAGATGGTCGGCTGGGAAAGCCCGGTTTTCTCGCGAATATGGCTGACGCAGATGCCCCCGGGCGGGGCCATCTCTTTCTGAGGCTGAAAATGGCGCTCCGGCTCCTTGAGCCAGCACACAATGTCCAGACGCACCGGATTGGCCAGTGCGCTTAAAACCGTATTGATATCCATGATCAGGGCCATGCGTTGGAGGCCGGTTCAGTATACGCACTCACGGCCGGGCTGCCGAGACAGCCCGGCCGATGCGCTCTAACGAACCAGTTCGTCCAGGGCGCTGGTATCGAAGTCACTCAGCTCGTCAAGGCGACCATCACGCACCTTGCGGGCCCACTGAGGATCGGAGAGCAGGGCACGGCCGATGGCGATCAGATCGAAATCACCGCGGGCGCGCCACATGGCCAGCTCCTCGACATTGACCCGACTTTTGGAGCTCGGGTCTTCGGTGCGGGTGAAGTGGCCGGTGCGAAAGGTCTTGTCCAGACCCACGCTGCCCACGGCAATCACCGGGCAGCCGGTCAGCTCGCGCGTCCAGGTGGCCAGTGACTTGCTGCTGCCTTCAAAGCCCGGCTCCCATACGCGGCGCGTGCTGGCATGAAAGATGTCCACACCGTCCTCGGCCAACGGATTGAGCAACTCGCCCAGGGCTTCAGGCGTCTCGGCGATAATCGCCTCATAGTCGGAGAGCTTCCACTGCGAAAAGCGGAAGATGATCGGGAAGTCCGGGCCGACCGCTTCACGCACTGCCTGCACGATCAGGCGCGGAAAGCGCAGTCGGTTTTCAACACTGCCGCCGTACTCATCGCTGCGCTGGTTGCTCTCGGGCCACAAAAACTGATCGATCAGATAGCCGTGAGCGCCGTGCAGCTCGATGCCGTCAAAACCGATCGCTTTCGCATCGCGCGCGGCGCGGGCAAAGGAGGCCGCCACGTCCTGAATGTCCTGCTCGGTCATCGCCTTGACGACCTCGATGCCATCCTCGACGATCGACATCGGCCCGAAGCCCGGCACGCTCATGTCCGGCTCGACACCCGGGCGACGCTCGCGACCCACGTGCCACAGCTGCGGTACGATCTTGCCACCGGCAGCGTGGACGCCTTCAACGACCTTCTTCCAGCCGGCCAGCGCAGCCTCGCCATGAAAGGCCGGCACGGCCGGATAGCCATTGGCGCCGGGATGGTCAATGTAGGTGCCTTCGGTAATGATCAGCCCCACGCCCCCTTCGGCACGGCTTTTGTAGTAGGCCGCCACGTTATCACCCGGTACGCCGCCCGGTGACTGGTTGCGTGTCATGGGGGCCATGACGATACGGTTGGGAATCGTGACCGGACCCAATGAGAGGGGTTCAAACAGCGGTGCCGCCAGCGTCTGTGCAGAAGTTTTCATGCTACTTACCTACTTATATAGAAATATATCAATATATTTAAACAGAGTGGCCGGGGCGTGACAATCCCTTGTTCGCCTGCAGGGAGCGACACAGGGTCGCGGGGCATGTGATTGGCACGCTGCCCGCCATTGGTGCTGGTGATCGCCCCGGATGAACGCCATGCTATAGGCAAACCCGTGTTACCAACGCGTCTGTCACTGCAGCGGTTGAACACCTCACTGTCCCTTTACCAAGGAGCCCCGTCATGACCCTGGATCAGGCTGCCACCAAGACGCTTATCGACATTGTTCGCCACGCTGCCAGAACCGAAATCCTGCCGCGCTTTCGCATGCTCGATCCCGACACCATCGACACCAAAAGCGGTCCGGATGATCTGGTCACCATTGCCGACAAGGGCGCCGAGAAGGTGATCACCCAGGGGGTCGCCAAAGCCTTTCCCGAGGCCACCATCGTGGGTGAGGAGGCCGTGGCCGAAGACGCCTCGCTTCTGGACACCATCAAGGATGCCGAGATGGCGGTGATCATTGACCCGATCGATGGCACCTGGAATTTTGCTCGCAATCTCAATCAGTTCGGCGTGATTTTAGCCGTGGTCAGCCGCGGCGAGACCGTATTCGGGCTTTTGTATGACCCGCTGGTCGATGACTGGGTCATGGCCCGCAAGGGGGAGGGCGCCTGGTATGGCCGCCCGGACGGCACCGAGCGGCGCCTGCACATGTCCAGCACCTCGAAGCTCTCCAGCATGACCGGCTCCACCTCCATTCGCCGCTTCCCGAAGGAGACCCAGTACGATCTGGCCGGACTTTTCCCTGACTTTGACCGCATGATGTCCTTTGGCTGCGCCTGTCACGAATACCGCACCATGGCCTTCGGCTTTGTGGATTTCATGCTGACCGCCAAGCTGATGCCCTGG
Organism: Kushneria phyllosphaerae; assembly: GCF_900312995.1. Classification (GTDB taxonomy): domain Bacteria; phylum Pseudomonadota; class Gammaproteobacteria; order Pseudomonadales; family Halomonadaceae; genus Kushneria; species Kushneria phyllosphaerae. Next base: position 449,492 of record NZ_ONZI01000001.1, on the reverse strand, counting down.
GATCACGCCGCCGGCATCATGATCGTTCAGGAAGCCGGCGGTTACGCCGCGCTGCTGGACGGCACGCCGTATAACCCGACGATCCATCAGGGCCGCATGATCGCGGCCAACTCAAGAGACAGCTGGGAAGCCCTGCGCGAAAAGTTCGACTTTCTGATCGACTGACGGTTCCTCTTCTGACCGACGCGGCAGCTGCCGCGTCGGTTCTCTGATACTGGCCCACGTTATTGTTTGCCATGGGCCTTCGCCGTCATGATGACGATCACGAGGACATTTCCCTTGATCGTCATTACCTTTTCAGGATCGGCGCTATGATGCTCATAGGTTTAAATAGCTGGCCATTAAATCGCACGCTATATAGATTATGCTCATGACGGATAATAAAGATAATTTCGAGCAGGACGAGAACATGATGGCGCTGGAATCGCAGCTCTGCTTTGCGCTCTATGCAACGCAGCTTTCCATGAGCAAGCTCTACCGGCGCCTACTCAAGCAGCTGGAACTGACCTATCCCCAGTATCTGGTCATGCAGGTGCTGTGGCAGGAAGACCATCTGACCGTTTCCGGCATCGGCGAGCGGTTGTCACTGGATTCCGCCACGCTCACACCGCTGCTCAAGCGGCTGGAGGTCGCGGAACTGGTCAGGCGCCAGCGCAGCCGCGAAGATGAACGTCAGGTCGAGGTATCGTTGACCGACCACGGTAGCGCACTGCGGGAAAGGGCCCGCACTCTGCCTGCAGAAGTCGAACGCGCATCCGGCTGCTCGACATCGGAAATGAAGGCGCTACGCGATCAGCTCAACGCCCTGAGACACCAGCTGGACAGTATTTAACGTTTTTTATTCATTTATATCGTGCACGACCTAATCGTGCACACTTGAAACAGGAAACATGATCATGTCGATCGAAAAGGTACTTTACCGCGCCAGCGCCCAGGCCACCGGTGGCCGCGAAGGCCGCGCCGTCTCCTCCGACGAAAAGCTCGATGTCGTTTTGAGCACCCCAAAGGAGTTGGGCGGCAACGGCGGCGATGGTACCAATCCGGAACAGCTCTTTGCCGCCGGCTATTCAGCCTGTTTTATGGGCGCGCTCAAGCATGTGGCCACTCAGGAGAAGGTAAAACTGCCCAATAACACCTGGGTGGGCGCAGAAGTGGGCATTGGCCCGATCGCCACCGGCTTTGGCATTGAGGTGGCGCTGAATATCCGCCTGCCGGGCATGGACGAGGCCCAGGCGAATGCACTGGCCGAAAAGGCTCATGTCGTATGCCCATATTCCAACGCTACCCGCGGCAATATAGACGTGACGCTCAACGTCGAAGTCTAAACAGCGCCTGTAAAAAACCTGAATCAAAAAAACGCCCGCCTGTGTCACAGTCGGGCGTTTTCATATCAGGCGCTGCGTGGCTCTACCGCAGGCAGGGCAATTCGCGACCAGTTGGCCGCGATATCATCTATCGACGTTGCGCAGACACCTCTCAAGTCACGCGGATAATCCACCTCTTCGGCTTCTGTTGCCCGGGTGGCATGGAACTGGCCATTCGCTGCTCGCAGGACCCAACCGCCTTCAATACAGGCCTCGGAAACCAGAAAGGCCACACCAGGCGCTACCTCATCCGGTCGCAGCTCTTCAGGCTCATCTTTCACGCCCCACATGCGTGTTTTGGCCACCGGCGACACGGCATTGACCACGATATTATGAGGAGCGCCTTCTCGGGCAAGCACGTTCACGATACCCAGCGCCGCCATTTTGGCTGCGGCATAGGAAGCCAGTCCCTTCTGTACATACTGCGGATAGATCGCACGACAGGACGTCGTCAATACAATTCGACCGCCACCGGCCGCCTTCATGGCCGGCCAAGCCGCCTGGGCCAGCCATAGCGGGGCTTTGGCAGCGATGGTCATCATGGCATCAAACGAGGCCGGTTCGATCCCTTCAATTTCCTGGTGTGCAACCCAGCCGGCATTGTGAATCAAACCATCCAGCCGCCCATGCCTTTCAAGCACCTTTTCGATCAGATGATGACAGTGCTCATGCGAATCCAGTGCGCCTGCCACGGCATGCACTCGAGCTCCTTCATCACGAAGTCGCTCTGCGGCCGTCTCCGCCACGGCAGCATCTTCTCCGTAACCGCTTTGATCAGCGCCCGTATCCTGCAAAACAACTGTGGCCCCCAGAGCCGTCAGGTAGCGCGCATAGGCCAGGCCCAGGCCTCGCCCGGCACCCGTCAACAGCATTACTTGCCCCTTGAATGCCATCATATCGTCTCCCTTCCAATACATGATAAGACGACGATAGGGAGCGCTCGCTGATATCTCCAATACTGTTAAAGTGCTTTTTTGATACAAAGGAAGTATCAAAACACTATCTGTATTCAAAGGTATGGAGAGGTCTGTGACCGACGGTCCTATTCGTCTCAATCTACGCATGCTGGAGCAATATGTTGCCGTGGCCGAGGAGCGCCACTTTCATCGTGCGGCGCGGAGCCTGAACATGTCACAGCCGCCGCTGACACATGCCATTCGAAAGCTTGAGCAAACGCTTGATGTTGTCCTGATTGAACGTGGGCAGCGGGTGCTTGGCCTGACGACAGCAGGGCAGACTTTCCTCGAAGAGGCAAAACGCACGCTCGAGCAGGCAACGCACGCCGTCTCCATTACTCGTGATATGGCCGCCGGGCGTACCGGTACGGTGAGGCTGGGTTATGTTGGCAGTGCGCTTTACGGCCGACTGCCGGATATTCTGAGCAATTTTCGACACTCATTTGCGGATATCCGTCTGGAGCTTCATGAAGCCACAACGGCCGCACAGCTGGCTGCCCTTCGGGAGGAAAGACTGGATGTGGGCATTCTCATTCCGCCTCTGACCGATGCCAACGACCTCGATCTTTCTGATTTTGACCAGGACCGACTTTGCATGGCACTACCAGCCCATCATCCGCTGACCAAAGGTGGCGGACCGGCACTCGAGGCACTGGCTGATGAACCCTTCATTCTATGGCCGATGCGGGAAGGGCGAGGCTTTCATCTTCAGGTCTTTCGACTTTGTGCCCATGCAGGGTTTGTACCGACAGTGGTTCAGGAGGCATACGGCATGCATGCCGTACTGTCGCTGGTTGCAGCAGGTGCAGGCGTCTCTATTGTGCCTGAGAGCATGCAGGGTTTTAGAAGCGATCGTATCCGTTATTATCCAATTCCAGGCCCGCAGAGTGTCTTTGCGCTGATGTTGGCTATACGTAAAACGACACCGGCGATAGCGACCTTCCTCGAGGCTGTCCGATCCGATTAAGGAATCACGAGCCAGCCAACCATGACCTGACATGGCCGTGCTGAACATCATGTTTCACGTGAAACATTGTCGTTTCACATCTTCTAATACCGTCTATTTAAGCCCCAGTCGCCGCCCGAGCCGATGCAGATTGGCGCTGTCCATATCGAGTGCCCGAGCGCTGGCCGCCCAGTTGTGGTCGTGGGCGGCCAGCACCTGTTCAATGTGGTAACGCTGGAAGGTGTCAGTGGCCTCGCGCAGGGACAGCGTGTTATCCACAGTTGGTTGTGTGAAAGCGGTTGTGGATAAGTGATTCGCCTCAGGCTCGACATCGCTTGAGGCCGTCTCGGCCGGCAGATCCAGGTGCTGGATCCCGATACAGACCACGGCCGAGCGACGGGAGACCAAATGCGTCGCGCCCATGGCCCGCAGTGCAGCGCGGCTCAGGGTATGCTCGAGTTCGCGCACATTGCCGGGCCAGTGCCAGGCCAGCAGCGCCTGTTCGGCGCGAATGTCCAGCCGAAGGTTGGCCAGGCCCAGGCGCACCCGATTGTCTTCCAGAAAATGTCCGGCCAGCAGCAAAATGTCCTCACGGCGCTCGCGCAGCGGCGGAATGCGCAGGGGGAAAACGCTCAAACGGTGATAGAGATCTTCGCGAAAGCGACCGGCGGCCACTTCTTCGGCCAGATCGCGATTGGTGACGGCCACCAGTCTCACATCCACCTTCACCGACTGATCGCTGCCCAGCGGCTGAATCTCGCCTTCCTGTAGCACACGCAGCAGTCGCGGCTGCTGGCACAGCGGCAGTTCGCCGATTTCATCGAGCATCAGGGTGCCCCCATCGGCCATGACAAAATGGCCCTGATGGTCACGATTGGCACCGGAAAAGGCCCCGCGTCGATGACCAAAGAGCGCGCTTTCGATCAGCGACTCCGGCAGCGTGGCGCAATTTACCCGAACCAGCGGCCCGTTGCTGCGCCGCGAGCGCTCATGCAGATGGCGCGTCAGGTGCTCCTTGCCCACGCCGGTTTCGCCGTGCAGCAACACGCTCAGATCGGTGGGCGCCACCAATGCCATGCTCTCGAAAAGCCGCGCCATGGCCGGACTGTGCCAGCCCGGCGACCCCAGCGGCGTGCCCCGCTCCGAGGACAGTACCTGATTGAGCCGCGAGCGGGTGTCCTCAAGCTGCCCGGTCAGGCGCAGACAGGTGGCCAGAAGCTCAGCAGCAGCCATCAATTCCTCATCATCAATGCCGGCCATCTGCTCGGGGATCAGAGCGTCCAGCGTCAACATCCCCAACAGCCGATCACCATCGCGCAGGGCTATCCCCATGCAGTCATGGACATGGGTCAGATCAGCATCGAGCAGGCCGTCAAAGGGATCCGGCAGGGCGCAGTCACGCGGAAAACGACAGACATGAGGATGGGCGGCAATGGCGGCAAGCCTTGGGTGGGCCTCCAGCTGGAAGCGCCGGCCACACACTTCGCTGCCCATGCCCAGCACCGCCACAGGCTGCAAGCCGCCTTCGACGCTGACCATCAGCGTGCTGGCATCGGCCGGATAGTTGCCGACCAGCGCCGCCAGCAGCCGCGACCACTGCGGATGCAGGGCATCGAAGGGCTTGCCGTCACTCAGCGCGGCCAGCAGATCCCGCAGCGCCCTTGAGAAAATGGTCATATCGACACGCCGTCTTTTTACACTGTCATTTTGACATCGTTTTTCATGGTCATTATGACCATGAGCCCCACGTAAATACCAGTACCCGGGTCTTTCAAACTTCGAGTGCGCCGCCTCGTACGGGCCTCGTACGGGCCTCGGCGGCGGCTCAGTGTGGCAGGGTGTCGCGGCCTGGGCCACCTGGCACGGCGCTTGCGATATCAGAGGTGTTCCGTTCTGCCCACCTTGCCGCCAGGAGCGCGCCATGCTTAACGAAAAGCAGCTTGATGTCATCAATGCCACAGCCCCGGTCGTCGCCGACAACGCTGAAACCATCGCCAAAACCTTTTATCCGCTGATGTTTGAGCGCTATCCGCACGTGCGCTCGATGTTCAACATGCGCCATCAGGAGACCGGCGAACAGCCCCGCGCTCTGGCCCGCTCGGTGGTCGCCTACGCCCTCAACCGCAACGATCCCAAAGCGCTTGAACGGCTCATGACCCCGATCGTCAACAAGCATGTGGCGATCAATCTGCAGCCCGATCAGTACGCCATCGTCGCCGAGTGTCTGATGGCCGCGATCGGGGAAGTGCTGGGTGATGCCGTCACCCCCGAGGTTGCCAATGCCTGGAGCGGACTCTACTGGGAGTTTGCCGATCGACTGATCGCCGCCGAAGAGGACACCTATCAGGCACTCGAGGAGGCGCCCGGCGGCTGGCGCGGTGAGCGCGACTTCTATCTCGCCGATCGCGTGGCGGAAAGCGAGGAGATCATATCGTTTTACTTCAAGCCGCTGGATGAGCACCCGGTGCGCGCCTTCCAGCCGGGGCAGTATCTGGGCGTGGCGCTCTACATCAACGGTGAGCAGGCCCTGCGCCAGTACAGCCTGACCTCGCGGCCGGGAGACAATTTCTATCGCATTTCGGTCAAGCGTGAAGGTCAGGGACGGGCCAGCCGCCACCTGCATGATCATGTGAAGGTCGGCGATCATGTCCGCCTGCTGGCGCCGGTCGGTGACATGCTGCTCGATGATCGCGACGCGCCGGTGATGCTGATCAGTGCCGGTGTCGGCCAGACCCCGATGCTCTCGCTGATGGCTCAGGCGCTGGATGCCGGGCGTCAGGTGATCTATCTGCATGGCGCGCGCAACGCCCGCGTCCACGCCTTTCACGAGCATCTAAAGGCCATGGCCGAGCAGTACGGCAGCAAGCTCACCTACCGTTACGTCTACAGCAACCCGACCACCCCCGATGAGCTACCCCATCGCGGCACGATTGATCGCGCTCTGCTGGCCGACTATCTGCCGCGCGAGACCACGCCGAGCTGCTATTTCACCGGCCCCACCGGCTTCATGCGCGATGTGGACAACGCCCTGGCGGCACTGGGCATCGACACGCCCTATCGCCATTTCGAATACTTCGGCCCCTCAGGCCAGTTGCACTGATCGTTCCAGGGAGAATCGATTAACGTCAGGCGCGGCCTACAGGTGATAGACCTGACTGCGCCCGCCGTCGATGAGGATGTCGGTGGCATTGATAAAGCGCGCCTCGTCACCAGCCAGAAACAGCGCCGTCGCGGCCACTTCGCTTGCCTCACCAAAGCGTTTACAGGGCAGCAGTTCCATCTGTTGCTGACGCTCTGCCTCGCTCAATCCATCAAGCCAGGCCTGCGCCGATGGCGTTCTGATCAGCCCCGGCGAGATCGAATTGATCCGAATGCCCCGGGCCGCATATTCAATCCCCAGCGAACGGGTCAGCCCGATCAGGCCATGCTTGGCCACCGGGTAGGGAAAGGCGCCCGGAATGATCCGATGCCCATGAACCGAGGCAATATTGACCACATGCCCCCGCGACTGCGAAAGCATCGACGGCAGGAGCGCCTGAATGCAGTGCCAGGCGCCTTCCAGATTGATCGACATGCAGCGCTGCCAGAGCTCGGCATTGACCACTAGTGGGTCGGCAAAGACGTTGACCCCGGCGGCGTTGATCAAAATATCGACCCCACCCAGCGCGTCGAGTACACCGGCCATGGCCGTCCTGACAGCATCATTATCGGCCACATCAACCATCTCGACGTGTACCCTGCCGGGATACGTTCGCGCCAGCCGATCGCCTGTCCGGGTCAGCGCCGCATCGTCCTGATCCAGCAGCGCTACGCTTGCCCCTTCGGTGAGAAAACACTCCGCCGTGGCCAGCCCAATGCCGCTGGCGGCACCGGTCACCACGGCCCGCTGTCCCTGAAGTCTCATATCTCGCCCTCGTGATGGTCCGAAGGATCATCATCGCAGCTTCGGGGCGCACGGCGTACACGCCCTTGTGGCAAGCCACAAAAAAGCCCCGAAGGCCGGTGCAGGCGTTCGGGGCCATCATGTCAGGGAAGAATCAATCCACCCGTTCGACCGACAGGATGGTGATCGGCTTGCTGGGCACATCGGCGTAAGGGCCGCGACGGCCGGTCGGCGCGCCGGCAATGGCGTCGACCACGTCCATGCCGGACACCACGTGACCAAAGACGGTGTAGCCGGGCTCGTAAAGGTTGCGGTAGTCGAGCGCCTGGTTGTCGACCAGATTGATGAAAAACTGGCTGGTGGCCGAATCCGGCTGGCCGGTGCGCGCCATGGCAATGGTGCCGCGGGTATTCTTGAGCCCGCTTTCTTCCAGCGCGATGGGGTCATGGGTCTTTTTGGTCGTCATGTCGGCCGTCATCCCGCCGCCCTGAATCATGAACCCGTCAATGACACGGTGGAACACGGTCCCCTGATAGAAATTTTCCCTGGTATAGCTCAGGAAGTTGTCCACCGTATGGGGCGCCGCCGTGGCGTCGAGTTCCAGCTCGATACTGCCCTGGGTGGTCCGGATTTCGACATGCGGGTGGTCGGCATCGGCCAGTGCCAGAGGCGAGCAAAGCGGTAGCGCCAGCAGGCACCCGCGCAATAACGGTTTCAGCATGAAAAGCGCTCCAGTCATACGATAGGGCCAGAAAGCCTAGCCGGGTGTGCCAAGGCTGACCAGCCCCCCTGCTTATTTCCATCCTTCCCGGGCGGCCCAGACTGCCGCTTCGGTACGGGTGCGCATGCCCATCTTTTTTAAAAGATGCCGTACGTGGACCTTGACCGTCCCTTCGCTGATGTCGAGGCGCCGGCCGACCTCCTTGTTCGACTGACTCTGGGCGATCAGACGCAGAATGTCGCGTTCACGTCGGGTCAGCCGGGCCACCAGCGCCTCGGGACCGGGCGCGGGTTCACGCAGTGCCCGGGTCAAAAGGCCCATGAGGCGCGGATCAAAGGCATCGCCCTGCTCATCGAGTGCCTCAATGGCCGTTAACAGCGCCTCGGGATCGGTGTCCTTGAGCAGATAGCCGCTGGCCCCGGCGCGAATCGCGGCGAGCACGTCGTCCTGCTCTTCAGAGACGGTGAGCATCACAATCGGCACGGCCACGCCTGCTTCACGCAGCCGGGTCAGCGTCTCGATGCCGTCCATGCCCGCCATCTTCATGTCCAGAAGGATCAAATCCGGCGTCAGCCGGGTACAGGCCTCAAGAGCCCGGGCGCCGCTGTCGGCTTCACCTGCCAGCGTCAGCGAGGTGCTCATGGCCAGCAGCTGCTGCACGCCGCGTCGAAAGAGCGGGTGATCATCCACAACCAGTACGCCGCGTGGCGGCGCCTGGTGGTTCATGTCGTGAGGGCTCATGCCGTGATATCTCCCGGAATGTGGGGATCGTTGATGAAGTTCAGCGCGACCCGCGTGCCGCCCGCCTGTCGCCGTACAAGCGTCAGGACCGTACCCAGGCTGCGGGCGCGCTCTTCCATGATGATGGTGCCGTAGTGATGCAGACGCTCAACCTGATCGGGCAGGCCCACGCCGTCATCCTCAACGATCAGTTCAATGCTACCGGCCTGGTCGGTCAGGGTCACCGCGACCCTTTCCGCTCGGGCATGCTGGACCACGTTGGCCAGCGCCTCCCGCAGAATCTGGACCAGATGCAGCTCCTGATCCGGGGAGAGGACGTCATCGGCAAGGGAGAGCCTCATATCGATGTCGAGCCCACCCCGCTCGGCAAACTCGGCCACCGTGGCCTGTACCGCCGCGTTGATGCCGTCCTCGGTCAGGCGCAGACGAAAGGTGACCAGCAGCTCGCGCAGCTGGCGATAGGCGTGATTGATGCCGTCACGCAGCTCGCCGACAACAGTAAAGGCCTCACGGTCGGTCGTCTCCGGCAGCGCACGGGCCAGCCGCAGGGCCTGAATATTGAGATAGCTCAGCGACTGTGCCAGCGAATCATGCAGTTCACGGGCGATCACGGCGCGCTCGTCCATCAGCGCCAGTCGCCGCTTTTGCCGCCCCTGAGCGCGCAGGGCCAGCGCCGCCCCCAGCTGGTCGGCCAGCGTCTCGCAGAGTCGACACTTCCAGACCGGCAACGGCGCCCCGCCAGGCAGGCGAGCCGTCAATATCAGAGGCGTCTGTGCATCGCCCTTGAGGAGAATGCAGTAGGCGTTATCGTCACTGTGATCCCCGGGAGAGACCAGCCTCAGTTCGGCCGGGGCCATCAGCGTCCCGAAGGGGCGCAGCGCCTGTTCGGGGTCGATCGCCTCGGGTGGCGTCGTGGCCAGATAGCGCGCGTTGTCGTATAGAAGCGTCAGCGCCAGATGACTCTGCTCCAGTCGATGACCGCGCTCTTCGACCTGATCGTTGAGATGCTGACAAAACGCGTCGAGCTGACCGGCCATGTCATCGATAGTGGCCGCCAGCAGCCCGATTTCGTCGTTGCGCCAGTAGCCACTGCGCGCCTTGAGTTCACCGGCGCGCAGGGCCTCGATCACGTTCAAAAGCCGCCCCAGCGGGCGACGCACGTGACAATGAAGCTGATATGCGCCCCAGGCGATCAGCGGCAGGGTGAGCAACAGCAATACCACCTGCAGGGTGCGAAGCCGGCTGATGCGCGCCTCGGCCAGTGTCTGAAGTGCCTCGGTCAGGTTATCCAGCGCACGGACATGATCAACGATGCGCCGGGGCTCCACGCTCACCGCCTGCGCAGGGGTACGCATGTCCGGGCGCAGCGCCTCACGCCACTCAAGACGTACGTCCGCCAGCTGCGCCACAACGTCTGGCTCATACTCAAGGGCCACCGCTGTCGCCAGACGTTGCCAGGTGTCATCCACCCCCTTCAGCAACCCCTGCCAACGCTCGGCATCCGCAGTGGGCGCCTGCGCTGCCAGCCGCCAGGTCTGCATGCGCAGCGAGCCGGCCTGATTGATCACCCGGGCATCCAGCCGGGCAGTATCGGCCAGCCAGCCGCTGGCCAACATGCCCCCCCAGCGCCAGCAGGGACACTCCCGAAAGAATCAGGGCAAGCGTCAGGGAGAGCGCGTAGTGCGAGGGCACAAAGCGTTTGACTACCCCCATGGTGTCCTCCTGCGTGGGCCAGCTACCTCCAAGGAGGTAATCAACCCCATAAAGGGCTTTGCTTTCAGCGATCTACGGGCGCGACGCTCGCTATCGCCAATGAGATAACACGCTGATTTAACGCTATTTTTAGCCAGTCTATTTTGACGACGGTCAAAAGCGCTCACGCCATCTCGCGCACAGTAGTCCTGACGCCATCATCCCGGCTACGAGGGCACCATCATGAGCGCAGACACCGCATCCCCACCACAATCACAGCAGCGGCGTGCGCTGGGTCTCTCGACGCTGGCCTTCACGCTGTGCTTTGCGGTCTGGACGATCTTTTCGATCATCGGGGTCCGCCTCAAGCAGGAATTTGGCCTGTCCGATACCCAGCTCGGGCTCTTGATGGCAACGCCCGTACTCACGGGCTCCGTCAGCCGGCTGTTGCTGGGTCTCTGGACCGACCGCTTCGGCGGACGTCGGGTCTTTAGCCTGTTGATGCTGGTCAGCGCGGCCTGCGTTTATCTGCTCACCTTCGCGACAAGCTACGCCATGCTGCTGCTGGCCGCCCTCGGCGTGGGGCTGGCCGGGGGCGGATTCATCGTCGGGGTGGCCTACACCTCGACCTGGTATGGCGCCGGCCAACAGGGCACGGCACTGGGCATTTTTGGTGCCGGCAACGTGGGCGCCGCCATCACCAACTTCGCTGCCCCCTTCCTGCTGCTGGCGATGGGGTGGCAGGGCACGGCGCTGGTCTATGCCACCGTGCTGGCGCTGGCCGGTATCGCGTTCTGGGTGCTGGCGAAAGAGGATCCGGCCCATGCCGAGCGTCGGGCGCCGGTGCCTCTAAAGGTGCAGCTGGCGCCGCTTTCCGAGCTGCGGGTCTGGCGCTTCTCGCTGTATTACTTCTTTGTCTTTGGCGGCTTCGTGGCACTCGCCCTGTGGCTGCCCCACTATCTGATGGAGGTCTACGGGCTGGGCATTGCTGCCGCCGGCATGGTGGCGGCGCTCTATTCGGTGCCGGCCTCGCTGTTTCGCATTCTGGGCGGCGTACTTTCAGACCGCATCGGTGCCCGACGGGTCATGTACTGGACACTGGGCATCTCGGCGCTGTGTCTGCTGGTGCTGAGCTATCCGCCAAGCCGATTCATGATCGAGGGCGTGCGCGGTGAGGTCAGCTTCTCGCTGGTCATCACACTGCCGCTTTTTATCGTGCTGATCTTTGTGCTGGGCTTTTTCATGTCGCTGGGCAAGGCGGCGGTGTTCAAGCACATCCCGGTCTACTACCCCGACCATGTGGGTGCGGTCGGCGGCGTGGTCGGCGGGCTGGGCGGCTTTTTGCTGCCACTGACGTTTGGCATGCTCAACGATGTGGCGGGCATCTGGCAGAGCTGCTTCATGCTGCTGTTTGTGGTGGTGATTGCCGCCCTTGCGTGGATGCATTACGCCATTACCCGCGCCGACAACCAAAGCTGGGGCAAGGCCCCGCGCAGCACGGACCTGCCGGAGCTTGCCGCCCCCCGTTCGCTGGTGCTGACCGAGTGGCACCCCGAAGACGCCACATTCTGGCAGACCACCGGAGCGCGCATTGCCCGGCGCAACCTGTGGATCTCGATTCCCAACCTGCTGCTGGCCTTTGCGGTGTGGTCGATCTGGAGCATCCTGGTGGTGCGCCTGCCACAGCTCGGTTTTGGCTACAGCCCCAATCAGCTCTTCTGGCTGGCCGCGCTGCCGTCCCTGTCCGGTGCCACGCTTCGCATCTTCTACAGCTTCATGGTGCCGATTTTTGGCGGCCGGCGCTGGACGGCGATTTCAACCGCCTCGCTGTTGCTGCCGTGTCTGTGGATCGGCGTGGCGGTACAGCACCCCGACACGCCCTACAGCGTGATGCTGATTCTGGCCCTGCTGTGCGGCTTTGGCGGCGGCAACTTCGCCTCCAGCATGGCCAACATCAGCTTTTTCTATCCACAGGCACAAAAGGGCACCGCCATGGGCCTCAACGCGGGCCTTGGCAATCTGGGCGTCTCGGCGCTGCAGCTGATCGGCCCGCTGGTCATTGCCGGCAGCGTGCTGAGCCCCATGGCCGGTGGCCCGCTGACCGTCACTCAGGGCGTGCATGCCGGCGAGTCGGTCTGGCTGCAAAACCTTGCCTTCATCTGGGTACCACTGATTGTCATTGCCGCCCTGGCCGCCTGGTTTGGCATGAATGACATCGCCTCGGCCAAATCCTCCTTCCGCGATCAGGCGGTGATCTTCAAGCGCCAACACAACTGGCTGATGAGCTGGCTGTATCTGGGCACCTTTGGCAGCTTCATCGGCTTTGCCGCCGGCTTTCCGCTGCTCTCCGGCATGCAGTTCCCCAACGTTGATCCGACCCGCTACGCCTTTCTGGGGCCGCTGGTCGGCGCACTCGCCCGACCGCTGGGCGGCTGGCTGGCCGACCGACTGGGCGGGGCACGAGTCACGCTCTGGAACTTCGCTCTGATGGTGGCAGGTGTTTTGGGGGTACTGCTCTTTCTCCCCAGCGGTTCCCTGTCTCAAGACCCGGGCCAGAGCGGCAGCTTCGTGGGCTTTTTCCTGATGTTTCTGATCCTGTTCATCGCCACTGGCATCGGCAACGGCTCTACCTATCGCATGGTGCCGGTCATCTTCTTCAACCAGCGTCGCCAGGCACTGGGTGATGACCACCTGGAGCAGGTGCGCACCGAGGCCAATCGCGAATCTGCCGCCGTTCTGGGGTTCATCTCGGCGATGGCTGCTTACGGCGGTTTCTTCATTCCCAAATCCTATGGCACCGCGATGGCGCTGTCCGGCAGCGTGGCGCCGGCCCTTTACGGTTTTATTTTCTTCTATCTCAGCTGCATGGCGCTGACCTGGTGGTACTACGCCCGTCGTAACGCCCCGGCCCCCTGCTAGGCACGCCCAAGGAGACTGACCCATGAGCTATTTTCTCGATCGACTGCAGTACATGAAAAAGATCCGCACCTCATTTGCGGGCGGCCACGGCGAAGTGCGCGAAGAGAGCCGCGAGTGGGAGAACGGCTATCGCGCCCGCTGGCAGCATGACAAGGTGGTGCGCTCCACCCATGGGGTGAACTGCACCGGCTCGTGCAGCTGGAAGATCTACGTCAAAAACGGGCTGGTCACCTGGGAGACCCAGCAGACCGACTATCCGCGTACCCGCCCGGACCTGCCCAACCATGAACCCCGGGGCTGCCCGCGCGGGGCGAGCTACTCCTGGTATCTCTACAGCGCCAACCGGCTCAAGTATCCGCTGGTACGCAAGGCGCTGATCCGGCTGTGGCGCGAGGCGCTCGAACAGCACCCGGACCCGGTCGATGCCTGGGCCTCGATCGTGGAGGATCCGCAAAAGACCGCGCAGTACAAGACCCTCCGCGGCATGGGCGGCTTCGTGCGCGCCGACTGGCAGGAGATGGAAACCCTGGTGGCGGCCTCCAACGTCTACACCGCCAAACAGTACGGGCCGGACCGTATCATCGGATTCTCCCCGATCCCGGCCATGTCGATGGTCTCCTACGCCGCCGGCGCCCGGTATCTGTCGCTGATCGGCGGGGTGTGCCTGTCGTTTTACGACTGGTACTGCGACCTGCCGCCGGCCAGCCCCCAGACCTGGGGCGAGCAGACCGACGTGCCGGAATCCGCCGACTGGTACAACTCGAACTACATCATCGCCTGGGGCTCCAACGTGCCGCAGACGCGCACGCCGGATGCGCACTTTTTCACCGAAGTGCGCTACAAGGGCACCAAAACGGTCGCGATCACGCCGGACTACGCCGAAGTCGCCAAGCTCTGCGATGAGTGGATCAGCCCCACCCAGGGCACCGACTCGGCACTGGGCATGGCGATGGGCCACGTCATCCTCAAGGAGTTTTACCTCGACCGGCAAAGCGAGTACTTCACCGACTACGTGCGCCGCTATACAGATATGCCGATGCTGGTCGAACTGGAAACGCGCGAGGATGGCAGCTTCGTGCCCGGCCGCCAGCTGCGCGCCGCCGACTTTGATGCCGCACTCGGTCAGGACAACAATCCCGAATGGAAGACGGTCGCCTGGGACGAGACGCGCGACCAGCTGGTGGTGCCGCGTGGCTCGATCGGCTTTCGCTGGGGTGAGGCAGAGGCGGGCCAGGGCCGCTGGAATCTGGAGCAGCGTGACGCGGACGGCGATGACATTCACCTGCGCCTGTCGCTGGTCCCCGCCCATGATCGCGTCGTGCGGGTCGGCTTCCCCTACTTTGGCCACATCCGCCATGACTACTTCAACCACGTCGATGGCAACGACGTGCTTTACCACCATCTGCCGGCCAAACAGCTGACCCTGGCGGACGGGCGCCAGGTGCTGGCGGTCACGGTATTTGATCTGATGGTGGCCAACTACGGCATTGACCAGGGCCTTAGCCTCAGCGATGGCGAGACCGGCGAAGACGACGGCGCCACTTCACTGGATCAGATGCGCCCCTATACTCCGGTCTGGCAGGAGGCGATCACCGGCGTGCCGGCAGCACAGATCACCCGACTGGCGCGCGAGTTTGCCGACAACGCGGATAAAACCCGCGGTCGCTCAATGATCATCGTCGGTGCCGGGCTCAACCACTGGTACCACATGGACATGCAGTACCGGGGTCTGATCAACATGCTGATCCTGTGCGGCTGTATCGGTCAGACCGGCGGCGGCTGGGCGCACTACGTGGGCCAAGAGAAGCTGCGCCCGCAGACCGGCTGGACACCGCTGGCGTTCGGTCTGGACTGGAACCGCCCGCCGCGCCACATGAACGGCACCTCGTTTTTCTACAACCACTCAAGCCAGTGGCGCTTTGAGAAGGTCGAGATCAGGGACCTGCTCTCGCCGCTGGCCCGGCGCGAGGAGTACTCCGGCAGCCTGATTGATTTCAACGTGCGCGCCGAGCGCATGGGCTGGCTGCCGTCTGCGCCACAGCTGGACACCAATCCGCTGCACCTGGCCGGTGCTGCAGAGGCCGCCGGGCAACCGCTCAACGACTACGTGATCAGCCAGCTCAAAAGCGGCGATCTGCGCTTTGCCGCCGAGGACCCGGACAACCCGCAGAACTTCCCGCGTAATCTGTTCGTGTGGCGCTCGAACCTTCTGGGCAGCTCCGGCAAGGGGCACGAGTACATGCTCAAGTACCTGCTGGGCACCACCCACGGGCTGCAGGGCAAGGACCTCGGCGAGATGGGCGGCGTCCTGCCGGAAGAAGTCGAGTGGCGCGATGAGGCACCCGAGGGCAAGCTCGATCTGCTGGTGACGCTCGATTTTCGCATGTCGACCACCTGTCTCTACTCCGACGTGGTGCTGCCCACCGCCACCTGGTACGAGAAGGACGATCTCAACACCTCGGATATGCACCCCTTCATCCACCCGCTCACCGCGGCCACCGACCCCGCTTGGGAGTCGCGCAGCGACTGGGAGATCTACAAGGGCATTGCGAAGGCCTTCTCGAAGGTTTGCGTGGGACATCTGGGCGAGGAAACCGATCTGGTCACCCAGCCCATGCAACATGACTCCCCTGGCGAGCTGGCCCAGGTCGAGGTGCGCGACTGGAAGCGCGGCGAGTGCGAGCCCATTCCCGGCCACACCATGCCGCATCTGATCGCGGTCAAGCGCGATTATCCGGCCACTTATGAACGTTTTACCTCGGTCGGACCACTGCTGGACACGCTGGGCAACGGCGGCAAGGGCATCAGCTGGCCCACCGGCCCCGAGATCGAGCTTTTGGGTCAGCTCAACCGCTGCAAGGCCGAAGGCCCGGCAAAGGGGCGCCCGATCATCGACAGCGCCATTGATGCCGCCGAAATGATTCTAACCCTGGCCCCGGAAACCAACGGCAAGGTGGCGGTGCGGGCCTGGGAGGCACTGTCGAAAATCACCGGGCGTGAGCACGCCCACCTGGCGCTGCCCAAGCATGAGGAGAAAATCCGCTTTCGTGATGTGGTGGCCCAACCGCGCAAGATCATCTCGAGTCCCACCTGGTCGGGCCTTGAAGATGAGCACGTCTCCTATAACGCCTGCTACACCAACGTCCACGAACTGATCCCGTGGCGCACGTTAAGCGGTCGACAGCAGTTCTATCAGGACCACGCCTGGATGCGTGCCTTTGGCGAGAGCCTTCTGACCTATCGCCCGCCGATCGATACCCGCGCCGCGATGGCCGGTATCAAGCGTCCCGATGGCAACCAGAACCCCGAGCGGGTGCTCAACTGGATCACCCCGCACCAGAAGTGGGGCATCCACTCTACCTACTCGGACAACCTGTTGATGCTCACGCTGTCGCGCGGCGGGCCGATCGTGTGGCTCTCCGAGGACGATGCCAAATCGCTGGGCGTGGCCGACAACGACTGGATCGAGCTCTACAACGCCAACGGCTCGATTGCCGCGCGCGCCGTGGTCAGCCAACGGGTCAAGACCGGCATGGCGATGATGTATCACGCCCAGGAGCGGATCGTGAACGTGCCGGGCTCGGAGATCAGCGGCACCCGCGGCGGCATCCACAACTCGGTCACCCGCGTGTGCCCCAAGCCCACGCACATGATCGGCGGCTACGCGCAGCTCTCCTATAGCTTCAACTACTACGGCACCGTTGGCTCCAACCGCGACGAGTTCGTGGTGGTGCGGCGCATGCACCACATCAACTGGCTGGATGGAGAGGGCACCGACAGCGTGCAGGCACCGGTAAAGGGGTAGTCGGGCAGGGTCATAAACCGACAGCTTCCATTCCCCCAGAAAAAAGGCGCCCCTCGCAGGAGGGGCGCCTTTCTTTTCGGCCTGTCTCAACCCGGGCGCTCAGCCGCGTCGCCACAGACTCGACAGCGACACCGCCAGAATCGACATCAATACCAGTGCCAGCGCCGGGACCAGCACCGCCCAGGGGGCGCGCTCCAGATAGGGAATGCCTTCGGCGAGTAGCAACCCCCACTCTGGTGCCGGCGGACGGGGGCCGAGGCCCAGAAACCCCAGCGCGGCCAGCGCCAGCGCGATGCCAGGCAGGCGCAGCATGGCGTGACGAAAGACCGGGCCGATCACCGCGGGCAGCACATAGCGGGTGAGCAGCCGCAGACGCCCCACCCCCAGCATGGGCGTGATGCGCACGTGCGCCTGGCCCTGCACTTCGCTGACCAGCGCTGCCGTATGCGCCGCCAGCGGCGCCCAGCTCACCAGCGTGACCGCAATGATGGCGCCGCTGGTGCTGGGACCCATCACACCGGCCACAATCAGACCGGCAATCACCGGCGGGGCGGCGTTGGTCACCTCGATGGGTCCGGCCGCCAGCCGCGGCGCCAGCCCGATCAACAGGCCCAGCACAAAGGTGATGGTGACCACGACCAGCGCCATGCCCATGGTCGACAGCGCCCCGTGGCTGACGCGGGCAAGAATATCGCGCCCGGTGCCATCGGCGCCCAGGGGCAGGGCCAGACTCGGCGTCTGCAGACGCAGGTAGCTGGAGGTGAGCGGGTCGCGCCCCATGCCAGCGACAATAATGATCACCAGCGCGAGCGCCACCACCGCCGGCACCAACCACTGCCAGCGCCCGCGGTGAGACTCATGGCGGGTCACGGGTATGGCACCGGCGCGCAGGGTCCGCCCAAGCATCAGCGTGCGGACAAGCCCCGCCGCGCCGCCGAGCACCACGGCAATCGCCAGCAGCAGCAAAATGCCGGTCTGCAGTGCCGGCAGGTCCTGCGCCGAGGCCGCGCCCAGGGTGGCGCGCCCCAGCCCGGGAATCGAGAACACCTGCTCGACGGCAATGGCGCCGCCGGTCAGCCCGACGACCACCAGCCCCACCTGCGGCATGAGACTGGGCATAGTGCGCTTGAGCACGGCCAGCGCAATGCGCCGCCGGCCAAAACCCGCCACATGCCAGGTCGCGACCCAGCGCTCGGAAAAACTCGCCGTCAGACCGTCACTGAACAGTCGCCCCAAAAGCCCGCCGGCCGGCAGCCCGAGCGCCAGCGAAGGCAGCACCATATGGCGCCACTCGCCCCAGCCATAGGGCGGCAGCCAGTTGAGCCCGGCGGCAAAGACCACCAACAGGACCGCGGCGAGCAGAAACTCCGGCAGCGCGGTGAGCGTAGCGCCCACGGCACCGGAGGTGGGCACCGGCTCGCCGATCAGCCCGCGGCGAACGACGCTCACGCACAGCGCCACGGTGGTCAGCAGCGCCACCAGCAGAGCACCGAGCATCAGCATCAGCGAGACCCCTGTGGCCGACAGCATGCCGGGCAGCACCGGCCCGCCCGAAATCCACGAGATCCCGGCGTCACCGTGCACAAGGCCCCAGAGCCAGTGGCCGAGCTTCTCCCACGGCCCCATGTCGAGCCCAAGCTGGGTGCGGATGGCGGCCAGCGCCTCGGGAGTCGGGTTCTGATCCCCGGCGCGGGCACGCAGGATGCTCAACGCCGGATCACGCCCGGAAAGCCAGGGCAGCAGCCCCACCAGTACCACCACGGCAGACAGCGTCACCAGCCGGGACAGCGTGGGCACCAGAAGGCGCAGGCGCGCGGCCAGCACGGGCGGACGGGCGATAACGACCCCGGAAGTGTGCATCACCGGCGCCTTACTGTGCCGCGCCGTCAAGGCGCGTGTGCTCGGTGATCAGTTCGCGCTCGCGTGGGTCGCGCACGGTATTTGCCACTCGCGCGGCTTCGCCCTGAATCACGCGCTCATGCAGCATCGGCACGGCGGCGTCCGTTTTCAAAATGGCGGCCTCGGCGTTGATGATCGCCTGGCGACGCTCGGGGCCGGTGGGCAGGTCAGCAGCGCGGGCAAGCGCTTCATCCACCGCCGGGTCGCAAAGCTGGGCGATGTTGAAGGAGCCCTCACAGGCAAAGTCGCTGTACATGTAGGCGACCGGATCACCGGAATCGAGCATGGTGGCGCGCGACAGGATAAAGGCGTCGAACTGACCGGAGAGCATGTCGGATTCGATATGAGCGTACTGGCGCACCTCCTGATGCACGTCAAAACCGGCGGCTTCGAGCTGCTGCTCCAGCAACACCGCCACTTCCGGCAGCTCCGCCCGGTCGGTGAAGGTACCCAGCGTGATACTGGCGCCGTTCGGGTCAGCGGCATCCGGTCGCCCCTCGACCGGCGAGCGCAGACCATCAGCCCAGGCCAGTGCCGGCCCCAGCAGGCCCTTTGCTTCATCGGCACGCCCTTCATAGACCGTTCTGACAATCGCCTCACGATCGAGCGCTTCACGGGCAGCGGCGCGCATCGCCGGGTCGTTGAACACGCCGCGCTCGGTATTGAGATAGAGCGTGTTGGTGCGCGGCATCGGCACTTCATGGACCAGCTCCGGATCGATCAGCGCCACCTGGGAGACCGGCACGGCCTCGACCACCTCGGCGGTGCCGGTACGCAGGGCCGCGGCGCGGGCAGTGCCATCGGGCACGTAGTCGGCGTCGATGCCGGCCAGTTCGGCACGTTCGCCCCAGTAGTCGTCATAACGATCGAGCCGGGCACTCTGGGTGCCGTTGATTTCCTTGAGTACGAATGGCCCGGTACCGGCCTCGATCGGGTTGACCCGGCCATCCTCGCCGTAGGCCTTCGCCGCCATGATCGCCAGCTGCGGGCTGGAGAGGCGATTAGGCACCAACGGGTCAGGCGTTTCGGTACGTACCTGCACTGCATGGTCACCGTCGGCCTCGATGGTCATTTTCACGCCATCGAGAATGCGCGGTCGGGGCGTGGCGTGGGTGGCAGCCGTCAGTGCCGTCACCACCTGCTCGACGGTCAACGGCGTGCCGTCATGAAAGGTGACGTTGTCGCGAATCTCGAAGCGCCAGGTGCGCTCATCCACCTGCGCCCAGTCGGTGGCGAGAAACGGCTGCGGATCATTGTCGTCATCCAGCCGCACCAGCGTCTCGGCGGTGCGCCAGCGCGAGAGCTTGAAGGCGTCATCGGTGAGCGGGTTCAACCCCGAGCGCGGCGGCTGCAGCATGGCAACCCGCAGGCGCTTGCTGTCGGCGCTGGCCGAATCTTCCCGGGTGGGTTCTTCCTGCTGGCAGCCGGCCAGCAGGGCCAGTGACAGGGCGCCGAAGGATAGATAAAACGCGCGACGAAGGGTCAAAACGGATCTCCTGGACAATCGGTATCAGAGCACGGGGTAAAGGGACGGGGCAGCCGGCGCGGGTACCATCGCGGTGATGGCGTGATCCTGATATGCCGCCCGCACCAGCGCCCGGGTATGGTCATGCTTGGGGGTTTCAAACAGGGCTGTCGTGGGCCGGTCCTCGATGATGGCGCCGTCATGCAGGATGAGGGTGCGCTCGCAGAGCCGCGGCATGACCGAGAGATCATGAGAGATGATCAAAAAGGCCGTGCCATCCAGGCAGCTCATGTCGTCAAACAGCTGCATGACCCGGGCGCGCACCGGCAGGTCCAGCCCGCTGAGCGGCTCATCGGCGAGCAACAGCCGCGGGCGCAGGGCCACGGCGCGGGCAATGGCCACGCGCTGCGCCTGCCCGCCGGAGAGCGCAGCAGGGCGGGCGCGCAGCAACGTCTGATCCAGCCCCACCCGGTCCAGCGCCTCATCAATGCGCCGGGTGTGGTTATCGACCACGTTCAGGCGGACCAGCGGCTCGCGGATCAGGTCACGCACGCTCATGCGCGGATCGAGTGAAGAGGCCGGGTCCTGGGGAATGTACTGCACCTGCCGGCGATACCAGCGCAGCGCGCGCACGGAAGCCGGGCGCACCGCTCGACCCTGGCAGGTGATGGTGCCGGCATCGGCGCCCTTGAGCGCCAGCAGCAGGTTCAAAAGCGTCGTTTTGCCCGCGCCTGACACGCCGGCAAGCCCGATGCGCTCGCCGGGCTGAATCGAGAGATTGATATCTCGCAAAATCGTACGGGCAGTCCGCGCCCGCCAGAACGCCAGGCTCGGCGAATGCAGGTGCTTGTAGAGACCGGTGGCACACAGCAGTGGGGCCTCACCTGACGCTAAGCCGTGCACAGCAGCCCCTCGCGAGCATCAAAGTCGGCGGCATAAGGCGGCATGCCGGGGGCGCTTTCCCGCAGCGCCCGCACCAGCTGGCGCGAGAAGTGATGCTGCGGATTGGCGATGATGTGGGTCAGCGTGTTGCTTTCGACCAGGCGGCCGTCATCGATGATGACGGCACGCTCACACAGGCGGCAGGCCGCGCCGATATCGTGGGAGATGAACAGCAGCGCCGGGGTATCGTGCGTGCCGGTACACTCGCGCAGAAGCTTTAACACCTCCTGCTGAGTAAGCACATCCAGTGCCGTGGTGGGCTCATCGGCCACGATCAGCGCCGGCTTGCAGGCCAGCGCCAGTGCCATACAGATACGCTGGCGCTGACCGCCGGAAAGCTCGGCCGGCGAGCGCTGCATGACCTCATCGGCCCTTTCGATGTTCATGCCGCGCAGCATCGCCATGGCCGCTTCCATGGCGCTTTTGCGCGAGAGACCGTGAAAGCGCATGAAGGGTTCACGCAGCTGCGCCCCGACGCTGACCAGCGGGTTGAGCGCCGAATGGGTGTCCTGAAAGACCATGCCCGAGCGTGACTGCATCGGGCGACGGGTGGCGCGAATGTCGGCCACCTCCACGCCGTTGATGCACACGCTGCCATCGACCTGCACCGAGCGCGGCGACAGCCCAAGAATGGCGCCGGCAGTCAGCGACTTGCCCGACCCCGACGGCCCGAGCAGACAGACCCGCTCACCGGCGGCCACATGAAAGCAGAGATCACTCACGACCGGCTGGCCATCCACATGGATACACAGCTCATCGACTCTTAATACCGCATTCGCCGTCATGATGACCGCACGCCCCCGACTGTTCTGATGGCCCTTTATCGCAAAGTTATATCATAACAATAAGAAACCTGTATTGTGTTTTCCTCAAGTGTTTGGAAGGGCTTGCGGGGCAATGAAAGGTGCCGAAGATACCGACTTGCCAGGCTCAGGCGGTAGCGGATAGCCTGCCCGCCCGGGCAAGCCCGGCCGTGAGCGCCAGCGCTGCAAAGATGAGCACGGCGTAATGAGGGGAGAGGGCGTCCATCAGCGTCCCAAAGATCGGTGCCCCCACAGTCTGGCCGATGGCAATGGTCAGAAAACCGATCATCAGCCCGGTGGCGGGTCGCTCGGGAAGGGCCGAGACACCCCAGACCAGATAGACCCCGGTGATCATGATGTAGGCCAGGCCGAACAACAGGCCGCCGCCCAGCGTCAGGGCCGGCGTGGTGCCCTCCATACCCACCATCACGATGCCTCCGGCGAGGGCGATGAGAAAGACCCGATGGACGCGATCAATCCCAAGCCGGGTGACCAGCGTGCCGGCGGCGGCGCCCACTATCCCGGCCGCGCCGATGGTGATCCAGAGCAGGGCGGCCCCGGTGCTTCCCCAGTCAAGGCGCAGCGACACCAGCTGCCCGCCGAAGGACCACAGTGCGGTGCTGGCCGCGCCCATCAAAAAGGCCGCCACCATCAGCCGGCGAAGCGGGCCGTTGAGAACGGGCAGACCACCGGAGATATTGCGGTCACGGCCGGCCTCTGCCGGCACGCAAAAGGCCGCAGCAACGGCCAGCACGATGGCAACGACGGTAAAGGCGGCAAACGCCAGGCGCCACTGATCGCCCAGCATCAGTGCCACGGGGCCGGACATCACCACGCCGGCGCCAGTGCCGGCATTGATGACCGTGTTGATGGCGCCCTGTCGCTCGGGACGTACCGCCGCGGCGACAGCCGCCGCCATGGGTGGAGAGGCCAGCCCCGTACTGGAACCGGCCAGCATGACCGCCGCGGCCAGCCAGGGTGCCGATGGCGCCATCGCCATGCCGGCCATGCCCACCGCTGCCACCAACGCCGCGCCGACGGCCACAATGCGAGCGCTGAGCCGCTCGGTCAGCCAGGCCGACAGGATAATCGCGACACAGTAGCCCAGAAAGGCACCGCCGGAGATCAGCCCGCTCAGGCTTGAAGACAGCGAGAGCTCGGCATCGATCTGCGGTAGAAAGAGCCCGAAGGCGAATCGGGCAAAGCCGTAGCATACGGCGATCAACCCGAACCCGACGCCTCCCAGATAGATGGCCGGACTCATGAGTGCGCTCCGGCCAACAGCGTGGCCGCCGCCTGCCGGGCAGCAGCGACCGCCTGCTCGCCACGATAGATTGCGGCTGCGGTGGCCCCCTCAAAGAGTACGATGATCTGCTCGACCAGCATCGCATCGTCGCGGCCGGTTTCATGCTCGACCAGCGCGGCGATACGCTCTGCGACCCGCACCTTGTGCGCCAGCACCGCGTCCACGATCTCTGGCGTATCGCCGCCGGTCTCGCCCAGCGCCCGCAAAAAGAGGCAGCCGCGCGCGCCCTCCACACGCACCCAGTCCTCCAGCGCCTTGAACAGCGCATCGATGCTCTCCACCTCAAGGCGCCGAGCAAAGCGCTTGTCGCGTTCGTTGAGTACCCGGGCGATCAGGGCGTTCTTGCTGCCGGCATGTTTGTAGAGCGTGCGACTCGAGATGCCCGCACCCTGAGTGAGCTTGTCCATGCCGGTTGCGGTGAAGCCGTGGCGGTCGAAGAGGGCTTCCGAGGCTGTCACGAGCTTGTCCATGATGGTCATGATGACGTCTCCCTGGAGTGAAACCACACTATTGTGTAAAACGATCTGTTTACACAACCAATGTAAAACGTTCATTTTACATCGTCAACTTAATTGTCCGGTTTATTGAAATACCTTGCTCTATCACAGGGAGCCCCGGCAGTGGCGAATGCTAGACTCGGTGCCATAGCCAATAACATAACGACAACACCACCATTCTCGGTTTCGAGACTGCTCTCGGTTTCAAGACCACCATCGGTTTCAAGGGAACAACATGACATCACGCAGAACGCTGCTGCTCACGCTGGCGGGC
Organism: Kushneria phyllosphaerae; assembly: GCF_900312995.1. Lineage (GTDB taxonomy): Bacteria > Pseudomonadota > Gammaproteobacteria > Pseudomonadales > Halomonadaceae > Kushneria > Kushneria phyllosphaerae. The sequence continues at coordinate 425,279 of NZ_ONZI01000001.1, read as the reverse complement.
GCCATGGCGGCAGGGACCGCCCATGGCGAGGAGCCCCGGGCCGCGGAGACAGCGCCCAATGAGGCCGTAGAGACCATGGTGATCAGCGCCCCGCGTCTGGCCCGCGAGCTCTACGACACCCCGGCGGCCGTCTCGACCGTCGAGCGCGAGAGCATTCAGCGCGGCCAGCAGCGGGTGCGACTGGATGAGTCGCTCGGTCAGGTGCCGGGCGTGTTCATTCAGAACCGCGACAACTTCGCCCAGGGTCAGCGCATCGCGATCCGCGGCTTTGGCGCCCGTGCGCCCTTTGGCGTGCGCGGCATTACCATTTTGATGGATGGCATCCCCTATACGCTGCCCGACGGCCAGGCCCAGATCGATGCCATTGATCTCGACAGCGCCGAGAACATCGAGGTGATTCGTGGGCCGTCGTCGGTGCTCTACGGCAACGCCGCAGGCGGGGTGATCTCGGTGACCACCGCCGACGGCCGCGATGACCCGGGCACCCGCCTGCGTGTGGAAGGCGGCAGCGACGGCTACAAAAAGGCTTCCATACAGACCGGCGGCAGCAACGGCGACTGGTCGCACCATGTCAGCCTTTCGGCACTGAATCAGGACGGCTATCGCGACCACAGCTCGGTCGAAAAGTACCTGCTTAATGCCAAACTGCGTCGCGAGCTGAGTGAGGACCGCGCGCTGACTGCCATCGTCAATCTGCTCGACAACCCGCGCTCGGAGGACCCGGGTGGGCTGACCCGTGAGCAGGTCTCCCAAAAGCGTCATCAGGCCGGACGTTTCACCCGTGAATATGACACTGGTCAGAGCGTCGATCAGCAGGTGGTCGGGCTGCAGTACGAGGACCTCTCCGCCGGCCCCGGCGAGCTTTACGTAAAGGGATTCTACACCTGGCGCAATTTCGAGCAGCAGCTGCCCTATCCGGGCGACAGCCTGCTGGGCTATGACCGTGACGTCTTTGGCGGCAGCGCCGAGTACCATCAGACGCTGAGCCTGAATGATATGCCGCTGCGCTACGTGGTGGGTATCGATGCGGCGCACCAGAAGGATGACCGCTGGCGACGCAATGTGGCTTTCAGTGGCGAAGTCACCGATACGGCTGCCAACGAGACCCAGACCGCCACCTCAACCGGCGTTTTTGTGCAGGGGGATCTCGATTTAACCGATCAGTGGACCGCCTCGCTGGGCGCGCGCTACGACCGCGTCAGGCTCAAGGTGGATGACGATTTCACCACAAACGGCGATGACAGCGGCGACCGCGAGTTCAACGAGTGGAGCGGCTCGGCGGGTCTGAGCTATCGCTATCTGCCCGATCATCAGGCCTATGTGAACACCGGCACCTCGTTCGAGACGCCGAGCTTCTCCGAATTTGCCAACCCCACCGGAGGCGGCGGCTTCAACGCCAGCGTTGAACCGCAAAAGGCTTGGAACCGTGAGATCGGTCTGCGCGGCCACTTCAATAACGGCCTGAACTACGACGTGGCGCTGTTCTCGGTACGCGTGCGCGACGAGCTGGTGCCGTACTACCTGGACGGTGACAACGACCGGACCTTCTACCAGAACGCCGGCGACACCGACCGGGACGGTCTGGAAGTCGCACTCGGCTGGCAGTTCGACGAGACCTGGCGGCTCGACAGCGCGTTGACGCTGGCCCACTACCGTTTCGACAGCTTCGAAGCCGAAGGCGAGCGCTATGACAGCAACCGCATTCCCGGCCTGCCGGAGCAGACCTGGGTCAACTGGCTCACGTGGGAAGGCACTGATCAGCGCTTTGCCACGCTGGAAACCCAGTACATCGGCGACATGGTGGCCGACAATGCCAACGATGTGGACGTCGACAGCTACTGGCTGATCAACCTGCGCGCGGGTGAAGGCTGGCAGCTTGGCAATGATACAAGCCTCAATCTCTACGCCGGCATTCGCAACCTGTTCGACCGCGAGCATTTTGCCAACACCCGCATCAACGCCAGCAACGACCGCTATTTTGAGCCGGCGCCCGGGCGGACCTTCTATGCCGGGGTCGAGGTCGGGTTTTAGAAAGGGGCGATGGAGGAGAAAAGAGACTCATGCATATTGTCCCTGCATTTCGAGAACGAATGCGGATCGCTTTAACGAGCACGATTCTGATCATGCTTTGGCTGATGACGCCTGTCCCGGGCCACGTGGCCCGAGCAGATACCGCAACCGGCGACGCTGGACCGATGACGCTGGACCATACCCAACAGTGGGAGATGCATAACGCGCAAGGCCAGGCGTATCGCATCATGATCAGCCTGCCCGACGGCGAACCTCCGCAAGGAGGTTACCCGGTGCTCTATGTGCTCGATGGCAACGCCTACTTTCCAGCCTTTCATGCGGCTCGCGACACCGTCGCGCGCTATCACGACACGATCATTGTCGGGGTCGGCTATCCGCAGGCGCAGGCGCTCAATTTCCAGCGGCGTTCCTACGACTTTACGCCGCCGGCGCCCGCCGGACACAACGAGCCCCCTCAGGGTGGGCAGGATGAACTGCTGGCCTTTCTCGAGCAGCGCCTGCTGCCGCGCGTCACTTCTGAACTACCGGTCGATTCGCGGCGGCAGAGCCTGTTCGGTCACTCGTTTGGCGGCATGTTCGCGATCTACACCATGTTCAGGCGGCCCGCTCTTTTTACTCACATCGTCGCGGCAAGTCCGTCGCTGTGGTGGCGTGATCAGTACCTGCTGCCGCTGGAACCCGAGTTTCGAAAGGCAATGCAAAAGACACCAGAACATCCGCCCAGCCTGGTGCTGATTCTGGCCGAGGGCGACATGCCCCAGCAGATTCGTGACGCGCGCAGCCTTGACGAGCGATTGCAGCCGCTATCGGCCCATGGCATGCGATCAAGTTTTACCCTTGTTGCCGGGGTCGATCACGTCACCGTACCTTTCAAAATTGTTTCTCGCGTCATGAAAGAGGTTTTTGAGTCGCCCTACATGCCGTAGGCCTCCGGGTATTGATGATCCCGTCACTCCTGTCGATGCTTTTCAAGGCTACAGTGTGAAGTACAACCCTCGTTTCACCTGCCAAAAGAGTGCCTCCACATGAAAGCCGGTTTTTGTATGTTCGCCATGGTCATTGCGCTGTCAGGCTGTACCAGCGAAGCGCCCGACCGCTCCGATGACGGGCTGGTTCTCAAATCCGGCAGCTATACGCTCCCCATCCAAAAGGAATGTGTGAGCAACCTCACTCTGGATCATGACGATGCGTCAAAGCCCATGGTCATGGTGGAGCTGGTTCAGTCTTCCGAGTGTAGCGGTGCCCTCAAGGAATTTACCGACACTCACGTCGGTGATCCGATGTCGATTCAATTTGGCGATGAAGATCAGGGCATGACGCTGGATAGCAATATGCTCGGTGCCACCGATGCCCCCTTTATTGTGCAGGTGGAAAGCGACGATCAGGGCCAGACGATCGTTGATTATTATCGGTAACGGTTGAAGCGGGAGCGACATGCCGGTTTTGGTCGAGCCCTGTTAAAAGTGACAAGGCGATCAAATGGCGTAAAATGAATAAAAACCGCCATATGAACGAAGGAGGCCGCATGGCCATCACCACGATGTCCCAAGAGGAGCGCCAGAACATGAGCGCCGCGGCCATGCGCACCTATCCCAATATTGTCAGGGATTGGGCACTCAAGGAGCAGGAAGCCGCACTGCTGCTGGGCGTACCTGATGGCACCTATCGCCGCTGGAAACAGTCGCCTGAAAAGGCACGGCTGGATCAGAGCCAGATGGAGCGGATGTCGCTGATTCTGGGCATCTACAAGGCCCTGCAGATTCTGTTGCCGCGCACCGATGCCGCCGACAGCTGGCTGCGGCGCGCCAACCGCAACCCGCTGTTCTCCGGTCAGGCCCCGCTGGATCGATTGCGCAGTGGTCTGGTCTCCGATCTTTACGTTGTTCGACAGCACTTGGACGGCGCGCGCGGTGGCGGTCACGCATGAGTTTTCCCTGTACCGCAGTGCACTGGCAACCCAGCTACCGGGTAGTGCCCTCGAGATTTCCGCCCATTAATCTGTTTGAACGCGTGGCCGAGCCCGATGACTGGGCGCTGCTCAATCAGCTTGAAGGCGAAACGTCCGCGCGCCTGAGAGAAGAAGCCGGCGCCATTCATATGGTGCAGGAAGCAGATCGACGTTATGGTCCGGGCTGGACACCCGTGATGGCGGCCTTTTGTCACTTCAACGGTCAGGGTTCCCGCTTCAGCGATGGCAGCTTCGGCGTCTATTATTGCGCGCTCTCCGAGGCCACGGCGATTGCCGAGACGCGCTATCACATGGAGCGATTTCTGAGGGAGTCCGATGAGCCGCCAATGCAACTCCAGCAGCGCGTGTATCTGTCTGATCTACAGGGCGAGCTTGACGATCTGCGCAACGACCCAAACGCAGCGCCGCTGTTGAGCCCCGAAAGCTGGCAGGCGGGGCAGGTCTTGGGTCTGCGCCTTCGAGAAGAAGGGGCCGATAGCATCATCTACCCCAGCGTGAGAGACCCGCAAGGCGAGTGCGCGGCCGTACTACGCCCACCCGTCATGTCCGCGACCCGGCAGGGGAGGCATCTTGGCTACGACTGGGACGGCGAGCGGATTCGTCATGTTTTGGAGTTGAGTTGGGTGGGGTAAAGAGGCCAGACCTTTCCGACCTCTTTTGACAAAAAAGCGTTTATCAGCATCTAAATCAATTCAAATAATTTTTTGAATTGATCCTGTTGCCAAAAAAAACCAATTTTTTCCAGCTTCACTCTCAAGACAAAATTCTTTAAAAACAATTCCCAAGGGGAAAACTATATGGCCATTCTCCACTTGCATAGCATCACACTGACAAAAATAAATTGTCTTATTGCCCTGTAAAGCATATGGATCAAGCTTTTTAAACTTACTATCGCTCGAATAAAAGTTTTTATATGTTACTTGTGCTGATATTATCTCCCCAGAGTCGGCAGCCCCTAAAATATCTATATCCTTCATTGTTCTTCCAACCGGCATTAATGTATTCACCAGGTTGGGTAGACCATGCTGTCGTGCCTTTGGTGTTCTTAAATACTCCATACACATAACTTCCTGAAGATCGGGCGTCAAAGCACCCATTTCCATGGAAGACATACCTTCTGTCATGGCGACTACACGACTACCAACCTTTCTCCACTGGCAAAAAGTACCTTGCCTAGGCTGTACAGACGTCAATGATATGGCCTCTTCAGCTACCAAATTACGAACTTTTTTTAAAGTCAAAGATTTGAGAACTGCTTTCCTGCCAGATAAGTTATTTTTGTTCCCCCATGTACCCTGAAAGATATCAACCTCTGAGCCGGGTGGCACATAACCGATTTTACCCCCATTTTTCCCTCTATAGGTAGCAAACACATATCCACCAGTCTTTGCCAGCGAATGTAAGCGTCGTAAGGCATATTTGCCATGCGCTTCATAGTCATCAGGATCAAGGCTACTCGAATCCTCTTTTTCGAAGGTGTTACTCAAATCGTGTGGATAATGGATGGCAATCTTATCGCTGTTCCAAAGATCTTCAAGAGTCTGAACATCAACATCCAAATTTGAGCTATGACGAATAAAATAAGTATCCAAGACCAAAACCCTTTAGGAGTCAGCTCGTGCCTTCAAAAAATGCGACAAGCATGTTATTTAAATGCGCTATATCGACTCACCATCTCATATCTTTAATAACTTATATATTTGTGCTTTACCTCCAAAGAATCTCTACACCTCAAGCGCCTTTCAAAGCAGTTCTCACAACACTCCCAAGTAACTGAATTTTCTGATTTTATAGCCATATTAACCAGCTACCTCTAAAGAGGTAGCCACCTCTTCTTACCCCGCCCACCTTGACCTGCATCAAAACCACCACCGCCTGCCACGCGCACGCTTGGCCCCATAACTGCGCATCCTGCCGGTGGCGGGCAGTCCATGCGCGATCGTCGTGGAGGCCGTGATTATGAGAATTCGCTCACAGGTGGGCATGGTGTTGAATCTCGATAAATGTATCGGGTGCCACACCTGTTCGGTGACCTGCAAAAACGTCTGGACCAGTCGCGAAGGCATGGAATATGCCTGGTTCAACAACGTCGAAACCAAGCCCGGCATCGGGTATCCGAAGGAGTGGGAAAACCAGGACAAGTGGAAGGGCGGCTGGCTGCGCCGCCAGGATGGTGCCATTGAACCCCGCATCGGCGGGCGCTTTCGCGTGCTGGCCAAGCTCTTTGCCAACCCGGAGCTGCCGGAAATCGATGACTACTACGAGCCGTTCGATTTTGACTACCAGCACCTGCACCGCGCGGGAGAAGGCAAGCATCAGCCGGTGGCGCGGCCGCGCTCGCTGATCAGCGGCAAGCGCATGCAAAAGATCGAGTGGGGCCCGAACTGGGAGGAGATTCTGGGCACCGAGTTTGAAAAGCGCCGCCGCGACAAGAACTTCGATCGCATTCAGGCCGACATCTACGGCGAGTTTGAAAACACCTTCATGATGTATCTGCCCAGGCTCTGCGAGCACTGCCTGAACCCGGCGTGCGTGGCGTCCTGCCCGAGTGGGGCGATCTACAAGCGCGAGGAAGACGGCATCGTGCTGATCGATCAGGACAAATGCCGCGGCTGGCGCATGTGCGTGTCCGGCTGCCCCTACAAGAAGATCTACTACAACTGGAAAAGCGGTAAATCCGAGAAGTGCATCTTCTGCTATCCGCGCATTGAGTCCGGTCAGCCGACCATCTGCTCGGAGACCTGCGTGGGCCGCATCCGCTCACTCGGCGTGCTGCTTTATGATGCCGATCGTATCGAGGAAGTGGCCGCCAGCGCCGATGAGCAGGATCTCTACCATCGCCAGTGCGAGATCTTTCTCGATCCGCACGACCCCGAGGTGATCGCCCAGGCCCGACGTGATGGCATCGAGGAAAACGTTATCAAGGCCGCTCAGGCCTCGCCCGTCTACAAGCTCGCCATCGACTGGCAGCTGGCCCTGCCGCTGCATCCGGAGTACCGCACCCTGCCGATGGTCTGGTATGTGCCGCCGCTGTCCCCCATTCAGTCTGCCTTTGATCAGGGCAATGTGCCCGCCAGCGGCGTGCTGCCGGACATCGAATCGCTGCGCATCCCGGTGCGCTATCTGGCCAATCTGCTGACCGCCGGTGAAGAGGCGCCCGTGGTGCGTGCCCTCAAGCGGCTGATGGCGATGCGCCTTTACAAGCGTGCCCAGCAGGTGGACGGGCGTGAAGCCACCGAGGTGCTGGAGGCCGTGGGCCTGACCGCCGCCCAGATCGAGGAGATGTATCGCTATCTGGCGCTGGCCGATTTCGACGACCGCTTCGTGATCCCTTCCACCCATCGCGAACAGGCCCGCGAGGCCTTCCCCGAGCGCGGCGGCTGTGGCTTTACCTTCGGTCAGGGCTGCAACGGCGGCGACAGCGCCGGCAGCCTGTTTGGCGGTCGCAAACAGACCTCCACGCTGGTCAAGCCGGTGGTGTCGCACTACGAGCCCGAAGTGGCCCCCTATGACGGTGAGGAGAATCGCCATGCGTAGTCTGATCGTGCTGGCACGGCTGCTGGATTACCCCACAAAGGCCCTGCAACAGGCCGCCCCCGAGATGGCAGAGGTGATCAAGGCCGAGACGCGGCTCACGCCCCTGCGGCGGGAAACACTCGTGGCATGGATTCGCCGCATCGCCCAGGGCGATCTGCTCGATCTGCAGGCCGACTATGTGGCGCTTTTTGACAAGGGTCGGGCGACCTCGCTGCTGCTGTTTGAACACGTCCACGGTGAGTCGCGCGATCGCGGTCAGGCGATGGTCGATCTTTTGGCCCAGTACCGCGAGGCGGGCTTTGAGCTCGATGCCCGCGAACTGCCCGACTACCTGCCGCTGTTTCTGGAGTATCTCTCGACCCGGGATGAGGCCGGCATCGCCGGTCACCTCGGCGAGATCGCCCATATCCTGGCGCGACTGACCGCACGACTCGAGGAGCGCGAGGCCGATCAGGCCCTGGCCACGGCCACGCTGCTGGCGCTGATCGGGGCCGAGGACGAGATCACCGAGCATCAGGACAAGGTGCGCGCGGAAACACGCGACGACACGCCGGCAGCACTCGATGCGGTGTGGGAAGAGGAGGCGGTGCGCTTTTCCGCAAGCTCCGATCAGGACTGCGCGGTGCAGTCCGCCGCCGGCCAGCGCCGCGCGCAGCAGCGCCAGAACGCACGCGACGAGGCCCGGCCCGTGCGTGTCATCGATCCTGTCTCGGGAGATCTCTCATGATGGATTACACCCATACGCTGCTCTTTGGCTTCTATCCGTATCTTGCCGGCACGGTCTTTCTGCTGGGCAGCCTTTTGCGCTTTGATCACGGTCAGTACACCTGGAAGACCGGCTCGAGCCAGATGCTCAGCAAGGCCCGCATGCGCGTGGGCAGCAACCTGTTCCACATTGGCATCATCGTGATCTTCTTCGGTCATCTGGTCGGGCTTTTGACCCCGCACTGGGCCTATGAATGGGCGATCACGCCCGGCAACAAGCAGATCATGGCGATTATTGTCGGCGGCATTGCCGGCGTGCTGTGTCTGATCGGCGGGATGATCCTGCTCCATCGACGCCTGTTTGATCCACGCGTGAGGGCCAGTTCGAGCACTGCCGACATCGTGATTCTGGCGCTTCTGATGGTGCAGGTGACGCTGGGGCTTTTGACCATCGTGGCGGCGCGTCATCACCTGGATGGCAGCGTGATGCTGCCGCTGGCCGAGTGGGCACAGTCGATCGTGTTCTTTCGCGCCGATGCCGCCAGCCATCTGATGGAGGTGGGGCTGATCTACAAGCTGCATATCGTGGTGGGCCTGACCATCGTGCTGATTTTCCCCTTCACCCGTCTGGTCCACGCCTGGAGCGCGCCGTTTGGCTATATCGGCCGTCGCTATCAGCTGGTCCGCCGACGCGCCTGAGGAGATACCGCCATGCAGATGATCGACACGCAAACGCTGCCGGAGGCGCCAACCTTGGCCCTGCCACCCATCGTTGTTGGTGACACGCCGATCGACCCGGCAGAAATTGCCGGCGAGATGCAGTATCACGGCGCCGACTCGCCGGAAAGCGCGCAGCTGGCGGCGGCGCGGGCGCTGGTCATTCGCGAGCTGCTGCGCCAGGAAGCCGCCATGACGCTGGGACGCGATGTGGCCATGGATGAGCAGGATGCTATTACCACGCTGCTGGATCAGGCTCTGAGCACGCCCGAACCCGATGACGCGACCTGCAAACGCTACTTTCAGGCCCACCGTGACCGCTTTTGCACGCCGCCGCGCTACCGCGTGCGTCATGTGCTGCTGCCGGCAGCACCGGATGACCAGGCCGCGCGTGACGAAATGAAAACGCTGGGAGAATCCCTGCTCACCGAGCTTTTTGAGCACCCGGAGCGCTTTGATGAGTTCGCCCAGCGCTATTCAGCCTGCCCGTCAAGGGAGGCCGGCGGCGCACTGGGGGAACTGGCACCCGGGCAGACCGTGAAGGAGCTGGATGATGCCCTCAAACACCTGCCCGAGGGACTGCATGACCGGCCGCTGGCCTCGCGCTACGGCTGGCATCTGGTGCAGATCGATCAGAAGATCGAGGGCGAGGCACTGCCGCTGGAGGCCGTGATCAATCGGGTGCGCCATACCCTGCGCGAGCAGGCCACCCGTCGCGCCCTGCGCCACTATCTGCTGGCACTGGCCGAGACGATCGGCGTCACCGGCGTCACACTCGATGACGAGGCCGGCGGGGCGCTGATGCAGTAGCTGGCTCGCTACCTCTATCCATCAACAACGTCATCAAACAACAACGCCATCGACCTGAAGCGTCGATGGCGTTGTCATGTCCGGCTCGGCAAGGCGCCTTTAGCCCGGTGTTTGCGGCGGACCGGTTTCCGGCAGCGTCGTGTCACCCTCGTTGAGCGGGCGCTGCATGATGACAGCATCGACCCAGCGGCCGAACTTGAAGCCGCAGGCCTCAATCACGCCCTGATGGGTAAAGCCAAAGCGCTTGTGCAGGGCGACGGAGCCGGCATTGCCGCTGTCACCGATCAGCGCAATCATCTGGCGCCAGGGGCCGGCCTCGCAGCGCGTCAGCAGCGCTTCCATCAGGGCAGTGCCCACACCGCGGCCGTGGGCCTCATGGCTGACGTACACCGAGTCTTCCAGACAGAAGCGATAGGCGCTGCGCGGGTGAAAAAAGCCGGCGTAGGCGTAGCCCACCACGGCCTCATCGATCACAGCCACCAGATACGGCAGCCCCGCCTCGCGCGTGGCCGTGCAGCGGCGGGTCATCTCTTCAAGCGTCGGCGGCACTTCCTCGAACGAGCCCAGTCCGTGGCGCACGTGGTGGCCATAGATGGCGTGAATGGCTTCAAGATCCTGATCCATCACCTCTCGTACTGTCACACCCCGTACGGTCACATCGGGCTTTCCAGGCCTGTCACTCATGCGAATACTGCCCCTGCTGATCGTTGAAGGTGCGCCCTACTTTACAATGAACACCACGCAGGCGGCAGTCATCAGCCCCATGGTGACATTAAAAATGCGCCACGCCCGCGCGGTCTTGAGAAAGCGTGCGATCACCATGCCAAAGCCCGCCCACAGCGAGATGCAGGGCAGGGCGACAATCTCCATAAATACGGCAAGCCCCAGCGCATTGGCCCAGAGCGTGCCTTGGGCGGGCAGAAAACTGGCCATCAGGGTCAGTCCCATCACCCAGACCTTGGGATTGACGAACTGAAAGGTGGCCGCCTGCCACAGTGTCAGGGGGCGGGCGTCACCTGTGGCATCAAACTGCGGCGGCGGCGCACTGGCGATGCGCCAGGCCAGATACAGCAGATAGAGCGCCCCCACGATCTGTAGCCCCTGCTGGATCAGCGGATAGCGCTGAAAAAGCGCGCCCAGTCCCAGTGCGATCAGCGTAAAGAGCGTCAGCCCGCCGAGCAGAATGCCCATTATGTGGGGCAGAGTGCGGCGAAAGCCGTACATGGCGCCCGAGGCCGTCAGCATGACGTTATTGGGGCCGGGCGTACCGGTCATGGTAATAGCGAACAGGGTCACGGAGACCCACCAGCTGACGGACATCATGATGGCCCCTCAATCATTGTATGAATACAATTGTGGAAGTGTTACCCGCTTATGGGTGACAATTCGAGCATACGTTTTCCAATGTCACCGTCAACGGATTTATTGTCACCATGACAATATGGATACCCGAGCTTTCAGAGGATGGACCGCGCTATCGCGCCCTGGCCCACGCCATCGAGCGTGCCATCGATAACGGCGAACTGCCGCCAGGAGAAAAGCTGCCCCCCCAGCGCCGACTGGCAGACACGCTCAAGGTGACGGTCGGCACCGTCACCCGCGCCTATGCGCTGGTAGAGCAGAGCGGGCGGGTGAGCGCCCAGGTGGGCAGCGGTACCTACGTCAAGGCTGAACAGAACGCCGAAGGATTTTCACGGGTCATCGGTGCCCCGCATGATGGGCTGGTGGATCTGGGCATGTCGCTGCCGCCGCCGCATCCGGAGCGTCAGGCTACCCTGGGGCGCTTCCTGAGCGAGATCAGCGCGGACCCCGCCGCACTTGAGCAGGCCACCCACTATCCGCTTGATGACACCATGGCCACGCATCGCCAGCGCTACGCCGACTGGCTGAGCCATCAGGGGCTGGCTGTCGACCCGGATGAGCTTCTGGTGACTCAGGGCGGCACGAACGGCATTGCGCTGGCGCTGTCGGCGCTGCTGTCGCCCAATGACCGCCTGGCGGCCGAGGCACTGAGCTATCCGGGCGTGATCAGCACGGCGCGTCAGCAATCGCTGAAAATGGTGGCCGTGCCCTTTGATGACGAGGGCATCGATGTGACGGCGCTGGCCGCCCGCCATGAGCGTACCCCCTTCAGGGCGCTCTATCTCATGCCTGAACATCACAACCCCACCACGGTGCAACTTTCCGAGAAGCGCCGCGAGGCGCTGGTGGCGCTGGCGCGCGAACGCGATTTCTGGCTGATCGAGGATGGCGTCATGCACCTGCCTCAAAAGGCCCGCGGTACGCCGCTGTATCAGCTGGCCCCGGAGCGCACGATATTTGTGTTCTCGGTGGCCAAGATTCTGGGGGGTGGCATGCGCTCAGGCGTCATGCGTGCGCCTGTGGCGCTGATGGAGCGCCTTCGCACCAGCCTGCGCAATCAGTGCTGGGCGCCGCCGGCGCTGATGACCGACATTGCCGGGCGCTGGCTGGCCAGTGGTGAAGCCGACCGGCTGCTATCGTGGCAGTTCGAGGAGCTTGAGGCCCGTCAGGTAATGGTGCGCGAGGCGCTAAAGGATCTTGACATGCATATGCGCTGCGGCGGCTTCTACGCTTGGCTGGTGCTGCCCGGAGAGCACCGCGCCGCGCGGCTGGTCGAGACGCTGGAACAAAAGGGCGTGCGCGTGGCCCCGGCAGAGGCCTTTTGTGTCGGCAGCACCGCTGCACCGCAGGCGATCCGGATCTGTCTGAGCGCGGCGCCGGATCGGGCGGCACTGGCCCAGGCGCTGAATATCATTGTGGAGACCCTGTCACAGAACACGCCGCCGCGCTGGCAGACCGTCTGATAAAAGGGGCATTGATACCGGCCACTATGCCGTTTGATGCCCGGCGGCAGAGGGGTATTCATCCCGGCGGCCCTGAACTGCCAATATAAGACACACCACGACGTCGGTACGGAGAGAACATCATGCGTTACGAGCTCTATTACTGGCCGGAGATTCCCGGCCGGGGCGAATTCATTCGTCTGGCACTGGAAGCCGGTGGGGCCGACTATATCGATGTGGGCAACAGCACAGAGCCCGGCTACGGCATCGAGGCCGTCACTCACTGGATTGATGGCACCATGACCGACTATCCGCCCCTGGCGCCGCCCTTTCTAAAGGCGGGCAAGGAGGTAATCTCGCATGTGGCCGGTATCCTGTTGTACCTGGCGCCACGGCTCAAGCTGATCAACGACGACAAGGTCTATCAGTACTGGGCCCATAGCCTGCAGCTGACCATCACCGACTTTGTTGCCGAAGCCCACGATGTCCACCACCCGCTCGGCCCGGAGCTTTATTTCGAGGACCAGCAGGACGTGGCCGTTCGACGGGCGCGCAATTTCATCGACAACCGCCTGCCGAAGTTCTTCCACTACTTCGAGTGCATCATCGACAAAAACCCCGACAGCTCGATGTATCTGGTCGGCAAACGCCTCTCCTATGTCGATCTGTCGCTCTTTCACATGGTGCAGGGGCTACGCTACGCCTTCCCGAACGCCATGGCGGCGCTGGAAAGCGAGATTCCAAAGGTCATTGCCCTGCACGATCACGTGCTGGACATGCCGCTGATCAGTGAGTATCTCGCCTCCGAACGTCGCCTGCCGTTCTCCGAAAAGGGGCTTTTTCGCCATTACCCCATCCTTGATCAATAAAAGACTTAATACTCCGGTGGCGGGACATGCATTCCTCGCCCAGGCTTGAGAGACGACAGGGAGACGTTGGAGAACACGGAAATGGACCTTTATATCTATGATCACTGCCCGTTTTGCGTCAAGGCACGCATGATCTTTGGCCTGCGCGAGGTGCCAGTGACCCTGAAGACGTTACTCAACGATGACGCCGAGACCCCCACGCGACTGGTCGGGGAGAAGAAGGTGCCGATTCTTGAATTCGAGGATGGCTACCCCCTGGATGAGAGTCTGGCCATCGTGAAGTGCATCGACAGCGAAGCCGAAGGCGTCAAGGTCATGGACGGTCCGCGCAACCCGGAGATCGAACGCTGGGTAAAGGCAAGCAGCGACACGGTCGGCAAGCTGTTTATTCCGCGCGTGCCGCGTGCCCCGCTGGGTGAATTTGCCACCATCGATGCCGCCGAGCACTTTATGCGCAACAAGGAGGCGATGTTTGGCCCCTTCGACACGCTGCTGGCACAAACCCCCGAGCTGCTGGTGGAGATGACGCGCTGGCTCAACGAGCTCGACGCGATGATCCAGTCGCCTGAAGCCGTCAATGGGGTGCTGTCGATGGATGACATCGAGCTTTTCCCGGTCCTGCGTCAGCTGTCGCTGGTGGCAGGAGTGCAATACCCCGAGCGGGTCGAGGCCTACCGTCAGGCGATGGCAAGGCTTGCCGATGTGCCCCTGCATGACGAGATCGCCGTCGCGGCCTGAGCGCGATGGCGCCGGCACAACATATAGGGTCACCGAAGTCTGCAGGGCTGTGCCATAATGGGGCGCCTTGCAGCCATTCATTCGGACCGCTTTCATGTCTCAGGGCACGCTCTATATCGTTTCCGCCCCGTCGGGCGCCGGCAAGACCAGCCTGGTGCGCGAGCTTATCGCCGCAACCGATCACATCGGCGTTTCGGTCTCCCACACGACCCGCCAGAAGCGCGCCGGTGAAACCGATGGCATCAACTATCACTTCGTGGACGAGCCCGCCTTCGAAGCGATGATTCAGCGCAATGAGTTCTTTGAACACGCCTGGGTCTTTGATCGTCACTACGGCACGTCACGCCTTGAGGTGGAAAAACGCCTGTCACACGGCGAAGATGTCATTCTTGAAATCGACTGGCAGGGCGCGCGCCAGGTCCGCGCCCAGATGCCGCAGGCGGTTTCGATCTTCATTCTGCCGCCTTCACGCGAAGCGCTGCGCGAGCGCCTGTCCAACCGCGGTCAGGATGACGCCGCCACCATTGATCGGCGCATGCGTGACGCCGTCAGCGAGATGTCCCATTTCGACGAATACGATTACCTGATCATCAATGATGATTTCGCCACGGCCGTGGACGAACTCAAGGGACTGATCAGTGCCGAACGTCTTCGAATGGCGCGGGTACAGGCGGTAAACCAGGAGCTGATCGGCGCGCTCTTGTCAGAAGTGGAAGGGCTCCGGTAGACTCGGTTCCCCCTTCCGAACACGATTAACGTCTGGCATGTGACACGCCGGGCGCCTTCACTCAGATCACACGCATTCAGGAGCCAGCATCATGGCACGAGTAACGGTTGAAGATTGTCTCCAATTCATGGATAACCGCTTTCAGCTGGTCATGGTCGCGACCCACCGCGCCCGTCAGCTGGCCCGCGGCTCGCGCAACGCCGAACTCCCCTGGGAAAATGACAAGTGCACCGTCATGGCCCTGCGCGAAATCGCGGCGCAAAAGGTCGATCGCACTGTCCTTAACGAGCCTCTGGAAGCCATGGTGCCCCAGCGTCCCCGCTACGAACCTGAAAGCGAATAAGCCTACTGCCCATACTGACCTGCCATGTTCACGATCGATGATCTCTCCGACCGCCTGGACGGCTACCTGACCGTCGATGAGATCGCGCAGGTCAGACGCGCCTTCTATTACGCCGAACAGGCCCACGATGGCCAGCATCGCCGCTCCGGCGAGCCTTATGTGACCCACCCGCTGGCCGTGGCCAATATTCTGGCCAACATGCACATGGACTATCAAAGCCTGATGGCGGCGATGCTCCATGACGTGATCGAGGATACTGGTATCACCAAGGAGGCGCTGTCGCGCCAGTTCGGCGAGGAAGTCGCAGAGCTGGTCGATGGGGTGTCGAAGCTGACCCAGATCACCTTCGAGGACAAGGCCGTCGCCCAGGCGGAGAACTTCCAGAAGATGGTGCTGGCGATGTCGCGCGACATTCGCGTCATCATCGTCAAACTGGCCGACCGACTGCACAATATGCGAACGCTGGGCGCCCTGCGCCCGGACAAGAAGCGTCGTATTGCCCGCGAAACGCTGGAAATCTATTCGCGCATTGCCGGGCGACTGGGGATCAACACCATTCGGGTGGAGCTGGAGGATCTCTCCTTTCAGGCCATTCACCCGATGCGCGCCGAGCGCATTCAGCGTGCAGTGGTCAAGGCACGCGGCAATCGCCGCTCGATGGTACGCCATGTTCAGAGCACCCTGCAGACCACGCTGGAGGGCGACGAGCTGCCCGGTGCGGTGATGGGGCGCCAGAAGCATCTGCTGTCGATCTATCGCAAGATGCGCGATCAGCGAAAGCCCTTCAACGAGCTGATGGACGTGTTCGGCTTTCGCATCGTCACCGACCGGGTCGATACCTGCTATCGCATCCTGGGCGCGGTGCACAACCTCTACAAGCCGGTGCCGGGGCGCTTCAAGGACTACATCGCCATCCCCAAGGCCAACGGCTATCAGAGCCTGCACACCACGCTCTTTGGCCCCAATGGCATCCCCATCGAGGTGCAGATTCGCACCCGCGAGATGGAGGCGATGGCCAATAACGGTATTGCCGCGCACTGGCTCTACAAGGCCGGCCAGACCGACCGCCCGATTGCCATGGGCAGCCATGCCCGTGCCCGCGAATGGGTGCGTGGTCTGCTGGAAATGCAGCGCCACGCCGGCAATTCGCTCGAGTTCATCGAACACGTCAAAAATGACCTTTTCCCCGATGATGCCTACGTGTTTACCCCCAAGGGCGACATCATGGAGCTGCCGCGCGGAGCCACGGCGATCGATTTTGCCTACGCGGTGCACACCGACATCGGCAACAGCTGCATCGCCTGTCGCATCGACCGTCATCTGGCCCCGCTGTCATCGCGCCTTGAAAGTGGCCAGACCGTCGAGATCATCACCGCCCCTGGCGCTCAGCCCAACCTGGCGTGGCTGTCGTTCACGATCACGGCCAAGGCCCGCTCGGCAGTGCGTCACGCCCTCAAGCATCAGCAGCGCAACGACTCGGTAGCACTGGGCCGGCGCCTGCTCAATCAAGCGCTCAGCTCGTTTGGCCTGACGCTGGAGACGCTGGCGCAGAGCCATATCGATGCGCTGCTGGCGGCGCTGTCGCTGAACGCACTGGATGATCTGCTCGAAGAGATTGGCCTTGGCAGCCGCGTGGCCTATAGCGTGGCGCGACGTCTGGCCGACAGTGAGCCCGAAAAGCTTCAGGCGCACAGTGATGACCAGCAGGGCGCTATGGCCATCAGCGGCGCCCGCAACATGGTGCTCAGTTTTGCCCGCTGCTGTTATCCGCTGCCGGGCGATACCATCGTGGGAAATCTCAGTGCCGGTCGCGGCATTGTGGTGCACCGCAGCGAGTGCGGTAACCTGGAAGACTGCCGCGAGGATCCGGAGAAGTGCTTTCCGCTGCAGTGGTCGGACACCGTGGAGGATGACTTCCCGGTGGGTCTGCGCCTTGAGATTGAAACGCGCCGAGGTCTGGTGGCCGAGCTCGCCAGCCTGATCAACGACGCCGAAGCCAATATCGAGCGGATCAATATCGAAGAACGCGATGAGCGTCTGTCGATCGTTCACCTGACCCTGTCGGTGCGCAATCGCGTTCATCTGGCGCGAATCATCAAGCGTATTCGCAATCTGGCTTATGTGGGTCGCGTCTCGCGTACCGGCAGCTGACAATTCCACGCATCATCGTTTTTTAAAGCGTGCTTTCGATAATTTTGACAGAGTGTTTTCAACAACAACGCAGGGAGTGTTCATGAGCAATCGTGCCGCCATCCATACCGACCAGGCTCCGAAGGCCATCGGGCCGTATTCGCAGGCCATCAAGGCGGGCAACACCATTTATCTGTCCGGTCAGATTCCGCTCGACCCGGTCAGCATGGAGATTGTCAGCGACGATATCGAGCAGCAGGCGCATCAGGTCTTCAAGAATATGAAGGCCGTGTGTGAAGAAGCTGCCGGCACGCTGGCTGATGTCGTCAAGCTCAACCTCTACCTGACGGATCTGTCGCACTTTGCAAAGGTCAACGCCGTCATGGAACAGTATTTCCAGCCGCCCTATCCGGCCCGTGCCGCGGTGGGCGTGAAGGAACTGCCCAAGGGCAGCCAGTTTGAAGCCGAAGGCGTCATGGTACTGGGCGACTAAAGCCCAACTGCTGCGCCCCGAACGAACCGTTCGGGGCATCATGAAAGGGGGCGATGGCTGATGCCATCGCCCCCTTTCATGTGATCCGACGGTCAGGAACATACGTTACAAAAGCGTCAGGCCTGCTCGCTGACCTTGATGCCCGCCGCCTTGAGCACCTGGGCATAGCCCTCGCGAAAGGTCGGATACTGGAATTGATAACCGGCCTCGACCAGCCGACGGCTGTCGCAGCGCTTGCTGGCGCGCCGGCGCAGCGGTGACTGGATGGTACTGCTGGGTTCGACGTTGAGCCGTGCGGCCAGCCACATCATCACATCATGCAGGGGTGTGGACTCGGTATCGCTGCCCAGATAAACCGGCTCGAGCGGTTCATTGTTCATGGCGCGCTCGATAAGAAAGTCCAGCACGCCGGCACAGTCATCGCGGTGAATGCGGTTGGAGTACATCGGCGGGCTTTTGGGGGCAATGCGGCCTTCCTGCACCTGAGCGATCAGTCGCTCGCGCCCCGGACCATAGATGCCCGAAAAGCGCACGGACGTGCCCGGCAGGGCGCTGGCGGCCAGGCGCTGCTCGGCTTCAACCAGAAGACGTCCGGAGAAGCTTTTGGGATCGAGTTCGCTGTCTTCGTCAACCGTCTCGCCTTCCTGCTGACCGTAGACCGAGGTCGAGGACACAAAGATGACATGCTTTGGAGGCTGAGCCCGCTGCTCAAAGTCATTAAGGACTCGATCAAGCCCATCCACATAGGCGGCCTGATAGGCACTCTCTTCGAAGCGGTCAGCGCTGAGCGCATAGACTACAATGTCGGCATCAGGCAGCGCTTCGAGCGCGGATTCATCGTTGATGTCCATCGACAATGGGTCAATGCCATACGACTGGAGCCCTGCTGCATGACGACGTACACCGACCACGCGGTATCCCTGCGCGAGCTTGCGCTGCCCCAGTGCGGTACCGACATCACCGCATCCAAGGATAAGAATTGTTTTATTCACCCGCTAAGCTCCTTGCTTGATAGGGCCGATAAGGTTTGACTATAAGGCCCTGAGTTGAACGGTCGCTTCATGCGACAACTCCCTGTTCCACGTGCTGGCTCGGTCTGCTACATGACTCTAACAGAACTTCGTTACATCGTAACCTTGGCCCAGGAGCGTCATTTTGGACGCGCCGCCGAGCGTTGCTTCGTCTCTCAGCCGACCCTTTCGGTGGCGGTCAAGAAACTGGAGGAAGAACTGGGCGTGGCGCTGTTTGAGCGCAGCAAGTCCACCGTCCAGGTCACCCCGCTGGGCGAAAGGATCGTCGAGCAGGCCAGTCGCGTGCTCGAACAGGCCAGCGCCATCAAGGAGCTGGCCAATGAAGGCAAGGACCAGCTCTCCAGTCCGCTACGGGTCGGGGCCATTCATACCATCGGGCCCTATCTCTTCCCGCATCTGATCCCCACACTCTCCGAGGAAGCGCCGCAGATGCCGCTTTACATCGAAGAGAATCTGACCGGGGAACTGCGGCGCAAGCTGCGCTCCGGCGAACTGGACGTGATTATCGTGGCGCTGCCCTTTGCCGAGCCCGACGTACTGACCAAATCGCTCTATGAAGAGCCCTTTGAGGTACTGCTGCCGGCCGGCCATGCCTGGCTCTCCCGCAAGGAGATCGACCGGGACGTATTGTACGACGAAAAGATGCTGATGCTGGGCGAGGGCCACTGCTTTCGTGACCAGGTGCTGGAAGCCTGCCCGACCATCAAGGATCACGTGCACCAGCCCGGCAATACCCTGATCGCCGAAGGCGGTTCACTGGAAACCATTCGTCACATGGTGGCCTCGGGGCTCGGCATTACCGTGGTGCCACAGTCCGCTACCGGCAGCGTCCATTATGCCAGTGGACTTCTGGAAACGCGTCCGTTCAAGGACCCGGCGCCGTATCGCACCGTGGCGCTGGCCTGGCGGGCCAGCTTTCCGCGGCCCAAGGCAATTGACGCCATTACGCGCGCCATCAAGGCCTGCCACCGAACCATTAATCCGCAATGAGCGCCGCACCCTCGCACGCCCCGGTCAGCGGCACGACGGATCTCGATACGCTCAAGGGCGTGGGGCCGGCGATGCGGGAGCGTCTGGAGCGCCTTGGGCTGCAGGTGGTCGAAGATCTGCTCTTTCATCTGCCGCTGCGCTATCAGGACCGTACCCGGGTCACCCCGATTGCGGGCCTGCGTGCCGGAAGTGAAGCAGTGGTGGAGGGTGAGGTGACCGCTTCTGACGTGATCCAGGGCCGCAAGCGCAGCCTGCTGGTCCGTCTGCGCGACGGCTCGGGCATCATGTCGCTGCGCTTTTTCCATTTCTCCCAGGCTCAGGTCGGGCAGTTCGCCCGTGGCACCCGGATACGCCTGTTTGGCGAGGCGCGCTCCGGCAGTACCGGCCTCGAGATGTATCACCCCGAATATCGTCTTTTAAAGGACGACACCGGTGAGGAGGTCGAAGAGACCCTCACGCCGATCTATCCCACTACCGAAGGGCTGGCCCAGCCGCGCCTGCGCGCCCTGATCCGCCAGGCCTTTGAGCACCTCGATCAGGGCAGCCTCACGCTTGAGGAGCTGATTCCCGACACCATCCGGGCCCGCTTTCGATTGCCGGCGCTGCGCGAATCTCTGGACTACCTGCACTTCCCGCCGCCGGAGGCACCGCTGGAGACCCTGGCCGATGGCCATCATCCTACCCAGCGCCGGCTGGCGCTCGAGGAACTGCTGGCCCACCAGCTGAGCCTTTATCGCATCCGACTGCGTATTCAGGACGATGCGGCGCCGGCCCTGCCTGCCAGCGGCGGGCTGGCCACCCGGTTTCTGACCCAGCTGCCGTTTTCGCTGACCGGCGCCCAGCGCCGGGTCTTGAGCGAGATCAGCGCCGATATCCGTCAGACCACGCCCATGCTGCGGCTGGTACAGGGCGATGTCGGATCCGGCAAGACGGTGGTGGCCGCCATGGCGATGCTGCAGGCCGTGGCCGGTGGCTATCAGGCCGCGCTCATGGCGCCGACCGAACTGCTTGCCGAGCAGCACTACAAGAGCCTCAAGGGCTGGTTCGAGCCGCTGGGCATCGAAGTGGCCTGGCTCTCCGGCAAGCTCAAGGGCAAGGCCAGACTTGAAGCCAAGGCGATGATCAGCGAAGGGCGCGCCCGGGTCGTGGCCGGCACCCATGCGCTCTTTCAGGACGACGTCCACTTTCAGCGGCTGGGCCTGGCCGTCATCGATGAGCAGCACCGTTTTGGTGTCCATCAGCGTCTGGCCCTGCGCCGGAAGGGCGAGGTCGGTACGGACGGTGGCAGCAGCACCACCACGCCGCATCAGCTGATCATGACCGCCACGCCCATCCCGAGAACACTGGCCATGAGCGCCTACGCCGATCTGGATGTGTCGGTGATCGATGAGCTGCCGCCCGGGCGTACGCCGGTCAAGACCGTGGCAGTGTCTGATGAGCGTCGCGGCGAGGTCACCGAGCGCATTCGCAACGCCTGCCTGGCCGGCCGTCAGGCCTACTGGGTCTGCACCCTGATCGAGGAGTCCGAAGTGCTGACCTGTCAGGCCGCCGAAGTCACCCGCGACACCCTGACCGAGGCGCTGCCGGAATTCCAGGTGGGGCTGGTGCACGGGCGCATGAAGGCCGCCGAGAAAGCCGAGGTAATGAACGCCTTTCGTGACGGTGAGCTGGACCTGCTGGTGGCCACCACGGTCATTGAGGTCGGTGTGGATGTGCCCAATGCCAGTCTCATGATCATCGAAAACCCCGAACGTCTGGGCCTGGCCCAGCTCCACCAGCTCAGAGGCCGGGTCGGGCGCGGCAAGGTGGAGAGCTTTTGCGTGCTGCTCTATCACCCGCCGCTGTCGGACACTTCCCGCGAACGCCTGGCGGTGCTGCGCGAATCCAACGACGGCTTTCGCATTGCCGAACGGGATCTGGAACTGCGCGGCCCCGGCGAAGTGCTCGGAACGCGCCAGACGGGGCTTGTCGGCATGAAAATTGCCGATCTCACCCGGGATCGTGACCTGCTCGACCCGGTCCGCCAGTTGACCCGCGCCATGCTTGACCAGGCCCCGGCATCGGTCGAACCGTTGATTCGCCGCTGGCTGGGCGAGGCCGCCGGCCAGTACGGTCAGGTATAGCCGTTCAATACAGGGCACTCAATACAGGCCACTCAATACAAATTCATGGCCCGGAAACCGAGAAAGGCCACCGCCGCAATCAGCGCCGCCGCCGGCAGGGTAATCACCCAGGCCAGCGCGATGGGGCGCATCAGCTTCCAGTTGGCGCGGCGATTGACCAGGCCGATGCCCAGCACCGAGCCGATCAGGATGTGGGTACTGGAGACCGGGATGCCGGTCAGCGTGGCCATCATGATCACCGCAGTGGCCGCAAGCTCTGCCGAAAATCCCGACGCCGGATGCATGGTGGTCAGGTCATGACCGACGGTCTTGATCACCCGACGACCGATAAACCAGAGCCCGGCCACCAGCGCAATGCCGAAGGTCAGCATCGCCAGCGGCGGAATGGACGCTTCAGCGGTGATACGCCCGGTGCGCAGCACATCGACGATGGCCACAAACGGCCCGATGGCATTGGCGATATCGTTGGAGCCGTGGCTGAAGGCAAAGCCCGAGGCAGTAAAGACCTGCATCCAGCTGAACATCAAAAACGAGGCACGCCCGAGTGATTCGGCCTTGAGCGTCTTGGCAAAGATGAAAGTCGACATCCACACCACCGCGCCGATCATCCCCATGATCAGCCAGATGCCCAGAGTGCTCAGGTTCAGGCTGATATTGCCCAGACCCTTGAACAGCAGCATGGACGACAACAGCATCGCACCCAGCGCCGCCACCAGCGGCACCCAGGTCTCCAGCGCATGGTGGGCATCGATATGGCGGCGTTTTTCATCGATGGTGTGCAGGTCCCGGTAAAGATCCGATTCCAGCTCATCAGCCTTGAAATCCTCATCCTGCACGACCAGCAGATCACGCGCCATCGCCTGGGTATAGGCGACCTGCTGAAGCTCCGAGAGCCGCTCGAAGGCGGCCTTGTGTTGCTGACGCCGATCGCGCTTTTCCTGCTTGATGGCGTTGAGCTGCGATTCGGCCTGTTCGTTGTAATTGAGGATGTATTTCTTGATCTGCGAATAGAGCCCATAGGCCATGGCACCGCCCAGCAGCGGCGAGAGCACCCAGGACAGCGCGATCATGCCGACATCTTTCCAGCGCACCAGCGCCAGCGCGGCCCCCGGGCCACTGGTCAGCAGCGCCAGCATGACCGAGCTGCCGACAATCGCGCCGACGATGGCATGCGTGGTCGATACCGGCAGTCCTCGCCAGGAGGCAAACAGCAGCCAGAGCGCCGCCGCCACCAGTGCCGACATCATGATGTAGACAAAATCCGGCGGGGTGACCCCGATGCTGTCGAGTTCCACGATGCCGCTGCGCACCGTGGAGATGACCTCACCACCGGCGATCACTGCACCACTGACCTCAAAGATCGAGGCCACCAGCAGCGCCTGCGGCACGCTCAACGTCCCGGCGCCAACGCTGGTCCCAAAGGAGTTGGCGACATCATTGCCGCCGATGTTGAACGCCATGAACAGCCCGATCACCGTGGCCATGACAAACAGCAGCGTATGATCGTCACTGATGTCGGCGCTGCCGATATAGAGGAAATAACCGGCTATCAACGCCAGTGCCAGCGCCGCGGCAAGACCGATACGCCGCCCGCTATCGTGTTGATTGTTGGTATTTGAGACGTGCGAGGTGGTCATGAGAGAGGGCTTCCCTGAGGGTCCGTGGCATGCTGCCAGGCGACAGGGGTCATGCCGCCCGTGATCAGACTAGCGCCCGGACCATGACAGGGGCGTGACGCGTCACGCCCCGTTGTTCTTCCCGTACTGTCCTACACTGACAGCAGGGGCAGGACTGCCCTGACGCTTTCTCCCACTGCCGTTTTTGCCGCGCACGCGAGCCACACGCCCATGACCTCAACCTTTCTGCGTGATGCCATGGTTCAACGCCTGGGGCAGGCACGCACCGATCAAAACCCTGGCCCCTTTCCCCGCGACGGCCTGGTCAGAAACCTGCACGGCGATTTCACGCCCATGATGTGCGGTGGCATCAGCGCGCTGCTGCTGCAGATGCTGCATCCGCTGGCGCTGGCCGGTATCTGGGACCACTCGCGTTTTCGAGAGGACATGATCGGGCGGCTCAGGCGCACCAGCGACTTCATTGCCACCACCAGCTTCGGCACGTTCGAGCAGGCCGAGGCTGCCATCGCGCGCGTGCGCCGGGTGCATGAATACGTGAAGGGTCACGCCGCTGACGGCCGCCCCTACGCCGCCGATGATCCCGACCTGCTGGTGTGGGTGCACGTCGCCGAAATGAGCCGCTTTCTGGCGGCGCATCTGCGCTATCGCAACCCGCATCTGAGCCATACCCAACAGGACCGCTACTTTTTCGAGACCGCCTGCATTGCCGAGGCACTCGGCGCACGTAATGTGCCGGACAGCCGCGCTGCAGTAGAGGACTATCTTGCTCGGACACGTCCTGAGCTGATCTGTGATGCGCGCACCAAAGAGGTCATTGAGGTGCTGCTGGATGCGCCGCCGCGCAATCTCGTGCTGCGTCCGGCCGGGGCGCTCTTTATGCAGGCGGGGATCGATCTGCTTCCGGACTGGGCCAATGAGATGCTTGAACTGCGAATGTCGCGCCTTAAGCGACAGGCGGTGCGTACCGGAATCAAGAGCGCGATGCCGATGATCAGCCGGGCGGTGAGAAGCGGTGCCTACCGTCGCGCGCTGGAACGTTTACAGCAGAAGTAGCGTTGCCTAAAGGGACGTCCTGCCAATCAGGCAGCAACAAAAGGGCTCATAAAAACAGGCAGGGCCGGACAACAGCTGTCCGGCCCCAGGGTGATTTCATGGCTGGCGCAGGGCGATGCCTGACCGGCCAGGATCCGGCGAGCGCTTAAGAGATCTGCGGGTCGCGACGCACCTGATCGATCTTGAGCATCCGTGCGATGACCTTGTCGAGCTCTTCCTGCTCAAAAATCTTTTTCCAGTCATCCTTCAGGATATTTTCACGCCCGTAGTCGATGGCGATCATGCAGGCATCCGAGAACGGATTGGTGCTGCGAAACGCCACGGCGAGCGCAATCTGGATATGGCCGTAAAGCATCGCCTCGGCCGCCTCACGGGCTACGCCGGTGCGCTCCACCGTCTCATCCAGCGCTTCCTTCATGAAGGTGCCCACCATGCAGGCTACGGTCTCCACCAGCGTCGGTTCCAGATAGGCCAGCTGCGTCACGGTCATCCAGTGCACCTTGTCGACCGGGCCATACATCTGACAGATCACCGTCTCAAGCGAGGCCCGCTCTGCGTCGCTGCCCTGCTCGAAGGCAGCCGCCACCGACTGTGTGGCGGCACTGCCGCCAAAGGCATCGGCCCATTCTTCGTCGCTGCGACGCTCCAGAAAGACCGACGGGTGGCAGGGGTGGGCGACCGCGTAGTGAATCTCGTCGCGCTGATGCAGCAGATTGGCATAGGCAGCGGCCGGGTCGAGTGTGAGCACCGTGGCGCCGGCCTTCATGCGCGGGACCAGCTGCTCGGAAACCTTGCCCAAAACGATATCGGGCACCGCCAGAATCACCAGGTCGCACTGCTCGATGACCTGTTCGATATCGCTGACCTCACGGCCAGCCTCACGCATTTTTTCCTGCGCGGCGGGGGCATTTTCACAGTAGTAAATCCGGCTGCTACTGCCTTCGAGGTTGGCAGAGATGCGCATGCCCATCTTGCCGCCGGCGCCGACCATCGCGATGTGCTGATAAATGTTATCCATGATGACTCCTTAAAAAATCCATGTTGTGCCGGGTCCACTGTGCTTCCATCGCACAGGTACTCGCTTCGTCCTGCTGCCAGGGCAGCCAGTGTTCGAAAATTTCGTTGATGCCTCGCGCCTCGGGATTGACCGCCTCGCGCATCGCCTTCAGCGGTAAAAGCCCTTCGCCGAGCGGGCAGCCGGTCAATTGAAAGCCGACCCAGCCGGGGGCACGCGAGAAGGCAAAGTCCTTGATGTGCAGATTGACCACCCGACCCGCCGTGCGGGCGATGACCGCTTCTGGCAGCTCAAGTGCCGCAACGCAGTTGCCCGGGTCCAGACAAACGCCGATGTGGTCATCATCGACCGTCTCGATGACCGTCATTAACGTCTCGACGCTGACCTGCTCGTAGGTCTCCAGCGCCAGCGTGACCTGCTGCTGTCTGAGTGCTGGCAGGATCTGCTCGAGCCGCTGTATGGCTTGCTCCAGCGTCGGACGATCCTCACCGGCATACAGCATGCTGCGAATCAAACGCACGCCCAGCACATGGGCAAGAGCCAGATAGCGCTCAAGATGCTCGGGGGCGATGCCGCGGGTGCCCAGCTCAAGGGTGATACCAAGCGTTCTTGCCCGGTCGCGCAGCGCCGTCAGGCGCGCCTCGTCAAAGGTCTCGATGGCCGGGTAATCACAGATCTGAAAGACCTTCCCGCCCAGCTCGGCCGTCTCTTCCAGCATCGCCTCCAGCGTCATGGGCGTCTGGACCTGCTCCGATCCACGCCAGAAAAAGGCGTAGGTACTCAAACCAATGGCCATGGTGTCTCCGAATGAATCAGTGGGTCTGGGCGCCGACATGAGAGGGCCGCATGCCTGCATCGGGCCGGGGAACGCGACTGATGGCCAGCATTAAAATGCCCGACATCAGCATGAAACCGCCGACCACGAACATCGGCACGGTATAGCCGCCGGTCAGGTCATGCAGGGCGCCGGTGAGATAGCTCGACGAGAAACCGGCCATGTTGCCGACCGTGTTGATCAGGGCCACACCTGCAGCGGCGGCCGCGCCATCCAGAAAGCGGGTCGGCAGCGTCCAGAAATTGGGCAGGGCAGCAAAGATCGAGCAGGCAGTGATGGTAATGACGGCCACAGTCGCGGCCGGGGAATCCATGAAAAGCGCCAGCGGCACGCTGATGGCCCCCGTAAAGGCGGGCAGGGCCACATGCCAGCTGCGCACGCCGCGTCGAGTCGCATCGCGCGACCAGAGATAGAGCACGATCGCGGCCGGCAGGTAGGGAATCGCGGTGATCAGCCCCTTTTGCATTAAATCGAATTGGGTCCCGAACTGCGCTTCAAAACCGCCGATGATGGTGGGCAGGAAGAAGGCCAGCGCATAAAGCCCATAGATGAAGCCGAAATAGATCAGCGCCAGCGTCCAGACCCGTGCGTTGGTAAAGGCAATTTTCAGGCCGTGACGACCATGATCACCACCGCTTTTCTCACGCGACTCGCGAGCCAGCTCCTCGGTCAGCCAGCGCTTTTCTTCAACGCTCAACCAGCGGGCATCGGCGGGGCGGTCTGCCAGATAGAACCAGGCAACGACCCCCATGATGATCGCCGGGATAGCCACCCCAAAAAACATGAAGCGCCAGCCCGCCAGGCCGAAAAAGACCCCGTCATGCTGAATCAGTGAGGCCGCCAGCGGCGCGCCGATCACGGTGGTCAGCGGCTGAGCCAGATAGAAAAGCGCCAGAATGCGGCTGCGATAGCGCGACGGCACCCAGAGACTCAGAAACAGGATCGCGCCCGGGAAAAAGCCGGCCTCGGCCACGCCCAGGGCAAAACGCAGGGCATAAAGCCCCCTGGCACTGTCCACCCAGGTAAAGAGCAGCGCCACCAGACCCCAACTCACCATGATGCGAGCCAGCCACTTGCGCGCGCCAAAGCGGTGAAGTGCCATGTTGCTGGGCACTTCCAGCAGGATATATCCCAGAAAGAAGATGCCGGAGGCAAAACCGAACTGTGCCGCGCTCAGGGCCAGGTCACTGTTCATGCCGTTGGGGGCGGCAAACGAGATCGCGGTACGGTCGAGGTAGTTGATGAAAAACATGAGTGCCACGAAGGGCACCAGGCGAAGGGCGACCTTTCGAATGGCAGACGCCGCCACGGCATCATTGGACGCGTGAGACATGATCACTTCACTCCCGCTGCCGTTTCAACGGCAGTGAACCGGTATGAATGGGCAAAAGTCGGTCGTCCTTGTCGCGACTGACTTTATGTGAGCCTGGCCAGGCAGGGTGTGATCATCATCTCATCATACCACTGATGCAATACGACTCAGGTCGCACATGCACGTCGAAGCTCATTCAAGCAACAGCCGCAGGACCCCGAAGGCCGGCAGCATGATCGGCGAGGATACCGGCTGTAGACGGTCCATCCACTGTACGTCTTCAAGCGGGGCATGCGTGTCCAGCAGGGCCGCAGCACGTACGTCGACGCCCTGAAGGGCCAGAGTGACCGGTTCAGTCGAAAGATTGGCCAGCCACAGCTCATCACAGGTGCCTTCAGCGGATTGCCAGCCCACGGCGGCCACTTCAGAGGGCATGTCAGGGCAGATCAGCAATGGCCGACCGCTTCCGCGTATCAGCCCGCGCAGCACGTGAAAGAGCGGATACGGCACGGAACCAGCGATATCAAAGGGTGGGCCCAGCGAGGAGAGCGTCAGCGCTTCTACTCCCCCTTGCGCGGCACGAGCGACCACCCCTGCCTGCCAGGCCGCGCCAAAAAGCCCTCGCTGGCGAGGGTCGCGATCACCGAGCGTGACGCGCTCATGACCATCGCTGGACGTGAGCTGTTTGCCATAAGGGTTGGTCCAGGCCCCGATGGCCGTGGTGGTCACTCGATAGGGGCAGTTCGGCGCCAGCGCCCGAGCGCTTTTGAAGATATGCGGCAGGCTTTCCAGCGTTTCCATGACCGAGACATCATCGGCGGCATGAACAATCGGTGAGAGGGCGTGGGTAATGAAATCGATGCCCTCCGGGTCAGGGCGGCAGCGGTTGAGCTCGGTAAAGTAGGTCGGAAAGCCGCCGCCCAGTGGGATACCGGGCCAGTACCGCCGCGCCAGTGTTCGGACCATTTCAGGATCGGCCCCTTCAGGCCAGGGGCCTTCAGGTTGATGGCTGTTGAGATAGGCCCGAGGCGTCACCAGCATGCCGGCCGGTGACACGCCGGCTTCCTCAAGCCAGTGGGCCAGCCGTGCCAGGTCGGCCTCGGGCGCGTCATCATCACAGATCACATATAGCCAGGGCGCTACGCCGTGTGCACTGCACAGCATCATGACGGCGCCCAGCCGCGCGCAGGTCTCCGGCAGGGCCACATCCAGTACGATATCAAGATGATGCGGTTGCAGGGCGCTCAGGTAGCGCTCCAGACGAGAGACATTCAGCTCACGATCCAGCCAAAGCCCGCAGCCGATCAGCGGCAAACATCGATCCGCCAGCAGGTCAGGCGTGCACCGGTGAACATCAGTGGACGTCATGGTTTTTCTCCTGGATCTTTATCGACACTTCCTGCACCACTGTCTGACCGACTTCAATTGTATAGGGCGTGGGCCAGGCCAGCGGGCGGCTATAGATCTTGAAGGAGGCATCCGACCAGTTGCGCTGATCCTCCATCTCGAACACCTCGCCTTCAAATGACAGTCGAACGGTGGGGCCATGCTGCACCGTGTAGTTCAGTTCCTTGATATCGAAAAAGGGCTGGCCGGGGCTGACAAGTTCGGGAAAGCGTGACGCTTTTTGGGTGCCATCGCCGTGTGTGATCTGCACGGGATAACCGACCACACCGGCAAGGGGCAGCAGTACGATCAATCCACTGCGACAGGTGGTCAGAGTACGGGCCACCGTCAGAGTCAGGGCGACCTCGACGCCGCAGGCGCTGACGTGTGCTTCAAATCGGCCAGACAGCGCACGCCCGGCCGTCTCAAACTCATGGACCAGCTGCAGGCTCGCTGGATCAGAGGTTACACGCTCGGTCAAGGTTGTGAGGTGATGCGTGCCCCACTGGTCATCACGAATGACCGGGCGAATGCCGCGCACACACTCGATATTGCGGCAGCAGAGCGCGCGCAGGGCACCGGCCTGATGCCCAAGCGACAGCGCGCCCACCTCGTGATGCGTGACCTGTGGCTCGACCAGCGCCGTGCCGTAATGCCGTTCCCGCCGACCGCTATCGTCCATTTTTTTCTCCCGGACAGGATTATTGATATCGAGCATAGTAACGGGAGGAGCCAACCGATATTCGACCATTGGTATGATGACATCATCACCATCACCGGCCTTAATTGATCAGGGGAGCGTGCCATACCGGCCGCCGGGAATAGCCCGAGAGAGAGCCAACATGAAGGGAGAAACAGCATGAAAGGTGCCCTGATCGGCTGCGGCTTTTTTGCCGAAAATCAGATGCGGGCCTGGCAGTCGCTGGCAGAAGTGGACATCGTGGCGGTATGCGACCCGGACCCGGTACGGCGTGAGCACTTTCAGACAGTCTTTGGCGTCGCCCATGCCTTTGCCGAGGCCAAAACCCTTTTAGAGCAGTGCCGGCTCGATTTTGTTGATATTGCCGCGCCCACGCCGGCTCATGCGGCCCTGGTCAGACTGGCTGCCGATCATGGCGTGGCCATCATCTGCCAGAAACCCTTTGCCGGATCTCCCGATCGGGCAAAAGCGCTGATTCAATACTGCGAGCAAAAGGGCGTGAGCCTGAGCATTCACGAGAATTTTCGCTGGCAGTACGCCGTGCGCGAGGTGATCCGCCGGGTGCATGACAATGAGATCGGCACGCCCTTTTTCGGGCGTATCAGCTATCGCAACGGTTTTGATGTCTATCAAAACCAGCCCTATCTGGCCCGTGTCGAGCGCTTTATCATCGAGGATCTGGGTATTCACGTGCTCGATATCGCCCGCGCACTCTTTGGCGATGTCAGCCGACTGAGCTGCGAGACGAATCGCGTCAATCCCGATATTGCCGGTGAGGACGTCGCTACCATAATGCTGCGTCATGACGGCGGCGCCACCTCGATCGTCGACTGCAGCTACGCCACCCATCTCACGCCCGACCCCTTCCCGCAGACGCTGATTGAAGTCGATGGTCCCCATGGCTCGCTGCGCCTGACGGCAGACGAAAGGATTTATATTCATACCCGCGACGGCTGCCAGTGCCATGAGGTGACCTCGCACGGCCCGGACTGGAGCACACCGCCCTGGACCATCATTCAGGAAAGTGTGGTGGCCTTTCAGACCCACTGGCTTGAATGTCATCGCGCAGGCATTGAAGCCGATACCTCGGGCAGGGACAATTACAATACGCTGGCACTGGTCGACGCCGCCTACGAGGCGGCTGCCCATCATACGGTCATGACGCCAAGGCGCTGGTCATGACGACGTGTTCGATACAAGGAAATCGCTTCGATGTTCCCAACCTCCAATGAGCCGATTCGACGGCGCAAGCTTTCCGACGAAGTGCTGGATCGACTGCTGGAAGATATTCGCGGCGGGGCGCTGCGCCCGGGGGATCAGCTGCCGCCCGAACGCGAGCTGATGACCCGCTTCGGCGTGGGTCGCCCGGCCGTGCGTGAGGCGATGCAGAGCCTGGCTTCACGGGGATTGATCACCATTTCACACGGTGAGCGTGCCCGCGTCAGCGAATTCAGCGTCACCTCGATGATTGATCAGTTCGACACCACCGCGCGACTTCTGCTGTCGGGCTCCGAGGAGAACATCAGCCACCTCATACAGGCGCGCCTTTTTTTTGAAACCGGCATGGTGCGCATGGCCGCGGCCCGGGCCACGCCCGAGGACATTGCCCACCTTGAGTCACTGGTCGATGAGATGGAGCAACAGCAGACCGGGGCGGCCTTTATCGATTGCGACATGGCCTTTCATCATGCGATTGCCGACATGACCGGCAATCCCATCTTCGCAGCAACCGCCCGCGGCATGCTGCACTGGCTCAAGGACTATCACGCCGCGATCATCAGTTTTCAGGGCGCCGAGGACGTCACGCTCAGAGAGCATCGGGAGATCGTTCACTATCTCTCGGGACATGACGTCGAGGGCGCCGCGCGTGCGATGGGCAATCACCTGACGCGCGCCAGTGAACTTTACCGACAGCGCCTCGATTAGCGCAGGCCAGATACCCCCTGACGACTCACGCCTGACCGGACGATGCCATCAGCGGCACCCAGACATGCTCCCATCCCATGGAGAGTGCCACCCCGACCAACAGCGCCGCCATCATCAGATTGATGCCCTGGAGCAGTCGTGTACTCTCCAGTCGGCGGCCCAGCAGCGCCCCCAGGGCGGCATAGCTGCTCGGCGCCCCCACGGCCAGTGCAGCAAGTCCAAGCGACCAGACGACCAGCCCTACGCCGTGAATGCCGACGGCCGGAAACTGAAGGGTGGCGATCGGCAGCGTGGCCACCACGCCCTTGGGATTGCCCAGCTGCATGAGCAGGCCATCGCGGAAGGTCATCGCGCGCGGCGCGCCACCAAGTGCGTTGGGGTCGATGCTGGAACGCGCGATTTTAAAGGCAAGATAGAGGATATAGACGCAGCCCAGCGCCCCGAACACGGCCAGCACACCGGGTTTGATCCAGGCCGCGCCGGCGACTCCAAACAGCAGAAAAAGCAGCAACATGGCCAGCCCCACGCCCAGGTAATAACCAATGGCGCGTCGGGCCTGACCATGCAGACCCATATTGAGGCAGAGCAGGTTCACGGGCCCGGGCGAATACATGATGCCCAGGGCATAAACGATGATCGCAAGCATGAGAGGAGATTCCGAATCAGTGGGCGAGGCTTTGCTGGTATTGAAAGGGCGTGACGCCGTGGATGCGCTTGAAGCGCCGATTGAAGTGACTGTGATCGGCAAATCCGTAGCGCAGGGCTACCTCGCCGGGCGTGGCGCCCGCTTCCAGCGCGCCGCGCGCGGCATCGATGCGATAGCTGATCACATACTGATGAGGGGTCATGCCGAACTGGGCGTGGAAAAGGCGTAGAAAGTGATATCGGGATAGGTTCGCGGCCGCGCTGATGCGCTCCAGCGATAGCTCCTGATCAAGATGGTCACGAATGTAGTCACAGGCGCGCATCAACAGGCGATCGGGCCGCCTGTTCACAGGCAACGACGGCTGATAGCGCCCGGCACGCTGCACCATTCGTACGGCAATCTGCTGGAGCAGATCCTCCTGATCGATCCGACTGCCAATGCCTTCCCGGACCAATCGCGCCAGCGCCAGAATGGCATCGCGCAACACCGGGTCCGTGATCAGGGTATGAGGGCTTAAAAGCCTGCCGGCGTGCTCGTTGCCGGCGGCCTCGGCAAACAGCGTCGCCAGTGCCTCGGGGGCCATATAGGCCATGACGTAATCCAGGCGTTGGGCACCACCGGACTCGCCGTCATGGGGCTGTTCGGGGTTGAAAAAGATGACGCTGCCCGGCGGGTTACGGTGATAGGCGCCGGCGCTGAAAAAATCCTGTCGCCCAGCCAGCGTGACGCCGAAGGCATACTCCGTATGCGCATGGCGGTCGTAGCGAAAATCCTCGATCGAGGCACGCAGTACCTTGAGCGTCGGTACATGTCGACTACTGGAAAACTGAAACTCGAACGCGCGGCTCATGATGGCTCTCCCGGGGCGTCACTCTCAAAACGTCAGTCCCAAAACGTCAGTCCCAAAGCGTCAGACTCGAAGCTTAAAGGGTATCGACCTCACAAGGCTTGAACGTTATTGCTCAATGACACCGCCAGCTCATGCCGGCGCCGTCAGTTCATGGCGCAGCCACGCTGCCAGCTGCTCACCGCTTTGCAGTGACGTACCGCGCCCCAGCAGCAGACAGAGCCGTGCATCGGTGTCGACAAACCCCCAGGGCGCCACCAGCCGACCGCTTTGCAGATCGCCCTCGATCACCAGCCGCGGCGCGATGGCCACCCCCAGGCCCGCCAGCGCCGCCTCCAGCAGATAGTAGAGATGCTCAAAGCGCTGGCCGGTCTGGCGTGCCCCGGCCAGCGCCGCCTCATCGAGCCCGCAGGCCTGAGCCCACTGTGGCCAGGCCTGGAGACGCGAGGTGGTCTCCAGAATGGTTTCCTCAAACAGCGCCTCGAACGGACGTCCTGACAGTCGAGCGGCGATGTTGGGGGCGGCGACGGCGCCGATCGTCTCGGCGGCAATCTCGATGACCTGCATGTCGGACGGCCAGGGCGGCGCAATAAAGGCCAGCGCCGCGCTGATATCGCCGCGCCTGGGGTCGGGCTCGCCGTCACTGGCCAGCACATTGAGCCTGAGTGCGGGCAGCTCGCGATGCAGCCGATCCAGCCGCGGAATCAACCAGCGTGCCAGCAGACTCCCCGGGCAGGCCAGCGTAAAGGGCGCTCCTTCGATCTCGCGGCTCAGGGCGCGGCAGCTTGAACGCAGCGTGGCAAAGGCCTCGCTGACACCGGCGTGGAGCTGGCGGCCGTGGCGGGTCAACACCAGCCCGCGGCCGGCCCGCTCAAAAAGGGCGGTCTCAAGGTGTGCCTCCAGCGCACGAATCTGGCGGCTGACGGCGCCGTGGGTGACACTCAGCTCCTGAGCGGCGGCCGTGATACTGCCCAGCCGGGCAGCGGCTTCAAAAGCCTTCAGGGCGTTAAGCGGGGGCAGTGAATCCAGCATGTCGATGTGAGATTTTCTCAATGGTTGTGGCAAATTTATCGATGTTATACCGCGCCCGGAGCTGTCACGATAGGGGCATCATCGATGTTCGCATCGATACCCATTTTACGAGCTCGGGCTTTCATGACCGACCTTTGTGACAGACAGGGAGATCACCATGTCGTCTGCTACTGATGCCATCACACGCTTTTCAAGGGGCCCGGACGCCAACGGCTTCTACGGCGATTTCGGCGGCCGCTTCGTCGCTGAAACCCTGATGCCCCTGATTCTCGAACTCGAGGAGGCCTGGGAGTGGTCACGCACCGACGAGGCCTTCCGCCGCGAGCTTGAAGGCTATCAGCGCGACTACATCGGCCGTGCCACGCCGCTGTATTACGCGCAGCGCCTGACCGAACATCTGGGCGGGGCGAAGATCTACTTCAAGCGCGAGGACCTGAACCACACCGGCGCGCACAAGATCAACAACTGCATCGGTCAGATCCTGCTGGCGCGCAAGATGGGCAAAAAGCGCATCATCGCCGAGACCGGCGCCGGCATGCACGGCGTCGCCACCGCCACGGTAGCGGCACGCTTTGGCATGGAGTGCGTGGTCTACATGGGCGCCACCGACATCGAGCGCCAGCAGCCCAACGTCTTTCGCATGAAGCTGCTGGGCGCCGAGGTCATCCCGGTTGAATCCGGCACCGGCACGCTCAAGGACGCCATGAACGAGGCGCTGCGTGACTGGGTCACCAATGTGGACTCCACCTTCTACCTGATCGGTACGGTGGCCGGTCCGCATCCCTATCCGGCGATGGTACGTGATTTCCAGTCCGTGATTGGACGGGAAACCCGCGAGCAGATTCTGGAAAAGGAAGGGCGCCTGCCGGACACGCTGATGGCCTGCATCGGCGGCGGTTCCAACGCCATGGGCCTTTTCCATCCGATGCTCGATGACGAAAGCGTGCGCATGATCGGGGTGGAAGCGGCCGGTCATGGCATCGAGACCGGCGAGCATGCGGCAAGTCTCAACGGCGGCGAGCCGGGCGTATTACACGGCAATCGCACCTTTTTGCTGCAAAGCATCGACGGTCAGATCACCGATGCCCACTCGGTCTCGGCGGGTCTGGACTATCCGGGCATCGGCCCCGAGCACGCCTGGCTGCATACCCAAAAGCGCGTCGAGTACGTCTCGATCACCGATTATGAGGCGATTCAGGCCTTCAAGCTCTGCTGCGAGCTGGAGGGCATTATTCCGGCGCTGGAATCAGCGCACTCGCTGGCGCATTTAAGAAAGATCGCCCCCGAGCTGCCCGAGGATCATCTGATCGTGCTCAACATGAGCGGGCGTGGCGACAAGGACATGGCAAGCGTTGCCAACTGGCTCGAGCAGCACGGCGACACTGAAAAACTGCCGAACACCACGGTTGAGGCCGCCGAACCCGGCCGGATCGATGACATGCAGCCGCCGCATGACGTGGCGAAAAAAACCGGGGAGACCGAATAATGGCCACACGTATTACTCGCCGCCTCGAGGCCTTGAAGGCAGAAGACCGTGCCGCACTGGTCACCTTTACCATGGCCGGCGATCCGAACTATCAGGCCTCGCTCGACACGCTCAAGGGCCTGCCCGGGGCCGGTGCCGACATCATCGAACTGGGCATGCCGTTCACCGACCCGATGGCCGATGGCCCGTCGATTCAGAAGGCCGCCCTGCGCGCGCTGAAGGGTCAGCACACCCAGCAGAAAACGCTTGAGATGGTACGCGAGTTTCGCCGCGAGGATCAGGACACGCCAATCGTGTTGATGGGCTATTACAACCCCATCTACCGTTACGGCGTCGAGGCCTTCTTGAAGGATGCCGGTGAGGCCGGCATCGACGGGCTGATCGTGGTGGATCTGCCGCCGGAGCACGACGGGGAACTGTGCCTGCCGGCCGCGCGGGCCGGCATCGACTTCATCCGTCTGGCCACGCCCACCACCGATGACAAGCGTCTGCCACGGGTGCTGGAAAACACCTCCGGCTTTATCTATTACGTCTCGGTGGCCGGCGTTACCGGCGCCGCGGCCCCCACGCCGGAAAGCGTCGAGCGCTCGATTACCCGCATTCGCGCCCATACCGACCTGCCGATTGCCGTGGGCTTTGGCATTCGAAGCGCCGAGCAGGCCGCCGCCATCGGTCGTTTTGCCGATGCCGTGGTGGTGGGTTCGGCGCTGATCAGTTGCATCGAGCAGGCTGACAGCGTGGAAGCCGGCACCCGGGACGTGCATGCGCTGGTGCGTGAACTGTCCCGCGGTGTCAGGGCCGCACGTCTGGCCACGGCCTGATAAAACAACACCGGCTGCCCTGGGGCAGCCGGTGATATCAACGCCGTAACCCTTTTGAAGGGATTACTTCTTGGAAACGGCGTCCTTGAGACCCTTGCCGGCCTTGAACGCAACGTTCTTGCTGGCAGGAATCTGGATTTCCTTGCCGGTCTGCGGGTTCTTGCCGGTACGCGCGGCGCGCTCACGTACGGTGAAGGTACCAAACCCGATCAGGGTGACATCTTCACCCTTGGCAACACTGCGGGTAATCTCGTCGAGGACGACGTTGAGTACCTGACCTGCCTTGTCCTTTGAAAGATCCGCCTGCTCGGCAATGGCCGCGGCGAGTTCTGGTTTGCGCATAACGCCTCCTGGTTGGGCAATAACATGGCGATTTTTGGTGCCGCCCATTGTTATATCGAATTCGCACACTGCAAGAGGGTGCGCGAAGGGTCGCTCACTGCCCTGCACCAGCGCCATGAGGCCGGCCTTGCAGGGCGAACACTGTTCGACCGGCCTAGACTAGCAACGCCGCCCTGCTTCACGCCAGCCAAAACTGCACAAAATGGCACTTTGTGGCGTTTATCGGGCCTAATGGATGATATTTTTACCCTCCGGGTACAAAAAGATACCCGATGGCCCCCTTTCGGATGTTTCACCCATGCCCGAATCTTCCCGGTTTTCTCCCTCTTTTACACACTGGCAGCCGGTGGCACTGTCCGGCGTTTATCTTGAAGACCCGCTCAGAACCCTGATGGACTCGCGTGACTCGCTTACGGCCCGACTGGCCCATTGGGCTGGAGCGCCCATCACGGTGCGTCTACATGCGCAGGGGCCGGGGCGCGGCCGTCGTGACGAATTGGCGGCGCTGGGCCAGAAGGCCGGGCAGCGGGTCTGGCGACGGGAAGTTACACTGGAAGCCGAAGGCGAGGTGCTGGTGGCCGCACGTTCGGTCATGGCGCTCAAGGCCTGTCCGCCCTGGATGACCGGGCTTGGGACACAGGCGCTGGGGCATCAGCTTTTTGCCAGAAGCGCCCGCGCACCGCGCAAGGCCATCGTACAGCGTTCCAGTCTCGAGATGATCCGGGCCGCTCCCGGATTTCTGGCCCTGCCCGTAACGTGGGGGCGGCGCTCGCTGTTTGCCCTGGGCGTCGGGCGAGCGCCGCTGCTGGTACAGGAGTATTTCGTGCACGAGCGCTTTACCCGGTGCCAGCGGCCATCACACGTGAAGGGCTCGACGCCGCGTCATTTCGGGTAGACTCCTGTGCTCACGCTGACCTTCTCGTTTTACGCTGACTGGAGCCCCGACGATGCCGTCGCCCCTCGCTCGACTCCCCGACTTCATGCGCCTGACCCGACTCGACCGCCCCATCGGCACCTGGCTTTTGATGTGGCCGACGCTGGCCGCGCTGTGGCTGGCCGGTGATGGCCTGCCCACGCGTCATAACCTGATCATCTTCATTGCCGGGGTCTACGTCATGCGCGCGGCGGGGTGTGTGATCAATGACTATGCCGATCGTAACTTCGATGCCCACGTCAAGCGCACCCATGACCGCCCACTGGCGACCGGGCGCATCAGTGCGCGTGAGGCACTGATACTGTTCTTTGCGCTGCTGGCCATTGCCTTCGTACTGGTGTGCTTCACCAATGCCTTTACCATCATGCTGTCCTTTGGCGCAGCCGCGCTGGCCGCCAGCTATCCGTTCATGAAGCGCTATACCCACCTGCCGCAGGTGGTGCTGGGAGCAGCCTTTGGCTGGAGCATTCCGATGGCCTTTGGCGCCGAGCAGGGCCATGTCCCGGCCGTGGCGTGGTGGCTCTTTTTCGCCAACATCGTCTGGACGCTGGTCTATGACACCTGGTATGCAATGGTCGATCGTGACGATGACCTGAAAATCGGTATCAAGTCGACCGCCGTGTTGTTCGGTCGCATGGACCTGGTCATTCAGGGCGCGCTGCAGGTGTTGATGCTGATGCTGCTGGCTGTGGTGGGCAGTCTTGCAGGGCTTGATGGCTTTTACTGGGCAGCACTGGTGGCCATTGCCGCCGTGTTTGTCCATCAGCAGCGCCTTTGTCGCACGCGCACCCGTGAGGGCTGCTTTCAGGCCTTTTTGAACAATCACTGGGTGGGCGTGCTGCTGTTTGCCGGTATCGCGCTGGCGACCTGGCAGGCTTAGTTCCTGGGAAGCAACAGTGTTATACCCGGTGGTGCTGTCATAAAGTTGTCATATGAAGACGTTTGAATGACGATCATATGACCGGGACGATCAACAGTGCCATAGAGCGCCTATCGTCCCGGCCCGTTATCCGGCAGGGGAAGCCATTCATGTCCAGAACCGTTTTAATCGTCGACGACGAAGCGCCGATTCGCGAAATGATTGCCATGGCGCTCGAGATGGCGGACTTTCGCATTCTCGAGGCTGAGGATGCCATCACCGCCCATGAACTGGTCGTCGATGAACGTCCCGACCTGATTTTACTGGACTGGATGCTGCCCGGCGTCAGCGGGATCGATCTGGCCCGACGGCTCAAGCGCGACCCCATCACCCGCGATATCCCGATCGTGCTGCTGACGGCGCGCAGTGAAGAAGACAATAAGGTGCAGGGCCTTGAAAGCGGCGCCGATGACTACATCACCAAGCCCTTTTCCCCGCGCGAGCTGATTGCCCGCCTCAAGGCCGTGCTGCGTCGTACCACGCCGGCCGGCGTCGAGGAGACCGTCGAGGTGGGCGGGCTGCTGCTCGACCCCGTCAGCCATCGCGTCAGCGTCGACGGCAGGGCACTGGAGATCGGGCCGACCGAATACCGTCTGCTGCAGTTTTTCATGACCCATCAGGAACGTGCCTACACCCGCACCCAGCTGCTTGATCAGGTCTGGGGCGGCAATGTCTATGTCGAGGAGCGTACGGTGGATGTGCACATTCGCCGTCTGCGCAAGGTGCTGGGTGATGCCCATCAGCATCTGGTGCAGACCGTGCGCGGTACCGGCTACCGCTTTTCGTCGCGGTAGCCGGCATGCATTACTGGCTCAATGAACTCTGGCGGCTGTCCTATCTGGTCGTCTGCTTCGCCATTCTGGGCACCCTGCTGGGCTATCCCGGGTGGGGCATCGCCCTGGGTCTGGGGATCCATCTCGCCTTTACCCTTCGACACCTCAAACGCCTCTACCGCTGGCTGGAAGCGCCGGTGGATCAGCGCCCGCCCGATGGAGAAGGGGTGTGGGGCGATCTTTTTGACCGCCTCTATCGCTATCAAAAGGGTCAGCAGCATCTGCAAAATCGCCTGCGCTCGGTGTTAAAGCGCGTTCAGGAATCGGCCGAGTCGATGAGCGAAGGGGTGATCATGCTCGATTCACGCGGCTGTCTGGACTGGTGGAACAGCGCCGCCGAGCGTCTAGTCGGACTGGACAATCGCCATGATCGCGGCCATCACCTGACCAACTACCTGCGCGACCCTGCCTTTATCCGCTACTTTCGCAAAATGGATTACAGCGAGCCGATCACGATCGATGCGCCCACCAATGAGGCGCGCACCCTGTCGTGCCAGATTACCCGCTTCGGCGATGACGAACGCCTTCTGATCATTCACGATGTCACCCGGCTGCAGCGCCTGGAACAGACGCGGCGGGATTTCGTGGCCAACGTCTCGCACGAGCTTCGCACGCCGCTCACGGTGCTGACCGGCTACGTTGAAACCTGGCAAGACAACGATGGCGCGCTCCCTGCCTCCTACAAGCGCGGCCTGGGCCGCATGGAAGAACAGACCGTGCGCATGCAGCATCTGGTCGAGGATCTTTTGACCCTGTCGCGACTGGAAACCAGCGAGCGCCAACACAACGAGCGCTCGATCGACATGGCCGCACTGTGCGAGCAGATTGCCGAGGACGGACAGGAGCTGTCTGCCGGCAGCCACGAGATCACCTGCCGGATCGAGGAGAGCCGCCGGGTGTTCGGCGATGTCGAGGAGCTGCGAAGCGCCCTGTCCAATCTGATCTACAACGCCGTGCGCTATACGTCACCGGGCTGTCACATCACCATCGTGTATCGTCGATGGGACAAGGACGGTGCCGCCATAGAAGTCATTGATGACGGCGACGGCATTTCTCCGGAGCATCTGCCGCGGCTGACCGAGCGCTTCTACCGGGTCGACAAGAGCCGTTCGGTGGCCAGCGGCGGCACCGGCCTGGGACTTGCCATCGTCAAGCACGTGCTGCTGCGCCACGACGCCTGGCTCGATATCGAAAGCCGGCCCGGCGAGGGCGCCTGCTTTCGCTGTATCTTCCCTGCCACCCGTATGGAAAAGGCGCCTGACTGATCATCGGGCGCGGTCTCATGCCTTCACGGCCTGATCGTACGCTACTGATGCACGGCACGAACATCGGCCAGCCCGTGGTAGCGTTCCAGCAATGCCAGCAAAATGGCCTGACTTTCCACATCGACATTGCCGTGCGTATCGGCCGGTCGAAAGTGCATCTGAAAGGCGCCCAGCGCCTTGCGGGTCGGCTCGTCATACGTGCCGGTCACGCTCACCGGATACCCCCAGAGACCAAGGGCGCGCTGCAACTGTGCCATGGACAAGGGGGAGGCACTCAGCTCGCGCTGATAGCGCGTCACGACATGACGCTCGGGCCAGGCGCCAACACCGGCCTCATAAAGGCGCTGCCAGGGAAAGAACGGGCCCGGATCCACCTTGCGGCCCGGGGCAATGTCACTGTGTCCCAGCACGTTTTCCGGGGCGATGTGGTAGCGATCAACGATGTCGCGTGCCAGCGCCGTGACCAGCTCGATCTGGGCTCGACTGTAGGGGTCCCACACCATGCCATCGGGCGAGGGGTAGTGGCCGCGATTGACGATCTCGATGCCAATGGAGGTGTCGTTGAGATTGATGCGATCTCCCCAGCTGCTCACGCCGGCATGCCAAGCCCGCCTGTTCTCATCGACCAGCTGCATCACCACGGGTTGATTCTGATACTCGCCAGGGGCGGCCGTGACCAGATAATGGGCGCTGACATTGTTCCCGGTCAGCGCCCTGAAGGCAGCGGTGTCATCGCCGCCGGTATAGTGGAGCACCAGAAAGCGAATGCGCTGGTTCTGTCCCGGTGAGGATACCGAGTGATCCACCCGATAGCCGCTGCGCCGCTCGAGGGCAGCACCCTGCGCCGGGCTATAACGTCGGGCTGGAGCAGGGTCATCGATGACCGGGACATTACTGAAGATGCGGTCGATGGCGTCGGTATCGACCATGGGCGTCGGGGCGGGTGCGGGCGTACTGGCACAGCCGGCCAGCATCATGGCCAGCGCCAGCCCCGCAAGCAGTGATTTTGACATGTTGTGTTCCGTCAGGACGGTGAATCCGGGGCTTCAAAACGCCATACGACACGAGTCACTGTGCAGGCCCTGACGGGCATTTCATGCGACATGTCACATCATGTTACGACGACAGGATCGCATCATAGCAGTGTTGTTCACGCTTGCCTGCATGACGTCTGCATCGAGACAGGGTCTATTGCGGCGCCGGCAGGGCCATGTAATGACGCCGCCACATCATGACGCCCGCGGCCACCGCGGCCGGCATGACCAGCAGATTGACGATAGGAATCCAGATCAGGGCAGAGACCACGCCGCCAAAGGTCAGCGTCGGCCACCAGCGCGCGCTCAGGCGCTTTTTCATGTCGGGAAAGCTCACCCCGTTGTTGTCCATGGGGTAGTCCAGATACTGAATCGACATGCTCCAGATTGAAAACAGCGCCCAGCACAGCGGCGCTGCCAGGTGCAGCACGGGCACAAACCCGATCAACAGCAGCAGCAGTACGCGGGGGGCCATCCAGGCCAGCTTTTGCAGTTCGCGCTTTAAGCTGTCGATGGCCTGGCGCCAGAGGGAGCGGTCATCGATGCTCTCCTGCTGGCCGGACAGACGCTTTTCGACGTTCTCGGCCAGAAACCCGTAAAAGGGCGAGGCGATCAGGTTGGCCACGACCGTAAAGGTAAAGGCCAGCACGATGATCAGACACAGCACGACCAGCGGCCAGATCAGCCATTCAAGCCACTCGAGCCAGCCCGGAACGCTGGCCATCCAGTAGTTGACCCAGCCGGAAAACCGCTGGATCACAACCGTGAACAGCGCTGCATAAATGGCCAGATTGGCCAGCAGCGGGATCACGACATAACGTCGAAGCCCGGGCGAGAGCACCATGGAAAACCCGCGCCCCAGCGCAGAGACGGCATAGACCATTGAAGGATTATCCAGTCATCAAAGGGGGTGGGCAGGCAGATTATCATACCCGCCGACCCTCGCGGAGAGGGTCGGCAAGCGTCATGAAAGAGACGTGCTCAGGAAAGGGCCGTACTCAGGGCGTTGGCGTGCTGCCCGGCGACGGCGAGGCATTGCCTGAGTGACGAATATCATCGCCCTCGACCAGATACACCACCGATTCCGCCAGATTGTCGGCATGATCGCCGATGCGTTCCAGTGAACGCAGGATCCACATGACGTTGAGCACCGAGCTGATCGAGCGCGGATCCTCCATC
The DNA here is from genome assembly GCF_900312995.1 of Kushneria phyllosphaerae. Taxonomy (GTDB): domain Bacteria; phylum Pseudomonadota; class Gammaproteobacteria; order Pseudomonadales; family Halomonadaceae; genus Kushneria; species Kushneria phyllosphaerae. Next base: position 382,060 of record NZ_ONZI01000001.1, on the reverse strand, counting down.
ATGAAGGTGACCAGAGAGCGCATGGCAGTCTGGTAGTCCTGATCAACGATCTCGTCCTCGCCCAGCACTTCGCGCGCCATGGGCACATCCATGCGGGCAAAGGCAGTCAGCGCATTGCGCACCATGTCGCGCACGCGGGTACTGATATGGCGAATTTCAGTAAAGCCGCGGCTGGTCAGACCTTCCTCGATCAGACTCAGGGCATGACGAGCGATCTTGTTGGCCTCATCCCCCATGCGCTCCAGATCGGAGGTAGCACGGGTGACGGCCAGCACCAGCCGCAGGTCGGAGGCCGTGGGCTGGCGCCGGGCCAGAATATGGGCGCACTCGTCATCGATGTCGAGCTGGAAGTTATTGACCTCACGGTCGTTGTCACGCACGCGCTCGGCCGCTTCGAAATCGCCCTCGAGCAGGGCCGCGATGACCTCATTGATCTGGCGCTCTACCAGCCCCCCCATCGCCAGCAGCTGAGTCTTCAACGACTCAAGCTCCTGATTGAACTGACGCGAAATGTGCTGGCTGTGAGGGTCGTTGGCAATGTCCATGTAGACTCCGTTCACGGATCAAAGGCGCTGCCTGGCAACGCCATGTTGCCACCAGCATCGCGCATGGTAATGACAATTTGATGACATCGTGGCGGCAATTCTTACCGCCACGATGCAGGCCCTGCATGGCCCGGCGGCCACTGATTAGCCCAGCGGCCACTGATTAGCCCAGCGGCACCAGCTTGGCAAAGCCCAGTACCAGCCACTTGTCGCCGTCTTCCTCGAAACTGACGTGCACGCGCGCGCGTTGGCCCTGGCCTTCGGCATTGATCACGACCCCTTCACCGAAGACCGGATGACTGACGCGCTGGCCCAGCGACAGGCTGGGCAGCTCGTCACCACCGTCGACCTGCTCCTGGCGCACGCTGGATTCACGTGAAGTGACCGGACGGGAAATCTGCCCGCGCAGGCGCACCTCCTCGACCAGGTTTTCCGGCAGCTCGCGCAGAAAGCGCGATGGACGCTGGAAGGTCTCCTTGCCGTGCAGGCGCCGCGATTCGGCATGGGTGAGATAGAGCTTCTCCATCGCCCGCGTGATCCCGACGTAGCAGAGCCTGCGCTCCTCCTCGAGGCGGCCGGGCTCTTCCAGCGACATCTTGTGCGGAAAGAGGCCCTCTTCCATACCGGTCACAAACACCACCGGAAATTCCAGCCCCTTGGCCGAGTGCAAAGTCATCATCTGCACCGCATCCTCGAACTCATCGGCCTCGTGCTCGCCGGAGTTGAGTGCCGCCTCGGCCAAAAAGGTACCCAGCATGTCGCCTTCACGATCGCTCATCGGATCAAAGGGATTGCTCTGGGTAGCGGCCTTCGCCGCGCTGACCAGCTCTTCCAGGTTTTCGACCCGCGCCTGGCCTTTCTCGCCCTTCTCGGCGCGGTGGTGCTCGATCAGTCCGGTCTGGCTGATCACGTGATCGATCATCTCGTGCAGGGCCAGGCCCGCGGTGTCGTTATCAAGCTGATCGATCAGATTGCTGAAGGTGGTCACACTCGAGGCCGCGCGGCCTTTCAAAAGGCCTTTTGACGGCGCGTCATTGAGCGCCTGCCACAGCGATACCCCCTCGTCGCGGGCATAGGCGCGCAGCAGCTCGACGCTGCGGGTCCCGATGCCACGCGCCGGCACGTTGATCACGCGCTCAAGCGAGGCATCATCGTCACGCGACACCATCAGGCGCAGGTAAGCCAGCGCGTTCTTGATCTCGAGACGCTCGTAAAAGCGCTGACCGCCGTAAATGCGATAGGGCACCTTCTGGCGAATCAGCGCCTCCTCCAGCACCCGCGACTGGGCGTTGGAGCGATACAGGATGGCGATGTCACGCCGGGCACGGTTTTTCTCGCGCACCTGAGCAGCAATGGTATCGACAATAAAACGCGCTTCGTCCAGGTCGTTGAAACCGCCATACAGCGAGATGCGCTCGCCTTCGGCGACATCGGTCCAGAGCTCCTTGCCCATGCGCCCGGCGTTGTGACGAATCAGCGCGTTGGCCGCCTCCAGAATGGCACTGGTCGAGCGGTAGTTGCGCTCAAGGCGCACCAGACGGGTGTCGTGAAACTCGTCACGAAAGCGTGCCAGGTTCTCGACCTTCGCGCCGCGCCAGCCGTAGATCGACTGGTCATCATCACCCACGGCGGTCAGGCAGGCGCGATCGCCGGCCAGAAGCTTGAGCCAGGCATACTGCAGCGTGTTGGTGTCCTGAAACTCGTCGACCAGCAGGTGCTGAAAGCGCTCACGGTAGTGCTGTAAAAGGCGTGGATTGTCGCGCAGAAGCTCAAGCGACCGCAGCAGCAGCTCGCCGAAATCGACCAGACCACCGCGCTCACAGGCCAGGTGATAGAGCTCGTAGAGATCCACCATCTGCTGCATGTAGGCATCACCATGGGCATCAATGTCGCCCGGGCGCATGCCTTCTTCCTTGCAACCGCCGATGAAGTACTGCACCTGCTTGGGTGGGTAGCGCTCATCGTCGATGTTGTGATCGCGCAGCAGCCGCTTGACCAGCCGCAGCTGATCATCGCTGTCGATGATCTGGAAATGTTCAGGCAGCCCGGCATCCTGCCAGTGGGTGCGCAGCAGACGATGGGCGATGGAGTGAAAGGTGCCGACCCACATGCCGCGCGGCGAGACCTTCAACAGCGTCTCCAGTCGCGAGCGCATCTCGCGGGCGGCCTTGTTGGTGAAGGTCACAGCCAGAATCGACCAGGGCGACAGGCCATCGACCTCCATCAGCCAGGCAATGCGATGCACCAGCACCCGGGTCTTGCCGGAGCCGGCACCCGCCAGCACCAGCATGTTGCCCTGCGGGGCGCCGACCGCGTCGCGCTGATCGGAGTTGAGCGAATCGAGTAGCGCAGAGGCGTCCATGAAATCAGATACCCAGGAAATCGGCCGGGAAGGGCCTGAGAAAGAGATCAAAAAGAAGCCTCTACCCTAGCATATCCGGCACCAATGGTCCCTCTCACTGCGCCTGCCCTGCACCGCCAGAAGCTTATTGATCGTCGGATTTGCCGCGGTGGCGAGCACTGTCCTGACGGGCACGATCAAAGGGGTCGGGCCGGGGCGTGCGCAGCGGGTCCAGGCTGCGCTTGACCGCCACCAGATGCTCGGCCAGCTGTGGACCGCGCGTCTTGGCCACGCCCACGGCGAGAATATCGATCACCACCAGATGCGCGATGCGCGAGCTCATGGGCCGATAGACCTCGCTGTCCTCGAACACGTCGATATAAAGCCCAAGGGTGCACTTCTCGGCCAGCGGCGAATCCGCCGGGCACAGACCGATGACCGTGGCCCCATGGGACAGGGCAATATCGACACTCGAGAGCAGCGAGCTGGAACGCCCGGTCTGGGAAATGGCCACCACCACATCATGCTCGCCCAGCGTGACCGCCGACATGTGCTGCATGTGCGGATCGGAGTAGGCGGCCGTCGAAATGCGCAGGCGAAAGAACTTGTGCTGGGCATCGATGGCAACTGCCCCGGAGGCGCCGTAGCCGTAGAACTCGACCCGGCTGGCATCCGACAGGGCATTGATGGCGCGGGTCATGCTGGTGGCATCGATGCGGTCGCGCACCCCCAGCAGCGTGCCCACGGTGGAATCAAAGATCCCGCGGGAGAACTCCGCCACGCTGTCGGTTTCGTTCATCGAAAATTCGGAAAACTGCTCGCCGGTCGCCAGTGTCTGCGCCAGCTTGAGCTTGAAATCCTGATAGCCGGTGCAGTCCGTGGCGCGACAAAAGCGGATCACCGTGGGCTCGCTGACCCCGACCCGGGCCGCCAGCGCTGCCAGCGGCAAATGAATGACTTCATCGGCGTTGCGCAGCACGAAACGGGCCACCTTCTGTTCGGAACGGCGAAAGGCCGGCAGCCGTGCGCGCAGGTCATCAAAAAGCGTGACGCTCAAGGTGGATCCTCTGTGCTGGTTGACGCACGCCCTTTGTTGCGGTACGTCATGAAATTGTCAACAGCACTATCATACGCTGAGTGCGAGCACTGATCGACGCTGACTATTACGTTCATGGTCACGTCGACACAGTGTCATGTCCCCGATCCATTTCAATGTCGAAGGGTGCATCGTTCATGCAAAAACAGACTGCTGATCAATCCCGACTCAATGCCGTTCGCAACGAAATTCTCGATATCGCCCTGCATCTTGATGCCAGAGAAAGCGAGAAACGCCGCCAGCGCGCCGCCGAGCGGGCCCTGAGAGCCCGCCGCGGTATCGAGGATCATTTCGAATTTCGAAGGCTTGCCGCCCAGTTCAGTGAGGAAGAGGACCGCCGACGCCACTTTGGCTAGCCAGGGCCGCTTCACGAGGGCGTAAAACGATCGTGGCCGGCAGGGCCGGCCACGGTCACAGGCGGCAAAAAGGCAGTTACCGACTGGCCGAACGCGGCCTTCCAGGGCTCAGGACCAGCTCGACCCGACGGTTCTGGGCACGTCCTGTCTCGGTGTCGTTGCCGGCCAGCGGCCGGGTCGGCCCATAGCCGATCGCCCGCAGCTGCGAGGCCTTGACGCCGCCGCGGCTCAGGTAGCGCAGCACGGCCGTGGCCCGCCCAACGGAAAGCTCCCAGTTCGACGGGAACCGGTCGTTCGAAATGGTTCGACTGTCGGTATGTCCCTCGACTGAAATTTCGCCGTCAAAATCCTTGAGCGCCGGCAGCAGGCGATCGAGCAGTACGCTGCCCTGTCCGCTGATGTCGATATCGGCGCTGGGAAAGAGCAACCGGTCCTCGATGCGCAAAATGGTGCGCTCACGCTCGCGCGTCACCTGAACGCCCTCGATACCGGCCAGACGATGGTCCATGGCCATGACCTCATCCGAGGGCGTCTCTTCTTCTGTTGGCAAGACGATGTTTTGCAAAGGAATCATCACCGCCAGTGCCGCCTGGACATCGACCCGGGCCGGCGTCCGACTGTCGCTGGCCGCCGTAGTGGACAGCATCTGCCAGGGTGGGGGTGGCGTCGGCGAAGCGGCAAGCCATGGCAATACACCGGTGGTGCTGACCGGCACGGCCTGCACCGGCGAGAGTCGGTCCATGGCCGCAAGCGTCAGCGGCGATACCATCACCGCGGTGGCAGCCGACGACGTCGGCAATGTCGACGCACTGGCGTTTTCCTGAGGCACGACGCCGCGCATGGCCAGCAGCAGCACGAACAGCACCAGCAGCAGGGTCAAAAGATCCAGATAGCTGAGCATCCAGCCATCGCTTTCCTCGCTGCGATCCACATTCAGGACCAGCTCGCGGGCGGCCTGGCGAGCCTGTCCCGAGGATCCCGATGATCGGTGTTCCATCACGACGCGCTGCCTCCGCCACCTTCCGACTCGCGTGACAGGGGGCGTTCGCCCAGCTCATCGTGGGCCTCACTGATAAAGGAGTTGAGCGTGGCCTCGATAAAGGAGGGCAGGCGGCGGCGCGAAATCATGGACACGCCTTCCAGCACCATGTTCATCGAGATCAGTCGATCCTCGGTGCGCCGCTCCAGCTTGACCGCAATCGGTCTGAACAACAGATTGGCCAGCAAAATGCCGTAGAAGGTCGACAGCAGGGCGACCCCCATGCGCGGGCCGATCACGGCCAGATCGCCGTTCTGGATCACTTCCAGCATGTTGATCAACCCGACCAAGGTGCCCAGCATGCCGAAGGCCGGCGCGTAGGTGGCCATGGTGCGAAAGATCTGCGCCTCGGCCAGCTCCCGGGCGCGCAGGCGCGTGATGCGCCAGCGCAGAAGATCCAGAATCTCCTCTTCGCGCACGTTATCGATCACCAGGCTGATGCCGGTACGCAAAAACGGGTTGCGGGTATTTTCAAGCGCGCGCTCTACCGCACGGGCATCGCCATGCATCCATTCCCGCGCCAGGGCCACCAGCTCGTCGATATCCTCGCGGATAAAATCGGGCTCGCGACGAAAGACACTGCCAACCAGCGCCACTACGCGGCGAATCTCGCGCATCGGGTAGCTGATCATGGTGGCGGCCAGCGTCCCGGTCAGCACGATCAAAAGGCCGGCCAGATTGAAAAAGCTCAGGGGCGACTGTGCGGTAAACAGCACCACGACCATGAGCAACAGTATGCTGACCACGATGCCGATCAGGGTCGAGGGATTACCGGGAACGCCGGCCGGGCGGCCGGAAGAAGCCTGGGAAGCACGGTCAGTACTGCCGGATTGACTGCTGGTCATGAAAGGACATCCATGTGCATGCAGCGTCGTGATATCGAAGGCCGATAAGTTTCCCTTCAGCCAGCGTCACTGCTGCCGATATTGACCGGTCCATTCTGACAGAGCACTTTCGCGTCAAACGCCACGAATAGCGCCATTTTTGGCGCGCATTCATTCGCTTGAACAAGAGTTGTGCACCTTTCCCACAGAGTTATCCACATTTTTTATTGACAGTGGATATCCCTGTGATCAAGTGAGGACATCACACCTCACTCCCTTCTTTCTTCCAGACGTAAAAAAGCGGACACCAGAGGTGTCCGCCAGGTGTCCTGATCCTGTGTTAATGGATCAGGTTATAAACGAACACAATGGCGACTCCGATAGGCGCGATAAAGCGCGCCGAGAAACGCCACCAGGCAAAGGCCATACCGCTCATGTTGAGCTGAGCGCGCACTTCGTCGCGTCCCATGAACCAGCCTACGAACACGATGGTGGCAAGGCCCGTCAGCGGCAGCATGATCTTGCTGGTCACATAGTCGAGCAGGTCGAACACCGTCATGCCAAAGGGGGTAAAGGCCGACCAGTCGTTGAACGACAGCACCGTGGCGATACCCAGCAGCCAGGTCGCCGCACCGGCCACCAGTGCCGACTGCAGACGGGTGAGCGGTGTTTTCTCCTCGAGCCATTCAACGATCGGCTCCAGCAGTGAAATGGCCGAGGTCCACGCGGCAAAGACCAGCAGTACGAAAAACAGCGTGCCGAAAATGACACCGCCGGACATGCTGCCAAAGGCCAGCGGCAGGGTCTGGAAAATCAGTCCAGGGCCGGCTGCCGGGTCCAGTCCGTTGGCGAACACGATCGGGAAAATGGCCATGCCGGCCGCCAGCGCGATGATCGTATCGAGAATGACCACCGTCAGCGCAGTGCGGCCGATATTAACGTCATCACTGAGATAGGAGCCATAAGCCATCATGATGCCCATGCCCAGACTCAGAGTGAAAAAGGCGTGTCCCATCGCGGCCAGAATCACATCACCAGTGAGCCTTGAGAAGTCGGGATTGAACAGATAATCCAGCCCGGCTTCAAAGCTGCCCGTGGTGGCGGCATAGCCCACCATGACCAGCAGCAGTACGGCCAGCGCCGGCATGAGAATCTTGGCGGCACGCTCAAGCCCGCCGGCGACGCCGCCGGCCACAATGGCAATGGTCAATACCATGAACAGGCTATGCCAGAGCAGCAGCAGCTCCGGGCTGCCCAACAGATTGGAAAACAGCGCGCCAACGCCTTCGCCGTCAAGCCCGGTAAAGGTCGCGGTCGCACTGTAGCGGATGTAGGCCAGCGCCCAGCCACCGATGACGCTGTAAAATGACAAAATCAGCCAGGCAGCCAGAATGCCACCCACCCCAATCAGTACCCAGGCCTTCGAGCGCTTGAGACGCCCGGCAATGCGGTTCATGGTCGAAATGGGGTTTTTCTGCCCCAGCCGGCCCAGCAGCCACTCACTCATCAGAATGGGCAGGCCGATCAGCAGGATGCAGACCAGATAGACGAGAACGAAGGCACCGCCGCCGCTCTCACCGGTCATGTAAGGAAATTTCCAGATATTGCCCAGCCCGACGGAAGAGCCGACCGCGGCGAGCAGGAAAGCGATGCGCGAGGACCATTGCGCATGAGAATGGGGCTTGTTGGTCATGAGGCTACCCTGTGGTTCCCTGTAAGTCGGCGGGCGCGGGCGGCTTCAGGACTGCAAACCGCCTCGGCACCAACGCCCGTGCTTCGTTGTTGGTATTTTCCTGAACCATTGTGCCTCAATGGCCCCTGTCGAAAACGCCTGATGACGTGCATTGTACAGGCGCATTTTTGAACATCACCCTGTGCGCGCTAAAACAGTGATTCCTGCCGCTCACCGGCAAAGGCGGCCAGCGGTGGCAGGGCAATACGCTCGGATAGCCGGCCGTGGAACTCACGGGCCAGCAGCGGCGCGGCCCGGTTATCCGGAGTATGCACAAACAATACAGGACTTTTCCCCTGTTCCATCCACAGCGCCAGCTGCTCGACCCAGGGCGTGAAGCGCGCGTGATTGATCTCGTGATCAAAGTGCCCGATAAAGCGCACCACCGGCTGAGCCGCCGTGCTCAGGACATGCAGCGGTCGACGTGGCTTTTCGCGCTGGGCCTGCTGTAGCCGGATATCGTCACCGGCCGGGGTGGCAAACAGCGCGCGCGTGTCCAGCATGACCCGATCGGCCTTGTGAGTTATCAACAGCCGGTTGAGGGACTGCTCGGCCATCCCCTTGTGGAAAAATTCACTATGGCGCACTTCCACGGCACGGGGCAGCGCCTTAGGCCAGCGTTGCAAAACGGCTTCGAGCATGGGCAACTCATCTGCGCCGAAATCCCGGGGCAGCTGAATCATGGTCGGACCCAGCCGATCATGCAGCGGCGCCAGCCGCTCGAGAAAGTGATCCATCTCGGCCTCAATGCCCACCAGCCGTTTGTCATGCGTCAGCGCCGAGGGCAGCTTGAAGCAGAAGCGAAAGTGCTCGGGCGCCTGGCGTGCCCAGGTGGCCACCACGTCCTCGCGCGGTGCCCCGCTGTAGAAGGTGGTATTGCCCTCAACGCTGGAAAAGACGTCGGCATAGTCCGGCAGCGAGTCGCTCGGCTCGGCGTAGCGCCCGTAGAGTGTGCCACGCCATTCGGCATTGGCCCACATTGCCAGCCCCAGATGCAGTGTCCCCGCCATGGTCAGCGCACCCGTTCGGCATCAAAGCGCTGCCGGGGGGCGACGATCTCGTTCTGGGCCTGAATCAGGGCAAGCTCGCGGGTGCCGGCCTCAAAGGTATGGGTGAAAAGGGCATGCACGGCCTCGGCGGTCCTTTCCAGCGCCCGCGCCGGTCCTTCACCGTTAATCCCGTCCTGATCACGCAGGCAGCAGGCCAGAAACACGGCGGCAGTAAAATCACCGGCGCCGTTGGGGGCCACCGGAAAATCAAAGCGGGGCGTGGCGATCCGCCAGCTGCCCACTGCGGTATCCACCAGCATTTCGATGGTGTCAGGGGTACTGTCATCGATATCCAGTGAGGTCACCAGCACCACGCTCGGGCCCTGCTCGCGCAGGCGTGCTGCCGCCGTCAGCACGTCACCAAGCGAGGCAATGGACTGGTCGCTTAAAAAGGCCAGCTCGAACTGATTGGGCGTGATGATATCGGCCGCCGGTACGGCGCAGTCGCGCATCCACTCCGGAATCCCTTCGCGCACAAAAAAGCCCCGGCCAATGTCGCCCATTACCGGATCACAGCAGTACAGCGCCCCGGGACTGGCCGAGCGCACGCGGGTCACGCTTTCAAGCACTGCCCGGCCGATGCCTTCATCGCCCATGTAGCCCGACAGCACGGCCTGCACGTCACAAAGTCCGGTCAGCGCCTCGACGCCGTCAAGTACCTCCTTGAGATGCGCCGACGTAAACACCTCACCGGTAAAGGCGCCATAGCCCGTGTGGTTGGAAAACTGCACCGTATTGATGGCGGTGACCTCGCAGCCCAGACGCTGCAGCGGCAGAACGGCGGCGCGATTGCCAACATAGCCATAGGCCACGTGGCTTTGAATGGAAATGATATGGGTCATGAAAACGCTCGATAATACGCATGGAATACCCACGAACGCGCGGGCCTGTCTATGCTTGGAAAGATAACATTCTGTTGAGGTGGACCGCTCATGTCGCGTGCAATGCGCATCATCGGCTGGACGCTGGGGGGCCTGGTGGCCCTGCTGGTGCTGCTGGCTCTTGTGATGACCCTGATGAGCTGGAACTGGCTCAGACCCACGATCAATGACCGGGTCTCCGAGACGCTGGGCCGTCCCTTCGCCATTGAAGGCGATCTCGGACTGTCCTGGCAATGGGACAGCTGGCACCTTTCGCCGCGCGTCAGCGCCGAGGATATCGTGCTGGGCGACCCGCCTGAGCTGAATCAGGCCCGCAGCGTAGAGGCCGGCAGCGAAGAGGCGCGCACGGCCCGCATTGGCCAGGTAGCAGTCAGCCTGCGACCGTTCGCCCTGCTGCAAAAGCGTATCGCGCTGCATGATCTGGTCGTGCGTGATGCCAGCGCTAACCTGCGCCGTGTCGATGAGACCCACAACAACTGGCAGCTCACCAGTGCATCTGACAGCGACAAGGGCAAAAGCGATCAAAACGAGGACAGCGGCTGGCAGTTTGCCATCGACCAGCTTGATGTAAATCGGGTGCAGGTCGCCCTTGTTGATCAGGTGCTTGATGTGAACGCCACCGCCACGCTTGAAACGCTGGGCGAGCCGGTGCGCTGGGAAGAGGTGGTCGGCAGTGATCAAAAAACGAACAGCAACGATCAAAAGGTAGCCGATAACCCACCCGCATCAGGCGATAGCACGACCGGCGGCGAACGTGACTTCCGTTTTGCCTGGCAGCTCAAGGGCACCTACCGCGGCAGCACCCTCAACGGCGATGGCCGCCTGGGCGGGCCGGCAGCGCTGCGTGAAGGTGGACGCTTCCCTCTGGAGGTGCACCTGGCCTCGGGCAATTCCCGCCTTGATGTGGTCGGCACGCTCAACGATCCGATGAAGCTTGCCGGTCTGGACCTGCAGGTCGGCGTGGCCGGGGACAATCTGGGCGATCTCTACGCCCTGACCGGTGTGGTACTGCCACAGACCCCGCCCTATGCCACGAAGGGCCGCCTGACGGCCGAGCTGGATCACCCCGAAGGCGGCGTCTACGAGTACCGCGATTTTGATGGCACGATCGGCGACAGCGATATTCATGGCAGCCTGCACTACGCCGACGGCACACCGCGCCCGAAACTGACCGGTGAGCTGGTATCAAAACAGCTCCGATTTGCCGATCTGGCCCCGCTGGTGGGCGCCGACAACAAGGAGACCGGCAATTCGGTCAATCCCGATCAGCCCAAAGACAGGGTGCTGCCGGTATCACGGTTCAACACCGATCGATGGAACACCATGGATGCCGACGTGCGCTTTCGCGCCCGTGACATCGTGCACGGTGAATCACTTCCGCTGAGCAATCTTTCCACCCACCTGGTCATGGACAATGGCGAGATCCTGATGGACCCGCTGAGCTTTGGCCTCGCCGGCGGTCACCTCAATACCACCCTGCGTCTGAGCGGACAGGCATCGCCACTGCGGGCGCGCATCGACATGCATGCTCGAGGCCTTCAACTGGGTCAAATCCTGCCCAACGACAGCGATCTGACCGAAGGGCTGGGCGAGATCAACGGAGATGCGACGCTCTCGGGGCGAGGCAACTCGGTCGCCGCGCTGCTGGGATCCAGCGATGGTGAACTACAGCTTCTGATCGAACAGGGCCGCATCAGCCGCAATCTGATGGAGCTGGCAGGGCTCAACGTGGGCAACTACCTGATCGGCAAGCTTTTTGGGGATGAGGAAGTCGCCATTCACTGTGCCGCGGCCGATCTGCAGTTCAACGACGGCATGGTGCGCCCCCGCGTGTTCACCATTGATACCGATAATGCCATCGTCAACGTGGAAGGCGCGGTGAACCTGGCCAGCGAACAGATGGATCTGACCATCAAACCGGACAGCAAGGGCTTTCGCATATTCACCCTGCGCACGCCGCTTTATGTCAGCGGCACCCTCAAAAACCCCTCTCCAGGTGTGGAAGCCGCCCCCTTGATTGCCCGGGGCGCGGCTGCCGTGGCACTGGGCACGCTGGCGGCGCCGGCGGCCGCCCTTGGCGCGCTGATCTCGACCAGCGCCGGTGAGAAAAGCCAGTGCGGTGCCCTGATTCAGCGCATGAAAACTGACTGATCAGGGCTGACTGCGATACGCCCTGTCCGCCAGACCCGTCGAGCCCCGAAGGCATGACTGTTTAACCCGGGGCATGGCTTTTTAAAACATGCCTTTGAAAAAACGCCGGCACTCGTGACGGCGTTTCTTCAAGGCTCATGAAGCCATAAAAAACGGGGCGCCCTTTAAGGGACGCCCCGTGATCAACGGCTCAGGTAGTGCTCGCTTACTGCTTGTCTTCCGGCAGCGCGTAAACCGCGATCTGATCGCCGACCTGATCCTTGAGGATGGTGTTCCCCCCCGCCACAAAGGCCACGTACTGGCGACCCTTGTATTCATAGACGGCCGGATTGGCGACCACCGGTGCCTGGGTCTGATCTTCCCAGAGCTTTTCACCGGTCTTGAGCGAGTAGGCACGGGCCTTGGCATCCATCGAAGCACCGATGAACACCACGCCACCCGCCGTGACGGCCGGACCACCAATGGTCGGTGAGCCCCAGCGTTCCGGCATGAAGAAGCCGAACTGCTGCGAGGCGCCGACCGGCTTGCGCCACTTGACGTCACCGGTGTGCATGTCGATTGCCACAATCTCGCCAAACGGCGGCTCCCAGCAGGGCATGCCCAGCCAGTTGCTCGCCACATTCAGGCGCATGCCGTACGGCGCGCCTTCCTGCGGCGCGAAACCGCTTTCGTTGCCGGAACCGTTGTCGGCCTTGTCATAGTCTTCACGGTTATAGAGCTTGACGGTCTGGACAATGTGCGAGGTATTGACGATTGCGGTCTGGCTGACGGGATCAAACGCCACGCCCCCCCACTGAACGCCACCGGCGCTGTCAGGATAGGCCAGCGCCCCTTCACCACGAGTGGTGGGCGGCGTGTACATGCCTTCATAGGTCAGCTTATCCCACAGGCGCGAGCACTGACCAAAGCCGACAGCATCCGCCAATCCCCAGATTTCGGGCTTTTTGGACTGATCCAGCAGCGGCGCCGGTTTGGTCGGGAAGGGCTGGGTCGGTGAATAGACTTCGCCCTCGACGCTACCGTCTCCCTGGGGGACCGGGCGTTCCTCGATCGGCCAGACATCTTCACCGGTCAGGCGATTGACCACGAACAAAAAGCCCATCTTGGTGGCCTGCACCAGTGCCGGGATTTCCTTGCCGTCGACGGTAATGTCCATCAGGGTCGGCGCAGCGTTGATGTCGTAGTCCCAGATATCGTGATGGACCCACTGACGCGACCAGACCACTTCGCCGGTTTCCACGTCAAGCGCCGTCGTCGAGGTCGCCAGTGGCGCCTTTTCAGTGCGATTGCCGCCCCAGAAGTTGGGGGAGGGCGAAGAGACCGGCAGATAGATCAATCCGTTTTGCTCATCAGCCGACATCTGCGTCCAGACGTTAGCGGTGCCGCTTTTGCGGCGCATCTCGTCTGAAAGCGCTTCAAATTCCCACTCACGCTCGCCGGTGCGGGCATTGATCGAGAACACGGTACCCGGAGGCGCTTCCTGATAGGCCCAGTCCTTGCCGGCCCAGCCGAAGATGACGTGATCACCCACGATGGTCGGCGGCTGCAAAAGCGACAGCGGGAACTTGGCATTGACGGTGTTCCACTGATCGACATTAAGCACACCATTGTCGGCAAAGCCCTGACATGGCTTGCCGGTGTCAGCATCAAGGGCAAACAGCTGAGCGTCCATAGTGCCCATATAGACGATCTTCTGGCACGACTCGCCCTCGACCGGGTTGTCAGCTTCCCAGTAGGCCACGCCGCGGTTCTTGAGCACGGGCTGGGTCAGCGCTTCCTTCGAAGACTGGGTATCAAAGCGCCACTTTTCCTCGCCGGTGGCGGGATCATAGGCGATCAGCTTGTAAAACGGCGTACCGATGTAGAGCGTGTCATTGGCAAACACCGGTGTGGCCGACCAGACCGTGGCCGGCGTATCGCCCTTGCCGTCGGAAATATCGCCGGTGTGGACTTCCCAGACCTTTTCGAGCTGACCGACGTTATCGGTGTTGATCTGATCCAGCGGGCTGTATTTCTGCGCGTTGAGCTGACCATGGAAGCTGCTCCAGGTCGGCGAGTCCGGCACCAGCGGTATGTTGGCGCGCGCGCCCGGCTGCGCGCCAGACGTTGACGGTTGCTCAGTAGAGACTGCCGGCTGTTCGGCAGGCTCGGACGGCTGCTGGTCGGCGGCCAGAAGCAGGGTGGGGAAGGCCGCCAGAGAAAACGCGGTCAGCGTACTCAGGCGCCTGAATCCTGTGCGAAGACGCATCATATCGGGGCTCCTCATGAAGTCGTGCGGTGAGCGGGCGAGGGGCGGAAAATATCGATCATTAATCCGACCAGGGCGACGGCCATGGCAATGGCCAGCCACCACAGATGCAGCAGCAGAGCAGCAAAGGCAGTACCGACAATGAAGGCGATGGCCACGACCCGAAGCAGGTTGTGTAAACCGCGCCCATGGCACAGGGCAAGCCCGAGCCCGAGGGCGACAAGAATGGCGCAGGTCACGATGACCACCAGAGCGCCAAGCGTACCGTTCACGCCGGTCAGCGGAGTGAGATAGGCATAAAGCGCAATGGCGATACCGACCGCTGAAGCGATGAGCACGACCATGGCGCCTGGATTTGAGGATCGCATGGAAGACATGACGAGTTCCCTTCCCTTGGACAGATTTTTATGTGCCATCTCCCGGCATGACGGGTTCGGATACTGCCATTGCAGTACCGGGGATCATGAACGGGAATGGACAGATGCTGAGCGATGGCTTTTCAAAAGGCGCATCAGCCAGCATAAATGATAGCGGTTATAACAAGAAAATATACAAACTTAACCATAATTGAATCAAAAAAGAGCCTTGCGCCTGACAAAGGACTGTCATTACGAGCAAAACACGTCAAAAAAGCGCTTCAAGAAAGCGCCCATTCAAAAATGGCGCCTGAAAAACGATCCTTGAAAAAAGGCCGTTAAAAAAACGGGCATCGATCACGTGATCGATGCCCGCAGCAGCAGAACGCCAGGCGCCCTGCAGGGACAGCCTTTATTCCACTGTCACACTCTTGGCCAGATTGCGCGGCTGATCCACATCGGTGCCCTTGAGTACGGCCACATGATAGGACAGCAGCTGCAGCGGCAGGGTGTAGAGGATCGGGGCAATCACGTCATCGACGGCCGGCATGCGCAGCACGTGAACGCCTTCGCTTTCGTTGATCGCCACATGCTCATCGGCAAAAACAAACAGCTCACCACCGCGGGCACGGACTTCCTGCAGGTTGGACTTGAGCTTCTCCAGCAGTTCATCGTTGGGTGCTACCGCGATGACCGGCATGTCGCTGTCGACCAGCGCCAGCGGGCCGTGCTTGAGCTCACCCGCCGGATAGGCCTCGGCGTGGATATAGGAAATTTCCTTAAGCTTGAGCGCCCCTTCCAAAGCGATCGGGAACATGGTGCCGCGACCCAGAAACAGGGCGTGATGCTTCTCGGCAAAGGCGGCCGACATCGTCTCGATGGCACTGTCGAGTGCCAGACCACGGGTGATCAGACGCGGCAGCTCACGCAGGGCATTGACCAGACGAGCCTGCACGTCATCGTCGCCCTGACGAACATGGCGCAGGGCCAGCGTGAGCAGCAGCAGGGCGACCAGCTGGGTAGTGAAGGCCTTGGTGGAGGCCACACCGATCTCGGGGCCGGCCTGGGTCATCAGCGTCAGGTCGGATTCACGCACCAGCGAGCTGCCCGGCACGTTACAGATCGCAAGGCTTGCCAGATAGCCGCCCTTTTGCGAGGCGTAGCGCAGAGCCGCCAGCGTATCGGCCGTTTCACCGGACTGGGACAGCGTCACGAACAGCGTGCCTTCCGGTACGACCACTTCGCGATAGCGGTATTCCGAGGCGACTTCCACTTGAGTGGGGATGCCTGCCAGCTTCTCCAGCCAGTAACGCGCTACCATGCCGGCATGATAGCTGGTGCCACAGGCCACGATCTGGATGTTTTTAACATGCGCCAGCAGGTCATCGGCTTCAGCGCCCAGAATGCGGGTGAATACGTGGCGGTCGCCCAGACGGCCTTCCAGCGTATTGGCGATGACCTGAGACTGCTCGTGAATTTCCTTGAGCATGAAGTGGCGATAGTCGCCGCGCGAGACGGCACCATCACCATGTTCAAAGATGGCGCTGGGACGCTCGACGCTCTGACCGGCGTTGAAGATTTCGATATTGCCGCCCACCGTCAGGCGTGCCACATCACCTTCCTGCAGATAGATGAAGCGGTCGGTGACCTGCAAAAGGGCCAGCGGATCAGACGCCAGAAAGGCTTCGTCAATCCCCACGCCTACCACCAGCGGGCTGCCCTTGCGTGCGCCCACGATCTGATCGGGGTAGTCGGCATGGGTCACGGCCAGCGCGTAGGCACCGTTGAGCATATCGACCACGTGCTGAAAGGCAGACAGCAGATCATCATGACGCGAGACTTCACGCGACATCAGATGCGCAATCACCTCGGTGTCAGTCTCGGACAAAAAGACGTAGCCCTGACCTTCAAGATCGGCCTTGAGGATTTCGTAGTTCTCGATGATGCCGTTGTGTACCACCGCCAGGCTGTCGCCGGACTGATGGGGATGGGCATTGTTTTCAGTAGGACGACCGTGGGTGGCCCAGCGGGTATGGGCAATGCCGACATGACCGCGCAGACCGCTGGCCTGCAGCTTTTCTTCAAGTGCGGCCACCTTGCCGACCGCCCGCTGGCGTGACAGTCGAGCATCGGCGGACAGCACGGCCATGCCGGCACTGTCATAGCCGCGATACTCAAGACGCTTGAGTCCCTCAAGCAAAATGTTCTGCACCTGACGGTCAGCGACCGCACCCACAATGCCACACATAGGTTGTCTCTCCTGAAATGCCAAAAATTGCGATATCACCCCGACGCCGGGTTCATCCGACATTCGGTGGTGTCACGGCGCCTGCGTGCTGACACAGATCAGCACGACGCCCTGGTCACGGATCTGTTGACGGCTGGTGTCATCCAGCCCGTCGTCGGTAATCAATACATCAATGTGCGCCCAGCCCAGTTCAAGGTTGGGAATGCGCCGACCAAACTTGTCGGACTCCGCCATCACCACTACCTCGCGCGCCACCTCGGCCATCACCTGTGACAGGCCGGTCAGTTCGTTGAAGGTGGTGGTACCCCGCGCCAGGTCGATGCCATCGGCACCGATAAAAAGCTGATCGAAGTCGTAGGCCCGTAGCACGGTCTCGGCCACCTGCCCCTGAAAGGAGGCCGAATGGGGATCCCATGTGCCGCCGGTCATCAGCAGGGCAGGGGGATTGTCCAGCGCCTGAAGTGCGCCCGCCACCCCCAGTGAATTGGTCATGACGACCATGCCGGTACGGTGTGCCAGCGTCGGAATCAACGCACTGGTGGTACTGCCACTGTCGATGATCAGCCGCGCATGATCTGCAATGTGCTCGCTTGCTGCCCGCGCCAGCGCCTGCTTGACGGGGGAGACGCGGTGACGTCCCTGATCCCCTTCACGCGGCACGAGGGTGGCGCCCCCATGGCGACGAATCAGATGGCCGGCGCCTTCAAGCGTTGCCAGATCCTTGCGGATGGTGACACTCGAGGTCTCGAAATGTCGCGCCAGTGTCTCGACGGCCACCTCACCGCGCGCTGCCAGCAGATCAAGAATGGCTTCCCGGCGCTGAGGGGTCTGACGTCGACTCATGGAAGCGGGGTATCCGTGGATTGAAATCTATAGCTTTCGATACGAAAGATTTTGTGTTTCGAATGGAAACCCATAACGATAGCGGGGTCAAGTCAGTGCAGCGCTTTTGGCACAAAAATATGCGTCTAAAGTCGAATACGTACAAAAGAGCACATCGTGGCAACAAAAAAAGGGCGCCACACAACGGTGCGGCGCCCGACAGGATGTTCACCCGTCACCTCATGACTATTACCGGCGATGCGGCGGTGTCCAGCCCTGCTTGTTGATCTGACGAGCGCGGGCAATGGCAAGCGCCTGATCCTCAACCGTATCGGTCACGGTGGAACCGGCAGCCACCGTGGCGCCATCACCAATCGTGACCGGTGCCACCAGCGCCGAATTGGAGCCGATGAACACGTCGCGACCGATCTCGGTGCGGTGCTTGTTCACGCCATCATAGTTACAGGTGATGGTACCGGCACCGATGTTGACGCCCTGACCCAGCGTCGCGTCACCGATATAGCTCAGATGGTTGATCTTGCTGCCTTCGCCAACATGCGCCTTTTTGGTTTCGACAAAATTGCCGATGCGCGCCTTTCTTTCAAGGCGCGTGCCCGGACGCAGGCGCGCGAAGGGGCCAATGGCGTTATCGCCCGCCGTTTCGCTGCCCTCGATCATGCTGTGGGCCTCGATACGTGTTGCATCGCCGATACGGGCATCACGGATGATGCTGTAAGGGCCGACATGGACGCCATCGCCCAGATGCACCTGTCCTTCAAAAATACAGCCGACGTCGATGAAGACGTCCTGACCCACGCTCAGCTCGCCGCGCACGTCCAGCCGCTTCGGGTCGGCAAGGCTTGCGCCTTCGCGCATGAGCCGCTCTGCCTCGCGGGACTGATGAATGCGCTCCAGTGCCGACAGCTGAACCCGGTCATTGACGCCCTGGACTTCACTGACCTGCGCCGGCTCGGCCGTGGCCACTTCAACCCCTTCACCGGCCGCCATGGCGATGATGTCGGTCAGGTAGTATTCCCCCTGGGCATTGTCGCTGGACAGTGCCGGCAGCCAGCGACGCAGCTGATCGCCAGTGGCGGCCAGAATGCCGGTATTGCACTCGCCGATCTCGAGCTGCTCGGAGGTGGCATCCTTTTGTTCGACGATGGCCACGGCCTGGCCCTGGTCGTTGCGCACGATGCGCCCGTAGCCGTGCGGATTGGCCATGGTCACGGTCAACAGCGCCATGTGCTGCTCGTCCACCCGCTCCACCAGAGCACTCAGGGTTTGCGCCTGAATCATCGGCACATCGCCATAAAGCACGACCACCGGGCCATCACCCAGTGCCTCGAGAGTCTGTGCCACGGCGTGGCCTGTACCGCGCTGCTCATGCTGATGGGCAAAGCTGATGGGCAGGTCGGACAGGGCATCCTGTACCTGCTCGGCACCGTGTCCCACCACGACATGCAGCCGAGGTGACGAGAAAGCCTTCATGGCTGACTCGATGACATGACGCACCATGGGTTTGCCGGCCAGTTCGTGCAGTACCTTGGGCTTTTGCGAACGCATGCGGCTGCCTTGACCGGCAGCCAGAATCACGACATCAATGGACATGAAAGAAGACGCTCCCTCGCGCTGAATGAAAAACGATAACCGATCATGCACCCAACAGATGACATGCTCTGTCATGCCTGATCATTCCTGTGGCTGACAGTGTATCAGGGGATGCCTTCATCGGATTGCTCCAGATGCGCATGGCAGTTACAAAAAAGGCGGCCCGAAGGCCGCCAACAAAACGCATCCATGGCTTGTGGCCATGATGCGACAATCCTGCTTGAGGCTACTGGTGGCCGCGACGATTGCGCAACTGGGACAGGGTCCGCAGTCGGGCGGTCGCCGCTTCAATCTCGGCCAGCGCCTGCTGATAGTCCATGTCACCCGTTTTGCCCTGCAGGGCACGACGTGCTTCATCGCGCGCCTTCTCGGCTTCGGCAGCGTCCAGGTCACGGGCACGATCGGCACTGTCGGCCAGCACGATGACCATGTTCGGCTGCACTTCCAGAAAGCCACTGGAGACGTAGAAGACTTCTTCTTCGCCGCCTTCATGAACGATCCGGACCGGGCCAGGCTTCAGGGCCGTCAGCGTCGGCTCATGTCCGCGCAGAATTCCCATCTCGCCAAGCACGCTGATCGCCACAACGCGTTCTACTTCGCCTGCGAAGATGTTGCGCTCCGCGCTGACGATACTGCATTGCATGGTCGCCATGAGCGCCCCTCCTTACATGCTTTCGGCTTTCTCGATCGCTTCATCGATGGTACCGACCATGTAAAACGCCTGTTCAGGCATATGGTCGTAGTCGCCGTTGAGAATGCCCTGGAAGGCGCGGATGGTTTCCTTGAGCGACACGTACTTGCCGGGTGCGCCGGTGAAGATTTCCGCCACGAAGAAAGGCTGTGACAAAAAGCGCTGAATCTTGCGCGCTCGTGACACGGTCTGCTTGTCTTCGTCGGAAAGCTCATCCATGCCCAGAATGGCAATGATGTCCTTGAGTTCCTTGTAGCGCTGCAGCACGTTCTGAACGCCGCGAGCCACGTTGTAGTGCTCTTCACCCACGACCAGCGGATCCAGCTGACGCGAAGTGGAGTCCAGCGGATCGATGGCCGGGTAAATCCCCAGCTCGGCGATGGAACGCGCCAGTACCACGGTGGCATCCAGGTGCGCGAAGGTTGTGGCCGGCGACGGGTCGGTCAGGTCATCCGCGGGGACGTAGACGGCCTGTACGGACGTGATCGAGCCGGTCTTGGTCGAAGTGATGCGCTCCTGCAGCATGCCCATCTCTTCGGCCAGCGTCGGCTGATAGCCTACGGCTGACGGCATACGACCCAGCAGTGCCGACACCTCGGTCCCTGCCAGCGTGTAGCGGTAGATGTTGTCGACAAACAGCAGAACGTCACGACCTTCGTCACGGAACTGCTCGGCAATCGTCAGACCGGTCAGGGCTACACGCAGACGGTTCCCCGGCGGCTCGTTCATCTGACCGTACACCAGCGATACCTTGTCGAGAACGTTGGACTCCTTCATTTCATAGTAGAAGTCGTTACCTTCACGCGTACGCTCGCCGACACCGGTAAAGACAGAATAACCGGAGTGCTCGGTGGCGATGTTACGGATCAGTTCCATCATGTTGACGGTCTTGCCGACACCGGCGCCGCCGAAGAGCCCCACCTTGCCGCCCTTGGCAAACGGGCAGATCAGGTCGATGACCTTGATGCCGGTTTCCAGCAGTTCGCTGGAGGCAGCCTGGTCTGCAAAGCTCGGCGCAGCACGGTGAATCGGGCTGCGCTTGTCTTCACCGATGTCGCCGGCCTCGTCGATCGGTTCCCCCAGCACGTTCATGATACGGCCCAGGGTCTTTTCACCCACCGGGACCGAAATGGGCGCACCAGTGCCGGCGACGGTCATGCCGCGCTTGAGCCCTTCGGTAGAGCCCATGGCGATGGCACGCACGATGCCATCCCCCAGCTGCTGCTGAACTTCGAGTACGGTGCCGGTCTCTTCCACATTGATGGCTTCATAAATGTGTGGGACCTCGCTGCGGTCAAACTCGACGTCAATCACCGCACCGATGATTTGTACGATACGTCCGCTCATCCTGATTCCTCTTGAACCTGTAAATAACTGTCCGACGGGCCGACCTAGACCGCAGCGGCACCACCCACAATCTCGGAAATTTCCTGGGTGATGGCTGCCTGACGCGCCTTGTTGTACTGAAGCTGCAGGTCATCAATGATGTCACCGGCGTTATCAGTGGCGTTTTTCATCGCAATCATTCGAGCGGCCTGCTCGCTGGCAATGTTTTCCACCACCGCCTGGTAGACCTGCGACTCGACGTAGCGCACCAGCAGCCTGTCGAGCAGGCTTTGAGCGTCCGGCTCGTAGGTATAGCCCCAGCCCCCTTTCGAGGTGGCACTTTCCGCACCTGAAGAAACTTCCTGCTCTATCTCTTCAGGCAGCGGCAACAGCTGACGCACGATCGGCTTCTGGCTCATGGTGTTAACGAACTCGTTGTACACCAGGTCCAGTCGATCGATCTCGCCATTGTCGAAGGCTTCCAGCATGACATTGATGCTGCCGATCAGCTCGTTCGCTTCAGGTGCATCCCCCAGATTGCGGGTCGCTGCCAGCAGATCACCGCCATATTTGCGAAAGAAGACACTGCCCTTGGTCCCCAGTGCGCAAAAGGCCACGCTGACGCCCTTTTCACGCCATTGCCGCACATCGCGCAGTACACGCCGGAACAGGTTACTGTTCAGGCCACCACACAGTCCGCGATCCGAAGTCACCACGATATAGCCGATGCGCTTGACCTCACGCTCGATCTGATAATCGTGGCGATATTCCGGATTGGCCTGACTGATATGGCTGACTACCCGACGGATCTGGCTGGCATAGGGCTGACTGGCCGCCATGCGCTCCTGAGCGCGGCGCATCTTGGATGCTGCCACCATCTCCATGGCGCTGGTGATCTTCTGGGTATTCTTGATGCTCCCGATCTGGGACTTGATCTCTTTTCCGGCTGCCATAGCGATATTCTCCTAAACAATCAGCGCAGGGCGCCCGGACCCCGAAGGGTCCGGATCATCAATAGCTCTGCGTTGACTTGAACGATTCAACGCCGCTTTTCAGCCCCTGCTGAATATCGTTGTCGTAACCGCCGGTGCTGTTGATCTTCTCCATCAGCTCACCCTTTTCGGTGCGCATGTAATCGAGCAGATCACGTTCGAAATTCAGCACCTTGTCGACCGGTACGTCGGAGAGATATCCCTCGTTGGCAGCGTAAAGCGAGACAGCCATTTCAGCGATCGACATCGGTGAATACTGCTTTTGCTTCATGAGTTCGGTCACACGCTGACCGTGCTCAAGCTGCTTGCGCGTGGCTTCATCCAGATCGGAGGCAAACTGCGAGAAGGCTGCCAGCTCACGATACTGCGCCAGCGCCAGACGCACACCGCCGCCCAGTTTCTTGATGATCTTGGTCTGTGCCGCACCGCCAACACGCGAGACCGAAAGGCCTGCGTTGATGGCCGGACGAACGCCAGAGTTGAAAAGCCCGGTTTCCAGAAAGATCTGACCGTCAGTGATCGAAATCACGTTGGTCGGAACAAACGCGGAGACGTCACCGCCCTGAGTCTCGATGATCGGCAGGGCCGTCAGCGAACCGGTCTTGCCCTTCACCTCACCGTTGGTGAGCTTTTCCACGTATTCGGCGTTCACGCGCGAGGCACGCTCAAGCAGACGGGAGTGGAGATAGAAGACGTCACCCGGATAGGCTTCACGACCCGGCGGACGACGCAGCAGCAGGGAGATCTGGCGATAGGCCACGGCCTGCTTGGACAGATCGTCGTACACGATCAGGGCGTCTTCACCGCGGTCGCGGAAATATTCACCCATGGTGCAGCCGGAGTAGGGCGCCAGAAACTGCATGGCAGCGGGATCGGCAGCGCCGGCCGCAACGATGATGGTGTGTTCCATCGCGCCATGCTCTTCAAGCTTTCTCACCACGTTGGCAATGGTCGACTGCTTCTGACCGACGGCCACATAGACGCAGGTGATGCCCTTGCCTTTCTGGTTGATGATCGCATCGATGGCAATGGCCGACTTGCCGATCTGACGGTCACCGATGATCAGCTCACGCTGACCACGACCGATCGGCACCATGGCATCGATCGACTTGAGACCGGTCTGGACCGGCTGGTCAACGCCCTGACGAGAGATAACACCCGGCGCCACCTTTTCAACGGCGTCCGTTTCGGTGGTGTTGATGTCGCCCTTGCCATCAATGGCGTTACCCAGCGCATCAACCACGCGACCAATCAGTTCGCGACCGACTGGTACTTCCAGGATGCGGCCGGTGCACTTGCCCGTCATGCCTTCCTGAAGGTGCTGATAGTCGCCCAGTACCACAACGCCGACGCTGTCGCGCTCGAGGTTGAGTACCATGCCGAAGATGTCATTGGGGAATTCAATCATTTCCCCGAACATGGCATCGGCCAGTCCGTGGATGCGCACGATGCCGTCAGCGACGCCGACGATGGTGCCTTCATTGCGCGCCTGTGCATCAAGGTCAAGATTCTCGATCCGGCCCTTGATGATGTCGCTGATTTCGGAAGGATTCAGTTGCTGCATGCCATGTCCCTCGACTTCAATGGTTCAAGACGCTGGAAAGCTGCGCCAGTCGTCCACGCGCCGATCCATCGATAACGGTATCGCCGGCACGAATGACAACGCCGCCCAGCAGCGTCTCATCCACAGAAGTGGTGATCGTGATTTCGCGATTCAGACGCCGCTTGAGCGCCTGTGCGAGCTTGTCTTTTTGTGCCTCGTCCAGCGCAAAGGCCGAGGTGATCTCGACGCTGACACGCTTTTCAAATTCAGCGCGCTCAGCCTCGAACAGATCACTCAGCGATGCCAGAGCCGGCAAACGCTGCTGTCGTGCCAGCACCATCAGGAAATTGGCGCCACGTTCAGGGAGCAGTTCGTCTAGCAGTTCGACAAATACCTGCCCCTTGTCGCTCGGCGTACGCTGCGGGTCAACGAGCAGTCTTTCAATGCGCTCGTCACCGGTCAGACGCGCTGCCTCGGCCAGCATCGCTGACCAGGCGTCCAGCGCGCTGTCTTCTCTGGCCAGCTCAAAAGCGGCCCTTGCATAGGGACGTGCCTGCGTGATGTGGTCGGACATGTGGCGTTTCCTCAGAGCTCTTCAGCGAGTCGATCAACCATCTCACGATGTTTCTTTTCGTCGATGGAGGACTCGAGAATGCGTTCTGCGCCCTGAATGGCCAGTGCTGCTACCTGAGCACGCAGTTCGCTTTTGGCCTGCTGAATCTCGCTGTCAATCTCGCTGCGGGCATTGGCAATCATTCGCTCGCCTTCAGCGCGGGCATCAGTGCGAGCTTCCTCGATCATCTGATTGGCACGAGAACGTGTCTTGTCGAGAATACGGGCAGCTTCTTCACGGCTTTCACGTAGCGTTTCCTCGGCCTGTTCATTGGCCTTGTGCAGCTCGGCGCGTGCCCGGTCGGCCTCTTCAAGACCTTCCTGAATGCGCTGCTGACGCTCGGTGAGTGCCTGCGTGATCGGAGGCCACACATATTTCATGCAGAACCAGACGAAGATCGCAAAGGCGATCATCTGTCCGATAAGCGTCATATTGATATTCACGCGGATCTACCTCCTGCGGGTTCGTGGTGGCCGGAAACGGCGACACCGAGCACAAGGGGCCCGGCGTACAGCGTTTACTTAACCGGCAACAACGAAGATCAGGTACATCGCGATACCCACACCGATCATGGGAACGGCATCAAGCAGACCGGCCATGATGAAGGTTTTGGTCTG
Organism: Kushneria phyllosphaerae; assembly: GCF_900312995.1. Lineage (GTDB taxonomy): Bacteria > Pseudomonadota > Gammaproteobacteria > Pseudomonadales > Halomonadaceae > Kushneria > Kushneria phyllosphaerae. Next base: position 356,979 of record NZ_ONZI01000001.1, on the reverse strand, counting down.
CAGCTGGTCGCCCAGTTCCGGCTGACGTGCAGTAGAGTCGAGCAGCTTGCCACCAAGCAGACCAAAGCCGATACCGGTAGCGAGGGCGGCACCGCTGATCATGATGGCGGCAGCAATGTAGATGAGTTCCATGGAATGGCTCCTGTTTCAGGTTTTTTCAGACAAGGGGTAAAAGGGTTTTGAGACTAATCTTGTTATTGGATTCAGTGCTCTTCAAAGCAGGCGCTCAGATACACCACACTTAGCACGGCAAAGATGAATGCCTGCAGGGTGATGACCAGAATGTGAAAGATCGCCCACGGGACATCAAGTACCCAGATGGCCCAGAAGGGCAGCAGGGAAATCATGATGAAGATGACCTCACCGGCAAACATGTTGCCGAAGAGACGAAGTCCCAGACTGATGGGCTTGACGATCAGGACGACCAGTTCAAGGATCAGGTTGAAGGGAATCAGCGCCCAGTGATTGAAGGGACGAAAGGAAAGTTCCTTTGCGAAGCCACTGAACCCCTTGTTGCGGATGCTGTAATAGATCACCAACAGGAAGATGGCAAAGCCCATGCCCAGTGTCGCGTTGGGATCACTGGTCGGAACGATGCGCATGTACTCGATGCCCAGCTTGTGAGCAATCTGCGGGATCAGATCGATGGGCAGCCACTTGAGGCTGTTCATGAAAAAGATCCAGCAGAACAGCGTCAGTGCCAGCGGGCCTGCCAGCTTGCTCTGACCGCTGAAGCTGGTGCGGACAATGCCGTTGGCAAACTCGAAGACCATCTCAAGCGCATTCTGCAGACCGGTCGGGACACCGCTGGTGGCCGTACGGGCGAGAAAGCGAAACAGCCACAGAAACAGCAGACCGGTCGCAATCGACCACCCCATGGTGTCCAGATTGATGGCCCAGAATCCCATGGCCCTGGCTTCCTCGGCATTATGGGCAATGGCCCAGCCGTGATCGGGATGGAGGCCAAAGGTCAGATTCTGCAGGTGGTGAGTAATATACTCGGTTGAGGTCGGTGCGTTGCCTGCCATAGCGTTGCCTTGAATCGATTTTAATGGGAACCGGGTCTGCCGAGCAGCCAGGGCGTCAGCCAGTACACACACTGGACCAGCGCAAATGTCACGAAAAACCACTCCGGAGACTGCGGTGGCGATATGACAAAGATGCCTGCAAACAGCAGGATCGCCAGAAAATGCTTGCCTACCTGGGCTCGATAGAAACTGCGAACCATCTGACGTTGAAAACGAGCCCCACGGTATAAAAACGCACGCCAGGCAAAATATATGTTGGGCACCAGTCCCGCAATACCACCCTTGAGGGCCGACAGCGCAAGAATATTGTTCGCTTCAATGGCCAGTAGTGCTGCCGTCACCGCAGTGACCACCAGCTGAACCACCAGCAATCTGTAAATTCTCGGACGTCTTGATGGTGCCGGAGTCGCGGGCTTGCCTTGTTGCATTGATTTTATGCATTCCCGAAATATTCGACTCATTGCGCCAGGCAGGCGGGATTATAAGGAACCCCCCCCGCTGCTTCAATGTCACCGGCATCGAAAATCGCAGTCTTTAAGCTGATCTGCACCAAAACCGGCTCGATCCTGTGTCAAAGCGTCGCAGTTTACAACACGAAATTAAGTCGTGTTTAAGCGCCATGGCCTCATGCCTCAGCGAATGTGCGAGAGAATACCATCAAGCTCGTCAAGGCTTGTGTAACGAATCGTCAGGCTGCCCTTGCCGGTTCTGCCGTGACTGATCTGTACGCGAGCGCCCAGCAGTTCCGCCAGCTGGTTTTCAAGACTGCCGACATCCCCCGAGGGTTTGTCCGCTGCCTTTTTGCTGTCCGGGGTCGTCTGGGCATATTTTTTGACCAGCGCTTCGGTCTGGCGCACGGTCAGGCCACGCTCGACCACCTCGCGCGCCGCCTGGCGCTGCTTGTTGCCCTTGAGCCCCAGCAGGGCACGGGCGTGGCCAACATCCATGTCACCGCGTTCCAGCAGTGTCTGCACGTCTTCTTCCAGCGCCAGCAGCCTCAGCATGTTGGCGATCTGCCCCCGGGAGCGGCCCACGGCATCGGCCGTTTGCTGCTGGGTCAGGGAAAATTCATCCATCAGGCGCTTGAGGGCGATGGTTTCCTCGATGGGATTGAGGTCCTCGCGCTGAATGTTTTCGATCAGCGCCAGTGCCAGAGCGGTTTCATCATCAAGCTCGCGCACGACGGCCGGAATCACATCCAGCTCGGCCATTTGCGCCGCGCGCCAGCGGCGCTCACCGGCAATGATTTCATAGCGGGCGGCACTGCCTTCGGGCAGTGGACGGACCACGATGGGCTGCATGACGCCGCGGGTTCTGATCGAGGCCGCCAGCTCTTCAAGCCGTTCGGGCTGCATCTCGCGCCGGGGCTGATAGCGTCCACGCGTCAGTTCCGCCAGCGGCAGACGCTCCAGCCGCTCACGGCTGTCGATCAGCGGTGATGCGGTCACTGCCGCCTCGGCAGACCCACCGTTGGGGTCCTGGGTCTGTGAACGCTGCCGGGCACCGGCGCCAATCAGTGCGTCCAGTCCTCTTCCGAGTGCGCGTTTACGCGTCATGAACAGTTCCTCGTTCAGGCCATGCAGAAGTAACAACACGCGCTGAGGTCATGGACATCAGCGCTCGGGGGATCAAATGATCGACAGTGTGTCCGGGACGGGTTACAGCGCCAGCTTGCGAATCAATTCCTTGGCCAGCACCCGATAGGCATGGGCACCGCGGGACATGCGCGCGTAGCGATTGACCGGCAGGCCATGGCTGGGCGCTTCGGCCAGGCGAATGTTGCGGGGGATCGCCGTTTTGAGCAGATCATCACCGAAGTAGTCCGACAGCTGCTTGCTGACATCCCGGGTCAGACTGTTGCGATTATCAAACATGGTTCTGACGATGCCGTCGAGGGCCAGCGCTGGATTGACGCTGTCGCGGATCTGCTCAACGGTATCCAGCAGCGCTGACAGACCTTCCAGGGCATAGAACTCGCACTGCAGCGGAATCAGCACGCCGTGCGCGGCGGTCAGGGCATTGACGGTCAGCATGTTGAGCGACGGCGGGCAGTCGATCAGCACCACATCGAACCGGTCGGCTACGGTTTCGATGGCGCGATCCAGACAGCGCTCGCGCCCTTCCCTGTCGAGCAGGTCGACTTCGGCAGCAGTGAGATCGCCATTGGCCGGCAGCAGCTGGTAACCGGCATTGGGGCAGTCCACCAGCGCATCACTCGCCGACAGTTCGCCGAGCAGCACGTCCAGCGAGCCACCGTTGGCCAGCGCATGCTTGTCAATGCCGCTGCCCATGGTGGCGTGGCCCTGCGGGTCCATGTCCACCAGCAGCACCCGCTTTTTCAGCGACGCCAAGGCTGCGGCCAGGTTGACGGCGGTCGTGGTCTTGCCGACGCCACCCTTCTGGTTGGTCAGCGCAATGATCCGGGTCAAGAGAGAGTTCCTTGTATATTGATCGCTTGGCCTTGTCAGGCGATGTCCATTTTCAACAGATGACGCTGGCCCTGCTCACCGGGGATGTGCAGCGGCCAGGTTTGCGCCAGCCGAATGTCCTCGGGCAGGACAATGTCATCGACGCGCCCTGCCATGGCCAGCCAGTGACCGCCATCAGCGAGCAGCGAACGGGTCAGGGCCACAAAGTCTGCCGGTGCGGCAAAGGCCCGGCTGGTGATCTGCTCAAACGTGACGCCCTCGAGTGCCTCGACCCGATCATGCACGGGGGTGACATTCTCAAGACCCAGCTCGAAAGCCACCTGGCGTTGAAAGCGGATTTTTTTGCCGTTGCTGTCAATCGAGGTCAGGGCAATATCGGGACGCACGATGGCCACCACGATACCGGGCAGCCCGGCACCGCTGCCGACATCCAGAAGTCCCGGACCCTCGATCCACGGCAGAATCGCCAGACTATCGAGCAGATGGCGCGTTACCATCAGCTCGATATCGCGTACCGCGGTGAGGTTATAGGCCCGATTCCACTTGTGCAACAGCGTCACAAAGGCCAGCAGGCGGTCACGAACCTCGGCTGAAACGCTCAGGTTAAACGCCGTCATGCCGTCATCGAGACGACGTTCAATACCGCTGCTCATGACGTACCGGCCCTGACCTTGTGGGCACTGCCACGCTTTTTGAGATGAATCAGCAGCATCGAAATGGCCGCCGGCGTTACGCCCGGAATGCGCCCGGCCTCGGCCAGCGTTTCAGGACGAGCGGCATTGAGCTTCTGGCGAATCTCGTTGGACAAACCGTCAATACGATCATATTCCAGCGATTGTGGCAGAGGAGTGGCTTCATGGCGCTTGAGCTTGTCGATCTCTTCACTCTGGCGATCGATGTAACCCTGATACTTGGCCTGAATCTGTACCTGCTCACGCACCAGCGGATCTTCCGGCGCCCCCTCGGCCAGCGGTGCAATATCGTCATAGACCAGCTCGGGTCGACGCAGCAGATCGCTCAGACGATGTTCGCGGGACAGGGTGCCCACCCGATCGGCAAGCCCTTTGGCGGCATCACTTCCGGGCTGGATCCAGACCCGATCCAGACGCTCGCGCTCGGCGTTGATGGCTGTGCGCTTGCGCTCAAAGGCGTCAAAGCGGGCGTCATCCACCAGCCCCAGCTGACGGCCTGTTTCGGTCAGGCGCAGATCGGCGTTGTCTTCACGCAGCAGCAGGCGATATTCCGCTCGCGAGGTAAACATCCGATAGGGTTCCTGGGTGCCCATGCGGATCAGGTCATCCACCATCACACCGATATAGGCCTCATCACGGCGCGGCCACCATGCCTCCAGTCCCTGCACGCGGCGGGCGGCATTGAGTCCTGCCAGCAGCCCCTGGGCGGCGGCTTCCTCATAGCCGGTCGTGCCGTTGATCTGGCCGGCAAACCACAGGTTATGGATGACCTTCGTTTCCAGTGAATGCTTCAGATCGCGCGGATCGAAGAAGTCGTACTCGATGGCATAGCCCGGACGCACGATGTGAGTGCGCTCCAGCCCCTCGATCGAGCGCACGACATCGAGCTGCACATCAAAGGGCAGCGATGTTGAAATGCCGTTGGGGTAGAGCTCATGGGTGTCGAGCCCTTCCGGCTCGATAAAGATCTGGTGGCTCTGCTTGTCGGCAAAGCGATGAATCTTGTCCTCGATCGACGGGCAGTAGCGGGGACCGATGCCCTCGATGACGCCGGAGTACATCGGCGAGCGATGCAGATTGGCCCGAATGATGTCGTGAGTGCGCTCGTTGGTGTGCGCAATGAAGCAGCTCACCTGGGCGGGGTGCATGTCACGCCGGCCCATGTAGGACATCACCGGACGCGGCGTATCGCCGGGCTGTTCGGCCAGTTTCGAGAAATCGACCGTTTTGGCATCAAGTCGCGGTGGTGTGCCGGTCTTGAGACGTGCTACCCGCAGGGGCTGCTCGCGAAGACGTGCCGCCAGCGCATTGGACGCCGGATCACCCGAACGGCCGCCGCTATGATGTTCCATGCCGATATGAATCACGCCGCCCAGAAAGGTCCCGGTGCACAGCACCACGGTTTCGGCCATGAAACGTACGCCGCCCTGACTCAGGACACCGCGCACTGTATCGCCTTCCACGATCAGATCATCAGCTGCCTGGGCAAAGATCGACAGATTGGGCTGGTTTTCAAGGATATGGCGAATGGCTGCCTTGTAGCGAACGCGGTCGGCCTGAACACGGGTGGCGCGTACGGCCGGTCCCTTGCGGGAGTTCAGCGTTCGAAACTGGATGCCGCCCTGATCTGCAGCCAGTGCCATGGCACCGCCCAGCGCATCAATTTCCTTGACCAGATGGCTCTTGCCGATGCCACCGATGGCCGGATTACAGGACATTTGTCCCAGCGTTTCGATGTTGTGACTGAGCAGCAGGGTCTGACAGCCCATGCGAGCGGCGGCCAGTGCGGCTTCGGTACCCGCATGACCACCACCGATGACAATGACGTCAAAGCGGTCCGGATAATCCACGTGAAAAACCTCGAGGGGTTGAAAATGAACGTGACACCCGACTGATCAGCGCGTGTCGATACCCACATGCCCGTGCAGGGCGTTGGGGATAAGCCGTATTGAATGGCGCGCATTATAACGTGGCTGTGAGTAAGCGTCAGGGTTTTCCACACATGGATTTTCCCGTACCCCCAAGCCTTTAATTAATTAAATAGTCTTTTAAATAAGAAGTTCTATTGTGGTTGTGATTACTGTGGGCGGCATTTTCTGTGGAAAAGCGGCTTTTACACTTATAAAACAAAATGCTGCGGTGTGACTGGAAACCCAGGCAAGCTGCTTGCATCCCTGGGGTAGGCACTGTACGGGGTGTGTATAAAACGGCAAGTTACCCACAGCTCGATTTATCCCCGTTTCGTTAACCGGGCTCAGTGGGGGTTCTCCCCATACTCGTCAAGAAAGTGAATGCGGCAGGAAAATGAGAGGAGACTCGCGTGTGTGGCGGGCTGTAGAGGCGGTGGTAGAAAAGGGCGCTTTTTTTATCCACAGGGGGCCGGCGTCAAAAAAAGCCGATTGTGGTGATAATGGACATAAAAAAGGCGCCTGTCAGAAGCTGACAGGCGCCTGAATATCGGCAGGCGACCTCAAACCGTAAAGGATGCACCGCAGCCACAGGTCGTGGTGGCGTTGGGATTTTTGATCAAAAACCGGGCGCCTGCCAAGCCGGCTTCGAAATCGACCGTGGAACCGACCAGATATTGATAGCTCAGCGGGTCGATCACCATGGCCACATCGCCATTTTCGATAACGGTGTCGTCCTCACTGATGGTCTCTGCGACATCGAAACCGTATTGAAAGCCCGAACAACCGCCTCCCGTTACGTAGACGCGCAGTTTCAGGGCCGGGTTACGCTCTTCTTCTATCAGCGCCCTGACTCTGCCTGCCGCGGCATCGGTAAAGACAAGCGGTGTCGGAACAAAGGATTCTGCTCCGCTCATCGCGGCCTCCTTTTGAGATGACACGTCTGATGCGTGTCAGGAATGGATCAGCACGATGGCTGTCATGGCACCCATTATCGGCACCCCTTCAGCCGGTGGTCAACCGGCACCCGCCGGGCAGCAATCATGAAAGGCGATGACCCTAAACAATGATAGGCTGAAGGACGTGTGGTCCCATGACCGCATTACCGTGCCGCTGGGGAGAAAAAGCTTGCCGCGCCGTCTGCTGGATATGTCACGCCTGAACCTTGAAAACTTTCGACGCGAGCTGGCAAGTGTCGATGCCCTGCCGCAGCTGTGTTTGCTGGCGGTCATTTCGGGTGCCTTGACCGGCCTCATCATGATTGTCTTTCGAGAGCTGATCGGGCTCGGGGCGCTCATGCTGATGCCAAACGGTCAGGCCGAGGCCTTTGAAAGCCTGCCGATGATGGTGCGCGTGGCCCTGCCGGTGATCGCGGTCATCCTGATCGGGCTGGGACTTGGCTGGCAGAAAAAAAGCGCCCGGCGCCTGGGCATTACACATGTCATCGAGCGCTTCTCCTTTCATCAGGGCGTCATGGCGCGCGACAACTGGCTTAACCAGTGGTGGGTCGGTGTTGTGTCGCTGCTGGGCGGGTTGTCCGCCGGTCGTGAGGGGCCGGCCATTCATCTGGGCGCCGGGGCGTCGGGCTGGATCGGTCAGCTGCTCAAATTGCCGCACAACAGTCTGCGCGTGCTGGTCGGCTGCGGCGTGGCGGCCGGCATTTCGGCCTCGTTCAACACGCCCATTGCCGGGGTGATTTTCGCCATGGAAGTGGTGATGATGGAGTACACCCTGACCGGTTTCATGCCCGTGATGCTGGCCTCGGCCACCGGTGCCGTCATTACGCAGCTGCATTTCGGCTCGGCGCCGGCCTTCATGATGCCGGGGATCATCGAGCCACGTTTACTGGATATTCCGTGGCTGCTGCTGATGGCGCTGGCCATCGGTATCATGGCCGGCGGCTTTATTCGGCTCACTCGTCTGGGCGACCGGCTGGCCAATGTGCCCTGGGCCGTTCGACTGTTGATGGCCGGTGTGCTGACCGGGGCCGTGGCCTGTTTTTATCCGCAGGTGCAGGGCATCGGGTATGACAGCGTCGAAACGATTCTGAGCGGTCAGGCAAGCCTTGATGTGCTGCTGGCACTGGCGCTGGGCAAGCTCTTGTTGACTGCCATAACCCTGGCGTGCGGGATACCGGTGGGCATTGTCGGCCCGACGCTGGTGATGGGGGCCGCCGCCGGGGCGCTTTTCGGGCTTGGCGCCTCGGCGGTGTTGCCTTCGATGGTAGGGGAGCCCAACCTGTATGTCATGATGGGCATGGCCGCCATGATGGGCGCTGTGCTGCAGGCACCGCTGGCAGCGATCATGGCGCTGGTGGAGCTGACGCACAGTCCTGATATCATTTTATACGGCATGCTGAGCGTTTTAAGTGCGGCGCTGACCGCTCGCGTGGCCTGGCGTACGCAGGGGTTTTTCGTCATGACCCGTCAGGGGCATGCGCAGCATCCACTGCAGCAGCCTCTGATGCAGGCGCTCTCAAGGGTCGGGGTGGGCGCAGTCATGGACCGAAGCGTGACCGTGACGGCGGCGGTCATCACCCGGGAACGGGCGAGGGTCATTCTGGATGCGCGGCCCACGTGGCTTTTGATCCATCGTCAGAGCGATCAGCACAAGGCTGACCGCGAGCCCGGCAAGGCGCCGCTGGCGCTGCTGGCGGCGGACATGGCACGAGCACTGGAAGAGGACGATCAGGCCGGCGTGGATCAAAAAGACAGCATCAATCTGCTGGAAATTCCGGGCAAGCGACTGGAGCTGGCCCCGATCGCGCTTCAGGCCACGCTGTCGGAAGCCTTTGCATGCCTTGACGATCAGCGGGTGGATGCCCTCTACGTCAGACACATTACCGCGCCGATGATGCACCGGGTTTCAGGTATCATCACGCGGGAAGCCATAGAAAACTATTATCACTGATGGGCCATGCCCCCATCAGCCACGACCTGACGACCGTTATTGAGGATGCGCATATGTACCCCTGGGTTCTGGCCTTTCATATCATTTCATTTACATGCTGGTTTGCCGCACTGTTTTATCTGCCGCGGCTTTTTATCTATCACGCCCATGCCATGCGCCAGAATGACGGACAGGGATCGACTCGCTTTCAGATCATGGAGCGAAAGCTTTATGGCGCCATCATGACGCCGGCCATGATCCTGACGGTGGTGTTCGGGCTGTGGCTCGTGGCGCTCAATTTTCAGGTCTACCTCACCGCGGGCTGGTTTTACGTCAAGGCCGTGCTGGTCGTGCTTCTGATCGGGTTTCACCATATCTGCAAGGCCCACATGAAGCGCTTTGCGTCCGGCACCAACCGTCGCGGCGGCGGCTACTATCGTGTCTTTGGGGTCATTCCGGCCGTTGTGCTGATCGCCATTGTGATTCTTTCCGTGGTCAAGCCGTTCTGATGTCCCTGCCCTGCGTTCTGGTACTGGCCGGTCACGACCCGACCGGCGGCGCCGGGCTGATGGCCGACGCCGAGGCCATTCGCGCCATGGGCGGCTGGGCGCTGACAGTACCCACGGCGCTGACGTGCCAGACGACCGTTGATGTTCGAAGTGTCATGTCGCGCCCGGGCGAAGAGATTCTGGCCACGGCCCGGGCGGTGCTGGAAGACTGTGACATTCACGCCATCAAGGTCGGGTTGATTGCCGATCTCTCTGCGCTGGAAGCGGTCATTACGCTGTGTGCGGCGTACCCGCATCTGCCAATCGTCATCGACCCGGTGCTCAAGGCTGGTGGGGGGCGCGAGCTGTCCGGCCAGGCATTGATGGCCGCCTTCGTCGAGCAGCTGCTGCCGCTGGCCACTCTGATCACGCCCAACCTTGAGGAGCTTGCCCGTCTGACCGGCAGCGTCTTCGAGGAGGCACGAATCACCGATCAGGCCGAGCAGATGCTGGACGCCGGGGCGGGCGCCGTGCTGGCCACCGGCACTGACGTTGCAGACACGCCGCCTCAGCCCCATGTTACCCATCGACTCTATACGCCCGGAAACCTTCAGGCGTGGTCATGGCCGCGCCTGCTGGGCCACTACCACGGTTCGGGATGCACGCTGGCCAGTGCCATCGCTGCCCTGATGGCCCGGGGTGAAGCGCTGGCGCAGGCCTGTCAAACGGCGCAGCAGTTTACCTGGCACAGCCTTGAGCGGGCGCTGACGCCCGGACGCGGCCAGCAGATTCCCGACCGCCTGACCGGGCCATTTCATTTACCGACTCAGGGTTTACCGAAACAGGGGAGCGCGACATGACCCAGTGGACGCGAGGGCTTTATGCCCTGACCGATGCGCAGCTGATGCCAGATGACGCCACGCTTATCGATCGGTGCGAGTCGGCGCTGAGCGCCGGCATTGCGCTTTTGCAGTATCGTGACAAGTCCGGCGATGAAGGACAGCGTGAGCGACAGGGGCGCGCTCTCAAGGCGCTGTGTGATCACTATGATACGCCCCTGATCATCAACGATGACGCCGCACTTGCCTGGCGGCTTGGAGTCGGGCTGCATCTGGGACGCAGCGATGGCTCGATTGCCCGGGCCCGCAAGGCGCTGGGCCCCGAGGCCATCATTGGCGCCACCTGCCAGGGCAGTCTCGAGTTCGCCGAACAGGCCGCCCGCGAGGGGGCCAGCTACCTGGCCTTTGGTCGTTTCTATCCCTCACGCACCAAGCCCGATGCGCCGCCGGCGGATCTGTCGGTGCTGGCACAGGCGGCTCGTTTTGAACTGCCGCTTGTGGCGATCGGCGGTATCGATGGCGACAACATCGAGGCGACGATCGACGCCGGTGCCGATCTGATTGCGCTGGTGCATGGCATTTTCGGTCATGATGATCCGGGCGCCGTGGTACGCCGGCTCAATCAGGCCTTTGATCGATAAGTTTTCACGTTATCCACACCCCGATTCAAGCCGTACCTGCTGACGGGATGTGGATAACCCTGAACCTGCAAACGGTCCCTTTCGGACCGGCACTTTTTCCCGCACAGGAGCGCGAAGATGGATCTCATCACCTCCGAGACGCTTTTTACCCGCGCCGGACACCGCATCCCCGGTGGCGTCAATTCTCCGGTTCGTGCCTTCAAGGGCATGGGCCGTGCCCCCATGTTCGTGTCACGTGCCCGCGGCCCCTATCTCTTTGATGTCGAAGGCAAGCGTTACATCGACTATGTCGGCTCCTGGGGGCCGATGATTACCGGTCATGCCGACCCGGACGTGCTGGGTGCCGTGCGCGATCGACTGGAAGACGGCCTTTCGTTTGGCACGCCGACCGCGGTCGAGACCGACATGGCGGAGCTGATCTGCGAGATCATGCCGTCGATTGACATGGTGCGCATGGTCAACTCGGGGACCGAGGCCACCATGTCCGCGGTACGCCTGGCGCGCGGCTATACCGGTCGCGACAAGGTGGTCAAGTTCGAGGGCAACTATCACGGTCATGTGGATTCGCTGCTGGTCAAGGCCGGCTCCGGTGCGCTGACCCATGGCGAGCCCAGCTCACCCGGGGTGCCGGCATCGCTTGCCGAGCACACCGTGACGCTCTCCTACAACGATATCGAGGGTGTGCGCGAGTGCTTTCGCGAGATCGGCGATCAGGTGGCCTGCGTGATCGTGGAGCCGGTGGCCGGCAACATGAACTGCATTCCGCCAGTGCCGGGATTTTTGAAGTGTCTGCGCGAGGTGTGTGACGAGTCCGGCGCCGTGTTGATCTTTGATGAGGTCATGACCGGGTTTCGTGTGGCGCTGGGCGGGGCTCAGGCCCATTACAGCATCACCCCCGATCTGACCTGTCTGGGCAAGATTGTCGGGGGCGGCATGCCGGTGGGCGCCTTCGGCGGCAAGCGCCATATCATGGAATATCTCTCGCCGCTGGGGCCGGTCTATCAGGCCGGAACGCTTTCCGGCAATCCGCTGGCCATGGCCGCGGGAATCGCGCTGTTGAAAAAGATTCGTCAGCCCGACTTTCACAAGCGTCTGAGCGAGCGCGTCAACACCCTGTGTGACGGTCTCGAGCAGCGCGCAAGGGCGGCCGGTGTGTCGCTTCTGACCCATCGCGTCGGTGGCATGTTTGGCATCTTCTTTACCGACCAGACCGAGGTCAACGACTTCGCGGCGGCGACCGGCTGTGACGTTGAGCGCTTCAGACGCTTCTTTACGGCCATGCTGGACCGCGGCGTCTATATGGCACCGTCTCCGTTCGAGGCCGGCTTCATGTCCAGCGTCCATGAGGATGAAGACATCAATGCCACCCTGGATGCCGCCGAGGCAGTGTTTGCGACCCTGACCTGATCGTCGACGCCTTTCGGGGCGTCCTTCCCCGTTCGTCGATGTTCGGCGGACGAATTTCATCACTGATCCGGAGTGAGCCCCTTGAGTCAGTCACTGATCAGCGCGCTGAGAAGCGGCCGGTTTTTCAAACATGAGGTGTCCAGCCTGCAGGTGTACGAGACCCATATTTCCTGGGTCATCCTGACCGGTGAGTACGCCTACAAGATCAAGAAGCCGCTGGATTTCGGCTTTCTGAATTTCTCGACGCTGGAACGTCGCAAGCGCTTTTGTGAAGACGAGGTGCGGCTCAATCGTCGGCTGGCAGGCGATCTTTATGAGCGGGTCGTCCCCATCAGCGGCACGTCCGAATCCCCCGTGCTGGACGGGGAAGGCGAGCCCTTCGAGTATGCCGTGTGCATGCGCCAGTTCGATAACGCCGGGCTTTTCTCGACGCTGCAGGCCAACAACGAGCTGACCCGCACGATGATGGATGACATGGTGGATCAGCTGGTCGCCTTTCATCAGCGTAGTGAGCGCGTATTGCCGGACAGTGCCTTTGGCGCGCCCGAGGCCGTCCATGCGCCGGTGGTCCAGAATTTCGATCAGATTCGACCGCTGCTGGAAGATGAAACGGATCGTCGTCGTCTGGAAGAGCTGGCTACGCGCGCCGAAGAGCTCTATCACCGGCTTGAACCTTTACTGGCAAGGCGCCAACGCGAGGGGTTCGTGCGCGAAACGCATGGCGATGTGCATCTGGCCAATGTGGTGCAGCATCAGGGGCGGGCGCTGATCTTTGACTGTATCGAGTTCAACGATGACCTGCGCTACAACGATGTCTGCTGTGAGCTGGCCTTTTTGCTGATGGATCTGGAAGCGCGCGGTGAGCATGCGCTGTCCAGTCACGTGCTCAATCGCTACCTGGAAAGCAGCGGGGATCACGAACTGGTTCGCCTTTTGCCCTGGTACAAGGCCTATCGAGCCATGGTACGGGCCAAGGTGGCCCTGTTTCGTCTTCAGCAGCCGGATCTACATCCGGCGGACCGCGAAGCGGCACTGTCGGACTATCGCAGCTATATCGCGCTGGCCGAGCGCTACAGTGAGACCGATATCCCCTGGCTTTTGATCAGCGTGGGCGTCTCGGGCAGCGGCAAGAGCCGGTTTACCGAGCAGGTCGTACGCACGCTGGGCGCGATACGTCTTCGTTCCGATGTCGAGCGCAAGCGCCTTTGTGAGCTGGCACCCGATGCCGATTCAGGCTCGGGCGTGGCACAGGGCCTTTATAGCGATGAGATGACCCGCCAGACCTACGAGCGACTGGCCCACTTGAGTGGCACGCTGATGGAAGCCGGTTATCCGGTCTGCATTGATGCCACATCGCTTAAGCGCCTGCAGCGTGACCGGCTGCGCCACGAAGCCGAAAAGCGCGGGCTGGCGGCACTTCTGATCAGTTTCGAGGCCGATGATGCGACTCTGCGGGATCGGCTCGGACGACGTCAAAGCCGGCGGGGTCAAGTCTCGGAGGCAGGGATCGAAGTGCTGGATCACCAGCTCGCCTTGCGTGAAGACTTCGGCGAGGATGAGCTGGCCTATCTGATTCATCTGGACACGACGGCCGAGGATGCCAATCTGACGCTGGTCTCCCTGATCAGGGAGCGACTGCGCCTGAACTGACCCTACCCGGCCGATGGCCTGTCAGGCCGTTTCCCGACGCGTGCGGGGCGCGGCCACCACGGCCGTGGGCTGCTGGCGCAGCAGATTCAGCGCCTGGGCCCGGTTTCTTACCTTGAGCTTTCGAAACACGTGATACAGGTGCGACTTGACCGTGTGCTCGCTGATGGACAGGCGATCCGCGATGTCCAGGTTGCTGGCACCGCTGTCCAGCAGCCCCAGAATTTCCTGCTCCCGCGGGGTCAGACTTGCCAGCGGCAGCTGCTCGCCGTGCTGACGATGCCAGTAGGCGCACAAGAGACGCTCCATCAGCGGGCGTGACAGCCACATCTCCCCTTCAAACAGCTTGCGAATGCCTTTGCTGATCAGCTCAAGGGAATCCCCCCGATAAAAGATACCGTGCAGCGGCATGCGCATCATCAGCGCGACGGCGCGGTCCTCATTGCTCATGTTGAAAGCCGTGAAGATGGCATCGTCATACTGGCCCAGCTGCTGGGTCCACTCACGCAGCACGGACTCTTCCAGATGATCGTCGTCCAGCAGTGCCACAACGCGGCAATGCTTTAGATTCTCGGGTAATTCGGGTGGCTCATCGGTCGGCAGCTGCTGCACATGGCAGTCCAGTTGCTGACGGAGATAGTCCAGAAACAGCTCATTCTGGGGGCTGCTTTTGGTCACCATGATCAGTGCAATATTCGTCACATCCATGAAAGTGGCCCTGGTAAAGAGTATGAAGGCCTTCAGACACCCGACAGCGATCAAAACAGGGGGATGTGCCAGGGTCCGGCGCACCGGACAGGGCACCCTTCACGCTAAGTAAGATTAAGTAAAAAAATAAACAAAACAACTACTTAAAAGCACTTAAGGTTCAGAGCTGATTAAGCTCTTGCGACTAACGTTCTAGGTCGATCAGCAGAAACGCCGTAGTGGTTCCGGTGATCGTACCGATAGCCGACGCGACCGGGGTACTGAAGATGCTCTCGATTATAAGGCGATCGATTTTTGAATGAGAGCGGTCAAAACGTGCATCTACATCAAATGGCGCATTGTGCACAGGAAATTGCGTTATGGGATGGATTTGAAACGTATCGGTTACCGTTTCGTAACAAAATAGAGGAGCGCCAGATGCGTTTTGTCGAGAGATTGTTGCTGGAAAATCAGGCCTGGGCCAGTGAAATCAAACATCGCGATCCAAACATGTTTGATCGCTTGAGCGCCGGGCAATCTCCGGAAGTGCTCTGGATCGGCTGTTCTGACAGCCGTGTTCCTGCCGAGCAGCTTTGTAATACCTCGCCGGGCGAAATGTTTATTCATCGTAATGTGGCCAATCGGGTCTGCCCCAATGAAACAGGCTTTATGAGCGTACTTGAATACGCAGTTGCTGTATTAAAGGTCCGTCATATCATCGTCTGCGGTCATCATCGATGTGGGGGCATCAAGGCGGCAATGACAGATGAAAATACCGGCCTTTCTCATCTTGATCATCACCTGGATGGCATCCGTAACGTCAGAAGAAGGCATGCCGATGAGCTGGCAGAAATTACCGACGATGCCGAACGTCTGGATCGGCTGGTGGCCTTCAATGTGGCCGATCAAATCAGAACACTCAGTGAATTGCCGCTGATTCAGGCGCACTGGTCACGCCACCAGCTACCGACGATTCACGGCATGGTGTATGCCCTGGAAACGGGAAGACTGCGCGAAATTCAGCGCTGGAATGGTGAAGGTTGCGAGCGTGTTCAGGCCTGCGCCGTCTGACCATTCAATCGTTTCATTATTCATGAAAAGAGACAGTTAACATGAGCAAAGCGCTTTCATTAAAGACGCTGCCACAGGATTTACCTGCTGGCGTCGTGGTCTTTCTGGTCGCCATTCCCTTGTGTCTGGGCATTTCACTGGCCTCGGGGGCACCGCCGCTCTCCGGACTGATTGCCGGTATCATTGGCGGTCTTGTCGTCTCGATGTTCAGCGGCTCTTCCTTGAGCGTGTCCGGCCCGGCTGCCGGCCTGACCGTGATCGTATTGAGTGCCGTCGAACAGCTCGGTCTGAGCGGACTTTTCATGGCCACGGTGCTGGCCGGCGCCCTGCAGCTGATATTCGGCTTTCTTCGTCTGGGCAAGATCGGTGCCTTTGTACCTTCGGCCGTCATCAAGGGCATGCTGGCGGCCATCGGGTTGATTCTGATCCTGAATCAGATACCGCTGGCGCTGGGACTCTCGCAGGACAGCGAGGTGTCGCTTTTGAATGTCGGCGCGCTGCTGGCCAACCTGTCACCGGTGGCGCTGGCCATTGCCGTGGTAACGCTGGGCATACTGGTCAGCTGGGAGAAGCCCTTCATGCCGGCAGTGATCAAGCGCTTCCCGGCGGCGCTGGTGGCCGTGCTGGTGGCCATCGGCATGGACCGTCTGGCGCTGGCCATGGGCCTGCCCGGAGCGCTGGAGGCCGGTCAGCGTATCTCCCTGCCCGGGCTTGGTGGCCCGGTCGATTTTATCGGTCAGCTGCAGCTGCCGGTGGTGGCGGATCTGCTCAAGCCGCAGGTCTACATGACGGCCGTGACGCTGGCACTGGTGGCCAGCCTTGAAACCCTTTTGAGTCTGGAGGCGGTCGACAAGATCGACCCGCTCAAGCGCCATTCACCGCCGCATCGCGAGCTCAAGGCGCAGGGTATCGGCAATATGGTCAGTGGCATGGTCGGCGGGTTGCCGATTACGGCCGTGATCGTGCGCAGTTCGGCCAACGTGCAGGCCGGCGGACGCACGCGTCTGGCCAGTTTCGTGCACGGCCTGCTGCTGCTGTGCAGCGTGGCGTTCGTGGCCGGGGCACTGGAGTTCATTCCGCTGGCGTGTCTGGCGGCGGTGCTGGTGCATACCGGTTACAAGCTGGCCCGGCCGGCCACGATCCTTGCGCACTATCATCAGGGCTGGCAGCGCTTTGTGCCCTTTGCCGTGACGGTGGTGGCGATCATGGTCACCAATCTGCTGGAGGGAGTCATCATCGGCTTTTTGTGCGGGCTCTACTTTCTGGTGCGCGCCAACTATCACTCCTCGGTGTCGTTTACCCATCATGACCGCTATGCCCTGCTGCGGTTTCATACCGATGTGTCCTTTCTCAACCGTGACAAGGTGCGCTACTACCTTGATGAAATCACCGACGGCAGTCATCTGATCATTGATGCCCGCGAGGCGGGGTTCATTGACCCCGATATTCAGGAGGATATCGACAACTTCGTCTACTCCTCGCACGAGCGTGACATCGTGGTCGAGCTCAAGCAGGTCAACGGCCTGACGGCCAGCTATCCCGCCCTGCGCTCCTCAAGGTCGTCGTCAGACAGTGATATGGCGCCCGCTGCCTGAAGTCTGGGCATACGAACCATGAACTGGCCATATGAACCATGAAAAGGGCGCCCCTGACCATTACGGTCAGGAGCGCCCTGTCGTGACCCGGCAGCAGACGTGCTCAGGCGTCGGACGACGTACTGCGGGAGGAGGGTGGCAACGGTGCCCCGCCCAGGTTCTGGCGCACCCAGTTCATGGCCTGAATGCGATTGCGCACCTTGAGCTTGCGAAAGATGTTGTAAAGGTGCGACTTGACCGTATGTTCGCTGACAAAGAGCTGGCCGGCGATTTCGGTGTTGGACGCGCCCGTACCCAGCAGTCGCAGAATCTCGAGTTCGCGATGCGTCAGGCCGTTGGCCGGTCTGAAGGCGTTGATCTGCTGGCGACGATAGAAACGGATCAGTCGCGTCATCAGATTGCGCGACATCCACAGTTCTTCGTTGATCAGCTTGGCAATGCCCTTGCAGATCAGGGCCAGCGAATCACGGCGATAAAAAACGCCCTGGAGACGAAAGGTGGTCGCCAGATTGACGGCCTGATTTTCATCGGCAAGGTTAAAGGCTGCCAGCGTTAGTGTGGCACTGTCACTGGCCGCACTTTCTTCCCAGTGGTACATGTCCTTTTCATTGACGTGATCGGCATCGAGCAGCACCACACGCTGTATATCATCTTCTGCCGGAACCGCGTCCCGCGGTGCCAGCGTCTCTACTTCGCAGCCGATCCTGTCCCGCACGTACTGCATGAACAGCTCGCTTTGCGGATTGATCTCTGTCACCAGTAGTACGACTACCTTCTTATCACTTTCCACGTCACTATCCACGGTGCCCCCTTGATGCCCGTTCATCAGCTCATGTTGTGACAGCCAACGACGAGGCTTTGCTCAAGCTTACTCCGAAACGGCGTCTGGAGCATCGCTCGGGCAGGCGCTGTTTTGATGGCCAATTCGTTGGTTAATATCACGCTATTTGTATCACGCCAGGTATGCTTCGGTCGGCCAATCCGCAACAATATGTTCCAGTGTGATGACATGGCGCTTTAAAATGGGCGCGTCAATCACACTAGGGGATCATGCCTTATGTCTGCTACACGCTCTCTCGTTGTCGCCAGCAACAATGCCGGCAAGCTGCGGGAGTTCCGCGAGCTGCTGGAACCGCTGGCATGGGAGCTTACCGCTCAGGCCGATCATGGTATATCGGCCGCTGAAGAGACCGGCTTGACCTTTGTTGAAAATGCCCTGCTCAAGGCGCGTGCGGCCTGTCTTGGCAGCGGTCTGCCGGCGCTGGCCGATGACTCGGGCCTTGCCGTCACGGCACTGGGCGGTGCCCCGGGCATCTATTCGGCGCGCTATAGCGGCGCTCAGGGTGATGACCGTGCCAACAACGAAAAGCTGATCGAGGCGCTGGCCGATATCCCCGAGGGACAGCGTGGCGCGCAATACCACTGCGTGCTTGTCTATATGCGCCATGCCGAGGACCCGGTGCCCATTATTGTTCAGGGCAGCTGGCCCGGGGAAATCCTTTC
The DNA here is from genome assembly GCF_900312995.1 of Kushneria phyllosphaerae. Taxonomy (GTDB): domain Bacteria; phylum Pseudomonadota; class Gammaproteobacteria; order Pseudomonadales; family Halomonadaceae; genus Kushneria; species Kushneria phyllosphaerae. The sequence continues at coordinate 338,156 of NZ_ONZI01000001.1, read as the reverse complement.
CCTGCCGCGCGGCGAGGGCGGGTTTGGCTATGACCCCCTGTTCTGGGTGCCCGAGCAGGGCTCAAGCGTGGCTGAACTTTCCCCCGAGCTCAAAAACCGGATCAGCCACCGCGGCCGTGCGCTGAGCGCGCTGCTCGAGCAGCTGGAGCGCTGATGTCCTCCCTGCCGCCCCTGGCGCTATATATCCATGTTCCATGGTGCGTGCGCAAGTGCCCCTACTGCGACTTCAATTCTCATACGCTTTCGCAGGCCCTGCCTGAAACCGCCTATATCGATGCCCTGCTGGCCGACCTCGACGCCGAGCTGGTCGATGTTCAGGGTCGGGTACTGACGTCAATTTTCATTGGCGGCGGTACGCCCAGCCTGGTCAGTGGTGCCGGCTATCAAAGGCTGCTGGCCGGGATTCGCGAGCGCATGACGCTGGCACCGGACATCGAAATTACCCTGGAGGCCAATCCGGGCACCTTTGAGCGCGAGCGCTTTGCCGATTTTCGCCGCGCCGGCATCAACCGGCTGTCGGTCGGGGTGCAGAGTTTTGACAACGACGCGCTGGCCCGGCTGGGCCGTATCCATAACGCTGATGAGGCCGTCAAGGCCATCACCGCCGCGCGCGAGGTCGGCTTTGACGAGATCAATATCGATCTGATGCATGGCCTGCCCGAACAGACGATGGCCACGGCACTGGCGGATATCGACCAGGCGCTGTCGCTTTCGCCCTCGCATCTGTCCTGGTATCAGCTCACGCTTGAGCCCAATACGGCCTTTTATTCGCGCCCGCCGACGCTGCCCGAAGAGGACGTGCTGGCCGATATTCAGGATGCAGGCCAAGCCCGTCTGGAGGGCGCCGGCTTTCAGCGCTACGAGATTTCGGCGTGGTCACGCCCCGGACACGAGGCGCGCCACAATCTGAACTACTGGTGCTTCGGGGATTATCTGGGCATCGGGGCCGGTGCCCACGGCAAGATTTCCCGCCTGTTGGATAAGGGGCTTGAAATCGAGCGGCGCTGGAAAACGCGCCAGCCCGAGACCTATCTGGCCCGTCATGGGGATCCCAGCGGTTTCGTGGCCGGTCAACGCAAGCTTTCGCGCGATGAGCGCGGGCTCGAGTTTCTGATGAACGCCCTGCGCCTGGGCGACGGGGTGCCGCGCGCGCTCTGGGAGCGTCATACCGGGCTCGACGATGCGCGCCTGGACGCTCACACTAGGGCGGCCATCGCCCGCGAGCTGATGTTTGAGACACACTCACGCATTCAGGCCACCCCGCTGGGGCTTTTGTTTCTCAACGATTTGCTGGCGCTGTGCGATGATTCGGTTCTGGCCCGCTCATGACGGGCCACATGCCAGGGCAGTGATTGCCCTGCAGATTCAGCAAGGTCGGGCATGTGTGTTGATGGATGTCCCGAACGGTATTCACAGGAGAGCAGGACGTGAAGAAAAGCATCTGGATGGCGGCACCGCTGGCGGTCGTCATGGCCGCCACAGGCTGTACCACTACCAATCCCTATTCCAATGAACAGCAGACCTCGAGTCTGGCCAAGGGCGCCGGCATCGGCGCACTGGTCGGCGGCCTGGCCGGGGCCACCAAAAGTGGCAACCACCGCCTCGACAAGACCCTGATCGGCGCCGCCGTGGGCGTGGCGGCCGGCGGTGGTATCGGCTACTACATGGACGCTCAGGAAGCCAAGCTGCGTCAGGAAATGCAGGGCACGGGCGTAAGCGTCAATCGCGTGGGCGATCAGATTCAGCTCAACATGCCCAGCGCCATCACCTTCGGCAGCGATTCCAGCGAGCTTTCCTCGCAGATTTACCGCCCGCTGGATGGTGTTATCAAGGTGCTCGGCGAGTACCCCGACACGCTGGTCAATATCGCCGGCTACACCGATTCGACCGGTGCGGCGGCCTACAACCAGCGTCTGTCCGAGCTGCGTGCCCAAGCGGTAGGCAACTATCTGGCCCGCGGCGGTGTCGACTTCAACCGTCTGATCATGCAGGGCTACGGCGCCAGCAACTATGTCGCCAGCAACGATACGCCGGATGGTCGGGCACAGAACCGTCGCGTTACGGTCACGCTGGTGCCCAAGGGCAACAGCTGATCACCGGATCGGCAGCCCTGCCGGCCGTATCGTCGCCGCAGTCTCATGACTGCGGCGACGTTTTTTTCAAGGAGGGAGCGTGCTTTCCTATCAACATGCATGGCATGCCGGCAACTTTGCCGACGTGCACAAGCATCTGGCTCAGTTCGCGCTGATCGAGCGCCTGATGGAAAAGGGTTCGGCCCTGAGTCTGATCGACACCCATGCCGGGCGTGGTCACTATCCGCTGGCGGCTGCCGAGACTGCAAGGCTTGGTGAATACCGTGACGGTGTCCTGCCGCTGTGGCGCTCGCGTGCTCGGCAAGCCGGGCTTGTGGCGCGCTGGTGTGACGCTTTGGCCACCCTTCAGGACGATACAGACACGCTGTCGCGCTATCCGGGCTCGCCCTGGTGGTTTGCCCGCGCCATGCGTGACAATGATCGCCTGACCCTTTATGAGCTGCATCCCGGCGAGCATCGCCATCTGGAAGATGCCCGGCTTGAAACGCCCCATGTCCGACGGCTCAAGCGCGACGGTCTCGGCGGTCTGGTCCACCAGCTGCCGGTTCGAACGCCCAGGCTCTGCGTACTGATCGACCCGTCCTATGAAGTGAAAAACGAGTATGAAGCGGTCGCCTCAACGCTTTCGCAGGTCGTGCATCAGGTGCGACACGCGGTCGTACTGATCTGGTATCCACTGTTGGGTGACGCGCGACATCAGCGCCTGCTGGACGCTGTCAAAAGCCACAACATCGCCAAGGTGTGGCGTAGCGAATTGACCCGACATGCCCCGGCCGGCGAACTCGGCCTGTATGGTTCAGGGCTTTTGCTGCTCAACCCGCCATGGCAGCTGGAGACTCAGCTTGATGAGGCGTTTGCCTCGCTGGCTGCGCTGTATGGCGACCAGGCGTCCCATGCCAGTGACTGGTGGATGCCCGAACGGCCCTGATGCGCGCTTCAATGACGCCAGCAAAAGGCCCGCCATGTCGGCGGGCCTTTTGTCGTTTCAGAGCCCCGGTTTTAGAGCCCCACTGGTTCACGAGTCGTCAGTGGCTCAGGGCGTCGTGGCCGGTGTCGAACGCGCCGGCAAGCCGGTGCTCGAGGCCATCTGTTCCTGACGGGTAATCTCGTCGGCAATCTGCTCACCCACGTTTTCCCAGCCCTGTGACAGGGTGCGCACCAGCGCCGGATAGCCGTCATCCTCAAGCGGACGTTCGATCTCGAAAGGCTGCTGAGCCAGCAGATCGCCGCCGGCATTGCGCAGCTGGTACTGTCCGGCCAGCACGGCCATGCCGTCATAGCGACCCTGAAAACGTGACAGCGTGATCCGTACCCCGGTATCGGCGCGATCGCCGGACAGGGTTTCGCCCAGCACGCGATGATCCTTTAACCGCTCACTCAACGTGCGCTGCAGGCTTCGGGTGAGCTGGGCGCTCAGACTGTCGGCCCACAGATTGGCCTGTGCCTCGTTCACCTCGATATCGCTGGTCTGATAGACCACGCCCTGGCCGTCGAGATAGTCCGCCAGCCGTACCGATGACACCGCCACCGTGGGCGCGCTGTCGGGCAGTGACACCCCGGGTTCGGCGGCGGCAGTGCGCTGATCGGCCAGCGGCAGCGTATAGCGATGAAACTCGGTGGACTGACCGGCGCAGCCGGCCAGCAGCGCCAGTGTCACCAGCGCTGCGCCGCGACCGGACGCGTTGAGAAGTGGCATCATCATGGACGGGCCCTCGGTTGCGGATCCTGAATCTCGCCGCGATTAAAGATCAGCGAATTGGGTTTCTCGCTGATGGTGCGCGCTGCCGGCTGCAGCGAGCGCATCAGCTGCTCAAGGCTTTTCAGTGTCGAGGTCAGCTCGCCATAGGCCGGTGCCTCGCTCGAGTAGCTCGACAGTGTCTGCTCGATGCTGCGCAGCGTGTGCTGGACATCACCGGGCAGGGCGCGGGTACTCTCGTCATTGAGCACTTCGTTGAGGCTGCCGGCGGTTTCGTTGAGCTCGTTGAGCAGGGACTCGGAGCTGGCAAGCGTGGCATCCAGCCGGTCCAGTGACGACTCCACCGGCAGGTTATTGAGCTTATCGAGCAGGCCGGTCACCTTCTGCTCGATCTGGGCAAAGCTGCCGGGTTCACTGGGGAACACGGCCACGCCGTTGTAGTCCTTGAGCGTCTGCTTTGACGGATCCTCCACAAAATTGGTGTCCACAAAAAGTGCCCCGGTGAACAGATTGCCGGTCTTGAGCGATGCCCGCAGTCCGTTTTTGAACATGTTATCGATGCGGGCCCGCCAGTCCTTGAGCGACTCTTCGTCCACCTTCGCCTGCAGGCGCTGGGGTTCGATGCGAATCAGCACCGGAATGCGGAAACCCTCGACCTGATTTTCCTGCAACAGATCGATGCGATAGGGCACGGTATCCACGGTGCCGATGCGCACGCCGCGATACTCGACCGGCGCCCCGCGGGACAGCCCGCGCACGGTGTCATCGATCATCACGACATAGCGCAGATAGTGGCTGAAGCTGCCCTGAAGGGCGTTTTCTTCATCGCTGTACAGCGAAAAGACCATGTTGCTGTTGGCCCCGATCGGCTCACCCGGCGGAATATCCTCCGGCACGCCAAAGGTCACGCCGCCGCTGACCAGCGACTCCAGCGAGCCCAGTCCCAGCGAAAAGCCTTCCGAATTCAGGTCGAAATTGATGCCCGAGGCCAGCCAGAAGCGGGTATTGCTGGTGACCAGATCCTCATAGGGTTCCTGAATGAAAAGCTGATAGTGCACCACCCGGTCTTCGGTATCGAACTCGAGATTCTCGACCCGGCCGACAGTGAAGCCCTGAAACAGCACCGGATCACCGACATTGAGCGAGCCGGCGGCGGCGCTGGTCAGATGCAGCCGCAGCCCCTTGGCATCCGGCGGGGCGACCGGGGGCTGTTCGAGCATTTCAAAGCTGTCCTGCGCCTTTTCGGAGTGCCCCGGCTGCAGCTGGATATAGGCGCCCGACAGCACGGTGTTCAGGCCGCTGATGCCTTCCCGACCGATACGCGGCTTGACCACCCACAGGCGGGTGTCCTCGTTGAGCAGTCGATCAGTGCCCGGATTCATGCGGGCCTTGATCACGGCGTGCGAGGTGTCTTCTGACAGGGACACCGAGGTGACCTCGCCCACATCCACGTTGCGCGCCTTGATCATGGTATTGCCGGCATCAATACCCTCGGCATTGTTCATGATCAGCGTGATTTCCGGCCCGCGCGAGGAGAGGGTGTGATAGAGCATCCATCCGCCGATCAAAAGCGCGATCAGGGGAATCAGCCAGACCGGAGAGATGTGGCGATGCTTCTTTCGTTGCGCGGTGGTCTCGGTCTCGCTCATGGCCCCGTGTCCTGTGCTTTCCCTGCAACCACCGGCTGAGGGGATAATGTGGAAATATCGTTGTTTTCAAGGTCCGGATGATCGGCGGCGTCCCAGATCAGGCGCGGATCAAAGCTCATCGCGGCGATCATGGTCAAAATCACCACGCTGCCAAAGGCGATAATGCCGGGCTCGGCAGAGACATGCATCAACACACCCAGCTGGACCAGCGCGGCCAGCAGCGCCACCACGAAGACATCGATCATCGACCAGCGTCCGATGAATTCGGTGATCCGGTACAGGGTCATGCGCACTTCGGGTCGCCAGGGCTGTGGCCGGCCCACCTTGAGGCACAGCCAGAAAAGCGCCATCAGCTTGGCGACCGGAATGACCACACTGGCCAGAAAGATGATGGCGGCGATCGGATAGTCGCCATGGTTGATCAGCAGCAGTACGCCGCCGATAACCGTCTGGGTCGTCGTGTCGTTGAGACTCGAGACGGTCATGATCGGCAGAGTCATGGCCGGAATGTAGAGCATGACCGACACCAGCAGCAGCGCCAGGGTCTTTTGCACGCTGTGACGACGGCGCATGTGCAGTTTTTCGCCGCAGCGCCGGCAGTAACACGCCTTGTGATGGTAATAGTCGTTGACCGTACTGCAGACCGGGCAACCCACCAGCTTCTGCGACTGCGCGGTACGCCCGGTGCGCGCATGCGCCGGCGGGGCCGGCTCCGGGGCCATGACGTTCCAGAGCCAGTCACGATCCACGCTGCGCGAGATCAAAAGCATCAGCACCACAAACAGACAAAAGGCCCAGAAGGAGACACCGAAGCCGATGCTGGCCAGCGATAAAATCTTGACCAGACTCACCAGCACGCCAATCAGGAACACGTCGGCCATCATCCAGTGTTCGATATGTCGCAGGGTGCGCAGCATCAGCATGCCGTGAGGCGGACGACGGCCCAGCAAAAAGGCGGTATGGATCACGATCACCATGCCCAGATAAAGCATCGGCAGCAGCAACAGCACCATCCACAGCACTACGGCCAGCATGATGTAGTTGCCGGTCGAGAGGGTCGACATGGCATCGGTCAGACTGATGGCACGCTCAAGGCCGCGGGCCGAAAAGGAGATAAACGGAAAGGCCAGCGAGGTGACCAGCGCCACGACGGCGGCGATGGCCAGTGCCAGCGCCTGCTGGGCAGGCGCACGCTTTCGCACCATCAGCTCATGCTGACAGCGCGGGCAGCGAGCACTTTCCGAACACGCCAGCGGCGGCACGGTACTGACCAGATCGCATTCATGACAGACCCGCAGGGGCTGTGAAGGCTCAGATAGCGTGGTGATGGTTCTCTCCGAAGTCAGCCCGGGTCGATTGTGTTTGAAACGACCAGGGGATACTGATCAGAGCAGGCCCTGTCAGTATTAATACCTGCAGACTATAGCCTGGCATGGCGATCAGGCACTGTCGCGATGTCCCAGGCGTGCCGGGCTCTTAAGGTAGGCCAGAGCCGGTAAACATTCAGCGTGGTACGTAAATAGCATCGACAGCCATTAACGGCAAGCCGCCATGGGGTTTGAACCCCTGAATTCATCATTGAGCGGGTCAATCATCGAGCGTGCCGGGTTGATGCCAGAGCCGGTAATAGGCGCCGCTCTGGTGTTCAAGCAAACGTTCGGGCGCGCCGCGCTCGATCACCCGCCCGGCCTGCATCACCACGACCTCATCGGCCCCGGCAATGGTTGAGAGCCGGTGGGCGACCACCACCATGGTGACGCGACCCTTGAGGGCGGCCAGCGCCTGGTTGAGGCGCGACTCGGTCAGGCTGTCCACGCTGGCGGTAGCTTCATCCAGCAGCAGAATGCGCGGCTGTCGCAGCAGTGCCCGTGCCAGCGCCAGCAGCTGGCGCTCACCGGTGGACAGCGTCAGGCCCCGCTCGCCCAGCGGTGTCTCGAGCCCGTCGGGGAGGCGGTCAATCAGCTCGCGCAGTTGGGCTTCATCAATGGCGCGCGCCATGGCGGCCTCATCGGCCTCGATTCCCATCAACAAATTGTCCCTGAGGGTGGTCGAGCGAATGAAGGGTTCCTGGGGGACGCTGGCCATCACCGTATTGATCACCGACGGCGCCAGGGTATCGATACGTCGGCCGTCCAGCAGCAGATGACCGCCAAAGGCCGGCTGCAGCCCGCCCAGCAGGTCCAGCAGCGTGGACTTGCCGCTGCCGGTATGGCCGACCAGGCCGATGAATCGCCCTTCGGGAATCTCAAGCGTCACGTCATCAAGCGTATTGGCCTGGGCACCATGATGGCGAAAGCTCACGCGCTTGAGCCGGTAGTCGGCCGACTGGATCGCCCGTGTATCGTCACCGGCGCCCGCCTGCGGGCGGTCCAGCAGAGAGAGTAGCCGCGTGCCGGCCACGCCCGCCTGTTGAAAGATGTTAAAGCGCTGGGTGATCTCGATCAGGGGTTCGGATACGCGCCCAAGCCAGGTCACGAAGGCATACAGCACGCCGATTTCGGCGCCGCCCACCAGGCTGTCGGCGCCATAGCCGATCAAAAGCGCGGCCAGAACGATCACACCCACCAGATCCAGCGCCGAGCGCAATAACAGTGCCGAAATACGAATGGTGTGCAGCCGAGCGTGATACTGCGCCACGTTCAGGTCGTGATAGCGGGTTCGAAAGCGCTCGGTCTGATTGAAGGCCTGCAGCACGCTCATGCCACCGATCGCCTCGTTGATCCGGGCATTCTGGCCGGCACGCAGGCGGCGTACCTCCATCGCGGCCGGGCCGCTGGCGCGTTGATATCCCCAGATGATCACGGCCGCCACCGGAATCAGGGTCGCGGCAATCAGCATCAGCTTCACATCCATCAGCGCCATGGCGACAAGAATGCCGATCAACAGCATCAGATTCTGCAAAACGGTGGCCAGAAACTCGACGTAGAGCTCGCGCAGGTCATCGGTATCGTTGGTCACTCGCGCCACCATTTCCCCGGTGGGCGTGGCGTCATGAACGTGCTGGGGCAGATGCATCACATGGCGAAAAACGCGCTTGCGCAGGGCATGCACCGCGTCAAGCGCAATGCGAGCAAAATAGAGCGTCTGCAGATAGCGGCCAAGGGCGGCCAGACTCTGGCTGCCGACATACAGCATCAGCAGGATGACCAGCGGCTCGGGGCGCAGATCCCGCGGCACCAGATAGCTGTCGATGTAGTGCTTGGTCAGCCAGGGGCCCAGCACGTCCATACCGGTGGCGGTCAACAGCAGCATCAGCGCCAGCACCAGACGGCGACGGTCCTTAAGCAGCGGACGCAGCATCAGGGCCAGCAGGCGACGGTTGATCATGACGGGAATTCCTCACCGTGAGTCTGCTCACCGCGGATCTGCTGCTCCTGCCACAGCCGGGCGTAGTGGCCGCCCCGGGCCAGCAGGGTCTCATGGCGACCTTGCTCGACGGCACGGCCCTGATCCAGTACCACGATGTGGTCGGCATGGCGCACCGCCGACAGCCGGTGGCTCACGATCAGACAGGTACGCTCACGTTCGCCTTCCAGAGTTTTCAAAAGCTGCTGCTCGGTGGTCTGATCGACCGCCGAAAGCGTGTCATCGAGCAGCAGAATCGGTGCGGGAGAGAGCAGGGCGCGGGCCAGTGCCACTCGCTGACGCTGACCGCCGGACAGCGTCACGCCGCGCTCGCCAATGCGGGTATCGAGCCCCTCGGGCAGGCGGGCCAGATCCGGGCCGAAGGCTGCTGCCTCCAGAGCCGTCCGAATCTCGCTGTCACTGGCGTCAGGAACGCCCAATGCCACGTTTTCGCCCAGCGTGGCAGCAAACAGATACGGGTCCTGCGGGACATAGGCATACATCGAGCGCAGCGTGCCCAGCTGATAGTCGCCCAGCGGATGCTCACCCAGGATGAGCGTGCCGTGGGTCAGCGGATACTGGCGCAGCAGCAGGCGAATCAGGGTCGACTTGCCGCTGCCGGTGGCGCCCACGATCCCCACGGTCCGGCCGGGCGGGATCTCCAGTTCAATATCGGCGAGTGCCGGCGTGGTCGCCAGTGGATAGGTAAAGGCCTCGATGGCGATGTGAAGGGCCGGGGAGGGCGCCGTGGTCCGCTCGCCCGCATCATCAATGGTTTCGCGCTCTTGAAAGAACTCGGTCAGCCGTCGTGCGGCCGCCTCGCCGCGCTGAAGAATGTTGAGACACCAGCCTAGGGCGAACATCGGCCAGATCAGCTGCACCAGATACAGGGTAAAACTGGTCAGCTCGCCCAGCGTGATTGCGTCACTCAGATAGCGCCAGCTGCCGGCGGCAATGGTGGCCAGGGTCGCACTGCCCAGTGCCAGGAAAACGACCGGGTCGTAGCGCGCCTCCATGCGCTGTACCTGGTAGTTGGCCCGGGCGTGGGCCTCGGCCCGCTGGTCGAAATCGGCAATCTCGGCCTCGATCAGCGAGTGCTGGCGCAACAGTCGCAGCCCGGCGATGGCCTCCTGGGTGCGATCATTGAGATCGGAAAAGCGTGCCAGCGACTGACCGAAATAGCCCTGCACCCGGCTGGCCACCCGATAAAAGCCCCAGGCCATGAACGGGAAGGGGATCAGCGCGATCAGCGCCAGCGGCGCATCGATCACGATGATCATCATGGAGAGCACCAGAAGCAGGGTCAGCGCCCCGTCGACGCTTGAGAGCACGCCTTCCCCGGCAGCCACTTCCACCGCATCGATGTCCTGGGTCGAGCGTGCCAGCAGATCGCCGCTGCGCCTTTGCTGGAAAAACCCCGGGTCCAGCCGGGTCAGCTTTTCATAGAAACGATCGCGCAGGGCCACGCCCAGCTGGTAGGAGGCGCCAAACAGCAGAATACGCCATACATAGCGCAGTCCATACATCGCCAGTGCCACGGCCACCAGCACCGCGCCACTGCGCCAGAGCCCGGGCATGTCGATGCGCCCCTCATTAAGGGCATCGATCATGCGACCGGCCCACCAGGGCAGGGCCATGTTGAGAAGCCCCACCGCCAGCAGTGCCATAATGGCCAGCAGATAGGCACGGCGATGAGTCGCCAGAAAATCGAGCAGCAGTCGGCGTAGCGCCATGGGCGTTGATTCGATTGAAAGGATGGATGGACATCAGGGCAGAGCCCCCGGCAGTGTAACAAAGGGTCACGCACTGCGGGGTGGTTTGATTCCGGATTCACGTTGTTGTTGTCGGCGGTGACGATTACGCTAGGGCGCTTCAACGCGTGAGGAAATGATCGTGTCCACCACGATGAAAATAGCCTGGACCAGCCTGCTGGTAGGCTTTGCCGTGCTTGGCCTCAAGACGCTGGCCTATGCCCTGACAGGCTCGGTGGCCCTGCTCTCGGATGCGCTGGAGAGCATGGTCAACGTGGTCACTGCCGTGGCAGCGCTGATTGCCATTCGGGTGGCCGCCATGCCGGCCGATGACAATCATCCCTACGGCCATCACAAGGCGGAGTTTTTCAGCGCCGTGCTGGAAGGCGTGATGATCATCATCGCGGCGCTTTTGATCCTGCGCGAGGCCGTGACCGGGATCATGGACCCGCAGCCGCTCCAGCTGCCGCTGATGGGGATTGTCTTCAGTCTGACGGCCACCCTGATCAATGCGGTCTGGTCGCGCGTGCTGATTCGCATCGGTCGTCGCGAGCGCTCGCCGGCGCTGGTCGCCGATGGTCGTCATCTCTTTACCGACGTGGTCACCTCGGCCGGTGTCATCATTGGTGTCGGGCTGGCCATGACGACCCACTGGTGGCTGCTGGACCCGCTGGTGGCGATTATCGTGGCCATCAATATTCTCTGGTCGGGCGCGCAGGTGATCCGGGAATCGCTGAGTGGGCTGATGGATGAAGCCGTGCCGCCCGATACCCTGGAACTGATCCATCATGTCATCGTCGTGACCGGCGAAGGTGCCGTCGAGGCCCACGATGTGCGTACCCGTCATGCCGGCCGCGCCACCTTTGTCGATTTTCATCTTGTGGTCCCCGGCGAAACCACGGTGTTTCACGCCCATGAAATCTGCGATCGCATCGAAGCCGGGCTGCGTCAGGCACTGGGCGAGGTGCGCATCACCATTCACGTCGAGCCCGAGCACAAGGCCGAGCACAAGGCTGCCGACATTGTTTTTGACTAACGGTTTTTGACTAACGGTTTTCGACCAGCGGTCCCTGGCTGACGCGGCCCGTCACCCGGTCGGGCTAGGGCACGCGGGTCAGCCACGCCTCGTCCTGAAACTTCGATACCGCCAAGGCCTGCGCTGCGGTCAGTTCCTCGGGGCGAACATCGTCAGGGGTGAGGGTGTAGCGCGCGCCAAAGGAGGCCGCCATGCGCTCGATAATGACCTCGCGTGCCAGACCGGTCTGGCTTCTCAGCGGGTCGACGCGCTTGCCGGCGCTGGTGATGCCCTTGTCGGAGAGCTTCTCGCGGCCGATGCGCAACACGTTCGTCATGCGCTCGGCATCGATGTCGTAGGCCATGGTGACGTGATGCAGCACGGCTCCGCCCAGGCGCTTTTGCGCGGCGCCGGCCAGCTTGCCGCCCTCGGAGGTGATGTCATTGATGGGGACATACCAGGCGCGGATGCCCATGTCGCCCAGTGCCTGAATCACCCACTCGTCGAGAAAGGCGTAGCTTTCGACAAACGACAGGCCCTCGACCAGGGTCTCCGGCACGATCAGCGACCAGGTGATGGTGTTGCCAGGCTCAACGAACATTGCGCCGCCACCACTGATGCGGCGCACGACCTCGATATCGAACGCGCGGGCGGCGTCCATGTCGACCTCGTTGGACAGCGATTGAAAGCTGCCGATGATCACGGCCGGGCGGTCCCACTCCCAGACTCGCAGCGTCGGCCCGCGCCGGCCTTCGGCGACTTCCCGGGTGAGCACTTCATCAAGGGCCATGTGCAGTGCCGGCGATTCCGGTGGGCGATGGATCAGGCCAAAGGTATGCTCGCGCCAGTCGGAGGCGCCCGCCAGCGCCCGGCGGATGACCGTGGCCACTGCCGGCGCCGACAGGCCCACCATGACGGTGCCTTCCGGCAGCGCCTGGCGCACGCGTTCGGCCAGCGCCTCGGCACCGGTAGCCACGCTTGCGCCCACCAGTGCCTGATTGATGGCATCGAGTGCGTCGTCGGGCTCAAGGAAAAAGTCCCCCGACAGTCGCACCGCGGCCAGCCGGCCATCGTCGATGGTGATGTCGGCGACCAGCAGCTTGCCGCCGGGCACCTTGTATTCGCCGTGGCGTGATGCTTCGACCATAGTCTAAAATCCGGGTCCGGTTTGATGTCATGACAGTATAACCGGGTGCCGAGCGTAAACCGCTACCGGCGCCTTCGACGTTTTGACCCCTATACTGATCCCTCGTCTCCCGCGCCCTGCCCGGCGTGGTGGTGAGGATCGCCTTTTTCATTCCTCTGCGAGGCTTCATGGTTCGTCATACCCATCCCCTGCTTGTTCTTCTGGCGCTGGCTACCGGTGGCTTTGCCATCGGTACGACCGAATTTGCCACCATGAGTCTGCTGCCCTTTATTCAGCATGACATGCAGATCGACCCGTCCACGGCCAGTCACATCATCAGCGCCTATGCACTGGGCGTGGTCATCGGCGCGCCCGTCATTACCGTACTGGCGGCGCGTATCGATCGAAAGTGGCTGCTTTTGATTCTCATGACCCTGTTTGCGCTTGGCAACGCCATGAGCGCGCTGGCCTCAAGCTACAGCTCGCTGGTGCTGTTTCGCTTTTTGAGCGGCCTGCCGCACGGCGCCTACTTCGGGCTGGCGGCTCTGATGGCGGCCTCGGTCGTGACCAGCGGCAAGCGCACGCGTGCAGTGGGCATGGTCATGCTGGGCCTGACGGTGGCCACCATCGTCGGCGTGCCGCTGGCGACCTGGCTGGGTAATGCCATCGGCTGGCGCTCGGGGTACTGGCTGGTGACCACCCTGGCCCTGTTGACCGTGGTCATGATCGCCCTGTTTGCGCCCAAAACGGGCGTGGCCAGCGAGCGCAGTGCCAAGGGGGAACTGCGGGCGCTGAAAAACGGCGCCGTGCTGCTGACGCTGGCCATCGGCGCGGTAGGCTTTGGCGGCATGTTTTCGGTGTATACCTATCTGACCTCGACGCTGGACAGCGTGACGCAGATGTCGTCTGCCACCATTCCGCTGGTGCTGGCCATCTTTGGTCTGGGCATGACGATCGGCAATATTGTCGTGCCGCGTTTTGCCGACCGCGCCCTGATGCCCACCGCCGGTGCCCTTCTGATCTGGAGCGCGGTGGCGCTGGGTGTTTTCCCGCTGGTGGCGGGCAACCCGTGGCTGATCAGCCTTGATGTCTTCTGCATCGGCATTGGCGGGGCGCTGGGCACCATTTTGCAGACCCGCCTGATGGATGTGGCCGGCGAGGCGCAGAACATGGCAGCGGCGCTTAACCACGTGGCCTTCAACATGGCCAATGCCCTCGGCCCCTGGCTTGCGGGCATGACGCTGGCGCTGGGCTTTGGCTTTCGCTCGACCGGCGTGGTGGGCTGTCTTTTGGCGCTGGGCGGGCTTGCCATCTGGATGCTGGCACGGCGTCATGAGCGCCAGTCCCGGGCCGCCTGAGCCGGTCGCCCTGTCTGGAGACGGTCTAGAGACGAAGGCGGCCTTCACCGATGACCACGGCCGTTCCGCCCACGTGAATGGCCGTGATGTCCTGGCCGGTCTTGTCGACCAGTACGCCGATGCGGCTGGGCCGGCCCATCTCGAGGCCCTGCATGATGGTGTATTCCAGCGTGCCGGTCTGAGGTGACTGTTGGGCCAGATAACCGGCCAGCGGCGCGGCGGCACTGCCGGTGGCCGGGTCTTCCACGACCTGATCACTGATGCGCAGCTTGCGCGTTTGAATGCAGCGCTCCCCTTCCTCGACGTACAGATAGACATTGGCGCCGTGCTCGGTGTTAAGCACCTCCGGCAGCAGGGCCGGGTTGGCGCGAACCTCACCCAGTGCTTCCACACAGGACAGCCTGATCAGATGAAAGGGCGAGCCGCAGGTAGAGCCGACCACCGGCTCATCGATCAGTATCTCCACCGAGAGTCCCAGCAGGGCCGCGGCGTTTGAACGCGACAGAGGACTCGGCTCGAGGCTCAAGGGGCTGGGCGTACTGAGCCAGGCCTGCTCGCCATCAAAGCGAATGGGGACATCACCGGCCCGTTCACGCAGGATCAGCGGGGTCTGATCGTCATGCCAGCCGATTTCGCGCAACAGCCAGGCCGCGCCGATGGTGGGATGCCCTGCAAAGGGCAGCTCCTGATGCGGCGTAAAGATGCGCACATCAAACACGCCTGGCATGGCGGTGGCGGTCATGAACACCGACTCCGACAGATTGAGCTCGCGCGCCATTTGCTGCATGACGCGGGCGCTCAGGGCGCCTGCATCAGGGAACACGGCCAGCGGGTTGCCCTGAAAGGGGGTGGCGGTAAAGACATCGAGCAGCAGGTAGTCGATGGAAGACGCCCGTGGATCGATCACGTCATGAAGGGGCATGGCAACTTTCCTTGAGCGCGGGGCAGCCGCCCCGGGCACGATATCGTTTGACTGGCAAAACGGCGGCCGGCGAACGCGTCGGACTGCCTTTTCTGCAGCACCTGTTGGCCGATATGAATTTATTTACCGATGCAGAAACTGCCAAAAATCTCGCCCAGCAATTCATCGGCGGTGAATTCGCCGGTGATCTCACCGAGCGAGTCCTGGGCGGCGCGCAGGTCTTCGGCCAGCAGCTCGCCGGCACTGGCGCTGGCCAGCTGATCCGCGCCGTGGGTCAGCGCCTGTCCGGCCCGGTCGAGGGCATCCAGGTGACGACGGCGGGCGGAGAAGCGGCCTTCGCTGGTCGACTGGAATCCCATCACGCCCTTGAGGTGCGCTTTCAGATGCTCCACGCCGGCGCCCGTGGTGGCGGACAAACGAATCACCGGCGGGGTAGTGGCAAGGTCAGGCTCGCTGGTTTCGCCACTTTCATCGATCTTGTTGCGCACCAGAGTGAGCTTTGACGGGTCGGGCAGGCGCTCGACGAACTCGGGCCAGATTGCCATCGGATCAAGCTCACCGCTTTCGCGACTGTCGACCATCAAAAGCACCCGATCCGCCTTTTCGATCTCTGCCCAGGCACGCTGGACGCCGATTTTTTCCACCGCATCCGGCGTGTCACGAAGGCCGGCGGTGTCGATGATGTGCAGCGGCATGCCATCCAGATGAATGTGCTCGCGCAGCACGTCCCGGGTGGTGCCGGCAATGTCGGTGACGATCGCGGTTTCGCGCTCGGTCAGGGCGTTGAGAAGGCTTGATTTGCCCGCGTTGGGGCGCCCGGCGATCACCACGCTCATGCCTTCACGCATCAGCGCGCCCTGGGCAGCGCTGGCGCGCACCTCGGAAAGGCTTGCCCGCACATTCGAGAGCATTTCGGCGACACGACCATCGCCGAGAAAGTCGATCTCTTCTTCGGGGAAGTCGATGGCGGCCTCAACAAAGATGCGCAGCTCAATGAGGCGTTGCACCAGCGCCTGTACCCGGGTCGAGAACTCGCCCTGCAGCGAGTGCAGGGCGTTTTCGGCCGCCGCGCGCGAGCTGGCCTCGATCAGATCGGCAATCGCCTCGGCCTGCGCCAGATCGAGCTTGTCGTTTAAAAAGGCCCGCTCCGAGAACTCTCCGGGGCGTGCCAGGCGCGCGCCCAGCGCCACGGTGCGCTCCAGAAGCCAGTCCATGATGACCGGGCCGCCGTGGCCCTGAAGCTCCAGCACGTCTTCACCGGTAAACGAGTTGGGGCCTGGAAACCACAGCGCGATGCCTTCATCGAGTACCTGACCCTCGGCGCCCAGAAAGGGGCCGTAATGGGCGCGACGGGGTTCGGGGTCAAACCCCAGCATGACGCGGGCGATGTCGGCGGTTCTGGCGCCGGACAGGCGAATGATGCCGACGCCGCCGCGCCCGGGCGGGGTGGCCAGCGCACTGATGGTGTCCTGGTCGAGCATGAGCGTTCCGAAATGGTGATAAAGCCGGCAGAGGCGGCCATGAATGATATGGCGCCGATTGTCAGCGCTGGGACCAAACGCTGCAAGCGCCGGTCGATGACACCGGTCAAGCGGGCTGGTCATTGCTATAGTGGTTCGCAGACTAATCGATACCGCAACACCGGAGAGCATTCATGACCGAGTCGTTTCACTTTTATGAGCCGCGCAAGGGCCACGGCCTGCCGCACGATCCCTTCAAGGCGATCATTGCCCCGCGCCCGATCGGCTGGGTCTCCTCGCAAAATGCCGAGGGCGGACTCAATCTGGCGCCCTACAGCTTTTTTAATGCCTTTTGTGCCGCGCCGCCGATCATCGGCTTTGCCAGCGCCGGCTGGAAGGACAGCGTGGCCAACATCGAGGCCACCGGCGAGTTCTGCTGGCATCTGGCCACGCAGCCGCTGGCCGAGAAGATGAACACCTCGAGCGCCAGCGTCGGCGCCGATGTGGATGAGTTTGCGCTGGCCGGGCTGACGCCGGCCGCCTCAAACGTGGTGAAGGTACCGCGCGTACTGGAAGCGCCAGTCTCGTTCGAGTGCCGACTGACTCAGCTGATCCAGCTGCAGTCCGCCGACGGCGAAAAGCTCGATACCTGGCTGGTCATGGGCGAAGTGGTGGGCGTCCACATCGATCAGCATCTGCTGGAAGACGGCATCTATCAGACCGCTGCCGCCGAGCCGATCCTGCGCTCTGGCGGGCCAACCACCTATTACACCATCAACGAGAGCGTGCGCTTTGATATGGAGCGCCCGGACAACTCGGGCCAGTAGTTCAGGGCGCCATCGATTAATGGACCGTCATGTGGACTCATGTCGCCACCTGATGGTTCTGACACAAAAAAGGCCGGCAATCGCCGGCCTTTCTCATGAGGCTGTCCTTGGGGACGATCAGCCCTTGAGCACGCCGTCCACCAGCGCTTTGGCTTCTTCCTGAATGCGCTTCAAGTGATCTTCGCCTTCAAAGCTTTCGGCATAGATCTTGTAGACATCTTCGGTACCCGACGGGCGCGCGGCGAACCAGCCGGCCTCGGTTTCCACCTTGAGCCCGCCGATGGCCGCACCGTTGCCGGGCGCTTCGGTGAGCTTGCGGGTGATGGCATGACCGGCCAGTTCGGAGGCCGTGACCTGCTCGGGAGAGAGCTTGCCCAGGCGGGCCTTCTGGTCGCGATCGGCCGGGGCATCGACGCGGGCATAGACCGGTGCACCGAAGCGCTCGGTCAGCGCCTGATAGCGCTCGCCCGGGTCCTTGCCGGTGACAGCGGTCATTTCGGCGGCCAGCAGGCCGAGAATGATGCCGTCCTTGTCGGTCGACCAGGGTTTGCCGTCAAAGGTCAAAAATGAGGCCCCGGCGGATTCTTCACCGCCAAAGCCGAGGCTGCCGTCCATCAGACCGTCCACGAACCACTTGAAGCCTACCGGGACTTCGACCACGGGCTTGCCGATGCCCGCGGCCACACGGTCGATCATCGACGAGGAGACTAGCGTCTTGCCGATCGCGGCCTGATCGCCCCACTGTGGGCGATGGGTGAAGAGGTACTCGATCGCCACGGCCAGATAGTGGTTGGGGTTCAAAAGGCCGGTGGAGCGCGCCACGATGCCGTGACGGTCATGGTCGGTGTCGCAGGCAAAGGAGACGTCAAAGCGGTCCTTGTTCTCGATCAGACCGGCCATGGCGTAGGGCGAGGAGCAGTCCATGCGGATCTTGCCGTCCCAGTCCAGACGCATGAAGCGAAAGGTGGCGTCCACAGTGGTGGAGATCACTTCCAGCGGCAGCTGATAACGCTCGGCAATACGGGTCCAGTAGTGCACGCCGGCCCCACCCAGCGGATGAACGCCGAAGGTCAGTCCCGAGTCACGGATCGCGGCCATGTCGATGACCTTTTCAAGGCCCGAGACGTAGCTGTCGATGAAGTCAAAGCGCTGTGTGGTGGGCGCCTTGAGGGCCTCGGCATAGCTGACGCGCTTGACGCCTTCAAGATCGTTGGCCAGCAGTTCGTTGGCCCGCTCCTGAATCCATTTGGTGATGTTGGTATCGGCGGGGCCACCGTTGGTGGGGTTGTACTTGAAACCGCCATCCACCGGCGGGTTGTGCGACGGCGTGATCACGATGCCATCGGCCAGATCGCGGTCACGATCACGATTGTGGTTGAGAATCGCATTCGACAGCGCCGGCGTGGGCGTATAGCCCGGCTCGCCGCCCGTTTCCTCACAGCCGGCGTCAATGCAGGTCTCAACATGGTTGGCGGCCAGCACTTCAAGTGCCGACACAAACGCGGGCTCGGACAGCGCATGCGTGTCCATGCCGATAAACAGCGGCCCGGTGATGCCCTGCTCGCGACGGTAGTCACAGATCGCCTGAGTGGTGGCCAAGATGTGCCACTCGTTGAAGCTGGTCTTCAGCGATGAGCCGCGATGACCGGACGTACCGAAGGCCACCTGCTGGGCGGGATCCGACACGTCGGGGCGTTCGCTGTAGTAGCGCGACACCAGACGCGGCAGATTGGCGAGGCGGTGCTCGTCGGGCAACTGCCCTGCATTGGAATCGATGCTCATCTCTTCATCCTTTGAGAAGCGTGACAACAGAATTTACGCGTCATTCTAGCAGGCGAGGTGCGCGGGCCTCTGTGCCTTTTTGTCATGCCTGGCGCCTCATACAGTGAAACGTCACGCTTCGCACACTCCTGTCCTTCATGTTGCGGGCGGTTCTGGATAGGTCGCGACCGGCGCCTGTGATCGGCGCTTTTATCATCATGACATGGTGTTTTGCCCGGTACCCTTTGTCCGATGGCTTTCACGGGAGAGGGCCGGGGTATCCACAGGATCGTATCCATGAGGGAATCATGTTTCTCAGGCAACTGCACTATCTTGTCGCCGTGGCAGAACACCGCCATTTCGCACGTGCGGCCGAGTCATGTCGGGTCTCGCAGCCGGCGCTATCCGCGGGCATACGCCAGCTGGAGGAGGAACTCAAGGTCACCATCATTCAGCGCGATCGGCGTTTTCAGGGACTGACCGAAGAAGGGTGGCGTGTGTTGAAGTGGGCGCGTCAAACGCTTGATTCCCTCGATGGGTTGCGTCAGGAGGCTGCGCTGGCCCAGCGCATCTCCGGCGGTCATCTCGCCATCGGTGCCGTGCCCTCTGCACTGCGTGCGATCTCGACGCTGGCTGATGAATATCGTCGCGTGATTCCGGACCTGACGCTGGAAATCGTGTCGCTCAGTACCCAGGAGATTGCGCGGCGCTTAAAGGAACGGGAACTTCATCTGGCGATTGCCTATACCGAGCATGGGGTTCAGCAGGGGTTCGAGACGCTCGATCTTTACAGGGAAACGTTCGTACTACTTTCTGCAGAAAGCAGCAACATCGCCCCCGAGCGCTGTTTTCAGTGGCACGAGCTGGGACTTCTGCCCCTCTGCCTTTTCGACAGGGGCATGCACAATCGCCATATTCTTGACCGCTGCTTTCAGGCGGCCGGCGTTACACCGCGCGTGGTGGTAGAGACCAATGCTCCCAGCATCATTCATGAAGAGGTTCGGCGAGGGCAGATATATGCCATCGCACCGGTCAGTGCGCTACCCGACTATTTCATGGATGGCGGGGTTCGCCTCAACCCGATTGCCGATCAGCCCTGTGCCACCATCAGTCTCATTCGTTTGAGTCAGGACAATCTGCCGGCGGTAGCCAGCGCCATCTGGGACCATACCCAAACGCTGAATCTTTCATATTAGTCTTTTATTTCAAAGGTCTGAGGCGCAGATAAGAAGGACTTATCAAGACATCCGAACAAACGATTTGAACCCATGTCAGGCGGACGGAGATGCTCGGGGTGTGCCTCGACACTTTTTTTTCGACCGATATGGAGCCCCGACATGGCCAAAATTCTTTGCGTTCTCTATCCCGACCCGGTGACCGGTTACCCGCCGCAGTATGCGCGCGAGGACATTCCCGAGATCAGCGCCTATCCCAATGGACAGACGGCCCCTACGCCCGAGGGTGAACCCGGCTTCTCGCCGGGGGAATTGATTGGCTGCGTCTCTGGCGAACTCGGTCTGCGCTCATGGGCACAGGCCAACGGCCATGAACTGATCGTGACCAGCGACAAGGAAGGGATCGATTCCGTCTTCGAGCGTCATCTGGCCGATGCCGAGGTCGTGATTTCACAGCCGTTCTGGCCGGCCTATCTCAGCCAGGAGCGCATTGCCCGGGCACCGAAGCTCAAGCTGGCGCTGACGGCCGGCATCGGCTCGGACCATGTTGATCTCAAGGCGGCGGCCGAGCGCGGTATCACGGTGGCCGAGGTGACCTTCTCCAATTCGATCAGTGTGGCCGAGCACGTCATCATGACGGCACTGACGCTGGTTCGAAATTTCGCCCCGTCGCATCAGATTGCCCTCAACGGCGGCTGGAATATCGCCGATTGCGTCTCGCGAAGCTACGACATCGAAGGGATGCCGTTCGGCACGCTTGGCGCCGGGCGCATCGGCCTTGCCGTGCTGCGGCGCATGAAGCCCTTTGATACGCCGCTGCACTATTTTGATCCGCACCGCCTGCCTGAAGAGGTCGAGCGCGAGCTCGATCTGACCTACCACGACTCGCCGGAATCCCTGGTGGGCGCCTGCGATATCGTCAATGTTCAAACGCCGCTTTATCCTTCCACCGAAGGTTTCATCAATGATGCGCTGCTGTCGAAGTTCAAGCGCGGTGCCTACCTGGTCAACACAGCACGGGGCGGGCTGTGCGACCGGGAGGCCGTGGTCAGGGCGCTGGAGTCGGGGCAACTGGCAGGCTACGGGGGCGATGTCTGGTTTCCGCAGCCCGCGCCGGTGGATCATCCCTGGCGGCGTATGCCCAACCATGCGATGACCCCACATATCTCCGGCACCTCTTTATCGGCTCAGACCCGCTACGCTGCCGGAACGCTGGAAATTTTGCAGAATTTCTTCGCCGGCAGGCCGCTGCGTCAGGAATATCTTATTGTCGATGCCGGTCATCTGGCCGGCGCCGGGGCCAATGCCTACCAGCTTTGATCCATGATGTTTGGGCGGATGTTGTATGCCATGGGCTACTGGCCCATGGCATATGATTGGGTCCAGCGTTTCAGCGTTCCCGTAAACGCCGCCACATTGCAGGCGATTCGGTTTCAAAGCGCTGCCATACACGTCGCAATTGGCGGTCATCACCAAAACCACTGACTTCGGCAATACGCGCCAGACGCCAGTCGGTCTCGCACATCAGCTGGCGGGCGAGCTGCAATCGCAGTCTCATCAAATAATCCATGAGCGACAGACCGGTCAGCGCACTGAAGCGGCGCCTCAACTGACGCTCGCTCATGGCTGACCGGGTTGCCATCTCCCCCAGCGTCCATGGATGGGCCAGATCAGCAGCAAGCGCGTCCTGTAGCCGATGAATACGGTGGTCAACGTGATTGCGCCCCTCCAGCCAGATACTCAACTGGGGTTCCTGGCCGCTGCGTCGCCAGTAAAGCACCAGGTCGCGAGCGACCTGCTGGGCAATGTGTTGTCCAAGGGTACGGCCCAGCCAGTGCAGCATGGTATCGATCCCTGTAGAGATGCCGGCACTGGTCAGGCAGTTTGCATCTTCTGTAAAGATACAGTCGCTGCGTACCCGGGCGCGTGGTGCAAGCTTTTGTAGCTCGTCAACCAGGGCGTGATGTGTCGTACAACGAAGGCCATCGAGCAGTCCGGCGCGTCCCAGCAGCAGCGCCCCGGAACAGACCGCCATCAGGGTCCGGCTTGCTGATGCCTGATACTTCAACCAGTCGATGGCCAGCTGTTGATCCCGTTCATCGGCTTGCAGGCGGTACTGTCCAGTTATGAGCAGCAGATCAAGGGGAATGGCCTCCCTGGGCAGTGGCTTTATGCCGGAGAGCTGCATCGCTCCCAGCCAGGGTAATGAAGGCTGCGGGCCAAAAAAGTGCAAGTGAATGGGCGCGCCAAGCTGCTCGGCACTGAGCAATACCTGTAGCGGACCGGCCACATCCAGCGGTACCTGGCCGGGCAGCATCAATACGCCGATCTCTATCGGCGTACTTTCAAAATGATGGTTCAAGCAGCACTCCGTTCTCGCCATTCTGATACCAGGGTATCGACAGTGACGATGCGTGCAAAGCGATCTTCCAATACCAGCTCGGTATGGGCGCGTATATCGCTGGCACTCCAGAGGCGACCTGCCCGCTGCATGTCGAAGGTCAGGGTCGCTTCACTGACAAAGTCGATGTCAAAGCCAAGATCCGACCCGACACGCGCAGTGGTTTCGCAGCATTGTTCGGTACGAATACCGCTGATGATCAGTCGCTCGATATGGTTCAGGCGTAACCAGCGCGCGAGCCCCGTATCCGTAAAGGCGTTATGAGCTGTCTTGTGGAAAGTCACGGCCACATCATCCTCGAACCCTTCCAGAGGACGTATCAAGCCATTGGAAGGGTCAAAGGCACCTTCGCTCGATGGGGCTTCATGGAAAATGCGCACGACTGGCGTACCGGCCTCGTGGGCCAGATCGAGCAGGCGGCGCTGATAGGGTCGCCATGCATTCGCCAGCATTTCATCCCAGTAGTGACGAGTCGGAAAAGAGGCCTGAACGTCGATCAGCAGCAGGGCAGTAGCGGACATGGCAGGTTCCGTAAGCAGGAAAGAAGAGATCTCAGCTTACGGGCTGGCATGAAGCGCCACGAGGGCATGGCCGGCAAAAAGCGGACAATTTCGGACATGGTGATTTCAAAAATTTCATCGCCCTGCTCATCAGCCTGACGGCAGTGTCACGCGTTTCTGGCAATGCCATCAAACCCGCCTCGTGGGCAAGACTACTCTGATTCTCCGCTGTCATCGCGTGACGTGTAACAGGCAATGTTTCACTCCATCGCATCCAGTCCGATATCGAGCTGCGGCGCCGAGTGAGTCAGGGCGCCCACGGCAATCAGGTCCACGCCAGTGTCGGCGATCTCGCGAAGGCGCTGGGCGTCAATACCGCCGGAAGCGGTCAGCAGGCAGCGGCCGCCGGTCATGGCCACGGCCCGGCGCAGGTCGTTGAGGTCCATGTTGTCGAGCAGGATGGCGTGAGGCGGTGTGACCAGGGCCTCCTCGAGCTGTTCCAGGGTGTCGACTTCCAGCTCGATCATGCGCAGATGCCCCAGCTGTGCGCGGGCGCGTGCCAGGGCATGGGTAATGCTGCCGACGGCGGCGATGTGGTTGTCCTTGATCAGCATGGCGTCATCCAGCCCCAGGCGATGATTGACCCCACCGCCCAGACGCACGGCGCGCTTTTCCAGCGCCCGCAGACCGGGCGTGGTCTTGCGGGTACAGGCCAGTCGCGCGGTGCAGCCTTCGAGCTGATCGACCATGGTGCGGGTGAGGGTGGCAATGCCGGAGAGTCGGGTCAGGAAGTTGAGTGCGGTTCGCTCGGCGGTCAGAAGTGACCGGGTCGGCCCTTCAAGAGTAGCGATGGGGTCAAGGGCCTGCAGGCGCTCGCCGTCATGGCGATGAGCCTCGAGGTGAATACGGGTATCGACGTGATAAAGCACCCGGGCCAGTACGTCCATGCCGGCCAGCACGCCGGGTCGACGCGGCCGCAGCTGCAGGCGACTGATGTGATCGGCATCGATCAGCGCGTCACTGGTGATATCGCCGCCGCGCCCGAGATCTTCCGCCAGTGCGGCGGTCACGATGGGGTCGAGAAGGATATTGGGCAGCGGGGCAATATCGCGGTTGAGGAGGCTCATGACACCACCTCGACATGCGCCGTGCGAGCCGGTCGGGTGAAATCGGCCGGCGTTACGGGATCAGGGAGCGCCAGCATTGCGTCGATGGCGCGTCGGGCGCGCACGGCAATGGCGTCATCCAGCACTATTTCATGCTGGCCCCAGGCCAGCGCGCCCAGAATGCCGTCCAGGGTGATGCGCTGCATGTGGGGGCAAAGGTTACAGCTGCGGACAAACGCGATCTGCGGGTGGCGGCTGATCAGATTGTCACTCATCGAGCACTCGGTGAGCAGCAGCACCTGTTCGGGGCGGTGATCATCGACCCAGCGCTCCAGGGCCGCAGTCGAGCCGGAAAAGTCGGCGGCGTCCAGCACCTCTGTCGGGCACTCGGGGTGAGCCAGCACCCGGACGCCGGGATGACGGCGGCGGATGGCACCCACCTGGGCGGAGGTGAACTGCTCGTGGACCTCGCAGCTGCCCTGCCAGACCAGAACCGACAGGTGCGTGCGCGCCGCCACGTTACGCGCCAGATGTTCGTCGGGCAGCATGATGACCTGATCGACGCCCCACTCGGCGGCAATCGCTTCCACCACAGTGAGGGCGTTGGACGAGGTGCAGCAGATATCGCATTCAGCCTTTACCTCGGCGCTGGTGTTGACGTAGGTCACGACCGGCACGTTCGGATAGCGTGATTTCAGCTCGCGCACCTGCGCGCCGGTGATCGAGGCGGCCAGCGAGCAGCCGGCGTTGGTATCGGGCAGCAGCACGCGCTTGTCGGGGCAGAGAATCTTCGAGGTTTCGGCCATGAAGTGCACGCCGGCCTGCACGATGGTGGATGCGCTGCTTTTGGCGGCCTCGCGCGCCAGGGCCAGCGAGTCACCGCAGATATCACCGACCAGCGCGTAGATTTCCGGCGGCATGTAGTTATGCGCCAGAATCACGGCGTCCTGCTCGCGCTGAAGCCTTCGGATGGCATGCACCCGACGGGCGATGGCCGGCCAGTCGCTGGCGCTGATATGGTCTTCCACCCGGACATACAGGGCATCGGTCTGGTGGGCCACGTCAGCGTCACAAGAGGGCAGCAGCGACTCGATATCCCGGGCTGGTGAGACTTCCGGGCAGGCAGGCGTCACGGTCATGGCAGGCTCCTGAATAATTATACTCAAAATGAGTATTTTAGAGCCTATCGTTTTCGCACCCTTCAAACAATGCGATCAAGGGCTCTGGAAAGTCCTGCGGCATGTGGCGCCCTGTTGCAGCCCTGTGGAAAGTGACACACGCTGTCACCCTGTCGGGCGCTGGTGTCCGATGGCCGCTAATGCGCTGTCTGGAGTCAACATGTCACTGTCTTCGTATTCTCGTGAACACGCCCTGTCCCTTGCGCTGGAAACATGGCATTCGGGGCGCCTGGCAGAGGATCTCGCCCGCCGCATCGCCTGTCGCACGGTGAGTCAGGCCCCGAACTGTCGTGGCGCGCTGGATCACTATCTCACTGATGAAATCGCCCCCCTGCTGGCCCGACTGGGCTTTACCTGTCAGCCACTTGAGAACCCGCAGCCGGATGGCCCGCCGCTTTTGATGGGTCAGCGGCTGGAGTCTCCGGAACTGCCGACGCTTTTGATGTACGGCCACGGGGATGTGACGCCGGGGCAGGACGACCAGTGGCAGGCCGGACTCACGCCCTGGCAGATGACACTGCAGGCGGGCCGGCTCTACGGGCGCGGTGCGGCCGATAACAAGGGTCAGCACAGTATCAACCTGGCGGCGCTGGAGGCGGTCATCACGGCGCGGGAAGGCCGTCTGGGATTTAATCTCAAGATCCTGTTCGAGATGGGCGAAGAGATCGGCTCGCCGGGCCTTGAAGACGCCTGTCGCCGTCATGCCGAGGCTCTGTCGGCGGATCTTTTCGTGGCCTCCGATGGCCCCCGCATTCGCCATGACATGCCGACCCTGTTTCTCGGTTCCCGCGGCATGTATCGATTTCGCCTGACGCTGGATCCGGGCAACGGCGCCCGCCATTCTGGCAACTGGGGCGGGGTCATCACCAATCCGGCGTGGGTAATGGTTCATGCGCTGAGCACGCTGGTGTCAGAGCAGGGCACCCTGCGGGCAGACTTTCTGCGTGCCCCGGCCATGCCGGATTCGGTCCGCGCGCTTGTGCGTGATCTGCCGGTGGGGGGAGAGCAGGGCGACCCTGCCCTCAATGCCGACTGGGGCGAGCCGGGAATGACCTTTGGTGAAAGGCTTTATGGTGCCAACACCTTTGAGGTGCTGGGGCTGTCGGCGGGCGCAACGGATCAGCCGGTAGCGGCCATTCCGGCCCGGGCGGAGGCCATCTGTCAGCTGCGATTTGTGGAAGGCACGGCCTGGCAGACGCTGGGGGAGCAGCTGCGAGCGCATCTGGACGCGCACGGATTTGAAGCAGTGACGCTCACATCAGAGGGCGGCTACGCCGCAACGCGCCTTGATCCCGATCATCCCTGGGTGGGCTTTGTGCAGGCGTCGATGCAGCAGAGCCTGGGAGAGACGGTCCATCTGCTGCCCAATCTGGGCGGCACGATTCCCAATCACTGCTTCGCCGATGTACTCGGGCTGCCAACGGTATGGGTCCCGCACTCCTACCCCTCGTGTCAGCAGCATGCGCCCAACGAGCATTTGCCTGAACACATCGTGACGCAGGGGCTTGCCGGCATGGCAGGACTGTTCTGGGATCTGGGAGAGCCAGGCCGGCCGTTTTGATGGCCAGCCCCGGGCGTGCGAGTCTACTGATACTCGCTGTGCGCCAGCGGAGTCTGCACGCCCGGTGCCATCTGCTGGCGCCACTGCTCGCGACAAAAGCGAAAGCGCTCGGCCGGACGCCCTCCGGTGGTGGTATCCACCGCGCCGGTAGGCACCACCAGCCCGGTGCGATCCAGCGCACGGCGAAAGTTCTGCTTGTGCAGGCGACAGCCAATGATGGCCTCGATGGTCAGCTGCAGCTGGGACAGGGTGAAATGCTCGGGCAGTAAATCAAAGATCACCGGGCGATAGCGCAGCTTGCCGCGCAGGCGGTCCATCGCGGTGGCGAGAATGCGACGGTGATCGGACATCAGGGGTTCACCCGGCAGGGTCGTGATGACCTCGGCCTGGTCGTGATGCTGTGCCTCGGGGGCGAGCCCTGCCTCATATAACAGTTCGAAGCGTTCCAGCACCCGGGTATCGACCCAGCGCGCGCCGTTCAGGCCAAAGGCCAGCTGCGCGCGCTGGCGTCTCGCCTCGCGGGTGGCCTCGTCCGGGGCTTCATTTGTCCAGCGGGACAGCGCCGGGGCGATGATCATGTCGATGATCGCCGGGCGACCGTGACGATAATCCTCCCACGGAAAATGGTCATACCAGCTGGCCCAGAGCGTCTGCTCATCACGTGGCGTCTGCTGCTGTGAGACCAGCCCCAGATGGCCGATGGAAATATGGCGCGTGATTTCACCGGGCGCGTCCGGCTGAAGACGATCCTGGTCGCCGAAGGTGTAGAGCTGCTCGACGTAGTCCAGCGCCAGACCGGTCTGGTGAGCGACCCGGTCACGCAGGCCCAGCTCGAAGGTACGGTGATGACGCGGATCGAAGTCACCAGCCGGCAGCATGGGCGCGCGACAGCGATCAATCGAGCGAGTGAGCAGGACCGTGGGCGTGGCCGACTCCATGGCGATGACGACGGCGGAGAGTTCGATGGCAATGACAGTGCTGTCTGGCATGGTGACGGCCCGGGGCATTCCGTGATCGGCAGGGGTTACGGCGACACTATTGTGTCACAACCGTCTCCTGCATGGCGGATAAAGAAAAACCCCTGCCGTGGCAGGGGTTTTCGGTGTGGCGAATGCCACGTACGGTCTAGACCGTCTTTTCCTTGTCGACATCACTGTTTTCGATACGCTTGGTGATGAAGTACTGCTGCGTGATCGAGAGCAGGTTGTTGGTAATCCAGTAGACCACCAGACCGGCCGGGAACCACAAAAAGAAGAAGGTGAAGACAATCGGCAGCATCTTCATGATCTTCGCCTGCGTGGGATCCGGCGGTGTCGGGTTGAGCTGCTGCTGCAGGAACATGGTCAGACCCATGATGATCGGCAGGATGAAGTAGGGATCCTGCGCCGACAGATCATGAATCCACAGCATGAACGGCGCGTGGCGCAGCTCGATGGACTCCATCAGCATCCAGTACAGCGCGATAAATACCGGCATCTGGATCACGATCGGCAGACAGCCGCCCAGAGGATTGATCTTCTCCTTCTGGTAGAACTTCATCATCTCCTGCGACATCTTCTGACGATCGTCGCCGTGCAGTTCCTTGATGCGCTTCATCTCGGGGCCCATCTTGCGCATCTTGGCCATCGACTTGTAGGCGGTGGCAGAGAGCGGGAAGAGGACGGCCTTGACCAGCACGGTCAGCAGGATGATGGAGAAGCCCCAATTGCCGATCAGCGCATGAATGTGCGTCAGCAGCCAGAACAGCGGGTTGGCGAGGAACCACAGCCAGCCGAAATCAACCGTCAGCTGCAGGTTCGGTGCCACGGCTTCAAGGCGCTCGTGCTCCTTGGGACCCATATAAAGGGTGGCCGAGAGATCACCGTTCTGACCCGGCGCCACGGTCTCGCTGGCGCTGGCAAAGGCGGCCACGTTGCGTCCGCGCTGGTCGACATCGGCGTAATACAGGTTCTGCTGGTCCTGATTGGGCGCCCAGGCGGTGGTAAAGTAGTGCTGAATGATGGCCACCCAGCCACCGCGGACATCGGCGTTGTTGAACTTGCCGTTTTTGATGTCCTCGAAGCTGACCTTCTGATAGTGATCATCCGGCGATGAGAAGGCCGCACCCAGGTAGGCATGCATGCCCATGCGGGCGCCGCTGGTCGGATCAGCACTGTTGTCACGGGTCAGCTGGCCGATAAAGCGCGCGCTGACCGGCGTCTGCGAGGTGTTGTCGATCAGGTAGTCGACCTTGACCGCATAGCTGTCGCGCTCGAAGGTGAAGCGCTTGATGATGTTGACGCCGTTGACGGTCGCGGTCATGTCGACCTGAAGCGACTTCTGATCATCCCCCAGCTGGTAACGGGTCTGCTCGGGGCGGAAGGTGATCCGGCCCTTGTGGCCTTCCATCTGCAGTCCGGAGCGCGCGATATAGCTGCGGCGCTGATCATCGGAGAGCAGAACGAAGGGCGCATCGCTATCGAGGCGCTGCAGATGCTTGGGCAGGGCGGCATAGACGATATCGCCACCGCGCGGATCAATGCGAAGGTCAAGGGCATCGGTACGAACACTGATCAGGCTGGTGTTTTGAGCATCAGCGCTATCGGGACTGTCAGTGGTGTTGCCGGGCTGTGGCGTGCTGGCACGGTCACTGCCGGTATCGGGTGCATCGAGCGACTGCTCACCGGGTTCAACGTCACTGCTTTGCTGGGATAGGGCGGGAGGCGCTTCATCGGGCCGGTCGTTTTGCCCGTGATCATTGCTCCATTGAATGATCATCAGGTAGGCAAGTACGGCCAGCGGGATGACAAAAAGAAGTCGTTTCAGATCCATTGGGATTGCCCGGTGGGAAAATGTCGACGCGGCGCAAGAAAACGACGGGTCGCACTCGGCGATTCGTCGCGCCTCGTATTATTGCTGATGCTCCGGCTGGCGTTTGACGTCCTTTTCAAGGCGTCGCCACATGCCGTGAAGCTGTCTGGCCAGTGTTTCCGAGTCGATCTCGTGCACGCCCTTGCGTGACAGCACGACAATATCCACACCCGGCAACCACTGCTGGCGCAGTCGCACCGATTCTCGAGTCAAACGCTTGAGACGGTTGCGATCCACGGCTCGGCGTACGTTCTTCTTGCTGAACACCAGCCCTACACGAACGTGACCGAGATCGTTCGGAGTCGCGAGTGCGAGAAGACCCTTGCCGTGAATCCTGAAACTGGCATGTTCGAAAACATGACGGTATTCCCCGGCGGTCAGGATTCGAAGACCGCGGGGAAATCCGTGATTGGTCATGAGCTCGACTGATCCTTTAAAAGGATCAGGCGCTCAGGCGCTTGCGGCCCTTGGCGCGGCGACGCGAGATCACCTGACGGCCGTTTTTGGTGGCCATGCGAGCGCGAAAACCGTGGTTACGCTTGCGCTTGAGGACGCTGGGCTGGAAAGTACGTTTCATGGTTGCGATTCCCGAATTGAGACTTGAGTGATCGGTGACACCGATGCCCTCAAAATCGAGGCGCACGGGGGTCAAGAGCCGGGATTCTAGAGAATTCAACGAAGACGTGCAATTTTTATCCACGCACGAATATGACCGCTCTGTGTATAACTTTGTGCACAAGCTGCGCACATCGTTTTTCCACACGCATCTGCACGCCTTGGAGAGGCCCTGGTAGCGGGGATAAGGTTATCCACAGCGGGTTTCGACCACTAACCCGGTGTGGATAACCCGTAGCACGAGCGTTACACTACCGCCCCATTTGCACGACTCACCATTGATAGAGGTCGCGTGTGTCCATCGCTCTCTGGCAGCAATGTCTTGACTATTTACAGGATGAACTGAGTTCTCAGCAGTTCAACACCTGGATCCGTCCCCTGCAGGCCGAAAGCGGTTCCAGTGACCACGAACTCTCCCTGCTGGCCCCCAATCGCTTTGTGCGTGACTGGGTCAACGACAAGTATCTAAAGCGCATCAACGAGCTGATGCGCGAGCTGGCTCAGGGCCGCCCGCCCAAGGTGTCGCTGGACATTGGCAGTCGTCGCACGGTATCCAATCCCGTGTCACGTCCGGCCGCTCAAACAGAGCCCAGTGCAGCGCCTCGCCATGATGACACTGGCGATCATTCGCAGGCTGCCTGGTCTTCAAGCGTGACCCGGGCCTCGGCACGCGCGCCCATGCCGCCCTCGCCGCCGACATCGCCGCGGGGTAACTATCATGACGAGCGCGAAATTCCTTCCGCGCCGCCTTCCGGCAATACCACCGGCGGGCGCCGCAGTGACAACGGCGAGCGCCAGGTACAGGTCGAGGGCAGCATCCGCCATCAAAGCGGGCTGAACCCGGGATTTACCTTTGAAACCTTTGTCGAGGGTAAATCCAACCAGCTGGCGCGTGCCGCGTCGCGACAGGTCGCCGAAAACCCGGGTGGTGCCTACAACCCGCTGTTCCTTTATGGCGGTGTGGGTCTGGGTAAAACGCACCTGATGCACGCCGTCGGAAACCATCTGGCCGGTCTTCGAGACAACGCCCGGGTGGTCTATCTGCACTCCGAGCGTTTCGTGGCCGACATGGTCAAGGCGCTGCAGCTCAACGCCATTAACGACTTCAAGCGCTTTTATCGCAGCGTCGATGCGCTGTTGATCGATGATATCCAGTTCTTTGCCGGCAAGGAGCGTTCTCAGGAAGAGTTTTTCCATACCTTCAATGCGCTCCTTGAAGGCGGTCAGCAGATGATTCTGACCTCTGACCGCTACCCCAAGGAGATCAGTGGGGTCGAGGAGCGTCTGAAATCACGCTTTGGCTGGGGGCTGACGGTGGCCATCGAGCCGCCGGAGCTGGAGACACGCGTGGCGATTTTGATGAAAAAGGCCGAGCAGGCGAAGGCTGATCTGCCGCACGACGCCGCCTTTTTCATCGCCCAGAAGATCCGCTCCAACGTGCGCGAGCTGGAAGGGGCGCTCAAAAAGGTGATCGCGGACTCTCATTTCATGGGCCAGCCCATCAATCAGGAGTTCATCCGCGAATCGCTCAAGGATCTGCTGGCGCTGCAGGACAAGCAGGTCGGTGTGGATAATATCCAGCGCACTGTCGCTGAATATTACAAGATCAAGGTGAGCGATCTGCACTCCAAGCGCCGGTCGCGATCGGTGGCCCGCCCGCGTCAGGTGGCCATGGCGCTGGCCAAGGAGTTGACCAATCACAGTCTGCCCGAGATCGGCGATGCCTTTGGCGGCCGTGATCACACCACGGTGCTGCACGCTTGTCGCAAGGTGGTGGAACTGCGTGAAGAGAATTCCGATATTCGCGAAGACTACAAGAACCTGCTGCGTCTTTTAACCAGCTGATGATCGAGCGCACGATGGATATCGCACGCTTCTCAAACGCCGTGATCGACATGACAACACTGTGGCCGGAACAAGAGCCTGAAAAGAGTGGAGCCCCATGAAATTTTCCATTTCGCGTGAAGCCCTGCTGCGCCCGCTGTCGCTGGTGGCGGGGGTGGTCGAGCGCCGTCAGACCCTGCCGGTGCTTTCCAACGTATTACTGACGGTCAGCGATGGTGAGCTGTCACTGACCGGCACCGATCTCGAAGTCGAACTGATCGGTCGCGTTGCGCCTTCCAGCATTGAGGAGAGTGGTGCGGTGACTGTCCCGGCGCGCAAGCTGATGGACATCTGCAAGTCGCTGCCCGATCAGTCCGAGATCACCCTGGCCATCGAGGACGGCCGGGCGCTGCTGCGTGCGGGTCGCTCGCGCTTTACGCTGTCGACTTTGCCGGCGGCCGAGTTCCCGAGCATCGATGAAAATCAGGGCAGCACCGAGCTGACCCTGCCGCGGCGTACGCTCAAGCAGCTTATTGATGCCACCGGGTTTGCGATGGCGCAGCAGGACGTGCGCTATTACCTCAATGGCATGCTGATTGAGCTGCGTGATCATCTGGTGCGCACCGTGGCCACCGACGGTCACCGACTGGCGGTCTGCTCGCGCAGTGCCGATATCTCGCTTGAAGAACCTCAGCGCCTGATTCTGCCGCGCAAGGGCGTGGTCGAGCTTTCGCGCCTGCTGGATGACAGCGACGAGCCGATCACGCTGATGCTGGGGGCCAGCCACCTGCGTGTGCGCACCGGCGCCTACACCTTCACTTCGCGACTGGTCGATGGCAAGTTCCCCGACTACGAGCGAGTCATCCCCAAGGGGGGCGACAAGCAGATTCTGGCCGAACGTGGCGAGCTGCGTAAGGTGCTCTCGCGTACCGCGATTCTTTCCAACGAGAAGTATCGCGGCGTACGTCTCAATCTGGAAGCGGGCAACCTGCGGGTGTTGGCCAACAACCCCGAGCAGGAAGAAGCCGAAGAGAACGTGGCGATCGACTACAGCGGCAGTGCGCTGGAGATCGGCTTTAACGTGGGTTACCTGATCGATGTGCTAAGCGTACTGGACACCGATCAGGTGCAGCTGACGCTGTCCGATCCCAACAGCAGTGCGCTGCTGGAAGCGCCCGGCGGCGGCGACGCCATGTACGTTGTCATGCCGATGCGGCTCTGACGTTCTTGCGGCATTGCCTGCCAGTCTCTCTGCCACACCAGCGCCCGGCATCAGCCGGGCGCGCGTCCCTTTCGGATCGCCATGCCGCTTGATCATCTTCATTTTCAGGGGCTGCGCAACCTGCCGGCCGTTACCTGGCAGCCGGGTGCGCACGTTAATCTGATTTTCGGCGACAACGGCAGCGGCAAGACCAGCCTGTTGGAAGGCCTGCATATTCTGGGCATGGGACGCTCTTTTCGCACCCGTCAGCTCAAGCATGCCATCACCCACGATCAGGATGCCCTGACGCTGTTTGGCCGGCTGACCGGAGACCCGGCCCTGCCGCTGGGCGTGGAGCGTCGTCGCGATAGTGACGGGCTCAGCGTGCGGGTGGCCGGCGAGAAAATTGATCGCATTGCCGAGCTGGCCCGTCATCTGCCCATGCAGCTGATCAACCCGGATGCCTTTCGCCTGATCGAAGGCGCGCCTGCCGCGCGGCGCGAGTTTCTCGACTGGGGAGTGTTTTACGTTTATCCCGATTTTTTCGATGTCTGGCGCCGGGTAAGACGCTCGCTCAAACATCGGAATGCACTGCTCAGACATGATAGAATTGATGAACAGTCGCTGGCCCTCTGGAGCCGCGAACTGGCGCGCTGGAGCGATCGGCTGGACGCCATGCGCAATGACTGG
This sequence comes from Kushneria phyllosphaerae, assembly GCF_900312995.1. GTDB lineage: Bacteria > Pseudomonadota > Gammaproteobacteria > Pseudomonadales > Halomonadaceae > Kushneria > Kushneria phyllosphaerae. The sequence continues at coordinate 304,052 of NZ_ONZI01000001.1, read as the reverse complement.
ATGGCGCACTTTTCAGGCGTGTTCAGTGCAACGCTTGCCGAGCTGATCGATCTGCCGGACCTGTCGCTGCGCTACTACCGTGGCTGGGACAGGAATCGCCCGCTTGAGGAGATTCTTCTGGAGGGGGTGGCCACCGACCGGCAGATGAAGTTTACCCAGCAGGGGCCTCAGCGTGCGGATATACGGTTGCGCATGGGCCGCTATCCGGCCGCTGAAGTGCTCTCCAGAGGACAGCAGAAGCTGGTGGTCAGCGCCATGAAACTGGCGCAGGGACGGCTTCTGGAGCAAAAGGACCGCCACCGCTGCCTTTATCTGATCGATGATCTGGCAGCCGAACTTGACGAGCAGCACCGCCGCGCCTTTTGTCGGCTGCTGGAACAGATGAATTGTCAGACCTTTCTGACCGGTATCGAACCCGCCTCGCTTGAAGGGCACTGGCATGTCGATACCGATGTAAAAAGGTTTCACGTGAAACAGGGTCGTCTGGCAAACATGCCGACGGCACGATGACCCGGGAGCATCAATGAGCGAACCACAGGCTTACGACTCATCGAGTATCAAGGTTCTTAAGGGACTGGACGCGGTACGCAAGCGCCCGGGCATGTACATTGGCGATACCGATGATGGCACCGGCCTGCATCACATGGTGTTTGAAATCGTCGACAACTCGATCGACGAGGCCCTGGCCGGCCACTGCAGCGAAATCCGGGTGGTCATCCATCCCGACGAATCCGTGACCGTTTCCGATGACGGTCGTGGCATTCCGACCGATATTCACTCCGAAGGCGTGTCGGCCGCGGAAGTGATCATGACCGTGCTCCACGCTGGCGGCAAGTTCGACGACAACTCCTACAAGGTGTCCGGCGGACTGCACGGCGTGGGCGTCTCGGTGGTCAATGCGCTCTCCGAGCAGTTAAAGCTCACCATCTGGCGCAAGAATCAGGTCCACGAGCAGATCTACAAGCACGGCGTGCCGCAATCGCCGCTCGCAGTGGTGGGCGATACCGAACGCTCCGGTACCCAGATTCATTTCAAGCCGTCGGCGGACACGTTTGCCAATATCGAGTTTCACTACGATATTCTGGCCAAGCGCCTGCGCGAACTGTCGTTTCTGAACTCCGGCGTGGCGATTCGTCTGCTCGACGAGCGCGACGGTCGCGAGGAGCTGTTCCACTATGAAGGCGGTCTGCGTGCCTTCGTGAATCATCTCAACGTCAATCGCACCACCATCAACCCGGTGTTTCACTTCAATGCCGAGCGTGAGGATGGCATTGCGGTAGAAGTGGCGATGCAGTGGAACGACAGCTACAGCGAAAACATCTTCTGCTATACCAACAACATTCCGCAGCGCGACGGCGGCACGCACATGGCGGGCTTTCGCGGTGCACTGACTCGAAGCCTCAACAGCTACATCGAGGCTGAAGAGCTGCAGAAAAAATCCAAGGTCGCGACCTCGGGCGATGATGCCCGTGAAGGTCTGACCGCGATCATCTCGGTCAAGGTGCCCGACCCGAAATTTTCCTCGCAGACCAAGGACAAGCTGGTCTCCTCCGAGGTGAAAACGGCCGTCGAGCAGGAGATGAGCCGCCAGCTCTCCGATTACCTGCTGGAAAACCCCGCGGATGCCAAGGCGATCGTCAACAAGATGATTGACGCGGCCCGTGCCCGTGACGCCGCCCGCAAGGCGCGCGAGATGACACGACGCAAGGGCGCGCTCGACATTGCCGGGTTGCCCGGCAAGCTGGCCGACTGTCAGGAGAAGGACCCGACCCGTTCGGAGATCTACCTGGTCGAGGGTGACTCTGCCGGCGGCAGCGCCAAGCAGGGCCGTGATCGTCGCACCCAGGCGATCCTGCCGCTCAAGGGCAAGATCCTCAACGTCGAGAAGGCCCGCTTTGACAAGATGCTGTCCTCGGTCGAGGTCGGCACATTGATCACCGCGCTGGGCTGCGGCATCGGTCGTGAAGAGTTCAACGCCGACAAGCTGCGCTATCACTCGATCATCATCATGACCGACGCCGATGTCGATGGCTCGCACATCCGCACGCTGCTTTTGACCTTCTTCTTCCGTCAAATGCCGGAGCTGATCGAGCGCGGCCACATCTTTATTGCCCAGCCGCCTCTGTACAAGATCAAGCGTGGCAAGAACGAGATGTATCTCAAGGACGAGGCGGCGCTGATCCAGCATCTGACCACCACCGCCCTTGATGGCGCGCAGCTGCACGTCAACTCTGACGCCCCGGGCATCGGCGGTGAGCATCTCGAAAAGCTGGTGCATCAGTATCGTGACGTGATGGACCGTCTGGACCGTCTGGCGCGCGTCTATCCCGCCGACGTCCTCAAGCGTCTGATCTATGCCGCGCCGGTCAGTGAAGAGATGCTGACAGACAAGAGCGCGATGACAGGCTGGGTCGAGGCCCTGCAGGCCGATATGGACCAGCTTATCGCCTATGAAGGTGGTCCGCGCTATACCTTCCGTCTGATCCATAGCGAGGAGCGCGGTCTGTACCTGCCGGCGGCCATGCTGAGCGCCCACGGGGTGGAAACCGATTATCCGCTGGGTCTGGGCTTTTTCCAGTCGGTCGACTATGCCGCCATGGTCGCGCTCAACAAGGCGCTTGATGGTCTGCTCGAAGAGGGCGCCTACATTGCCCGCGGTGAGCGTTCAAAGCCGGTCGAGAACTTCCACGACATCCTCACCTGGCTGATGGCCGAGGCCAGCCGTGGCTTCAGCATCCAGCGCTACAAGGGGCTGGGTGAGATGAATCCGGACCAGCTGTGGGAAACCACCATGGACCCGGACGTTCGCCGCATGCTCAGGGTCACGATCGAGGATGCCATTGGCGCCGACATGATGTTCAACACCCTGATGGGTGATGAGGTCGAGCCCCGCCGTGACTTCATCGAGAAGAACGCACTGGTCGCGAATCTGGATATCTGATTCGCGCCTGCTGTTCGACCCAACCGGAGCTCTGTGCTCCGGTTTTTTTATGCCGGGCCGATTTCGATCCACCACTTCGGCTTCATGCGGCCAAAGTCACGGCGCACGTTGTTCTTGAGTGCCGCCTTGGAGTCCAGCACCACACTCTCTCCCGCCTCGCGCACGAACACGACCCAGTGCCAGAAGGGCACCCCGTCGATGAGGCGCCACTTGATCGCCAGCAGCGCGCGATCCGGTATGTCCTGCCAGCCGGTAAAGGGACGCTCGTTTGGATCCGTATCAATCTCCAGCGCGCGCAGCAGTCTTCTTACATGGGGCGTGTCCGACCAGAGCGTGCGATCACTGGCGTGAATGCCCAGCGCTGCGGCCCGGGTTCGCACGGTTTCATAATCCAGCCCTGCCAGCGCCGCGCAGGCGGCGATACCGCAGCCGGTGGGTTCCTTCTGAACAACGGGGGGCATGCGTGCTCCTGTCGGCGGGTTCTGTCACGGCCTTGTTGGCGAGCTTGTTGTAGCTGTAGGAGGTGCCGACCACATCGTGATAAGAGATCTACGCTCTTGGATGATCCATATAAAGCATTAGGCTTTAAAAATATAAATGAAAACTAATTTTGAAAGAATCGCCATAAAACTGGAAAAACATTGCATTCTCAAAATCTTTATTGAGAATTCTGTTAGTATCGATGCGATGTTTAGCACATAGCATGCATTCGAGTCGCATTTAGATTTTATTAAACATAATATGCTGATAGTGAACTCGAGTATCTGATTCGCTCGTATTCTTAGTATGAAATTGGGCTTTTTAAATCAATTTTTATTTTAGTTAACTCACTTGCTATGGGTAAGTAGTCTTTAAATGAAACAGTTTTGCTAGTGCCACTCTGTATGTGGCCGTATAAAATAAGTGCATTAAATAAGAAATAAACCTTGGATGAAGTATATGTTTTTACGTCTTGTACTTATCAAGCGCTTCTATCCATTTATCAGAGAACAAGTCGATATCTATTCTTTGTTTTTGATAGACCCATTCTGCAACGATCTGTATTAATTTTGTTTTAGAAAATCGTTTTGAAAAATGATCAATTTTTAATCTGTCGACTATATGAGCGCCAACGATTCCCAATGCTTTATGATCGAGGTTGTATAAGTCGCGATGTAAGTGATTCATAGCATTGTATCTTGAGTTGCCGGCAGTTTCTTGTATTTGAATATGATTATTTTCTAGCCAAGTTTGTTCTAACCATACTAAGTCTATAGTATCTGGTTTTTCCATTGTAGATGCCATGGCAACAATAAGACTTTTAGCTTCATCTGAATCAAAGTCGCAAGTTTCTGACTTCCAGACAGATAAAGTATTTTTACTGGTTCTAGTGCACCCGGTTATGGCGTCGGCAGTAAAGTGGTCGACAGTTCTTTCCTTATTAGGCTCCCATTTTACAAATGAAATTTTACGAAGTAAGACGCTCATTAGATATCTCTCAGATGCTCGATAACTTGCTGTTTGTATTCTTCTAGCCAATTTATATCACATGGCTTCAATTCTTCAAGAATAGTTATATGCTCTTTTTGTTCCCAAGACTCTACAGCTCTTATAATGGCATCGTTAACTTTAGTGCTTTGATGCGCGTAAGCACCAAAAATTAAAGCATCTGCTTTATCTTGAAGTTTTTCGTAAGATATTCCTGAGCTTATGTTTACAAAGGTACTCATTAATTCTGAGTCTTTCAGTTTGTATATTTCAATCCAAGCCTTTTGAAAACCATCTCTAAAAGCGTCTTTATTTGATTTATAAAACATATCCATAAGCATTTCAGTTTTACTACGTTCTCCTTCAATGTATTCGTCAAGCTTTGCTGATCTAATAATTTGGTCTGCATAACTCCTCGACAATACAGAAATATCAGTGTCTGCAGTGTCATTTTTAGTTGAAGATGAAATTTCAAATTTTCTGCTCAAGTTTGAAGATTTATAAATCTCCTTTAAGAAATAAGAATTTAGTGCCTCAAACTTATTTTTTAGAGTACTTGGTGTGGTCACATTTGATGACTGCGCCTTATATATGCCTTCCATACCTTTTGCGCACCTCTTAATTTAATACTTTTTGAAAATAGTTGAAGACAGTTAAGTCTAAAAATATCTGTTTAGTTTGGACATAGATGATCCACTTTTCTCAAAAAGTTTTTCATATGTTTGAATGCTATTGTTCAGGTCAAACCTTTCTTCAGTTTTTGTTGGCAATGTATTGATATCAATCTCATTGACTATAGCATCTGTAATATCCCCATTATTCATAAAAGCTGCAGAGATTTGGCATCTTCGGATCGTGCTAATGCAATTGAATACCTCTTCAGACCCCTCAATATTTTCTCTTTCTGCGATTTGGTTTTCCCATTCAAATGGGTCGGCTTGGTGATAAGTAAAAAGTTTTTTATAAAGATCAGAGTACTCTTGTAAGTCGCCTTCGTAAATGCGAGTGTTTAATATCGAAATTCTATTTCCTTTTTTACTAGGATAAATTTCATACAGCTTTTTTAATATTGAAATTGCATCTCCTTTAAATTCTTGTTGGCTAGATGCTTCTGACACAATGACAATCCTTCTTAATTGAAATTCAACACGGATTTTTTCATCAGGAGACATCATTATTATAAATTGTCTTTTTTCTCCTGAGTTAGGGTTAAACTCTTGGCCGTAAGTAGGCATTAAATCAAACTGCGCAAGCTTGGGTAAAAGATTTGTTATGACATGAGGCTTTGGTAAGATATCTGAGTTATTAGTAAAAAAATGGAGTTGATTGGATTCGTGGCTATTTTCCATAGAGAACCTTATAAGTGGTGAGAACGTTTTTAAATGCTATGTTTTAACGGTTTGAGTTAAAAAATTTTGAATGTTGTTTGATGTAATTTATATTATTAATTACAAGCTAAGCTTGGTTGAATGTAGAGGTCAATTCTATCTTAATGTGATTAAAACAGATATCTCTGCTCAGGTATCAAGGAAAGTCCTCTCCGAGTGTACTCATTTTTCAATGAAGCATATACGTCGATATTGCCGCCGCGCCATCCGCTTATTGCTTCGGTCAGGGTCTCGTCATCGAGTGACTCGATCATTTGCCCTCGCCCCGGGCCAAAGCGCAGGCGCAGGCCGGGCACTGGCTGGCCGGTGGTGGCCCAGTCAAGAAACGCCGGGAAGTCGTCAAGACCAAAGCGCGCCATCAGCGGGGGGATTAACGCAGCGGTCATGCGTGTATCCGCCAGCGCGTCATGGGCGTTGACGGGGTCGCCGCCGGTCAGTTCGCGGTACATGTTACCCAGTGATGCGCTTTCCAGACCGTCACGCTTTTTGAGCCGATAGGCGGGAATGAACAGGTCCAGACTGCGCCGGGGACGCAGCCCCAGCCGGCGCGCGATCACGTTGTCGAACCCGGTATTGCTGTAGCCGATCACCAGCGTATCAAAGCCCTGACGCGCCGCTTCCCGGTAGACCGCGGGCACGGCCTGGCGATAGTCGGGGCAGTGCGCGACGTCTTCATCATGAACGCCGTGTACCCGGGTGGTGGCCGGGTCAATCGGTCCGCCCGGGTGATAGCGCTCGCTGGACTGCCACTGTTGATCGAAGGCGCCATCCTCTCCCAGCGACCCGCCCAGCACGGCCAGCTGAACCACGCCACACTCACGTGCGCTGCCGCCGGCGGTTTCAAAATCGTGAATCAGGGCGCGCATGGGGCATCTTCGGTCAGCAGGCGTTTTACGACTGGCGACAGGGCGTCGACCAGCACGGTCAGATCCGCCGGTTCTGATTGCTCGGGCCAGTGTGATTCCAGCTCGGCCACTTCCATGCCGATGACATTTTCCCGGGAAAGGGCAGCCATCAGCTCGGAGAGTGCGTCGGGCGCAAGCCCATCGTCGATCTGATAATCGCTGGGCACCACGCCGGCGCGAAGGACATCACAGTCAAGGTGGATATACACCGGGCGGCCGTTGATGGCGCGCTGCAGGGTCTCGACGCTCAGCTCGGACGGGGGGAGATGACACACCCGCCCCTCATCGATCAGCGCCTGCTCACCGGGGTCGAGCTGGTGGGCACCGGCCAGAATCACCTGATCCAGCGTGAGGTCACTGCCCAGACCGCTGTCCCAGAGTCCGGCGGCCCCGGCAATCACCATGCCGCCGAGATAACCCGACCCGGTGGTCTCCGGGGTATTGAGATCACCGTGGGCGTCAAGCCAGACAATGCAGGCCTGCGGATGATAGCGGGCCACCACCGGCAGCGTGGCCAGTCCACCGGCGCAGCGGCTCATGGTCAGCACCGGACGCTTGCCCGCGCTCAGGATCTTTTCCAGATATCGACCCATCGAGACAAAATCGGGCCGGATGGTTTCCAGCACCTCTTGCCAGCTGCCCTGCAGTGCCTGCCCTGGCGCCCCCAGCGTCTGAAGCGGAATGTCCAGATGCCGGGCAAGGTGCTGAGCGAGGGCGAGTGCACCGGTCATGCCAAGTGCATTGCGCCCGGCGCAGTTGCCCTGAAAGCAGATCAGGGGCGCCGGCGCGGTGATGGTAGGCTGCTGCACCATGATGTCTCCATGTCAGGGAAAGGGGTTGATCATGCCACGATGGCCGAATGATCACATCCGCAGGCGCTCATAAAGACGCCACTGGCCTGCCAGAGTTGTCGATGAGTGGATGTCCGGACGTCCGGCATCGATTTGCGACGTTCCCGACGCCTGCGTCGATGGTTGTATTGTGACCTGCTAATGCCTGAGTAATAGTTCTTTACTGCTCACGTTCGCGCCCGCCCTCGTGGGTTCCCCTGATCACGATATCGACTCGCCTTAACAACAACACAAAGGGACGCATGCCATGACAACAACGTTCAACAAGTGCCTGATGGCCGGTGCACTACCGCTGGCCATCCTGCTGTCGTCGTCGGCTTTCGCTCAGGAAAGCAAGGGCCAGGGGGAAGTTGAAGTTCTCAACTGGTGGACCTCCGGTGGCGAGGCGAAGGCGCTTGGTGCGCTCAAGGACAAGCTGGCAGACGACGGTATCGGCTGGCAGAACATGCCGGTAGCCGGCGGTGCCGGCACCAACGCGATGGCTGTGCTTCGTTCGCGGATCACCTCCAACAACCCGCCGACGGCAGCACAGGTGCTGGGCTACGACGCTCAGGACTGGGCCGACCGTGATGCGCTGAGCTCGCTGGACGACGTGGCAAAGGCCGGCAACTGGGACAAGGTTTTCCCGCAGCCGATCCAGCGTTTTGCCAAAAGCGGCGGCCACTGGATTGCCGCACCGTTCGAGATTCACTCCACCAACTGGGTGTGGGCCAACACGTCGATGATGGACGAGCTCGGCATCGAGCAGCCCAACACCTGGGAAGAGTTCATTGCCTCGATGAAAAAGGCGCAGGACGCCGGCCACACCGGTCTGGCCTATGGCGGGCAGCCGTGGCAGGACGCGACCGTGTTTGAAAACGTGGTGCTGGCCACCGGCGGTGCCGATTTCTACCGCCAGGCCATGATCGACCTTGATCCCAAAGCGCTGGATTCCGACACCATGATCAAGTCGTTTGATCGCTTCCGTGAACTTTTGCAGTACAAGGATGACAACTCCCCGGGACGCGACTGGAATCTGGCCACCGCGATGGTCATCAAGGGCGATGCCCTTTATCAGATCATGGGCGACTGGGCCAAGGGTGAGTTCCTCAATGCCGGGCTCACGCCGGAGCAGGATTTCATGTGCTTCCGAACCCCCGGCACGCAGGACGCGGTGACCTTTAACAGCGACCTGATGATCATGTTCAAAAATGACGATGATCAGCAGCAGTCGATGCAGCGCACCATGGCCGAAATCATCGGCTCGCCGGAATTCCAGATCACCTTCAGCCAGCTCAAGGGTTCGGTGCCGGCCCGTACTGACCTGTCGTCTGATGGCCTCGACGCCTGTGCAAAGCGTGGCTATGAGCAGGCCAAAACGGCCGCCGAGAGCAACACGCTGATGGGCAGCATGGCACACGGCTACGCGGCGCCTGCCGGGGTGAAAAACGCGGTCTTCGATATCGTCTCCTCCTTCGTCAACGGCAATATGCCCAGTGACGTCGCCGCCGAGCAGCTGGCGATGGCGGTGCAGGGTGCGCGCTCCTGATCGAGTCGTTCTGATCAAGCAATGATTCGACGCAACCGGCCCCGTCACCACAGGCGGGGCCATGATCCTGACCCGAGGTAATCGATGTCGAAACCACCCTCTTCGCGGGGTTTTGGCGAGCGCCTGCAGCACTGGCTGCCCAGGCTCGTCCTGTCGCCCTCGTTCGTGCTGGTGCTCTTTTTCGTTTACGGCTTCATTCTCTGGACCACCTATATCTCCTTTAGCAACTCCGGGATGCTGCCGGACTATACCTGGGCGGGCACCCGGCAGTGGTCGCGTCTGTGGTCTTCCTGGACCTGGGGGATCGCACTGCACAACATCTGGGTGTTCGGGCTGCTCTATATTGTGACCTGCACGGCACTGGGTCTTTTGCTGGCGATCCTGCTGGACCAGCGCATCCGCGCCGAGGGCACGCTTCGAACCATCTATCTCTATCCGATGGCGCTGTCGTTTATCGTTACCGGCACGGCGTGGCAGTGGTTTCTCAATCCTGGGCTGGGCCTTGAGCGCACCATGCACTCGCTGGGCTGGGAGAGTTTCAGCTTCAACTGGCTGATCGATGCCAACATGGCGATCTATACCGTGGTGATCGCAGCCGTTTGGCAGGCGACCGGCTTTATCATGGCGATGTTTCTGGCCGGACTTCGAGGCATCGACGGCGAGATGATCAAGGCCGCCCAGATCGACGGCGCGCCGGCCTGGAAGATCTATCTGCGCATCATCATTCCCCAGCTGCGTCCGGTCTTTTTGAGCGCGATCGTGGTGCTGGCGCATCTGGCCATCAAGAGTTTCGATCTGATCGTGGCCATGACCGGGGGCGGGCCGGGCAATGCCACCGCGGTGCCGGCAACCTTCATGTACTCCTACGCCTTCTCGCGCAACGAAATGGGCATTGCCTCGGCCAGCGCCGTGTTCATGCTGGCGGTGATTGCCGCACTGATCATTCCCTATCTCTACTCTGAACTGCGGGAGTCCCGCTCATGAGTGCCGGATCCATCGTGGCGCGCCGCAATACCTTCACTCGCGCGCTGCTGTACGCCGTGCTCGCAGTGTTTGCGATTCTCTACCTGATGCCGCTCTACGTGATGCTGGTGACGTCGTTCAAGCCGCTTGAAGAGATCCATCAGGGCAACATGCTGGCGCTGCCCAGTGACTGGACGTTTGCCCCATGGCGCGAGGCGTGGGGGAGTGCGTGCATCGGGCTCGAATGCAGCGGCGTGCATGGCTACTTCTTCAACAGCATCAAGATCGTGGTGCCGGCGGTGCTGATTTCGGGACTTCTGGGAGCATTCAACGGCTACGTGCTGACCAAGTGGCGCTTTCGCGGCCACAAGATCGTCTTCGGGCTGATTCTGTTCAGCTGCTTCATTCCGTTTCAGATCGTTTTGCTGCCGATGGCGCGGGTGCTGGGCATCCTGCATATCGCTAACAGCACCACCGGGCTGGTGCTGGTACACATCGTTTACGGCATCGGTTTTACGACGCTGTTCTTTCGCAACTTCTACGAAAGCTTCCCCGATGAGCTGGTGCGGGCGGCCAAGCTCGATGGGGCCGGCTTTTTCACCATATTTTTTCGCATTCTGCTGCCGGCCTCGATTCCGATCATCGTGGTGACGATCATCTGGCAGTTCACCAACGTCTGGAATGACTTCCTGTTCGGCGTCTCCTTTACCTCCGGCGACAGTGCACCGATCACGGTGGCACTCAATAACCTGGTCAACAGCTCCACGGGCGTGAAGGCGTACAACGTCAACATGGCAGCGGCGATGGTGGCGGCCGTGCCGACGCTGATCGTCTATATCCTGGCGGGCAAATACTTTCTGCGCGGTCTGATGTCGGGATCGGTCAAGGGCTGAGACATTCATGAGCTTTCTACATATTCACAACGTCCACAAACGCTTCGGCGACACCCACGTGCTCAAGGGCATCGATATTGCCATCGAAAAGGGGGACTTCCTGGTACTGGTCGGGCCGTCCGGCTGTGGCAAGTCGACCCTTTTGAACATGATCGCAGGGCTTGATGCCATCAGTGAGGGTGAGCTTTTGCTCAACGGCGAGCGGATCAATGACCTGCACCCGTCGCGTCGCGACATCGCCATGGTGTTCCAGTCCTACGCGCTTTACCCGAGCATGACGGTAGCCGGCAATATCGGCTTCGGGCTCGAGATGCGCAAGGTCCCGAAGGCCAAACGCCGTGAAGCGATTCAGCGCGCCGCCGAGCTTTTACAGATCGAGAACCTTTTGAACCGCAAGCCGGCCCAGCTCTCCGGCGGACAGCGCCAGCGGGTGGCGATGGGGCGTGCACTGGTACGCGAGCCACAGCTCTTTTTGTTCGATGAGCCCTTGTCGAATCTGGATGCCAAGCTGCGTGTCGACATGCGTACCGAGATCAAGCAGCTCCATCAGCGCCTTGGCACCACCATCGTTTACGTCACTCACGATCAGATCGAGGCGATGACGCTGGCCACCCGCATCGCCGTGATGCGTGGCGGTGAACTTCAGCAGCTGGGGACGCCACAGTCGGTCTACGATGATCCCAACAACCTCTTCGTGGCGGGTTTTATGGGCTCGCCGTCGATGAACCTGGTCACCGCCCGCATCACACGCCAGGATGGCGCTCTGGTGGCCCGCATCGCCTCCGCCAACAATGAGGTGACGCTGCCGATCGTGCGCGACCGCGCTGCGCTTGAGGCGTGGTGTGACCGGGACGTGATGCTCGGGCTGCGCCCGGAGGCGATCACTGATCCTGCCAGTGCCAATCGTGAAGACGGCGAGATCCATGAGGCAGAACTCGAAGTCGCGCTGGTTGAGCCCACCGGGGCCGACCTCTACGTCGTCACCCGGCTGGGTGGGCGCAGCATCAATGCGCGCATGCGCCCCGGCGCGCCGCTGAGCCCGGGCCAGTCGACCCGCTTTGCCTTCGATGTCTCACGCATGGTGGCGTTCGATCCCGAGACCGAGGCGCGTATTCGCGATGAGACTGATGCCACGACGCAGGTGACCGCTCGACCGGCAGCGCTCGGTCAGAACGTCTGACGCCAGCGGGGGTGGTGTTTGGCCGGCCCTGTTGATCAGTGTCGTGATACAAGAGGCTGATCAGCTGCGCTCAACAAACCGGCGAATGCCTTCGGCGAGCTGGCGCCCCAGGCGTTCCAGCGTGTCCCCCTCGACCATACCGATGCCCAGCACCAGACCGCGCCGCGGATCATTGGCAGCGCAGACCGGGCTGAGCGGCTTGACCAGCAGGCGGTACTGATTGAGCAGATAACGCGTCAGGCGCACGTCATCAATGTCGGTGGCCAGCGTCACGCACAGGGTGATGGTGCCAGCCGGGGGCGAGATATCGATTACCCCCGGCAGATCAATCAGCAGGTCATGCAGGGTCTGCTGGCGCCGCAGATATTCGCGGTTGATGCGCCGACACCAGCGGTCGAGATCCCCATCGGCCATGAACCTTGCCAGCACCGCCTGATCCAGCATGCGCCCTTCACGAAAGACTTCACTTCTGACCCTGTTGATGGCGCCGCTCAGGGCGCGCGGAACGACCAGATACCCAAGCCGCAGCCCCGGAAACATCAGCTTGGAAAACGATCCGGCCAGAATGGAGCGGCCGTCATCAGGAGAAAAAAGTAGTCCCCGATGGTGGGCCTCAAAGAACTCGTAGTCGTCCTCGATGAGAAGCTCCGGTGACAACTGCTCAACTAGGGCGCGCTTGTCCTCGATCGGCATGGGCACGCTCAAGGGGTAGTGGCGGGCCCCGGTCAAATACAGCATGCGCGGCGAGTGCAGCGCCGATGACAGATCCCGATAGCCGGTTCCGGGCTGCCAGCGACACTGATGGATCCCCAGCCCTGTCGCCTGAAAGACATTGCGTGCCCCCCAGTAGCAGGGGGAATCCATGACCACTCGGTCGCCGTGATCGGCCAGCGCGAGGGCGCAAAGCTCCAGACCGTGATGCGTGCCATCGGTGATAATGATCTGTTCAAGGGCGCATTCAATACCGCGGCCGCGGCGCAGAAAATCGGCGATCTCGCGCTTTAACGGCCCATACCCGCCGCTTGAATAAGACAGCAATAGAGCATTTTGCGGCACGGTCAGGGTGGCGTAGAGCGTGCGCCAGCGTCGCATCGGAAAACGGGCAATATCGGGAATGCCGGGTACGAAGGCCCCACTCTGGATCGGGCTGGCCCCGCTGGTGGCGAGAATCCGCTGCGCCCGCTGTGACAGGGCGACCGGCGAGGCCGCACCCATGGGCGGTGACACGGCGGGCCGAAGACTCCAGCTGCCCCGGCCATGCTGAGTGGTCAAAAGATGGCGGGACTGCAAAAGCTCGATGACGCCGGCCAAGGTATTGCGTGCCACGCCAATGCGCTGGCAGATCTGGCGATGGGGCGGCAGACGCTGGCCGTCGACCCATTGCTGTTCGATCAGCGTGGTCAGGGCCTGCTCCAGACGAACCTGCTTGTTCAGCCGGTCGGGCTGACGCTGCCAGGCCGTTTCAATATCGCTCAGGGCCTCCTCTAAAGATCGCTGCATGACAGGGGTCCGGGCAGGGGCGGAAGAGAAGGTCATTATGACGGTGGCGCCAGACAGTGGTCTACCTGAACACACAAGTGGTTCACGTACCGGACCCTGGACAGTGGTAGCGTGTGAGCAGGGAGACACAACATGCCGCGTGACATGCCATAACACCCTCCCGGCCCTGAAAGATCACAATAATGACGGATAAATCCTATGCAGAGCACAACCAAACCACGCGAACTGGTGCGTGTCCTGGCACGCACCGACGTATTGGCACTCGCCTTCGGCGCCATGATCGGCTGGGGCTGGATCGTGTTGACCGGCGGGGCGATTCTCGATGCCGGCAGTGTGGGGGCGATCATTGCCTTCATCATCGGCGGTATCGCGGTCCTGCTGGTGGGACTGACCTACGCTGAACTGGCCTCGGCCATGCCCAAGGTGGGCGGTGAGCACGTCTACAGCTATCGCGCGCTCGGTCATTTTGCCTCCTTCATCTGCACCTGGAGCATCGTGCTGGGCTATGTGAGCGTCGTGTCGTTTGAAGCCGTCGCGCTGCCCACCGTGGTCGAGCAGCTTGTCCCCGGCTATGACGTGGGGCATCTCTGGACCGTGGCCGGCTGGGACGTCAAGGCCAGCTGGGTGGCCGTCGGGGTCATTGGTTCGCTGGTCATGATGGCGATCAACTATGTCGGCATCACCACGGCGGCGCTGATCCAGAAGCTGGTGACGGGCCTGATTCTGGTCGTGGGCGTGATGTTCATTACCGGCGCGCTGTTTACCGGTGAAGTGGCCAACATGACGCCGCTGTTTAACCATGAATCCAGCGGCGGATTTGTCGGCGGGATCATGGCGGTACTGGTCATGGTGCCCTTTCTGTTCGTGGGTTTTGACGTGATCCCTCAGGCGGCCGAAGAGATCGACCTGCCGTTTCGCGATATTGGCAAGGTGCTGATTGCCTCGGTGCTGATGGCGGTGGCCTGGTATGCGCTGATTGTGCTGGGCACCAGCCTGATGCTGGATCAGCCGGCGCTTGAGGCCAGCTCGCTGTCCGTACCGGATGCCATGGCATCGGTGGTTGGCAGCGTCTGGGGCAGCAAGCTGATGGTTCTGGCCGGCATCGCGGGCATCATCACCAGCTGGAATGCGTTTTATATCGGCGGGTCGCGCGCCATCTATGCGCTGGCACACTCCGGCATGCTGCCGGCCTTTCTGGGCAAGCTGCATCCGAAGTACAAGACACCGACCAACGCCATCATCATGATCGGCCTGCTGTCGACGATTGCGCCTTTCATGGGTCGTCCGGCCATGGTGTGGCTGGTGGATGCCGGCGGTCTTGGCATCGTGATCGCCTACCTGTTCGTGGCGCTGTCGTTCATGGTGCTTCGAAAGCGCGAACCCGATATGGACCGCCCCTTCAGGGTCGGCAATGGTCAGGTGGTCGGCGCGCTGGCGGTGCTGCTGTCACTGGCCATGGCCTGTCTTTATCTGCCGGGGAGCCCGTCAGCGCTGACCGGTATCGAGTGGGGGGTGTTCGGGGGCTGGATGCTGCTCGGTCTAGCGATGTATCTCTTTGCGCTCAATCGCTACGGGCGAGCGTTCAGTGACCGGGTCATGCAGGACGTTTATCACCGCTGACATCTTCGACACACGGGATTGATTGATATGCAGGATATTGAATTCAAAAGCCAGCGCGCCGCTGCCCTGATCGGCGGATACTGGGTTGAGGGCGACCGGCAGTTTGCGGTCAATAATCCGGCCACCGGGGAACTGGTCGCCAACGTGGCCGACCTTGGCGCCGAAGAGACGCGTGACGCCATCGCTGCTGCCGAGACGGCACTGGCTGATTGGCGAAAGGTGCCGGCCAAGGAGCGCTCGCGGCTGCTGCGCCGCTGGTTTGATCTGGTGGTTGAAAACACCGACAAGCTGGCACGTCTGATGACGCTGGAACAGGGCAAGCCGCTGGCGGAATCACGCGGGGAGGTCGGCTACGGCGCCTCGTTCATCGAGTTTTACGCCGAAGAAGCCAAGCGCATCGCTGGTGAAACCCTGCCGGGACACGGTGCGGACAAGCGTATTCTGGTCATGCGCGAGCCGATCGGTGTGGTGGCGGCCATCACGCCCTGGAACTTCCCGCTGGCGATGATCACCCGCAAGTGTGCCCCGGCGCTGGCCGCCGGCTGCACGGTCGTGATCAAGCCGGCCGAAGCCACGCCGCTGACCGCGCTGGCGCTGGCCGCGCTGGCGCTGGAGGCCGGCATTCCGCAAGGGGCCATCAACGTGGTCACGGCCAAAAGCCCTGTGGCCGTCGGCGAAGTGCTGACCACCGACCCGCGCGTGCGCAAGGTGTCGTTTACAGGTTCCACACCTGTGGGCAAGAAGCTGCTGGCGCAGTGTGCCTCGACAGTCAAGAAAACGGCGATGGAACTGGGCGGCAATGCCCCCTTTATCGTCTTTGATGACGCTGATCTCGACGCCGCCGTTGAAGGGGCGATTGCTTCCAAATACCGCAACGCCGGCCAGACCTGCGTATGTACCAACCGCTTTCTGGTGCAGTCCGGTATTTACGACGCCTTCGTTGAGAAGCTCGCCGCTCGCGTGCGGGAGCTCAAGGTTGGCAACGGCATGGAAGAGGGCACGATCATTGGACCGCTGATCAATCAGGCGGCGGTCGACAAGGTCAGTGCCCATGTCAGCGATGCGCTCGACAAGGGTGCTCGACTGGTGGAAGGTGGAGAAGCACACGCGCTGGGACATTCGTTTTACACACCGACCGTGCTGGCCGACGTGACCCCTGACATGGCCGTGGCCCGTGAAGAGACCTTCGGTCCATTGGCGGCGGTATTTCGTTTCGACCAGGATGATCAGGCCATTGCGATGGCCAACGATACGCCCTTTGGCCTGGCGGCCTATTTCTATGCCCGCGACTACAAGCGCATCTGGCACGTCATGGAGGCGCTGGAGTACGGCATGGTAGCCGTCAATGAAGGGTTGTTGTCGACCGAGCTGGCGCCCTTTGGCGGGATCAAGGAGTCAGGACTGGGTCGAGAGGGTTCGCACCACGGACTGGAGGAGTTTACCGAGCTCAAGTATGTCTGTCTTGGCGGGCTGTAATTGCTGCACATCAAAGGAGATTGCGGATGAACAATAACGAACTGAACGAGCTGAAAAAGCGCTATGTGGCCAATGGCGCGGCAAGCGCGGACGGGCATTTTGCCGAGCGTGCCGAAAATGCCGAGCTGTGGGACGCTGATGGCAAGCGCTTTATCGATTTTGCCGGTGGTATCGGCGTGCTCAATATCGGTCACCGCCATCCGAAGGTGGTTGAGGCGGTCAAGGCGCAGCTCGACAAGGTCATGCACACCTGCCAGACCGTCATGCCCTATGAAGGCTATGTGAAGGTGGCTGAAAAGCTCAGTCACATTACACCGGTGCGCGGGCATGCCAAGGTGATGCTGGCCAACTCCGGGGCAGAAGCGCTGGAGAACGCCGTCAAGATAGCACGTGCCGCCACCGGTCGCTCCGGGGTGGTCTGCTTCGCTGGCGGCTATCACGGCCGTACCTTCATGACCATGGCCATGAACGGCAAGGTCGCGCCGTATCGCACCGACTTCGGCCCCATGCCGGGCCAGGTCTATCGCGCGCCCTATCCGGTCGAATCGATCGGCGTGAGCGAAGAAGACGCCCTGCGCGGGCTGAAGATGACCTTCAAGACCGACGCCAACCCGAAGGATACCGCCGCGATTGTCATCGAGCCGGTGCTGGGCGAAGGGGGCTTTCACGCCGCCTCACCGAGCTTCATGAAGGCGCTGCGCGAGATCTGTGACGAGCACGGCATTTTGCTGATCGTCGACGAGGTTCAGTCCGGCTTCGGTCGTACCGGCAAGATGTTTGCCATCGAGCATACCGGCGTTGAACCCGACATCATGACCATGGCCAAGAGCATGGCCGACGGCATGCCGATCTCTGCCGTGGTCGGTACCGACAGCGTCATGGATGCCTCGGGTGGCAACTCGCTGGGCGGCACCTATACCGGCAGCCCGGTCTCCTGTGCGGCAGTACTGGCGGTACTTGAAGTGTTCGAGGAAGAAAACATTCTCGAGAAGAGCCAGGCGCTGGGCGAGAAGCTGGGCGAACGCTTCCAGCAGCTGGAGCGCTCGTTTGACTGCGTGCGCAACTCGCGTCATCTGGGGGCCATGGCCGCGTTTGATCTGGTCGACGGCCAGGGCGAGCCGAATACCGAACTGGCCGGCAAGCTCTGCAAAACGGCGCGCGAGCGCGGCCTGATCCTGCTTTCCTGCGGTATCTATGGCAACACGATCCGCTTTTTGATGCCGGTCACCATCAGCGATGACGTGCTCAACGAGGGAATGGACCTGATCGAGTCCATGCTCAGGGAAATGAGCGGTCAGTCATAAGCAGCTTATGCGCCTGTGACCCTCGCGTCTGAAACAAAAGGCCCCGCCAATGGCGGGGCCTTTTTTGATGCATTGACAGTCCTGATGCCTCAAAAGCAGCGGTGACGCCTGCGCTACTCCGGCCGGCCTGCAATCTGCAAAAAGGTTTCGACCTCGTCCACGGTCGGGATTCCGGTGGCAGCGCCTGGGCGCTGTACGGCCAGTGCGGCGGCAGCGGTGGCCCGTTCCAGACAGGTGGAGGCGTCACAGCCCGCCTGCAGGGCGGCCATGTAGTAACCAATAAACGTATCCCCGGCACCGGTGGTGTCGACGGCCTGGACCGGGCGTGCCGGTTGATAGAGGGGCTCATTGCGCTCGCCATTGATCCGCCAGGCGCCTTCGGACCCAAGGGTCAGCACGATATTGACGCCCGGTAGTGCCGTTTGCAGCGCCTCGATCAGGGCGTCGGCATCGCTTTGCTCGTCGATGTCCACCAGCGCAGCGGCTTCACCTCGGTTGACGAACAGCAGCGAGAGATCCTTCAAAGGCAGTTCGCGAATGGCCGGCGTCATCGGTGCCGGATTGAAGGCGACCTTCAATCCCTGATCCAGCGCCTGGCGGATAACGTCTGCAATGTCATTGCATTCGTTTTGAAGCAGCAGCCAGCCCTCGCTGTCGGCGCCGGCCAGCAGCTCATCGATGCGCTCGGGCGTGAAGCTCTGGTTGGTGCCCCCAAACAGCACGATGGCGTTTTCACCTTCGTCATCGACCTGAATCACCGTATGGCCGCTTGAGCCCTCAAGCACTGCCACGTCATTGATGTCGGCGCCGGCGTCTTTTAATGTCTTCAGCGCCCACTCATCGGCACGGCCGAGCTGCCCCCAGTGGCTTACCTGCCCGCCGGCGCGTGCCAGCGCAATGGTCTGGTTGGCGCCCTTGCCGCCCAGCACGACCTGATAGTCGGTGCTGGAGAGGGTCTCGCCCGGGCGTACCAGATGCGGTACGCGGTAGACATGGTCGATGTTGATCGAGCCATAGTTATAGACGGTGGCCGACCCGGAGGACGGCTGGTTCGGTAAGGACATGGTGGCCTCGCTGTGGACAGTGATCTGGTGTGATCATCGAACACAACGAGGCCCTTTGTCGATTCAAGTTGGACGGACGGTTCAGGGCAGATCAAAGACCAGTGCTTCGGCGTCACGGCCATCGGCCAGCTCAATCTGCGCTTCTTCTTCCAGCATCAGGGCATCACCGCCTTCAAGCGACTTGCCGTTGACCTTGAGCGTGCCGCGAATGAGGTGCACGTAGGCGCGTCGGCCCGGCGCCAGCGCGTGGGTGAGGGCGGTGTCCCCGTTCAAAAGCGTGGCGTAAATGAAGGTGTCCTGTTCAAGACGTAGTGATCCGTTGCGGCCATCCGGGGAGATGATCAGACGCAGCTGGTCACGCTTTGACTCAGGTGGAAAATCTGCCTCGCTGTAGCGCGGCGCCAATCCCGTTTCGCGCGGGAAAAGCCAGATCTGCAGAAAGTGCACCGGCGCCTGGCCGGAGTGATTGAACTCGCTGTGCTCGACACCGGTACCGGTGCTCATCAATTGCACACGCCCCGGGCCAATACTGGAGCCGTTGCCCAGCGTGTCGCGGTGCGCCAGCTCGCCTGAAAGCACGTAGGAGAAGATCTCCATGTCGCGATGGCCATGCTGACCGAAGCCGCCACCGGGGGCGACACGGTCCTCATTGATCACTCGCAGGGGGCCGAACTGGACATGATTCGGGTCGACATAGCCGGCAAAGGAGAAGGAGTGATAGCTCTCGAGCCAGCCATGGTTGGCATGGCCGCGCTCACTGCCAGGACGAAGGGTCAGCATGGGAGATTCTCCGAAAGTCAGGAATGCTCACAGCATCTGCTTCGAATTCCTGCATGGCAACCGCAGAAAATGAGCGTTGAGCGTCTATAAAATCGAATGCGCCCGCCGGAGGTACCCGGGGGCTCATCAGACGGCATGGCTTGTGACGATCAGGCGCCCTGTGCCACCGGGCGGTTTCGCAGCGCAGGGAAATCAAACAGCGCGCGGCCCGGGCCATGGTCCAGCAGGTAGCGCACCAGCAGACAGCCGGCACAGACGACCGTGGCAATGACGATGGGCAGGGCGACGGCGATCATTTGACCTACCGAGCCGCTGAGTTCGACATCGACCATCAAGAGCGTCAGAGGGTGCACCAGCAGCATATGAATGACGTACACCGGCAGGGTCCTTTTGCCCAGTGCCTGCAAGGCCCTCATCTGCCAGAAACGAAGAATCAACGCGAGGGTATCGATGGCAAAGGAGACCATCAGACAGGAGAGAACAAGTTGAGTGACCGGCAGGTAAAAAATATCCAGCTGGCGTGCTACAGCCATCGAAGCGAGCAGCCCTGCGCCCACCAGTACCCAGCGTTTGGCACTGAATTCGGCATAGACGTGTGCAATCCGGTCCCGGCCAAAGCAGCCCATGGCGTAGAAGATGCCGTAGTCCAGCAGCTTCTTGAAGTTCCAGACATCAGTAATGTGCTCGGAAAAGATCTGCAGCAGGGCCAGTACGATCAAAAGCGGAATGGCGACCCGATTGAAGGTCTTGCAGATCACGAAGTAGAGCACCAGCGCATAGAGATACCAGATGCCGCTGTCGGCCAGAAATACGCCACGCACGAATTCAATGATGTTGAGCGTGTAGGCCTCGCCCGGGATGATCTCGGCAGCGCCTGGAATCTTGGTGCGCATCAACGAAATGATGACCCAGTTGATGGCCATCCACAGCAGATAGAGCCAGAACAGGGTAGCCACGCGGGACTTGAAGGTCTCCTGCCAGCTTTTGCGGGTAATGGCTGAATGGGCAAGAAAGCCGGAGATCAAAAAGAACAGCGGCATGCGCAGCGGCTTGAAGGCCGTCAGGGCGCCAGTCCACCAGCTATCAAGTGGAAGCCCGCCAAAGTCGATCTGGGCATAGGAAAAAATGGTGGTATGCCATAGCACGACCATAAAGATGCAGGCGCCCTTGGCCGCATCGATCCAGGCAATGCGCTGGCCACCATATATTCCGATTGTCTTGGTCATGGATATTGATCGCAGAGCAGAAATTTAGCTCCACCTTAATGCCAATGCTTGTATAAAAATATGCGGATATGGGTTTGTGATTGTTATAAAGCGTAACTATAAAGTGAGAATTGTATTTTAGTGCCTGTTTGCTTGAACAAGTGTTTGAAAATTAATTGTCATGAATTATTTTTGCTTCTCTCTCACGGTATTTGGCGCGTAATTGTTGTTCGAAATGTCATGTTGGCTTTCGGGAGCGTCCTTTTTGGACAAGACGCTCCTCGAAAGCGGCGTTCACCTGGGACGCCATCATGCTGAAGCGTCCGAGCCCTTGTCCTCCTTTCTTTTCGCATTCTTCGACTGTTGATCATCCTCCAGCAGATCTGCCACCGAATCGAGAATTTCCTTGGGACGAAACGGGTAGCGCTCGACCTCGGAGCGGTCGGCAATGCCGGTCAGTACCAGAACGGTGTGAAGCCCCGCTTCGATCCCTGCCACCACATCAGTATCCATGCGATCGCCGATCATGCCGGTACGCATGGAGTGCGCGCCGACCTTGTTGAGCGCGGAGCGAAACATCATCGGGTTGGGTTTTCCCACTACGTAGGGATCACGCTTGGTGGCACTGGTGATCAGGGCTGCCACGGCACCGGTGGCCGGCAGGACACCTTCGGCACTGGGACTGGTGACGTCCGGGTTGGTGGCGATAAAGCGGGCACCGCCGTTGATCAGGCGAATGGCGCGCGTGATCGCCTCAAACGAGTAGGTACGGGTCTCACCCAGTACGACATAGTCCGGGTCAGCATCGGTCATGATAAAGCCCGCCTCGTGCATGGCGGTGGTCAGCCCTGCCTCGCCAATCACGAAGGCCGACCCGCCAGGGGATTGGTCCTTGAGAAAGGCAGCAGTGGCCAACGCCGAGGTCCAGAGTCTGTCTTCCGGGACATCGATACCGCTGCGCGCCAGTCGTGCACTCAGATCCCGGGGCGTGTAGGTAGAGTTGTTGGTGAGCACCAGAAAGGGTTTGTTTTTGTCGCGCCACTGGTTGATCAACTCGGCGGCACCGGGAATGGCCTTGTTTTCATGGATCAGCACGCCGTCCATGTCGGTCAGCCAGCAGTCAACGTCGCGTTCCACCTTTTTGCCTGTCGTCAAAATTCGTCCCCCATATTGTGGTGATGTCCTCAGCATAGCGCTAGACGTCGAGTGGTGTTCCTGTCGACGTTGGGCCCGTGCAGAAGCAGGGTCAAATATGACATGCCCTGCATTGTTGTAACAGTAATGGTTTATTTAGCAATAATAGCGCGTCAAAGGTGCCAGAATTAAAAAACGTTGTTTATTAAAAATCTGTGTAAGAGAGAGATGAATGGTCCTTTAATAAAGGCTCAGCTCAGTCTTCAATATTTAATATTGCCTTCATTAAAAAGACGCTATTTTTCGAAAAAACACGCTTGAGTGCTGGAACCATGGCCTGACATTGTGGTCTTTTAATGCCAGTGAAAGAAAGCCTGATGTGTTAATAAACCATTAATGATTGCGAGATGCTGTCTCGTAATGGATGCCCTGACCAGGTGATGTGATGTCTCTGAAAACAGCGATTCGCACCAACACAATTCTCAAAACGCTTGCGCAGGGTATCGAAAGGAGGGCACGACGCGGCGTGACCTTTCTTGTCACGAAATATCTTCAAAAAAATGAGCCCGTTGACGTCAACAATCTTCAAGGCCCATTGAAGATACTGCTGGTACGGCCCAACTATCGCATTGGCAATGCCTTGATCATGTCGCCTGTCATCGAGACCTTTCGACAGCGTTTCCCCGATGCCCGAATCGATCTTCTTGCCACGGACAGCACCCGGTCGCTTTTTCGCCATCAGCGCGTGGATCGTGTTTTCACCCTGTCGCGGGATGCCATTGTGCGGCCGTGGCGTTTTCCCGCCATGATCCGGCATCTGCGTCGGGAGAAGTATGATCTGGCCGTACAGGCAGGGCCCAGCTCGTTGACCGGATTGATCTTCGTACGCGCGATCAAGAGCCGCTACACCATGGGCAAGGCCAAACGTGGGCAGCACTGGTTTGATATCGAGGTCAGCGGTGAGCAGACACATGCCTATGACATTCCGCAGATGTTTGCTCGGGCGCTGGAAGTGCCCTGTCGTGATCGGCCGTCGATGATCCTGAGCAATGGCGAGCGCAGCATCGGACGAGGCGAGCTCGAAGAGCTCGGCATTGGCTTTGATGATAACGGCCGCCCAACCCCCTTTGTGGCGCTGTTTGTGGGGGGGCATCTCGACAAGCGTCTGCCGCTGAGTTTCTGGCAGGAGAGCATCAGGGCACTTGAGGCCGCCGGTCAGCGTTACGTGGTGTTCATGGGCCCCGAGGAGCTGCAGCACGCCTCGACGCTCGAACGACAGATGGCCGACGGCCAATATGGCGCGCTCTGTCGGCCCCGGCCGCTGCGCATCTTTGCCGCCATGCTGCATTACGCCCGCACTCTCATCAGCCCGGACTCTGGCCCCCTGCACATTGGTGCGGCGCTGGACGTACCGGCCATGGCGCTGGTGCAAAAGCGCAAGTCACTGAAGTTTGTGCCGCGAGGCCCGCGGGATATCGTGCTGTGGCAGCCGGATGCCCGACAGCTGGTGGACGCTGTCATCACGCCCGAGCAGTTTCAGGGCCGCCGGGATATCGGCACGCCGGAGACAACCATGACACCCGATCTGGCGTTGACGTCCTGACGGCCCGGCCACCTGGCTTTTACGGGCTATGGGTCCTTGGATTTCAAGGATCGTTGACCCTGACGGGTTATCCGGCCTGTGAGGCTGCCACTGCACGGCGGCTGCGTGACGTTCGAAGCCCCAGCCAGCCATTGGCCAGCAGCGTGACCAGCGTCAGCAGCCCGCCGTAGAGCGTGGCTTTCGGAGGGTTCTCGCCGAGCAGCCACCAGACCCATAGCGTGCCCAGAATCGCCTCGACCAGATAGAAAAGCGCCACCTCGGCGGAGGGCAGATAGCGGGTGGCGTTGTTGATCAGCGCCGTGGCCAGCGGCATCTGGATCAGCCCCATGACCGCCAGTACGGCGTAGCTCTGTGTCTCCAGTGCCAGCGGTGTGGCCATCGGCCAGGCCACCACGGCCGTGATCACGCCGCCGCCGGCAATCAGGGGAAGGCGGTCCAGTGCCTGGTAGCGTCGCAGCAGCGTCAGATTGGCCCCCACTGCCATGGCGGCACCAAGGGCGTAGACATCCCCCAGAAGGCCGTCACCGGTCAGTGACCCGGCAAAGACGATCACCAGTCCCAGCATGGCAAGGCCTATCGCCATCCAGGTTCTTGCCGCGACCGCCTCCTGCAGAAACAGGCGGGTAAAAATGGCCGCGAACAGCGGCGCCGTGCTCAGGATCACCACCACGTTGGCCACGCGGGTATGCATTACCGCCATCACGAACAGCAGCGAGATGGCCGCCAGCAGCCCCGCAGAGACCAGTGAGACACCACGATGGGCGTTCAGTGTGGCCAGCCGCCGGCGCTGGCAGTAGAAAAGCCCCATGACAATGGCCATCAGTGCCCCGCGCCAGAAGGCGATGCTCCAGCCATCGGTCGAGGCCAGCCGCACCAGCAGGCTATCAAAACTCAGGACAATAATACCGACGGTAGCAAGCAGCAGGCCGCGTGAATGGCTCGCGGCAGCATCGCGGGGTGTGGCGACCATGGCGGGTGTCTCCTTCACGACAGCGCCTGCACTGTCATGTCTTCGATACGTCAATCGTCATGAAACGATCAGGCCCCCACCATCCTGCCCCGGCGTCGACCGATGGCCTGTTCCTGATACGTCACCGGAAAGGCCAGGGACGACGCCCCTGGCCGCAGCTCGGTTAGACGCTTTGCCCCTGAACCCGGCGCAGGCTGCAGACGGTATCAAACCAGGCCTGATTGCCGATCAGGGGCTCCGGATTGATGGGCTGCAGGGCATTGACGTTAACACCGTTGCCGCGGCCGCCCAGGCGCTTGTCCCACCACAGATGATCGCGCAGGTCATCACGTTCGGGCGCCGGGCCGTAAGCCTTGTGGCCAAGCGCGGCCTCCTGAGCTCTTGGCCCCTGGCGCGCCATGGCCGCGCGGCCTGAGACCACATAGCCCAGGCTGTTGGAGATGGCGACCACCCGTGGATGAATGCCTTCGGTCACCACCACGCGCACCTGCTGGCTGCCGATCGGCTCGCCGGTACCGCGAAAGGCCCGGTCGCCCCGGTCGCTGCTGAGCGGGCGATAGGTGGTCAGCTCGACCAGATCGCCCGAGACAATCCCCAGCCGTTCTGCCGTGTGTGGATTGATCCACATGGGATTGTCGTGAACGATCTCGGTCAGATATTTCTGATTGGCCGTGCGTCCCTGGGTGTGCACGTTCCACTTGAAGCTGGTCAGGATAAAGCGATCCTCCGGCAGGCCCACATGCGCCGGCACCGGCAGATAGCCCGGCAGCCCGTCATGGTGGATGCCCTGCTCCCGGGCCACCTCGGCCACTTCACGGCTGTAGATCTCAAAGCGCCGCGAGGGCGTGCCGAACCCGCGGACGGCACGCGGCGCACCGCCTTCATCGATCATCAGTCCGATGGCCTGTTCCTGTCCCTTGTTGTCGCGCTGATGGATCACGCCGCTGTCGTCATCGATGCGCACGCCCAAAAGATCCCGCTCGCTCAGGAGGCGACGATGTACCTCGTAGCTTTTGGGCACATCATCGACGAAGGAGCCGTGGCGTTTCATCCATTCAAAACTGTCGGCTTCATCGCCTGCGGGGATGTGGCGACACTGATGGCGCACGAAGGCTTCGTGATCGCCAAACTCGAAATAGCGTGCCTGCTCCGGCCCCAGACGCCGGCCGATATCAAACAGCACATCGGCGTAGCTGCGCGCCTCGCCCGGCGGCGGCACCATGGGCTGGCGCAGGGTCACGAAGTGGCGAAGCTCGGGACTGCTGCGGGTTTCAAGCCCCCAGCGTTCCAGGTAGGTGGCATCCGGCAGGATCATGTCGGCGTAGTGCGCCATTTCGGAATAGACCACATCCGAACAGACGTGAAAGGGGATCAGGGATTCATCCTTGAGCACTCCGACAGTGGTGGTGCGCCCCTCCGGCCAGTTCATGGGCGAGCTGATGGTGTAGGAGAGATAGACATCCACCGTGGCACGTCCCTGACGGATGTACTCATACACCATCTGGCCCACTTTCATCTTCTGCCAGCGATTGGCCAGCGGCCACTCCGGCGGATCTTCCAGATCGGTCCTGACAGCAGGTTTGGGCGGGATGGGCTCGGGCTGCGGATAGCGCTCGGCGCGCAGCTTTTCTTCCATGCCGTAGCAGTAGCCACCGGGCCGGCCGACGGAGCCGACCAGCGCGTTGAGCATGACCACGGCGCGCTCGGCGTTCATGCCGTTGTAGTGTGAGCCGGTGCCGCGGTTGGTGAAGGCCACGGCAGTCGGTCGGGCGCGGGCAAAGTCCAGCGCTACCCGCTCGATATCCGACGCTTCAAGACCTGACTCGGTCGCGGCCCACTCGGGGGTGTAATCCTTCAGAAAGTCGGTGATCTCGGTGGCCGAGAGATTGACGAAGTGTTCGACAAACTCCCGGTCAAATTCACCCTCGCGCATGATGACGTGCGCCATGGCCAGCGCCACGGCGCTTTCGGTGCCGGGGAAGGGCGCGAACCATTCATCGCTGCGCCCGGCGGTATTGGAAAGCCTGACATCGAAGGTGACCAGCGTTGCGCCGTGATCAAAGCGGGCCTTCACCACCCGCTTGACCAGATGCAGCCCGCCCTGATGGGCCTCATAAAAGTTGGAGCCAAAGTTGAGAAAGTAGCGGCAGCGCTCGGCGTCGATCGATTCCCAGTCGGTGTCGCCAAGGCTCACATAGTTGGCGCCCCGCTTGCTCGAGGAGCACAGCGAGCGGTGGTTGAGCTGTACCGGTGAGCCGATGGCGCCGAGAAAGCGCTTGATCTCGGTATTGATGCGCGAACGGCCGGCGTGCAGTACCACACGCTCGGGATGGCCGGCATCGATGCTTTTTTGAATGCGCGCGGCAATCTCGTCATAGGCCTCGTCCCAGCTGATGCGCTGCCACAGGCCTTCGCCCCGGCGGCCTGCCCGCTTGAGCGGATAAACCAGACGTTCGGGATAGTCATTGATGGTGGGCCCACTCTGGCCCTTGGCGCAGGTCATGTGGCTGCCCATGTTGGGGTCCTGCGGGTTGCCGCGGATTTTTACCACCCGGTCATCGATGACAAACCCCTCGATGCCGCACACGCTTGAGCAGTTAAGACACACGCTTTTGACGCTGCGCGCCCGGCTGTAATCATTTTTCACCTTGCGGGTCAGCGACGGCGTCATCAATGCGCCCCCGACGGCAGCCGCACCCAGGGCACCGCCCACGCCCAGATAGATGTATTCGCCTTTTTTGAGACCGGCCAGCGCGGCGATGCCGGCCTTGATAAAGGATCGTCGTTTCATGAAAGCGCCGTGTTATCTGCCGCAGGGGACAGCCTGAAAGGGGCGTGCATCAGCGGCTGGCCCACTGATCGATTTCGTAATCGACCGGGTCATGCGCCCGGCCGTCGGGCAGCTTGTCCACGGCTGCCTGCGGTACCACCGTGCCCACGCCGCGATAGCACACCTGCGGGCGGGTGCCGCGCTCGACCCGCAGGCCCTTGAGTTCGCTGCCATGGCGTTGGTAAAAGCGCGACACCGGGCTCTGGTCATCGTTGATGTCGCCAAAGATCAACACGTCTGCCGGGCAGGCTTCCACGCAGGCCGGGGCCATCGACTGTTCAAGACGATGGCTGCAGAAATCACACTTGTCGGCAATTTTTTGCACCGGATCGATATGCAGCGCGCCGTAGGGACAGGTCTTGATGCAGGATTCCCATTTATCGCAGGTGTCAGGGGCGATGCGTACGATGCCGTCCTCCTGGCGGCTGATCGCCCCTGAAGGGCAGGCCGTCATGCAGGGGGCATCAGCACACTGCATGCACAGGGTGGGTAAAAAGCTGCGCCGGGTCTCGGGGAAGGCGCCGTGATCGTGATAGAGCACCCGGGTGCGAAATACGCCCAGCTCGATATCATTTTCGACCTTGCAGGCGACCGAGCAGGCATGGCAGCCGATACAGCGCTCAAGGTCGACGGCCATCTGCCAGTGCGGTGATGGGGTGGTCATGGGCGATTGCCTGTTGCAGAACTCGTTTGAACACTCGAAACAGAAATCTTACCTGGAGTCAGCGCTAAAAAAGCAGAATTTAATGTAAATTCCTGTATCACACTGCCTGACTGTTGTCGGCGCGCGCAGGCTGCGACAATAATCGATCATCATTATCAGGAGACCCCCATGACCGAGCTTGCGCCCCTTCCCGAAAGCCTTCGCCAACAGCTTGTTGCCGTGCGCGACAATGCCTATGCGCCCTATTCGAACCATCCGGTCGGCGCGCTGCTGATCAGCGACAGCGGGACCGTCTATACCGGCTGCAATGTCGAAAGTGCCAACTACAAGGGCCTTTGTGCCGAAGCCGGCGCGATCGCGGCCATGGTGGCCCACGGTGAGCGCGAGATAAAAAGCATTCATGTCATCGGGCCGGGAGACGAACTCTGCACCCCTTGCGGTGACTGTCGTCAGCGCATTCGCGAGTTCGCCGCCCCCGATACCGAGATCGTGGTGGTCAACGGCCAGGGCCTGCCCCTCAAGCGCTACACCATGAACACCCTGCTACCGGACT
Source organism: Kushneria phyllosphaerae (assembly GCF_900312995.1). Lineage (GTDB taxonomy): Bacteria > Pseudomonadota > Gammaproteobacteria > Pseudomonadales > Halomonadaceae > Kushneria > Kushneria phyllosphaerae. The sequence goes on along the minus strand of NZ_ONZI01000001.1, from coordinate 275,233 downwards.
CCTTCGGGCCGGAAAATCTTGGTAAGCCCTCGAAGATGGCGTAAGGCGATCCAGTCAGGGTGCAAGGCGAGTCAAAAGGGGAGAGTCAGCATGCGGCGAGAGGTGATGTGGACCGGTTGGGATCATCAGGGCAGTGAGCACCTCATCCTGCAGATCGGTACTGACGGCATCGAAGCCGACAGTCGCGTGGAGGGAATTCATGACGGCCTTGCCTTTCAGCTGACCTATCAGCTGCACCTTGATCCAGGCTGGCGGATACGCCGGCTGTCAGCGCGGCTGGACAGTGGGCGTGAATGTCATCTGTCAACCGATGGGCACGGCCAGTGGTGGTGCCCACAGCGGGGACATCTGTCGTCTTTGACCGGCTGTCTCGATATTGATATTGCGGCCACGCCCTTTACCAATACGCTGCCCATTCGACGACTGGCCCTTAGCCCGGGTGCCTCGGCCAGTCTGTCGGTCGCCCTGCTGTCCGTGCCGACACTAGGCCTTGGTGCTGCCCGACAGCGCTATACGTGCCTGTCGCCACATGGCTTTCGCTATGAAGGTCTCGACAGCGGCTTTACGGCGCAGCTGGACGTCGATGATCAGGGTCTTGTTCTGGATTATCCCGATACCTTTCGACGCTGGCCCTTGCCCTCCACGCCAGCCTGAGCCGGCGCGTGCGTTGAAGCGCAAGGTTGAAAAACAGTGTTGTACAAGTTGGGATAAACATGAACGATAATTGCCGCCCGCTGTCGTCGAAATGTCATACAAAAGCCGGGAAAAATGCTTTCATGGCCCGGGTTTAACGGTTACAAAAAATTATAATGTACAAGGCTTGTACATTGCTCGGCGCTATGACAAAGTGTGTCTACACGGTCAGCAGGGACGCTGACCCGGGATCGACAGGGACGTCGACCCGAATGGCGAGGAACGCCACGGCAGGGACTGCCGCAGACATCGGCCAGGATGGCCAAAGGCAAGGATAGCCAGACATATCGCCCAGGAAGGGCGGTAACACCACCAGGGAAGGACACAAGCCATGACACAATACATCTCCTGCACGCGCTGTGGTCACGACCAGCATACGCCGATGGATGCCTGCAAGGAGTGGGATGAGATTACCTGCTCCGAGTGTGGCGAATTTCTGGATACGGTAGGTCACTGGAATGATCTGCATTCTCCTTCTTTCGCCATGCAGACGCTGAACAAGTCCAGAACGCTGACACTCATGATGGCCCGCGAGAGCCGCCCCATCAACGATCAGCAGATCGGACAACGCGTCTCCGCCTGACCCCTTGGCGAACGCCACAGAATTTGCAAAATGCCGCCCTTCGAGGCGGCATTTTTTATGCCTGTCATTTGATGCTTGCCCACGCTTCTGACCTTGCGCTCACTCTTTTTCAAGACAGGTGCCCTTCAAGGCAGGCAGCCCTTCAGGCTCGTCGCTATAAAAGCACCCAGTCTGTGCCGGGCGCTGCTCGATGGTGGCGTCACAGAAATGATAGTGACATCACAGAGACGGCCGGGGCTTTAGAAGATCACCGGCAGTATCACCAGTACGAGCCCCAGAAGGCTGATGCCCCAGACCATCGAGCGAACATAGGGAATCCCCATGGCGTAGAGGGGTACGTAGACAATACGCGCCAGAAAATAGAGCCAGGCACCCCAGGCCGTCATTGCGCCCTCCTGTCCGCCTACATGCGCAATCAGGATGGCGCCGATAAACAGCGGCAGGGTTTCAAACAGGTTTTTCTGAGCCCGAAACAGTCGGCCGGTGATCACGCCCATCGGCGGGCCTTCCTTGTCGCGCGGGCCTGCGTTGTAGTCGAGGCCGGTCTCGCGATTGCGATACATCGCAGGCAGCATGATCTGAACAATGGCAAGCACCAGTGTCCAGCCCAGCAGGTAGAGTTCCATGGTCATGCGCGACTCCCGAAACGATCTGGATGATATGTCCCTTCCAGCGTAGCAGGCCCCCGGCGTACGGATGAGAAAGTGCATGGCGCTTTTATCGTTTTAAACGAGTATAAAACTCGCTTATTCATCATATCTGATCTAAAGCTGTCCACGTCGTGATAGGGTGCTGGACGGGCTTGTCACCAGCGTCACAGCAGCAGACGCTGACGTCCGGCAACATCGCGGGGCAACGCATTCACAGGGAGGAGAAAAATCATGACCGAGATTACGGAAAGGGCGGGGGGTTGTCTGTGTGGGCAGGTGCGCTTTACGGTTCGCCACGGCGGCGAAGTGCATGTCTGTCACTGCTCCCTGTGTCGCAAGGCCACGGGCGGGCCCATGCTGGCCGTGATCTGTGAAGGCGCCCCGGACTTTGACGATGCCTCACCGGTCGGCATCTATCACTCCTCCGATCATGGCGAGCGTGGTTTTTGCCTGCGCTGCGGCAGCCAGCTCTACTTTCGCCACACGCCGGACAATGCCTACGCGTTCACGGCCGGCACCTTTGATGACCAGGCCTCCATGGTCATGACCGATGAGATCTATATCAAGGACAAACCCGGCTTTTACGACTTTGCCAATGAAACGCGGCGCTATTCACAGGACGTGGACAGCGACCCTGTTCCACGTCAGAGCTAGTCGCACCACGGCCTGATTACAGTCGCCGGATCGGTGTGCCCGAAAGCCAGGCCTCGATGTTTTCGATGGCCTGGCCAAACCAGGTGCGGTAGTTGGTATCGCTGACGTAGCCCAGGTGTGGTGTGGCCAGAACGCTGGGCAGTCGGCGCAGGGGATGATCAAGCGGCAGGGGCTCGTGCTCGAACACATCCAGTCCTGCGCCAGCAATCCGACCTTCCTTCAGGACATCGATCAACGCGGTCTGATCCACAATGCCGGCGCGTGACGTGTTGATCAGAAACGATGAGGGTGGCATCCATTCAAACGCCTGACGGTCGATCAGGTGATGGGTACGCGCACTCAGCACCAGATGGATCGAGACGATATCGCTGGCACTCATCAGCGCCTTTTTCGACTCGGCAAACGTGACGCCGGCCTCCTCACAGCGTGCGGGGGTCAGGTGTTCGCTCCAGGCCATCACTTCCATATCAAACGCTTTCGCAATGCGCGCCATGCGCGTGCCGATTTTCCCAAGCCCGATGATCCCCAGCGTGCGACCGGCCAGTGTCATGCCGACCGTGCTCTGCCACGGCCCGCCGGTGGTCATGTGGTGATGTTCGGTAGTGACATGGCGCGTCAGCCCCAGGATCAGCGCCCAGGCGAGCTCGGCTGGCGGCGCCGGATGGCTGTCGGTCCCGCATACCGTGATGCCCTTCGCATGCGCTGCCTCGAGATCGACGGCGGCATTACGCATCCCCGAGGTGATCAGCAGCTTCAACTGCGGCAGGCGTGACAGTAACGGGGCCGGAAAGGCCGTGCGTTCGCGCATGATGACGATGACATCGAATCCGGTCAGCCGCTCGACCAGCGCGTCTTCATCATCAAGGTGGTCGTGAAAGGGGGTAACCACGACGCGCCCCTCAAGGCGCGACCAGTCGGCCATTGAGAGCGCCGCCTCCTGATAGTCATCCATGATGGCGCAACGCATATATGACCCTCCGGTAGTGACTGCTGCATGGGCGCTCGTCTACTGACGCGCGCGGCGCATGGGCATGTTATCGATGGTGTCGAACAGCTGGCGCGGGTCGACAAAGCCTTCCTGCTCTACCTTTTTACCCCCATCCTTGCCCACGAGCACCGTGGTGAGCGGGCCTTTCGCATTCAGTCCCAGCGAGGCGAGCAGGGCATCGGTTTCGGCCTCGGTCAGAGCCTGGTCGGCCTTCATGCCACTGCCGCCCTCTACGGTATAGAGCACCATGTCGCGATCATTAAAGGCGTCTCGCTGCGTCTCGACAATGCCGCGCATGCGTTCGTAATCCGGATTGTCGGCGCTCGGGGTCACCACGACCAGCGGGCGTGACTGCCACTTGTCGGCCAGCAGCGGGTTGGCGGCCGGGTTAATATCACCGGCCTGTGCCGTGGCTCCGGCCCCGGTCAGGACGGCGGCCAGCAGGGCCGGCATGATCCACTGTTTCATGAGATTCTCCCTGGTCAGGCGTTGGCATGGATGTTGTCCAGCATAGCGTTCGCCGTGATGATCATCACCCTGTCTCATTCAATATCATAAGGCCTTATTATGCAGCTGCGCTTTCTGGGCACCTCGGCCGGTGTCCCCACCAGAACCCGCAACGTCAGCGCGCTGGCGCTCACGGCTGAGGGTCAGCGGCGCTGGACACTCATCGACTGCGGTGAAGGCACCCAGCAGCAGTTGATGCGAACGCCGTTGAGTGCCGCCCGGCTTGAGGCCGTCTTCATCACCCATATCCACGGCGACCACTGCTACGGTCTGCCGGGGCTTTTGGCCAGCGCCTCGATGGCCGGACGTCAAACGGCACTGATCATTGTGGGGCCGCAGGCCGTGCGGGACTATCTCGAGGCGGTGACGACGACCACCGGCCTGCACCTCGGATTCGACCTGATCCATGTCGATGCGGCAACGCTTGTAGACAACCCTCTTACGCTTTCTGACATCACCGTGCGGACGGCGCGGCTTTCTCACGGCGTCGAGTGCTATGCCTACGCCCTTGAAGAGCGCCATGTCGAGGCCTCGCTTAACGTTGAACGGCTAAAGGCAGAAGGTGTGACGCCCGGGCCGCTGTGGGGGCGGCTTCAGCGTGGCGAGACGGTCATTGATGAACAGGGCCGGCAGCTGAGCGGCGCCGACTACCGCCTACCCGCGCGCACCCCACGGCGGCTGGTGGTGGCCGGCGACAACGATACTCCTGACCTTCTGGCACCAATCTGTCAGGACGCGGACGTGCTGGTGCATGAAGCGACCTATACCGAGGCGGTGATCGAGCAGCGGGGCACGGACAACGGCCACAGCAGTGCCGCGCGTATTGCCGCCTTTGCCGAAAGGGCAGGGCTTGCCCAGCTGGTGCTCACGCATTTCAGCCCGCGCTACGTGAGTCACCCGGGGGCTACGCCTTCCATCAGCGATATCGACGCCGAGGCGCGCGCGCATTTTGGCGGCGCCCTGATGCTGGCCGAGGACCTGGCGGTGTTTGACCTGTCGCGCGACCACCGGCTATATCGATGTGAATGAGGCCGGGCCCGGCTACAATGGGCGCTGACGCCTTTTTCATGATGCCCAGGAGCCCGGATGCCCCCCCGTCGTTTGATCATTGCCATTACCGGTGCCACCGGCTTTGTCTACGGCGCCCGCGCCCTGGAACTGCTCAGGCCGCTGGAGATCGAGACTCACCTGTTGGTGTCCAAGTCCGCCGAACTGACCCGACGCTACGAAACCGGCATCAGTCGCGAAGACCTTTTTGCGCTGGCCGATGAGGTCCATCCGGTGGGCGATATTGGTGCCTCACTGGCCTCGGGCTCCTTTCGCACGCTGGGCATGCTAGTCGCCCCCTGCTCGATCAAGACCATGTCGGAGATCGCCACCGGCACCACCACCAACCTGATTTCACGTGCCGCCGATGTGGTGCTCAAGGAGCGTCGCCGGCTGGTGCTGATGCTGCGGGAAACGCCGCTGCACCTGGGCCATCTGCGCACCATGACCACCCTGACCGAGATGGGCGCCATCATGTTCCCGCCGGTGCCGGCCTTCTACGCCCGGCCGGCCACGCTTGAGGAGATGGTCGATCACAGTGTGGCGCGCGCCCTCGATCTGTTTGATATTGATATCGACGGCATGCCGCGCTGGGGGGAAAACCTCCATCCGCCAGGCAAGGGCTGAGCATCAAACGCCAGACTCTGCCCGGGCGCCACGGTCCAGGTTTGAAGCAGGTCGCCTCGTGTGATCCGTACCGCCATGACATCATCCTCAGGGAGTCTCCCCATGAAAGCGTTTCTTTTATCCGGTGTGTTGGCGGGTACTGTACTGCTGGCGGGCTGCGCGGGGAGCGGTGGTCAGACGTCAGCCTCGGAGCGGGGTGACCGGGCGGCGCCGGTCGCCGGCGATCTGGCCAGCATTCGCTACGAGGTCGGCCCCTGCCACGGCTTCTGCCCGGTCTATTCCGTTGACGTTCTCGCCGATGGCACCACCACGTTTGTTGGCCAACAGCATACGCAGGTCTACGGCAAGCAGGCCCGGCAAAACGGGGAGCAGGCGTTGACCCGTCTTCAACGCATGCTGGCGCCCTGGCAGCCGGTGATGGCACAGCAGCGTGACACCCCCGACTGCGGCCCACGGATCACGGACATGTCGCATTACACCGTGACCTGGACCGGGCATGACGGGCGCCAGGCGACGCTTTTGCACGACGGCGGCTGCCGCTCGGCCAGCGCGCTGTCACTGACGCACCTGCTCCGTGAGGAAATTCCTCAAACGCTTGGGTTCTCGAACTGGATCGGCACGCCCGCGTCAAACGCAGTAACGACACCGGTCAACTGATGCAAAAGAAGTCCGATTTACCCACCAAAACCTGCCCGGTGTGTGGCCGTCCGTTTACCTGGCGCAAAAAGTGGGCGCGCAACTGGGACAGCGTGATCTACTGCTCCGAGCGCTGTCGACGCTCGAAATCATGAGGCGGCGATAAAAGCCGTGAGATAGTGACCAGAGTCATGACACTGTTATCTTCTCGTCATCGGGATGACATCCGTGCTCGCCATGCTGCGCCTGACAGATGCCATCCAAGGTCACGGAGTAACGCTCATGCTGGGTCTGACATCACGGGAAATGGAACGGCTCCTGCAGCGCGATATTCATCCGATGCACGTTGAGGGCAGCGACTGTATGGTCAGAATGCATGGTCGGGTCCTTCGATGTACTCCCCATGACCTGCACCGGCTGGCAGCACCCTCCCTGCGCGAGCGCATGCGCGGCCAGATCAACCGGCTCTCCAAAGCCTGAGTCACGGCCTTTCTTGATACACCGGCGCCTGAGCTGCTCAGGCGCCGGTTTTCTGCGTTGCATGACACCTTCAAGGTATGACGCAGCCCTTTTCAAAGGTATGAACAAGGGGTTTAGAGGATTAGAGTGGCGGCCGATATGCCTGTCCCGGAATTAGACATTCCTTAAATAATCGCTGTCAGCCAGCGGTCGCCGCTCTGGTACTATTTCTCATGCGAACCAAAAGTTATCTCCTGCGTCAGGGGCTTGTGCTCTTTGCCGCCACGCTTGTGATTCTCCTTTTGATCGCCGTGACCTGGGAATTCTGGCTGGAGGCACCGGCCTTTCGGCTGCTGGGCTGGGGCGAACCGCCGGATCTCGATATCATCTCACGCTGGCGCTTTATCCTGACCTGCACCGGGTTTGCCGCCATGGCCATGGTGGTGCCGTGGATGTTATCCCTGCGAGTGATCTGGCGGCTGCGTCATCGCTATCGCCAGCTGCTGGCGGCCCGGGCCCGCAGCCACCATCTGGCCCGTCACGACGCCCTGACCGATCTCATGAATCGACCCCACTTCATGACCCGCCTGCATGCTCGGGTCAGCCCGCTGCTGGAGCAGACCGCACTGCTGGTGATCGATCTGGACGCCTTTCAGAAAGTCAATGATGCTCATGGCAGTACGGCCGGAGACTACGCCCTGCGCCGTATTGCCGGGCGGCTGAACCAGGTTCAGACCGTCGGTGACCCGCTGCTGGGGCGACTGGGCGGGGACGAGTTCGTGGTGGCCCTGACCGGCGCGCTGAGTCGGCATGATCTTTTCGACCAGGCCCAGGCGCTACGGCGCCAGATACGCCAGCCGCTGGTCTGCGGTAACCGGCGCGAGTCGCTGGAGGCCACCATCGGCATTGCCATTGCGCCGCTCCATGCCACCTCGGCCGATCAACTGCTTGCCGCGGCCTATGACGCCATGCATGAGGCCAAACGCTGCGGTGAGAACATCCGGATGCAGGAAAACTGTCTGCCCGACGCGCAGCAGGCAGATGCCCATCGTGCTCAGCGCCTGCGCCAGGCGCTTGATGCCGGCGAGATCGTGCCCTTTTATCAGCCGGTGGTTGCCCTTTCCAATCGCAAGACGGTAGGGGTCGAGATGCTGGCCCGCTGGCAGCATCCCGAGCGCGGGCTGGTGCCGCCTGATGAGTTCATTCCGCTGATCGAAACCCTGGGGCTGATGCCAGAGATGACCCGACACCTGCTGGTCCAGGCGATGAGTGATGCCCGGCAGTGGCCCGGCGAATGCTTTCTGGCCGTCAACATCACGGCCTCGTATCTGGAAGATGAGGCGTTTGTCATGCAGATGGCAACATTGCTGAAGGCGCACGCGTTTCCGGCTGATCGTCTTGAGGTCGAAATTACCGAAAACGTGCTGATCGAGCGGCTGGACATCGTTCAGGAGAATCTGACCCGGCTGCACGATATGGGCGTGCGCGTATCGCTGGATGATTTTGGCACCGGCTATTCGGGGCTTTATCATCTGGCCCGGCTGGACGTCGACAAGATCAAGATTGATCGCTCCTTTTTCAATGCCGAAGAAATTCGCCAGGACAATCTGGTGCGCATGATCATTACCATGGGTCGGTCACTGGGCATGGGCGTTGTGGCCGAGGGCATCGAGGACGAGCGTCTGGCCGAACATCTGGCGCAGCAGGGCTGTCACTTCGGGCAGGGCTATCTCTTCGGTCGCCCGATGCCGGCGCAGGCACTGCGTGAGCACCTCATGTCCGGTTCTCATGAAGCGGCCCGGCTGGATACTGGTGACCTGACTGGCCCCGACGACTTCTCTGATGAAGCGCGTGACACTGGCGTGCGCATCGAGGCCGAGATACGTGGGCCGGAAGATATTCGGGTATAACGAGTGTTTGCGCCACGAGTGGGAGAGGACAATGGCACGCGCATCGCATGACATGCAGTTCTGGCGCCATCCGAACCTGTCCTGGCTGGAGGCGCGTCTGACCCGTGATGCACGGGCGGTGCATTATGCTCGCCACAGTCATGACACCCTGTCGCTGGGGGCCGTACTGGGCGGACAGAGCCACTACGAGTACTGCCACGACGGGCGTGAGCATGTCGTGCCGGTCTCGCGCGGAAGCGTGGTGGCCATGAACCCGGGCGAGGTCCATGCCTGTAATCCGGGCGATGACACACCCTGGTCCTACCTCATGCTCTACATCGACCCACAGTGGCTGGCACAGCGTCAGCCGGATGCTCAAGGGCGCTTTTGTCCGCTGTCACGGCGCGTCAGTCGCAACCCGGGGCTCTATCAGGCGCTGTCCGCACTGGCTGCAAGTCTGTTCGAGTCAGGCCATCTGCCGCATGCCGACGAGATTGAGGGCGTGATCGGTCAGGCGCTCGAGGTGCTGGGAACGTCACCTCAAAGCAGAACGGGTGAAGGCGAAGTCGCCGCTCGTGCAGCGGCGTTTATTCGCCAGCACTGTCTGTCGCCACTGAGTCTTGAGCAGGTGGCCCGCGCCGTCGGATGCTCGCGATTTACCCTGATTCGAGGCTTTCGCCGTGACTACGGCATCACGCCCCATGCCTTTTTGATCGATTGCCGCATCCGCTGTGGCCAGCATGCGCTCAAGCGCGGTGCAGATATCGCCGAGACGGCGCTGAGCTGTCGCTTTGCCGACCAGGCGCACTTTCAGCGCACCTTCAAGCGGCTGACGGCGGCAACCCCACAGCAGTACCGCCAGGCGACATCAGCCCCATGGCCAGCGCGCTGGCCATCAGCAGCGCTGCCATTATCCGATTGAGCCTTCTCAGGTGGTGCGGTCGGGTCAGCCGTGTCCCCAGCCAGCTTCCCATGGCCGCCCAGGTCGTGATGCTGACGTAGCACAGGATAAAAAAGAGGATGGCCAGCACCGCGATGCCAAAACCATCCCGGGTATAGGCACTGATGGCCGCGGCAGACGCCACCCACGCCTTGGGGTTGAGCCACTGCATCAGCGCACCGTGCCAGAATGAGGGTGCCGTCGCGGGCACGGTGGCCACTTCCCGGCCGGTCGACATGATCAGTATCGTGGCCATGTAGAGCAGAAAGGCCACGCCCACCCAGCGCAGTATTACACCGGTCAGCGGTACCTGTTGAAACAGCGACTGCAGCCCCAGCCCGACCAGCACCAGCAGCAGGGTAAAGCCGATGCTCGCCCCCGTGACATGGCGCAGGCTTTGTCTGAAACCGTGATTGAGTCCAGCGCTCAGCGCCATGATATTGACAGGCCCCGGCGTCAGCGAGGCGGCCAGCGCAAAGGCGGCCATGGAGAGCAACAGGGTAGAAGACAAGACAGACACTCCCGGGTCGTTGATGCCTTGAGACTGGCATCAACGCGCGATCGGGTATTGAACAATATTGCCTGCCGTTCAAGGGCGTCGAGGCCCCTGCCAATGTTTGAGGCGCCACCAAGGTCTGGATTGTCGGTTCAAGCGGGAACGCCAATGCTTGAGGCTTTCTTTCTTCTGCAGAGGGCGCGACATGAATGGGCAATCAGAGGGTGCAGACAGCGTATTGACCGACGAGATGCGTCGCCGGCTTCTCAAGGGCATGGGGGCGGCCGCTGGTGCCGTGGCGTTTTATCCGCTGTTTTCGGCCGGCAGTGCGATGGCCGCTTCCAATGGCGGTGGCGTCAGTGGCGCGCAATACGTCTATGTCGGCACCTATACCGGTCCCAATACGGCGCCGGGCGGTGTGGCGCCCAGCCAGGCCCGGGGGATTTATGTGTTTCGCATGGATCCGGCGCAGGGCGCGCTCACCCCGTTGCAGGTCATGGACGCCGAAAACCCTTCCTTTCTGGCAGTCTCGCCGGATCGTCGCTATCTCTACAGCGTCAACGAGCTTGGACCGGATGCGGCCGGTAAACCGCAGGGACGGGTAAGCGCCTATCGCATTGACCCTGCCAGCGGCGAGCTTGCCTTTATCAATACCCGACCCACGCAGGGCAGCTGGACCTGTTATTGCTCGGTACATCCTTCCGGACGCTATCTGTTTGCCGCCAACTACGGCACCGGCAGCTTTTCGGTCTTCCCGCTGGGGGATAATGGCGAGATCAGGGAGATGAGCGATCTGGTCGAGTCACCGCCCAATGGGCTGGGGCCGGACGGCGTGCGTCAGGAAGGGGCGCATGCCCACATGATGATCACGGGGCCGGGCGGCCATCACGTCTTTGGCATTGATCTGGGCGCGGATCGGCTGCTGGCGTTCGAGCTGGACATGGGCAGCGGCAGGCTCTCGCCGGGGCCGGTGCCCTATGCCAACGTGGCTTCGGGCAGCGGCTGTCGGCATATGGTCTTTCACCAGCAAAAACCTTATGCCTATGTGCTCAATGAGCTGTCTTCCACCGTGGATGTCTTCGATTTCTACCCTGAGCGCGGTAGTTTCATTCAGACCCAGTCGCTGTCGACCCTGCCGGCGGACAGTGAATTCGGCCGGCCGGTGTTCAACCCCGATAACCCGGGCGAGGTGCCCACGGGCAGCAATACTACCGCCGAGCTTCGAATCCATCCGCAGGGAAGTTTCCTCTACGCCACCAATCGCGGCATGAACAGCATTGCCACGTTTCGGGTGGACGAGGACAGTGGCCAGCTGATCAATACGGGCTGGGTGTCCAGCGGCGGCGAGATCCCGCGGGGCATGAATCTGGACCCATCGGGGCGTTTTCTCTATGTCGGCAACCAGAACAGCGACACCATCAAGGTGTTTAACATTCACCCGCAAAAAGGAACGCTGGAAGGCCCGGTCCACACGATCAGCTCGCCAGTGCCGGTTGATTTTGCCTTCAATGCTGTCAGTGGCTGATCGAAGGTCGATGACGGGTTAACGCTCAAAAGGCGCCGTTGCGATCAACGGCGCCCATCAGTGTCAGCCACGACACAGCGCCAGCATCAGCGCGATTCTGGCCTTCACCGGCGAGAGATCCGCCATGACCGGGAAGCTGGCGTCAGGGCCGGGCAGCAGCCGCCCTTCGTTGCAGCGTGCCGCCACGCTCACCCTGATTCCGGCAGCCTGAGCCCGAAGAGCCGCCTGCTCAAGATCGCGATGCAGACTGGCATTGCCGGTAGCGCCCAGCACGATACCGGCCACTGCCTCACCGGCACCGTTCTGTCGCTCACGCACGAGGGTATCGATCAGCGCGCCGCTGGCGCCGGCATGACTGAGCACGATTTCCACACGAGGCCAGTGCCCGGCACCCGGCACCGTCATCGGCTCGCTTGAGAGTCGGCGCGGCCAGGGCCGCAGCTGGCGCGGCTTGCCTTCCTCCACGTAACCGATGGGGCCGGTATCACCGGAGCCAAACGCGTTCAGGCGATAGGGGTGCGTCTTGCTGACCGCTACCGCGTCGTGAATGTCACCGGCACAGACTACCGTGACCCCTGCCGCATCAACCGTTGCCGCTACGGCCAGCGCGTCGCGCAGATTCTGTGGGCCATCCGGCATCAGGGCAGTCGACGGGCGCATGGCGCAGGCCAGCACGACGGGTTTTGGGGAAGAGAGCACCGAGTGCAGAAAAAACGCCGTCTCCTCGACGGTGTCGGTGCCGTGCGTGATAACCACGCCTGCGACGTCATCGTGGGCCAGCCAGTGCTCGCAGCGCTCATGCAGCGCCTGCCAGGTCGCGGTGTCCATGTCCTTGCTGTCGAGCTGAGCGACCTGCTCGGCGTGCAGGGCAAAGCCTTCCGGCGCGGCAATGCCCCCCAGCAGAGCCTCCACGGACACCGTGCCTGCGGTGTAGCCAAGGTTGGCCCCGGCCTGTGGGGAAGAACCGGCAATGGTGCCGCCGGTGCCGAGCACCACGAGGCGACGTGATCCTGTCGATGAAGGGTGTGTCATGAGGGCTGCTCCCTGATTGCTAGCCATAAAAGATTACCAGCCGTAAAAGCGGGGCCAGAGCTCGATGCCACCGTCAGGGCGCAGGGCGCCGTATTGCGGATGCTGGGCACCGGTGGCACAGGCGTGGTTGGGCAGAATACGCAGGCGCGTGCCGATGGGGAAACGTTGTTTGATGTCGTGATCGATGCAAAGCGGAAACAAGGATAATTTGACGTATTGTGTAGAATTAAACATTATGTCAAAAAATGGTGATGGCGGCCCCTTCATGATTCAAAAAACACTAGAGCAGCGACTGCTGCTTGAACAGCTCAAGCAGACGGCAGAGGGCATTGCCAAAACCTTTGCTCCGTTTTGCGAGGTGGTGCTCCATGACCTGCTGGACCCTTCGCACGCCGTACTGGCCATCCACAATAACCTTTCAGGACGTGAAGTTGGTGACCCGGCCACCGAGCTGGGGCTGGCCCGCATTCAGGACGCGGATGTCGAGCAGGTCATCGCCAACTACCCCAACAGTTTCCCGGATGGCCGTCAGGTCAAGAGTACGTCGATCGGCATCAAGGACAGCGAAGGCCGCTACATTGCCGCGCTGTGCATGAACATCGATCTCAGCGTGTTCCAGGGCTTTCAGGGCATGCTGAACCAGTTCGTGGATATTCAGATGACGGCGCCCGCGAAAGAGACGTTTGATCCCATGGGGGCAGATGCCATCCGCGACCGGATCAATCAGTTTGCAGCGCGCCTGGCCACCACGCCCCGCGCGCTCAAGGCAGAAGATCGCCGTACGCTGGTCAAGGAGCTCAAGGCCGCGGGGCTGCTGGAGTTGCGTCGGGCGATGGAAATTGTCGCCGCCCACCTGGGCGTTTCCCGGGCCTCGGTCTACGGCTATGCGAAATAGCGGCGGTATCCGGATTGAGATGCGGTAGAGACACTGTGCTGTTGCAAGCAATGGCGTTTTTGCAAACAAAAGCCGCGCCCGGCGCGGATATCAACCCGTGTGGAACGGCTGACAGGCCGAGAGAGGAGTCTCATGAACCATCTTCCCACCTTTGACGATGTTCTCGCTGCATCAAGGCGACTCGAGGGCCACGCACGCCGAACCCCGGTGATGACCTCGCGTACCCTAGATGACGCCATGGGCGCGCAGGTGTTTTTCAAATGCGAAAACTTTCAGCGCATGGGCGCCTTCAAATTCCGGGGCGCCTTCAATGCGCTCTCAAAATTCAGTCCCGAGCAAAAGCGTGCCGGCGTGGTGGCGTTCTCTTCCGGCAATCACGCCCAGGCCATTGCACTGTCTGCCAGGATTCTGGGAATCCCGGCCACCATCGTTATGCCCCAGGATGCCCCGAAGGCCAAGGTCGACGCCACCAAAGGCTATGGCGGGCACGTGGTGATGTATGACCGCTATACCGAAGACCGGGAGCAGATTGGCCGCGACCTGGCCGAGCAGCAGGGCCTGACGCTGATCCCGCCCTATGATCACCCCGATGTGCTGGCGGGGCAGGGCACGGCCGCCAAAGAGCTGTTTGAGGAAGTTGGCGAGCTGGATGCGCTGTTCGTTTGTCTGGGCGGCGGTGGCCTGCTGGCAGGCTCTGCGCTGGCCACCAGGGCGCTGTCACCGGACTGCAGGGTCTATGGTGTCGAGCCCGAGGCAGGCAACGATGGGCAGCAATCGTTTCGCAGTGGTCAGATCGTTCATATCGACACCCCCAAAACCATTGCCGATGGTGCACAGACCCAGCATCTGGGCCAGATCACCTTTCCGATCATCCAGCGTGATGTCGACGACATCCTGACCGCCACGGACGCCGAGCTCATTGAGTGCATGTCGTTTCTGGCCGAGCGCATGAAGCTGGTCGTCGAACCCACCGGCTGCCTCGGTTTCGCTGCCGCGCGGCAGATGAAAGACGAGCTCAAGGGCAAGCGTATCGGCGTTATTGTCAGCGGTGGCAACGTCGACATGGCGAGATTCGCCAGTCTTTTGAGCACCTGATGCTCGTGACAATCTGATCGTGAGTGGCCCGCCACCGGGCCGCTCATTTCCCTCTCGACCCGCAGGGCTTCGATCCTTCCTGATCGACGGTCAGGAGCGCTCTTGTCCCTTGAGAAAGGACCCCTCAGGACATGTTTATCGATAAAGGAAAGGACCGTTCATCATGAATCAAGCCGTTCACCATCCCGAACTTCGCTGTGAGAACAGCTCGGAAATTTCCCGTCCCGGTGGACATTACTCCCATGTCTGCATGGGCGCCGGCCAGGTCTTTATCTCCGGTCAGCTCCCGATCCGTTCGGATGGGTCGCAGCTCAATGACGCCTCCTTCGAGGATCAGGCCCGCCAGGTGCTGGCCAACGTCGATGCCTGCCTGGCCTGCGCAGGTGTGGAGAGAAAAAACCTGATGCAGGTGCGCATTTACGTTACCGATATCAACAACTGGCCGGCGTTCAATGCACTTTATGCCGAGTGGCTCGGAGCGCATCGCCCGGCGCGCGCGGTCGCCGGCGTGGCCCAGCTGCACTTTGGTTTCGCCGTTGAGGTCGAGGCCGTCGCACTGCTATGAGTCGGGCTTTGTAGCACTTTTGGATCACGAGCCGGCACCGGCCGGCTTCTCATGAGCGGTGCCTTCAGAAAATGCGCCGGTCAATGCCGAGGGTATCCATCAGCCGCGTGGCGATCTCCTCGACCGAGTAGTTGGTGGTGTCCAGGTAGGGGATGCGCAGGCGGCGATAGAGCGCCTCGACCTCGGACAGCTCCAGCCGGCACTGCCTGAGGGAGGCATAGGTGCTGGCAGTGCGACGCTCGTTGCGAATGGCGGCGAGCCGGTCGGCGTTGATGGTCAGTCCAAACAGCTTGCCACGCTGATCGCGCAGTGCAGGGGGCAGCGCCAAGCGGTCCATGTCATCGGCAATGAAGGGGTAATTGGCGACCCGCAGACCGAACTGCATGGCCAGATAAAGGCTCGTGGGCGTTTTGCCGCAGCGCGACACGCCGATCAGAATAACCTGTGCCTGCTCGAGATGGCGCAGTGACAGGCCATCGTCATGGGCCAGGGCATAATCGATCGCGGCGATGCGCTCGTCATAGCGCGCCACGTTGCGCTGGTTGAGCCCGTGGGTGCGGTGCAGCGTCGGATGCGGCGCCATGTTGAGCTCTTCGCTGAGCGGGGCGATAACCGATTCAATCACGTCGTGACAAAAGCCGTGGCTCGACAGAATGATCTGGCGGATTTCATCGCTGACAATCGAGTAAAAGACGATGGGTCGCTCGCCGGTATCGGCAAAGATCCGGTCGATACGCTCACGAATTTCATTGGCGCGTTCCCGGGTGTCGACAAAGGGCCAGGTACGCTGGGTAAATTCCGTATCAAACTGGGAGAGAACGGCGTGGCCCAGCACCTCCATGGTAATGGCGGTGCCATCGGAAATATAAAACACTGTTTTTGGCATAAGAGCCTCTCTTCCCGACATAAAAAAACGCGATTTATCAAACATTAAACCACGGCAGCGGTCAAAATGGTGCAATGCTATTGCGACCTTATTTGTCAAATTTGCGCATGCACTACAAAACTTGTAGTGGTTTTTTGTGCCGCCATTTTTTCTGCTTTTTCCTTTATTTTCAGATCGCTTAATGCCGTTGTTAAGACTTTGCGCTAACGACATGTAGTAGTCTTTCAAAATGCCCCTGGTCTTAAAACATGTCATAAAGGCTATGGCAGGCCGAAAAAAATGATTACGCTCTGCTCGGCTGTCATGTGACAGAAGAATCTGAAAAACGTCGTTTTTATTCGGTCGTGCGATGGTCTGACACGCCCTGAGCGGCGTTTTTTTACGTTGTTGACTTTTGGGTAGGGCACCGCCGGTAGCTTCGAGTATTGGCGGCTAAAGGATTGCCGGGAGAGACGAAAATGAGTGATCGCAAGGTGACAGACGACAATCGCCCCAACAGCGCCGAGCTGGATGTGCTCTGGTACGACCAAGTGGGCATGAACGATGTGGATCGTGTCGGTGGCAAGAATGCTTCACTGGGCGAGATGATCAGTCATCTGAGCAGCCTGGGCGTTCAGGTCCCCAATGGCTTTGCGACCACCGCCGATGCGTGGCGACGCTTTCTGGAGCAGAGCGGTCTGGATGCGCGCATTCATGCCCTGCTCGACGAGACCGATATTGACGATACCCAGGCGCTGTCCGCTGCCGGTACGCGCATTCGTCAGTGGGTGATCGACACCCCCTTTACCGCCGAGCTCGATGACGCCATCGCCAGCGCCTACCAGCAGCTGGCCGGCGACAACCCGAACGCCTCCTTTGCGGTCCGCTCATCGGCCACTGCCGAGGACATGCCGGACGCCTCCTTTGCCGGTCAGCAGGAAACCTTTCTCAACGTGCAGGGGCTGGACGCCGTACGCGAAGCGATCCACCACGTGTTTGCGTCGCTGTTCAACGACCGTGCGATCTCCTACCGCGTTCATCAGGGCTACGACCACAAGGGCGTGGCGCTGTCTGCCGGCGTGCAGCGCATGGTGCGCTCGGACCTGGCCACCTCGGGCGTCATGTTCACCATCGACACCGAATCCGGCTTTGATCAGGTCGTGTTCATCACCGCGGCCTGGGGACTGGGCGAGATGGTGGTGCAGGGCGCCGTCAATCCGGATGAATACTACGTTCACAAGCCCGGCCTTGCCGCCAACCGTCCTTCGGTCGTGCGCCGCAGCATGGGGACCAAGGCCGAGCGCATGGTGTATGCCGACGATCGCGCCCACGGCAAGCAGGTGCGCATCGAGCCGGTCGACGCCGCAGACCAGGATCGCTTCTGTCTGAGCGATGACGAGATCGAGGCGCTGGCCCGTCAGGCCATGCTGATCGAGGAACACTATGGCCGCCCGATGGACATCGAGTGGGCCAAGGACGGTCATACCGGTGAGCTTTTGATCGTTCAGGCGCGTCCGGAAACCGTGCGTTCGCGCAAGCAGGTCATGGAGCGCTACCACCTCAAGTCGCGCGGTCCGGTGATTGCCGAAGGCCGTGCCATCGGTCAGCGTATCGGTGCCGGCCCCGTCAAGATCATCTCCGACATCAGCCAGATGCATGAAGTCTCGCCCGGCGATGTGCTGGTCACCGACATGACCGACCCGGACTGGGAACCGATCATGAAGCGTGCCGCAGCGATCGTGACCAATCGCGGCGGACGGACCTGCCACGCAGCGATCATCGCTCGTGAGCTGGGTATTCCGGCCGTGGTCGGCTGTGGCGATGCCACCGAGCGTCTGACCTCGACCTCGCATGTCACCGTCTCCTGCGCCGAGGGCGATACCGGCTACATCTATGACGGGGAGCTCGAGTTTGAAATCAAGAGCGCCGCCATTGATGACCTGCCGGAACTGCCGCTCAAGCTCATGATGAATGTCGGTAACCCCGACCGTGCCTTCGATTTCGCTACGCTCCCCAACGAGGGCGTGGGTCTGGCGCGTCTGGAATTCATCATCAATCGCATGATCGGGATTCACCCGCGCGCCCTGCTGGAGTTCGATCGTCAGACGCCGGCGCTGCAGGCTGAAATCAAGAGCCGCATTGCCGGCTACAGTGACCCGGTCGAGTTCTACGTGGCCCGTCTGACCGAAGGGATGGCCACACTTGCCGCCGCATTCTGGCCCAAGCGGGTGATCGTGCGTCTGTCGGATTTCAAGACCAACGAATACGCCAACCTGGTGGGCGGCGAGCAGTACGAGCCGCACGAAGAAAACCCGATGCTGGGCTTCCGCGGTGCCGGTCGCTATGTGTCGCCGGACTTCCGTGACTGCTTTGCGCTCGAGTGCCAGGCCGTCAAGCGGGTGCGTGACGTGATGGGCCTTGAGAACGTCGAGATCATGATTCCGTTCGTGCGGACGCTCAAGGACGCCAGCGCCGTCATTGAGACGCTGGAAACCCACGGGCTCAAGCGCGGTGAAAACGGCCTCAAGGTCATCATGATGTGCGAGCTGCCCTCCAATGCGCTGCTGGCCGATCAGTTCCTCGAGTACTTCGATGGTTTCTCGATCGGTTCCAACGACATGACTCAGCTCACGCTGGGGCTGGACCGCGACTCCGGTACGGTCTCGGAGCAGTTTGACGAGCGCAACGAGGCAGTCCTGGCGTTGCTGTCGATGGCCATCCGTGCCGCCAAGCGTCAGGGCAAGTACGTGGGCATCTGCGGGCAGGGCCCGTCGGACCACCCGGACTTCGCTGCCTGGCTGATGAGTGAAGGCATCGACAGTCTGTCGCTCAACCCGGATACCGTAATCAATACCTGGATTGCGCTGGGTGAGCAGGGTGACAGCAGTGCGCCTCAGGACGGCAGCGGCAAGCCGGCGTCACTGACCAACCGGTAAGTCCCTCGTCATGACATCGACCGTCCGGCCCGCAAGGGTCGGGCGGTTTTTTAATGTCTGAAGCGCAGGGCACAGGACTGGGTTAAAGCGGTTCCTCAAGGACGGCCAGAGCACTGGCCATGACCAGTGCTGCTGCGCCACGAGCCGGCATCAGGTGGCCCTGTGTCAGCACCCGCGGGGTGATCAGGGTGGCCTCCGGCAGCAGTCGGCGCTGGGTGCTGGCAAAGCGGGCAAGCGCCGGGTCCATGAGCGCCGGGCCAAGGGCGGTGAGCGTGCCGCCGATCACGATCTCGGCAGGGTTGAGCGTGTGGTGCAGGTTATGCAGCAACATGCCCAGTGCCCGACCGGCGCGCTGGAGCACCGGGGCAGTTCGGGCCTTGGGCAGCGCCGCCACGGCCGTGGCCAGGTCATCGTTATCGTTGATGCCGAGCTGCTGGCGCAGGCGCCAGCCGCTGACCAGCGTCTCGGCGCAGCCATGGTTGCCGCAGTGGCAGAGCGTGCCGTCAGGGTCGAGCAGGGTATGACCGATTTCACCGGCCAGCCCATGAATCCCGCGGATAATGCGGGGCGGGGCACCATTTTCCACCAGACCACTGCCAATGCCGGTATCGGCGCTGACAAACAGCAGCGATTCCGGCGCGTCGTGGGTAGCAAAGTAAAGCTCACCGAAGGCGGCCAGCGAGGACTCGTTGTCCATCAACTTGAGCCCCGGCAGCGCGGGCAGATAGCGCGTCAATAGATCGAGAAACCTGACCTGATGCCAGCCCAGATTGGGCGCAAGCCCGAGTAGCGGTTCATTCGGCATGACCGGGCCCGGTAGGGCCACGCCCACACCCAGCAGCCGACGCTCACCGAGCGCCTCGCTTTCAAGCAGGGTCGTGATTTCCTGAGCCAGCTGGCGGGCAGCCTCTTCCGGTGTGGTTTTTGACAGCGGTATGCAGCGCTGCGCAAGGGGGGTTCCGGACAGCGTGCAGGCCAGCACCCGGAGTTCGTGGACGCCGACCTCGGCCCCGAGCAGCAGATGGCGGTGTTCACCGAGAAACAGTTCACGCCCCGGTCGGCCGCCCCGTCGGCGCTGAAGCAATCCTTCCTCGAGCCAGCCGCGCTCCAGCAGGGGCATCACGGCGCTGCCAACGGTGACCTTGGTCAGGCCTGTCAGGCGTGCCAGTTCAGTGCGCGTCATGTTTGGGCTGCGCCTGAGGGCATCAAGAATGGCCAGCCGATTGCGCTGCTTCAGGGAGTTGAGGTCGCCGGCAGGGCGTGGGTCTGGCAAACGGGTCATGGCAGCGGGCACCGGTAGCAAAAGGGAATAAAGCGTCAAAGGCCATCAACCGGCAAGAAGCATCGACCGCCTGCCATCACCTCTTATCATTGGCTGTGCCCCGGCGCCTGACAAGGCACCCCTGGACCAAGGTCGCGCGTCGACCTATGTCCAATAGCTGTGCCCTGTGCGCAGGAGGAAACTGCCTGGTAAGAAGTATTAATTAAACAAGTTCTTATGGAATCGATGTCATGACACACCCGATGTATCCCGATCTAAACGGCCGTCGCGTGGTCGTGACCGGTGGCGGTTCCGGCATTGGGGAGGGCATTGTGCGTGCCTTCGCCGAGCAGGGCGCCGAAGTACATTTTCTCGACATCATCGATGAGGCCGCACCGCTTGCTGAATCCCTGGGCGAGCGCGTGCACTTTCATTACTGCGACCTGACCGACCCGCGTGCGCTCGAGCAGGTGCTTGCCCATATCGGCACGGTGGATGTGCTGGTCAATAACGCCGCCAACGACGATCGCCACACGCTTGAGCAGGTGACGCCCGAGTACTGGGACGATCGCATGGCGATCAATGTACGCCATCAGGCGCTGGCCGCCCGCGACGTTGCCGTCGGCATGCGCGCGCAGGGCCATGGTTCGATCATCAACATGGGCTCGATCAGCTGGCATCTGGGCGAGCCCGGCATGGTGCTCTACGAAACCGCCAAGGCCGCCATCGAGGGTCTGACCCGGGCGCTGGCCAGCGAGCTGGGCGGTGACGGTATCCGGGTGAACTGCGTCATTCCCGGCAACATCAAAACCCCGCGTCAGTCGCGCTGGCACTCCCCCGAGGATGAGGCGCGGATCGTGACCGAACAGAAGCTCAAGGTGCGTCTTCACCCGCATCACGTCGCAGCCATGGTGCTCTTTCTTGCCTCCGATGCGGCAGGGGGCTGTACGGCACACAACTACTGGGTCGATGCCGGCTGGCTGTAAGGCCGCGGCACTCGTGTGCCATGAATGCGTTGTTGCAGACACGGCGTCATGACGGCGGACCTGCCATAACACAAACGTTTAATAACAATCGGTTTGAGACAACAATATTCAAGGAGGTACCGCCATGCCATCAGACGCGTCAGTTCAGGCCGAGGACGGCCGCAAGCAACAGTTCTATGTGTTCATTATTTGCTGTGTCGCCGCGCTGGGCGGCTTCCTGTTCGGCTTTGACAGCGGGGTCATCAACGGCACCGTGGATGGTTTGCGAACCGCCTTCAATTCCGAAGCGGCCGGCACCGGCTTTAATGTGGCCTCGATGCTTCTGGGCTGCGCCGCCGGTGCCTTTTTTGCCGGACGGCTGGCGGACCGCTTCGGGCGCCGGATGCTGTTGATCGTCGCGGCGCTGTTTTTCATCGTCAGTGCCTGGGGCTCCGGCGTGGCTGATGGGTCCTTCGAGTTTGTCATCTACCGCATTCTGGGCGGTATCGCGGTCGGGGCGGCCAGCGTCATGACGCCGGCCTACATCAGTGAGGTGGCCCCGGCCGCCATTCGCGGACGACTGGCGACCATTCAGCAGATCGCCATCATCACGGGGCTTTTCATGGCCTTTGTCAGCAACTACCTGCTGGCGCGCGTGGCCGGCGCCTCGACCGCCGAGTTCTGGGGCGGTTTTGAAGCCTGGCGCTGGATGTTCTGGATGGAGCTGGTCCCGGCGGTCATTTTCTTTCTGGCGCTGCTGGGCATTCCGGAAAGCCCGCGCTTTCTGATCAGCAAGGGTGAAAGCAAAAAGGCCCTCAAGGTGCTCAAGACCCTGATGGGCAGCCGCGAGGCAGAGCAGAAGGCGGGCGACATCCGCACTTCTCTGCATCGAGAGCGCACTCCGGGCCTGTCTGATCTGGTCAACGCAACGACCGGGCGTGTTCATCGCATTGTCTGGGTCGGCATCGGTCTGGCCGTATTTCAGCAGCTGGTCGGTATCAACGTGGTGTTCTATTACGGCGCGGTGCTGTGGCAGTCGGTCGGCTTTACCGAAAGCGATGCACTGCTGATCAACATTATCAGCGGGGCGGTCAGTATTGCGGCCTGTCTGGTCACTATCGCGGTGGTCGACAAGGTCGGGCGCAAGCCGATCCTGTGGATCGGATCGGTGGGCATGACGATCACGCTCGGCATTCTCGCGTATGCCTTCTCCACCGCTGCCATCGTCGACGGTGCCCTGCGCCTGTCCGACGGCATGGGCATCGTGGCGCTGCTGTCGGCCAACATTTACGTCATGTTCTTCAATGCCTCCTGGGGCCCGGTCATGTGGGTCATGCTCGGGGAAATGTTCCCCAACCAGATGCGCGGCTCGGGGCTTGCCGTGTCTGGACTGTTCCAGTGGCTGGCCAATTTCGGCATCACCATGACCTTCCCGATCATGCTGGCCGGCATCGGCCTGGGCGGGGCCTACGGCATCTATGCCTTCTTTGCCCTGATCTCGGTATTTTTCGTCTTCAAAATGGTCAAGGAGACCCGTGGCCGTGAGCTCGAAGACATGGCCTATGAGTAACGCCATCAGTCAGCCTTGAGTGCTGCATACCCCTGTCGCCCGGCACGATTGTGCCGGGCGATTTTGTCAGTCCTGACGCCGCTGTCAGGTGGTCGGCCGTGCCGTGGTGTGCTGTCTTGAGGATGGTTTGGCAGCAGGGCGTAACTTTAGTCTCAGCGCCTGTGTCAGTCGCCATGACGACAGAGGCCATGCCCGCTGGATCGACCTGATACCGATAGCCTTTTGGATATCACTTCAGGTTACTTGACGCATTAGTCGTCGCTTAAGTCGCGCCGTATGTTGGCTTTAGTGTGTCAATGGCACGACCTGTCGGCCTTGATCACCCATGAATAACAAACTGCCCCTGAAGGGCCCGGAGTCCATGATGTCCCTGCTACCTGCCTTTACCCGTGTCCTTGCCACCACGCTCATTGCTCTGGTGCCACTGGGCATGGCGCATGCCAGCGATGACAACGTCAAGATCGGCTTTATCGTCAAAAAGCCCGAGCAGGCATGGTTTATCAACGAACAGCGCGCGGCCAGCGAGCTGGGACAGGAGCAGGGCTTCAGCGTTGTACGTCTGGCCGGTGAAGACGGTCAGCAGGTGCTCAGTGCCATTGATAACCTTCACGCGCAGGGCGCGCAGGGCTTTGTGATCTGTCCGCCGGATGTGCGCCTTGGCATGGCGATCGCCAACCGGGCAAAGCAGTACGACATGAAGGTCGTGACCGTGGACGATCAGTTTGTGGGCGGTGACGGCAAACCCATGACGGAGGTGCCGCACCTGGGCATGTCGGGTTACAAGATCGGGGAGCAGGTCGGTAACGCCATTGCCGAAGAGATGAAGCGTCGTGGCTGGGACATGGCCGACACCGGCGCGCTGCGTATCTCCAACAACGAACTGCCCACTGCTCGTGAGCGTACCGATGGCGCCACCCAGGCGCTGCTCGATGCCGGTTTTGACAAGGCCAACGTGATCGATGCACCGCAGCAGAACACCGATACCACCAGCGCCTTCTCGGCGGCATCGCCAATGTTTGCCAAGTACGGCAAGTTTGACCACTGGGTGATCTATGCGCTTAACGAGGAGAGCGTGCTGGGCGGCGTACGGGCCAGCGAGCAGTATGGCCTGTCGCCGGACGATGTCATCGGTGTGGGCATCAATGGTTCGGGCGCGGCCTTTGCCGAGTTCTCGCGTGAAAAACCTACCGGTTTCTACGGCACCGTGGCGGTCAGCTCGACCATGCACGGTCGCCAGAGCGCCGAGAACCTCTATCAGTGGATTGCTGAAGACAAGCAGCCGCCGGCCAATACCGAAACCACCGGTACGCTGATGACCCGTGACAACTGGAAGGAAGTCCGCGAGGAACTGCAGCTATGAGCAGTGCGTCCACTGCGACAGCCGGGGTCGTCGAGACCGACCCCTGGCTTGTTGTGGAAAACGTCACCGTCGAGTTCCCGGGCGTCCGGGCGCTCGACGGGGTGAACTTCAGCGCGAGGGCCGGGGAAGTGCATGCCCTGATGGGCGAAAACGGTGCTGGCAAGTCGACCCTGCTCAAGGTGTTGAGCGGTGTGAACCGCGTCACCGATGGGGCGTTGTGGGTCGGCGGCGAGCGCCATGTGTTTTCCAATGCCCGCGAGGCGCTGCGCCTGGGTATCGCGATCATCTATCAGGAGCTGACGCTCTCCCCCAACCTGTCCGTGGCCGAAAACCTGCTGCTGGGGCAATTGCCCCAGCACTACGGCATCGTGGACCGCAAGCGCCTGCGCGAGCGGGCGCTGGCCATCCTCGAGGAGCTGGGGGAAGGTAGTGTTCACCCGGCAACGAAGGTGCGCGATCTCTCGATCGGGCAGCAGCAGATGATCGAGATCGGTCGGGCGCTGCTGCGCGATGCCCGCATCATTGCCTTTGACGAGCCGACCAGTTCGCTGTCGGTACAGGAGACACGCCAGCTCAAGCGCATCGTAAAGCGCCTGCGCGATGAAGGCCGGGTCGTGCTTTACGTTACCCACCGCATGGAGGAGGTCTTTGAGATGTGCGACGCCGTGACGGTCTTTCGTGACGGACGCCATATCTGTACCCACGACACCATGGCAGGCCTCACCCAGGACCAGCTGGTCAGCGAGATGGTCGGACGTGATATCGAGGACGTCTACGGCTATCGCGCGCGCGATACCGGCGAGGTCATCCTGAAGGTGGACGCCCTTGAAGGGCACGGACTGAAGGCGCCGGTGAGCTTCGAGGTTCGCCGCGGCGAGGTCTTTGGCTTCTTCGGTCTGGTCGGTGCCGGACGCAGTGAGCTGATGCGGCTGATCTGCGGCGTCGAGCGGCCCAAAGGCGGTGAAATTCACTTCAATGGTCGCACCGGGCGCTTCAATTCGCCGGGCGATGCGATTCGGGCCGGTATTGCCATGTGCCCGGAGGATCGCAAGTCGCAGGGCATCTTTCCGGTGGCCAGTGTCACCGACAATCTCAATATCAGCTGCCGGCGCTTTTTCAAGCGCATGGGGCTTTGGCGCCATCCCAAACGCGAGCTTGAAAACACCCGCGACTACATCGACAAGCTGCGCATTCGAACGCCGGGGCCGCGTACCCGCATCAGCACGCTGTCAGGCGGCAATCAGCAAAAGGTTATTCTGGCGCGCTGGCTCTCCGAGCAGATCGAGCTTTTTGTGATGGATGAACCGACCCGCGGCATCGATGTCGGTGCGCGGCGCGATATCTACAACCTGTTGTATGACCTGGCCGACCAGGGCAAGGCCGTGGTGGTCATTTCAAGCGATCTGACCGAGGTCAGTGCGATCTGCGATCGCATAGGTGTGATGCGAAACGGCGCGCTGGTCGACATCGTCGATCGCAGCGCCGCCACCCCCGAGCGGCTGCTGGGTCTGGCCCTGCCGGCATGAGTACAAATGGCGCCAATAACAACATGATGTCTGGAGAGACCGGATTATGAGTAGCGACAAGAGTGTTCACGCCGCCGAGCGCGGCCCGTCAGAGACGGCGCGACCGGCCGGCAAGCAGGGGCTGATCAAGCCGCTGCGCACCCTGCTGGACACCTCCGGGCTGATCGCGATTTTCTTTGTGCTCTTTATAGCGCTGGCGGTGGCGATTCCTGATTTTCTGACCAGTCGCAACATGGTCGGTTTACTGCTGTCGGTGACCATCATCGGCACCATCGCCACCACCATGATGATGGTGCTGGCGCTTGGTGAAGTGGATCTGTCGGTGGCCTCGATCGTCGCCTTTGCCGGCGTCAGTGCCGCGGTGATTACCAGCGCTTCAGGCAGCGTATTGATCGGTGCGCTGGGTGGGGTCGCCGCTGGTGCGCTGGTGGGGGTGTTCAACGGGTTCGTGGTGGCCCGTTTCGGTATCAATTCGCTGATTGCCACGCTGGCCGCCATGGAGTTCGTGCGGGGGTTGGCCTACATCACCTCCGGCGGCGATGCGGTCATGATCACGGTGCCGGGCTTTTTCGAGCTGGGCAGCGCCTCCTTTCTGGGCCTGACCCTGCCGGTCTGGACCATGATCATCTGCTTTGTGATCTTCGGCTTCGTGCTCAAC
Source organism: Kushneria phyllosphaerae (assembly GCF_900312995.1). GTDB lineage: Bacteria > Pseudomonadota > Gammaproteobacteria > Pseudomonadales > Halomonadaceae > Kushneria > Kushneria phyllosphaerae. The sequence goes on along the minus strand of NZ_ONZI01000001.1, from coordinate 248,811 downwards.
CTGACCGCCTTTGGACGCAACGTGCTGGCCACGGGCGGCAATCCGGAGGCCGCGGCGCTGGCCGGGGTCAACGTACGCCGGCTCAAGATCATCGTGTTTGGTCTGCAGGGGCTGGTGGCCGGAATCGCCGGGGTGCTTCTGACCTCACGCATGGGGCTGGGTGACCCGAATACGTCCATGGGGCTGGAGCTTGCGGTCATTTCGGCCTGTGTTCTCGGCGGCGTCGCGCTTTCCGGTGGTGTGGCTTCGATCACCGGCGTGCTGGTCGGCGTACTGATCATGGGCTGTGTGCAAAACGCCATGGGGCTTTTGAACGTGCCGACCTTCTATCAGTACCTGGTACGCGGCGCCATCCTGCTGCTGGCCGTGCTGTTTGACCGCTGGAAGCAGCAAAAGCGCCAGCGCGCCTAGGCCCAGTTGATGACATCCGTACGAGCGAGCACTTCCTTCAACGCGTCTGGAGCATGCCATGAAACAACCTTCCCTGCGGTCTCTGGTCTTTTTGAGTGCCGGTCTTTTATCCCTTGGTGCCGCTCAGGCGATGGCGGCCTCTGCGCCTGCCACGCCCTCGTCAGCGGCCATGCCGCCCGGCGTTGAGCAGTTTGTCTTTGGTACCCTGCCCGACGGACGTACCGTTCACGGCTATCGCATTTCAAGCGGTGGCCACGTTGATATGTCGGTGATTGAATACGGCGGCATTATCACCTCGCTCAAGGCGCCGGACCGCCACGGGGAGAAGGCCGATATCGTGCTCGGCTTCAACTCGCTGGAGGGCTATCTGTCGCCGGCCTACAAAAAGCTCAATCCCTACTTCGGTGCGCTGATCGGGCGCTACGGCAATCGCATCGCGGATGGCCGCTTTACGCTGGATGGAAAGACGTATCAGCTGGCCACCAATGACGGGCCCAACCATCTGCACGGGGGCGATGAAGGCTTCAATCAGAAGCTATGGCAGGCCACGCCGTTTTCCTCCAGCGAAGGCAGCGGTGTGGTGATGCGCTATACCAGTGCCGATGGTGAAGAGGGCTATCCGGGCGAGCTGTCGGTCGAGGTCAAATACACCCTGACCCACGACGACACCCTGGCCATTGATTACAGCGCTCGCACCACGAAGGCCACGCCGGTCAATCTGACCCAGCACAGCTATTTCAACCTGAACGGGGAGGGCAGTGGCAGCATTCTTGATCACGTCATGACCATTGATGCCGCCAGCTATACGCCGGTCAACAAGACGCTGATCCCGACCGGCGAGATCGAAACGGTGGCCGGTACGCCGTTTGATTTTACCCAGCCCACACCGATCGGGGCGCGCATCGAGGCCGACAACGAGCAGCTCACCCGGGGCAAGGGTTATGACCACAATTTCGTGCTCGCACGCGAGCCCCGGCCGACGCCCGAGCACGCCGCGCGCGTGACCTCACCGCAAAGCGGCCGCGTGCTGGACGTCTGGACCACCGAGCCGGGATTGCAGTTCTACTCGGGCAATTTTCTGGATGGCAGCGTGACCGGCAAGAGCGGGCACGCCTACGGTCATCGCTCCGGGCTGGCGCTGGAAACCCAGCACTTCCCGGATTCCCCCAACCAGTCAGGCTTCCCGTCAACGATTCTCCAGCCCGGAGAGACGCTTGAAAGCCACACGGTCTATCGTTTCTCGACCGAAGACTAACCCCTGCGTCACGGCATAAAACAGCGCCCTGCGGCAAAAACCGCAGGGCGCTGCCGTATCTACAGGGGGGGATAAGCAGACTCGGGATCAGGGCTTTTTATCGGAGAGATCGCACTGGCCGCCCTCGCAGCTCTGACAGCGCTGTCGGCCGGTCAGCCAGCCCGAAATGCGATAGCGCCTGGGGGCAAACCAGAGATAGACCCGATCAGCGACCGGGCGAATCAGCGGCCAGCGCAGCGGTGCGGTGATCCAGCCGCGGCCGACCAGCGACCAGGCGCGATGAGTCACATCCAGCCCGCGAATTCGTTGACCGTGAACGTCACCCATCAAAATGGCGCTGGCGTCATCCCGGTCAATATCGGGATAGCGGCTTGTGAAGTTCTCGGCATGAATATCTTCAAACGCAATGCGCTGCTTTTGATCAAGTCGTTTTAAATGATTGATTTCATTGACGCATAGCGGGCAGTTGCCGTCATAGAAAAGCGTCAGGTCGGCCATGTAGAGCCTCTTTGAGAAGATGGAGTTCCCATCAGCATAGCGGATCAGCGCGCCTGGCGGTCAGGATCAGTGCCAGTCAGGCTACGCCGGCCAGCTGAAGCATGACGGGCATGGTCAGCATCGCCAGCAGTGTCTGGCCGGTAATGATCGCCGCCATCAATTCGGCGTCGCCACCAAGCTGGCGGGCCAGAATATAGGCCGAGGTTGCCGTGGGCAGTGCGGCAAAAAGCAGGGCCACGTTGCGGTCCACCCCGTTTAGACCGGCCAGCCACGCCAGGGCCAGCACCAGTATTGGGGTAATCACCAGCTTCAGAGCGCTGGAGAGCCAGAACGCTCGACCGCTTCGCCATAGCGCCTTGGGGCGCAGGGCGACACCCACGGCCACCAGCCCCAGCGGCAGGGCCGCCTGTCCCAGCAGAGCAATGGCCGATGCCCCGGGGTCTGGCAGGCCGATACCACTCCAGTTCAGCGCCACGCCCACCAGGCAGGCCAGAATCAATGGGTTGCGCGCCAGCGCCAGCACGCTTTTGCTCACGCTGGCCGGCCCCTGATGGTCAGAGATAGTGCCGGAGACGATAAAGGCCAGCACGCATAAAATATTGGCCGTGGGCACCATCAGGGCGATCGCGACCGCCGCGACGGTCAGCCCGGGTTCGCCGTAAAGCGCCCCGGCGCCGGCCACGCCCACATAGGTGTTAAAGCGCACCACGCCCTGAAAGGCCGAGGTAAACACCGGCGGCGACAGCGCAAGACGCTTGCGCGTCAGCCACAGCGCAGCCCCCAGCGCGATCATGGTGCCGAGCAGAATCGCGGCCAGCGGCAGCACCGATACCCGGCTGACATCGGCCGAGGCAAGCGTTGCCACCAGCATCGCCGGGAACAGCAGGTAGTAGATGACGCGCTCAAGCCGCGGCCAGAAATCCCCACCGGGAAAGCGGACCCAGCCAAGTACCGCGCCCAGCGCGATCAGGGCAAACAGCGGGGCCAGCGCATCAACGATGCTGCTCATGTAGGCGTCCTGGTGGAGAAATGATCGACAAAAGCCCTGTGTCAGAGCGGCCGGAGAACCGGGTCCTGTCGGACCTGCAGGGAGCCATGATCATAGGTGCTTCGGGGTCGGGGTCAACCGTTATCGACGGTATGCGAAGACCCATTCTCGCGTTGTTGTTGTCAGGTGCCAATGAGACCTTCCTGCGCCGCACCCCGGACGCAGCATCGGTGTGCAATACCGTCAACGCCCGGGGTTTTTACACGTACATCAATTCTTCCACGATACAGGACGCTGTCCGGCGAGATATCTTCAGAGGCTCGCCAACAACGATGTCATCACCTTGACGCTCGGCATTCGTAGCTTGTGGCAACGAGCCGGTCACCGCCCACATAGTGAGGGTAGTCTGGATAGCGGCACATCAGCTGGGTGCCCTGCCCGTACGGATTGTCTTTTGAAGACAGGGTGAGCACATCGGCAGGCGTCTCATTGCCCGCAACCCAGTGATCCAGCGTGCTCAGCATGTCATGGCTGGTCGGCAGCGTACGGCGATCGGTCATGCTCTGGCCGCTGCCATCATGCGTCGTGGCGGTGGATAGATAGAGCCGGGCAGAGTGGTCCACGACCTTGCTTCCCAGCGCTTTCATTACCGACTGGAAGTATTGAATACCTGCCATCGGACTCTGCGCGTAATCGCCGGTCTCCTCTCGCATGATCAGCTTGCCACCGTGCGCAAAAAACCGGGACAGGTCAGGGTCGGTCGAATCCATCAGTTGCGAAACTTCACGGACGCGTGCGGCGTAGTCATCAGCTCGATAGTTCATCAGGTCGAATGCCGGATCCCGGGTGATGACGTAGCGAATGAAGTTGTCTCCATAAAGGTACTGGCGCGAGGTGTTGCCGGGGTCAGCACTGACAGGATGTGTTGGTGGCATGGGGCCGGTGACCCACTGGCCGAAGCTACCGGGCACATCTTCCGCGCCGTAAAGCCAGCCCGGGTAGCTGGAAAGCCCGTTGGCCAGTGGAAAATCGAAGGTATAGCGCTGACCGAGTGTCTCCACCAGATTGACCTGTGCTGTCGAGAGGCAGTCGTCGCGCCGAGTTGCCTCGTTGTTACTCTTGCACTGCAGATCACTCGGTTTGAACCGGGCCTGACAGGCCATGAAGTTGCGGACGACGCCGTCTCTGAGTCCATCGAGCGAATCGCATGCCGCGATGACGCCCTGTCCCAGCGTCTCGACCTCGGCGTCATTCATCCAACCGCCGCGGCGCAGGGCGACGGCGTGGCGCTGAAAACCGTGAAAAAGCCCCGTCCAGCCAATGACCGGCACCACGCTGACGATGCCGTCGTAGTCGTTCGGAAAGCGCTGGGCCATGGTCAGCCCTTCTCGACCGCCTTCGGAGCCGCCGTAGTAGTAGCGGTAGTCGGGCGCACGGTGATAGAAGCGTTTGACCAATACTCCGGCGACGTCGCCGACCTTTTTATACGCGCCATAGGCAAAGTTCTCGAACGCTTCATCATTGAGCGCGAACTCGGCCACCTCGGTCGGGGCCCTGGCGCTTGTGGTGCGATGCCCCGAGTCGGTGCCCAGGGTGACGTAGCCGCGGGCAAGAGGGACCGGTGTGTCCTGGGGGGCATTACGCACTGGCCCCAATGCGGTTTCGAGTTTGCCATTGAAGCCGCCGCCGCCGTACTGGAGCGTGCGGCCGTTCCATTCAAGCGGCAGGTTGAGCTGGAAGGTGATCGGCGGCGCGGCCGGATCCCGTGGCGCGATACGCCCGAGCACCTGACAGTATTCGGGCAGTGCCGATGATCCGGCGGTTGCCGACCTCAGGGTGGCCTCGGTAATGGCGGCAGCACCGCTGGGCAGGCCGATCTCACTGGCATCGATCCGCGTTCCCGCAAGTGCTGGACAGGCCTTGCGCAATGTCGATGAACTCGGCAAATCCGAGCGTGAGGCCGGCGTGTGGCCCATGGGACTACAACCTGTCAGCAGGCCAAGGCTGATCGAGATGAAAATCACCGATAGTCTGCCTGGATGGGTGCCTGCCCGCGGGATAATATTGTTGTGATTCACGACGTCTCTCTCCTGGCGGCCGCTGATGGCGATCGCCGTCGGTACAGTACCGACGGCGGTTCTCGGTTTAACTCGACAGCCTCAGGACCGGCTTGAGCGTAACGCCCGCTTCGCTATCCCGAGCGGCCTGTTCGATGTCGGCGAAGTCGTAGAATTTCACCAATCTGTCGAACGGGAAGCGCCCCTGCAGGTGCAGCTCGACCAGCTGTGGGATGAAACGTCGGGCGACACTATCGCCCTCGACGATGCCGCGGATACTCTTGCCGCCGAGCAGCAGGTCATTGACGTCAAACGCCGCTTCGGTGCCCAGCGCCGGCGCGCCCACCACACCGAGCACACCAAGGCCGCCGAGGGCATCGATGCCCTGACGCAGCACCTCGGGCCGCCCGGTCGATTCCAGCGCAAAGTTCACGCCGCCCCCGGCAATCTCACGCACCCTTTCGACCACCGATTCCTTGCCGGCGTTGATCACGTGCGTCGCCCCCAGTTCCAGCGCCAGATCGAGGCGAGACTCGATCATGTCGACCGCGATGATGGTGGTTGCCCCGGCAATTCGGGCGGCCATGACGGCCGACAGCCCGACCGCGCCGGCCCCGAAGGCGCAAAAGCGACTGCCAGGCGCGACGCGAAGGGTATTGATGACGGCACCGGCACCGGTCTGAATGCCGCAGCCAAGCGGACCGAGTCGTTCGAGCGGGGCATCCTTGCTCACGCGTATGGCGTTGTTTTCACGGCTCAACGCGTAGGTGGCAAAGGAGGACTGGCCGAAAAAATGATCGCGCACCGGCTGGTCATTGTCGTCTCGAATCGCCTGCTCGCCATCGGGGCCTGCGCCGCTGAAGTTGCGGGCAAAGAACTCGTTGCAGTAGGAGGCGTGGCCGGCGTCGCAGGGGGTGCAGTCCCCGCAGTGGGCGTAGCTCAACACCACGTGATCCCCCACCTTGAGCGAGTGCACCGCAGGCCCTACCGCCTCGATTACGCCCGCGCCCTCATGACCGAGCACCGCCGGCAGCGGCACCGGATAGAGCTGATCACGCACGATCAGATCGGTGTGGCACATGCCGGTCGCGACGATCCGCACCAGCACCTCGTCTTCGCGCGGCGCCCTGAGCGTCACATCCTCCAGCTGAAACGCACCGCCCTTTTCTCGCGTTACCGCGGCCCTGATGGTCATGGAATTGCCAGTTGTCATACATCACCTCGATGTCATGTCGGAGGCACACGGCCCCTGCCGCGCGCCGAACGCGTACCGAAAATGAACCGGACCCGCCGGTTACAGCGGATAGACCGGCGCCTCGCTTTTGAGCGTCAGCCACTGCCACTGGGTAAATTCGTCGAGATTGGCCGGGCCGCCGACGGCGGTACCGTTGCCGGAGGCACCGACGCCACCAAAGGGATTGATTACCTCGTCATTGACGGTCTGGTCGTTGATGTGCAAAAGCCCGGTACGCAGCCGCTCGCCCAGGCGCAGCGCGCGGCCGACATCCTTCGAGATCACCCCGGCCGACAGGCCGTACTCGGTGTCGTTGGCCAGGCGCACGGCCTCGTCGTCGCTGTCGAACGCAATGACCACGGCCACGGGCGCAAAGGTCTCCTCGTGAAAGATCGGGTTATCGGGCGTGACATCGCAGACCACTGCCGGCTGAAAAAAGAGTCCTCGCGTCTCGCCGCCGATGCGAACGCTCGCCCCTGCCTCACGGGCCCGGGCCAGCAGATCGACGGCATGATCCCGCTGGCCTTCATCGATCAAGGGCCCGAGCGCCACGTCCTCGGTGGCCGGGTCGCCGACGCTCAGCGCCTTCGCCCGTTCGGTTAGCCGTTCGACGAAGGTGTCGTAAATGGCGCGGTGCACCAGGATGCGGCCGCAGGACATGCAGATCTGGCCCTGATGCAGATAGGTGCTCCAGCTGGCGTTGCTGACCGCCTGCTCGATATCGGCATCATCGAGTACGATCAGTGCGTTCTTGCCGCCAAGCTCCAGCGACACCTTTTTGAGCAGTGCGCCGGCGCGCTCGCCGATCTTGCGACCCGCAGCGGTCGAGCCGGTGAACTGGATCATCGCGATATTGGGGTCTTCGACCATGGCCGAGCCGACCTCGCGGCCGCCTGGCAGCACCGACAATACACCGGCCGGCAGGCCGGCCCGCTCAAACAGCCGCGCAATCGAGAAGCCGCCGCAGACCGTGGTGCGCGGGTCGGGCTTGAGCACTACGCCGTTGCCCAGCGCCAGCGCCGGTGCCACCGCCCGCATGGCCAGATACAGCGGAAAGTTGAACGGTGATATCACACCGACCACGCCCAGCGGACGCCGGCGAGCCAGACTCAGCCGGCCGGGCGCTGAAGGCAGTACCTCGCCGGCCGCCGCGGAGGGCAGCTCAGCGGCCTTGTGCAGTGCCTTGATGGTCAGCATGACTTCAAATGCAGCCTTCGCTGGCGTCGAGCCGCTTTCAGTCACCAGCCACTGCTCCAGCACCTGACGGTGTTGTTCGGCCAGCCTGGCGGCCTGGCGCAGCACTTCGGCCCGGTCGTCGTAAGGGTGTTCGAACCACTCGGCAGCGGCTTCGCGGCTGGAGCGCGCCGCGCTCTCGACCTGTTTGGCGTCCGCGGTGGCCGCCTGACCGAGCGTCTCATCGCTGGCGGGGGCGCGGACGGTCAACGCATCACCTGCGCCCCTGACCCAGCGGCCGGTGAATAAACGGTCTGTCCAGAGCGAGGGGGACAACAGCTGTTCGTCAGTCATGGTCGTGCTCCAGCGTGTGAGACCCGGTGTGGCCGGCGGTCAGCAGGGTCTGAATGTCGTTGATGGTGTGCTGCGGGTCGGCGGACCACAGCCAGTCAAAGCGGGTTTCAAGCTCACGGGCGAGCTCGGTATCGCTGCAGGTACGCCAGGGCCCGCGCCGCTCGTAGAGTTCGCCGGCCTCGAACGAGGTACGCTGTACCTCGCTGGAATGCGGTCGGCGCGTGCGGTCAAATTCGGCCAGTACCGCGTTGACCCGGGCGCGATCACAGGCGGGATTCCCCAGCAGGCAGCTCAGCACCCAGGCGTCTTCGAGCGCCTGACCGGCACCGGCGCCCTGATGGGGCAGCATGGCGTGAGCGGCGTCGCCGATCAGCAGCACCCGCCCGCGGTGATAGCTCGAAAGCGGTGCGATGTCGTGCAGGGCCCAGCGCGTGGGCTGCTTGATGCAGCCAAGAATGGCCTGTGTTCCCTCGCCCCAGTCAGAAAATGCCGCCAGCATGTCCGCCTGTGTAACGTTCTCGACCCAGGCATCCGCCACGGCAGCGCGGGGACGTATTCCGGTGCTGTCGGTGTCGAACGCCACCACGTTGACCACCTCACCGTCCTTGACCGGAAAGGTCAGAATGTGACGGTCCTGGCCCAGCAGCATCTGGGGCACTCTGGCCAACCGCACATCGGCCTGCCGACGCTCGAGCTCGGCTTCAAGCGTTGCGCGCGGCACCAGCCCTCGATAGGCGTACGTGCCGCTGAAACGCGGCCCGATATCAGGGTGCTGCTCGGGAGGCAGGACATGATCGCGCAGGACGGACTTGATGCCGTCGCAGCCGATCGCCACATCGCATTCAACGTGCGTGCCATCAGTAAACGACAGGCTCACCCCCGCCTCATGCTGTGCCACCTCGCAGCAGCGCTTGCCGAACCGGGCGATGCCCTCCGGCAGGCAGGCCACAAGACTGTCGAGGAAGTCGGCACGGTGGACCGAGGATTGGCCGCAGCCCGGCGCCAGCGTGGCGGTGATGTAGCGGTCATCGACGCCGTGGCGCCATTCGAACCAGACGTCTTCAAACGGGGCCGGCGAGCCATCTGCCACCCGACGGTACGCCTCGCCCAGTTCAAGCTGCTCAATGGCACGCACCGCGTTGGGCCCGAACGAGACGCCGGCGCCGATTTCTGAAAAGGCCTGGGCCGACTCAAACAGCGTCACGTCGATATCCAGGTGGCGCGACAGGCCGATGGCCAGCGCGACACCGCCGATACCGCCCCCAACGATGCCCACCCGAAGGCGGTTGGATGTTGCTCTTGTCATGATGACTCTCCCTTTAAAACGGTGCGAAATCGACAGCCTTTCCTAGGGCCGAGAGGCCTGGATGATGGCCTCGGTCAGGGCATCGGGGGCGCTTTGACACACCATGTGTCCGCCGGGCATGGAGACCATGCGGTACAGGCCGAGCCGCTGACTCATGCGCGGGTGCCAGCCGAACTCGCCGGGGGTGAGCGCGACGTCGTCCCAGGCGTAAAGCCAGCTGCGTGGAATCTCGAGCTGCTCGAACGTCGGCAGAGAGACCTTGTCGAAGTGGCTGCGTACGGGGGTGGGCGACACATGTGAGTAGGCGGCCTGCGCCGTTTCAAGATCGACGTCATTGGCAAAGGCGTCACGAAAGACCGGAAACGGCAGCATCAGGCCGTTGGGATCCTCCTTGATAAGGTCCCAGAGTGCGCGATGGGCCGGTGGCAACACGTCGTGAATGGATTCACCGTCGCGCAGCACAAAGGCGTTGTGAAACACCATCCGCTCGAGTCGGTCACCACGCAGCTCGGCCAGCTTCTGCAGCAAAGTGCCGCCCCAGCTGTGCGCCAGTGCCACAAACCGATCCGGGCAGTGGCTGTCGACGTAGTCGATCAGCGAGGCCACGCAGTCGTCGTGGCTGACGCGTCGGTCACCGTCCGGGCCATGGCCGGCAATGGTCGGCACGAACACCTCGTAGCCCTTGTCGCGCAGCCGGTCAGCGACGGGGCGCCAGATCTCGGCGTCGCAAAAGGAACCGTGAATCAGCAGCAGTGCGTTGGTTGCAGTCATGAGCCTTTCTCCTCGAAGATGAAAAACATTCATATGCACCTTACAAGGGCACGCCAATGCCCAGTGACAGCATGTCGACCCCGATGCCCACATCGACGGCCTGCGAGGCCCCGTCGCCGTGCAGGTGCTCTGTCGGCATGTGCACGAAGGCGCCATTGAGTTCGATGCCGTTGCCAAGGGTGTAGCTGGTACCGAGGGTGTAGTGGTCACGTCCCATCAGCGGCGCAAGTGCTGCAAGCGTCGACTCATCACCGGACATCAGCTCACTGGCAAAGGAGGCGCCGCCGCGCACGGTCCAGGCAGGCGTTACGTCGTAGCTGGCGCCAAAGCGCACCACGCGCTGATCCTGCCAGCCAAAGCCGGAGCCGTTTCGATCGCCCAGCGCGCCGCCTTCGGTAAAGGCGTTGCCCCAGGTGTGCTCTTCTCCCCAGCCGAGCCACATGACATCCAGCGCCAGCGTCAGGCGGTCGGTCGGGGTGTAGGCCACGCCGAGACCAGCCTGTTGGGGCATGTCGACTCGACCCTCCGGTAACAGGCGGCGGTACTCATCGAACCGGCTGAAGCGCATTGGCGTGCGATAGGTCGCGCCCACCTGCCATTCGGGAGAAAGCCTGCCGATGTAGCCAAAGGCGGCGCCGTATCCGGTGGCCCAGTCGCCTTCCGTGTCCTGAAGGCCGAGATTTTCGACCCCGCTGACCCTCAGACGCTGCGCGCCGAGCAGCAGCGATGCCCCCAGGTAGTGCCCCGGGGCAAGCTGATAGGTCAGAGTGGGATGCACGATGGTCTGAACCAGCTTCGACTTGAGATCGGTGGTGCCGTAACCGGGTACCGCCTCGCCATAATCGAGCTCGACGCCGTTGCTGACCACCGAGACCCCCGCGGTCCAGTCGTCTGACAGGCGGCGGTTGAAGCCGAACTCGGGTACCAGCGGCAGCGGCGAATCGTGGTAACCATTGCCGGCGACATCCAGATCCAGATCGGCCGAGATCACGGCCAGATCGACGTCGAAACGATCCCCCACCAGCGCCATGCCGGCCGGGTTGTTGGCCGCTGCCAGAGAATCCTGCGGCAGCGCGATCGATGCCCCGCCCATGCCCAGTGCACGAGTGCCATATCCCGGCATGTTGAAGCCGTTGTTGGCCTGGGCGGCGGGCGTGGCGAGCACCCACGTGGCGGCCAGCGTGAGTGCGGTGGTGGCGAAACGGCCCGTGATCGGTCGGACTGAGGTGAGAGAAGGTCCCTGGATCGATGACATGATTCGTGGCTCCTGACAGTGTTATTGGCGTTGTTGGCCTGGTATCAGTCGGGTGGTCGCTTGATCCGTGATCTAGCCGCTGTCGCCGCCGGCCACCGGAACGACCGAGCCGGTGATATAGCCGGCCTCATCGGAGGCCAGAAACAGAATGGGGGCGGCCTGCTCGTCGAGGGTGGCGTAGCGCTTCATGAAGCTTGATGAAAGGGTCTGATCGATGTGCGCCTGAAACCAGTCGCGTTCCTGATCGGTGCGGGCCTCGGGGGTGCCGCGGGAAATCTGTCGCGGCGGAGCAGACGTGCCGCCGGGGGCAGTGGCGACCACGCGGATGCCGTACTCGGCCACCTCGAACGCCAGAGAGGTCGTCAGCGCATTGATGCCGCCCTTGGCCGCCGAATAGGGGATGCGATGAATCCCCCGGGTGGCCGCAGACGAGACGTTGACGATTACCCCATGCTCGCGGGCGATCATGGCCGGCAATACCGCGCGACAGCACCAGAGCGTCGGCATCAGCGAGCGCTGGATTTCAGCCCCGATCTCGGCCTCGCTGAACTCGGTAAAGGGCTTGAAGTTGATCGCGCCGCCGACATTGTTGATCAGCACATCGACCCGACCGTAGTGATCAATAATCTGCTTGACCGCCTGTTCGGCGCCGGCCCACTGCTCAAGATCGGCCTGAACGCCGATGGCCTCATGCCCCGCTTCGGTGAGGCTATCCACCAGCGCCTGAAGCGCCTCGGCGCGATCCACCAGTGCCAGCCGCGCCCCTTCCTCGGCGGCGCGTTCGGCCAGGCGCCGGCCGATGCCCTGAGCGGCGCCGGTGATCACCATCACGCGATCCTGAAAGCGCCCCAGAGGCGATGTCTTAGCACTCATGCCGCCTCCTCAACCCGTTTGGGCGTAAATTTTTCGTAATAGAAGCCGGCCGGCTGCTGACCCAGCGTCTCGAAGTGCGCCAGCACCGCATCAACCATGGGCGGCGGCCCGCAGAGATAGACGTCCACATCACCGTCGTTAAGCATCTCGGCGGCCAGATGATGGGTGACGTAGCCCTTGCGCGGGTGCTCGCTGGTCTCATCCACCACCACCGTGGTGTAGGCGAAGTCCGGCAGGGCCTCGGTGAGCGCGTCCAGCGCCTCGCACTTGACCAGATGATCGTCCCGGTTGACGCCGTAGATCAGGTGCACCGGCTGCTCACAGCCCTGCTCGCTGAGCTGAGAGAGCATCGCGAGCATCGGCGCCAGCCCCGTGCCACCGGCCAGCATCAGAATCGGCCGGGTAACCGGGCGCAGATAAAAACTGCCCAGCGGGCCCTTGAGCATCAGGCGATCCCCCGGCGCGGCCCGCTCGCGCAGATAGCCGCTCATGCGGCCGTCGGGCACGTTGCGGATCAGAAAGGTTGCCCGATCCGCACCCGGCGGGGAGCTGAACGAGTAGGCGCGGTATTCGTTCTCGCCGGGAATGTCGATGTTGACGTACTGGCCGGGCAGAAAGCCCAGCGCCGCGCCGTCGTCCAGGTCAATGCTCAGCTCGAGACTGTCGTCCGACAGCGTCTCGACGCCCGCGACAGCCCCCCCGTATTCGGCAATGCCGGTCTTGCAGCGCTGGGAGTCGGCCGCTATGCGGATGACGCAGTCCGAGGCCGGCACCATCTGGCAGGTCAGGACCTGGCCGCGGGCAGCTTCCTCGTCAGAGAGCGCCTCGTCCAGATAATCGTCACCGAGGTCAAACTCGCCGCGTTCACACTGGCCCTTGCAGGTGCCACAGACGCCATCAGAGCAGTCCATCGGCAGATTGATGCGCTGCCGATAGGCGGCGTCGAGCACGGTTTCGTTGTCGCGACACTGGATAAAACGAGTGACGCCGTCCTCGAAGTTGAGTGCAATGCTGTATTCCATGACGTTATCCCTCCCGGCCCCATCAGATGTGATAGATATCGATCACCTGGTGGATATAGTCGTTGTTCAGCACCACTTTCTTTTCGCGAATCAGGGGCGTGTCGCCGCTGATGTCGAGAATGTAGAACGAGGTACCGAAAAAGCTGTGGGTCTCGTGATAGCGGTGGCTCAGGTTGTGCCAGTTGAAGCGCAGATGAAGCGTTTGCGCCTCGCGGGACACAATCTCGAGGTTCGAGATCTGATGCGTCACCCGTGGCTCGGGGATGCTGGTGGCACCGGAGCGCTCGGTCTTGATCCGGTAGACCCGGTCCTCCAGCCCCTGACGATTGGGGTAGTAGATCAGCGAGATTTCGCGATGCGGGTCTTCGGTGAGCTGGTCGTTATCGTCCCAGGCCGGCATCCAGAACACGGCGTCCTCGTGATAGCAGGCAAGCCATTCATCCCACTGGCGATCGTCCAGCAGCCGGGCTTCACGAAACACAAAGGCTTGTACATCGAGATAGTCGAGACTCATGCCACGTCCTCCTCGTCGCCGATGCTGGTGGCGATCAGCTGTGAACGCTCGCGGTCCACGGCGCGCAACATCTCTTCAACCCAGTGCTTGTGGTGCAAAACATAAAGCCCTTCGTCCTCGGGAGAGGCCCCGCTCAAAAGCGGCTTCATGTCGACGGCGCGGGCGTTATCATCCGGGCCTTCGATCCACTGTTTGGCGCCGCGGCTCAGGTCGTTCCATTCGAGGTTTTCGGCGGCGTAGCCTCTCTGGCAGGCGCGGAACTCTTCCAGATCGTCCGGTGTGCCCATGCCGCTGACGTTGAAAAAATCCTCGTACTGACGAATGCGCAGCGCGCGGCTCTCGTCGGATTCTCCTTTCGGCGCGAAACAGACGATGGTGACCTCGCTCTTGTTCACGGCCAGCGGACGGATGGTTCGAAGCTGAGTGGAGAACTGATCCATCAGGTAGACGTTGGGGTACAGGCACAGATTGCGGGTCTGATTGACGATGGCGTCGCCGCGTGCCTCGCCGAATTCGGCGGTGATCTCGTCACGACGCTGGTAGACCGGTCGGACTTCCGGATTGATCAGCCGGGTCCAGAGCATCATGTGGCCGTTTTCATAGGAGTAGAACCCGCCCATGCTCTTCGACCAGCCGTTGGCATCGACTGCCCGGGTGCCGCCCTTGTCGTAGTCGCGACGGTCCATGGTGGAGGCGTAGTTCCAGTGCACGGAGCTGACGTGGTAGCCGTCGGCGCCGTTTTCCGCGCCCAGCTTCCAGTTGCCGTCGAAGGTATACGTCGAGGTGCCCCTTAGCACCTCGAGGCCTTCGGGCGCCTGATCGACGATGTTGTCGATGATTTTGGTGGTTTCGCCCAGATGCTCGGTCAGTGGCTTCACGTCATCACTGAGGCTGCCGAACAGAAATCCACGGTAGGTTTCAAAGCGCGGCAGATGCTTGAGATCGTGCGAGCCGTCCTGCTTGAACCCATCAGGGTAGGCACCGGTCTTTTCATTTTTGGCCTTGAGCAGGCGGCCGTCGTTTTTGAACGACCAGCCATGGAACGGGCAGGTCAGCGTGGTCTTGTTGCCGCGACGCTTGCGGCACAGCGTGGCGCCCCGGTGGCTGCAGGTGTTGAGCATCGCATGCAGCTCGCCCTCCTTGTCCCGGGTGATGATGACCGGCTGGCGTCCCATGAACAGGGTGAAATAGTCACCCGGTTCCGGAATCTGGCTTTCGTGGGCCATGAACAGCCAGTTGCCTTCGAAGATGTGCTTCAGCTCCAGTTCGAAAAAGGCCGGATCGGTGAACATGCTGCGGTGGCAGCGGAAGATGCCCTGTTCAGGGTTATCCTGAACGGTATTGCGAATGCGGGTTTCGAGTTGATCAAGCTGCATTGTCATGATCGCGCTCCTCGGCCATTTTTTAGTGTGCTGTCGGTTTTTTTAAGCGACAGCCTTTTCAGCGCCAGCTCGGAAGCTGCCGTGGTCACGGTGTCAGTCAGTCAGTAAGTTCTGCGAGCGGGCTAGACCTTCGCGGTGCCTGCCAGCTGGCTGGCCAGATCGTGCGCGTTTTCCTTGGCGCGCGGCCGGGCGTGGCGCGTTTGCAGCTCGACCTCCTCGGTCGGCGACAGGTCAATGTCGAACACGACCTGCGAGAACGGGCCGTCCAGTTCGCGTTGGGCAATTTCAGCGGCGTCGTCGATGCGCTCGGCGGGAATCACCAACTCTTCGCGGGTGGCAAAGGCAAAGTCATCGAACGTGTACGGGTCGCCGGCCAGGTTGATCTGGGTGGTGAGGTGCTGATGGCCCGGTGCCGAGATGAAAAAGTGAATGTGGGCCGGGCGCTCGCCGTGGCGGCCCAATGACTTGAGTACCACGTCCGTGGGCGCGCCCTCGGGCACGCCATAGCCTGAAGGGATGACGCTACGGGCGACGTAGCGGCCCTCGCTATCGGTGTAGATGGTGCGACGCAGGTTGTAGTCGGGCTGGGACGGGTCGAAAAAGGAGTAACCGCCCTTGTCGTTGGCGTGCCAGATCTCGACTTTGGCGCCAGCGATCGGGGTGCCGTCCACGTCGCGCACCTGACCGGTCAGCCACATGGTCTCGCCCTCGGTGGCCTCATCGCTCATGCGGGCAAACCCCGTGGCTTCCGGCGCGCCGGCCACATACAGCGGGCCTTCGATGGTGCGCGGCGTGCTGCCGGTGCGCTGGGCTTCGGCATCCATGGCGTCGTGGCGCATATCCAGGAAATGGTCGAAGCCAAGCCCCGGCGAGAGCAGACCGAACTGGGTCTGACTGCCGAGTGCGTTGAGCAGGTTGATGCCGGCCCAGTACTCTTCCTCGGTGACGTCGAAATCGTCGATCAGCCTGAACAGATCGCCCACCAGGCGATGCACAATCTGTTTGGCGCGCTCGTTGCCGCCAGAGAGCTCCAGCCCGCTGACCCTGACAAGAAAGTCCTGCACGTCCTGGGTATCAAAGATCTTTACGCTCATGATGACTACCTCTTCATTCAGGTTGAATTCGGTGCGGTCAAAAACGTTTTGTCAGACTTCAGCTGTCATCATCGCGAATGGATGATGGGTGGCGGCACAGCGGGCGGACACGGATTTCCATGTACGGAAACAGTGGCAGGCCACTGATGATGCGCTGCAGTTCATCGTTGTCCCTGACGTCAAAAATGCTGACGTTCGAGTAGCTGCCGGCGACGCGCCACAGATGTCGCCACGTGCCCTTTTGTTGCAGCGTTTGGGAGTACGCCTTTTCTGTCGCCTTGATCTCGGCAGCCTGCTCTTCGGGCATGTCAGGCGGCAGATTGACGGTCATTTCGACGTGAAACAGCATGGGAATTTCTCCTGAGTCATGGGCGGCTGTAAAAGCGCAGCCGGTCTTCATCAAGGGCGATGCCAAGGCCCGGTCCGCGAGGCAGGTCAACGCCGAATTCGTGATAGCGAAGCCCTTCGGTGACGATGTCGTCTTTTAAAAGCAGCGGGCCAAACATTTCGGTGCCCCATTCGAGTGACGGCAGCGCAGACCAGGCGTGGAGTGAGGCGGCGGTGCCGATGGTGCCTTCCAGCATGGTGCCGCCGTAGAGGCCGATGCCCCCGGCCTGTGCCGTACGGGCCAGCGCAAGCGCCCCGCGAGGGCCGCCGGCCTTGGCGATCTTGAGGGCAAAGGCGCCGCTGAACCCGGCACTCAACAGTGTCAGGCCGTCGCCTGTGTCCTGTACGGCTTCATCGGCGAGCATCGGCACTCTGAACCGATTGGCCAGACGGGTGAGCCCACACACGTTGCGCGCGGAAATGGGTTGTTCGATCAACGCGACGCCGGCGGCTTCGAGTGCAGCGATGCCCTGTACGGCCGTAGCCTCATCCCAGGCCTGATTGATATCGACCTGGACGCCGGCACGGCCGTCGAGCGCGGCACAGATCGACTCGACATGGCGCAGATCGTCACGCAGGGCATTAGCCCCCAGCTTGAGCTTGAACTGCTGATGACGGCGCTCGTCCAGACGCTGGAAAGCCTCATCGATGTCCTTTTGGGTATCGCCGCTGGCCAGCGTCCAGAGCACTGCCAGATGCTTATGCACCGCGCCGCCCAGAAGTTCGGCAACCGAGACGCCAAGACGCTTGCCCTGACTGTCGAGCAGCGCCGTTTCCAGCGCCGAGCGGGCAATGGCGTTACCGCGCACGTGGCGGTCCAGACGGGCCATCAGGGCATTGATGTTGTCGGCCGGCTGGCCGATCAGCAGTGGCGCCATCCATGCATCGATGTTGCACTTGATGCTTTCAGGGCTTTCCGCGCTGTAGCTCAGCCCGCCGATAGTGGTGCCCTCGCCGATGCCTTCAATGCCATCGGAGGTGCGCAAGCGCACGATGACCAGCGTCTGGCAGGCCATGGTGGTCATGGAAAGCCGGTGCGGCCGGATGGTAGGCAGGTCGACAAGCTGGGTAGTAATCGACTCGATGATGGCAGGCATGGTCGGTCTCTTTGTGTGGCAATGACGTAAGTCTGATTGCCTCACACCAACCGAAAAAATATCGTTTGGGTCGTTATCCATACCCGGAAGGTATCCATGGACATTCGCCAGCTGCGTTATTTCTGTACGGTGGCCGAAGAGCTCAACATGACCCATGCCGCCGAGCGACTGAACATGGCACAGCCGCCGCTGACGCGGCGCATCAGGCAGCTGGAAACGGAGCTTGGGGCTGCCCTGTTCGAGAGAAAACCGCGCGGACTGGCGCTGACCCATGAGGGCAAGTTCTTTCTGGAACACGCCCTGCAGATACTGGAAAAGGTGGATACCACCGTTGCCGCCACGCGACGAATGGCGCGGCGGGGCCATCAGGTGTTCGGGATCGGTATGGTGGGATCACTGCTTTACGGGCAGCTGCCGCAGCTGATCCGTCGCCTGAGGCAAACGGATGATATCGAACTGTTACTGCTGGAGCTGACCACGGTCAGTCAGATTCAGGCGCTCAAGGCCGGTCGCATCGATATCGGCTTTGGTCGACTGCGAATTGATGATCCGGATATCGTGCAGGAAGTGCTGTTCAACGAGCCGATCGTGGCAGCGCTGCCGGTATCGCATCCGCTGGCCAATACCACGCCGACGCTGGCTCAGCTGGCGGAGTATCCGCTGATTACTTATCCCGCCTCACCGCGGCCCAGCTACGCCGATGCGGTGCTGGCACTGTTTCGTCTGCGTGGACTCAGGGTGCGCGTGATTCAGGAGACCAACGAGCTACAGACCGCGATTGGTCTGGTCGCCTCCGACATGGGATTTAGTCTGGTGCCGGAGCAGGTGATGCGCATGCACCGTGACGAGATTGTCTACGTGCGCCTGGCCGAGTCCAACATCACCTCTCCCATCATCTGTAGTCGCCGTCGTGAGCCCGCCACACCGGCCATGACACTGACCAACGAGATTCTCGAGGAACTGGTGGCCAATCGGCTCGAGGGCCGCTATCCCTGATGCCGGGCGCCTGGGTTCATAAGGGCCGGTCCTGAGGGCTAGCGCGACAGGAAATCGATCGCTGCCAGATAGCCGAAGCTGCCCATGCCCGCGATTACCGCCTCGGCGCGTGCGGAAACATACGAGTGGTGTCGAAACGCCTCGCGGGTGTGGATGTTGGACAGATGCACCTCGATCACGCGGCCTTCAAAGGCCTTGAGCGCGTCCAGCAGCGCGACCGAGGTATGTGACCAGGCGGCCGGATTGATGATGATGGCATCGAACTGGTCCCGCGCATCATGGATGCGATCGAGCATCACACCTTCGTGATTGGTCTGCAGAAAATCAGTGGCCACGCCTTGGTCAAAGGCGCGGTGGCGAATAGCATTTTCGATGTCGGCAAGCGTCTCATGGCCGTAGATGTCCGGCTCGCGCTTGCCCAGCAGGTTCAGATTGGGGCCGTTGAGGATTAAAACGTTCATTTCGACTCCGCGGTATCGGCGGTGGCATTGGGTAAAAATCTCGGCTTGAGCACGTTTTCAAGGTCGCTGTAGGGAATGGTCAGCGTCGGCTGGCCAATCGCATACGGCCCGAGTGTATAGACACCGTAGGTGACCGCCATGTTGTCGGCCAGCGGGGCAGCGTTGTCGCTTGTCGAGAACGGCCAGTCGATAGGGTCGAGCGTTTTTCCCGCCTCGTTGTCTTTCATCCAGCGCTGCCAGGCGTTTTTCAACGCCGACTCATAGGCCGACTTCTGGCCTTCCTTGAGCATGTCATCGAGCGTGACCACCTGGCGGGTCTTTTCATCGATGACCATGTACTCGGTGCCCGGCAGGCCGTGGGCACCGCCGGTCATGACGTAGCTTTGCAGCTCCAGAACCAGCAGGTCGTCATGATGTCCGACCTCTTTGGCTTCCAGGGTCGTGTAATAGGGGCGCGGATGGTCGCTGTCGGCGTTGGCCTGGGCACTTTGATCGAAAAAATCATCGGCATAGGCGTCCAGAGTGGCGGGCAGGGCGTCCTTGTCCACACCCGACTCGCTGATCGGGTTGCCCATTCGTACCAGACGACGTTCCAGTTCACTGGACAGTGCCGGGTCGTTATCAAACTTGATCATGTGAATTTCCACGCTGGCGCAGTCATCGCCTTCACAGTCCGGCGCCGTGATCGTGCGATTGACGAAGGTCGGTGACAGACCCTCCTGCGGATTCTGCGCGTCGGTGGTCTCGCTGGACGGCTGCGCAGCGTCGGGCTGATCGGCACTCTGGTCATCACCGTTCTGGTCGCAGGCGGTCAGCGTCAATAACAGGGCCGGTACGGCCAGCCACCGATAGGATGTCGAGATGGTCATGTCGGGTCTCTTTCGGGTTCGTGACAAAAGTGGCAGGTAACAGAAGGTGGCAGCCAGTGATCGCTCAGGGCGCGGGCGCCGCGGCACCACGGTAGTGACTGCGCCAGTACCGCTTATCAAGACTTGCGATGGTGACGTGGCGCCCGCTGCCGGGGGCGTGAATCATCTGGTTGTTGCCCATGTAGATCCCCACGTGGCTGACGCGGTTCCCCGAGCCGAAAAACATCAGATCCCCCGGTCGGGCGCGCTCAATGTGCTCAAGCCCATCAAACTGCTGCTGAGAGGTGCGGGGAATCTCGATGCCGGCGGCCAGAAAGCTTGCCTGGGTCAGGCCGCTGCAGTCCATGCCGGCGGGGGTCGTGCCGCCGTAGCGATAGGGAATGCCCAGCGCGTCACGGGCGTAATTCATGACCAGCACCCGCTCGATCGACAGATCCTGCTGTTCGGAGATCGGGCCCATCATGTCACTGGTCTGCATCTCGGGGTTGCCGGCACAGCCGGCCAGCCACAAAAGAGAGATCAGCAGCGACACCTCGCGCAGGCGTCGTATCGGGCGCCGGGGAAGGCGAAAGGCAGCAGGCAATGACATGAGCAGATTCCGATGGGCAGCAAATGTTTCGATATTAACCGCGAGTGTCCCGTCTTTTCGAGTCCTGGCTTGCGTAGAGATGGGCAGGTGTTGAAACGCGCATCCGTTTTAGACCCTGTCAGGGCGATAAAACACGATCATGACCGGGCGATAAACACAAAAAAACCCGACGGCAGGCCGAAACCGTCGGGTCAGCACCGGTCGAGAGAGCGGTGCAAAAAGGGTAGGATTTTCTGGATCAGAAGCGGTAGCTGATGCCGCTCATGATGACGACCGGATCGATATCCAGGTGCGTCTTGTAGGTCTCGCCGCCGGCGCTGGCGGTCACGTTGGAGTCGATGTCCAGATACCAGGCCGCGGCGTTGATGGCCCAGTGATCATTGATCAAAAGATCCACACCGACCTGACCGGCCCAGCCCCAGGAGTTGTCCATGTCCATGCTGGCGCCATCGATGTCGACGCTTTCCGCCGAGAAGCGGGTGTAGTTGATGCCAGCGCCGACATAGGGCTGTACGCGGGCATCGGTGCCGCCCAGCGGGTAGTACTGCAGCGTCAGCGTCGGGGGGAGGTGCTTGACCGAGCCGCCCTTGTCACCGTCGAGATTGAAGTCATGCTTGATGCGCTGCGCGGCCAGCAGTTCCACGCCCCACTGGTCGAGAAAGCGATAGCCGAAGGTGATC
This sequence comes from Kushneria phyllosphaerae, assembly GCF_900312995.1. Classification (GTDB taxonomy): domain Bacteria; phylum Pseudomonadota; class Gammaproteobacteria; order Pseudomonadales; family Halomonadaceae; genus Kushneria; species Kushneria phyllosphaerae. Next base: position 227,545 of record NZ_ONZI01000001.1, on the reverse strand, counting down.
GCGAACCCGCGGCCGTCCTTGACGTCGACCTTGTCCACGCCGAGTGAATCGTAATCACCGTTGTCATCTTTCGGTGACACCTTGGCAAGGCCGGCGCGGGTGAAAAAATCGCCCTGACCGTAAGTGGATTCAGCAGCCTGGGCAGTTGTACCCACGGTCACCCCGAGTGCCAGAGCGGCAATGGAAATAAGCGGCAGCGCGCGCATGTGTCTGGTTCCCCTGAACAGGTTTTTTCTGAAGTGGTTCGGGCTCCCCTGAAGGCATGATGCGCCTGACCCGATCCCTGTAAGTGCCTGACACCATTTTGCCAGGCGAACGCTGTTCATTTATTGACGCACGTCAAATCCGTTGTTTTGAAAGACAGTTTTGAAAAACAGTTTGAAAGACATTGAGAACGCATTCGGGCCTTTCATTGTCTGAAAGGCCCGAATGTGATGAGGCTGATAGCGGCCTAAAAGCCGAGTAGATGGGGCAGGGTAGTGACAATGGCCGGCACAAAGGCGACCAGCAGCAGCACGCCGACCTGCACGGCAAACAGCGGCAGAATGCGCCGAGTCAGCCGCGCCATGCCGACATTGGCGATCGAGTCGACCACGAACAGACAAAGCCCCATCGGCGGGGTGATCAGCCCGATCATCAGATTAAAGATCACAACGATCGCAAAATGCACCGGATCAATGCCCAGCTGAACGGCAATGGGATGCAGGATCGGTACCAGCACCAGCATGGCAGCGATGCCTTCCAGAAACAGTCCGACCACCAGCAGTAGCGCGATGACGGCGATCAGAAAGGTCCAGGGCGTGGAGATCAGCGACAGGGTCCAGTCCGTGAGCAGATTGGGAATACGATTGAAGGTCAAAAGCCAATTGGCCGCGGCCACTGCGCCAATGACGATCATGATGACGGCGCTGTCGACCATGGTGCGCGAGAAGATGCCCGGCAGGTCGCGCAGGCGGATCTTGCGAAAGATAAACACGCCAACGATCAGCGCATAGGCGACCGCAAAGGCTGCCGCCTCGGTCGGGGTGACCACTCCGAGCAGAATCGAGCCGATGACAAACACCGGCATCAACAGCGGCACGATGCCATCAATCAGGATCGTGACCTTCTGCTCGCGAGGCATCTGCGTAGGCTTTTTCTGATAGTGGCTGGCAAAGAACACCACATACAGCGACAGAAAGACGGCCAGCAGCAGCCCCGGCACAATGCCCGCAATAAAGAGCGCCGGCACCGACACGCCGCTGACAATCAGCGCATAGATGATGACCGGAATACTGGGCGGAATGATGGGACCGATGACAGAGGATGCCGCCGTCAGCGCCGCGGCAAAATCGCGGGGATAGCCTTCCTTTTCCATCTCCGGGATAAAGACCCGACCCAGCGCCGAGGTATCGGCCACGGCCGAACCGGAAAGGCCTGCGAACATGACCGAGGCCCAGATGTTGACGTGCGCAAGACCGCCGCTCACCCGGCCGATCATCACCTTTGAAAAGGCAATGATGCGAGTGGTGATGCCGCTTTCGTTCATCAGCTCGCCGGCCAGAATGAACAGTGGGATGGCCAGCAGGGAAAAGGAGTTCATGCCGGCAAAGAGCTGGGTCGCCACGCCCTGAATGCTGTAGGGAAAATCGCCCGTGCCCATGAAGTAGAAAAGGGCGGCGAGGATGGCAAAGGCTACCGGCACACCGATCAGCAGTGACACCAGCAAAATGGCATAGACCATGTCAGATGCCTCCTTCGGATGGTGTGGTCGTGGCGGTGTGGTCCATGGTCAGGCGATCGATCAGACGCAGTATTCCGGCCAGCAGCAAAAGGACACCGCCGATGACCATCGCAAACTGATAGGGCGCCAGCGTTCCCAGTGCCTTGAAAAGCGACAGTCCGGTTGAGGTGCTCAGCGAGTCCGCGATACCGGTCATGCCCGACACGCGCATGCTGCCACGGCTTTCGACAAACCGCAGGCCGGCCACGGCAAGGGTGCCTCCCAGCACGATGACCGAGACATCAACCAGCAAAAACAGCCGCTCCCTGAGTGCCCGGGGCAGCGCATCGACCACAAGTCCCAGCCTGATGTGGCGGTCCTGCAGATAGGCCAGCGCGATGCCGAACATCACACCGTAGATCCCCAGAAAAATCGGCAGCTGCCCGCCCCATGCCAGCGAGCTGCCAAGAAAATAGCGCATCAATGCGTTGACCAGGACGATGGCAAACAGCAGCACCATGCTTAGCCCGGCGCCAAAGGCGAGCAGGGCGATGACGCTGGCACGCAGGCGAGCGTAGAGTCGACTCATGAGGTCATCCCGAGGGTAGTGAACACCGGCGGACAGTGATCCGCCGGCAGGTTGGGCCAACAAGGATTGGCGTGTGTCGATGATCGTGCGAAGACGTTATGACGCGTCCTTTTGAGTGGTGCTGTCGACGGCCTGCTGCAGCTTGTCGATCCAGTTCCCTTCATCGCCAAGGTCGTTGCGCAGCAGTTTAACCACCGGCGGCTGAGCCTTGTCGCGGAACTGCTCAAGTTCCTCAGGGGTGGGCGTGTAGACCTCCATGCCCGCTTTCTGAACGGCCAGAAGACCGTTGGCCGCGGTGAACTCCTGAATGGAGCGCCCCATGTTTCCTGCCAGCTTGCCGGCCTCCTCGACGATGGCCTGATCCTCGGGCGAGAGCGACTGGAAGAACTGCTCGTTGATCAGCAGAAAATCGGTGGCATAAACGTGGCGGTCCAGCGTCATGTACTTCTGCAGCTCATGCAGATTGTTGTTGTAAATGGTGCTGACCGGATTTTCCTGACCGTCCACGACGCCTGTTGACAGGGCCGTTGGGGTTTCCGACCAGGGGATCGGTGCCGGTTCACCGCCCAGCGACTTCACCAGCTCGACATACAGGGGAATATCCTGAACCCGGAACTTCAGCCCCTCCATGTCGGCGGGCGAATGGATCGGGTGATCGTTGTTGGTGAAATTGCGAAAGCCGGTTTCGCCGTAGCCCAGCGTACGCAGGCCGGTCTGATCGAGACAGTGCTGTGCCAGCGCGTTGCCGAAGTCGCCGTCCAGCACCTGCCAGGCCTGTGAAGCCGTATTGAACATGAAGGGGATATCAAGCACCCCGGCGGCGGGACAGACCTTGGACATCGCCCCTGAAATCATGACCACCTGGGTCATGCCATCCATGGCCTGCTGAACGGTTTCGTCCTCACCGCCCAGCGCGCCAGCCGGGTAAAGCTCGACCTTTAAATCGTCGCTTCTGGATTCCACGGCTGCCTTGAACATCGCCGCCGCGGCCCCCTTTTTCGAATTCTGCCAGCTGTCGGGATCGACATGCGCAAATCGGATCGTTTGAGCCTGAGCCACGAGGCTGGCGCCCATCAGGCCCCCGACGACTGCCATCTTCCAGATTGAGTTGACCATAGTGTTGTTCTCCACAGGCGGTTTTATCGTTGTACCGTCATGATGACTAAGCGCCATATTCGTGTTTGTTGTACGAACTTCGGTTTGCATTCCGAACCAGGCTATTCGCACGCCCGACCCGGGTCAAATGGACGAAAGCAGTACCCTCAGTTCCAGGATAAGTTTCGGTTTTTGAATGTATTTTTAAATTCAAGGACATGGAAGCGTTTTCTGCCCCTCAAGATCATGGCCGCGTGTGGTCTCAGCGCCGTTGCGCCCGATGACGCGACTGGGCAGCCAGCCGGATCGGCGCGTTGACGGCGCCGAACTGTTGATAGTCGCCGCGGCGCTCGACAATCTCGAAATAGAAGCGATCGGCGAAGAAATCGGTATAGGCGTGCAGGAATTCACCGCCTTCTTCACTGCGGTCATAGAGAATGTTGCGCGTGCGCATGCCCTCCAGCATCGCGTCATCAAGATCAAACCGCGCCGCCAGGTCATCGTAGTAGTTGTCGGGAATGTCCAGCAGCACCAGCCCGTTGTCGATCAGTCGATCAACCGTTTTGAAAATATCAGCGGTTGCCAGCGCGATCTGCTGAATGCCGCCGCGGCCTTCGCTCATGAAGCGCCCGGGCAGCGTTTCCTGGGCGCTTGAGACGTTAAGCGGCAGACGGATGGTGCCATCGCGGCTGGTCATGGCCTGGCTGACCACCAGCCCGTGAGGATCGACCAGCTCGTGCTCGCTGCCGGCCTCAAAGCCGAACACCGTCTTGAACAATAGCTGCCAGCCCAGCAGCTGGGTCGGGGCCACCACCGTCGATAGATGATCGACACCGGCCATGCCGGCCTCCGTGCCCCGAGGCGATTCAAACAGCTCGAAGTCGGTCTGCCACTGTTTTTCGCGAGCCGTGTTCGGGTCGACCAGATAGATAAGACTGTTTTCCATGCCGCGCAGGGCTGGAATCTGTAGCTCGCCCGGCCCGACCGGGCCTTCGTGACTGCGGGCCCGGAAGGCCCGGGCGCGGGCCATGGTCAGCAAGGGATCATTGTCGCGAACGCCTATGGCGCATACCGAAATGCCATGCACCAGCCGGAAGGTGTGGGCAAAGCTGTCGGTTTCCATGTTGAGCACCAGGTGCAGATCACCCTGACGCCAGAGCTGAATATTCTTGGAGCGGTGATGCCCGATATGGCGAAAGCCCAGCGCCGCAATCATTTGCTCCAGCGGTGCGGCCCGTTCTTCATCCACGGTGAATTCCAGAAAGTGGATGCCGTTGAAAACGGGTGACGGCGGCAGGGAGGAAAAATAAGGCGTATTGGTCGCCATGTTCTCGACCAGAATCATCGAGCGCATGCCATCCAGCGCGGTATCCCGGGGTGGGGCGGTTCGAAAGCTGGTGTTGAAGATCTCGTGAGACAGCGGCCCGTTATAGCCGGTACGGCCCAGCGCCTTCATGAACGCCTCGATATCCAGTCGCCCCTGCCCGGGAAAGCAGCGATAGTGGCGGCTCCAGTTGAGCAGGTCCATGTCCAGTAGCGGCGCATCTGCCAGATGGACCAGAAAAATGCGATCCCCCGGAATCTCGGCGATCGGGTCGGTGGGCAGACCGGGTGCCAGTGCGTGAAAGCTGTCGAGCACCAGCCCCAGCGACGGATGGTCGGCGCGCTGGACCATCTCCCAGGCCTCACGATAGTCATCGATATGGCGCCCCCAGGCCAGCGCCTCGAAACCGATGCGCAGGCCATGGGCGGCGGCACGCTCGGCCAGCTCGCGCAGATCGGTCACGATCTGTTCACGATCACTCGAGCTCTGGGGAGAGGTGTTGCTGCACACCAGCATGAAATCGGTGCCCAGCGCCTTCATCAGCTCAAACTTGCGCTCGGCGCGCTCGAAGTTGCGCCGGCGCTGGGGCTCTGGCATGCCTTCAAAGTCGCGAAAGGGCTGCAGGGCGGTGATGGACAGCCCCTGCGCCGTTGCCATCTCGCGCACCTCCTCGGGCGTGCCGCCCCACGAGAGCAAATCATTTTCAAAAATTTCGACGCCCTGGAAACCGGCGCGGCCGATGGCCTCGAGCTTGTCGCTGAGGTCACCGCTGATGGAAACGGTCGCGATCGAACGCATGAAATGTCTCCTGGTGGCTGAATCTGTCGCCGCCTCGAGCTGCTCGAGCGGCATGGCCTGTCTGCTGCCGTTTTTGTGATCACTTCTTGCCGATCAGCTCACGATGATAGTGCGCTCTCAGCGTCGGGGTCTGCTGAGCAATACGCGCCTCGGCATCACTTGAGGCGGCAAACCAGCGAAAGGCATCGACCCCCTGGAAGACAAAGAGATCCACGCCGGAGAATACGGTCATGCCCCGCTGACGCGCCGCCATCAAAAGCTCGGTTTCGGCCGGCACGTAGACGGCATCAAAAATCCACTGCTCATTGCGCAGTAACGTCACATCGAGCGGGCAGCCGGGATGATCGAGATGACCGATCGGTGAGCAGTTGAGTACGCCCTCTGCGCTCATTAGCCGCTCGGCAAGCCCATCGCGGTCGATGGCCATGGCGTCGGTGCCAAGGGCGCGCAGCTCCTCGGCCAGACGTTCGGCACGCTCGCGATCCGTATCGAAAATGGCCACCCATGGTGCCTCAAGGCCAGCCAGCGCATGGGCGACAGCCCGGCCCACGCCGCCGGCGCCCAGTTGCACGACACCCCCTGGCGCGACCTCGCCGAAATTGAAGCGCCACGCACTCTGAAAGCCGGTGAAGTCGGTGTTTTCCGCGCGGATACCGTCGGATTCAAACAGCAGCGTATTGGTCGAGCCGACGCGTCGTGCACTGTCGCCGACGTGATCGGCCAGCCCCAGCGCCTGCTCCTTGAAGGGATAGGTAATGTTGACGCCGCGATAGCCCTCCTGCCGCAGCCGCTCGAGATGGGCCAGCAGGGAGAAATCCGACACGCCGCTGACGTCGAAAAGATCGTAGCGGGTGTCAATGTCGGTCAGCTTTCCCAGCCTGCGATGCAGGTCGGGAGAACGTGATTGGGTGATGCCGATACCGATCAGGCCCAGTTTCATGGATAGCTCGCATGTGCAGTGATTGAAAAGCCTGCCTATCGTAGCGCCTGTTATGGGGTCGTGCCCTGGTCGCCCCAGCCGTGCTGTTTCGCCAGCCCAAAGGCGTGATTGGCCGCCGGCACGCCGGCATAGGTGGCCACGTGCATCAGCACCTGACGCAGTTCTGCCTCGCTGACGCCGGTGCGGTGCGCGGTTTTCAAATGCAGCACCAGTTCGCCATCGCGTCCGAGCGCGGCCAGAATCGCCAGCGTGATCAGGCTGCGCTGGGTCACGGACAGATCCTGACTGCCCCACAGCTCACCCCAGGCAAACCGGGTGATCATCTGCTGGAACGGCTGATCCAGTGTGGTGGCGTTTTGTGAGGCGCGCTCGACATGCTCGGCGCCCAGTACCCGTTTACGGGTCTCGAGTCCTTCATCGAAGGCCACGCCGTGCTGGCCGATCGTGTCGCGTCGCGCGCCCAGCCAGGTCATGAGCCGTCGGGCGACGCGTTCGGGCTGCTCGACCGAGGGCACGTGGCCGACACCGGTCAGAATCTCCAGCGGCGCCGCATTCAAAACCTCCGCCAGCGCCTCGAGGGTCTCTGGTGGTGTGGAAAGGTCATCGCTGCCGCCAAGCAGGTAGAGACCATCGCGCTCGGCGCTGTCCGTGAAGGCACCTCGCATGTCGAAGCCGGCCAGCATTTCGCACAGCCGCGCGTAGCTTTCGTCATCAGTGCGCGCGAGCTGGGCGCGCCAACCCTCGACGAGCGCCGGGTTTTCCCTTGTTGTCGCGCTGAACCAGCGCGGCGCCAGCTCACCGGCCATGGTGGCCAGTCCTTCATCACGAACGCGTTTCGCGCGGGCATGCCAGTTGTCCGGGGTGCCGATCACGGCGCCGGTGTTGGTCAGCACCACGGTGGCCAGGCGCTCGGGATGATGCACCAGCAGATACTGGCCGAGTGCGCCGCCAATCGAGGTGCCGACAAAGTGAAAGCGCTCGGCCCCGCCTTGTGCCACCAGTGTGAGCAGTTCATCGGCCAGCGCCTCGATGGTCAGGGCGCCAGAGGCGGCAGCACTGCCGCCGTGGCCGGGTAGATCCCAGGTCAGGACGCGGTAGCGGCTCAAGAGGGTGGGCAGCACCTCATCCCAGACGCTCTGGCTCATGCCCAGTGGATGGGCGAGCACCACCAGCGGTGCCGCTTCTGGTCCCAGCAGACGCCAGGCAATGGTACGTCCCTGATACTGCGTGAACGTCATGTGTGTCTCCTGATGGTCCAGTTCCGGTATGTCGAGTAACGGTCATGCTGCGCCGGCTTATCCCAGCAGGGCCAGCGCGGCAAAGACACCACCGATGGCCAGCCCCGAGATGACCAGCCAGATGATGAGGTATCCCATGATGTCGCGCGCTGAAAGCCCCGCCACACCCAGCAGCGGCAGCGCCCAGAACGGCTGAATCTGGTTGGTCCAGCCGTCTCCCCAGGTGAAGGCCATGATGGTCTGGGCCGGGTCGGCGCCAATGGCGGCGGCGGCCTCCATCATGATCGGCCCCTGAATGGCCCACTGACCGCCGCCAGAGGGAATGAAGAAGTTGACGATGCCGGCACACAAAAAGGTCAGGATGGGGAAGGTGGCAGGCGTGGCCAATGAGATGACGGCCTCCGAGAAATGCGTCACCAGTCCTGAGCCGGTCATCATGCCCGCGATGCCGGCATACAACGGAAACTGCACTATGATGCCGCGGGCCGCGCTCACTCCCTTTTCTGCCGCTGCCAGATAGGCCTTCGGACTGCGGTGCAGCAACAGCCCCAGCGCCAGAAAGAAAATGATCACGGTATTGAGGTCGATGCTCAGCCCGTCATTCACCGCCTGAACGATCAGATACAGCGCCGCCATGGCGCCCAGAAAGAGCGTCGGTAGCCGGCTGTGTTCGATGCGATCGGAAGGCGTACCGTCATGGGTGGCTGGTGGTTCGGTGGGTTCCGAGGCGGTCTGATCGGTCATTTGCAGGGTGACAATGTGCTCGGGCTGTTTCTGACGGGCGAAAAAGGCCAGCAGCAGGGCAAGCAGCAACAGCGTCAGGGCAATGTTCCAGCCGGAATACAGCGTCTGCGAGACCGGCACGATGCCGATCGCGTCTTCCATAAAATGTCCGGGGGTGGCGATGACCAGCGGAATCGAGGATGAGGGACCGCGCACCAGTTCACCGCCGTAGGCGGCGGCTACCAGCAGCGGGAAGTGGATCCCCGCGACCCGCTGGCCCATTTCGCGGGCCAGAATCGCGCCGGCCACCATGCCGAATCCCCAGTTGAGGTAGTAGCAGACAAAGCTGACCACGATGGTCAGCAGGATGGCCTGACGCGGCGACCCGGCATGTCGGGTCAGCCCTGACAGCGCGGTCTGCACGACCGGCGTCAGGGCCAGTACGTAGCCGGTCAGCAGCACCAGCGTCATCTGCATGCCAAACTTGAAAAGCGCCGAGAAGCCATCCCCCCAGTACGTCACCATATCGATGGGTGACTGTCGGGTAATGCCCATGCCCAGCATAAACACGATGGCGGTCAGCATCACCGCCAGTACAAAGGCGCTGGGCAGGTAGCGTTGAACGATACGCACCGAGACGTTGGTAATGGCTTCCATGGCACCTTCCTTGTCGTTATAGGGTCATGAAGGAGAAATCATAGCCGCTCCAGCACCGTTGCGATGCCCTGACCGACGCCGATGCACATGGTACACAGCGCAAAGCGTCCGCCGCGCTGTTCAAGCTCGTGCATGGCGCTGGTGATGATGCGCCCGCCCGACATGCCCAGCGGATGGCCAAGCGCAATGGCGCCGCCGTTGGGATTGACCCGCGGGTCGTCATCACGAATCCCCAGCTCGCGCAGACACGCCAGCGCCTGGGCGGCAAAGGCCTCGTTCAGCTCGATGTGATCGAGCTGATCCAGCGTCATGCCCAGCCGACTCAGCAGTTTTTGGGTGGCAGGTACCGGCCCCATGCCCATGATCCGCGGCTCGACTCCGGCCGTGGCCATGCCATGAAGGCGGGCCATCGGGGTGAGGTTGAAGCGTTTTACCGCCGCCTCACTGGCGACCAGCATGGCTACGGCACCGTCGTTGATGCCGGAGGCGTTGCCGGCGGTGATGCTGCCGCCGTCGCGAAAGGGCGCAGGCAGGGCGGCGAGCTTTTCAAGCGTGGTGTCGCGCGGGTGCTCGTCGGTATCAAGGATCAGCGGGTCCTGTTTGCGCCGGGCGATTTCAAACGGCTCGATCTCGAGCGCCAGGCGGCCGCTGTCCTGCGCGCGCTTTGTACGCTGTTGGGAGGCCAATGCAAAAAGATCCTGATCCTCGCGCGAGATGTTGAACTGTTCGGCCACGTTTTCGGCCGTTTCGGGCATTGAGTGCGTGCCAAAGCGTTCCTTCATCAAACGATTGACGAAGCGCCAGCCCATGGTGGTGTCTTCCATCGTCTGGCCACGTGACCAGACGCTGTCGGCCTTGCCCATGACATAGGGCGCGCGCGACATCGACTCGACCCCACCGGCCAGCATCAGCTCGGCCTCGCCGGCGCGAATGGCCCGCGCTGCGGTACCAATGGCGTCCATGCTGGAACCGCACAGCCGGTTGATCGTGGTGCCGGGCACGCTCTGCGGCAGGCCGGCCAGCAGTAGTGCCATGCGGGCCACGTTGCGGTTGTCCTCACCGGCCTGGTTGGCACAGCCCATGATGACGTCATCAATGGCTGCCGGGTCGAGATCCGGCGCCTGACGCAGGACGGCCTCGAAAATGCGCGCGGCCATGTCGTCGGGGCGCACGGTGGCCAGCGCGCCGCCGAACTTGCCGATCGCGGTTCGTCTGGGATGGCACAGATAGACGTCCGTCATGCGCTTTTCTCCTCATGATGACCGCTGTGATGGCGCTCGGTGCGCGCCTTGAGCTCGCGCAGCGTGCTGACTTCATGCCCGCTCGGCTCGGGGGTGGCCTCGGGGGCGTCGACAAAGCGCACCGGCCAGCCGGTCGCATCAACAATCTGCTCGCGGGTGACGCCGGGATGAATCGAGGTGACCACCAGTTCGTGCGTGTCCGGGTCCGGTCGCATCAGGCACAAATCGGTAATCACCAGCGTCGGGCCACGGCCGGTGTGGCGAGCGGTTTCGGGGTGCAGATCGTCACGGGCGCGGCCGTCGCGGCCGAAACCAAGACTGGTGATGAAATCGACCTCTTCGACAAAGGCGCGCGGGGAGTGCTTGATCATGACAAACACTTCACGCGAGTTGGTGGCGATTTCCGGAGCCCCGCCGCCACCGGGCAGGCGTACCTTTGGTTCGCGGTAGTCACCGATCAGCGTGGTGTTGAGATTGGCGTAGCGATCAATCTGGGCGGTGCCGAGAAAGCCCACATCGACCCGGCCGCCCTGCAGCCAGTAGCGAAACATCTCCGGCACCGACACGGTGGACAGCGCCGTGTCGCACAGTTCGCCGTCACCGATCGACAGCGGCAGCACGTCGGGCCGTGTCTGCAGGGTGCCGGATTCGTAGATCAATACCGTGTCGGGGGCATGGGTCAGGCGGGCCAGATTGGCAGCCTCGCTGGGCAGACCGATGCCGACAAAGCAGGTGGTGCCGTTGGTCAGCGCGCGCGAGGCCGTCACGGTCATCATTTCGGTGGCGGTGTAGTCACGCGCCGTCGTGCTGTCATGGACAGGGGGCATGTCACTCATGCAGATACTCCTTCTTCGACATTCATGACGTGGTCTTCCATCCACTGGCGGAAGGTGTCGCGGTCGCGGGCGATGGTGTCCCACTGCTTGTAGAAGTCGTTGCGCCGACCGTAGTAGCCGTGGGTATAGGACGGTGCGGCGCCGCCGGGGGCGACGGCGATGGCGCTGATCGCCCAGGCCGGCAGCACGCAGGCATTGGGATGGGCCTCAAGGCTGTCCACGACTTCCTCAACGGTCACCACGCTGCGGCGGGCGGCCAGTACGGCCTCCTTTTGCACGCCGATGATGCCCTCGATCAGCACGTTGCCTGCCCGGTCTGCCTTCTGGGCATGAATGACGGTGACATCGGGCCGATTGGCTGGAATGGCGGCCAGGCGCTCCCCCGTAAAGGGGCAGTCGATATGGCGAATGTCCTGGTTGACCCGCGGCAGGTCACTGCCGATGTAGCCGCGCAGCACGGCCAGCGGCAGCCCGGCAGCACCCGCCTCCCAGGCGCAGGCCATGGCGGCGTGGCTGTGCTCAAGGATCTCCAGCTTCGCGGGGTAGTGCTTCTCGACCGCATCGCGCAGGCGATGCAGGGAGCCGACTCCGGGATTGCCGCCCCAGGAGAAGATCAGTTTCGAGGCACAGCCCATGCCGATCATCTGGTCATAGAGCAGGTCGGGCGTCATGCGAATCAGCGTCAGGTTCTGGCGCTTCTGGCGGATGATCTCATGGCCGGCGGCAAACGGAATGAGATGGGTAAACCCTTCCAGCGCCACGGTGTCGCCATCGTGGACGTGGCGGGCGATCGCCTCGTGGAGCGAAAGAAACTCAGCCATGAGAAGGCCCTCTTTGTTCGCCATGTGAACTTTATGTTTGCACTGCGAACCAGATTAGGGCGAGGCCGAGCAGGCCGTCAATACACGTTTGGAGGTGGATAATGACGTGGAAATCTGTCAGCCCCGCTGGCAGGAGATTGTTTTGAAAGCAAAAAATGCCGCCGACGCATGAGGGCGACGGCAGCAAAAATGCGACCAAGGTCTATAAGCGAGTCGGGAGGGGGCCTCATCGACCCGCGTGACTACCGGGCCAGGTGCGCCAGCACCCGATCAATCTGACGGTGGCTGCTGTCGCGATCATGTCGGGCGGCCACGCCGAGTGCGTCAAGCCTTGCGGCCATGGCCTCGTCGTGAACTTCCAGCCCTTCCAGCAGCACGGCGAGCTGTAACAGGGCACCTTCGAGTAACTGCTGGCTTTCGATCAGCGGCGCCCACTCGCTGTGCCACTCGCCCAGACCGCGCTCCAGTGGCTGGCTGGCGGCGTTGATCACGGTGGCCGTGTGGCCATGAACGTGGCGAGTGGCGGTGCGGATCAGCGCGCAGCGCACCGGATTGCGCTTGTGGGCCATCGACGAGGAGCCCCCCACGCCGTCACCCGCGGGTTCGCTGAGCTCACCGATCTCGCTTTGTGCCAGCAGGGCCACATCGAGAGCGATCTTGTCGGCGGCTACAGCCAGGGCATCGAGTGCGGTGATCAGGGCATGAATCGGCTGGCGGTCGGTATGCCAGGGCAGCAGCGGGGCGCGCAGCCCCAGCGAGGCGGCCAGCGTTTCCATGATGGCGAGTCCGTCTTCGAGGCCGTTGTGAATGCCCACTGGTCCGCCGAACTGCAGCGGCAGCCCCGTCGTGACGATCTTTTCCAGACGCGCCCTGGCCTCATCGAGCTGCAGGGCCCACTGGGCGGCGCGTATGCCAAAGGTGATCGGCAGGGCCTGCTGCATCAGTGTGCGCCCGATCATGGCGGTATCGCGGTGGCGGTCCATCAGGGCAGCCAGTGCGCTCAGGTTGCGCTGAACCAGCGTCAGCAGAGTGGGCAGGCGGCGCTGGCTCAACAGCATCAGGGCGCTGTCGAGTACGTCCTGGCTGGTAGCGGCAAAATGAAAATGAGACCGCAGATCTTCGGGCAGGGCGGCTTTTGCCTGACGCACGAAGGGAATGGCCACGTTGCCCCCCAGCGCCGTACCGTTTTCCAGATCCTCGAGATCAAACACGTGGCCGGCAAGATGCTGTCGCAGTGTCTCGCCGGTACCTGCGGGCAGCACGCCGTGGCGCTCTTCGCTGTCGGCCAGGGCCAGCTCGAAATGCCTCATGGCATCGACCAGGGCGGCGCTGTCAAAATGTTCAAGCGCCGCCTGACTCATGAAAGGGTGCTGAAGAAAGGCCACGGCCATGATGTCTCCCCGCTATTGCGCTGGTGCAGATACTCTGCGACCTTTTGTACGTTGAGCGAACACCCTTATCCTGGCATGCGCTCTGACGGCTGGCGAGCGTTGGTACCGGCCGCCTGGTGGATGCCTGTTGATCCCTTTTTCAGGAGACCCCTTGATGGTGAAGCCGACCGACGGCGACGACGATGCCGCGATTACGCCGGACGATCGAGATTTTGTGACGGCCCTGGCCAGTGGGCTTGAGGTCATCTCTGCCTTTGACCATGAGCATCGCAGCATGACGCTCAGCGAGGTGGCCACCCGCACCGGCATGAATCGGGCCCGGGCCCGCCGGTTTTTGCTGACCCTGCAGGCGCTGGGCTACGTGGCGCGGCGCAAGCGTCAGTTCGAGCTCTCACCGCGCGTGCTGTCGCTGGGCTATTCGTTTCTGTCGGCCAATAACTATCACTCGGTGGTCCAGCAGGGGCTGGAAGCGCTGACCGAGCGCACGGGCGAATCGGCCTCACTCGGCGTGCTCGACGGGCTCGACGTGGTGTACGCCGCCCGCTCGGCTGCTCGCCATCGGCTGATGGCCATTACGCTGTCGGTCGGCACCCGGCTGCCGGCGCTTTACACCTCGATGGGGCGCACGCTGCTGGCGCAGCTGGAGGAAGCCACGCTTGATGGATTGCTCGAGGGCGTGACGCTCGAGGCTCATACCGAGTACACCCTGACCGATATGACCGCCTTTCGCGCCGAGATCGAGCGGGTGCGCCGCGACGGCTACTGCATTGTGGATCAGGAGCTTGATTCCGGTCTGCGCTCGCTGGCGGTGCCACTGTATGCCGGGACCGGGCGGCTGCTGGGGGCGATCAATATCAGCACCAACGCCATGCGTATCTCCGAGCAGCAGTTGAGAGAGGACTTCCTGCCGCTGCTGCTGGAAAAACGCGATCAGCTGGCCCGTCACATGCAGTAAGCCCTCTGCAGTCACCCCTGTCGGGCAGGCCTCTTGTGCCTGCACTATCCCTCAAACCGGTTGACCGATCTGCGACCAAAGTGGTGATTGCCTTTTGCAGACCGGCTCCATAGTTTGGTTCGCATCACAAAGAAGTGTTCATATCGCGAACAAATCGCCGGTAAGGCACTTCTTTCCTGCACCGCTGCCCGCCCGCCGAGCGCTTCATTCACCCACGAGATGCAAGCCATGTCGGATATAGAGAACAGGCGCTTTGTACCGCGCGATCGCAACTGGCACCCCGCCCCTCACACGCCAGGCTACAAGACATCGGTGGCCCGCTCACCGCGCCAGGCGCTGGTCAGTCTGCTGAAACCCACCTTGTCCGAGCTGTCCGGTCCGGATTTTCAAAACCTGCGCATGGGGCCGCACGACAATGATCTGCTGCTCAACTTCCGTGAGGATCCGCAGCACTCGGGACTGCCGATCGGCGAGCGCATCATGATGCATGGTCGGGTCATCGATCAGTTCGGCAAGCCCATTCCCCACACGCTGGTGGAAATGTGGCAGGCCAACGCCGGCGGGCGCTACCGGCACAAGAAGGACCAGTATCTTGCCCCGCTGGACCCCGGCTTTGGCGGCGTGGGGCGCTGTCTGACCGATGAGCAGGGTTGGTATCGCTTTCGCACCATCAGGCCCGGTCCCTATCCCTGGCCCAACGACATCAACAGCTGGCGCCCGGCCCATATTCACGTCTCCGTGATGGGGCCTTCGATCTCGACACGCCTGATCACCCAGATGTATTTCGAGGGCGACCCGCTGATTCCGCTGTGTCCCATCGTACAAACGCTGCGCGACCCCGAGGCCGTGGCCACCATGGTCGGGCGGCTGGATATGGCCCACAGCCGTACCATGGACTGTCTGACCTATCGCTTTGATCTTGTCGTGCGCGGTGAACTGCAAACCTGGTTTGAAAATCAGGGTTAAGTGAAAAGGAGATCAGTCATGCAACAGCCCAATGCGCAACCGATGGCG
This sequence comes from Kushneria phyllosphaerae, assembly GCF_900312995.1. Lineage (GTDB taxonomy): Bacteria > Pseudomonadota > Gammaproteobacteria > Pseudomonadales > Halomonadaceae > Kushneria > Kushneria phyllosphaerae. The sequence goes on along the minus strand of NZ_ONZI01000001.1, from coordinate 212,221 downwards.
GATGGCGTGCTGCGCGAAACCGCCTCGCAGACCGCCGGCCCCTATGTCCATATTGGACTGGCGCTCGATATCGCCGGCCTGCCGCCGCGGGAGCAGGAGATCTGGAACCGGCTGGCCGGTGATCAGGCCGAAGGAGAGCGTATCGAGGTCATCGGCCGGGTCATCGACGGCAATGGCGATACTGTCCGTGATGCCCTGCTGGAGGCCTGGCAGGCGGATGCCAGCGGCGAGTATCAGCCCCGGTTTGACAGTGATGCGCCATTTAACAGCTTCGGACGGACGGCCGCGACGGTGGAAAATGACGGCGAATGGCAGTTTCTCACCATCAAGCCCGGCGCCGTAACGCTTGGCAACGGTCGGCAGATGGCGCCGCACATCAATCTGACGGTGTTTGCCCGCGGCATTAATATCCACCTCAACACCCGGCTCTACTTTGAGGATGAAAGCGAGGCCAATGCGGGCTGTCCGGTTTTTAATGCCATTGAATCGCCCACGCGTCGCCAGACCCTGCTGGCTCGGCGCGAGTCCGACAGCGGTGACGGTGTGGAACGCTATCGCTTTGATATTCGCCTTCAGGGCGAAGGCGAGACAGTGTTTTTCGACTTCTGAAATCAATACGGAAATATATTGAGGTAAATACTCTCAATATATTTTCTCAGGAACGGCGCAATATATCGGTCAGTATGGTGCATACCTTTTTTTGGAAAGGTGTTTGTAGGGTTCCAGGTATCAATGCGAACGCTGCTTCTGGCAGATCCGGCAAGCCATCTTCTCGACCAAGACGAACAAGGGACTTGTTAATGCTGGAAGTATTCAGACAGCCAAGTCCCAATCCTGCAGCCAGCGCCAACTGAAGTCCTGTGACACCAGAGGCTGAATGGATGATTTCGCAGGGCGTTCCGTGCTGATGTAGCTGATGTATCGCAAGGCGATGCATCGTGCATGATTCAGGCATCATCACTAAAGGCAGTGGCCTGAGCTTGGTCACGAGCTTGTCCGCTGCGACCCAATGCAGTGGTTCTCGATATAGTTCAAGCCATCCCTCTGGAAGGAAATCTCCTATCGGCAAAGGCTTCATGACAAGGCCAATGTCGTAATTGGCATTACATACGTTTTGATCGATCAGTGCGCTTGGTTGGATATCGACATGCAGTTTTAGTTTCGGGTAATCACGTTGCAGACGCCGCAAGACATTGGCAATGTCATCGGGTCGAAAATAGTCGGTAATCGCCAAGCGAAGCGTCCCCGACAATTCATCGCTTTGAATGTCTCTATAAACGAGATCGTTTAGTTTGAGCAGCTCTCTGGCCTGTGGCAGGAGGCGCTCTCCCGCTGCCGTAAGCTGAACACCAGTTTTCCTGCGAATAAAAAGAATTGATCCGCAAAATTCTTCAAGTTTGCGTATCTGCTCACTAACCGCAGACTGGGAACGGCACAATCGAATAGCCGCAGCGGTAAAACTGCCGCTATCAGCTACCGTAACCAATGCGTACAGCAGTTCCAGATCAAATCGGCGCATAAAAGTCATCCATGCGATTATCTGTTGGATGACATCGGATTTTCCCGTTTTTCCGATGGCTTGGGAAGCGTCATGGTAATTGCTCCCTTTTATCCAAGGAGCTACAGCATGCCGCGAATTACCCTTACTATTTCTGGTGCCTCTAACGATGAGCTGACCCGGCGTGTAGCCCATGAGCTCGGTCAATTGACCGCATCGTCACTCGATAAGCCATACAATGCCACTATGCTCATGGTTGACTACTTTCCCCGCGAAGACTGGTTTATTTCCGGACGATCCCTTCAGGAATTGGGAAAAAACTCATTCAGGCTGGAAGTTACGGTTACAGATGAAACTAATACCCGAGAAGAAAAAGCTCGCTATCATCGCGACGCATTCGATCTACTGACGAAACTGATTGGCGATATCCATCCGCATTCAAATATTCATATTATCGATTGCAGGGCTAGCGCCTACGGTTATGGGGGCGAGACGCAGGAACATCGTTATCAACATGCTATGGCAAGTGTGTAGCAATACAGGGTAATGATTTGACCGGGCGCTTGCCTTTAAGCGATCGCCCGATCCAGCGAAATTATTCCATTACAGATCCAGTACCAGTAGCCGACTTTTGGCACGCGAGCAGCAGGGCGTGAACTGATCGTTGGCGGCGTGTTCATGCTCTTCAAGATATAGATCGCGATGGTCGGGTTCGCCTTCCAGAATGCGGGTCAGGCAGGTGCCACACACGCCCTGTTCGCAGGAGACCATGATCTCGATGCCGTTTTCGGTCAGCACCTGATAGACGCTCTTGTCTTCGGGCACGGTGAAGGTGGCGCCGCTGCTGGCGATTTTGATCTCGAAGCTGGTGTCATCCTCATCCCCTTGCGCTGCGCCGCTGAAGTGCTCGCAGTGCAGCTGATCCTGCGGCCAGTCGTGAGCCTTGAACGTCGACAGCACGTGATCGATAAACCCCGCCGGCCCGCAGACGTAAACATGGGTATCCCTCGGTGCTGCCGCGGCCAGTGCGGTGACATCAAGCCGGCCGGCGTCAGGGGTGTCGTCGTAGTAGAGATGCACCTGCTCGGCACTGTCGCTCGCCTCAAGGCGTTCGGCAAAGGCCATGCGCGTCCGGGTGCGGGCGGCGTAGTGCAGCTCAACGTCGGCATGCGTCTGTGTCAGGCGTTCAAACATGCACAGAATCGGCGTGATGCCGATGCCGCCGGCAAACAGCAGCGTATGCGGGGCTGGTTCGAGTGCGAAGTGATTGCGCGGGGCGCTGATCTGGAGCAGATCGCCCTCATTGAAGGTGTCATGCAGCGCGGCCGAGCCGCCGCGTGAGGCGGGCTCGCGCAGGATGGCAATGTGGTAGCGATCACGGGTGTCGGGCTGGCCGATCAGCGAATACTGGCGGGTGATCTGATCGCTGACGCGTACGTCGATATGGGCGCCGGCGCTGAAGGCGGGCAGGGGTCGGCCGTGCGGGTCGGCCAGCGTCAGAGCGATGACGTCCTCGGCCTCGACGCGCCGCTCGATCACCTGCACGAACATGGAAAGTGTTGTGTTGCTCATCACGGAACTCCTGTTCGGTAGCAAACCGACTCAAGGGACGAACGGCGCCGGGCGCCGTTCGTCATTGATCGCTGGGTCGTGGGCGAAAGGCGCTTCAGCCGGCGGCGGCAGCACCGGGGGAGGGCGCGGCTTCTTCGGTCAGCAGGCGATCAATAATGCGCCGGGCACGCACACCGCCGCCGTCGATGTTGAGGCTTAAAAGGCGGCGGTTGGGGTATGCCAGCAGGTTTTTCTGCTGGGATTCGAGCATCTCCAGATCCTCGGCAAAGATCTTGCCCTGACCCTCCTTGATGCGCTCGGTCAGCGCCTCGTCCTGCGGATTGAAGTTGCGCGCCATGCCCCAGAAGTACCAGTGCGAGGTCTCGGTTTCCGGCGTGATGAAATCGACCACGACGCTGGCCACGCGCGACTCGGCAGGCGCATTGATGCCGCCCTTGCCGGCCGCGGCGACGCCGACCTCGATCAGCACATGGCTGGGCGGTGTGAAGCGGCAGACCTGCCAGCGATCCACCGGCATGTCCTCGGCCATGTTGTTGCCCCTCAGTGCCGCCTGCCAGAACGGTGGCGCGGTGATGTTTTCCATCTCCCGGCGAGTGATGACTTCATCACCGTTGACCACGGTTTCGGGCGCGGCTTCCTCGATTTCGGCCTGGCCGATGCTGGAGGCGTGAATGTAGGTTTCGTGGGTCAGGTCCATGAGGTTGTCGATCATCAGGCGATAATCGCACTGAATGTGATAAAGCCCGCCGCCGTAGGCCCAGTCGGGGCTTTCGGCCCAGTGCAGCTCCGGGATCAGTTCGGGGTCGGCCTTGTCGGCCTCGCCCGGCCAGACCCAGATAAACCCGTGGCGTTCGACCACCGGATAGGTGCGGTTGGCAGGAAAACCACGCACGCGCTGGCCGGGCATGCTCGAGCATTTGCCTTCACAGTTCATCTCAAGCCCGTGATAGCCACAGACCAGCTGGCCATCGCGCACGAAACCGAGCGACAGCGGCGCGCCTCGGTGCGGACAGAAATCCTCGACGGCGGCGACTTTGCCTTCCTCGGCGCGAAAGAACACGATCCTTTCATTGCAGACGGTACGGCCCAGCGGCTTATCATCAATCTCTTCAGGCGTGCAGGCGACATACCAGACGTTTTTGGGAAACATGGTGTGGTCCTCATCAGCGGATGAATTATTAATATGTTATTGGATCCAGAGTAGAGCTCTTCGAGGCTTGATTGGTCAATATATGCTTTGGTTGGATCCATTGGCGCCAGCAGTATTCTCTAAAGGCTTTTTTGACGCGGGGCAGGGCGGTGAGCAAAAACAATACGAGTGTGGTGGCCAGTCTGCGCCAGTGGATTCGCGAGGGGCGCTACCCGGCAGGTGAGCGTCTGGCCGAGTTGCATGTGGCCGAGCATCTGGGGGTGTCACGCACCCCGGTCCGGCTGGCCTTTCGTACTCTGGAACAGGAAGGGCTTCTGGAGCGCGCCGGGCAGCGCGGTTATCGCGTGCGCGCCTTCACCGAGACGGACATTCTCTGTGCGCTGGAGGTGCGGGGAGCGCTGGAAGGGGTCGCAGCTCGACGACTGGCAGAGCAGGGCCTGTCGACGGCGCTTGAGGCGCAACTGATCGACTGCCTTGACCGCGGGCATGCGGTGCTTGAGAAAGGCTTTCTGGAGGCTGACGATGTGACCGTCTGGAGCGAACTCAATGAGTGCTTTCACACTACCATCATTGGATCCATTGGCAGCTCGGTGATTGGTGATGCGCTGGCGCGCAACGACCACCTGCCCTTTGCCTCGGCGGATTCGATCATTCTCGATACGCAGGCGCTGGATCGGGAGTATCGCAAGCTTCATGTTGCTCAGACCCAGCATCAGACCATCGTTCAGGCGTTGCGACAGGGCGAAGGCGCGCGGGCCGAGATGCTCATGCGCGAGCATGCCTATATCGGGCTGCGCTACGGCGAGCTGCTGAGTCTTGATCCTCCCGACAGGCGCTGAGCCGGGCCGCTGATCAATGCCTTCAGGGCAAACGCTGGCGAAAGGCGCGCGGCGTCTCGCCGGTGTGGCGCTTGAAAAAGCGGGTGAAATAGCCGGGTTCGGAAAAGCCGAGCTGGTCGCTGATGGCGGCCACGCTGTGACGGGTGTAGGTGAGCTGCCGACGTGCTTCGAGCAGCAGCCGATCGTGCAACAGCTGCAGCGCACTGCGCCCGGCCAGCGCTCGACAGAGCTCGTTGAGATGGGCACTGCTGATGCCTACATCCGCCGCCATCTGCGGCACGGTGGGCTGGTCACGAAAGCAGGTCTCGATCAGCGCCTGATAACGCTGTAGATGCTGCTCTCCCCGGTGGGGTGCGGCGCGATGATGATGCGGCTGCCAGCGCGCACGGCGCCACAGCTGCACAACGACTGCCTCGATCAGGGCGTTGAGCATGGCTTCGCGCCCCTCGTGCTGGCCCATCGGGGTATGGCGGTATTCGGTGTTCAGCTGCTCGAACAGTGCCGTCAGGGGTATGCATTCGGCGCGATCGGCGAGGACGTAGTGATCGGCGTGCTGCAGCACCGGCGCCTGGGGCAGACGCTGCTGGAGCTGCTCCACCAGCGGACGCGCCAGGGTGACGATATGGCCTTCGGTATCCGGTGAAAAGTGAAAGTCATGGGACACCGTGGCCGGCACGCAGATCAGCGCCGGCGGCGTCAGTTGACAGGCCAGCTCGCCGAGATGCGCGTGGCCACCGCCCTGGGTCAACAGCAGCAGATGCATCAGATCGGCGTGGCGATGGAGTCTGATATACCAGCCGTGCGGCCGGCTGCGATCGGCAATGGTCTCACAGTGCAGCAGATCCGGCGTGGGCCAGTCCCGGGTTTCTCCGTAGAGACGAAAAACGGGCACTGTCTGGGCGATCGTCATCGCAACACTCCCGCGTGAAGGGTGAGTGACAGACTAAAGTCAGCGGTGAATCCGTGGATATTGTCATTTCGTCGTTCATTTGTGCCTTAAAGACGCGTACCGCGAGGCTGACAATGTGACGCATCATTTCTGAAACGGAAGTTCGTGATGCGTACACAAGTGGCCATTATTGGCGCCGGCCCTGCTGGTCTGCTGCTGGGCCAGCTTCTACAGCGCCAGGGCATTGACAATGTAATCATCGAGCGCCGCTCGGGCGACTACGTGCTGGGGCGCATCCGCGCCGGCGTGCTGGAGCAGGGCACGGTGGATCTGCTGCGCGAGGCCGGCGTGGATCAGCGCATGGCGCAGGAGGGCATTGTGCATGATGGCTTTGAGCTGGCGCTCGATCAGCGCCGCGTGCGCATCGACCTGGCCGGGTTGACCGGTGGCAAGACAGTGATGGTCTACGGCCAGACCGAGGTCACCCGGGATCTGATGGCGGCCCGCGTCGCTGCCGGGGCGACCACGATCTATGAGGCCGATGAGGTAGCGCTGCACGCTCTCGACACCGAGCGACCGCGGGTAACCCTTGAGAAAGACGGCGAGCACGTCGAGCTCGAGTGTGACTACGTGGCGGGCTGTGACGGCTTCCACGGCGTGTCGCGCCGCTCGATTCCCAAGGACCGTCTCAAGACCTTTGAGCGGGTCTATCCGTTTGGCTGGCTGGGGATGCTCTCCGAGACGCCGCCGGTCAACGACGAGCTGATCTATTCAAGCCACGCGCGCGGCTTTGCCCTGTGCAGCATGCGCTCGCGCCATCTTAGCCGCTACTACCTGCAGGTGCCGGCCGAGGAGAACGTCGAGGCCTGGTCGGATGATCGTTTCTGGACGGAGCTGGCCGCGCGCCTGCCCAATGATGTCGCCGAGAGGCTGGTCACCGGCCCTTCGATCGAAAAGAGCATCGCGCCGCTGCGCAGTTTTGTGGTTGAGCCCATGCAGTACGGCCGCCTGTTTCTGGCCGGCGATGCGGCTCATATCGTGCCGCCCACTGGCGCCAAGGGGCTGAATCTGGCGGCCAGCGACGTTCATACCCTCTATCACCTACTGACCGGTATCTATCGTGACGGCCGCACCGACCTCATCACCCGCTACTCCGAGATCTGCCTGCGCCGCGTCTGGAAGGCCGAGCGTTTTTCGTGGTGGATGACCGCCAACCTGCACCGATTCTCCGATCAGGAAAATTTCGAGCGCCGCCTGCAACAGGCCGAGCTTGAGTATGCCACCGGTTCCCGGGCCGGACTCACTACCATTGCCGAAAACTATGTCGGGCTGCCACTTGAGGCACTGATGTGACGTCGGCCTCTCGGGCTCAACTAAAGTCCGGCTATCTCGACTCCGGAGGGCAGTTTACTGTGTGATCTAAAGCGAACTTTTGTGCTTATGGCGAACATTTCGCTGCAATAAAAGAAACGATTTTCCATTCGGGACCGGGAACGCTCATGAACACTCGTTTTGGCACCTTCGTATTGACCGCCGCCATTGCCCTGCTTGGGGCCGGCCACAGCCAGGCGGATACCACGCTTCGCATGTCGCATTTCTGGCCCGGTGGCTCGACCACAGACAAGGAAATCTTTCAGGCCTGGGCACAGGCGGTCACGGAGCAATCGGGTGGCGAGCTGCGGGTGCAGGATTTCCCCTCCCAGACCCTGAGCAAGGCCGACGATACCTATGACGCCACTGTCAGGGGCATCGCCGATATCGGGGTGACCGCCCAGGGCTATACCGCCGGGCGCTTTCCGCTGTCCCAGATCGCCGAGCTTCCAGGGGTGATCGACAACGCCTCGCAGGGCGCCTGCATCGTGCAGACCCTGTATGACGAGGGTCGCTTTGGTGATGAGTACAAGGACAGCCACGTGCTGTTCATGTTCACTACCGGGCCGGGCTATATCCATACCCGCAGGACCGATGTGCAGACGCCGGCCGACCTCAATGGCCTGCGCATCCGACGCCCGACCGCGGTGGCCGGAGACATGCTCGAGAGCATGGGCGCCCGTCCGGTGGGCATGCCGGCGCCGGACATCTACACCTCGATGCAGCGCGGCGTGCTGGACGGTCTGAGCTTCCCCTGGGAGGGCATGAAGGTTTTTCGGCTCAACGAGCTGACCCACTACCACACCCAGGTGCCGTTTTACGCCGTGGTGTTCGTGGCCGCCATGAACAAGCGCGCCTATGAACGTCTCAGCGACAGCCAGCGTGCGGTCATCGATGCCAACTCCGGCATGAAATGGGCCGAAAACGCCGGTGCTGTCTTCTCACGTCTTGATGCCGCCGGGAAACAGGAAGCCGAAGCGGCTGGCGACACCATCCGCGTGATCGATCATCCGCTGGACAATCCCGACTGGCAGGGCCCCCTGAAGCAGGGCATCGAAGGCTATTTAAGCGGGCTGGAATCGCGCGGCATCGATCAGGGCCGTGACGTCTACCAAGCCGCCCTTGATGCCCGGAATGCCTGTGATGCGAAGGCCTCCTGAGATCGATATCCACGTCTGAACCGGAGGGATGGCGATGCAGCAGGGACTTCTTGGACTTGGACGCTGGCTGGAAGTGCTCGGCCGGTTCGTGGCCGGTGTGGCGCTCGCGGCCATGCTGGCGGTCACCGTGGCTGACGTGACGCTGCGTTATCTGTACCGCCTCACTGACGGTGCGGTGACGCTGCGCATCACGGGCAGTGTGGAGATGGTCAGTTATCTGATGCTGTTTGCCCTGCTGGCTTCGATGGCCGCCAACGTCGAAAAGGGGCAGGTGGTGGTCGAGGCGTTCAGCCACCGGCTCAACGAAACTCTCAAGACCCGCCTCAACGGCTTCTATCTGCTGGGCTTTACCGCGCTGGGCCTGCTCGTGGCGCTGGGGCTGTGGGATTCAGCCGTCAGCGCCGAGGGTCATGGGGAGGTCACCCAGGACCTGCGACTGCCGATGGGGCCGATCTACGCGGTGGCGGCCGGGTTGAGTCTGCTGCTGGGCGTTCGCAGCCTGATCTTTGCGGTGCTGGGGCTGGTCTTTAATTACCGCGTCGCATCGGTCGAGGAGATCTGACATGGGCAGTGAAATGATCGGCGCGCTGGGTCTTGGGCTGTTGCTGTTGCTGCTGGTACTGCGTGTGCCGGTGGCGTTGAGCATGCTGCTGATTGGCGTGGGCGGCTTTGCCCAGATCATCGGCTGGAGCGCGGCGCTCTCCATGGTGCGTTCGGTGCCGGTCGAGGTACTGACCAACTACAGCTTCAGCGCCATCCCGATGTTCATTCTGATGGGCGTGCTGGCGGCGCACTCGGGCATGGCCGGCAAGCTGTTTGAGGCCACTCGCACCCTATGTGGTGGGTGGAAGGGCGGGCTTGCGATCTCGGCGATCGGCTCCTGCGGCATCTTTTCGGCGATCTCCGGCTCGTCGCTGGCGACGGCCAGCACCATGACGCGGGTCGCCCTGCCGGAGATGGAGCGCTACGGCTACAACCGGGGGCTGGCCACCGGAGCGCTGGCCGCCGGGGGCACGCTGGGCATCATGATCCCGCCCAGTATCGCGCTGCTGATCTACGCCATTCTCACCGAGCAGTCGGTGGGCGACATGTTCATGGCCGGGCTGATTCCGGGCCTGATGGGGCTCTTGTTTTATTGCCTGACCATCACCGTGGTGATGAAGCTTCGCCCATCACTGGCCGTGGCCGGCGAGCCGACCCGCTGGTCGGAGAAGCTGGCTTCGCTGACCGGGCTGGTGCCTTTTTTCGGCGTGTTTTTGCTGATCATTCTCGGCATCTACTTCGGGATCTTCACTCCCACCGAAGGGGCCAGTATCGGCGCCTTTGCGACTCTGCTCTACGCCCTTTTCAAGGGCATGCGCGGTGCCGGGCTGTGGCGGGCGCTGCAGGAGACTCTGGCACTTTCGACAGTGGTATTTTTCATGCTGGTGGGCGCCGAGACGCTGGGTTATTTCATCTCGGTGTCGCGTATCTCGTTTTCCATTTCGGACTATCTCTATAGCCTCGAGCTTTCGCCGATCGCGGTGCTTTTATGCATTCTGGCGATGTATTTCATTCTCGGCATGTTCATGGATTCGCTCGCCATGCTGGTGATCACCGTGCCGGTGGTCTATCCGATCATTCAGTCCGTGGGGATCGACCCGGTCTGGTTTGGCGTCGTCACGGTGCTGACCGTCGAGCTGGGACTGATTACACCGCCGGTTGGCATGAATGTCTTCGTCATCAAGGCGATGGCGCCCCACGTGGGGCTGGGCGAGATCTTTCGCGGCGTCACGCCGTTTATTATTTCGGACTTTGTACGCCTGGCCCTTTTGATCCTGTTTCCGGCGCTCAGCCTGTATCTGGTTACCGGATAGCGCATCGCTTACCGATGGGTCAATGAAAACGCCGACGATATCGTCGGCGTTCTGGCAAGCGCTCGGGGGCATCAGGCCGGTGAGATTATGGGGGTATCGATCATGTCGGCAGTATCAGACGCGAAGAAGGGGGGGCGGCATAAAGCTCGTCGATCAGCGCCGGATAGCCTTCGCGGACCAGCCGCTGGTTGACCGATCCCTTGTCGGTCACCTCGCCCCGGTCCAGCGAAAGCGGGAAGTCGAGGATGAGCAGGCGCTCCAGGCACATGGAGCTTGATCGGCCGGTACAAAAGTCGCTCAGCCGCCGGGTCATAAACGCGCGAAGGGCCTCATCGTGGGCCAGCGCTGCCGGGTCAATGTCCACCTCGCACCCCAGCTGCTGTCGGCAGCCGGCCGGATGCAGCACTACCAGCGCCGTCAGGTAATCGCGCCCTTCACCGACGATCACGATGTCCTGGACCACGGGGGCCAGCGCGTCAACGGCGGCCAGGCGCAGCGCGCCCACGTTGACCCAGGTGCCGCTGGAGAGTTTGAAGTTTTCGCTGAGCCGGCCGTCAAAGACCAGCCCGGCGCCGGGGTTGCCCGGCTCGAGAGGGCGCATGGCGTCACCGGTGCAGTAATAGCCCTGCTCATCAAAGGCCTCCCGGGTGCGCTCGGGATCACGCCAGTAGCCGGGGGTGACGCTGGGGCCTTTCAGACGCGCCTCCCACTTGTTTTCCGAGCGCACCAGCCTGACCTGCAGGCCGGGCACCGGGCGGCCGATCAGGCCCGGAATGTCGGCGTCCTCAACGGTAGAAAACGCCAGACACGCCTCGGTGGAACCGAGCCCTGCCAGCATCGGCAGTGCCCGGCCGGTGGCCGTGCGGCCCAGTGCCTCAAGCGCTCTCCTGACATGCCCCGGCAGCACCGCGCCGCCGAAATGCATCATTTCAAGACGCTTGAAAAAAATGTCGCGCAGCTCGGTGTCGTCCCGCAGGTGGCCGGCCAGCGCCTCGAACCCTTTCGGCACGTTGCAGTAAAAGGTCGGCGAGATCTCGCGCAGGTTGGCAACGCTTTTGCGCACGCCCTCGGGCGTCGGATTACCGTCGTCGATATACAGCGCGCCGCCATGATAGAGCGCCATGCCCAGAATGGTGTTGCCACCGAAGGTGTGGTGCCAGGGCAGCCAGTCCACCAGCACCGGCGGGGTGCTTGCCAGAAAGGGCAGCTGTTGCGCCAGCATGGCCTGGTTGCTGCAGAGCATGCGCTGGGTGTTGATGACCGCTCCTGGCATGCCGGTCGAGCCCGAGGTGAACAGCAGCTTGGCCACGCTGTCGCCGGTCACGGCCTCGTGAGCGCGTTCGACGCTGTCGCCTCTGAGCGGCGTGTCGGCCATGCTCTCGAAAGCGTGCGCCCGCGCCGATGGTCGGGTTGCTACCAGCGGAGTCTCTCCGTGTCCCACGGCGTCCAGTGCGGCCGCAAAACGGGCTTCATCGTCAACGAAGATCATGCCAGGGGTTACCGTCTCCAGCGCGTGGCGCAGCCGGGCGTGATCCCCTTTCATCAGCGCGTAGGCCGGTGAGACGGGCACGCAGGGAATGCCGACATGCAGGGCGGCACAGGTCAGCAGGGCGTGGTGGAGATCGTTGCCGGAAAGAATGACCAGCGGCCGGTCCGGTGACAGGTCGTGATCAAGCAGCGCCTGGGCGAGATGCACCATGCGCGTTGCCGCCTCTCCAAATGTCAGGGTGACCCACGGGGGCAGTTCTTCACCCGGGATGTCAGCGCCGGCAGCGCGCTGAGCCAGAAACACGCTGTCCGTGCGCGTTTGCGCCCACATGACAAGGCGCTCGGTCAGACAGCGCGGGAAGGGCCCGAGGCTACCGCCATCAAGGTGATATGACGTATCTGACGTGTCGTGCTCCTGCAGGGAACTGCTGTCGGACCTCATGGCGCGCTCCATGATGGGGGTGATGAAAAATGGGAGTGATGCTGACCGATACCGGAAATAGTTGTATAGAGTAACTATATCCCTTTGCCCGGCGCCGGAAATGCGACTTTAGGTCATCAAATAGGGGATGCAGGCACTGCTAATTGCGTTAAACTTGATGGAAAGGTTGCTTTGATCCATTAATTGGCTGCCGGTTCGAGGAACAACGCCATGCCTGTCAGTGACAAAAAAACGCCGATTCATCAGGTGATGCAGGAAGAGGTCGAGACCGGTCCGGTAGACGGCCTGATTCTGGAGGAGCGTCTGGGCTATGCCCTGCGTCGCGCCCAGCTCAAGGTGTTCAAGCACTTTGATGAGGCCATGCGCGAGCACGACATTCGCCCGGCCCAGTTTTCGGCGCTGGTGATCATCGAGGGGTATCCGGGAGTGACTCAGGCAAGCCTTGCGCAGACCCTGGCGATCGACCCGCCGCGGGTGGTCAATCTGGTCAATACGCTGGAGTCCAGAGGGCTGGCGGTGCGGGTGCGCAGCAAGCGCGATCGACGCTCGTACGGCATCTTTCTGACACGCGCCGGGGAGGCGCTGGTGGTCACGCTCAAGGCGTTGTCGGAGCAGAGTGATCTGACCGCGACTCAGGGGCTGAGCGACATTGAGCGCCGTCAGCTGCTCGCCCTGCTGCGCAGGGTCTACAGCCCACAGGCCCCGGAAAAATAGAGGAGCGTCCTGCATGACCAGCGATAACCACGGACCATCGGCGCCGACGCTCGAGTTTGTCACCTGCATTCATGTTGATGTGGCAGCACCGCTGGAGCTGGGTAAGGACCGCCTCGGGCGTCGTCGCTTTATCCCTATCACCGGCGGCCATTTTTCAGGGCCCGGGCTCAACGGACGAGTGCTGGCCGGCGGCGGCGACTGGCAGACCCTTCGCCCGGATGGCGTGGCCGAGCTTGAGGCGCGCTATTTTCTGCAGACCGATGCGGGCGAACTCATCGAGGTCACCAACACCGGCTATCGTCACGCCCCGAAAGACGTCATGGCACGACTGGTCAATGGCGAGGTCGTGCCGGCCGAGGCGTATTACTTTCAGACCACGCCGCGTCTGCACACCGCCAGCGACGATCTCGGCTGGCTCAACCGCACGATCTTTATCGGCGCCGCCCAGCGACTGCCTGATGACGTCATCATCAATCTGTTCGCGGTGACCGGCGCGTCATGATCAGGAGGCCGGCCCCCGTGTGCTCGCGCTAGATCAGCCCCGCCCCCAGCGCCCTGAGCGCTGTTTTGAGGTACTGCTCGAACGCTTCGCGTTGCTGATCATCCAGCGACGCCATCATGGTCGCCTCCAGCGCCCCGGCGGCCCGGTCGCACTCGGCCAGCAGGTGCTCACCCTCCTCGGTCATGCTGATATGGATGATGCGCCCATGCCAGGGGTCGGGGGTGCGCATCACCAGGCCGCGCTGCTCCATCATGCGGATCATCTCGTTGGCCGCCTGAGGGGAGACCAGTGAGCGCTCGGCCAGCTGCGCGTTGGAAAGCGGACTGCGTCTGGCCAGCACCGACAGCGCCGTGTACTGCTGCATGGTCAGTCCCAGTGGGCGCACGGCCTCACCGATATGCTTTCGCAGGGCGCGGTCCAGCCGGCCGACCAGATACGGCACGCGAGGACCGCTCTCATTCGGCTGTGACGGCTCGGGCAATGCGTCGAAAGTTGAATCCGAAGTGTCGGTCATGATCAGAATTTCCCCTTTGCAGGTGACAAGGTTCGCACTAGTATACGTCAGGTAAGTATCAACCTACTTGATATTAAATTGACAGGTAACCTGATATGACCGACTACAACAACCGCTGGGATACCGTCGATGTCACCGTTGAGGATGGCATCGCCTGGGTCACGCTCAATCGCCCTGACAAGCGCAACGCCATGAGCCCCACGCTCAATCGCGAGATGATTGACGTGCTTGAAACCCTGGAGCTTGACGAGAACGCCCGGGTGCTGGTGCTCAGTGGTGCCGGCGAGTCGTTTTCGGCCGGCATGGACCTCAAGGAGTACTTCCGCGAGATCGATGCCAGCCCCGAGATCGTGCGGGTGAAGGTGCGTCGCGATGCCTCGACCTGGCAGTGGAAGCTGCTGCGTCACTACGCCAAGCCGACCATTGCCATGGTCAACGGCTGGTGCTTCGGCGGCGCCTTCTCGCCACTGGTGGCCTGCGATCTGGCGATTGCGGCCGATGACGCCGTGTTCGGCCTGTCGGAAATCAACTGGGGCATCCCCCCGGGCAATCTGGTCAGCAAGGCGATGGCCGATACTGTCGGTCACCGTCAGGCGCTTTACTACATCATGACCGGCGAAACCTTTACCGGCCGTCAGGCCGCCGATATGGGGCTGGTCAATCGCAGCATCCCGCTTGCCGAGCTGCGCGAGACCACCCGGGCCCTGGCCGCGACACTGGGCGAGAAGAACCCGGTGGTGCTGCGGGCCGCCAAGACCGGCTTCAAGATGTGCCGCGAGCTGACCTGGGAGCAAAACGAGGAGTACCTGTATGCCAAGCTGGATCAGGCGCAGCTGCTCGACCCGGAGCACGGTCGCGAACAGGGCATGAAGCAGTTTCTGGATGATAAAAGCATCAAACCCGGGCTGCAGAGCTACCGTCGCTGAGCACAGGGTGCAGGACACGCCGCTGCCCGGTATCACCCGTACAGCGGTCGATCATCATTCCCGGTATCCATGGAGCCTGTCATGAATCTCGAACTTCTGATCGGAGGCCAGGCGCGACCGGCCCGGCGGCAAGCAACGTTTGAGCGCCGTAATCCGCTCGACGATACGGTAGTGACCCGCGCCGCGGCGGCAACGCTTGATGACGCCGTGGCCGCGGTCGAGGCCGCCCAAAATGCCTTCAAACGCTGGTCGCAGACCGGGCCCGGCGAGCGGCGCATGAAGCTGCTCGCCGCCGCGGATCGCATGGAGGCGCGTCAGGACGAGTTTATCGAGCGCATGGTCAATGAGACCGGCGCGACGCCGGGCTGGGCCGGCTTCAACGTGATGGTCGCTGCCGGCATGCTGCGTGAGGCCGCCTCGCTGACCACTCAGGTGGGGGGAGACGTGATCCCGTCCAACGTGCCGGACAATCTGGCGATGGGGATGCGCGTGCCGTGCGGGGTCGTACTGGGCATCGCGCCGTGGAATGCGCCGATCATTCTGGCCACTCGCGCGATTGCCACCCCGCTGGCCTGCGGCAACACGGTGATTCTGAAAGCCTCCGAGCAGTGTCCGGCGACCCATCATCTGATCGGTGAGGTGCTTGTCGAGGCCGGTCTGAATGATGGCATCGTCAATGTGATCACCAACGCCCCCGATCAGGCTGCAGAGGTGGTGAATGCGCTGATTGATCACCCTTGCGTGCGCCGCATCAATTTTACCGGTTCCACCCATGTCGGGCGCATGGTCGGCGAGCGCGCCGCCCGCAATCTCAAGCCGGCACTGCTGGAGCTGGGCGGCAAGGCGCCGATGCTGGTGCTTGAGGATGCCGATCTGGACGCCGCCGTGGAAGCCGCAGCCTTCGGGGCGTTTTTCAACCAGGGGCAGATCTGCATGTCGACCGAGCGGCTGGTGGTGGTCGAGGCCATCGCCGATGCATTCGCCGAGAAGCTCGCCCGCAAGGTGGCCGGGCTGCGTGCCGGTGACCCACGCGACGCCAACAACGCGCTGGGCACGCTGATCAACCGGGCATCGGGCGACAAGCTCAATGCGCTGCTGGATGATGCAGAAGGCAAGGGCGCACGGCGTTTGACCGGTGGTCGGGCTGAAGGGGTGATCATGCAGCCCACGCTGGTCGATGGCGTCACCGATACCATGCGGCTTTATCGCGAGGAATCCTTCGGACCTGTAGTGGCCCTGATTCGCGTGGCCGATGAGGCCGAGGCGATTCGGGTGGCCAACGACAGCGAATACGGGCTGTCGGCGGCGGTGTTTGGTCGTGATACGGCGCGGGCCATGCGCGTGGCCGGGCAGATCGAATCCGGCATCTGCCACATTAATTCATCGACCGTGCATGACGAGCCGCAAATGCCCTTTGGCGGGGTCAAGGACAGCGGCTACGGGCGCTTTGGCGGCAGGGCCGGTATCGAATCCTTTACCGACCTGCGCTGGATGACCGTGCAGCTGGGGCCGCGCCACTACCCGATTTAGCCTGTTTGATATCAACCTCGGCCTGTGCGTTTTTTCATCAGGTCATGACCCCGGTGCCGTGATAGCGGGCCGGGGTCTCATGTATTTAACCCTTTGAACTCTGTCTCGAGCGCTCGAGACTGGACGCGAGGGTTCATTCGCGCCATGGTCAGGGCGTACGGATCGATCGATCCCGGAATGACTGCACGAACAGGACGCATCATGAGTGACAACAGCACCCTTTTGAACGATCAGTCGCTTGAGTTTCTCGAGCGCTATCTCAACAACGCATCCCCCACCGGCTACGAGTGGGAAGGCCAGAAACTGTGGATGGACTATCTGCGCCCGTGGGTCGATGAATTTTTCACCGACACCTATGGCACGGCAGTCGGCGTGATCAATCCCGATGCCAAATACAAGGTCGTGATCGAAGGTCATGCCGACGAGATCAGCTGGTATGTGAACTACATCTCCGATGAAGGGCTGCTCTATGTGATCCGCAACGGCGGCAGCGACCATCAGATCGCGCCCTCCAAACGGGTCAATATCCACACCAAAAACGGCATTGTGGAAGGCGTGTTCGGCTGGCCGGCGATCCATACCCGCCGCAGCCCCGGCAGCGAAGAGCAGGCGCCCAAGCCAGACAATATCTTTATTGATGTGGGTTGTGACAACAAGGCAGAGGTCGAAAAGCTCGGCGTGCATGTCGGCTGCGTGATCACCTATCCGGACACCTTCAGCGTGCTTAACGGCAACAAGTTTGTCTGCCGCGCGCTGGATAACCGCATGGGTGGTTTCATGATTGCCGAGGTGGCACGCCTTCTCAAAGAAAACGGCAAGACGCTCGATTTCGGCCTCTACATCGTTAATTCGGTCCAGGAAGAAGTCGGCCTGCGCGGTGCGCAGATGATCGCCGAGCGCATCCGCCCGGACGTGGCGATTGTCACCGATGTGACCCATGACACCCACACGCCGATGATTGATCCCAAAAAGGAAGGCAGCAACAAGATGGGTGCCGGCCCCGTGATTGCCTGGGCCCCGGCGGTGCAGAACCGTCTGCGCGAGCGCATCCTGGACGTGGCCGAGAAGGGCAACATTCCCTTCCAGCGGGTCGCCAAGTCACGCGCCACCGGCACCGACACCGATTCGTTTGCCTACAGCAATACCGGTGTGGCCTCGGCGCTGATCTCTCTGCCGCTGCGTTACATGCACACCACCGTTGAGATGGTGCAGCGCGAGGATGTCGAAAACGTTATCCGACTGATCTACGAGACGCTTTTGAATATCGAGTCCGGCGAGACCTTCAGCTATTTTGACTAGCAGCCATCCCTGAAGCATGGCCCTTGCTGAAACCTCCGGCGCCTTCGGGCGCCGGAGGTTTTCAGGCATGAGGCGTGCGCGTCAGGGCCAGCCGAATGCCCAGCCCCACGAACATAACCCCGACGCTGCGCTCAAGCCATGCCTTGAGCCTGGCGCTGGGGCGCAGGCGCTGTCCGCCCAGCGTGACAGCGGTGATCAGGACGACACTCCACAGAGTGCCTACGACATCAAAGATCAGCCCCAGCGTCAGAAAGGCGACTGGTTTGAAGGGGGCTGTCGGGTCAATGAACTGCGGCATGAACGCCATGAAAAAAAGCGCCACCTTGGGGTTAAGCACGTTGGTCAAAAAGCCCTGGCGAAACAGGGTGCGCAGACGAGCAGGGCGGGTACGAGTCACCGGTGCCTGCGGGGTCTGATGGCGCCGCTTGAGCAGCGCCGACAGACCCAGCCAGATCAGATAGAGCGCCCCGACCCATTTAACCACCGTGAAGGCCATCGCAGAGGTGGCCAGAATGGCTGACAGCCCAAGAGCAGAGGCCAGCACATGCACCAGCGTGCCGGTACTGATGCCCAGCGCCGTCACCGCGCCCTGCTGCCATCGGCCTGTGGCGGTTCGCGACACGATCAATAGCGAGTCCGGCCCCGGCGTCATGTTCAGGATCAGGCCCGAGAGCATGAAAATGGCAAGATCATGGATGCCCAGCATGCGATGTCCTCTGATAGTGAGGGTTTAAACGGTTTTTCTAGTAGGCCAGCCGGCCCTTCAATTCACCAAAGGGCTGCATCACGTGTTGTTGATAGGCGGCCCTTGCCTGCAGCTGCTGATACCAGCGTCGAACATTGGGCAGTTCGGGACGTGAAATGTCTTCCATCTCGAAGTAACGATACAGTGTCGTACCGGCCGGGATATCGGCAAGCCCCAGCGTTTCACCGCTGAGCCAGGGCTGTTGGCGTAGCTGATCATCAAGTCGCTGATAAAGTTGATCGCAGCGCTTGAGCGCCCTTGAAATGGCGGCCTGATCACGCTGCGCGTCCGGCGTTCGGTAATAGCCCCAGAAGATGCCGCCGAAAAAGGCCGGTTCCAGTTCTGACAGCGACCAGTCGACCCAGCGGTCGATCAAGGATTGTGCCGCGGGTGACTCCCGCTGGAAGTTATCGTTGCCGTACTGCGCCGCCAGGTAGCGAAGAATGGCATGGGTTTCCCAGATGATGGTCGTGCCGTCCACGATGACCGGGATACGCCCGCCTGGGTTCATGGCCAGAAACTCGGGACGGTCCAGTCCTCCATATTCGCCGCCAGCGGGAGTGTGCTGGTAATCAAGCAAGAGTTCGTCGGCCAGCCAAAGCACCTTTTGCACGTTGTAGGAACTGATTCGCCCATAAATTTTCAGCATTCTGCTTTCTCCTTTTTGTACACTCGGTACTCGAAAAACAACGCGACAGGCAGGAGAAGCCGGCATGTCCCTGGAGTTTCGCTGGTCGAGGTTTGATGAGCTCAGCACGCGCGAGTTTTATGAGATCGCGAAAGCGCGTGAGACGGTATTCGTGGTGGAGCAGCAGTGTGCTTATCAGGAAGTGGATGCCCTTGATCCGCTGGCCTGGCACCTCAGGGCAGCCGTGAATGATCAGCTGGCTGCCTATGTCCGCCTTGTAGGGCCTGGCGACAAGTTTGTCGAACCCTCGATTGGCCGGGTGATGACGCTTGAGGCCTTTCGCGGATATCAATACGGGCGTGCGCTGATGAGTGAAGCGATTCGTTTCACCGAGCAGATCTATCCGGGCCTGGGCATCACGATCGGCGCGCAGGTCTATCTGACCGCCTTCTACGAGTCCTTTGGGTTTGTCGCGGTCAGCGAGCCTTACGATGACGATGGCATTCCCCACATTGATATGCACAGGCCCGCCGTGACGCAATAAAGACTGCGCCATTTCTGAACCGGGAGCATTGCCTGCTCTCTTGCCAAAAATGCGTTCGCCCGTGGCAGGGGAGCCTGGCATGGTCGACACTGGCAGGCACACGTTTTACAGGAGAGGCACATGACCACCTTTACCGAGAAGGCCCCGGGTGTGGCGGAGGAAATTCCGACAGCCGCCGCGGGCTTTACCCTCAACCACTCAATGGTGCGCATCAAGGATCCGGAAAAGGCGCTGCATTTTTATACTCACGTCTTCGGCATGCGCCTGCTGCGCAAGCTCGACTTCCCCGAACTTCAGTTCACGCTCTATTTCCTGACGCAGCTGTCTCCGGAAGACAGCGTGCCGGAAGACCCGGATGAGCGCACGATCTGGACCTTCAGCCAGCGCGGACTACTGGAGCTGACCCATAACTGGGGCACCGAGGACGATCCAGAGTTTGCCTATCACAACGGCAACTCGGACCCACAGGGGTACGGCCATATCTGCTTCAACGTGCCCAATCTGGAAAGCGCCGAGACGTGGTTTGAGGACATGGGCGTCGAGTTCATCAAGCGCGCCAATGACGGCAAAATGAAAAATGTCATCTTCGTAAAAGACCCGGATGGCTACTGGATCGAAGTGATTCAGGCCGAACTGATGGGTGGCGCCGGGAAATAACACTCGACGCCATCCCGGCCCGCGGTGTGGGCGGTCCCTGGTACTAGCTACCGGGGCCAGGGCCATTGGGGGCCCGGTCCTCGCTTGGCACGTCTTCCGGCGTCTGGGTCAGCGCTGCCTCCTCGGGCGCGGAGCGGTCGTCCTGCTCGCCATGCAGACTGTTGCGATCCGGCATCATCACGCGCATGCGTGGAAAGGCGTCCGGATATTCCCGGGCGATAAAGCGGATCAGGCCTTCGCGCATTTCGCAGCGCAGATCAAAGGTGTCGCCACCACCGCGGGCGCTGACCAGTACACGCAGCTGCATGTTGTACTCGGTCATTTCAAGAAGCTGCACCTTGCACACTACGCCGCTCCACAGCGGCGAGTTCTGCGCAATGCGGGTGGCTTCTTCCTGCAGTGCGTCCAGCGGCAGCGAGAAGTCGGCATAAAGCATCACACTGCCGATCAGGTCGTTGGTCCTTCGCGTCCAGTTCTCGAAAGGGTTGTCGAGAAACCAGGTGATCGGCAGTACCAGCCGGCGCCAGTCCCAGAGCCTGACCACCACATAAGTCAGCGTCAGCTCCTCGATCCAGCCCCACTCGCCCTGGACCACCACCGCATCATCGAGCTGGATCGGCTGGGTGAGTGCGATCTGGACCCCGGCCAGCAGGTTGCCAAAGATCTTCTGCGCGGCAAAACCCAGCACCACCCCCATGATGCCGGCCGAGGCCAGAATGCTGGTGCCGAGCTGGCGTACCTTGTCAAAGAGCATCAGCATCGAGGCCACGGCCACCAGCACGATGAGAAAGTTGACGATCTTGCGCAGTACGGCAATCTGCGTGTGCACCTTGCGCGCGTTCAGGTTGTCGGCCACGTCAACGCGGTAGTGCTCTCTGAGCGCGCGTTCGCCGATATTGACCCCGTGGACCAGGATGCCGGCGATACTGCCAATCAGCAGCATGCTGGTGAGGTTGTGAATGACCAGGTTAAAGCGCTCGGAGGTCACAAACAGCGGAAACAGCGAGAAGAGGAGAAAAATCGGGAAAAGCGCCGCGGCGGCCCGGGCCATAAAGGGCGCCAGAAAGCGCTCGAAGTAGCCTTGACGTGTCTGTGACCAGCGGTCCATTACGGCGATTACGCGTCTTGAGACCCGCACAAAAAGCCAGAAACCCAGGAATACGCCCACCACGTTGGCCAGCGTCATGATGGTGGGCTGCCAGCCCAGAACGGTGGGCACCAGATAGTAAAGCGCCACCATGGCGCCATAGCACCACACCAGACACACCAGCGGTGGATGCACGGCCAGCGCTGCCACGTTGAGCAGATGCCAGCGCCCGTGTTCCAGCCGGCGCAGGCGAAGGTGCACAATCCTGAGCCCGCCATGCAGGACCACGGCGGCGGCAATCGCCACCAGAGCCAGCGTCCAGCGGGGCAGGTGCGTTAACCAGATCATCAGGGTGTCATGCATGGATCGGATCCTGTCACAGTCGGACATGAGTGCTTTTCTGACCTTGGTCTTTTCTGACTTTAGTACAGGATCGAGACCTTCGTAGCATGTTACGAATCCCATAACGTGGGAGTCACGTCTGCATATTGGGATAGAGCCGTTTCAGGCGTAGACTGAGGTCATGACAACTTCTTTTTCTGCCTCCCTTCCCGAACGCCCCGTCGGCGCTCAGGCCCTGATGCGCGGTCTGGCGGTGCTGGACGCTGTGGCTGAAGGGCATCATGGCCTGGCCGCCATCGGCGAGCGTATTCAATGTACGCGCAGTACGACCCATCGGCTGGTCTCGGCGCTGGTCCATGCCGGCTATCTGCGCCAGAGCGGGCAGGGCTATCAGCTCGGTTTGAAACTGGCCACGCTCGGTACTCGTGCCCGCGAGCAGATGCCGCTGGTCACGCTGGCCCGCCCGGTCATCGAGACCCTGGCCCGAAACTGCGGTGACAGCGTGCACCTAGGCGTTCGGGAAGGTGATGACGTGGTCTATCTCGACAAGATCCGGGGCTCACGCGGGCTTGAAATGCGCTCGCGCCCCGGGCTTCGGCTGCCGCTGGCCCTGACCGGTGTGGGGCGGGCGCTGATGCTCGACCTTGATGAAGCTCAGTGGCAGCGCCTGCATGCGCTGGCCTGTGATCGCCATCGCCACCAGAGCGAGGCACCGGTGGCAGGACTTTCACCGCTGGAGCCTCCGGCCTGGCCCGAGTATCGAGCGCGGCTGCTCGACTATCAAAAGACAGGCGTGGTGCTGGATCTTGAAGACAATGAGCGGGGCATTCGCTGTGTGGCGGCGCCGGTGCGCGACGAGCAGGGCATGATTGTGGCGGCCATCAGCATCGCCAGTGCCACACCCTGGATGTCGGATGCTCGGCTGGCAGAGCTGGGCCCGAGCGTGCGTGACGCCGCCGCGCAGCTATCGCAACGGATCGCCCGGCCTGAGCGTTACCCCGATTCTGCCTTTTCTTCATCTGCGGGAGCCTTTCATGACTGATACCTCTGCGCGCCTGATTGCTCTCGACTGGGGAACCTCCACGCTGCGTGCCTGGCTGCTCGACGGGGAGGGGCAGATTCTGGATCACCGTCACGAGCCCTGGGGCATTCTGCATACGCCGGAAGGGGATTTCGCTCGCGCCTATCAGGCCGTTGTCGGGCCGTGGCGCGAGGCGCATCCAGAGCTTCCGGCACTGGCCTGCGGCATGATCGGCAGCCGCGGCGGCTGGCAGGAAGTGCCCTATGTGGCAGCCCCCGCCGATGCCAATGCCATCGCCAGTGGGCTGGTCGAGATCGATACCAGTATCGACCGGCTCTCGCTGGTGCCGGGCGTCATGCAGCACAGCGATGCCGAGACCGGCGCCCTGCCCAACGTAATGCGCGGTGAGGAGACCCAGCTGATCGGCGTCATGGCCCGGCATCCCGAGCTTTCGAAGGACTCGCTGCTGGTCATGCCCGGCACCCATAGCAAGTGGGCGCGGATCGAGGATGAGCGGCTGGTCGGTTTCACGACCCACATGACCGGTGAGCTCTACGCCGTACTGCGCGAGCACTCGATTCTGGGGCGTCCCGCGCATGAGTGTCAGGAAGAGGCCAGCGAGACAGCAAGTCTCAACGCCTTCGATGAGGGGGTCAAAAATGCTCTGGATGCCGGCAGTGCCGGACTTTCGGGGCAGCTTTTCAGCGTGCGCAGCCGCGTGCTGGCAGATGAACTCTCGCCCGCGACCAGCCTTGCCTACCTCTCAGGGCTTTTGATCGGCGAGGAGGTGCGCAGTGCCACGGCTACGCTGGGAGATACGTCCCGTTTGAGGCTTGCGCTGATCGGCGATGACGCCCTGTGCCGGAGGTACGCCCGCGCGCTGGCCCACTTTGAATGTCCTGATGTCGAGATTATTCATGACGCCAGCATCAGCGGCTTGATGACCATCGCCCGCCATGCCGGTTTGACTGCCGCCGCCCGATGACCCTGACGCTTTAGCTCACCAAGGAGCAGACCATGTTGAATGAGTACCTGCAGACCCTGCCGTTGATCGCCATTTTGCGCGGTGTCACCCAGCACGAAATCGAGCCCATCGGTCAGGCGCTTTATGAGGCGGGCTTTCGCATCATGGAAGTGCCGCTCAACTCACCCGAGCCGCTGGAAAGCATCGTGCGGCTGGATCGGCTTCTGGGCGACAAGTGCCTGATCGGTGCCGGGACGGTCACCCGTGTCCAGCAGGTGCGTGACGTGGCGCACGCCGGCGGCAAGCTGATCGTCTCCCCCCACGGTGACCCGCGCGTCATTCAGTCCACGAAAGCAGCCGGCCTTGTCAGTGCCCCGGGCGTGGCCACGCCGACCGAGGCCTTTGCCGCGCTCAACGCCGGTGCCGATGTGCTCAAGATGTTCCCGGCCGAGCAGCTGGGGCCAAAGGTGATCAAGGCCTGGCGCGCCGTGCTGCCGCCCGAGGTGGCGCTGTTGCCGGTCGGTGGCATTACGCCCGACAACATGCAGGCATTTGTCGATGCCGGCGCCGGCGGTTTTGGGCTCGGCTCGGCGCTCTACAAGCCCGGCATGAGTGCTGAAGATGTGGGCCGTAACGCCCGCGCCTTCGCGGATGCCTGGCAGGCACTCAAGCGCTGAGTCGCTGTCAATCGATCCCTGTTTGATCGCCTTTTGTTCCATCCATTTCCGACCAGGAACTGCCGAGACCTGCCATGAAAATTACCCGACTGGAAACCTTCATCGTACCGCCGCGCTGGTGCTTTCTGAAAATCGAGACCGACGAGGGATTTGTCGGCTGGGGGGAGCCGGTGGTCGAAGGCCGCGCCCACAGTGTGGCGGCCGCCGTCGATGAGCTTTCCGACTATCTGATCGGCAAGGACCCGCGCCACATCGAGGATCACTGGACGGTGATGTATCGCGGCGGCTTCTACCGAGGTGGTGCCATTCACATGAGTGCCCTGGCCGGTATCGATCAGGCGCTTTGGGACATCAAGGGCAAGGTGCTGGGCGTGCCGGTTCACGAGCTTCTGGGCGGGGCCGTGCGAGACCGCATTCGCGTCTACTCCTGGATCGGGGGTGACCGTCCTGGCGATACCGCGCGCATGGCGAAAGAGCGCATGGACGGTGGCTTTACCGCCATCAAGATGAACGCCAGTGAAGAGATGCAGTTCGTCGATACCTTCGACAAGGTCGATGGGGTCATTGCCAACGTGGCGGCGATTCGTGATGCGGTCGGCCCGAACTTCGGCATCGGTGTGGATTTCCATGGTCGCGTGCACAAGCCGATGGCCAGGGTGCTGATGAAGGAGCTTGAACCCTATCGACTGATGTTTGTCGAAGAGCCGGTGCTCAGCGAGAACGCCGAGGCGTTGAAGGAGATCGCGCCGCTGTCCAACATCCCGATTGCGCTTGGCGAGCGGCTCTTCTCGCGCTGGGACTTCAAGCAGATTCTGGCCGGCGGCTATGTGGATATCATCCAGCCCGACCCGTCCCACTCCGGCGGCATCACCGAAACACGCAAGATCGCCAACATGGCCGAGGCCTACGATGTGGCGCTTGCGCTGCACTGTCCGCTGGGGCCGATCGCACTGGCGGCCAATCTGCAGCTTGATGCCAACTGCTACAACGCCTTCATCCAGGAGCAGAGCCTGGGTATCCACTACAACCAGGGCAATGATCTGCTGGATTACGTCAAAAACCCGGAAGTGTTTGCTTATGAAGACGGCTACGTCAAAATCCCGCAGGGGCCGGGACTGG
Source organism: Kushneria phyllosphaerae (assembly GCF_900312995.1). GTDB lineage: Bacteria > Pseudomonadota > Gammaproteobacteria > Pseudomonadales > Halomonadaceae > Kushneria > Kushneria phyllosphaerae. The sequence goes on along the minus strand of NZ_ONZI01000001.1, from coordinate 186,687 downwards.
GCGTTGAGGTCAATGAAGACTATGTGCGCGAGCGCGCCGAGATTGGCCATCGCTGGCGCAATCCCATCTGGCGCCATGCCGATGGGAGCTTTGCCGAGTGGTAGCGCCGGTGGCACTGACAATGCCCTGAAAGCGCGCCACAATGGGGCCGGCGTCTGCGCCGGCCTGTTGTTTTCCGGCCCGGTGTCTTCCTTGCACGCATGAAAGTAGCGTTTGTGCCAAGCGCTTCCCGTGACGGGTCGCGTATGATGGTCGGCAACAGTCACGACCGCGGCCCTGGAGGGGCGCTGTCATTGGGACGTTTTTGGGGTCCGGTGACGGCCGGTAAAGCACATTTTTGATGAAAGGACGGTTCAAGTGAAAATTGCAGTTGCAGGCACAGGCTATGTGGGCCTTTCCAACGCCATGCTGCTGGCGCAGCATCATGAAGTGGTCGCGGTCGATATCGTGCCCGAGAAGGTCGAGCGTCTCAACGAAGGGATCTCGCCCATCGAGGACGTGGAAATCTCGGATTTTCTGGCCAACCGTGCGCTGAATTTCACTGCCACTCTGGACAAGGAAGCGGCCTATCGCGATGCGGCCTATGTCATCATCGCCACGCCCACCGATTACGATCCCCAGACCAACTACTTCAACACGAAAAGCGTTGAATCGGTCATTGATGACGTCATGGCGGTCAATCCCGACGCCGTGATGGTGATCAAATCCACCGTGCCGGTAGGCTATACCCGCGATGCGGTCGAGCGCTTCAATACGCAGAACCTGATGTTTTCGCCGGAGTTTCTGCGCGAGGGCAAGGCGCTGTATGACAATCTGCATCCGTCGCGCATCATTGTTGGCGAGCGCTCCGAGCGCGCCGAGACGTTTGCCAACATGCTCAAGGAAGGGGCAGTCAAGCAGGACATTGCCACGCTTTTGGTCGACAGCACCGAAGCCGAGGCGATCAAGCTCTTCTCCAACACCTATCTGGCCATGCGCGTGGCGTACTTCAACGAGCTCGATACCTACGCCGAGACGCACGGCCTCAACGCCCGTCAGATCATCGACGGTGTCGGCCTCGACCCGCGCATCGGCAATCACTACAACAACCCGAGCTTTGGCTACGGCGGCTACTGTCTGCCCAAGGATACCCGTCAGCTTCTGGCCAACTATCAGAACGTGCCCAACAATCTGATTCAGGCCATTGTCGAAGCCAACCGCACCCGCAAGGACTTCGTGTCCGAAGCGATTCTGCGCCGCAAGCCGAAGGTCGTCGGCGTGTATCGTCTGGTAATGAAAAGCGGCTCCGACAACTTCCGCGCCAGCGCCATGCAGGGCGTGATGAAGCGCATCAAGGCCAAGGGCGTTGAAGTCATTGTCTATGAGCCTAACCTGGCAGAAGAGGAGTTTTTCAACTCCCGCGTGATCAAGGACTTCGAGGCGTTCAAGGCAGAGGCCGACGTAATCGTCGCCAACCGCATGATGCCCGAGCTCAAGGACGTGCAGGACAAGGTCTATACCCGCGACCTGTTCAATATCGACTGAACGTCCCTTCAGTCACTGCGCTCTATCAAAACCATCCTTCGGGATGGTTTTTTTATGTCTGTTTAAGTCAACGCCTGTTGCAATGCATATGCGAATCGTTTTCAAATGCACAAAATTCACACTGACGGTCAGTGATATGGGCAGATTCGGCAAGCAAAAGGGTCGCCTGTGACGTGTATCTGCTGACGCAGGGTCGCGGTGCGACCGACGTCGGCGACAATAATTCAAAGGGTTCAGGGCAATGACAAGGGAACAGGATTTCAGGCGCCGGCTGATGCAGCGCTTTGCCGCAGGCATCGTTGTGGGGGGTGCGGTCGCGACCAGCGCAGCGTACGCGGCCGAGCAGAGTGGCCATCTCGATACCCTTACAGTGACCAGCACCGCGATTGAAACCGCCGGTAATACGCCGCCACCCACCTATGCCGGCGGGCAGGTAGCCGCTGGTGGCCGCCTGGGCATTCTGGGTGAGCAGGATGCGATGAACGTGCCGTTCAACGTGATCAGCTATACCGATGAGCTGATCGAGAACCAGCAGGCCGATACCATCGGTGACGTGCTGCAAAACGATGCCTCGGTCGCGGTCGGCACGGGCTTTGGCAACTATTCCGAATCCTTCAAGATTCGCGGCTTCAATCTCTACAACGACGACATTTCGTTTGGCGGTCTCTACGGCGTGCTGCCGCGTCAGATCGTTGCCAGTGACATTGCCAGCCGCGTAGAGCTTTTCAAGGGCGCCAGCGCCTTTGCCAACGGCGTGCCGGCCGGCGGTACCGGTGTGGGGGGCTCGGTCAATATCGAGCCCAAACGTGCTACCGATGAGCCCATCAACCGACTCTCGACCGGCTATACCAGCGATGGCTATATCGACTCCGGTGTGGATATCGGCCGTCGCTTTGGTGAGGCCAACGAGTTTGGCGCTCGCCTGGTGCTCAAGCGCGGCCGCGGCGATACCGCGATCGATGACGCCGAGCGTGAAAACACTCTGGCCCTGCTGGGGCTGGACTATGACGGCGGTGACGATCGACTCTCGTTCGATCTGGGCCATCAGAAAACCGTGATCGACGGTGATCGGCTCAACCTGAATCTGGGCAGCTATACCGGCAACTCGGTACCCGATGTGCCACATAGTGACGCCAACTATGTGCCGGGCTGGAACCGTTCCAGTCTTGAAACCACCTTCGCCATGGTGCGCGGCGAGCATGACTTCAACGATGACTGGACCGGCTACGCCGCGCTGGGCGGCAATCGGACCCATGAACGTACCCTGTCCGGTAGCGTCAGCCTGGCCGATGAGGCGGGCAACGGCACCGTTTCTCAGCTGGATACGGCCTATCAGTCGGAATCGCTGGCCAGCCAGATCGGGCTGCGCGGCAAGCTCGACACCGGGACGGTCTCGCATCAGCTCAATCTGGGCTACTCCAGCGTCTATTCGCGTCAGGACGTGGCCTATGAAGGCAATTTCGCGGGTACCGCGACCAATCTTTACGACCCTGCCGATATACCGCTTCTGGATTCTCCGTCTGTGAGCGGTAACCTGAGTGATCCCAATACCACCGGGCGGGTCTATAACAACGGCGTTTCGCTCTCCGACACGCTGGGCTTTATCGACGACCGGCTGCTGCTGACGCTGGGTGCGCGCTATCAGGAAATCGAGGTTAACAATTACAGCGGGGTAGATGGCTCAAGCCAGCCCGGCTTTACCGAATCGCGTGTGACACCGGTCTACGGTCTGCTCTACAAGGCCACCGACAATATCTCGCTGTATGCCAACCATATCGAGGCGCTTCAACAGGGAGAGAGTGCCCCAAGCCAACTCAACTATCCGAACCTGACCAATCCCAACGATATTCTGGGGATCGTCCGCTCCAAACAGGACGAGGTCGGCGCAAAGTTTGATTACGGCAATCTCGGCGGCGGTATCGCGCTGTTCCAGATCGAGCAGCCTCAGGTCAGCGTCGAGAATAACGGTGATGGCACTCGAACGGCCGGCTATAACGGTGAGCAGCGCAATCGCGGACTCGAGACCAGTCTTTACGGCGAGCCTCTGGAGGGCGTGCGTCTGCTCGCCAGTGCGACCTGGATGGACCCCGAGCTGCGTGATACTACCGACGGGGCCAACGATGGCAATGATGCGCCGGGCGTAGCCGGCTATCGCTATGTACTGGGCGGCGAGTGGGACCTGCCCGATGTACAGAACCTGACCGCGACCGGACGCGTGATTCGCACTGGCTCGCAGTATGTGGACGAGGCCAACAACCTGAAGGTGGATCCCTGGACGCGGCTGGATCTGGGCCTTCGCTACACCATGCCGTTTAACGAAGGCAATCTCATCTGGCGCGCCGATGTCGAAAACGTTACCGACGAAGCGTACTGGGCATCGGCGGCAACGACCGGGTCACAGACCCTTTGGCAGGGCGAGCCGCGTACCTTCAAACTTTCAGCGACGCTGGATTTCTAATCCTTCCGTACGAACATTCCACACCCTCCGTCGGCCCCTTCGAGGCCGGCGATGTCGTCTCCATTGCCTTTCTGTTATGTTCGCGCTGTTATGGCACGCCCTGCTGGCTGGCAGGTGTCGCCTTCGTGTTCCCCGTGGAGGCCAGCGCCATGCTCAATCGCCTGACCCATTCACTGCGCCGTCTCTGGGCGCTGGATGCCTTTGCCTATAGCCTGCGCGTGTTCATCGCGCTGACCGGCGTGATGCTCTGGAGCGGGCTTTTCGGCCACATCGAGCAGATGATTCCGCTGTTTCTGGGCGTAATTGCCAGTGCGCTGGCCGAGACCGACGACAGCTGGCAGGGTCGGTTGCGGGCGCTTCTGGTCACGCTGGTCTGCTTTGCCATCGCCTCGCTTGCCGTGGAGCTGACCTTTGCCCATCCGTGGCTGTTTGGCATCGGGCTGGGACTGGCCACCTTTTTGATGATCATGCTCGGCGCCATCGGCCAGCGCTACGCCACCATCACAACAGCCACGCTGATTCTATCGGTCTATACCATGATCAACATCGAGCAGCGCGGCGGGGCGACGGTGGAAAATCTCTGGCACGGGCCGCTGTTGCTGATCGCCGGAGCGGCCTGGTACGGCGTGCTGTCGATCGCATGGCAGGTGCTGTTTACCCACCAGCCGGTGCGCCAGAGCCTGGCGGCGCTGATGACGGAGCTGGGGGAGTATCTCGCCATCAAGGCCTCACTGTTCGAGCCGCTGCGCGGGGTGGATCGCAGCGCTCGCCGACTGGCGCTGGCCCGTCAGAACGGCCGCGTGGTCAGTGCGCTCAACGAGGCCAAGGAGATGATCTTTTCGCGCCTTCAGGGCCAGCACAACAGTGCGCGCATCGACCGTTACCTGCGCCTTTATCTGATCGCTCAGGACATCCATGAGCGTGCAAGCTCCACCCACTACGATTACGACGCGCTGGCCGAGCACTTCTTTCACAGTGATGTGCTCTTTCGCTGTCAGCGGCTGTTGTACCAGCAGGGACAGTCCTGCCGGGCGCTGGGCCGAGCCCTGTTGCTGCGCCAGTCGTTTGATCATGGTGAAAGCGAGCAGGCGCTCAATGATCTGCGGGCCTCGATCGAGTATCTCAAACGCCATCCGCCCGGCGAAGACACGCGCCAGAACCACCGGCTGCTGCGCTCCTTAACGTCGCTGGCCATCAATCTGGGCGAGCTGGAGCGACAGCTGACCCGTGCCGACAATCCTGAAATGGCGCTGGACGAGTTTGATCGCAAGCTGCTGGACCGCTCGCCGAGTGGCCTGAGTGACGGCTGGCAGCGGCTGCGCGGCCACTTTCGCACCTCATCGCCGATCTTTCGTCACGCCCTGCGTCTTTCCTCGGCACTGGTGGCGGGGTATCTGCTGCTGCGCCTGATTCACCCCACCCAGGGCTACTGGATTTTGCTGACCACGCTGTTTGTCTGTCGGCCGAGTTTTGGTGCGACCCACCGCTTTTTGCGCCAGCGCATTACCGGCACCGTGATGGGGCTGGTGGCCGGCTGGGCGCTGATCACGCTGTTCCCCTGGGACGCTGCGCAGGCCCTGATTGCGGTGCTGGCCGGGGTATTGTTTTTTGCCACCCGCATTCGTCATTACACGATCGCCACTGCGGCCATCACACTGATGGTGCTGGCCTGCTTCAACCAGGTGGGCGACGGATTTGATCTGATCTGGCCGCGGCTGATCGACACGCTGCTTGGGGCGGGCCTTGCGGCGCTGGCGGTGTTGGTGATCCTGCCGGACTGGCAGGGGCGACGGCTCAATCGGGAGGCGGCATCGGTCGTCACGGCCAGTGAAGCCTACTTTTGTGAAATCGTGCGCCAGTATCGCAGCGGCAAGCGTGACGACCTGGCCTACCGGCTGGCCAGGCGCAACGCCCATAACGCCGATGCGGCGCTGTCGACGCGCCTGGCCAGCGTCATGCAGGAGCCTGGGCAATATCGCCATGATGCCGACGAAGGGTATCGGCTACTGGTGATCACCCACAGCATTCTTGGTCATCTATCGGCGCTGGGCGCACACCGGCGCAGCGTTAGTGAACGACTGGACGTGCAGGAGCTGGAAGTGGTCTTTGAGGCCATCAGTGGCTATCTCTCGGCCATTGCCCGCGCGCTGTCCCGGCGTCAGGCGGTTGGTACGCTGTCACCGCCGCCCGAGTCGATGGTGGCCTTTCTCGAGCAGCTGCCAGAGGAAGTCGAGGACGCTCGCCGGCTGGTGCACTCTCAACTGGCCATGATCTGTCATCAGATGACGCCGCTGGCCGAGGTGGCCGGACGGCTGCTGGACCAGCAGGGCCAGCGGCGCCGTCTGGTCAGCGCGGGGCAGGCGGCGGGGTAGACTCGAGAGTGTTCGCTGTTTCGGAAACAATATCAGCGGCCGGCCCCGGTCGGCCGAGCAGAAATCCCTGCAAATGCGAGCAGCCCTCCTGCTGCAACAGGGCCATCTGCTCGGGACGCTCGACGCCTTCGGCAGTGACTTCCATCTCAAGGCTTTTGCCCATGCCGGTGACGGCGCGCACGATGGCCAGCGCCTCGCGACTGTCGCACATTTCGCGAATAAAACTCTGATCGATCTTGAGTCGGTCAAACGGGAAAGAGCGCAGATAGTGCAGCGACGAGTAGCCGGTCCCAAAGTCATCCAGCACGATGCGAACGCCCAGACGCTTGAGCTGATGCAGGATATCGATATTGCGCTGACTGGCATCAAGCAGTGTTGACTCGGTGATCTCAAGCTCCAGCCGAGAGGGTAAAAGCCCCGTCACCTCCAGCGCATGGGCGACTTCATCAACCAGTCCCTGACGGCCGAACTGCGCCGGCGACAGGTTGACCGAGATGCGCTGATCAGACGGCCAGCGGCTGGCCTCACGACAGGCCTCGACCAGCGCCCAGGCGCCAATTTCAAGAATCAGGCCGCTGTTTTCGGCAATTGGAATGAACTCCAGCGGTGAGACAACGCCGCGAACCGGATGACGCCAGCGCATCAGGGCCTCAAATCCGGTGATATGGGTTCCGGTGATGTCATGGATAGGCTGGTAGAGCAAAAAGAGTTCCTTTTGTGCCAGCGCATTGCGCAGGTCGTTTTCAAGGTCGAGGCGTTCGCGCGCCAGCTGCGCCAGTTCGGGGCGAAAGGTGGTATAGCGCCCCTTGCCCTGACGCTTTGATTCATAAAGGGCCAGATCTGCGCAGCGCATCAGCTGCTCGAAGCTGTCAATGTCGTGACTGGTGCGCACACCGCCCAGACTGATGCCCGTCTGTACAAGGTGCTCGCTGAGCTGAAACGGTGCCCGCGCGCTGGTGGCCAGGGTATAGGCCAGATCGGAAAGGGCGATATCGGAGTGAACCTTGGGCACCAGCAGGGCAAATTCGTCACCGCCAATGCGGGCCAGCGTTTCGCCGTGATGCAGATGTTGCTGCAGTCGGGCAGCCAACTGGCACAGCAGCTCATCACCGACCTGATGGCCCAGCACATCATTAATGGTCTTGAAGTTGTCCATGTCCAGCAGCAGCATGCCCACTTCCCCGATGCCGGTGCCTGGAATCTCCAGCAGTGCTCGAGTGCGCTCACCGAATAGCAGACGGTTGGGAAGGTTGGTCAGGGCATCATGATGGGCCATGTGGCGTATGGTCGCCTGGGCGGTATGATCCTCGGTAATGTCATCGATCAGATAAAGACGCTGGCCGGTGGCCTCGCCGTTGTCCGTGATTTCAAGGGTCAGACACTTGAGACGACAGGTGCCTTCAGGCGTTTCCAGCTTGAGCCTGATATCACGCGATGGCGCCTCGGGGAAATGCGCCAGTTCGGACTTGATGCGTGTCAGCAGTGCGTCGGTAGGCAGCTGCGCCAGCAGCGTGCGGGGGCCGACCTGATACGTTTGCAGGTCGTGGTTGCACAGCAGGAGACGACCATCGCTCTGGTCTTCTACCAGCACCCGGGTCGGAATGTTGTGAATGACGGTATGCAAAAAGGCGTAGAGACCGCTGAGTTCGCGGGACTGACGCTCGGCGGTGTCACGCGCCTTGAGAATCTCCTGCTGGTGGGCCCGCTTTTGCGTAATGTCCCGGGTGATCTTGGCAAAGCCGATCAACTGACCCTGCTCAAGGATGGGATCGATCACGACGCTTGCCCAGAAGGCACTGCCATCCTTGCGAAGCCGCCAGCCCTCCGCCTCGTGGCGCCCGTTGCGACGGGCGGCTGTCAGCCCCAGCATGGGCAGATCTGCCTCGCGCTCTTCGGGCGTGTAAAAACGACTGAAGTGCTGCCCCACGATCTCGTCGGCGCGATAGCCCTTGAAGGTCTGGGCGCCCTCATTCCAGCTCAGCACGACCCCCACGGGGTCGAGCATATAGATTGCGTAATCGGTAATCTTTTGCACCAGCTGGCGATAGAGGGCATTGCTGTTCGTCAGCTCGGCGCCGGTGTCATGCCGTGTGTCTGCCATGGCGTATTCGATCGAGAAAAGGAAAAGAGGGACTTCGAAACTTTCACGACAGATCAGGTCGATGCCGTTAAAAATTGATGTGGATTATGAAACAGTAAACACTGATCAAAGCCGCAATTAAGGCCTTTTTTAAGCCTCAACTGCGGCAATAGGGCGGTGAGGTCGCGATATCTGGCGGGGCTTTACCCCAGCAGATGTTTTACCAGTGCTTGCCACCAGGCCACGCCGAGCGGGGCCAGCGCATCGTTGAAGTCATAGCCGGGATTGTGCAGGGCGGCGCTGTCGCCGTTGCCCATCCAGATGTAGGCACCCGGGCATTTTTCCAGCATGAAGGCAAAGTCTTCCGAGGCCATACACGGCGGCAGATCGTAATGGACCTTTTGAATCTCCGGCATGCTTTCCAGTACTTCGGCGCAGTGAGCCGCCTGCTCGGCATCATTGATGGTGGCCGGATAGCGTGACTGATAATCGAGCTCGACGGTCAGCCCGTGAAAGTCGGCGCTGGCCTGAATGGCTTCGCGAAAGCGTTTCTCAAGGTATTCGCGAAGGGCCGGGTCGAAGCAGCGCAGCGTGCCGCGCAGCTCGACCGTGCCCGGCATGACGTTGAAGGCGTCACCGCCGTGAAACTGCGTCACACTCAGCACCGCCGGCTGATGCGCCGGACGCTCGCGGCTGATCAGCCCCTGAAGCTGCGTCACCAGCTCGCAGCCCGCCAGAATGACGTCATCGCCCATGTGCGGCATGGCCGCGTGACAGCCTCTGCCGGACAGGCGCAGCGTGAAGACATCAAAGGCCGCCATCGAGGGGCCGCTATGGACGGCCGCCTCGCCAACCGCCATGCCGGGCCAGTTGTGCAGGCCATACACGGCGTCCATCGGGAAAAGATCAAAAAGGCCTTCCTCGATCATGACCCGGGCGCCGCCCTCGTTTTCCTCGGCCGGCTGAAAGATGAAGTGCACCTTGCCGGTAAAATCCGGGTTGCGCGCCAGCGCCCAGGCCGCGCCGAGCAGCATGGTGGTATGACCGTCATGCCCGCAGGCGTGCATGCGCCCGGGCGTGGTAGAGGCCCATTCCAGCTCGGTGGCTTCTTCAATGGCGAGTGCGTCGATATCGGCGCGCAGGCCAATGGTGCGCCCGGGGCCACGAGTGCCCTCGATCGTTGCGACCACACCGGTACCGGCAAGCCCGGTATGCACTTCGATGTCGGCCTCACGCAGCAGTTCGACAATGCGTGCGCTGGTGCGATGCTCTTCAAAGGCGATTTCGGGATGGCGGTGAAAATCGTGGCGCCACTGGTGAAGCTGGTCGGCGCTGGGATAGGGCTCAAAAGCGGTCATGAGGATTCCTGAGCAGAAGTGTTGTTGTCGAGGGGCATCTTCCGGAACAAAACCTTATGCCGATCGCGCCTCGCTGTCGATGCAGCGCCGCTGCCTTCTACAAGAGGTCCAAACGGGCAGGCCCGGCAAAAAAAGGCCCCTGACAGAGAGACTGTCAGGGGCCTTGTTCTTGCTACAGGCAGGCAAGCGGCGGTACTAGCGTTTTGCCTTGAGCTCGGTAGCGCGTCGGGCGGCGTAGTAATAGGTCTCGTTTTTCATCAGGTGCATGCCCAGCACCGGCTTGTCGAGGTGGCGGCGCTTGCCCAGAAGCGTTGCCGCTACTTCCTTGATACTGCCCTTGAGCGTGCCGTCACAGGGCACCCCCATGAGGCTGCGAATCTGATTGGGCTGAATGTATTTCTGATAGATGGCGGTGCTCATCTCATCATAACGGCGCTGATAGTCCTCGTGCAGGAGGGCATCCAGTCGCGCCAGATCGGTGCGATCACCTTCCGGTGACAGACACACCACATCGTTTTCGGTGTGGTGGAAGACCGGCGTGAAACGCACCGGCGCGCCTTTTTCAAAACCGAGCTTCACGGCATAGGAATAATTCTTCTTCGCCGCCGGATTGGGCCGGTTGCTGAAGTAGAAGTTGCCCAGGCTGTAGAAGATCAGCGAGTCGTTCCAGGTCTCATGACCCTGCGGCACATGAGGATGGGCGCCCACGATCACATCGGCGCCCAGATCGCACAGATGCTGGTAGCGCAGGCGCCACTCCTTCTGCGGGATGTCGTAGTACTCAAGACCTGCGTGGGCAAAGACGATGACGAAATCGCACTCGCGCTTGAGCTCGATAACCATCCGGTCGATGGCGGGGTGGTTGAGCCAGGCGTAGCCGGCCTGATCAGGCTCGGCGTTGTGATCGAGCACGCCGAACTGCGCCTCGCAGGCATTGATCATGCCGATACGGACATCCTGAATCTCGCGGATCAAGGGCAGATAAGCCTTCTCGACGGTCATGCCGGCGCCGAGCATGTCGACATCAAGACGCTCGCCTTCACGCAGCGTGGCCTCAAGCGCCTCGTCGCCAAAGTCCATGATGTGGTTGTTGGCCAGAAGCATCATGTCAAAGCCGTGGCTTTTGAGCACCGACATGATCTCGGTCTGCTGGTTGATGTGCGGACCGTCCTTGGGCTGTTCGCGACCAAAGCCGCGAATCGGTGCCTCGAAGTTGCAGACGGCGTAATCGCAGGCGGCGATGGTCTGACTCATGGCGTCATCGCAGACGGGGCCGCCGTTGTACTGGCGGTTGACCACATCGCCACAGACAAACATTTCAATCATGGTATCGGTTTCCAAAATATCGACGGGGTCGGCAGCATCAACCGGCCGGCGCAGGGGCAGATCTGGCGCCCATAAAGGCTGTCAGCTGAAGCCTCAGGACACGGCCCCGACGGTAAAAGAGATTAAGCACCACGGCCGACAGGATTTCGGCAATCAGGGTCGACATGGCCGCGCCCACCAGACCGTAATGAGGAATGAGCAGGTAGTTCAAAACGATATTGAGCGCGCTGACAAACAGCATCTTCTTGAGCAGGAAGCTGTAGCCGCCCATCACGGTAATCACGTTGAACGCCGAGGTGCCCAGTACCGAGAAAACCGAGGAAATGACGGTAACGCCCAGCGCGGCGGCGGCCGGGGCATATTGCTCGCCGTAGAGCATGTCGATCAGCTCGACCCTGAAAATGCCCATCAGCGTGGCCGGAATCACCGCGACCACGAACACGGCCAGAAACAGTCGTCGAATGCGATGCTCGAACACGGACGGGTCAGTGTTTCTTGCCGCATGATTGATGCCGACCATCCAGGACGTCATCAGCGCCATGGGAAACATCATCCAGCCCTGGGAAAGGGTCAGGGCGGCGCTATACCAGCCCACGTGCGTTTCATCGAGCATGCTGCCCAGCATGATCTGGTCGGTGCGGGTGTAGAGGGCAATCGACAGACTCGAGATCGCCAGTGGAATACCAACCTGCACGATATGGCGGGAGTGACGGCGGCTGCGCGCCTTGAAGGTATGCGCAATGTCGCGGGTCTTTTTGCGAAACAGATGCTGCTTGATGAAATACGACACCGCCCACTGAACGATGTTGGCTGCAGCAAAAAAGCCCACCGTGGCCCCCAGCTTGATAAAGGCAAACTTGAGCGCCACGCCGATACCGAGGGCAATGTTCTGCGCCACGGTGTTGAACTTGGAATCCAGCGATGAATTGAAAAAGACGCTGTAGACCTCGTTGGTGGTAAAGAAGCTGCCCCAGATGATGATGGAAAACACCAGCCTCTGTTTGGGGGTGTCAAAATAAAACCAGGCCCCGACGGTCAACAGCACACAGATGATAATGAAATTGATCGCGCGCACCCGGGTAGAGGCCGCCATCAGCAGCAGTCCGCTCTGTCGGTTGCGGGCCAGGCGATTGAAGACCACGTTATCGCCGCCCATTTTCACCATGGGTGTGATCAAGGCCACGATCGCCAGCGCCAGGCTGATCAGACCGAACTCGCTGGGGCCCAGATAGCGAGCGACATAGACCGTGATGAAAATACCGGCCAGCGCCAACATGACCTTTTCGCCAAGAATCCAGGCGGTATTGATGAGTGCCTTGTTCATGAAGCTGCTTTTTCAGGGGGGAGACACCGTCGGGTGGCCGATCGGCAAGGGAGGCCGATCATGCCACCAGAAAGGGTTACCGTGTGTGCAGAGTTGTGCGATGTCTCGGGTTGTATCGAGCTGCAACATCAGGTCATGACAGAAAAATCCGGTCAGATCACCGGGCTCAAAGGCCTTCCAGCAGACGACCAAGCGACGTTTCCCGCAAAAGAACACGCAGCGTTTCAGGCATGTCCTTCCACGCCAGGCGCAAATACTCCTCGCGCCTGATCATATTCGTGTAATTCTGTTCCAACTGCTGGCAGGGGGACAGCGCGTTCATGAGGGCGTCATGTTCGGCTTCATTTTGCAGTGAAGCGTCCTGTTCGTTGGCCTGTGCGTAAAAGCGATCCAGTTTCATGATGGCGAGAATCCAGAAGATGTTCCCCGCTTATATCGACCGCTATGTTACCTTCTTGATCATTTTGTTACGCAAAATTACCAAAGTCGTAGCCCTGTAGGGTCATGCCTTCAGGACGTGGATGATGATCGGCAAAACACCAGGGGTATCAATGATCGAGGACCGGCGTCAGATGTTGCTCGATCAGGTCCAGCTGCGCCTGCCCCGGGTCCTGTCGGGCTACCGGCCCCGCCTTTTGGGTAAAGTCCATCATCAGGTTTGATAGTGGGGTATGCAGCGGCCAGGTGGGCGCTCCGCCGCCGTTGGGATTGCCATCCCGAGCGAAATTGACCACGTAGCGATGCAGCTGCCAGGCCATGGCTCGGTCGCTGTCATCAAGACGGTCGTAGCGCGATTCAAGCGTGCGAAAGAGATAGGGCAGCTCGCTGGCATGCACTGCTCCCGGCCACTGGTCACGCGCCTCGAGCGCGACGTGCGAGAAACGATAGCGCCACACCGGCTCGCCGCTGGCGGCCAAATGATCGGCAATAAAGCGCGCCGGTTCGGTCATCATGCGATCCATGCCAATGGCGCGACCCACGCGCTGCACGTCACCGCTGCCCTCGGCGTCATACAGTGCGCGGGCACGGTCGGCGTCTTCGCCAAAGGGCGCCAGCAGGGTATCCATGCTGTCTGCCGAGCTGAATCCCAGATCGGCATCGGTGGTACCGATCATCATCGGAACGTGCTGCGCAAGTCCGGCCTGATAGATCCCTTCCGGCTCGCCGGAGACCAGATTACCATCGCGAATCGGGCCGCCGGTCCAGGTGCTCGGGCCTTCCTGTGGCGTCATGAGGCTTTGCATATTGAGCCCATTGACCACCTGTTCGGCAGGCAGGTGCCTGAGGGCGGCGAGGGCGTCTGCTCCTTGGCCTTCGATGCCCTGTTGATGGGCAAAGGCTTCACCAATGCTCTCGGCCGAAGGGAGATCGCCCTGATCGGCTGAAAGCGCGGGCATCGGCCCCATCAGGGCCCGGCCACCGCCGGACATCACCACGGCGCGCTGGAACAATCCGCGGGCAGCCGGTGAGCCGGTCAGGTCCAGCACCGATGCGCCGCCGGCGGATTCGCCCATGAGGGTGACGTTGGCAGCATCGCCGCCAAAGGCGCCAATATTGCGCTGCACCCAGTTCAGGGCGGCCAGCTGATCCATGATGGCGTAATTGCCCAGCGGCGCTCTTTGCTGCACCTGATTGCTTGGCTGTTCATGGCTCAGGGCGGGATGAGCGAAAAAACCGAAGCGGCCCAACCGGTAATTGAGGCTGACCAGAATCACGCCGTCGCGGGCGAAGGCGCTGCCGTCATAAACCGGCGTCGAGGTGCCGCCGTTGACGTAGCCACCGCCATGGATCCATACCAGCACCGGATGATCAGTCGGCGCGCGGTCCACGCGAGGATCGGGGATGGCGTCAGCCGGTGCCCAGACATTCAGGTAGAGACAGTCCTCTGAAGGCGTTACCCCCAGAGGGGCGGCATCGCTCGGATCGGGGCGCTGCATGCAGTCCGGGCCGAAGCGGGTCGCCTGGCGCACGCCCTGCCAGGGGGATACCGGCTGTGGTGGGCGCCAGCGGTTGTCTCCCGTGGGCGCCGCCGCATAGGGGATGCCCTTGAACGCTGTCACGTCGAGCGCGCTGCGGCCCTGCAGCGCGCCGGTGTCGATGTCTACCCGGGTAACGGCCGGGTCGGACGAGGCGGCCTGAGCCCAGGCCCACAGGGGCGTGGCCAGTAGCCCCAGCGTCAGCAGTCCTTTCAGCCAGCGTTGCATGCGATGTCCCGTTTGCGTTGGATCATGCGCCCAGCATAGACCACGCCGGAAGACCGGGCCTGTCAGCCCTGATGATCCGGCTCGGGGTCTGCATCGGGGGCGGCCACCCAGCGGCCCTCGATCATGTCCAGCCGCTCCCACCAGGGGTCGCGCATCACCTGCGGCCCGTCATCCTGAGTGAAATCCACCAGCTTCTCCTGCGTCGGGTCATGTCGGGGCCACTGTGGCAGGCCCTCGCCGTTGGGGTCGCCGGTCAGCGCGAAGTTGATCACGTAGCCATGAAAGGCCGTGGCCGTGGTGCGGTCGCTGTCGTCGATCGAGCTGCCGTAGAGTTCATCAAGATGATCAAAGAGATAGGGAATGTCGGTGGCATGCGGTGCACCTGCCCAGTCAGCACGACGCGGCGCGGCGACATGCGAGAAACGATAGCGCCACACCGGCTGGCCGGCGGCGTACATTTCATCGGCAATAAAGCGTGCCGGCTCCGTCATGGTGCGGTCGCGGCCGATCTCCTTGGCCAGCGTTTTCAGATTGACGTTGCCGCTGGGGTCATAGAGCGCGCGCATGCGATCGGCATTATCGCCAAAGGTATCGAAAAGCTCGGTTTTCGAGGCGGCATCCGCGCGCCCCAGATCCATGCTGGTCGAGCCGATCAATAGCGGTATTCTGCGCTGCTGCTGCTTTTTGAAGCGGTTCTGGGTCTCATCGACCAGAATTTGGCCATCGCGTACCGGGCCACCGGCATAGGTTTCACGCTCGCGGTTGGGGGTATACATCATGCTCATGTTGAGATCCCCGGTCACGGCTTCGGCCGGCAGCGCGCGCAGCGCCTCACGCGCGGCCTCGTCGTTGCCCTCGATGCCGTGACGCTGTGCAAAGCGGGTGCCGAAGCTATCGGCCGATGGATTGTCGGGGTGGTCGTCATGCAGGTCATGGCGCACGGCGCGCAGCCCGCGGCCGCCTCCGGACATCACCACGGCGCGCTGAAAGAGCCCCTCGGTGGCGGGGCTTGCCATCAGGTTGAGAATCGAGTTGCCGCCGGCAGATTCGCCGACCAGGGTGACCTGATTCGGGTCGCCGCCGAAGCGGTCAATATTGCGTTTGACCCACTCAAGCGCCCGGATCTGGTCCATGACGGCATAGTTGCCCTCCAGGGCATCATTGCCGTCTTCGCCGTCCAGCGCCGGATGAGAGAAAAAGCCAAAGCGCCCCAGTCGATAGTTCAGGCTGACATAGAGCACGCCATCACGGGCAAAGCTCTGGCCGTCATAGGCCGGTGAGGACGCGCCACCGTTGACGTAGGCGCCACCATAGAGCCAGACCACCACCGGACGACCGGTGCCATCGGTTGCGGCCGCCTGTCCATCGGTGGCGTCCTCTCGCGCACTGTCCGACGCGTCGCGCCGCGCGCCATCGGGTTGCCAGACATTGAGATAGAGACAGTCCTCATCGGGGCGCTCATCACCGGGTGAGGCGCTGCTGGACATTGGCTTTTGCATGCAGTCGCGGCCAAATCGCGTGGCTTCGCGGACACCCTGCCAGGGTTTGACGGGCTGTGGCGGGCGCCAGCGGTTCTCTCCTACCGGAGGTGCGGCAAAGGGGATGCCGCGATAGACCGAAAAACCCTGATCATGCTCGCCGCGCAGTAGGCCGCTGTCCGTGCGAACGATCGGTGCATCATTCGCCGCTGCCAGGGCGGCGGCCATCTCAACGGCCATCGCCTCATCGATCGCGACAGGCGCCGGAGAGCTCTCGGCCATGGCGAGGCCGGCCGACAGGCTCAGCACTGTCCACGTCATCAGGATGACGCCCTTTCTTCCTGCCCCTGCCCGCATGCCCTCTCCCTGTCCGCCGATCCTCTGAATGAGACTAAAGATGGACACGGTCGTTCACTCGGGCAAGGCGTATTGTGATCAGATCAGAAACATGGCAATGCCCAGCACGACACCGGTCACCAGCATGACCACCGAGGTATAGCCCATGATGTCGCGAATCTGCAGACCGGCAATGGCCAGAAGGGGCAGTGTCCAGAAGGGCTGCACCATGTTGGTCCAGGCATCGCCCCAGGCCACTGCCATGGCCACGTTGGCCGTGTTGGCATTGAGTTGCTGGGCGGCGTCGATCACGATCGGCCCCTGCATGATCCACTGGCCGCCGCCGGCCGGGATAAAAAAGTTGATGAGCCCGGCGCTTAAAAACGAATAAAACGGCAGCGTTTCGCTGCTGGCAATCGAGACCAGCGCACTGCCAATATCGGTGGCCATGCCGGTGCCGCCGATCACGCCCATCATGGCGGCGTAGAAGGGAAACTGCATGATGATGCCGTAGGCCGTGCGCGACCCGTCGGTACAAAAGGCGATGTATTCGCGGGCGTGGCGGGAAAACAAAAGCCCCAGAGCGAAAAAGCCCAGGATGACGGTATTGATGTTGACCCCGCCACCGGTAACAAAGTGATCCAGCAGCCAGAGCAGCGCAATCACGCCAAGTGTCAGCGGAATCAGTCGTGAGTATTCAAGGCGCTGGGCCGGCGTCATGTGTGAGCGAGTGGGCTCTGGCATGGCGTTCATATCATCACTTTGTTCGCTGTCCGGCAGGCTGGTCCGGGGTTCTTTGCCGCGCGGGCGCATCGATACCAGCACGGCCGGTACCACCAGCACCATGGCCGCCAGAATAGCCAGATTGCCGATCGAAAAGACCGTCTGCGATACCGGAATGATGCCCATCTCGGCTTCCAGAAAGTGCCCCGGGTTGGCAATCACGGTGGGGATCGAGCCGCCGTAGCCGCCGTGCCAGACAATAAAGCCCGAATAGGCCGCTGCCACGACCAGCGGATAGTGCACCCGGCCGCGGTGGACAATGCCCATCTCTCGGGCCACCAGCCCGCCGGCCACCAGCCCGAAGCCCCAGGAAATCCAGCTGCACAGCATTGCCACCAGTGTGGTGGCAATGATGACCTGCACCTCGGTACGCGGCAGACGGGTAAAGGCGATCAGGGCACGGCGCACCACGCGGGTATGGGCCAGGGCATAGCCACTGACCAGTACCAGAATGATCTGACAGGTGAATTCATAAATGCTGAAAAAACCGTTGCCCCAGTAATCCAGCACCTGGCGCGGCGCATGGCCGTCGCCCCACACGATGCCGAGCCCCAGCACCACAAGCGTGAGGAAAAACAGGAAAACAAAGGCATCCGGCAGATAACGCTCGGCGATGTGAGTAAACAGACGGCCAATGACACGCATGAAAGATCAGGCTCCCGAGGGTGGTCATGAATTGTTGTAATGGCTGGCGTTCATTGCAGGTTGTCATGCGTAAAGCGACAGGCGCCGTCGCGTATCGACAAGGCCCGGGTTGCTGCGAACGGTAGACGCACAGGGGCCGTCACTGACCTGGCAGAAGTGCTCATGGGCGGTGTGATACGGGGAACTTCAGCTTGAGGCGGGTTTGATGAATCCTTTGGCACGCCCAGGGATGGGATGGCTGTCAGGGGCGCATCAAAAGGGTGTTCAGGATCAGGCGCGGTGCCCCAGGCCGTTACCAGTGACCCGGGGAAATTCACTCATTAATGCGTGACGTCTGATGCAACAGGGCGCGTTCTACTCACGCGCCTGTTGGCGGGCGGCCGGCTGATAGCCCTCGACCTGTTCGATACGTGTTTGCACGCTCTCATCAATGAGGGCATCGCAGGGATAGTGACGCCTTCTGGTGCCCAAAAGCCGCCACAGCCCTGATGCCTTCTGATGCAACATGCCCGCCGGATCCCCTTGAATACGGGACAGATCGTCCTGTTCCAGCAGCAGTCCGTGTTCGGTCGCGCGCTCCAGCATCCAGCGCAGGGTAATGTCGGAGAGCCCGCGCTCACGGTACATGCCGCCCACATCACCATGGCTGCCGGCAAACCAGCGCTGCTCGATGTGTTGCCCGTCCCGGGCCTTGCTTTCATCCCACGGGGTCGGCGAAAAGGGTCGGCGCTTTTCGTCCAGCGCCAGGGCGTGATAGGCGAAGCGCACGCCCGGGCTCAGGCGTCGGTTGTGGAACTTGCGCATTGAGATCAGACAGCCCAGCGCGCCGACGGTATCCCACACACCGACCAGCCAGGGCTTGCAGGAACGGGCAAAGGTGTCGCGAAAGGTCCGCAGGCTGGTGGCGTCATCGCCTCGCAAATACCGGCGGGTGATTTCCTGCACCATGTTGTCGTGGTGCGGATAAAGAATGCCGCAGCGGTCGATCATCGATGCCAGCGAGCGCGCGGTGAAAGCGCCACGGCTGAAGCCGAACAGGAACACGCGGTCGCCAGGCTCGTATTCGTTCATCAGGAAGCGGTAGGCATCTTCCATGTTCTGCTGGATGCCGTAACCGAAGGCGGTGCCCAGCGCGCGTCCCAGCGCCCGCCCGACATCAATGCCGAAAAAGGGCGCGGCAAAGGTGCCGACGCCCGGGCTATAGAAGGCCTTTTGCTGATCGCCGTGACGTTTGATCAAGCGAAACAGGTGCACCACATTGGTGTTGACGCGACTGAACTGCTGATTGGTGCCATCACAGCACACCACAAGATTCTTGCCCATCGATGCCGCTCCGCCCTGATGCCGAAATAATGTCGGGTCTTTTAGCGTAGCGGCTGGCCGTATCGGCGCCAGTCACGGCGCAGGTCCTCAGCTCGGCGGTCGGTAGAATCTGAACTCGCGCGTCTGCGCCGTCAGTACAAAGCTTGATGCCCAGCTTGGCGTCATGCCGCGGTGATGGAAAAACAGCGCCCCGTGGGTACGATCCAACAGGCTGCCGTTAAGGGCGAGCCGGGCGATTTCGCGAGCGGCGGCGTACTCCTTCAGCTCATTGGCCTCGTCCGGCCGGCCGTCGCACCACCAGGAGAACTGACAGCTGCCGGTTTCCGAGCCTTCCTGCACTACGCCGCACAGGGTGGCAGGAAAGCGACCGCTGTGGAGGCGATTCATGATCACATTGGCCACGGCCTCCATCTCCCGCTGATTGGTGCCCTTGGCCTCCCAGTAGATGGAACGGGCCATGCAGGTCACGGCGTCATCCAGCGGCGCCTGGCCGCGCGGGTCGATCGCGCGCGCCCCTTCACGGGTCAGGCGAACGTTGGGCGGTGGCGGCTGCACGCCGCCCTCATTGGAGGCGCGCTGTTCCAGTACCTGTGCCTTTTGCTGCGCCACGGCGCGCTGGGTGGTCTCGGAAGCCTGAGCACAGGAAAGGCTCAGACCGGCAACAAGGCTTGCAATCACGATCAGGGGATAACGCATGGCCGCTCTCGTAGCGAAGGAAGCCCCTATCCTACGCATTCCCCCCACCTTCGGAAAACGCTCCCTGAGTCCAGGGCAATTGCGGCACAGCCTGTAGTACAACCTGTAGTACAACCGATAAAGCCCGTGAGGGTGCGGCCCCGAAAGCTCAATCCCCGGCGAACCATTCGGCGCCGGTCAGCTCACAGGAGACCTGCCAGAGGCGCTCGCCCTGAGCCTGGTCGCGTGCCGTGCTGGAGAGCCGGGCGCGTTTGGGCGCCCCGCGCGTTTCCCCCGGGCCATCGGGGCCAAAGTAATCGCCCGGACGAATATCGCTGGCGGTCGCGGCGTGAATCGTGGGGCGCGCGCCCTCGGTGGCGTTCTGGCTCAAAAGCGGCATGGCCAGCCGAAACAGCGTGCCCACCAGCGGGCGGCTTTTCACGCCGTGATTGAACAGTGCCGTGCGTGATAAACCCGGATGCGCCGCCAGACTGTCGAGCCCCCAAAGCTCCTGGTTGCTGTGGCGCTGCAGGGTCTGGCTGAACATCAGCATGGCCAGCTTTGACTGGCGGTAGGCCCGCCACGGGTCATAGTCACGTGCGCCCTGCAGGTCATCAAAGTCGATGTGCCCGCCCCGGTGGGCAAGGCTTGAAAGCTGCACTACCCGTGGGGCCGCCGCGTGCATCAGCTGCGGCAGCAAAAGGCTGGTCAGCAGAAAATGGCTCAGATAATTGACGCCGAACTGACGCTCGAAACCTTCCTCGGTGAGTTCGCGTCGGGGCAGGGCCATGACGCCGGCATTGTTGATCAAAAGATCCAGCGACGGTTCGCGTGCCTGCACGCGGGCGGCAAATTCCCGCACTGACGTCAGCCGGTTGAGATCAAGCAGTTCAAGGCACACGTCGGCCTTGGGGGACTCATCCCGCAGCGCCTCGACAGCCGCCTGCCCCTTCGTTTCATCACGCGCGGCCACGATGACCCGGTAGTGCTGATGCATCAGGGCGCGGGCGGTTTCAAACCCCAGTCCCGTATTGGCACCGGTCACCACGGCCAGTGGCCGTCGATCGGTGTGATCACTCATGACAATGCTCCGCAGTGGACAGGCAGGCCATCACGCCATCAGGCGTGATTCGCCTCGCTGATGGTCTGGATGACCTCAAAGCCTTCAAACTTCGGCGGCCCCAGATAGAGCCCTTCGCGACGGCTCTGGCCGGCATTGGCATGCGCGGCGCGAAAGGCCTCGGAGTGGGTCCATGCATCGAAATCCTCGCGCGAGCGCCAGATCGTGTGGGAGGCGTACAGCACGTGATCCTCTTCCTGCGGGCCGCGCAACATATGAAACTCGACAAACCCGGGCAGCCCCTGCAGATGGGTTTCACGCTCCAGCCAGAGCTTTTCGAACTCTTCAACGCGTTCGGGATTGACCCGAAAACGGTTCATGGCAATAAACACCGTGCACGCTCCTGTCATTTTTACTCGGGCGCCTTGCGCGCTCGGTCCTGTCATGACGATGGCACCTTGCTGGCGTTCGGGCAAGACTATCAGGCAAGCCAGGGCACACCGGGCTACTGCACTTTGGGAGGGTATCTGTCATGACACCAGTCATCAGTCTGTCACGGTTGGTCAAAAATCCCTGGCAACAGGGAGATGTTTACGAAGGCTCGGAAGCCGGTTTGGGGGCGCTGCTTGGCTTGAAGGCCCTGGGGATTACGTACAATGAAGTGCCTCCGGGCAAATCGGGCTGCCCCTTTCATAACCATCACGTAGAGGATGAGATTTTTGTGATTCTGGAAGGGGACGGCGAATATCGCCTTGGACAGCACCACCATGTGGTCACGGCAGGGGATGTGCTGGGTGCCCCCGCCGGTGGCGTGGACACCGCGCATCAGTTGATCAATACCGGCGATCAGTCGCTTCAGTATCTGGTGATTTCCAGCAGGGCAGCGGTCGATATCATCGAGTATCCCGACTCGGGCAAGTTCATGGCGCGTAGCGGGCCTCCCGATCAGCCTCGCGTTCGGCTGTTGGGCCGACACGATGACGCGCCTTCCTATTGGGAAGGTGAACCGGGCGCATAAGCTCACCTGCAGGGCGCATCGCCACAGGGTTCACGGCGTTTTGGGGTCGCGTCCTGTGCCCTCCGATCCGCGCAGGTCGTCGCAGGTCTGTCCTGCCTGAATGGTCCGGGTGCCCTGATGGGTCAACAGCCAGGCGTCCCGGTTACCGAGCAGTTCGAAGTGCTCGCCTTCCCGGCGCAGGGCCGTGCCTTCCGGCAGGGCCACTACCTGTATGCCCGAATTGAGCGCCAGATACTCTGTCAGGCGCTCTTCCCGGCTCTCGCCGTGGTGACCGGCGCTCTTGCCGGCAATGAAGTGCGGGTTGATCTGAAAGGGCACCAGGTCCAGCGTTTGAAAGCTCGGCGGCTCGACAATCGGCATGTCGTTGGTGGTGCACAGGGTCGGGCCTGCGAGGTTGGCACCGGCGCTCCAGCCGATATAGGCCATGCCCTCCAACACACGCTCGCGAATGACGCCCATCAGGCTCAGATCGTAAAGCCTTTTGACCAGCGCGAAGGTATTGCCACCGCCGACAATCAGCGCCTCGGCACTGCGGATCGCCGATTCGGGGTCGTCGCTGTCATGCAGGCTTTCCAGCGTGACATCGCCGAGATCAAGCGCTGTGCGGACATGATTCAGGTAGGTATCAAAGCCTTTGCTGACCCCGGCGTGGGGGATAAACAGCACGCGTGTGACCGGCGTGGAATGCGCGTTCAGGAAATCCCTGATCAGGGGGCGGGTCCAGACCAGATAGCCGCTATCACCGGCCATGGCACTGCTCAGCAGTAAAAGTCGTGACATGGGACTGTCCTGTTCGGGGCCTCATCTAAAAGGCCTTCTGTGATTGAGGCTCCAACGCTTTGAGGCGTCGAGTCAAGCCATTGCAATACTGCCAATGGCGGACATAAGCGACATTTTCTTATTTGAGAATGATTATTGTTGACTTTAACGGGGCGGCTTTTCAGAATCTCTTCGCTTTTTAATACCAATAACGGGTGCGTTAAACGCACCGGCAAGGGACATCATGAAAACATCATCGCCCGTGTTCGATGCCGGTTCTCGGCGGCGTCTGCTCGGTGCTGTCGTGGCCGCCGCCGGCGTGTATGCCACTGCCGCCCCGGTTCAGGCACAGCAGAATACTGAAGCATCGCTGGACACCATGACCGTCGAGGCGGCTGCCATACCCGACAGCGCTGCCGGCCCGGACAGCTCCATTGTGGCGCGTCGCACCATGACCGGCTCAAAAACCGATACCGAGGTGCTCGATCTTTCCAATAGCGTCTCGACCGTCACCGAAGAAGAGATGCGCACGCGCAACGTGCAGAGCCTTGAGCAGGCGATCGGCTACACGGCCGGTGTGGCGGTGGATCAATATGGCAGTGATGATCGCTATGACTACTTCATGATTCGCGGTTTTGACGGCACCTCGGCCGGTACCTATCGCGATGGCCTTTCGCGCCGCACGGTCAACTTTACCGGCGGCAAGCTTGAGCCTTACGGCCTGCAGCGCATCGATATCCTCAAGGGGTCGACCTCGACGCTCTTTGGCCTCAACGCGCCGGGGGGCATGGTCAATGCGATCACCAAACGCCCGCTCGATTACGATTTTGGCGAGGTCTACACCACGCTGGGCGATGACCACACCGAAACCGGTGCCGATTTCGGTGGCCCGATCGATCAGGCCGGCGAGTGGACCTATCGCATTACGACCAAATGGCAGGACGCCGAGCTCAGCGCCGATGAAACCCGGGATGATCGCTTCTATTTCGCCCCGGCCCTGACCTGGAAGCCCAATGATGCAACGTCACTGACATTGCTTGCCGACTACAACAAGCGTCGCGGCAATACCTCACATGCTATCCCGATAGGGTCGAACATTGATCCGGAGACCTTTCTTGGCGAGCCCGATTACAACGATCTGGACCGCTTCGAGCGCAACATCGGCTATCTGTTCGAGCATGATTTTCAAAACGGCCTGACCTTTCGCCAGAACGCCCGCTATACCCATCTGGACATGGATTACCGTCATGTCTATCTAAGCCAGCCCGACCCGCGCGAGGGACGCGACGCCTATGTGGTGGCCGGCGAGCGGGATCAGTACGTCATCGACAACCAGCTTCAATATGACCATGTCTTCAAGGGCGTCAAAAGCCGCACGCTGGCAGGTTTTGACTATAACCATGACGAGGTCGACGAGCGCTCGCGCTTTGGCAGCGCCGGTGGGATCGACATCAACAATCCGATTTACTGCGGTGCCTCGTGTGTTGATCTGACTCGACAGCCTGACTTTCATCAGAAGCAGATCGCGCGTGGCACCTATCTGCAGGAGGAGCTGACCTTCAATGATCGCTGGATCGTGACGCTGGGCGGTCGCTTTGATGAGATCAAAACGGACACGGCTGATGAGGCCTTCAGTGATAACGCCTTTACCAAACGGGCCGGACTGACCTGGAAGGCGCTGGAGAACCTGTCGCTTTACACCAACTATTCGGAATCGTTTGAGCCACCGTCACAGCGAAGCCTGATCGAGGGCAGCGCCGAGCCACAGGAGGGCAAACAGTACGAGGTTGGCCTGAAGTATCGCCCGGCCACCAATGCGCTGATCACGCTGGCAGCCTTTGATCTGACGCAGGAAAACGTCATCAAACAGGTCAGTCAGAACCTCTATCGCCAGGTGGGCGAAATCAACGTTCGGGGGCTTGAGCTGGAAGGCAAGCTGGCCCTCAACGATCGACTCAACATGACCGCGGCATATTCATACTGGGACCCCGAGATCAAGGAAGATGGCCTGACTGGCAACGAAGGCAATCGCCCGATGCTGGTGCCGCGCAACATCGCCTCGGTCTGGGCCGACTACACGATCCCCGGCGACAGCGCCCGCGGTGACCTGACCCTGGGGCTCGGCACCCGCTTTGTCGGCGACACCTGGATTGACGATGCCAACAGTGACAAAACCGCTTCCTATACGCTGGTCGATGCCATGGCCCGTTATGGCATCACCGACAACGTGGATCTGGCCGTCAACGTGACCAACCTGTTTGATCGGGACTACCTGACCTACGTCGACAACGTCAGCAATAGCGGCTTTCATGGCGATGGCCGATCCATCCTGACCACGCTGCGCTATCACTGGTAGGAGCGGCCACTGACAAGCGCAACGCCGATCAGATCTCCACGCGCAGGCCGAGCTCGATGACCCGCTGTGGCGGCACCTTGTAATACGACGTGGGCTGAATGGCGTTGCGCGACATGAAGGCAAAGAGCTTCTCGCGCCAGAGCATCATGCCCTCCACCTCGTCGGTGGGAATGATCGTTGCCCGGCCGACGTAAAAGGTGGCCTGCTCCATGTCCACCTCGATGCCGAAGTGTTCGGCGAAACGCACGGCCACCGGCACGTTGGGGGTCTGCATGAAGCCGTAGCGTACGATGACCCGATAGACCTCCTGGCCGAGATTCTCGATCTCGAGCCGCTCGGCCGCCGGAATGCGGGGGGAATCCTCGGTGCGCACGGTCAGCAGCAGCACGCGTTCATGCAGCACATGATTGAGCTGCAGATGATGCTGGAGCATCGGCAGGGTGCCGGCATCGCTGCTGGTCAGGAAAATGGCAGTGCCCTTGACGCGAATCGTGTCGCTTTTGGCCAGTTCGGCCACAAAGTCCTTGAGCGGGTCCTGTTCTTCATCCTGCTCCCTTTCATCGTGGGCGAGCCGTTTGCGCAGCAGTTCGCCGCCGCGTCGCCAGGTACCCATCAGCGTGAACATGACCACTGCGGTCAGCACCGGGAACCAGCCGCCGTGCGGCACCTTGAGCAGATTGGCGCCGAAAAACGGCAGGTCGACCATCAGGAAGGCTACGGTGATCGGCCCGGCCACCCACATTGACCACTTCCAGCGCTCACGCATGATGAAAAAGGCGAGAATCGTGGTGATCGTCATCGCAAAGGAGATGCCCACGCCGTACGCCCAGGCCAGGTTTGTCGAGGTGCGAAATCCCAGCACAAGACCAATGGTCGCCAGCATGAGCAGCCAGTTCAGCGTGGGCACATAGATCTGGCCGTACTCCTCGGATGAGGTCTGAAACAGCCGCATCGGTGGCAGCTGGCCGAGCTGAACGGCCTGGCGGGTCAGCGAAAAGGCCCCTGAAATAACCGCCTGCGAGGCGATCACGGTGGCCACCGTGGACAGTACCACCAGCGGATAAAGCGCCCAGTCCGGGGCAAGGTTATAAAACGGCTGGGCGGCGGACTGCCCCTGCGAATGGATCAGCATCGCGCCCTGGCCGTAATAGTTGAGCAGCAGCGCCGGCAGCACGAGCCCGAACCAGGCCAGCTGAATCGGGCGCCGGCCGAAATGCCCCATGTCGGCATACATCGCCTCGCCGCCGGTCACCACCAGAAAGACCGCCCCCAGCACCACAAAGCCCGTCCAGCGGTTAAGGGTGAAAAATTCCACCGCGCGCAGCGGATTGATCGCCTTGAGCACGCTCGGCTCCTGGACAATGCCGTAGACGCCAAGCAGCGCGAGGGTCACAAACCACACGATCATCACCGGGCCGAAGAAACGCCCGACCGTCTCGGTGCCGCGCGACTGGATCGCAAACAGCATGACAAGAATCGCGATGGTGATCGGGATCACATAGGGCTCGAAGATGGTAGTGGCCACGTTCAGGCCCTCGACCGCGCTGGAAACCGAGATCGCCGGGGTGAGCATGAAACTGCCATAGAGGAGTGCGGTGCCGAATACGCCGAGCTGAAGCAGCCATTTCGAATGCCGACCGGCATTCTTGCGCCACGGATTGAGCAGGGCAACCAGCGCGAGCATGCCGCCCTCGCCGTTATTGTTGGCCCGCGTGACAAACAGCATGTATTTGGTCGAGACCACCAGAATCAGCGCCCAGAAGATCAGCGACAAAATGCCCATCACGTTGGCATCGCTGGGCAACAGATTGCTTGAGCCGCGAAAACACTCGCGCAGGGCGTAGAGAGGGCTTGTGCCGATATCACCGTAGGAGACGCCCAATGCAGCCAGTCCTAGCACGAACAGACGTTTGGTGCTGAGGCTGCGTTCCTCGGCCTCGCTGCTTTCAGCCTGCTCCTCATGCGAATAGGGCTGGGCAATCTGCTCCTGTTCGCTTCTGCTCGAGGCGCGTTCCAGCGCTTCTTCCTTCTCTTCGGCATTCCGGTCTGCGTCGCGCGCTGTCTTTTTGTCAGACATCTGTCTACCACCGATGGTGTGACGTGATCGTCTTTTTTGTTATGCCGCCCTGGAAAGCCTCGACCAGCGATCACCATCGCCTATGAGCTGACGCTTGCCTGCGGCCGCTGTCTTGATCTCCACTATTTCGATAGTAGTGAGCCCGGGTTCGACTGTCGAACCCGGGCGATGCCATGCCGACCAATGGCGCAATGAACGAAGAACCGGAGAAAGACAGGTCCTTGAAGCGCCTGTGATCATGCCCTTGAGTGCCGCGTTATCGGCGAGTTGTCAGCACTACTGCCCGGTGGCGACTTCCAGCCCTTCGCGAGTCACCTCGCCGAGAAAGTCGATCTCCTCCGGGGTAATCACATAGGGCGGCATCCAGTAGATGACGTTGCCCAGCGGGCGCAGCATCGCCCCGCGGGACATGGCGTGCTGAAAGACCCTGAGCCCGCGGCGTTCACGAAAGTCATAGGGTTCGAGCGTTGCCTTGTCCTTCACCATTTCGATGGCGACCACCATGCCGGTCTGGCGGACATCGCCGACGTGTGGGTGCTCGCGCAGTGGCGCCGTCACCTGCTCGATGCGAGCCGATTTGTCGCGATTGGTGGCGATCACGTCGTCGTCTTCGAGAATGTCGAGCGTGGCCAGCGCTGCGGCACAGGCCAGCGGATTGCCGGTGTAGCTGTGCGAGTGCAAAAAGGCCCGCAGCGTCGAATAGTCGTCGTAGAAGGCTGCATAGATATCGTCGGTGGTCATGACCACCGACAGCGGCAGATACCCTCCGGTGATCGCCTTCGACAGGCACAGATAGTCCGGGCGCACGCCGGCCTGTTCGCAGGCGAACATCGTGCCGGTGCGGCCGAAGCCGACGGCGATTTCATCGAAAATCAGCTGCACGTTGTGGCGGTCGCACGCTTCGCGCAGCCAGTTCAGATACTCCGGCGGGTACATGCGCATGCCGCCGGCACACTGGATCAATGGCTCAACGATCACGGCGGCCAGTTCATCGCCATGACGTTCGAGCGCGGCCTCCATGTGGGCAAAGGCTGCCCGGGCCTGGTCGATCCACTGGTCACGCGGCAGACCGAATCCGTCCGGCGCCGGCACCTTGATCACATCCAGCAGCAGCGAGCGATAGGTGTCGGTGAAAATCGCCACATCGCCGACGGAGAGCGCGCCCAGTGTCTCGCCGTGATAGCCGTTGGTGATGGTCAGAAAGCGGCGCTTCTCCGGTCGACCCTGGTTATGCCAGTAGTGATAACTCATCTTCAGGGCCACCTCGATCGCCGAGGAGCCGTTGTCGGCATAAAAGCAGTGCCCCAGCCCTTCCGGTGCCAGTCGTCCCAGCCGTTCGGAGAGTTCGATCACCGGCTGGTGGGTAAAGCCCGACAATATGACGTGCTCAAGCGTGTCGAGCTGGGTCTTGATGCGCGCATTAATACGCTCATTGGCGTGGCCGAGGATATTGACCCACCAGGAGCTGATCGCATCCAGGTAGCGATGACCTTCGAAATCCTCAAGCCACACCCCCTTGCCCGAGCGGATGGGGGTGACCGGCAGGGTTTCGTGATCCTTCATCTGGGTGCAGGGGTGCCAGAGGCTGGCCAGGTCGCGCTGCATCCATGTGGCGTTATCGTTCATGAGATTCCAGTAGCACATTGAGATCAAGACAGGCGCCGACTCGCTCGGGCGTCGGCGCCACAAGGTAAGGCACCAGGCCCAGACAGGGGATGCCGCCACGCCGGCTCAACCACTCTTCGAGCGTGGCCAGATTGGCGGCCAGACGCGACATGTCGGCATCCACCACGTTGGCGACCCAGCCGGCGACCTTCAGGCCGTCGCGCTCGATGGCCTCCAGCGTCAGTCGGGCATGATTAATGGCGCCCAGCCGCACCCCCACCACCAGAATGACCGGCAGGTTCAGCGCCACGGCCAGGTCGGAGAGGCAGGCGTCATCACGCAGAGGGACGCGCCAGCCACCGGCGCCTTCGATCAGGGTCAGGTCGGCGTTGGCGGCCAGCAGGGTCTGCATGGGGGCCAGAAGCGAGGCCACCGACAGCTCGCGCCCGGCTTCGCTGGCCGCAATATGTGGGGCGATGGCCGGTTCAAACGCCACTGGATTGACCGCGTCATAGGGCAGGGCCGGTGTGCACTGGGCCTGAAGGGCCAGTGCATCGGCGTTGCGCAGACCGTGTGATGTGCGCTCACTGCCGGAGGCGACGGGCTTGCCGGCAGCCGTTGTCAGTCCTCGGGCACGGGCGGCGTACAGCAGGCCTGAGGTCATCAGGGTCTTGCCAGCGTCGGTATCGGTACCGGTGACGAAAAAGGCCGCAGGAGGGCGGTCAGAGGGGGAGTCGGTCATGGGATAACTCGTCGGGTTTTTGCATGAGGACCTGGGCGACCCGGTAGGTGGTGGGCAGGCCTTTCGAGGTGCGAAAGCGTTCCAGTGACTGCGCGACGCCTGCCCAGTGCCGGCGGCTCATCAGGCCATGGCGGACCGTTTTGTCCGGTGTGGCGGCACCCACCGCCTTCAGCGCCCGCAGGCTTGCCGCAGCACTGTCATGAAAGACTCGGTGATCGCTGACACTGAGCGAGTGCGTGGTGAGACGACCGGGATTGAGGTACTGATTCAGTGCCTCGAAAGTGAGAAACGTGTTGCCCTGGGGGCCGAACTCAAGCGATTTAAAGGCGGTTTTCAGCTCGTCCAGAGTGCCCTCAAGCAGGGTGGTAAAGGCGAGCCATCCGCCCGGGCGCAGCGTGCGCTCGGCTTCCCTGAGAAAACCTTCTGGTGTGGCACACCACTGAATGGCCAGGCTGGACACCACCATGTCCAGACACTCGTCTGCAAAAGGCAGCTGCTCGGCCTCGCCCGACTGCCAATACAACCGACCATGGCCGTGACGGCGGGCTGCTTCCTCAAGCATGCCGGGGGCCGGGTCAATGCCGGTGATGGTGGCTTCGGGATAGCGCGCGCGCAGCCCGCGGGTGACGTAGCCGGTGCCGCAGCCGACATCTGCCAGACGCTGAGGCATGGCCCTTGTCGGCAGGGCGCGAAGCAGATCATCGGCCACCTCGCGCTGAAGACCGGCGTGGTGGTCATAGTGAGGTGCTGCCCTTGAGAAGCTCGTCGCGATGCGGTGCTTGAGGGCCAGGGTCGCCTCAGTGCTCATGGGCATCTCCTGTCCCGCTTTGCTTGATAAAGGCCACCATGTGTCGGGCGCAGGTTTCTGGGTGTTCCAGCGGGAAGGCGTGACCGGTATCCATCAGCGTGTGAACGGCACTGTTGGCCGGCAACCGCTTCGCCACCTCGTCGCAGGCATCCACGGGCACCAAAGCATCAAGTTCGGCAAAAAGATGCAGCCTCGGGCAATGCTCAAGGGCGAGCAGCGCCTGCAGGTCGATATGGGCCAGCAGCGATAGCCCGGCCAGTGCCTGCCGGGCGGTGAGGGTTGCTGCATGCTGCTCAAGCTGGCGGATCATCCTGGAGCGCTGTGCACTGCCGCGGGCGATGAGCGCCATAAAACGCGACAGGGTCTTCTCGGGGGCGCTTGTCCAGCGGGCTCGAAAGCCGGCCAGCGTGGCCGGGAGCAGGGCACATTGCCAGTCCCTGCAAGCGATGAAACTGGCGTTACTGCCCAGCGTCATGACGCCGGGGCAGCGGGCCCCACGTCGGGCGGACAGGGCCATGGCGAGCATGCCGCCCAGTGACCAGCCGGCCAGCCAGGCATGCTCGGGCAGCCGGTCATCAAGATCATCGAGCCAGACCTTTAGGGTGTCATCGCTGGTGGCCGGCAGTGGTGGGCAGTCAATAACCCAGCCGGGCAGCTGCGCCTTGAGTTCAGCGGCCAGTGCCATCAGCGAGGAGGGTGCCATGGCCCATCCGGGCAGCAGGATCAGGGTTGGAGCGGCGGGCATCATGAGGTCACTGTCCGGCAGCAGCGCTCGAGAGTTTCGAGCAGTCGATCCAGATCGGCCTCCGTGTGGGCCGCCGACAGGGTTACGCGCAGCCGTGACTGCCCCGGGGGGACCGTGGGCGGGCGAATGGCCGTGCATAAAATGCCTTCTTCATACAGCCGCTCGGACAGTGCCATTGCTGCCTGCTCGTCGCCGACCAGCAGGGGCTGAATGGGCGTTTCGGAAGGCATCAGCGCGATATCGGGCAGCGCCAGCGTGAGCAGTTCCCGTCGAAAGCGCTGGATCAGGTGATGCAGATGGGCACGCCGTTCCGGTTCGGTCTGAACGATATCCAGGGCAGCCAGCGTGGCCGCGGCCAGCGCCGGCGAGAGGCTGGTGGTGTAGACGAAGGGCCGGGCGAATTGGATCAGCGATTCGATCAGCGCGTGGCTGCCGGCCACAAAGGCGCCCTGGGTGCCGAGTGCCTTGCCCAGCGTGCCCACCAGAATGGGCACCTGATCAAGGGCCACGTTCTGCGCCTCCAGCGTGCCGGCGCCTTTTGCGCCCAGCACGCCAAGGCCGTGGGCATCATCGATCATCAGCGGAATATCGTGACGCTCGGCCAGTCGGGCCAGTGCGTTCACATCAGCGCAGTCGCCATCCATGCTGAAGACGCCGTCACTGACCAGCAGTCGATCGGCGTCCGGCGATAGCCCGGCCAGTGCCTGAGCTGCACCGGCCAGATCACCGTGCGCGAAGCGATGAAGCCGGGCACCGGAAAGCCGGGTGCCATCCAGCAGTGAGGCGTGGTTGAGTCGGTCATGAACAACATGCCCGCCGCGCGACATCAGCGCCGAGATCACCCCCAGGTTGGCCTGGTAGCCGCTGCCAAATAACAGCGCTCGCTCACGACCGGTCCACTGGGCCAGGCGCGTCTCCAGCCGGTCATGGATCTCCTGATGGCCGTTGACCAGGTGTGAGGCGCCGCCGCCGGCCCCGTATTGGCGCGCGCCGTCACACAGGGCCTCCACCACGCGCGGGTGTGTGGCCAGTCCCAGATAGTCGTTGCTGCAAAAGGTCAGCATGGCCCGGCCATTGATCCGGGTATGCACGCCGGCATCACGCTGGCTGCGACGCTTGCGGTATCGGCCGGCGGTCTTTTGCTGCTCGAGGCGGTGCTGGAGAGCAGTCTCGAAGGGATTCATCTTGTCGGCGCCCATCTCAATGGGCGGCGGCATCGGTGGTCATGGCCTCGACCCGTGCCCGGTACATCTGTTCATCGAGGACTGCCTCGTGGGTGGCGTCATCAACATCGTGTCGCTGCTCCGGATAGAGCCCCAGACGCTCGAACAGGCGTTGGTCGTGATTGGCCTGAGGGTTCTGCGCGGTCAACAGCCGCTCGCCGTAGAAGATCGAATTGGCACCGGCGAAAAAGGCCAGCGCCTGGGTCTCATCGCTCATCAGCTCGCGGCCGGCCGCCATGCGCACGTGAGAGGCGGGCATCAGAATGCGGGCAGTGGCGATCGTTCGAATGAAGTCGATCGGGTCGAGATCCTCGACGTGCTCAAGCGGCGTGCCCTGAATGCGGATCAGCATATTGATCGGCACACTCTCCGGATGGGTGGGCAGGTTGGCCAGCTGCTGCAAGAGGCCTGCACGGTCGTTGATGCTCTCGCCCATGCCCAGAATGCCGCCGGAGCAGATCTTCATGCCGGACTGGCGGACGTGATCAAGCGTTTCAAGACGGTCAGCGTAGGTGCGGGTGGTGATGATCTCGCCGTAGTACTCCGGGGAGGTGTCCAAGTTGTGGTTGTAGTAATCAAGGCCGGCATCTTCGAGCGCTTCGGCCTGATCACGGGTCAGCATGCCCAGCGTCATGCAGGTCTCAAGGCCCATGGCGCGTACGCCGCGCACCATTTCCAGCACATACGGCATGTCTTTCGCCCGCGGGTTTTTCCAGGCCGCACCCATGCAGAAACGACTTGCCCCCACCTCTTTCGCCCGGCGCGCTTCTTCCAGCACGGCCTCGACCTGCATCAGTTTTTCGCGCTCCAGCCCGGTGTTGTAGTGGCCGGACTGCGGGCAGTACTTGCAGTCTTCCGGGCAGGCACCGGTCTTGATCGACAGCAGCGTTGAAATCTGCACGGCGTTGGGATCGAAGTGCTGGCGATGCACGCTCTGCGCCTGAAACAGCAGATCGTTGAAGGGCAGGGTGAGCAACGCCTCGATTTCGTGGCGCTGCCAGTCGTGACGATATTGCTCAGGGCGGGGAGAGCCGTGATCAGAGGTGGGCATGGCGTTGTTAACCTGAAAATTTTAGAAAGATGACGGCTACCTTGCCAGTCTCAGTGGTTAACTTCAATTTCCTTCCAGGTTGACAGTGGTGCCCTGTTATCAGCCGCTCACGGCAGTAAACGTCGTGAATGAGAAGTTTTTACGATTGAAAATAAGAATAGTTGTTATCAGCGTTGACTTTACAACGGCTGTTTCATCAAAATCGCCGGGCCATAACACCGATAAAACGGCGCGTTAGATGCGCCAGCAAGGGACACCATGAAAACACCATTCTGCGGTCGGCGCCCACGGCGTACCGGTCTTGCCGGTCGTCACGTTCTGACCCTTGTGACCACTGGCGCCTATTTGATGACGCCTGCGATCGCTCAGGCCGATGATGCCGCCATTAATACCCTGACCGTCACGGCCACCAATCTTTACGACAACGTTGGCTATACCAGGCGCCAGACCAGTGCGGGCACACGGATGAACCTGGCCCCGAAGGAGATTCCGCAGACGGTCAGCATCATGACCGAGCAGCGTATGAAGGATCAGAACCTCGAAACGATCGAGGATGTACTGTCCAATACCACCGGTGTCTCGGCTCGCCACATTGATAGTGACCGGGTCCGCTTTTCTGCCCGGGGCTTTGATATCAACAGCTATCAGTACGATGGCATCCCGACACTGAATACCGACAGCCGCTGGTACTTCGGCGAAGGGGCACAGAACACAGCGATCTATGACCGTGTCGAGGTGGTTAAAGGCGCCAATGGCCTGATGACCGGTGCCGGTAACCCGGGCGCCTCGGTCAACTTTGTACGCAAACACGCCGACAGCCGCGAGTTGACCGGCTCCGTCTCCGGCACGCTGGGCAGCTGGGACAAGCAGCGTGGCGTGGTGGATGTCACCACTCCGCTGACCGAGTCCGGCGACGTGCGTGCGCGCTTTATCGGCGGCTATGAAGACGGCGACAGCCCTCTGGACCGTTACTCCAAACGCAAAAAGTTTGGCTACGGCATCATCGATGCCGATGTCACCGAGAGCACCACCGTTTCGGTGGGCTATGACTATCAGAACACGCACACCAGCTCGCCCACCTGGGGCGGTTTTCCGCTGTGGTACAGCGACGGCGGGCGTACGAACTACACCCGCTCGTTCAGCGTGGCGCCGGACTGGTCCTATTACGACTTCGAGTCGGAAAAGGTCTTTGCCATGCTCGAGCATCGATTTGGCAATGACTGGCAGCTGCACGGCACCGCCACCCATGAAAAAACCGAGGCAGACAGCAAGCTGGCCGCACCCTATTACGAGCCTTTTTTCTCCTCTCCTGATCGCGCGACCGGGCAGGGCAGCACCTTTTATACCGGCTGGAACCGCGGTGAGCGTAAAGTCGATTCGGTCGATGTCTACGCCAACGGGCCGTTTGAGCTGATGGGGCGCCAGCATGAGCTGGTCGTCGGCGGCAGCTATGCGGACCAAAGCAATGACTACAACAACAGCTTCATTCCGGGCGCTGGCTTTGATGTGGGGGATCTCGATAACTGGAACGGCTCGGCGCCCAATACAGGCTGGAGCAGCTTTTCCCCGCTTGAGCGCGCCAGTGTTCAGCAGAAATCCGTTTACACTGCGGCCCGCTTTTCCCTGACCGACCCGCTGACCCTGATTGTGGGCGCGCGCTATACCGACTGGCGTGGCAGAACCTGGTCCACCGGGGTGGGCAATAACTCGCAGAGTGAGAGCGATGTCACGCCCTACGGCGGCCTGATTTACGACATCAACGATGTCTGGTCGGCTTATGCCAGCTACACCGAGATCTTCCAGCCGCAGAGCTACCGTCTGGAAGGTGGCAATGGCTATCTTGATCCGCTCACGGGCAAGAACTACGAGACCGGCGTCAAGGCGGCCTGGTTTGATGGCCTGGTCAACGCCTCCTTCTCGGTATTTCGACTCGAGCAGGACAACGTGGCCGATCTGGTCAGCATCCCCGGCTCCCCCATCACTACTGCAACGCCGGTGAGCGATGTGGTCAGTGAAGGTTTCGAGGCTGAAGTGACCGGTGCGGTGACGGAGAATCTCGACATGACCGCCGGCTTTACCCACTACACCGCGACCTCGGCGCAGGGTGATTTCAACCCTGACCGGCCGCGCACCCAGGCGAATCTATTCGCCAGCTACCGCGTCCCGCAGCTTGAGCCGCTGACCGTGGGTGGCGGATTCAACTGGCAGAGTCACACTTTCGAGCGTGATGTGGCCGGGCCGCAGGGCGATGAAAAGGTCGAGCAGGGCAGCTACACGCTGGTCAACCTGTTCGGGCGCTACGCTTTTACCCAGGACCTCTCGCTGCAGGTCAACGTGCGTAACCTCTTTGACAAGAAGTACTACAGCTACCTCGACGGCTACGGTGTCTACGGCGAGCCGATGAACATCACCTCTACGCTGACGTACTCGTTCTAACCCTTTAATACAACGAATACGGCCGACAGTCCTGTCGGCCGCTTTATTCGAATCGATTCATGTTGTCGTGCGACACTCAGGGCCACCGTCATATTCGTGGAGCCCTGTGATGGCCACCGGCTCGCTCGCCACCCTCGTTCGCTTTACTTATCCCTTTGAGGCCCATTTGTTCAAGGGTCTGCTTGAATCGCGTGGCCTTGCGGCCTTCATGGCCGATGAGCACCTGATCACGATGCAGTGGATGTGGGAGATCGCACTCGATGGGGTGAAGGTGCAGGTCATGGCGCATGAATTCGACGAGGCGCAGGAAGTGCTGACGGACTATCGCCAGCATCGACTGGCCATGTCTTCGTTCGATTTTGAGGCTTCGCCCCCGCGAAGCAGGGTGCACTTCTACGGCTGGCGGGCGCTGGTCATTACCTGCTGGGCGACGACCGGCGTGGTGTTTCCACTGCCGTCATCCAAGGGCAGAACATGACGGCGCTCGCATCTCCTGTAGCGTGAAGCCGATAATTTATGGCTTATATACCTCGAAAATCGACACGGGAGATAATTGGACATGACAGGCGAGACCCACGACATCACCGTTGCCCTGGCGCAGGCACCGGTCATCAGGGGCGCCGTGGCGGATAATCTCTCTGCCCACCTGCGCTACATCGAGCAGGCCGCTCGACACGGCGCCGACGTGGTGATGTTCCCCGAGTTGTCGCTGATCGGCTACGAGCCGGATCTGCTCGAGCCGCTGGCCATGTCTGACGATGCAGAAGTCTTCACAACCCTGTCCGACGCCGCCATGGCCCACCATTTGGTCGTGATCGCAGGTTGTCCGCTGATCAATGATGGCAGCAAACCCCGCATCGGCGCGGTCATCTGCTTTCCCGATGGTGAGCGCACGTTTTATGCCAAGCAGCACCTGCATGACGGTGAGGCGGTGTACTGCGCGCCGGGTCATGAGAGTTGCCTGTTCACTGTCAACGGCGTACGCCTCGCGCTGGCGGTCTGCGCTGATTTTGCCCATCCCGCTCACGCGGAAGCCGCCGCTGCCCAAAACGCGCAGGTCTATCTCGTCAGCGCGCTGATCTCTGAATCCGGTTATGACGCTGATGCCGAGCTGCTTGCCGGCATCGCCCGGCGCCATCAGTTCCCGGTGCTGCTTTCCAACCACATTTCCAATACCGGCGGCTGGCAGACCTGCGGCAAAAGCGGCAGCTGGGCCGCCCGCGGCGAGCGGGTTGCTGGGGCTGAAGGCAATGATGCTGGGCTGGTGCTCTGCACGATAAAAGACGGTGTACTGGACGGCGCTTCAGAGCAGATTATCGCGATGGAAGGCGTTGCCTAATGGGTATGCTGTCAGCCGTATAAAAAAGCCCACCAAACGGTGGGCTTTTGGGTAATACGTCCTTCTCTAGAAAAGGCGTCATATCTTTGGCCGTCAGAGCAGCACCTGAGCAACCAGCGCCGAGCCCAGATAGGTGCCGGTAAAGACCAGCAGCGAGATAATCACCAGTTTCCAGCCGGTACGGCGAAACATGACGAACTCGTGCCGGCTCAGGGCCAGCCCCGCATAACCCAGTGCCGGCGTCACAATGGCCAGAAAGTTAACGGCCGAAAGCTGCTCGACCAGCCACGCGCTGCCCGGGAAAAACGGCAGCGTCACGAGAATGCTGATCAGCGATACCCATGCCACTGCCGGCAGATAAAAGGGCATGACGCGGGTAACGGCCAACCCGGCCAGCGTCATGAGATACAGCATCACCATGCCCGGCAGCGCGCCCCAGAGCTGGCCACTGCTGACGGTGTTGCTCAACCAGCCCACCACACACACGGCGGCAAGCGTCAGCGCCGTTCGGCCCAGCTGCTGCTCGGGGCGCACGGCGTCATTTTCCTGCTCGGCGCCACTGTCCTGCTCGGTCGAGTCCTGTGAGGTGTGTCTCTTCAGGCGACGATAGAGCCATTCGGCGACCGGGAGAGCGATAAACAGCGACACATACAGCCCGGTGGCATAGGTCAAAAGGTTGCTGGCGCCGGAAAAGGCCAGCAGCTCCTCGCGCAGGGCCGGCACGGCCTCGGTCAATGCCCCGGAGCAGGCCGCCACCATGCTGGCGCTGCCCACACCGCAGGCCATGGCCAGTGCGCGCGGGTCAAACAGATCCATCGAGGCCAGAAAGCCCGCCATCAGCGCAAACCAGAGAGTGCCGAACATGGTGCCGACCACATAGACGCCCATCACGCCGATGCCCTCCGGGCCCTTGAGGCCGTAACGATCCGAGATGATCGCAATATTGGGCTCGCGCGCAATCGAATAGGTGGCCCCGATCGCCTCACGGCCCATTTTCAGCACCAGCACGGCGAAGGGCAGCGCGATCAGCATCGTCCCCAGATTGCCCAGCTCCTGAAGGATCAGCGCCGGCCCGGCACTAATAATCTGATCGGTCGCCGGCCCGATGGTGGAACCAAAACGGGCGATAAACGGCATGATCGCAATCAGGGTGATCGGCGCGGCCACAGCGCTCAACCGCGGTGGCACCAGCGTGTGAAATCGGGTAGTCAGGTGCGGGTTCAGCACGATGGCCAGCGAAAACGTATAGAACAGCGGCAGCAGTAACAGCGTGCCGACCCCGGCTGGTATTTTGATAATGCCGATCCACTCGGCCAGCAGCGAGAGGATGACGACCAGCCCGTGCAGGCGCAGAAAATCGAGCGGTGACACCCGGTTGGCAGCGTTCATGAAAGGTTCCCATTGTTTTGTGTGCAAACGGCAGGCTGCGGCCGGCCGGCGCCTATTGTATGGGTTTGGTGGTTTTATAGGGGTGTCAGGATCAATGACTGGCGGAATATGGGGATGCACAATCCCTTGCCGACATCGCTATGATGATCATGCCGGCCTCGATGCTGGCGAGCCTCAATATCTCGATGCAAGGCGTACCGGTCCGAATGTCGTTTGTGTGACGGACAGTGCGTCATCCTTCAATCATCAGGAAGACACCTCATGTCACTCACAACGCTGCTGGTTCCGACCTTTACGCACATGCTGGGCACGCTCTCGGGCTGGCTCGAGAAGGCGCAAAAGCAGATGCCGGAAGACCAGGCGCAGGCGCTGCTGTCCGCGCGTCTCGCGCCGGACATGTTTCCCTTGTCGACCCAGATTCGATTTGCCTGCGTGCAGGTTCACGAGGCCGTATGCCGGCTCAGGGGAGAGGCGTTTCCGGAGTCCATCAGGGAACTGCGTGATGAAGGCGTCGATGCCGGCGAGCGACCCGGTTCGTTTGCAGACGCTCAAACCCGGATCGAGGACGCCATGGCGCTGCTCGAGGGGCTCGACCCTGCCGCTCTGGATGTGAACGCGGACCAGCCACTGGTGCATGAGCTGCCCAACGGCATGATTCTTGATTTAACCGCCGAGCAGTATGCCCGCGACTGGGCGCTGTCCCAGTTTTATTTCCACCTCATGACTGCCTATTCGATCCTGCGCAGCGAGAAGGTAGAACTTGGCAAGGCCGACTACATCGCGCACATGTTTCCCTGTATTCGTCCGGAAACGATCCATCAACGTTGATGGGAGAGGCGCTGGTTTCAGCCTGTTCTCTCCTGCCTTGAGCCGGCGTGTCGCACTGCCACTCGGCCCATCATCGCCGCCGGCATGTACCGGCGGCGGTCATAAGACCGGACGAAACGCCTCAGATTACCTCTGCCTTTCCCTCCAGTCGAATCACCAACTCATGCGCCTGCTCATCCAGCGCGACGCGCGCCTCACCGGTGTGTTCAAGCCTTTTCCCATCAAGCGTGATCTCCGCCGTATCGCCGGCCTCAAGCCGCTCAACGCGAATCGTGACGCGGCTGCCTTCCAGCTCGACGGTGGCTGAATAGCCCGGCCAGTGGTCGGGAATGGCGGGGGCGACGATCAGCTCGCGCCCTTCGCGGCGGATGCCGAGAATGCCGTTCACGCCGGCCTGATAGAACCAGCCGGCGGAGCCGGTATACCAGGTCCAGCCGCCGTGGCCCGTATGCGGCGGCTCGGAGTAGACATCTGCGGCGATCACATAGGGCTCGACGCGGTAGCGCTCGACCGCCTCATCGGTCAGCGCGTGGTTGATCGGGTTGATCAGCGAGAAGAGCCGATGCGCCCGGTCGGCCTGACCCAGCCGGGCAAAGGCGAGAATCGACCAGGTGGCGGCGTGGGTGTACTGCCCGCCGTTTTCGCGCAGCCCCGGCGGGTAGCCCTTGATGTAGCCGGGCTCCTGAGCGCTTTTGTTAAAGGGCGGGGTGAACAGCAGCGCCAGGCCGTTGTCCTCATCGATCAGATGCTCCGAGACCGAGGCCATCGCCTGTTCGGCCCGCGTCGGGTCGGCACCGCCGGAGAGCACGGCCCAGGACTGGGCGATCGAATCGATTCGGCACTCAAGACTGTCTCTGGTGCCCATCCACTCGCCGTCATCAAAGGTGGCGCGACGATACCAGGCGCCGTCCCAGGCGTGGGTCTCGAGCGCCTCGCGCAGTGTCTCGGAGCGCTCGCGCCAGCGTGCGGCGCGCTGCGGGTCGCGGGGCGTGATGAGCGGATCAAACAGGGCCAGCGTGCGCAGCAGCATCCAGCCCAGCCAGACGCTTTCGCCCCGGCCCTCTTCACCGACCCGGTTAAAGCCGTCGTTCCAGTCGCCTGTGCCGATCAGCGGCAGCCCGTGCTCGCCGAACTGCTCGAGCGCCTGTTCGAGCGCCCGCACGCAGTGCTCATAAAGCGGGGCGGTCTCGTCGGCCGTCGCCGGCTGGGAGAAGTCGTCATGCGCGCCGGCCACCAGCGGCGGAGCCTCCAGAAAGCCGACCGATTCATCAAGCACGGCGGGGTCGCCTGCGCTTTGCACATAGCTTGCGGTGGCAAACGCCAGCCACACCCGGTCATCGGCGATTCGGGTGCGCACGCCCTGGCCGGAGTGCGGCAGCCACCAGTGCTGCACATCGCCTTCGATGAACTGACGCCCGGCGGCGCGCAGCAGGTGGTGGCGCGCCAGTTCGGGCTGGGCGAAGGTGAGCGCCATGCCGTCCTGAAGCTGGTCGCGAAAGCCGTAGGCGCCGCTGGCCTGATAAAACGCCGAGCGGGCCACCACGCGACACGCCAGCGTCTGATAGGTCAGCCAGCCGTTGACCATTACATCCATGGCGCGATCGGGCGTTGTGATCTGAAGCGCGCCGTGAAGCGTGCGCCAGTAGTCTTCCACGGCCGTCAGCTCGACGGTTAGATCCGCCTTTCGGTAGCGCGTGATCATCGCCCTGGCGCTCTCCGCATCACCGGCCAGGCCCAGCAGGGCGGCCAGGGTGACGGTCTCACCGGGTTCCAGAGTCAGCGTGCACTGCAGCACCGTGCAGGGATCCACCCCGGCGCCGGCCCGGCCACTCAAGCGCTGGCGCCCGGAGAGCGCTTGGGGCTCGGCCAGCGTTCCTGTGCCGAGAAACTCGCCGCGATCGGCGGTGAACGCGCGCTGTCGCGCGTCCAGATCAACAAAGCCGACCCGATCCGGGAAGGCCATGTTCCACGGGTTGCGCATCAACAGCGCCCCGGTCTCACCGTCGTGCTCGGAGATCAGGTAGGGCGCGTTTTTGGCGCGGGCGTTGCCCATCACCCAGCTGGCGTAATGGGTGATGATCAGTCGCTGCGGGGCCTGTGTGCGGTTGGTCAGGGTGAGCTGCGAGATCTTGACCGGGTCTTCAAGCGGCAC
The DNA here is from genome assembly GCF_900312995.1 of Kushneria phyllosphaerae. Lineage (GTDB taxonomy): Bacteria > Pseudomonadota > Gammaproteobacteria > Pseudomonadales > Halomonadaceae > Kushneria > Kushneria phyllosphaerae. The sequence continues at coordinate 145,213 of NZ_ONZI01000001.1, read as the reverse complement.
GAACTGCACCAGCGTCATCGCAAGCGCGTCCGTGTCGTGCTCAAAGCGGCTGACGCCGAAGCCGTGGCGGACCACAAAGCGCGAGTGCTCGCGGCCGGGGCGATACGGCGCGGCGGTGACGGTATCGATGGCGCCGCTGTCGGCGTCCTGGATATAGATCACCTCGCCGGAAGGGTCTCTGACCGCATCGTTGGACCAGGGCGTGAGCTGATTGTCGCGGCTGTTGTCCGCCCAGACGTAGCTGCTGCCTTCGGCCGAGACCTGAAAACCAAAGCCCGGGTTGGCGATGACGTTGATCCAGGGCTGCGGCGTGGTGGCGCTGTCATCGAGAACGCAGACGTACTCGCGCCCCTCACTGGCAAAACCGCCGGTGCCGTTGAAAAACTCAAGCGTCTCTTTATCAAACCTGTCCAGACTCTCTCGTTCGGGATGGGCCGGGACGCGCTCGACCGGGGCGTATTCGCTTGGTGTGACATCCATCGGTGTGGCATCCGTCGGCGCCTGCTCGATGACCAGCGGTTCGTCGCCGGCTAGCAGCGTGGCCAGCTGGCGATGCAGCGGCCCCTTGTGGGCGCGCAGCACCACGCGGGCCACGGCCAGCACCAGATCCCGCGCGGCCGGGCTCAGCTGATGCCCCCGCAGGGAGATGACCGTGCCCAGCGCCGGGTCGTGGCCGTCGTGCGGTGGCGAGCAGTGGGTACGCACGGCGATGTCGATGGCGTCTTGAAGCTCCTGAAGATAGGAGTGCGAACGCTCGTTGAGAATCACCAGATCGACCCCGAGGCCTTTGGCCATCCAGTACTCGCGGGCGCGCAGCAGGGTCTCTACCCAGCCGATCTCCTCGGTGTCGGCCAGATGCAGTACCACGATCGGCAGATCACCCGAGATGCCCATCGACCAGAGATCGGACTGTTTCGAGAGCCCGCGCAGAAGCGTGGCGTCCGGGGCGCGAAAGCGTGCGTCGTGATAGAGAATCGGCGCGGCCAGGCGCTGGAAGTCGGCGGCCTCGTCCAGGGCGATATCCAGATGGCGCAGCTGCACCTGCGCCTGCGTCCAGGCCATCGTTCTGGCCCGCTCAAACGCGCCGGCGTCGTGGTGGCGGTCGATCAGCGCGACCAGGCTGTCGCGGCTGTCGGCGACCACGGTCCAGAAGTCGACGTGGGCAACGTGGCCCGGCGCGATGGAGACCACATGGCGCAGAGAGAAGATCGGGTCGAGCACCGCGCCGGTGCGCCCATCATGCATCGGCTCGGCGCCGTCAAACGCCGCGTCACACAGGGCGGCCGCCGTGGACAGTGTGCGGCCACGGCCCAGGAATCGGGCGCGATCCGTCTCGAAGCGAAACCGTCGGGGCGGGGCGTTGTCATCGGCCCGCTCGGCCTCGTGCGGCGTCTCGCGGCTGGTGTCGTCGATCCGCATAAAGTGCCCCACCCAGATCGGCGCCTCATGAGGGTCGCGATGGCGGCGGGTGGCCGTCAGCGCCTGATACTCGGGGAGGGTATCGGTCTCGACGAACATTTTGGCAAACGCCGGATGGGCATCGTCGGTGGCCGGCGTGGTCAGTACCAGCTCGGCATAAGAGGTCAGCTCGATGGTGGCCTCGCGCTCGCCGTTGTTGGTTACGCTTACCCGTCTGATCTCGGCGTTGTCCTCGCCGGAGACCCGCACCTCGAGTGTGGTGGTAAACGTCGCCGCATGGCGCACAAAGCGGGCGTGATCCTCGGCGAACTCGACCTCATGCGTGGCGCGCTCATGCCCGCCGTTGTCATCGGTTATCTCGCGTGGGCCGCCGGCAAACCAGCGCTGTCCGTTCTCCCGGTCGCGCAGGGCGATGAAGCTGCCCCAGTCATCCGTGGTCGGGTCCTCGCGCCAGCGCGTGATCGCCAGTTTCCCCCAGCGGCTGAAGCCGGCGCCGGTATCGGTCAGCATCACCGTGTAGTGACCGTTAGAGAGCAGGTGCGTGACCGGCGGTGACGAAGGCTGGCCCGTCAGGCGTCGTACCGCGGCCTCGATCGGTGGCTCCTCGACGGTAATGACCGGGTCGGTGTCGTTGGGGGAGGGCAGCGTTGCCACCTCGCGTGGCAGGCGCTCGTGGAGCAGCAGCTCGCTGGCCTGAATCATCGGCTCGGCATGAAAATGGGTGCGAAGCCGGCCGCTCAGCAACGCGTTGGCGATGGCGACCACGGTCATGCCCTGGTGGTGGGCCATGACGTTGCGCACCACCACAAAGTGGCGGTCCATCGGCAGGCGCGTCGGGGTGAAGTCGATGGCATCGAAAAAGCCGTAGCGGCCCTCGGCGCCCAATTCACGCAGGCGTGCAAAATTGTCGATCGCCGCGCGCGGCGCGACCATCGCCGCCAGTGCCGTGGCGTAGGGGGCGAGTACGAAGCTCTCGGCAAGGCCGCGCTTGAGCCCGAGCGAGGGCACGCCAAAGTTGGAGTATTGATAGTTGGCCTCAAGGTCGCGGGCGTTATAGGCCGACTCCGAAATGCCCCAGGGTTCGCCGCGCTGTCTGGCGTAGTCACGCTGACATGCCACCACCAGCCTGTTGGTCTGCTCAAGCAGGCTGTCGCGCGGCGCGCGCATCACCAGTGACGGCATCAGGTACTCAAACATCGAGCCTGACCACGACATCAGCACCACGCCGTCGGGCTGAGGGCTGACCGCACGGCCCAGTCGAAACCAGTGGCGGGTAGGCAGATCGCCCTTGGCAATGCCCACCAGACTGGCCAGTCGCGCCTCGGAGGCGAGCAGGTCGTAGCAACCCTCATCGAGGCGGTCCTCGCGCGGGGCGTAGCCGATCGACATCAGCTTGCGCTCTGAGACCAGCAAAAAGGCAAAGTCCATCTCGTGGGTCAGGGTACGAGCGCGTCGGGCCAGTTCGCGCAGGCGCGCGCCAAGAGACGGTGCGGCCTCGACATCGGCCTCGTGCTCGTCAAGGCAGCGCTCCAGACAGGCCACCCAGTACGCCGGGGTCGCGCGTCGGGTCAGGTCATCGGCGCTGTCGTCTTCCGAAACCTCCGGTTCGAGCGCCACGCCCGGATCATCGTGTTGCGCCACGGTGTCTTTCAACACGCCGGCCGCGGCATGAGGGGGCCTGGCCAGCAGCACGCGCCAGCTTGCCAGCGAGCAGCGAACGTCGGCGGTGCTGTCGCGCCGGGTCGAGACGCCCTCAAGGCGCGCGATCAGGGCCTGCAACTCGGTAAGCAGTCGGGTTTTTGTCGCCCCGGGCAGCGTCCGGTCAAGCTCGGTGTCCTCGTAAAAGAGATGCAGCGTGTCGATCAGGCCGTCGCGCGGGTTGGCCACGCAAGGCGCGATAACCCATGCCTCGCAGGCGTTGGCCAGCGCGATCAGGTGGCCGGCGAGATTGCCGCTGTCTACCGCCGAGACGTAACGCGGCTCCAGCGGAGCAAGCGTTGCGGTGTCGTACCAGTTGTAGAGATGGCCCCGGCAGCGCTCGAGTGCATCGAGCGTATCAAACGTCGCTTCCAGGCGTTCAACGGCGCCACGGGTGCTGATCCAGGCGAAATCCCGCGCGGCCACACAGGCGAGCAGATACAGCCCGATATTGGTGGGCGAGGTGCGCTCGGCAATCACCGGTTCGGGGTCGAGCTGGAAGTTGTCCGGCGGCAGCGCGTGGGAGGCCGGCGTCACGAACGTCTCGAAAAACTGCCAGGTCCGCCGAGCAATATGGCGCAGCGTGCGGGATTGCGTGGCATCGAGTTTGAGGTTGTCAGTGGTGTCGGCTGGTGCGCGACTGGTCCACAGCGCCAGCAGCGGTGCGGCAAGCCAGGCCGCCAGCAGCGGCAAAAGCATGGGCCAGCCGGGCGTTTCAAACAGCGCAAGCGTTAACACCACGCCCAGGGCGAGCAGCATGCCGCCGGCCATCTCGCGAACAAGACTTGTCATTCCGAGGTGGCGGTCTCTGACCAGCGCTGCAGCGGTGGTCCATTCGAGCAAATGCCGCCTTGAGAAATAGACGCGATAAAGCGTGCGCGCGATGGCATCGATCATCTGCCAGGCCTGATTGGCCAGCAGGGCCACGTTCAGAAGACAGCGCCCGGTTTCAAGCGCCAGGTCGCGGCTCAACGTGCGACGGTGATGGCGCCAGTCGCCATCGTAATGGCGTGGCTTGAGTGCAAAGCTGATCGGCAGCAGCGCTGGAATGACAAGTGCCGCCAGCGTCAGCGTCACGGCGAGCAGGGCGACCGGTACTCTGAAGGCAGCACAGAGCGCGAAGGCGGCGAAAAGGCTCGGTGCCAGTAGCGACCGACGCAGATTGTCGATGATCTTCCAGCAGCCTACGGCCCCAAGCGCATGCCGGTCGGCGCTTTTGCCCACCACCCAGGGCAGCAGCTGCCAGTCGCCACGGACCCAGCGATGCTGGCGGCGAGCGGCCACGTCGTAGCGCTCCGGCTCTGCCTCGACCACCTCGACGTCCGAGGCAAGGCCGGCGCGGGCGAAGATGCCCTCAAGCAGGTCATGACTGAGCAGGCTGTTTTCCGGGATGCGGCCGGCAAGTGCGCGCTCGAAGGCGTCCACGGCGTAGATGCCCTTGCCCGCAAATGAGCCCTCCTCGAAAAGATCCTGGTACAGATCCGACACCGCCGCGCTGTAGACATCCAGCCCGCCAGGTGCGGAGAACAGGCGCTGATAACGTGATCCCTCCCGACCGATGGACAGCGACGGCGTGACGCGCGGCTGCAGGATAGCGTGGCCGTGCGTCACGCGGCCGCTGTCATCAAGAACCGGTTGATTGAGGGGGTGGGCCATCTTGCCAACCAGCCGGGTAATGGTGTCGCGGGGCAGGCGGGTGTCGCTGTCGAGCGTGACCACGTACCGGACTCCCTCCGGCACTCGGGGGGCAAGGCCGTCCACGGCGATAAAGGAGGTATCGGTGGCGCCGCGCAGCAGCCGATTGAGCTCGGCAAGCTTGCCGCGCTTGCGCTCCCAGCTCATGAATTTGCCTTCCCCCGGGTTGTACTGGCGGCGCCGGTAAAGCAGCACAAAGCGTGTGCCGTCGGGGCCGGGGCCGTGGCGGCGATTGAGTACCGTCACGGCCTCAACGGCAAGATGCAGCCGGCGGGCGTCGTCCGCTAGCTCGGCGCTGTCGGCATCAAGCCCGTCGAGCAGCAGGGCAAGGGTAAGAGAGCCGCCATTGCCGGAGAGGTAGTGAACCTCCATGCGCTCGACCAGTTCGGCCACCTCATCATCACTGCCGAGCATCGCGGGGATAACGACCATCGTTTTGAGCGATGAGGGCACGCCATGCTCCAGCGCCAGCCCCGGCAAAGCCTCACCGCCCACGCCCATACCCAGCATGCGATTGACCAGCGACATGGCGATATCGTTGGCGGGCAGCACCATCAGTGCCAGCCATACCCACGCCCAGATCGACACGAGCCCTGCCGACTCCAGCCCCAGAAACGCCAGCACCAGGATCGCGGCGGTCAGCAGCCAGCAGGCACTGGCGTAGCCGGTCAGGCCCATGCCGAGCACCCACCGGCGAAGCCGCAGGGCCGGTGGGGGGCGAAAGCCCAGTTCACGCTCGAAATTCGGACGCCCCTCGTCGATCAGGTAATAACCGGGGTCACTGAAACGGGCTGCCTGTGCGTCGGACACCTCGCTCACAGGCGGGCTTGCTGCGGCATCCAGTGCCCGGTGAGCAATGGTGAGTTCATCGAAACAGACGCCACGAGCCAGCTGCTCGATCGCATTGCGATAGCGGTCACGGGTGGCGAAATCCATCTCGGCGAAGCGGCTTCGCTCCCGCAGGCAGCGATCCACCAGACTGACCTGCTCAACGAGCGCCGCCCAGTCAAAATCGGCAATGTGGCGCAGGCTGGTGATGGCATTGCGCACGCTGATGTTGGAGGCACCCTGACGATGATGGGCATGCTGGACAACCGTGGCGGTGGTGGTTTCCAGCCGCGTCATCTGCTGTTCCAGCCAGTACAGCGCCGGTGAGCGCCCCGGGTCCTGATCGCGCAGGCGCTTGGCGAGCTGGGCATAAAAGTGCTCGGCAAAGATGCCCGGGCCGTGCGTGTTCATCTCCGCCAGCGTTTGGTGACTGTCGACATCCGGGGTAAGCATCCGCTCGCAGAGCGCGTCGGCGGCATTGCGGGCATCGCGCGCGCCCACGATCTGATCGGCCAGCCGTCGGATATTTTCGACCAGCACCAGACGCAGCGAAATGGCGACCGCCCACAACTCTCCCAGCGTCAGCGGTTCAACACGCTGGTAGGCGTCGAGAAACCGGATCAGGGTCGGGGCATCGAAGCGGCTGTCGGTATGGGCCACGAAGGCCCAGGTCAGCCCGAACACCCGCGGATAGCCGGAAAACGGACCCTCGGCCAGCTTGGGCAGCTGGCGGTAATAACCCGGCGGCAGATCACGCCGGATATCACTGACGTGCTTTTCGACATGGTTGTAGTGATCCAGCAGCCATTCGGCGGCGGGGACGGTGTCGTGTCGATGGGCAGCGTCCACGCTCAGGCGGTGATGGATCGCGCCCAGTGCGGCAATATTGTCGCCAAGACGCCGATAGAGTGGCACGACCCTGGGGGGATCAGACGTAATGGCCTGCGCCAGCGCCAGACTCTCGGCATGCTGCTCAAGCCGCTCGGGGCCAAAGAGCTCATCTCGTACCGGCGCCGTGTCATCCCACGGTGGATGGGCAGAGGCACGCTGTCGGGAGAACCACTGCCAGCGCATCATCGGGACACCGCCGGGCAGGACACGATAGACATCCATGAGGCAAGCCATGGGCTAAAGGAACAGGGGGCAGGAAAACATCGATCCATCGTCGTTATCCTTCTCGTCGTTAAACGAGAATGCGGCCGGCGCAGGTGCACGGCCAGAGCCATACCACACCGTCACGGGTCCGCTGCGTTGAAAAAGGCAGCGCGGCAGATCAGTGGCATGATGAACGAGGTGAGAGGAGGCGCATCGGGAAAGAGCGCGTGGGCCGGGAACAGAAGCGGCAGGGAGAGACACGCGACAGACGCGACTTCGGACAGGTCGTCATTGGCAGTATGAATGGCGCCATGACGGTTGGCGAGTAACGTTATTTATATTCGTTGGGGATCATGCCTGCCCGGCCATCTGCATCCATTTTCAAGAGGCTGAACGACAGTGAACGAGCAAAAAGCCCGGGCCGTGTTGCTACTGGATTCCGGCATTGGCGGGCTGACGGTCGCTCGCGCCATTCGAAGCCGCCTGCCGGGGCTAACGCAGCACTATATGGCCGATCGCGCGGCCTTTCCCTATGGTGGCCTCGCATCCGGGGCGCTGATAGCGCGAGTATGTGATTTGATCACGCATGCCGTGGCGGCCTGCCCGGTCGATGCGGTGGTGATCGCCTGCAATACCGCCTCGACCGTGGTGCTGCCGGCACTCAGAGCGCGGCTGTCGATCCCTGTGGTCGGGGTGGTGCCGGCCATTCGCCCGGCCGCCGCCGCAAGCTGCAGCGGTGTCATCGGCGTGCTGGCGACACCCGGCACGGTGAAAAGCGCCCATGTGGCGACCCTGATCGAGCGTTTTGCCGGCCACTGTCGGGTCTTGACCATCGGCGCGCCGAACCTGGCCGCGCTGGCCGAGCAGTACTGGCTGATGCAAACGCTTGATGAAAACGCCCTGAATGATGAGCTCTCTGCGCTGCGTGATCCCGAATGGCGCGCACTCGACCGGCTGGTGCTGGGCTGCACCCACTATCCGCTACTGCGCGCGCCGATTCAGGCGCAGCTGGGCGGCCATGTTCAACTGATCGATTCCGGTGACGCTGTCGCCCGGCGGTTGGAGGCGGTGCTGGGTGACGCCTCGTTAAGGCAGGGCGACCGTGCTAGTGGGCGTTTTTATGTGACTGGTACGGGGCCAGAAGACACCGGGTTTGTTGCGCGAATTCGGGCCGAGGGGTTTAGTGAGATGCTGTTGAGCGACCATGAACAGGAAATACGTTCATCGACGGGCCCGGCGCTTTGAACTGTGCGACGGTCTTTGAACAGGCAGGGTATTGGTATCGACACGGATAAAAATTGAATGGGAGGCGGCATGGCAAAGACAGATCAGGTCTTTCGGAACCTGCATGACGAAGGGCCTTTGGTGCTGGCCAATGTCACCGATGCCGGCAGTGCGCGCATCGTGGAAGCCCGGGGCGGTCGGGCGGTGGCCACCAGCAGCGCGGCGCTGGCCTGGTCCTGGGGTTATCGGGACGGCCACCAGCTGCCGCTCGAGCTTTTGGAGGCCAGCGTACGGGCCATGGCCCGAGTGTTGACCGTGCCGCTGAGTGTGGACATCGAAGGCGGCTACTCCGATGATCCTGACGAGGTGGCGCGGGTGGTCGAGGCAGTAGTGGCGGCCGGCGCGGTGGGCATCAATCTGGAAGACGGGCATGCCAGCCCGGAAATTCTCTGTCGCAAGATTGCCGCCGCCCGGCGCGTGGCAGAGCGTCACGGCGTGGATCTGTTTATTAACGCTCGCACCGATGTGTATCTCAAGGCGCTGGTCCCGCCAGAACAGCGTCTGTCCGAGACCCTGACCAGAGCCGATTTTTACAGCAGTGCCGGCGCTGACGGTCTGTTTGCCGCCGGCATGATCGATGCCGAGGACATCGGTGAGCTGTGTCGCTCTACCCGACTGCCGGTCAACCTGCTCTATCGCCCCGAGCTGGCGGATATCGAGACGCTGCACACGCTGGGCGTTAAACGTCTGAGTGCCGGCTCGGCCATCGCCGAGTTCCTGTACGGCGCCAATGCCGCCGTGGCCAGCGCCTTCATGGCCACGGGCAGACTCTCGACGCAGGACCTGAGCGCGTATGGTTATAAAGACCTCAACGAGCTGATGCCACCGGTGTAGGCGCTTTAAGTCAGCTGACGAATCACGCGGGCCGGGTTACCGACGGCTACGACATTGGCGGGGATGTCTCGCGTGACAACGGCGCCGGCGCCAATGACGCTGTTCTCGCCGATGGTGACGCCGGCCAGCACGATTGCGCCGCCGCCCAGCCAGACGTTGTCATGGATAACGATGGGGGTGCCGGCTTCCAGCTTGTCCCGGCGCGATTGGGCGTCAATCGGGTGGGTCGGCGTCAGCAGCTGCACGTTGGGGCCGATCTGGACGTCCCGGCCGATGGTGATGGGCGCCACGTCCAGCGCCATCAGGCCGAAATTGGCAAACGAGCCCTCGCCAAAGCTGATGTTAAAGCCGTAATCAACAAACAGGGGCGGTCGAATGTGCGCCGTATCCCCTAACGCTTTGAAAAGTCCTTTCAGCACGGCGTGGGCGGCATCGACATCGTGTTCGTAGGTGCGAGCGAACTCGGCCATGGCGGCTTTGGCAACGGCGGCATCGTGCGCCAGTTCGGGGTCGTCGGCAACATAGAGCTCTCCGGCCAGCATCTTCTGCTTCTGTGAACGGTGCGCTGTCGAGTGGTCATCGCTCATGGTGTTCTCCCGTGGCATGTGTGACATCGAAAAAGGCCGGTACCGGCCCCGCCATTCAGGTGCCGGAAACCGGCGTCACCGGCGCCCTGCCGTCACGAAAGGCCTCAAGGTTCTGGATCACCAGCTCAACGGTGGCATCGAGTGCGCTGGGCGAAAGTCCGGCGGTATGCGGCGTCATGATGATGCGCGGTTCATCCTTGAGTGCCTGAGGCACTTCAGGCTCATGCTCGAACACATCGAGCGCAGCGCCGGCGATGCGCTTGTCTGTCACGGCGCGTGCCAGTGCGTCACTGTCCACCACGCTGCCGCGGCCGACATTGACCACGATGCTCTCAGGCTTCATGGCGCCGAGCAAAGCGTCATCGACCAGATGGTGGGTTTCCGGGCCGCCGGGCAGGGCGCTGACCAGCACATCGGCCTGTTCGGCCACGCGTTTTGGGTCGGATTCGTGCTGCCAGTCAAGGTCTGCCTTTGGCTGGCGGGCGAAGTAGACAATCGGCATGTCAAAGCCGTAGTGGGCGCGCCGGGCGATGGCTCGACCCACGTTGCCCATGCCCAAAAGCCCCAGCGTCCGGCCATGCAGCACCGGGGCACCGCGGCGAATCTCCTGCCATTGGCCGTTTCGAAGGCCAGCATCGCCTTGGGGAATGCGGCGCAGGCAGGCCAGCATCAGACCAAGTGCATGGTCGGCGACCGTTTCGGCATTGGTGCCGGGGCCGTGGGTGACCACGATGCCGCGTTCGCGGGCGGCCTGGACGTCAACGCCTTCAAAGCCCACCCCCTGGGCGCAGATCAGCCCCAGATTCGGCAGGGCGTCCATCTCCTCGGCACTGAACCCGATGGTGCCGATGGTCATGACCGCGCGGATGTCGTCCCGGCAACGGCTCAGAACGTCGCGGCGGGCCTCATCGTCCTCGGCCATGTGAAGATGAACGCCTGTGGCCTCGATGCGGGCCTGATGATGGCGTGACAGGCGAGTCACAACCAGCAGATGAATCGGCATGACAGGAGGCTCCTTGCGTCGTCGCAGTATCGGTATCCATACAGTGTAGCGGCTGATGGTCGCAGTCGTCCGGCGTGACGTGTCTCGCGGCGCAACAGGCATTGATTGGGTGCTAATGTAAGAGAGGAGGGGCCGGATTCGTTATGCGATGGGTCCAGCGCCATTTCTCGCTGTGCGGCCTGGCCTGCGTGCTTTTCGCAAGGTCGGGTAATCAGTAGCCGAAGAAAGGAGAGAGATCATGACACACAATATTCTGGTGCCTCTTGATGGTTCCCGCAGTGCACAAAAGGCGCTTGAACACGCCTGCCTGATGCAGCGGGCGGATGGCGGCACCCTGCATCTTCTCCATATTGTCGAGCCGCCCGTGGCGGTCGATCACCTGGGGGCACAGACTGGGTCGACGCCGCTGGATTACACGCCGGAAAAGGGACATGAAAAGGGCGAGTCGCTGTTGCAGTCCGCCTGGTCGCAGGTGGGCTCGCCCTCAAGCGAGGTTCATTTTCATGTCGAGGACAATCCCCCCGGCCGACCGGAAAGAACCATCGTGGCGCTGGCCGAGGCGCTGGACATCGATACCATCGTGATGGGCAGTCGCGGCCTCAGTGACCTGAAAGGTCTTGTCGTGGGCAGCGTGTCTCACAAGGTCTCTCATGTGGCCCACTGTACGGTGATCACGCTGCATGTGCCCGATGCCGAACCGGGCGACGCTCCGGTTCGCTGAAGCTGTCATGAAGAGTTCATGCGTGGTGCATCGATCAGTGCCGGGCGCCGATGCCACAGGGGCATCGGCGCGCGACGGTGCGGGTCGAACCAGACTCAGGAAACCGTGTCGGTCGAGCTCAGGGCCTCATCGGCAGGAGCGTTGTGATCGATTACGGATTCAAAGGCGCGCAGACGCTTGATGATCGACAGCAGCTCGATCACGGTCGACCAGGAGTTGACCAGATACTGAAACGACTCGCGGACCTGACCAAAGACGTTGAGGACCTGCTGCAAAAGCCCCAGTGTCAGCTTGCCGGCAACGATCGAGGGCGCCAGTACGATCAGCCCGAAGACCACATCGGCCTGCAGATAGAAGATGCGGGCAATGTTGAAATAGGCGTAGTGCCAGTAGAGACGAAAATAGTTTTGCCTGACCCGATCAAACAGTGTGGCCACGGTGGCCGGCGCTGCGCGCTCGGGATCATCCTCGCCGTAGACCAGCTCCTTGCGGTAGGCCGCCTCGACACGCTGATTGCGAAATTCGAGCCCCGGCAGCCGAATACCGACCACGGCCAGCAACACGGTGCCAAAGAGCGACCAGGCGATCGCCGCCCATACCAGAGCGTTGGGAATATCGCCCACCAGCGGCAGCTCGGTAATGTTCTGTGACATCGTCACCAGCAGCGGCATGAAGGCAATCAGCGTCATCACCGACTTGAGCAGATTCACCCCCAGGCCTTCGAGCGTGGTGGAAAAGCGCATGGTGTCCTCCTGCACACGCTGGGCGGCACCCTCGATATGGCGCAGCTGTGACCAGTGGCGCATGTAGAAGTTGTTCATCGCCCAGCGCCAGCGAAAGATGTAGTGGCTGACCACGAAATAGTTGAGTACGCCCACCGTCACGGCCACAAAGGCAATGCCTGCGAAGCTGAACATGCCGGTGTAGATGTCGGTGACCGTGACACCGCTGTCACCCTCCAGTGCTTTCTGGATCATGTCCCAGAATGGCCCGTACCAGGCATTGACGGCCACGCTGGTCTGCACCGAAAACCAAGTCATGAAGATGATCAGTGCGCTGCCCAGAATCGACCAGCGCTGCCAGCGATGGCGATCAAACAGGGCCCACGCCGCGGCAAAGACGGCTACGCACAGGGCGTAGTAGAGATAAAACCAGAGCATGGATGGCGCCCAGAAACGCGAGACATCCACGGGGAGGGCCGCCCCTTCGGCCAGTGGCGGCAGGCCGATGGCGGCGCCCCAGTCACTGGCGCCCAGCTGCCACAGGCCGGTACAGATCAGCGCCCAGATCAGAACGCTTGAGAAAAAAAGGGGAGGGTTGGGAAAAAACGACCGTAACACGATAGAGTTCCTGCGGTAGCGACAACGTTCAAACAGGCCCCGTGGGGCTGCGCATTCTTCATCGACCCCGTGGACGAGGTTGCGTTCCCCGATCGTCTTGCCGGGTGACCCCGGTGGCTTATACCACAGTGGCGCGCTCCAACATGCCATGGAATCACGGGCGGGGGTGTCAGCCCCCGGCGCACATCATGGCCCTGACCTGTGTGAGCACGTATGGAAGACGTTTGGCAATGGCGAGGCCGCTACCCGCGCGGCGTCGGATGCACTTGTCATGGTGGTAAACCGTTCGATCAGCGCCGCGCGGATGGCGCTGATCAAGGCAGAGAGGCGACTACCAGTTCAGCGTCTCGAAATCCCCTTCCTTTTGACCCTCCGGCGCCTTGTCATGCTCGGTGGCCGGGTTATTGCTGGCCCCATCGGCCGGCAGAGGGCCTGCACCGGGATCGCGAGCGATGCCATTGGTCACGGGATGATCGCGAAAATATTCATCAAAGCGCATCCGGGCATCCTCGCCGAACAGCAGCTCGCACGCTTCCATAAGCCCTGCCGACTGGCGGATGGTCTCCTGTCGCGAGACGAGACTGATCTTGGAGCGCCGCCGCAAAAAGTCCTCGAGCTTGGTGATCATCTCGCGCCGTGCGGCCTGGCGCACCTCGGCACGAATGTACTCGGTCCCCTCTATGAGAATTTCCGCCTGACGCGGGTCCTCGCGAATGTACTCGAGGATACCGATGGCGTGGGCCGCGTAGCGCCGCCACAGACGAGTAGACAGCGGCTCGGAGGCGCTGGCATCGGTATAGTCATCGAGCTTCATCAGGCGGGCCTGGTGGAAAAACTCATCGCGCACGGCATCTACCGGTTCGCCGTACCAGCGGTAGTCGGGGAAGCGGATATCGATGCCCATGGTCTTGACCAGATCAACGATCTCCTCGCCGACGTTGATGCAGTCGGTGAGCTTGCCGCCAAAGATGCTGATAAAGCCCTGATCGATGTCGGAATCGATCTCGTGCTTGCGTGACAGTTGCAGGAAGTCGCGGTCGCCGCCGCTGGTGTTCTGTACGGCCAGCGGTCGCACGCCGCAGCGCGTGGCGATGATGTCGTCGCGGTCCAGCGGCTTGTCGAGCGACAGACGCGCGTTGATGTTGTCGAGCACAAACTTGACGTCATCGTCGGTGATGGCTGCGTGGGGGTCTTCGGTGCGAGTGTCGGTCGTGCCGATGCAGGTACGGGTCCCCATGGGAATGGCGAAGAAAAGTCGCCCATCCTCGTCGAAAAAGGCCATCACGCGCTTGTGGGGCGTGATGCGATCGACGATCAGGTGGATGCCCTTGGAGAGCACGTGGCTGTGCTCGGTATGCTTGTGGGCCAGGGCGTTGGTGCGATCAGCCAGCGGGCCGCAGGCGTTGACCAGCGTCTTCGCCCTGATCGTCCACTCGCGCCCGCTCATGACATCTCGAAGGCCCACGTGCCAGAGATCCCCCCGGCGCTCGAAACCGGTCGCCTCGACGTAGTTGGCCGCCACGCAGCCGCTGTTCATGGCGGTACGCACGAAATTCCATACAAAACGAGCGTCATTGTCGTGCAAAAAGGCGTCGGAATACTCGAAACAGCCGGTCGCCGATTGGGTGTTGATCACCGGCTCTTCGCGGTTGATGGTGTTAAGGCTCGGCAGGCGTGGTACTCGGGTAAAGCAGTTGCCAAACAGCCAGTAGATCCAGGTGCCCGCCCACAGCATCAGCGGATTCCAGCGAAAGCCCTTGGTGATCGTGGTGAGAAAACGGATCTCCTGCACGGTCGAGGGGTAGTGCTTGATGAGATGGTTACGCGAGATACAGAGTTCGCGCACCAGCTTGAAATCCCGCGACTCCATGTACTTGATGCCGCCCCAGATGAGATTGGACGACCACATGCTGGTCATGCCGGCGAAGTCGCCCTGTTCCACCAGGCCGACCTTCACGCCGCGCCCGGCCAGCGCCGCCGCGCAGACCGCCCCGTTGATGCCGCCGCCAATGATCAGCGTGTCGTAGGTTTCGCCGTCGGCCAGCCTTTCGATATTGCTCTGCCTGAGTTGCATCGTCCTGCTCCGCGTCGTGAGGGAGTGGCGCGCCGTCGCGGATGAGCTCGCAGCGGCGTTGTCATGCCTTCAGTGTACTACCGCTGGCCAATGTTGCATCCGATCGGGCGATTTCCGGCGCCTGCGCGCACCATCGCCTCGGCCTGTTTGAGCGCGTACAAAAGACTCGATGGGTCGGCGCGCCCGGTGCCTGCAATATCGAAGGCAGTGCCATGATCGACACTGGTGCGCACGAACGGCAGCCCCACCGTGATGTTCACGCCGTTCTCAACCCCTAAATACTTCACCGGGATCAGGCCCTGGTCGTGATACTGCGCCACCACCGCGTCAAAGTGGCCGCGGCGGGCGTTCATGAAGACCGTATCCCCCGGCCAGGGCCCGGAAGCGTCGATGCCTTCTTCGCGGGCCCGGGCGATCGCCGGCGCAATGGTGTCCTCATCCTCCTCGCCGAACAGGCCGCCTTCCCCGGCATGCGGGTTGAGCCCGGCGACTGCGATGCGCGGGTGCTCGATGCCGTAGGCGTGACAGGCGCGCGCGGCAAGGCGAATGGCGCGCAGTTCGCGCTCGGGAGTGACGGCGTCGATGGCCTGGCGCAGCGACAGGTGAATCGACACCAGCATCACGCGCAGCTCGTCGTTGGCCAGCATCATGCCGAAATCCTGCGTGCCGGCGCGGTCGGCGAGAATCTCGGTATGTCCGGGGTAGGTAATGCCGGCCGCGGCCATGGCGGCCTTGTTGAGCGGGGCCGTCACGATGGCGCTGATGGCGCCCTCAAGCGCGAAATCGATGGCGCGACTGACGTAAGAATAGGCCGCGGCGCCGGCGCGGGCATCGACCCGGCCATAGGGCAGATCAGGCGGCAGGGATGGGCCTGCCGGCAGAACGGCCAGACGTCCTGGCGTGACGCCGTGAGTGCCCAGCTCGCTCGGGTGCTGGATGGGCACAAGCGTCAGCGCCAGTCCCAGCCGCTCTGCCATGGCGCGCAGCCGCTCGATATCGCCGATGACCAGCAGCGGCGTGTCACTCGTGCGCGGCAGGCAGGCCAGACGAGTGATAATTTCCGGACCGACGCCGGCCGGGTCGCCCATGGTGATGGCAATGGGGGCGCTGTGGGATGCGGACATGGACGGGGGCCTTTTGTAGACGTGCGCCCTGAGCACGCGGTCATGGGCGGCGATGATCGACAGTGCCATAATAGCGCTCTGCCCCGCGCGGCGTCAGGTCTGGTCTGACGCGTGGTGGCTCTACCCCTTGCTTCATTCCCGGTGGTGACCCTGATGTCTGATGTGCCAACGCATGATGCCCCGCTTGAAACGCTTTCAACGTCGCTTTCCGAGCGGCTTGAGCGCGACGGCTATCTGTTGGCGCCGGCCGGCGAGATCGCCCCGGTCTTTCATGACTGGTGCGCGGCCCACGGGCATCGCCCCCGAGACCATGACGCGCTGGCCCGCTACTGGAACGATCTGGCGCCGGATCGCTTCATGGGCGATGGCGGGCGCTACCGGCGCAGGCGTCATGCGGTGTTCAGTGCTGCGTTTGGTGCACACGCGCTGGTTCGAAAGCCTCATCAGGCCCACTTTCAGACCACGGATTTCAACCGGCTCAACGGCGGTATTGAGCGTCACTTTGAGCCGGTAGAAGATGGGGCGCTCGAAACGCATACGTTTGCCTTTCTCTGCGAACTGACGCTGGGCGTATTTGGACGCTGCGCGCCCGGGATCGACTGGCACGTCGAGATGCATCAGTTTCGAATCGAGGTGGGCGGTGACATCACTGCCGGTCTGCCCACGCCCGAAGGGCTTCACCGCGACGGCGTGGATTTCGTGGCGATGGTGATGGTGGGGCGTCACAACGTGGGTGAGGGCATTTCGCACATACATGACCTGGATCGTCGTGAGCTGGCCGCCTTCACTCTGGCCGAGCCGCTGGACATGGCGCTGGTCGACGACACCCGGGTGCTGCACGGCGTCACGCCCATCGTGGCCGAGGACGCCTCGTGCGTTGGCAGGCGGGATCTGCTGGTGCTGACCTTCAAGCGTCAACCGTCGGATCACATCTCGGGCGTGTGACGTTCCAGTGAGGCCCTGAGCTGGCGGCGACGATGCCCCGGGGGCTTTTGATGGCCGGCCAGCCAGTAGTAGGCGATCGGCACCACGCCCAAGGTCAGAAGCGTGGCGCTGGCGCAGCCGGCCAGCAGCGTGATGCCCAGCCCGAAACGACTGGCCGCCCCAGCGCCGGTGGCCATCACCAGCGGCAGGGCACCGGCCATGGTCGAGATTGAGGTCATCAGAATCGGGCGCAGGCGCGTTTGAGAGGCCTGCAAAATGGCCTCGCGCAGCGCCACTCCGTCATCGCGCAGCTGATTGGCGAACTCGACAATCAGGATGCCGTTTTTGGCTGATAGCCCGATCAGCATCAAAAGCCCGATCTGGGCATACAGATTGAGACTCTCGCTCATCAGCCACAGCGCCATGCCGGCGCCCAGCATCCCCAGCGGCACGGTCAGCATCACCACCAGCGGGCTGATGAAGTTCTCGAACTGTGCTGCCAGCACCAGCCAGGTGACCGCGATCGCTACGGTAAACACCAGCAGTAGATCGCGTCCGGCCTCGAGAAAGTCCTGTGTGGCGCCCTTGTAATCGATACGCGCCTGCTCCGGCAGGGTGGCGTCGACCGTGGCGTTCATGTGATCGAGCACCTGCGACAGGCTGTAGCCTTCGGCAACGTTGGCCGAGAAGGTGACGGCGCGAATCCGGTTATAGCGGTTGAGCGTGGGGGAGACCGCAATCTCTTCCAGATGCACGAGATTGGCCAGGCTCACCAGCGCGCCGCTGCCGGTACGTACCCGGATATCTTCCAGCGCCTGTGGCGTCAGGCGCTGCTCGCGCCGCCCCTGCAGGATCACGTCATAGGACTGGCCATCACGCTCAAACGTGGTCAGGCTGCGCTCGCCAAAAAAGGATTCAAGCGTTCGGCCTACCGTTTCGGCGCTGACGCCGAGCTGTGCGGCGCGCTCACGGTCCAGACGTACCTGAAGCTGCGGCGTGGTTTCGATCAGGTCACTATCGAGCGCTTCAAGGCCGGGATAGTCCTGCCATGCGGCCATCAGCTGATCGCGCCAGGCACCCAGTGTGGCGTAGTCCGGTCCCCCCACCACGAACTGCACCGGCGTGGCGTTGCCCGAGCTCAGCCCACGCGGCAGAAGCGTCGTCGCGCTGACTTCGGAAAACCCCTCCAGCGCTTTATTGATGCGTGCGGCCACCTGGCGGGTGCTCTGCTCGCGCGTCTGCCAGGGCGTGAAGCTGATGATCCAGCGGCCATTGTTGACCGCCCCTTCGCTGTTGCCGGGCGACGGCACGCGCAGCGAGGCGTTATCCACCAGTGCCCGGTCTCCGATAATGGGTTCTAGCCGCTGTCCCATGACCTGCATGCGCCGCGCCATCTCCTCGAAATTGACCCCTTCCTCGGCCTGCACGTTGATGCGCAGGGCGCCGCGGTCGTCATAGGGCTCGTACTCGGTGGGCAATGTCGTGATGACCGCGACGGTGACGATCACCATGGCCACAAAGCCACCGCCGACCAGTACCGGACGATGCAGCATGTCACTCAGATGGCGCTGATAGCGCGCCGTGACGCCGTCCATGAGCCGTCCGGTCGGCGAGCCCTGACGCCTTGAGTGACCGGTCAGCAGCCACGAGGCCATGACCGGCGTCAGCGTCAGCGATACCAGGGTGGAAAAGGCGATGGCGGCGGCAATCGTGACGGCGAACTCGGTAAACAGGCGCCCGGTCTGGCCGCTCATCAGCGTGATGGGCAAAAAGACCGCCATCAGCACCAGGCTGGTGGCAATAATGGCAAAGGCGACCTGACGGGCCCCGCGAAAGGCGGCCACCAGCGAGGTATCACCCTCTTCCAGGTGGCGCTGAATGTTTTCAATCATGACGATGGCGTCATCCACCACCAGCCCGACCGAGAGCACCAGTGCCAGAAGGGTCAGCATGTTGAGACTGAACCCCAGCCCCAGCAGGATCATGCCGCAGGCCAAAAGCGAAATGGGGATCACCGTGGCGGCGACGAGCGCCGCGCGCCACGAGCCCAAAAAAAGGATGATCACGCCGACCACCATGACCACCGCGATGACCAGCGTCAGCAGCACCTCCTTGAGTGCTGCCGAAATGTAGAGGGTGTCATCGGAGACGATATTGATGTGCATGCCTTCGGGCAGCTCATCGCGCAGATCCTCAAGTGTTGCACGTACATCGCGCGAGATGGACAGCGTATTGGCCGTGCTCTGGCGGCTGATGGCAATCGAGACGGTGGGCTGACCATTGACCTCAAAGCGTTCACGCCGCGTTTCCGGGCCCAGCGTGACCGTGGCCACATCGCCCAGCGTCACGGTGCGGGTGCCCTCGCCCCGGCGCAGCGGCAGGCGGCGAAAGGCATCGGCCGTGTCATAGCCTGGCAGCAGGCGCACGGTGAATTCCCGGGTGGCGGACTCGATCCGCCCGCCCGGATATTCGACGTTTTCGCTGGCCAGCGCATTGGTGATGTCGTCAACGGTAATGTCGTGGGCCGTCATGGCGTGGCGGTCCAGATCCACGCGCATGGCCGGCAGCTGCGACCCCCAAAGCCGTACGCGCGAGACGCCGCCAATGGTCGAGAACCGATCCAGCAGCGACCGGTCGGCATAGTCCGACAGCGCCATGGCGCTCATTCGGTCGGTCTGTACCGACAGGATCATGAGCGTATCGCTACCGCCCTGGTCCTTGCTGATCTCCGGGGCCTCGGCGCCGGTCGGCAGGGCGTCGGCCACCCGCGAGACCTGATCGCGCACGTCGTTGGCGGCGGTGTCCAGATCAATATCGCTGGCAAAGGTCAGCGTAACTTCGGATTCACCATCGTTACTTTCCGATTCGACGCTGACCACGCCTTCGATGCCGGCAACGACGTTTTCAATGGTCTGGGTGACGCGCGATTCCACCACCGCTGCAGAGGCGCCGGGCCAGACGATCTCGACCGACACCTCCGGCTCCTCAATGGAGGGGTATTCACGGATGGGCAGATCCAGAAAGCCGAGCACGCCAAACAGCACCAGCAGCAGGGAGACGACCACGGTGCCGACCGGTCGTGTCACGGCAAGATCGGTCAGGGTCATGGGGCGGGCGTCTCCGACGGTGCGGTGCGCTCGTTGGCCGGACGCGCTTCCAACAGAGCGTGGGTATCACGCGCGGCGGTCTCATCGAGCACCAGAGCGCGATCCTCACCGATGTCACGCAGGCCGCTGATGGCCACCGAAGCGCCCGGCTTTAGCGAGTTGTCCTCACTGGTGGTCTCGATGGCGGCCCAGCCGGGGGCACGCTCCACAACATTGATCTCGACCCGGTGGGCGCGATGACCCTCTGCCGTTTGGGTCACCACATAGACCCACTGACGATCACGCTCCCCCATGATGGCGGTTTCCGGTACGACCAGGCGTTGCCGAGCAGGCAGAAGCAGGGCGATGTCGAGCAGCATGCCCGGGCGCAGGGCCAGATCGGGATTGTCAAAGCGGGCTCTGATCATGAGCGTGCGCGTCTCTCGATCCAGACGCGGATCGATGGTGGTGACCTCGCCGGGAAAGGTCTGGCCCGGCCAGGCCACCGAGTGCGCCATGACCCTCATGCCTTCGGTGACGCGCTGCAGCTCGCGCTCGGGCAGCGAGAAGTCGACCTGTACCCGGTCAATGCTGTCCAGTGTGACCAGCGGCGTGTCAGCGCTGATCAGCTCTCCGACGCTCAAGTGACTCAGGCCCATGAGGCCGCTGACCGGCGCGGTGATGGTGCGCTCTTCCAGCGCGGCGGTGAGACGGGCCGCCTCGATTCGGGCACTTTCCAGCCGGTTGCGCTGGGCATCCGCCTGCTGGGTGGCAATCGAGCCCTGGCGCACCAGCGGTTGCAGACGATCGAGTTCGCGCTGTTCCTGCTCGGCGATCACGCGGGCGGCACGCAGCCCCTGCTGCTCGGCGCGGTCATCGAGCTGGATCAGTAGATCGCCCTTGTTGACCCGCTCGCCGCTGTCAAAGTGCAGCCCGGTGATGCGCTCGGTGACCAGCGAGGCGATCTCGATAGAGTCGGTAGCCTCGACATCGCCCACGGTATTGAGTGTGGCCCTCAGGTCGCGCTCGATGACCTCGGCAACACCGACGGCGATGGGAGAAGGGGTGCCGGCATCCTCCGGCGCCCGCTCACGCGCCAGCCACCACCAGAAGATCAGGGCCAGTGCCACGGGAATCAGCGCTGCCAGCCAGATCAGCGGGCGACGGGCATCGTGAGACTCAAGCATGGGCAGGTTTCCACAGGCGTAGGCGCCCGGCATTAATGAGGCGTGTGCCCATCAGCATACGATGATCCCGCCGGGTCGCAACGTCTTGTGTTCAAACGCGCTTAAGGCTCGTTGGGCGATACCCTGGAGGTGGCGCAGGGATGGCTTGTCATGAACCGGAAAACAGGCAGTATGACGATGGTTGCGCCAGGCTGATTCAGCGGCGCGCATTCTGCTGCATTTATTTCAGCGTTTTTGAGGGAGGTAACATCGATGTCACGCGTACTGGTACTGTATTACTCGATGTATGGCCATATCGAAACCATGGCCGAAGCGGTCGCCGAGGGCGCGCGCTCGGTGTCCGGCACCGAAGTCACCATCAAGCGGGTGCCCGAGACCATGAGTGAGGAAGCCTTCAAACAGGCCGGTGGCAAGGTGGATCAGACCGCCCCGGTGGCCGAGCCGTCCGAACTTGTCGACTATGATGCCATTATCCTTGGTACGCCGACCCGTTATGGCAACATGGCCGGGCAGATGCGCACCTTTCTGGACCAGACCGGTGGGCTATGGGCGAAAGGTGCCCTGCGCGGCAAGCTGGCCAGTGTCTTTACTTCCACCGGTACCGGCGGTGGCGAGGAGATGACCATCACCTCGAGCTGGACAACGCTGGCACACCACGGGATGGTGATCGTGCCGATCGGCTATGGGGTCGAGGAGCAGTTCGATATCTCTGAAGTGAGCGGCGGCACCCCTTACGGCGCCTCGACGCTGGCCGGCGGGGACGGTTCGCGTCAGCCCAGCGCGCGCGAGCTGAAAATTGCCCGCTTCCAAGGAGAGTACGTGGCAGGCTTTGCCAAAAAGCTGACCGCGCAGGTGCTGTAATGTAGCGATCTTCCCTGGCCAGACAACGTGATCAAAAAAACGCCCGACCAGATGATGGCCGGGCGTTTTTTATGGCGTGAGGCGGGCCATGATCATGCCCGCACTGTCAGCGCCTTATTTGTTGAGCTTGGTCATGCGCAGGTAGGGCTTTTTCTCGTCCCAGCCCTGCGGGAAGAGCTTGGCGGCTTCTTCGTTGCTCAGCGACGGCACGATGATGACGTCATCGCCCTTTTGCCAGTTCACAGGCGTTGCGACCTTTTCATTGTCGGTCAGCTGCAGGCTGTCGAGCACGCGCAGGATTTCCTGGAAGTTGCGCCCGGCGCTGGCCGGATAGGTCAGGGTCAGACGAACCTTCTTTTTGGGGTCGATGACAAAGACCGAACGGACCGTCAGGGTATCGTTGGCATTGGGATGAATCATGCCGTACTTCTCGCTTATGCTGCGATCAGCGTCGGCCAGCAGCGGGAAATTGAGCCCGCAGCCCTGAGTTTCCTCGATGTCGCCCTTCCAGGCGTGGTGGTCTTCAATCGGGTCAACCGACAGGCCAATGGCTTTGGTGTTGCGCTTGTCGAACTCGGGCTTCAGACGGGCCACTTCACCCAGCTCGGTAGTGCACACCGGTGTGAAGTCCTTGGGGTGAGAGAAGAGAATCGCCCAGCTATCGCCCAGCCACTCGTGAAAATTGATCACTCCCTCGGTGCTGTCCTGAGAGAAATCCGGTGCAGTATCGCCAAGTTGCAGCGCCATTTGTCACTCCTTTGGCCATCAATAAAAACGGGTGTCGGTAGAAGGGCCTGCGGCCAGTATCAGATCCGACGGGATGTCATGGTCAGATAATGACGACTTCAGGCCGCAGAACCAAACAACGAGTTGTCCTAACCTGGTTCCATTACAGTATAAAAAGAGGCTGTCAAAGCATCAATTGCTATAACGGATAAAGGCTCGATCCCGGTCGGGCACCAGTACGGTCTCGCCTTTGTGCAGGCCTTCGTGCTCATTGACGCGGGTCTCGTCCTCGGCGCTAAGACCCAGCACTTCGGCCACCGAGGTGTCCTCCCCCTGACGCTCCAGCACTTTCAGGCGCACATTGGCGCCCTCGTAGCGCGCTGTGATGATGTCACCGGCCTCGGGTTTTTTATGCAGGAACTGGGTCAACTCTTCATGGTCGGCGACATGATCGACGCCTTTCTGATCCCATGCGACTGCGCGTGCGTTGCTCATGACATGTCTCCTCGTTGGTCTCAAAAGTCTAGCAGTTTGCGCCTGTTGCGCTGAAGGCATTCGTCTTCAGAACGACGTTCTCTTGTCGATAGTGACCTCAGGGGTGACGAATATTGACGCATGAGGAAGCTATGGGATGGCAGCGCTGGATGATGGGCGGGGTAACACTGATGTGGCTGGCAATGCCCGCGATGGCAACTTCCGGAGCATGTCCGGCACCGGAGGCCATCGAGGGAAGACTCGAGTCTCTGGCCGCTCGGGTTGCCCTCTGGGATGAGGCCTATTATCAGCGCGGTGAGCGTCTGGTAACAGATGGGGTGCATGATCAGGCGCAGGCTCGCCTGGCGCACTGGCGCTTTTGTCTGGGTCAGCCCTTGCCTGAGGTGGTCCTGAGAGGCGGCGAACAGCGCCACGTCATTGCTCAGACAGGGCTGAACAAGCTGCCGGATCAGGCTGCGGTCGATCACTGGCTCAAGGCATTGCCACCGGGGCCGCTGTGGGTTCAGCCCAAGGTCGATGGCGTGGCGGTCACGCTGGTATATGGCAAGGGTCAGCTGATGAGAGCGACCAGTCGCGGTAACGGCCTGAGCGGTCAGGACTGGCTGGCCGGCGTTACCGGCATCGCCGCCATTCCCGAACGACTTGATGGCCCCACGCCCGAGCAGGTGGTGATTCAGGGCGAACTCTATCTCAAACGTCCCGAGCATGTTCAAGGCCGCGACGGCAGTGCCGGTGCGCGCGCCGATATTGCCGGACTGATGCAGCGTCATGACCTGAGCGCACAGGCGCGCGATCGGATCGGATTCTTTGCCTGGGCGCTGCCTGATGGCCCCGAAACTCTGGCGGCACGTAACCGGCAGCTGTCCGATTGGGGCTTTATGGATCCGCAGCGCTGGAGCCATCGGGTCAGCACCATTGAGGACGTGGCGCACTGGCGACAATACTGGTATCGACACGCCCTGCCCTTTGCCAGCGATGGCGTGGTGATCAAGCGCGACGTCCAGCCGCCGGGTCGGGTCTGGCGCGATACGCCGCCTGCACAGAGCGTGGCATGGAAATATCCCGTGGCTGATACGCTTGCCGAAGTCCGTGATGTCGAGTTTCGTATCGGTCGGACGGGACGCATCACGCCGGTGCTTGAACTTGAACCGGTCACGCTGGATGACCGCACGATTCGCCATGTCAGCGCCGGTTCTTTTGCACTCTGGCAAAAAGCCGACATTCGCCCGGGCGATCAGGTCAGAATCTCACTGGCCGGGCTGACCATTCCCCGGCTTGATGAGGTCGTGATTCGCAACGACCAGCGCGTGGCTCTGGAGATTCCCGACCCGAAAGCGTTCAACGCACTGAGCTGTCTGACACTCACACCCGGGTGTCGCGCACAGTTTCTGGCGCGCCTGACCTATCTGAGCAGCCGTGATGGGCTCGATATGTACGGCATTGGGGAGGGTACCTGGAAACGGTTAATTGACGCCGAAATGATCACTTCCTTGCTTGATTGGCGTGATCTGTCGCGCGCTACATTGCGCTCACTAAGCGGGGTCGGCGACACTCGGGCCACGCAGTGGCGCGCGGCATTCGATCAGGCAGGGCGAAAACCACTGCAGCAATGGCTGGCCGCACTGGAGCCGGCTCATGCCCGGTTTTACGGCTCTCAGCCTAAAGTCGTCTTTCGGTCAGCCGATAGTTTGAATCACATTGTATTCATGCGCTCGCTTGAAAACGCTGACTGGCAGGTGATGCCGGGGCTGAGCAGCAAAGATGCGGCCACGCTGTCGGCCTTCTGGCAGGACAGCACGGTGCAGGCGCTGCTTGATGAATGGCTCGCCGAAACAGGACCTTCGAGACAAAAGGATGATGCAAAAAATGGATGAGGTCGGTTTTTTTCATCATTCGGAGTATTGAAAAGTCGTATATCAATAGTTCTTTTCAATTTCCATGATACTAATTACTCAGTGTACTTTGCGTTACCTTCTGATACATTAAGTACTATAGAGTTACTGATTCGACGGCTTACCCGGTAATCATCCTTTGGACAGGGGATACCGATCAGGCAGGAGACATCAGCGGTTTGTTGGAGCACAGCGCCGCAGAGCAGGCGACCACCATCAGGAATATGGCTGTGCAAATTGGCTTCCATTGTAAAAACGTGTCGCACTGACGCCGCGTTGAGAGGAGATAGGACCATGGCACTGTTAATCATTGGCGGAATGGGTTACGCCCTGCTGGTCATGTTCATGCTGGGCGCGATGATGCTTTCCGGCCGGGCCTCGGATCGTGAAGCGCGTCGGCTGCAGCCGGTACCGGCCAATATATCCAGGGCTGTCGCTCGTACAGGCACGCAGCCGTCTACAGGCTTTTCGCCCATGGCTGGCCGCGACGCCGCCTGACCTTCATACCAGATCGTGAGCGGCAAAAAAGGCCGCTGCCCGAAAGCGCAGCGGCCTTTGCGTCTCTGAAGTCTCTGCCTTCCGGCGTTTTGATCTCTTATGGTTGCCGACTGGTGCATCCGGGCAGAACACGCCAATGGCACAGGACATAAAAAAACGGCCTGCATCGCTGCAGGCCGTTTTGTTGTCTACCTTACCGCTTTGGCGTGGTCTTACTTCTTGTTGCGCTTGCGGTCGGTTTCCTTGAGATGCTTCTTGCGGATGCGGATGAAGCCGGGCGTGACTTCCACCAGCTCATCGCTGTCCAGAAACTCGATGGCCTGCTCCAGCGTGAAGCGGATCGGCGGCGTCAGCACGATGTTTTCATCGTTGCCGGAAGCGCGCATGTTATCGAGCTTCTTGCCCTTGGTCGGATTGACCGACATATCATCGGAACGGTTATTGATCCCGATCAGCATGCCTTCATAGACCTCGGTGCCGTGATCGATGATCAGCTTGCCGCGATCCTGCAGGGTGTAGAGGGCATAAGCCAGCGCCTTGCCATCGACCATGGAGACCAGTACGCCGTTACGACGCTCGACGCCTGCGCCTTCCTTCAGCGGACCATAATGGTCAAAGCGGCTGGTCAGGATGCCGGTGCCGGAGGTCATGGTCAGAAACTGCGAACGGAAACCGATCAGACCGCGTGACGGAATCATGAAGTCCAGACGCACACGGCCCTTGCCGTCCGGGTTCATGTTGGTCAGCTCGCCCTTGCGATAGCCCAGTTCTTCCATGACCGAGCCCTGATGCTGCTCTTCACAGTCGATGATGACTTCTTCGTAGGGCTCCTGCTTCACGCCATCGATCTCGCGGATGATGACTTCGGGACGACCAACGGCCAGCTCATAGCCTTCACGACGCATGGATTCGATCAGCACCGACAGGTGCAGCTCGCCACGGCCGGAGACCTTGAACTTCTCGGCCGATTCACCCTGTTCAACGCGCAGGGCCACGTTGTGAATCAGTTCCTGATCCAAGCGGTCCTTGATGTTACGGCTGGTGACGTACTTGCCGTCACGGCCGGCGAACGGTGAATCGTTGACCTGGAAGGTCATCGAGACGGTCGGCTCATCGACGGTCAGCGCCGGCAGTGCTTCAACATTGGCCGGATCGCACAGCGTATCGGAGATGGCCAGATCATCGATGCCGGTAATGCAGACGATGTCGCCGGCACTGACTTCATCGGCCTGAACACGCTCAAGACCCAGGTGCGTCATGACCTGACCGATCTTGCCCTTGCGGGTGACGCCGTGACGAGAGATGACGCTGATCTGCTGGTTGGGACGTACGCGACCGCGCTTGACACGACCCAGACCGATAACGCCCACGTAGCTGTTGTAGTCCAGTGCCGAAATCTGCATCTGGAAGGGGCCATCAAGCTCAACGGCCGGCGGCTCGACGATATCGACGATGGCCTGGAACATCGGATCCATGTTGTCGGCCAGATCTTCCGGGTCCATGCCGGCGATACCGTTGAGCGCCGAGCAGTAGATGATCGGGAAGTCGAGCTGCTCGTCGGTGGCGCCCAGGTTGTCGAACAGATCAAAGATCTGATCGATGACCCAGTCAGGGCGCGCGCCCGGACGGTCGATCTTGTTGACCACGACGATCGGCTTGAGGCCCTGGGCAAAAGCCTTCTGGGTCACAAAGCGGGTCTGCGGCATCGGGCCATCAACGGCATCCACCAGCAGAAGTACGGAATCCACCATCGACATGACGCGTTCGACCTCACCACCAAAGTCGGCGTGCCCGGGGGTGTCGACGATGTTGATGTGGTAGTCGTGCCAGGTAATGGCCGTGTTCTTGGCCAGGATGGTAATACCGCGTTCCCTCTCCTGGTCGTTGGAGTCCATGATGCGCTCCTGGTTTTCCGCCTTGCGGTCCAGGGTGCCGGATTGAGCCAGCAGCTTGTCGACCAGCGTGGTCTTGCCGTGGTCAACGTGAGCAATGATGGCAATATTTCTCAGCTTCTCGATATTGCCGGAAGTAAGCGTGTCGGACATAACGCGTTTTCACCTTTGTGTACACGCGCCTGTTCTAGGGTAGGAACATGACCGTGCGTTGTTTCAACGGTCATGTCAGCAGCGTGCAATAAATTTGGCCCCGCATTGTATAGGCTAAGTCGTCGGTCGAATAGCTGGAATCGTGGCGCGGGCACTGTGAAATGCAATGAAATCGATTTGTGGTGACAGGATGACGACAGATCCTTTTCCCTTGATGCGCTATTTTGGTGCAATGAAGGCGTTTTTTGATCTCTAATGGTGCAGCATGATCGTTTGATGTCGGGTTCTCTTGTCAAATTTCGTCACCACAACAGATCCCATGCCTTCCGAGGATGTCTTTAAGCGTCTGTATTAGAAGATATTTTAAACAGAGGTGGCGTGTCATGCGCCATTTTGGCACGCTGCATGCATTATTTGGGGACACATCGGGACTTGCATGCACTGTGCTTGCGCGTGATACAACGGTGGCGAAGTGATGGCGTCCTGTTAACGGTTTTCAAGCAGTATCCTTTTATTGGAGGAGTCACATGTCAGAGAAAACGCTTGCCCTGATCGAAGAGAACGACATCAAGTGGGCAGATCTGCGCTTTACCGATACCAAGGGCAAGGAGCAGCACGTCACCATTCCCGCGCGCATGGTCGATGAAGAGTTCTTTGAAACCGGACAGATGTTCGATGGCTCCTCCATCGGCGGCTGGAAGGGCATCAACGAGTCCGACATGATCCTGATGCCTCAGGACGGTACGGGCTATATCGACCCCTTCACCGAAGATCCCACCATCGTTCTGCGCTGCGACATAATTGAGCCGGCCACCATGCAGGGCTATGAGCGTGATCCGCGCTCGATTGCCAAGCGCGCCGAAGCCTATTTGAGCAGCACCGGTCTGGGCGACACGGCCTTCTTCGGTCCCGAGCCCGAGTTCTTCATCTTTGATGAAGTGCACTTCAAGAATGACATGCATCACTCCTTTTTCCGCATCTCTTCCGAAGAGGGTGCCTGGGAGACCGATGGCAAGTTCGAAGGCGGCAACATGGGTCACCGTCCGCGCGTCAAGGGCGGCTACTTCCCGGTCCCGCCGGTCGACTCCTTCCACGACATCCGCAGCGCCATGTGTTCGACGCTCGAAGCCGTGGGTCAGAGCGTTGAAGTGCATCACCACGAAGTGGCCAATGCCGGTCAGAACGAAATCGGTGTGAAGTTCAACACGCTGGTGCAGAAGTGCGACGAAGTTCAGACCATGAAGTATGTGATCCACAACGTGGCCCATGCCTATGGCAAGACCGCGACCTTCATGCCCAAGCCGATGGCCGGTGATAACGGCTCCGGCATGCACGTTCACCAGTCCTTCTGGAAGGACGGCGAGAACATGTTCGCCGGTGATGAATACGCAGGTCTCTCTGAAACCGCGCTGTATTACATCGGTGGCGTGATCAAGCACGCGCGCGCCCTGAACGCGTTCACCAACCCGTCGACCAACTCCTACAAGCGTCTGGTTCCGGGCTTTGAAGCGCCGGTCATGCTGGCCTACAGCGCTCGCAACCGCTCTGCCTCGATCCGTATTCCCTACACCGCAAGCCCCAAGGGCAAGCGTGTCGAGACGCGATTCCCCGACCCGATGGCCAACCCGTATCTGGCCTTCTCCGCGCTGCTGATGGCCGGTATTGACGGTATTCGCAACAAGATCCATCCGGGCGAGGCGCTGGACAAGAACCTGTACGACCTGCCGGCTGAAGAAGCGCTCAACGTGCCCACGGTCGCTTCGAGCCTTGAAGAAGCCCTGCAGGCCCTCAAGGATGACCATGCCTTCCTGACTGAAGGTGGTGTGTTCACCGAAGAGATGCTCGATGCCTACATCGAACTCAAGATGGAAGATGTGACCGCGGTTCGCATGGTGCCAAGCCCCATGGAATACGATCTGTACTATAGTCTTTAAGATATAGCCTCCAGGGCCAGCGCCCCTGGCGTTTGAGGTGCGGCGCCCGCGTTCGGGCCTGCAAGGGAAAAGCCCCGTTTTAACGGGGCTTTTTATCGTCTGGTGGTTGGGTCCTTCCGGCAATAATGAGCGTTCCCTCTCCTTTTTGTGGAACCGCTGCCGTGTCGGGTCGCTCTTGTCACATGATGCTGTGGACGATCGTGGTCTGTTTGCTGCTGGCCGCCGCCACGTCGCAGGCCCGTGCAGCGGTCTATCGCCACACGGATGCACAGGGCAACATCGTCTGGAGCGATCATCCCGGTGGCACCCGGACCGCGATACGCGCTCCACGTGTGCTGTCGCCTGGCGGTGCCTCTGACGCTTCCGTGCTCCTCCCCGCTGCGCCCCTGCGCTTTACGCCCTATCAGCGCGTGCTTCTCAGGCCTCGTTCCGCGCCCGTAACCCTTGAGCAGGCGCGCCGTGGTATCCCTCTGCGTCTTGAAACCGCCCCGCGCCTGCGCACCGGCGATCGAGTACAGCTGAGCGTTGATGGCCAACGGCATCAATCGCCTCTTTTCAGCCATGTGCTGATGGCGATGGGACTCACGGCCGGCCGTCATGCGCTGGTTGCCGAAATTATTGATAGCGCAGGGACCGTTCGTCAGCGCTCAAAGGTCATGGCGCTTGAGGTGCTGGCCGTGTCAGATAACGAAGCGTCGCCACGCAAGAAATAACCCTGCTGGTCTTTTTGCACCACAATGGTGCACCATGGTTTGCGATGGGATATCGCTGGGCCACTTTCGTGCTCACAGTACGAAAGGCCTTCCCCTTGTGGTGCGACATTCGTCATATGTGGCGCGCTTTTTGCACTATCAAAGGGAAACAACGTTTATGAGGGGCTTCATGCATCAACGCCTGCTGGAACATCTCACCACGGCCGTGGTGTTGCTGGATGCACAGTTAAGCGTTCGCTGGCTTAATCCGGCTGCAGAAGCCCTGATGGGGCTGAGCCTTTCCCGGGTGCAGGGCACAACGCTTGAGTGTCTGGAAGGAGAGGACGGTCGTATCGCGACCATGCTGGCAGACGCCCTGTGCCGTCAGCATCCCTATACCCAGCGCGAAACACAGTTGGCCATGGCGGGTGGGGAGCGCATTACGGTGGATTACACCGCCACGCCGCTTTCGAAAACCGAGCTGTTGCTGGAGTTCGAGCCCCGCGATCGTCTTATGCGCATCTCGCGCGAGGAGTCACTGATTGCGCGCCAGGAAATGGTCAAGGTGCTGACCCGGGGGCTGGCCCATGAGGTCAAGAACCCGCTGGGTGGCATCCGAGGCGCCGCGCAGCTTCTGGAGCGTGACCTGCCCAATGAAAGTCTGACCGAATTTACTCACATCATCATCGAAGAAGCCGATCGCCTGCGCGATCTGGTGGATCGAATGCTGGGGCCCAATCGGCCGGTCGAACAGCAGCCCATCAACGTGCATGAGGTGGTCGAGCGGGTGCGTGCCCTGCTGCAGGCCGAGACCGACACCATCGCGCTGGTGCGGGACTATGACCCCAGTCTGCCCTTGATCATGGGCGATTTCGGTCAGCTCATTCAGGCCGTGCTGAACGTGACCCGCAATGCAGTTCAGGCGCTCAATGAAAACGCAACCGAATCACCGACGGTCATCCTGCGCACCCGGGCGCGGCGGCAGTTCACTCTGGGGGCCGAGCGTCATCGGCTGGTATGCGAGGTTTGTGTGATCGATAACGGCCCGGGCGTTCCCGAAACACTGGCAGAGTCGCTGTTTTACCCGATGATTTCCGGGCGGGCAGAAGGCAGCGGGCTGGGGCTGTCCATCGCCCAGTCGATTCTGCATCAGCATCAGGGGCTGATCGAATGTGAAAGCCGCCCCGGCCATACCGAATTTCGTCTTCTGATTCCGCTGGAAGGATTCAGCGAACCCGAACAAGACCGACAAGAGAAGGGAGACACCCATGAGTGATACGGCCCGCGTCTATATCGTGGATGATGACCGCGCCATCCGCTGGGTACTCGAGCGTACGCTCGCCCAGCCCGACATCGAAGTCTCAAGCTTTGAGCGGGCCGATCAGGCCGAGGAGGCCATCAATCGACAGCCGCCCGATGTGCTGCTCACCGACATTCGCATGCCCGGTGTCGACGGGCTGGATCTGATGGCGCGCGTACGCGAGCGTCACGCCGACATGCCGGTGATCATCATGACGGCGCACTCGGATCTCGACAGTGCCGTGGCGTCCTATCAGGGCGGTGCCTTTGAATACCTGCCCAAGCCCTTCGATGTCGACGATGCGCTGTCACTGGTGCGCCGCGCTGTGGCCCATGCCCGCGAGCGTCAGGCACCGGCCCGGGTGCCCGAAGGCATTCAGGCCGAGATCATCGGTGAAGCGCCGGCCATGCAGGAGGTGTTTCGTGCCATCGGGCGACTGTCGCACTCCCACATCACGGTGATGATCAACGGCGAGTCGGGCACCGGCAAGGAGCGGGTCGCGCGTGCCCTGCACCAGCACAGCCCGCGGGGCCATCAGTCCTTCATTGCCCTGAACATGGCGGCCATTCCGCGTGACCTGATGGAGTCCGAACTTTTCGGTCACGAAAAGGGCGCCTTTACCGGAGCGACGGCCCAGCGCCGCGGTCGCTTCGAGCAGGCCGATGGCGGCACGCTGTTTCTCGATGAAATCGGTGACATGCCGGCCGAGACCCAGACGCGGCTGTTGCGCGTGCTGGCCGATGGCGAGTTCTATCGGGTCGGCGGGCATGTCCCGGTGCGGGTGGATGTGCGCATTATCGCCGCGACCCACCAGCATCTGGAAAAGCTGGTCGAGGAGGGGCGCTTTCGCGAGGACCTCTTTCACCGGCTCAACGTGATTCGCGTGCATCTGCCAAGACTCTCCGAGCGGCGCGAAGACATCCCGCGGCTGGCCCGCCACTTTCTGGCCGAGGCGGCCCGTGAGCTCTCCGCCGAGCCCAAGATGCTTACCGAGGCCGCCGAGCAGCATCTCTCGCATCTGCCCTGGCCGGGCAACGTGCGTCAGCTGGAAAACACCTGCCGCTGGCTGACCGTCATGGCGTCCAGTCGTGAAGTGCTCATTGATGATCTGCCACCGGAGCTTCGTGATCTCGAAAGTCCCGGCGAAGGGAGCGGTGACTGGCGCAGTGCCTTTCGTGAATGGGCGGATCGGGCGCTGGCCGCCGGCCATACCCATTTACTGGAAGAAGCCGTGCCGGATTTTGAGCGCATCCTGATCGAGACGGCGCTCAAGCACACCGGCGGGCGCAAGGGCGAGGCCGCCGAACTGCTGGGCTGGGGGCGCAATACCCTGACCCGCAAGCTCAAGGTGCTTCTGCCGGCGCTGGCCGACAGCGCCGACTAGATCGGACCTGTTCCGTCGCGTTTCAGGGCGCTCCGTGTTGGTGCGTTATGGGACAAACGTATAAAGTAGATCGCCATCAAGGATGGGCCGCCAGGGCCCATCGCCGCTTTCTGATGTTCAGGAGTTGTCATGGCTACCCCTTCCCAGCACGATCTGCGCTACCAGTTTCGCGACCTGCTTGCCCGCGAGGACTGCTACTTCACTGCCTCGACCTTTGATCCCATGTCGGCCCGTATTGCGGCGGACCTGGGGTTTGAAGTCGGCATTCTGGGCGGTTCGGTGGCCTCGCTGCAGGTGCTTGCGGCACCTGACTTTGCCCTGATCACGCTGAGTGAGTTTGTCGAACAGGCCACCCGTATCGGTCGCGTGGCGCGCCTGCCGATCATTGCCGATGCCGACCATGGCTACGGCAACGCGCTCAACGTGATGCGCACCATTACCGAGCTCGAGCGGGCCGGCGTGGCTGCCCTGACCATCGAAGACACGCTGCTGCCGGCCAAGTACGGGCGTAAATCCACCGATCTGGTGCCGCTGGAAGAGGGTGTGGGCAAGATTCGCGCGGCCCTTGAGGCCCGTATTGACCCCGCCATGTCCATCTTTGCCCGTACCAATGCCGGGGTGCTCAGCACTGAAGACGCCACCACGCGCGCCATGGCCTACGAACGTGCCGGGGCTGACGGCATCTGCATGGTCGGCATTCGCGATTTTGATCATCTGGAAAGCATCGCCGAACACCTGAACATTCCCCTGATGCTGGTCACCTACGATAATCCCGAACTGCGCGACCGTGAGCGGCTGGCGCGGGCCGGCGTGCGCGTGGTGGTCAACGGCCACGGTGCCTATTTTGCCGCCATCAAGGCCACCTATGACTGCCTGCGCGAGCAGCGCCAGATTGCCGATGGCAACCTGAACGCCTCAGAGCTCTCCACGCGCTACTCAACGCTTGAAGAAAATCGTGAATGGGCGCGCCGCTATATGGACGTCAACGAATAAGCGGACGTTAACGAATAAACGCCGGCAAGTGCCGGGGATTCATCAGTGAATGGCCGGCGCCTGTCGTGCGGGCCCCAGGGGACGAGGCGACATGAGTCAAATGCAGTGGGAGCAGTTGCTGGCCCCCGTGCGTCTGGATGACAAGACGACCGAACGAGAGCGTGAAATCGGTCGCAGTCCTTTCCACAAGGACTTTGATCGCATCGTCTTTTCAGGCTCGTTTCGCCGTCTGGGGCGCAAGACGCAGGTACATCCGCTGACCGAAAACGATCATATCCACACCCGGTTGACCCATTCGCTGGAAGTCGGCTGCGTGGGTCGCAGTCTGGGCATGATCGTGAGTGAGCGTTTGAGCGATCGCCTGCCGGGCTGGATCACGCCAGCGGATATGGGCGTGATCGTGCAGGCGGCCTGCCTGAGTCATGACATCGGCAACCCGCCCTTTGGCCATGCCGGCGAGTACGCCATTCGCGATTGGTTCAAGCGCGCCGAAGCCGACGGCACCGGCTTTCTGGAGGCGCTGAATCCGACCCAGCGGGCAGATCTTCTGACCTATGAAGGCAACGCCCAGGGATTTCGGGTGGTCACCCAGATCGAATACAACCAGTTCAACGGCGGCATGCGCCTGACCGCGCCGACGCTCGGGGCAATGCTCAAGTATCCCTGGACCGTGGAGCGGGCGGGGCTGGCCGGCAAGTTTGGGGCCTATCAGTCGGAGAGCCGGCAGCTTGAGCGCGTGGCGGGCCTGCTCGGGCTCAAGCGCTTGAGCGATCATGCCTGGTGTCGTCATCCCTTTGCCTGGCTGGTCGAGGCCGCCGATGACATCTGCTATGCCCTGCTCGATCTCGAGGATGGTCTGGAAATGGGCATCCTGCGCTTTGAAGAAGTCGCCGGCGTACTGACCCATATCGCCGGCGGCGAGCCCGAGGATTACGCCCGCATGTCGTTCGAGAACGTCTCCCAGCGTCGGCGGATAGCGGCGCTGCGCGGTGCGGCCATGGAGCGGGCGGTCAATGAAGTGGCGGCGACCTTTGTCACCCATGAGCAGGCGCTGCTTGAAGGCAGTCTGGAAGATGACCTGCTGGATTTATGTCATCCGGATCTGGGCTGGGGGGTGAGCGAGGCCAAGAAAATTGCCCGCGACCGCATCTTTCGCAATGCGCGCAAGGCCAAACTCGAGATCGGTGCCTACACGACGCTGGGCATCCTGCTGGAAGCCTTTATCGGCGCGGCGCATGAGCTGCATTTCACCGGACAGTCCAGCTTCAAGCATCAACGTGTGCTGGCCCTGATCGGCGAAAACACCCCGCAGACCCAGTGGCCGCTATATGACAGCTATCGCCGCATGCTTGATTTCATTGGCGGCATGACGGACAACTTCGCGGTCGATCTCGCCCAGGAGATGGGCGGCAGGCTGCGCGGAGAGTAACGCCAAAAAAGCAGGCGCAGGGCAGATCAGGACCAAAAAAACGCTGGGTGCGGCATGGCCGCACCCCGCGTTTTTCGTTGGAAACTTCGTGTTCCTTTAGAACCACACCTCCATCTGGGTGCCGAAGGTCCACTCGCTGCCGGTAAAGCCGTCGCTGCCCAGTGCGTCATCATTGGAGAAGTTGTTGAGGTCATCGTCCCAGTCGCTCCAGGTGGCGAACAGGCGAATCTCGGGACGGTTCCAGAAATCGCCAACCTGCGGTTTGAAGGTGGGCGCAATGGTCAGGCGCGTATAGCCGCCGTTGACGCTCTCAAATACCTGACGAGTCTGGTTGCCATCGGGGCCCGTCAAATACCCATATCCAGCGGGGTCTAGATCCATCCACTGGTAGCTCGCCTCGTACTGCATCTCGAAGTTCTCGGTCAGCTCGTTGGCCAGCCGCGCGCTGAGGGTGACCCAGTCATAGCGATCGCCGTCGGCGTAGCGGTCGTGGCTGGTCTGGGCCAGCAGCGCCGGGGCAATACGCCATTTGGGGGCGAGATAGGTGGTGCCATAGATCGCCAAGCGACCGGTATTGGCGTCTTCGTTCAGATTGCCGTCAGAACCCAGCGCCTTGACCTCAGCGCCCAACCCGTGGCCGTACATCAGGGCTGTCTTGAAGGTGCCTTCGCCCATGCCAAAGAAGCTGTCGCCATGGTAGGCCACCATGGTATGGAAACCGTCTTCGGCGACGTTGTCGCCCGGTATGCCGCCGCGTGGGTCATTGTCCCGCTCGTCGTTGTCGTTGGCCGACATACCGCTGACCATCCACTGCCAGGGGCCAAAGCGGTTGTTGGACGTCAGAATCAGGTTGTCGGTATCGCCCTGCAGATCGGGCTGCTCATCGGTGACAACGGGGTAGTTGCTGAAACTGCGGCCATAGAGCGAGAAACTGGTGTCCCAACTGTCGGTCACGCTGATGTCATAGATCCCCGCGCCGGTGCCGGCGAGGAAGATAATATCGCTGTCGAGCCAGTGGATATCGAAGTTGTCGCGATCAAAGCGCTTGCCCGCCCAGATCGAGGCATTTTCAAACGCGCCGGTGAAACTCGGCAGGTCGCTGAACTCGACAAAGGCCTGGCGCACGTTGAGATCTGATTCATCGGCGGTCCAGTCGTTGCTGGTGGTGACGCCATCGGCCAGCATGATGCGATACAGCGCCTTGGAACCGTTGTCGTAGCGCTGATTGTAGTCAAAGACCGTTTCGACGTAGGTGTCCGGCTCGTTGCCCAGTCGACCCACGGCACCTCCCGAGCGGCCGGCCGGCGTCAGATAGGGGCCGCCGGGTGCGCTTTTGCGATCGCTGCCGATCAAGAGCCCCGAGCGGGCGTAGACGCTCATCGACAGTCCTTCCGCTTCGTCCTCTATGCCTTCTTCACGTACCGGAGAGGGAATGCTGCCAGCTGAAAGTTCCTC
The DNA here is from genome assembly GCF_900312995.1 of Kushneria phyllosphaerae. Taxonomy (GTDB): domain Bacteria; phylum Pseudomonadota; class Gammaproteobacteria; order Pseudomonadales; family Halomonadaceae; genus Kushneria; species Kushneria phyllosphaerae. The sequence continues at coordinate 108,610 of NZ_ONZI01000001.1, read as the reverse complement.
TTTTCCGGCATCCTGTGACGTGTTGCCCTGAACCAGCTGCGGCGAGCCCTGCTGCTTTTCCAGCGCCGCTTCGGCCTGGGCGGCGCGCTGTTCGGCCTGGCTGGCTCGACGCTCAGAGGCGGCTATGCGCGCTTCCAGCTCGGCGAGTCGCTGTTCGATGGAGCTGTCAGCGGCCAGCGCGCTGGTGGGCAGGGCCAGCGCCAGCGCAACGGCAACGGCCAGGGGGTGACGCGTGAAGCGGTGAGGCGAAGGCATGGTGATGTCCCTTGTTTATGGTTGTTGTCACGATCCTTCTGCTCGTTGACTCGGCAGTCTTGTTATGCACGCAGTGGGTGCAGGATCGTAAAGGGAACTTACAGAGCCCTGGTTAAGGTTTCACTCATACATTGGTCTCTGTGACAAAAGGTTATAAATCCATTGTCCAATGTCGCTATCGTGTGGCGAAAAGTACCTTTTCGGATTGACTTAAACGATTAAGCCAAACATCTGGCGTTCGCCCAGGAGGCGCTGTCATGAAATCCGGATTGATTCCCGCAGGCTGTCTGTTGATGGTCGTCGGCGTCGTCTCGCAGGCGACTGCGGCTGATCTCACCATTTCCTGTGGCGCCGTGGGCGCCGAGCTGCAGCTTTGCAAGGCCGGGGTTGAACGCTGGGAGGCCAAAAGCGGCCACAGTGTCGAGGTTGTCTCCACGCCCAATTCGGCCACCGAGCGGCTGTCGCTTTACCAGCAGATTCTCAGCTCGCGCTCCGGCGACATCGATGTGTTTCAGATCGATGTGGTATGGCCCGGCATGCTGGCGCCCCATCTGATCGATCTAAATGAACATCTGCCAAAAGGTGCTACCGACGGCTTTTTTGAGGCCATCGTCGACAACAACACCGTCGATGGCAGGCTGGTGGCAATGCCCTGGTTCACCGACGCCGGTGTGCTCTATTACCGCAAGGATCTGCTCGACAAATACGGCCTTGAAGTCCCCGCCACCTGGGAGGCACTGACCGATGCGGCGCATACCGTGCAGGCCGGTGAGCGCAAGGCCGGGCACGGTGATTTCTGGGGCTATGTGTTTCAGGGCCGCGCCTACGAAGGGTTGACCGTCAACGCGCTGGAGTGGATCGCCAGCTATCCCGATGGCGGCACCATCGTCGATGAGGACGGCAAAATTACCGTCAATAACCCTCAGGCGGCGAAAGCACTGTCGCAGGCCGCCGGATGGATCGACGATATCTCACCGAGAGGCGTGCTCAACTACACCGAAGAGGAGGCGCGCGGCGTCTTCCAGTCGGGTAATGCGTTGTTCATGCGCAACTGGCCCTACGCCTGGGATCTGGTGCAGTCCGAGCAGAGCAGCATTCGTGACCGGGTCGATGTCGCCCCCCTGCCTGCCGGTGGCAAGGATGGCCATAGTGCCGGAGTGCTGGGCGGCTGGAATCTGGCGGTATCGCGCTACAGCGATCATCCCGACATGGCCGCCGATCTGGTCGCCTTTCTCACCTCGCTCGATGAGCAAAAGCGTCGCGCCATTGATGGCGCCTACAACCCGACACTGCCAGCGCTCTATCAGGATGAAGAAGTACTGGCGGCGGTGCCCTTTTTCGGCACGCTTTATGAGACCTTCACTTCAGCAGTCCCGCGACCGGCCGCCGTCACCGGCGACAACTATCCTCGCGTCTCCAATGCCTTTTTTAACACGGTGCATGAAGTGCTTTCCGGCAATGTCGCCGCCGATCAGGGGCTTGAGCGTCTTGAAGGTGAGCTTGAGCGTATCAAACGTCGTCGCTGGTAAGACGCTCGAAGGAGCACATCATGGCCGCACAAGAGTCGAACGACGCCCCGTCTGAAAATGCCCGTTACCCAGGAGGTAACGGGTCATCAAGGCCATCGGCCGAAGGCCCGCATCGCGAGCGTGGCACCCGGGTACGTCGCCAGCGGGTGCGTGCGGCCTGGCTGTTTCTGACGCCCATGCTGATCGGGCTGGCGGTGGTTGCCGGCTGGCCGCTGATGCGTACCTTCTGGTTCAGTCTGACCGATGCCAGCCTGTCCAGCCTTGGGGGCGCGCAGTTCATTGGCTTCGAAAATTATCTGGTTTTCGATAACGGCTGGTATGGCATTCTTGCCGACCCGCTGTGGTGGCAGTCGGTGTGGAATACGCTCTATTTCACCCTGATTTCGGTGTCACTGGAAGCGGTGCTGGGCGTGATCGTGGCAATGGTGCTCAATGCCCGCTTTCGCGGCCGCACTCTGGTGCGTGCAGCCATGTTGATCCCCTGGGCGATTCCGACGGTGGTATCGGCCAAGATCTGGGCGTGGATGCTCAATGACCAGTTCGGCATCATCAACCATATGCTGCTGGGGGTCGGATTGATCGATACACCGCTGTCATGGACGGCGGATGCCAGCCTTTCCATGTGGGCGGTCATCATGGTCGATGTCTGGAAGGCCACTCCCTTCGTAGCGCTTTTGGTGCTCGCGGCGCTACAGATGCTGCCCAGCGACTGTTATGAGGCGGCAAGGGTCGACGGTATTTCTCCAGTGAAGGTTTTCTTTCGCGTGACGCTGCCCTTGATCACCCCGGCGCTGCTGGTGGCAGTGATTTTTCGGGCGCTGGATGCGCTGCGCGTGTTCGATGTGATCTACGTGCTGACGTCCAACGCAGCCTCGACCATGACCATGTCGATCTACGCTCGACAGCAACTGGTCGAGTTCCAGGATGTGGGGTATGGCAGTGCGGCCTCGACGCTTCTGTTCATGATCATCGCACTGGTGACGGTGGTTTACCTCTACCTCGGGCGCCATCGGCTGGGAGGGGGTAAATGAGCCTGCGCATGCTGAAGTCCATCCTTTTGAAAATCGGCTTCTGGGCGCTGGTCGCCGTGCTGGTGCTCTACGCCGTTTTTCCCTTCTACTACGCGGTCGTGACCTCACTGAAACCCTCAAGCGAGCTGTTTGAGGTGAGCTACTGGGTCGATAGTATCGATTTTTTCAATTACGCCGCGGTGCTTTCTCAGCCCACGTTTCTGGCAGCCATCCGCAACTCCGTGCTCGTGGCGGTCAGCGTGGTGATCATTGCGCTGCTGCTGGGTCTGACCGCGGCCTGGGCGCTCGGTCGAGTGCGTTTTCGCGGGCGCACCATGGTCATGATGATCGTGCTGGGCGTGTCGATGTTCCCTCAGGTGGCGGTGCTGTCGGGGCTTTTTGAGGTCATTCGCACGCTTGATCTCTACAACTCGCCCGGCGGTCTGATTCTGAGCTACACCATTTTTACCCTGCCATTTACGGTGTGGATTCTGACCACTTTTATGCGCCAGTTGCCCGATGAACTCGAAGAAGCCGCCATCGTCGATGGGGCTTCCCCCTGGATAACGCTAACGAAGGTGTTCATGCCGCTGCTGTGGCCGGCCATGGTGACCACAGGGCTTCTGGCCTTCATTGCGGCATGGAATGAGTTCCTCTTTGCCCTGACCTTCACGCTGACCGATACCCAGCGCACGGTGCCGGTCGCGATCGCGCTGATTTCCGGCGGCAGCCAGTATGAATTGCCCTGGGGGCCCATCATGGCGGCCTCGGTGATCGTTACTGTACCGCTGGTGGTGCTGGTGGTGATCTTCCAGCGTCGCATCGTCTCCGGTCTGACGGCGGGTGCCGTCAAGGGCTGATATCGAAACGCCTGCCACGCTTTGGCGTGGCCCGCTCTGCAGGAGGTAGACATGGCTTCCGTGACGCTTGAAAAGGTCAACAAGCGCTTTGGTTCGACCCGGGTCATCGAGGATGTCTCGCTCGATATCAGTGATGGTGAATTCGTGGTCTTTGTTGGCCCCTCGGGCTGTGGCAAGTCGACCCTGCTTCGCCTGATCGCGGGCCTTGAGTCGATCACCCATGGCGATCTGATGATTGATGACACGCGGGTCAATAACATGACCCCGCCGGAGCGCGGCATCGGCATGGTGTTTCAGTCCTACGCGCTTTATCCGCACATGAGCGTGTACGACAACATCGCCTTTGGCCTGAAACTTGCGAAGTCTGACCGACAGACCGTCGATGAGCGAGTGCGACAGACTGCGAAGATCCTGCAACTTGACGGTCTGCTGGACCGGCTGCCAAAAGCGCTCTCCGGGGGGCAGCGCCAGCGTGTGGCGATCGGGCGGGCCATGGCGCGCGAGCCCAGAATTCTGCTGTTTGACGAGCCGCTTTCCAACCTTGACGCCGCCCTGCGCGTACAGACCCGCAACGAAATCGCCCATCTGCATGAACGCCTGGGTGCCACCATGATCTATGTGACCCATGATCAGGTCGAGGCGATGACCCTGGCCGATCGTATCGTGGTGCTCAATGAGGGGCACGTCGAGCAGACCGGCTCGCCGCGTGAACTCTATGAGCGACCCGGATCACGTTTTGTGGCCGGCTTTATCGGTTCACCAAAGATGAACTTTCTCACCGTAAAGGCGCGTCGCGAAGGCGGTGCCGGCTGTCGAATCAGCGTTCCTGGCATGGGTGAACATGTGCTGTCGCGTCAGCTGAATTCTGACAGCGAAGGAGGCGCCGTCACGCTGGGTGTACGTCCTGAGCATCTGAAGCCGGTAGCGGCAACAGGGGCGGTGGGATTTAACATTCTCAACGTCGAATATCTGGGCAGTGAAGCCTACCTTTATCTGGAAACGCCAGACGGTGAGCCTCTTGTATGTCGTACCGAGGCGCCCAGTGCCTTTGCGCGCGGCGAGCGCGTCACCCTGGACTTTGCCCCCCATCAGGCTCATTTGTTTGACCACGAGGGCCGGGCACTGCCACCGGTCGACGCCAGTGAAGCCAGAGTGTCAGCCACAATGTCCTGAACTTCTCCCTACACGACGGAAGCCCATATGACTCAGCAGCATTCCCGGCCACAGTGGTGGCATGACGCCGTGATCTATCAGATCTATCCGCGCAGCTTCATGGATGCCAACGGTGACGGTATCGGTGATCTGAACGGTATTATTCAGCGGCTCGATTACCTGGCAAACCTGGGAGTCGATGCGCTCTGGCTGTCGCCCTTTTATCGCTCGCCGCAGGCCGATGCCGGCTACGACGTGGCCGACTACCGTGATGTCGATCCGCTGTTCGGCACACTTGAAGATTTCGATTCGATGCTGTCAGGCGCCCATGAGCGCGGCATGAGAATCATCGTGGATATCGTGCCCAACCATACCTCCAGCGAGCACGTGTGGTTTCAGGAGGCGCTGGCATCAAGCTCCGGCAGTCGGGAACGGGCGCGCTACATGTTCCGGGAAGGGCGCGGCGAGCACGGGGAGCAGCCGCCCAATAACTGGCAGAGTGTCTTTGGTGGGCCGGCCTGGACGCAGGTGCCGGGTGAGCGAGAGTGGTATCTGCATCTGTTCGATACGCGCCAGCCCGACCTCGACTGGCGCAATCCCGAGGTGCTGGAAGAGTTCGACAACGTTCTGCGCTTCTGGCTCGAGCGTGGGGTCGACGGGTTTCGCATCGATGTCGCCCACGGCATGATCAAGGTGCCGGAACTGCCGGACTGGGACGGCAGCCAGGAAATGATCGAGGGCGGCAATCGGGGGCCCATGTGGGATCAGGAAGAGGTCCATGAGATCTATCGCCGCTGGAACCGGGTGCTGACCGAGTTCGGTCGCGACCGCATGATGGTCGCCGAGGCCTGGGTGCATCCGCCGGCGCGAACCGCGCGTTATGTGCGATCCGACGAGATGCAGCAGGCGTTCAACTTTGATTATCTGCTCACCCCCTGGGATGCCGACAAGCTGCGCCGTGTCATCGATACCTCGCTGGAGAGCTACAGCGCGGTCGGGGCGCCCACGACCTGGGTAATGTCCAATCATGACAGCGTGCGTCACGCCTCGCGGCTGGGGCTTTCACATCCGGGCCAGCGGCCCAACGGCATTGATGCCGACGGCGAACAGCCTGACGAGGCGCTGGGGCTGCGCCGGGCACGGGCACTGATCATGCTGACACTGGCGCTGCCGGGCTCTGCCTATCTCTATCAGGGCGAGGAGCTGGGACTGCCGGACCACACCACCATGCCGGCCCGCTATCGTCAGGACCCGACGTTTCATCGCACCAACGGTGAGCAGATCGGGCGTGATGGCTGCCGCGTGCCACTGCCCTGGCGCGCCGATGCGCCGGCCTTCGGCTTCAACACCACCGGGGAGCGCTGGCTGCCGCAACCGGAGAGCTATGCCCGTTACTCGGCCGATCGCCAGCTTGAGGATGCAGACTCGACGCTCGAACTCTATCGCCGGCTGCTGGCCATGCGCCATGAGTACGGGCTGGGCCACGGCGAGCTGGTCTGGCAGGAGAGTTCGCGCAGCGACGTGCTGAGCCTGACCAATGGCGGTGTAACTCTGGTGCTCAATCTGGGGGAAACCCCAGTGGCATTGCCCGAGGGCCAGGTCGCCCTGCAAAGCGCGACGGATGCCATCAGTCATGGTCAGCTGGCCGGTAATGCGGCGGTCTGGTTAACGACGCCTTGAACCGTCCACTGGTGCCGGCCATGCATCACTGCCAGGGCATTCTGGCCCGGGGCAGGGCATGAGCCGGGCCCGTCCGATGACGCTCAAGGCCGTCGCGGCACATCTGGGCGTGTCGACGGCGACGGTTTCCAACGCCTTCAACCGCCCCGATCAACTCTCTGCCACGCGCCGTGAGGAGATCCTGGCGGCTGCCCGGGCGCTGGGCTACAACGGCCCAAGCCGCCAGGGGCGCACGCTGCGTACCGGCTGCACCGGCATTATCGGGGTCATGCTCTCGGATGGGCTGGGGTACAGTCTCGGCGATAGTGTGGCGGGCGATCTACTGGCGGGAATCGCCGAGGTACTGGATGACCGTGGTTATCACATGCTGCTGCTGACGGATGCCGCCCGTACCGACCGTCAGAATGCTTCGCTCAACGGCGTGGCCGATGGCTATCTGATCTACGGCTCAATTCCTGAAGCGGGCACCATGGCGCTGCTGCGACATCAGCATCAGCCACTGGTGACCGTGGATATGCGCCTGCCGGGACTGGCCTCCGTTCAGATCGATCATCGCAACGCGGCGCTGAGCATTGCGCGTCATGCGCTGGCCGGCGGCGCACAGCGCCCGGCCATCGTGGCCCTTCGCATGACCCTGGAGGCACCCGGGGGCAGGCTTGAACGGTGCTTGCGCTGGTCCGAGCCCAATTCGGTGGCCATTGAGCGACTGGCCGGCTTTGACCAGGCACTCATGGAGGCCGGCCACGATCCCGAGGCGGTGCCGCTATGGAACGTTGATGGCAATACTTATGAGGCTGCAGCGCCCGTCATCGAGGCGCTGCTGGCTGACTCCGCCCCGGATCTGTTGCTGTGCATGTCGGACCGGCTTGCCCTGACGGCGCTGAGCCTGGCCGAACAGCGCGGTCTGGCCGTCCCCGGCCAGCTGAGGCTGACCGGCTTTGACGGGATTGCCGAAGGCCAGCATCGCCGACCCATGCTGACCACGGTTCATCAGGACAGCCATGCCAAGGGCGTCATGGCCGCCCGCATGGTGACCGGTGACTGCGATCAAAGCGAGGTGGTTCAGCCTGTCTGGCTGATCCACGGTGATACCTGCCTCAGCGTCAACTGACCTGACCTGACCTGCCATGCCTTCATCAGTCAGTTCTGTCTGGTGTGGATAAACCTGATCTATATTTGAGACGGCCACAGAGCAGGTTCGAATGATGCGCTGGCAAGTGCTCATGGTAGCCTTCAAATTGACAGCAACAGTAACTATAAATCTTTTGGATAAAAGCGAAGAAGTTGAAAACACAGCGTTATAGGTTATATTGAATATCCGTTCAATAAACATCGGCGCACAGGCGACGCTCATGCCGGGTGATCCTACTTCCCGCGGACCGAGTCAGTCTCTGGCCTGATAACAATATCGGAACCCGCTATGCGCAATGCTTTTGCTCAACTCGAAAAGCCGATTTTTTTCGGCTCACTTCTGCTGTTACTGGTCGTTACCATCCCATTGATTGTCTTTCCCGAAGTGGGCGCTGTCTGGGTTGCAGCGGCCCAGAGCTTCGTGACCGAACACTTCGGCGTGGCCTATCAGCTCATGGGAGTCGCCTCGCTGGGCTTTATGCTCTATATCGTTTTCAGCGATATAGGCCAGATCAAGCTCGGCGACCCTGACGATGATCCCGAGTTTTCACTGCTTTCCTGGGGTGCCATGCTCTTTGCCGCCGGCATTGGCGGGGCCGTCGTGTTCTGGGGGATGGTCGAGTGGGCCTACTACATTCAGAGCCCGCCATTTCATCTTGAGCCCTTTTCCGAAGAGGCGGCTACCTGGGCGGCGACCTACGGTATGTTTCACTGGGGTCCGATCGCCTGGTCGATCTATCTGGTACCGGCACTGCCCATGGCCTACTTTCTGCACGTGCGCAAACACAAGGTGTTACGCATCAGCGAAGCTATCCGACCGGTACTCGGGGAGAAGCTGGCCCGCGGCTGGCTGGGCAACATCATCGATGTGCTCTTCATTTTCGGCATGCTGGGTGGCGGCGCCACGTCGCTGGGGATTTTGGTACCGCTGATCAACATTGGTGTGGGGGATCTGTTCGGCTTTGAACCCAATACCACCAGCCAGATTGCGGTATTGCTCGGTACTACGGCCATCTTCGCCGTCAGTGCCTGGCGCGGTCTCAAGGGGGGGATCGAGAAGCTCTCCGACATCAATATGTGGCTAGGGCTTGTGATACTTGCTTTCGTGTTGATTGCCGGGCCTACCCTGTTCATTCTTAATACCGGGCTTAATTCGATCGGCATGATGCTTTCCAATCTGATGCACATGGCGACCTGGACCGAACCCTTTGGTGGGCTTCAGGGCTTTGAAGACTCCGGTTTTCCGGGCTCATGGACCATCTTCTACTGGGCATGGTGGCTGGTATTTGCCCCAACCGTCGGACTTTTCATAGCTCGTATCTCCAAGGGACGTCGCATCAAGACCATGGTGGCCGGATCGATCTTTTTCGGCTCTCTGGGCTGCGCGCTCTTTTTCATTATTCTGGGCAACTTCGGGCTCTATCTTCAGCTTTCCGGCACGCTGGATGTGGTCGGCATCATGAACAACCAGTCTGCCAATGCAGCCTTCTACGCCGTTCTTCATCAGCTGCCGTTTTCCTGGATCCTGATTCTTGGGGTCGTGATTTTGCTGGCGATCTTCACCGCAACCACCTTTGACTCGATTGCCTATATTCTGGCCTCCGCGTCCGAGAAGAATCTTGAAGATGAGCCGATGCGCTGGCATCGCCTGTTCTGGGCCTTCGCACTGTCGCTTTTGCCGATGACGCTGCTCTTTCTGGGCGGACTTCAGACTCTGCAAACGGCCAGTATCGTCAGTGGCGTCCCGCTGCTTGCCATCGCCCTGCTGCTGATGATCTCGATGGTGCGTGCGGCCAAGTATGATTTGCGCTATCAGCCAAGCTATAACGAGCCTGAAATCAATATCGAGGAGTTCCCCAGGCACGATCCCTGGACGGAAGAAGGCAGTTGGGACCTGGCGCAGAACGAAAGCGGTAAAGAGGTGCGTACCGACAGCCCTGATGATAATGCGGCCGGAGAAGCGGGCACCTCGCCTCGCTGAGAACCGTCATGCTATTAAAAGGCCCCATCGCTTTCGGCGATGGGGCCTTTTTTATTGCCAGAACTGTCCTGTCGCTTGGCCCGTGGGGGTTCAGGCTTTGGCCGCCGGCCGCGCCAGCGCGATGGCAAGCGCTGCGGCCACGGCCAGCGCGATAAAGGCGTAGTGCAGCGTGATGGCCTCGGCCAGAAACCCCAGCATTGGCGGGCCGCCCAGCATGCTCAGATAGCCCAGCATGGCCACCGAGGCGATGGCACCCGAAGGTGACATGGCGCGGTTACGCCCGGCCAGGCTCAACAGGCACGGGAACAGGGTCGACATGCCAATGCCGGCCAGCGCGAACCCCAGCAGGGCCGCGGTGGGGCTGGCCGCCACAATGGCCAGCCCGAGACCGAACAGGGCCAGTGCACTGCCGGCTTCAAGGGCTCGTATCGCGCCGACCCGGTCCAGCCAGCGATCTCCCAGCAGGCGACCGACGGCCATGGTGCCGGTGAACACGGCAAGCCCGAGGGCGGCATGCCCGCGCGAGGCGCCCAGTTCGGTGAGAAAAAGCGCCGACCAGTCCGCCATCGACCCTTCGATGAAGACCACGGCCGCCGCGATGATACCCAACAGCCAGACTCGCCCCTTCGGCCGCACGAACAGGGCACCAACAGGGCGTTCGGCACGCGGCGGCGGGGCCAGCAGATGGCGATGGCTGATCAGAATGCCCACCATCAAAAGTCCCGCGACCAGCAGCAGATGCCAGCGGGGCGTCAGCCCCAGCGTGGCCAGCGCCCCGCCAATCAGGGAACCGGCCATGCCGCCCAGGCTAAACAGGCCGTGAAAGGAAGACATAATGGAGCGTCGATAGCGCCGCTCGAGCGTGGCGGCCTGATCGTTCATGGCAATATTGAGAAGCCCCATGCCGGCACCAAAGACCACCAGCGCCAGACCCAGCGTCAGCATTGAAACGGCAGCGCCGATCAACACCAGTGACACCACGATGGCGCAGGCCGCCACGCGCGTAATGCGCCGGCTGCCAAAGCGGGTGTTGAGATAATTCGACAGCAGCGTCAGACACAGCGACCCTACCACCGGACACAGCAGCAGGGCCCCGAGCTGGGACTGCGACAGGTCCAGCAGGGTACGAATATCGGGAATGCGAACCGCCCAGTTGGAAAAGGACAGGCCCGAAAGGGCAAAAAACCAGGCAATGGCGGCGCGGCTCGCGGGCGCATGCGTCGTGATGCTCTCACCGGCGGGCTCATTCATGGCGTACTCCTTGTCAAGCAGGATGCGCCCGTGGCCTCCGGCAGCAGGGGCGCATCGTCTTTCGTGGTCGTAATCAAGAGGGTGAGGCCGGCGTCACGGCGCACGCTGGGCGCCGGGCTACGGGCCTGTCGGAGAAAGCGCATGGTGGGTCTGATGGTCATCGGTCAGACGGATCAGCGCCTGGATGACATCGTCATGCAGCGGCTGTGGCAGCACCGGCTGCTCGCGGCGCTGCATGAAGTGCACCAGTTCATTGTCGCCGACCACCCGGACATCCTCGTTGTTTCGGACCCGCTCGATGCGCCAGCCCGGCATGACCAGCATGGCCTGAACAGGCACCTCCCGCTTGCATTCGCGGCTCAGGCGCTCCTGCAGCCAGCGTTTGGCACGCTGGGCTTCGCGTACGGGGCGGGTTTCTTCCCGGTCGGGAAAGAGAAGCCGCTCGCCATCGAGTCGAAGTGTTCGGGTGCTGTCCAGGGCGGCTTCGGGGCCTGCGTGACGAGTGCGGACCAGCAGTGAAAAGATGCCATGCTCGGTGACCACGACATGGTCGATGGTGTACCCCTCGGCCGGCACATCGTGAAAGATGCAAATCCCCTGATGCTGCGCCCGCAAAAGGCTCTGCAGGTCATGCGCCACGTTCATGGCGCCGGCCAGCCGCAGACGCAGATTAGAAATTCGGTAGGAAAGTGCCATCATGAAAGCGCCCACGATCATTGCCGCGATCGTGGTGATCAGTCCGTAAATGCTCCATTCGATCCAGTCCTGATAGGACGAAAACAGCATTCGGCCCATGCCATAGATCAGTGGCGTAATGGCCAGTACGGGCCCAAGGGCGCCGGCGAGAAAGAGTTTGACGCGCGCCTCGGCCAGGCGTTCGCGAAAACGATTGCCGGACTGGCGAAGCCGGTGGCCGGAAGGGGAAAAACCGGGCTTGTCCTGAAACAGATGGCGCAGTCCGAGGACCACCACGGCGGTGGCGAACAGGGGGGTCAGAAAAATCAGGGGAAGCAGATATTCCAGCCAGCGCATGACGTCATCCCGATAGGTTGAGGTTTAGTCTAGCGTTCTGTCGGGTTGGCATCCATGCCCGACAGAGTTTTTGCTGGCCAACGCCACGTTCGGCCAGCAGGTCGTGAGGAGAGGGCATGAGTAGTGTTGTGACAGATAGCCCGATGGGCGTTGATGAACAGGCACTGATCGATCTTGTACGGCGGTACCCGCGTCTATGCGTTTTAACAGGCGCCGGAGTCAGCACCGACAGCGGTATTCCCGATTATCGGGATGAACGGGGCGAGTGGAAACGACCGCCGCCCATGACCCATCAGGTCTACATGAAAAGCCATCTCGGCCGTCAGCGCTACTGGGCACGCAGCCTGGTCGGTTTTCGCCTGCTGGCGAACGCCTCGCCCGGGCGAGCCCATCACACGCTGGCCGAGCTGGAAGCGCAGGGGTTTATCGAGGGCATCATTACGCAAAATGTCGATCGCCTGCATCAGAAGGCGGGCAGTCAGCGGGTGGTGGATCTGCACGGCCGGGCCGATCTGGTGCGCTGCATGCAGTGCAATCTGCTGGTGCGTCGCCATGTGCTGCACGATCATCTGGCCACCCTCAACCCTGACTGGGTGGGGATGGAGGCCGAGATCGCCCCGGATGGCGATGCCTATCTCGACGATGTGGATTTCTCTGACTTCCGGCTTCCGGACTGCCCGCGCTGTGGCCACGGTATTTTAAAGCCCGATGTGGTGTTTTTCGGTGACAACGTGCCGCGCTGGCGTCTGGAGCGGGCCATGTCGATGCTTGATGACAGTCAGGCCCTGCTGGTAGTGGGCTCGTCGCTGATGGTGTTTTCAGGCTTTCGCTTTGCCCGGCATGCCGCGTCCAAGGGGCTGCCGATCGCCTGCATCAACCGGGGACACACTCGCGCCGATGCGCTTTATGCGCTCAAGTGCGAGGCGCCCATCGACGAGAGCCTGACGGCCCTGCTGGCCGGGCTGTCAGACGCTCAGGGCAGGCCGTCTATCGACTGACCGGCGTCAGCGGCACACGTACCTGCTGCGTGGGCGCGCCATCGGTCAGCACCGGTAACGGCTCCATGGTCAGATAGCGCGTGTTGTCCCCTTCATGCAGCGCGGCACTCAGGGCGTAGCGACGATCGCTGTCGATATAGTGACGGTCATACTGCAGCATGAAGGGCACCGGCCAGCGCCCGTGCGTGTTCTGATCGACCTGGGCGATGGTGGTGCGCCCCTGAGTGAGGTCGAGCAGTCGAATTTCCAGCCGGGCATCATCGGCAATCGGCGCCTGCTCATCGCTGATGGCCTCGCCCGAGAGCGTGGCAAAGTCAGGGCCGCTGGCAAACAGGGAGCAGCCACTCAAAAGGCCTGTCACCATCAGCGGGGCGACCGCCAGTAACGGGCGAAAACGACGCATCTGCATGATCAGCCCCCCGCCAGCTTGACGGTATGGCCACGCTTTTCCAGCTCGGCGCGCAGCGTGTCGCGATGATCACCCTGAATTTCGATGATGCCGTCCTTGAGTGACCCGCCGCTGCCGCAGCGCTTTTTCAGCACCTGCAACAGGGCCTTGAGTTCTTCGGTGTTCAGGGGGATGCCGTGCAGGGTCGTCACCCCCTTGCCCTTGCGCCCGGACGTTTCGCGTTTGATGCGCACGATGCCATCCAGCCCGGCGAGGCGCGCGGCCTCCTGCGCTTTCTGATCATCGTCCTCGTCGTGCTTGCGCATATCCCCGGTTTCGGTGGAATACACCTTGCGGCTCAACTGATCGCGCAGTGATGACATTGCCTGACTCCCGCTCGCCTCATGAAGGCTCAAGAATAGCGCAGCGCCGGCGTCATTCGAAATGACAGGCGGCGCTGTCGCGTGAGAAATACAGATCCAAAACGGTGCTTTTCTCTCAATTGATTGCCGGTGCCCTGCGTAAACTTGTGGTCATTAAATGACGTCGACCTCATCGGCGCACCGGAACTTCGATCATTCTTGAGAGGCTACATCATGCGTCGTATCGCTACTGCCGTCATCACTGGATCCCTGTTGCTGGCTACCAGCGCCGCTGCCATGGCGGAAGAGCACTGGTCGGTCGCCGGCAGTGCCGGTACGACCGGTCTGGGCGCCAATGTCAGCTGGCGCTTTCATGATCACTTTGCACTGACGGCCGGCTACAGCGGTTACAACTATGATGACCTGGACCACACCAACGGTGATGTCACCTACAAGGGTGAGGTCGACATGGACATCTACAGCCTCAAGCTGGATGTCTATCCGTGGGTCAACAGCGGCTTTTTTATCTCGGCAGGTGCGGTTAAGCCGGATGTCCAGCTCAAGGCGGTCGGTCGCTATACCGGTGACGATACATTTGACGACATCGGCGGAATTTCCATCAGCGCCGATGACGCTCGCCTGGATGGTCGCGGCAAGCTCTCCGATGGTGTCGAACCCTATCTGGGTATTGGCTGGCGCAACAGCTCGAAGCAGGGACTGGGCTTTTATGCCGAGGCTGGCGCCTTCTGGATCGATCCCAGTGTGTCTCTGACGCCTCGCGGCGATGCCCTCAATATTCCGGGTGTGCGCCCTATCGCCGAACAGGAAGCGCGTGATCAGGAAGACGATCTGCGTGACGACCTCAACAAGTACAATATCTACCCGGTCGCCGTCATCGGTGTCGAATACACGTTTTAAACCCGATTTTTCGTGAGGCCTGCCCCGCTTTAAGCGGGGCTTTTTTGTGGCCATGGTTCGGGATTGCCCGGTTGCCTGTCTCGAAACCTGTCATGAGGGCAGACGTCGCCGCCTGATGCTCAAGCCGACAGGCACCCGGTCGATAAGACTGGCAGGCCTGCCTGAGTCACCGGCTGTGGCGACAACCTGTTGGCAAGGCGATGGCGCCACCTTCTAAACAGTGACGAACACTTCGAAAGCTGTCGATCGGTGCCGCGGACAATGGAAGCCACCATGCAGGAAGATGCCACCGAGCTGGACCGCGCGCTGGAAGGCAAAGGACGCCTCGATAGGGTCACGATACCGGCCGGCAGAAGAAGCGCCTTTGCTGCCATGACGCTGGCACCGCGTCGCCGCGCCCTGTCGATGTCGGTGCTCATCGGGACAAGCTTTTATGTGGCCTTTGCCCCCGGGGACGCGTTCGCCGTGCCCGATCAGCGCCATCTGGCCCTGATCTTTCGCCTGGCCATCATGCTACCGATAGGCATGGCGGTGTTTTATTGGCTTCGTCATGCCCGCTGCTCACTGATCCGCCAGCAACTCGTTGCCTGTGGTTTTCATTTGCTGGCCGTGTCGCTTCTGGCGCTTTTGATCACGCGCTCCGATTCCATTAATGCTTTGGGGTTTGTCTTTGCCAACTACGCCGTGTTGATGGCCATGGTGATCAGCATGGCGCTGCCCCTGCGGCTCGTGCTGGGGCTTGCCACTATTGTGGTGCTGATCCAGGGCATGGCGATTGCCTATGGGCCTCTCCGGTTACCGGTGCTTGAACTTCATAATGTCATGATTGCCATCGTGATCATGGGGCCGGCGATGTTTGCCAACCGGACGCTGGAAAACGAGCGCCGCCGGCATTTTCTGCTGGTCGAGCGTGAACAGCTTCGCCAGCGCCAGCTGGCCGAACAGCGCGATATGCTCGGTCGGCTGGCCGCGCTGGATCCTCTGACCGATCTGGCCAATCGACGCGGATTCCATGCAGGCCTTGCAAGCGATCTCGACCGTCTGGCCCCGGGGGCGATGGTGGCGATGGCCATGATCGATATCGACCATTTCAAGGCCTATAACGATCACTACGGCCATGCCGCCGGCGATGAGGCGCTCAGGCGCGTGGCACAGGCGCTGGCAGATGCCGCTCGCCCGGCAGGGCGTGCCGGGCGAATGGGGGGGGAGGAGTTTGCCGTTTTCGTGACCGGCCTCTCCGGCAATGAACTGGCCCTTTATGCCGAGCGTCTGCGCGCTAGCGTGCAGCGCCTGATGCTGGTGCATCATCACAGCACCACGGCCAGCGTCATGACCATCAGCGTTGGGGTGGCGCTGGGAGCCGCAGGCACCTCGGAGACCAAGGTGCTGCTCGGGGCCGCCGACGCCGCGCTCTATCGTGCCAAGGCGGCCGGGCGTAACCGGGTGGTGATCGAGGGTCTGGACCGGCCGGACACGGGCGTCAGCCGGACCGGCTGAAACGCGCCTGAGGATGGCGGAATATGGCACCACTACCTGACAGCACCGAAGGCTTGCGCCAGGCTTGATGAGATCGTTTTTATTCACGAACCCATCAGGAGTTCTCATGGCACAGGGAAAGGTGCGCTACGCCGTGGTCGGCGGTGGAGAAATTTCACAGGGCGCGTTCATGCCGGGGATCGCGGCCAGCGACAATTCGGAAATGACGGCGCTGGTCACCGGTGACCCCAAAAAGGCCGAGGTGCTGGGCAAACGCTACAACCTCAAGGTCTACGGCTACGATGACTACGAGACGCTGTTGAACTCCGGCGAGATTGACGCGGTTTACGTCGCCACACCCAACTTTCGTCATTGCCAGGACACCGTTCCGGCACTGGAAGCGGGCATTCACGTGCTGTTGGAAAAGCCGATGGCGACCAGCATTGAAGATTGCCAGGCGATGATCGAGGCCGCCGAGCGCGGCAATGCCAAACTCATGATTGCCTACCGGCTGCACCATGAGCCGGGCACGCTGGAAATGATTCAGTACATGCGCGAGGGCACCATTGGTGCGCCGCGCACGTTCTCCTCCCAGCTGACCCAGGATCTCAATGAGAAAAACCACCGTGCCCTGCACGGCTACTGGGCCGGCCCGGTGCCCGATATGGGGGCCTACCCGATCAACGCGGTACGTCATCTGTTCGGTGCCGAGCCGGTCGAGGTCAGCGCCATGAGCGATAACACGCCGGGGCGCGACTACACCTGCGATGACAGCGTGACCGTCAGTCTGCGTTTCCCTGGGGGGCGACTGGCCCAGTTCTTCGTCAGCTATGCCACCAGCGGGCACAATCATTTTTCGGTCGTCGGTGAGCGAGGCGCCCTGTTGGCACGCCCCAGCTACATGTTTGGCCCCGGCGTGTCGATTGACTATGACCTGAGCGTTGACGGTGAGACCACGGCGCATTCACCCGGCGCGGTCGAGCAGTTTGGCGGACAGACCGACTACTTCTCGCACTGCATTCTCCATGACCTCGCGCCCGAGGCCGACGGCATGGAAGGGCTGCGTGATGTGCGCATTCTGGACGCCATCGAGCGCGCGCTCACGACCGGTCAGCCGCAGTCGCTCGACCCGCTTGAGTATCGCCACCGCATTCGTCCTGACCAGGTGCGTCGCCTGACGCCGGTCGAGCCGCCGGAAGTGGTCAGCGTCGAGACCATCAGCGGAAATTGAGTTCACCGCTGCGGCAGATGACGCTCACAAGGGCCGCCTGACCGGGCGGCCCTTTTTCATGTCTGTCTTGCTGTTTGCCTTTCATGCCGGAGCTCGTATAGGGATCCGGCATGAAGGGCATGCCGACATGATCAGGACAGCATCAGCATGGGTTTTACCCTTGAATGACTGTCATGCCAGATCAGGGCCTGGCGCCAGTCGGTGAGCCTGAAATCCCGCGTGGCGGGCATGTCGATATCACGCAGCAGCGCCCAGAGGGTTTCAAAGCTTTCCTGCCACTGATGGGGGTTCAGCCCGGCAATATGATCGCGCAGATGAAAATGCCGCACGCGGGCGTTCATGCTGCACGGACTGATGGGCGCGCCGGACAGCAGTCCATAGGTAACCAATATACCGTCGGGCGGCATGTGGCTCAGCAGGCGGTCGGCCAGTCGTCCGCCGGTGGCATCAAACAGGCGCTGGGCGTGTGCGGCGGCAGCCTCTATGGCAGCGTGATCTTCCTGATCCAGCACGTGAACGCCCATGTCGGTCAGCGCCTTGCGGTGATGGGCACTGCGGCAGATACCGGTCACCGAGCGGGCGCCACAGCACAGCGCCCACTGCGCCAGCAGCCGCGCACAGTTTGAACCGGCCGCAGTCAGGAGCACATCGCATCCGGCGACCGGCCAGCGTCGCAGCATGGCCATGGCCGCCATCGGATGGATCCAGGCCCGAGCCGCCACATGATCGGGAATATCGTCGGGCACGGGTACCGCCAGACGGGGATCGCAGTCCAGCGACTGCTGCCAGGTACCCGGGCCGCGCAGCGGCAGCACCCGGCGCCCCTCGAGCGCGCGCCATGGACCATGGGCCTGGGTCACCACGCCCACGCCTTCATGCCCTGCCACCAGCGGAGGCTTGATCCGATGGCGATAGGCGCCGGCAATCGGGATCAGATCCGAAGGATTGATCGGGGCGCAGCGCATGCGCACGCGCATCCGCTCCCGAGGCAGCGGGCCATCGGGCTGTGGCTCCAGATGCAACACCTCCAGCGGCGAGCCAAAGCGGTGATAGCGCAGCGCAGGGTCCTGCATGTCGAGCATCAGATCAGGGTGGGCATGGGCAGCCGTCATGAGGTGGCCTCCTTTCGAATTGTTGTGGCTAAAACAGATCGATCTGCTGATGGGACGGTGCAAATCGTGTGGTGTCGAGGCGCTCTTCCTCACGGCGTCGGTTAAGTCCGAGGCGGCGAATACTCAGGCGAAAGCGCTGGGCCAGCAGATCGGCGAAGGGCCCTTCGCCACGCAGGCGATGGCCAAAGCGGCTGTCGTTATCGCGCCCGCCGCGGGACTGGCGAATCAGGCTCATGACGTGCGCTGCCCGATCGGGGAAATGTTCGAGAAGCCACTGTTCAAACAGCGGGCGCACTTCAAGGGGCAGGCGCAGCAGGGTGTAGCCGGCGCTGGTGGCACCGGCATCAAGCCCGGCCTGCAGGAGCGTCTCCAGTTCCATGTCATTGATCATGGGGATCATCGGCGCGGTAATGATGCCGACCGGTACCCCCGCCTTGCGCAGCGTGCGGATCACTTTCAGTCGCGCACCGGGCGAGGCTGCCCGCGGTTCCATGACCCGCTTGAGCTCATTGTTCAGTGTGGTGAAGCTGATAAAGACCCTGACCAGTCGCAGGTCTGCCAGCTCGGTGAGCAGGTCCAGATCGCGCAGAATCAGCGTGCTGCGGGTGGTGATGGTCAGCGGATGTCGATGGCGCAGCAGCACCTCAAGCAGCTGGCGGCTCAATTGGTGCTGACGCTCGATGGGCTGATAGGGATCGGTATTGGCGCCCAGCGCGATGGGCTCGCAGACGTAGCCGGGGGAAGCGAGCTCCTCGGCCAGCAGGCCGGGCAGGTTGGTACGCGCGATCAGGCGCGTTTCAAAATCAAGCCCCGGGGAAAGGTCCCAGTAGGCATGAGAGGGGCGGGCAAAACAGTAGATGCAGCCGTGTTCGCAGCCCCGATAAGGGTTGAGCGAGCGTGAAAAGGGCATGTCCGGTGACTGATTGCGCGAGATCGCCGTTCGACTGTGTTCCAGACGGACCTCGGTAGCCCGACTGACGGGGGCATCGTCCTGCCACCAGCCGTCATCGACCGCCTCGATGCGGATGCGATCGAAGCGGTGATGCAGGTTGGCGCTGGCGCCGCGGCCGATAATGGATTCACCTGACATACCCGAGCCCTCTCTGAATACTGTTTAAATATACAGTTATCTCGGAGAGAACCCAAGGCGTCCCTGACGTTTGTTCTGCAGTTACGCCAGCGCTTTCAGATCCTTCAGCAGATTCTCAAGGCGTGCCTCGGTGAACCCTGAAAAGGACACCAGCGCCCGCAGCGGCAGATAGTGGCCCATGGCATTCATCAGGTCATCACCGCCTTCGCGCGCCATCAGATCATTGAGCATCGGCAGTTCATCGGCAATGTCGGCAAGATGCTGGCGCAGCACCCGGGTGGCGTCCTCACGGCGCTGAAGATCGCCCAGCAGGGTATTGCGATCGATCACCGGCAGCGCCACGTCATCGCCCTGCACGTCAAGGGTTTGACTCAGACGGATATCGCGCGAAGACGCGCCGATGCGGACCTCAAAGGTGCCGGTGGGCAGGCGCCAGTCGCCACGCTGCG
This sequence comes from Kushneria phyllosphaerae, assembly GCF_900312995.1. Classification (GTDB taxonomy): domain Bacteria; phylum Pseudomonadota; class Gammaproteobacteria; order Pseudomonadales; family Halomonadaceae; genus Kushneria; species Kushneria phyllosphaerae. The sequence continues at coordinate 88,705 of NZ_ONZI01000001.1, read as the reverse complement.
CGTCGTACCAGCAGAAATCCCGCCGCGTAAGCCTCAGCTCGACCCGTGCGGTCTCGCCCGGTGCAAGCGCTACCCGATCGAAGCCGCGCAGGGCCTGCGTCGCCACCGGCACAGTCTGCGTCTGATCGCTCAGATAAAGCTGCACGATCTCACTGGCCTCCCGCTCGCCGCTGTTGGTGATATCGCAACTGATCGTCAGACTGCCCTGACCGTCGAAGTCGCTGGCAGAGAGCGTCAGGTTGGCGTAGTCAAAGCGGCTATAGCTCAGGCCGTGACCGAAGGGAAACAGGGGTTCGGTGCCCAGCGTGTCATAGTGGCGATAGCCCACAAAAATACCTTCGCCATAACGCACCACATCGCCCTCACCGGGGAAGTTGAGATGGGCCGGTGTGTCCTCCAGCCGCTGCGGGAAGGTTTCAGCCAGCTTGCCGCTCGGCGAAACCTCGCCATAAAGCAGATCGGCCAGGGCCGCGCCGACGGCCTGTCCGCCCAGATAGCCTTCCAGAATGGCGCTGACCTGACCGACCCAGGGCATTGCGATCGGCGAGCCGTTGGCCAGCACCACCACGGTATTGGGCTGAACGCGGGCCACCGCCTCGATCAGGGCGAGCTGGTTGGCCGGCAGGTTCAGATGCGTGCGGTCATAGCCTTCGGACTCGTGACGCTCGGGCAGCCCCAGACAGAGTACGGCAACGTCGGCGTGGCTTGCGGCGGTCGCTGCGTCCTGCTCGAGCTGCTGATCGGGCGCATCGCGGTCGATCTCGAAGCCTTTTGTATAGTCAAGGCTTGCGTCCCGGGACCTGAGGGCTTCCAGCAGGGTTTCGACGCGGGTGGCGTTGACGTGTGAGCTGCCGCCGCCCTGATAGCGCGGACGTTCGGCAAATTCGCCGATCACCGCCACACGATGCTCGTTGGACAATGGCAGGGTGCCATCGTTTTGCAGCAGCACCATGCTGTCGCGTGCGATGTGGCGGGCCAGCTGGTGATGGGCCTCGGCATCGAATTCAGCGCTGTCCTTGCGGGCATCATGCGCCCTGAAGGTAATGCGCAGCAGACGCTCGACGGCGCGATCCAGTACCGCTTCCTCCAGCCGGCCCTCTTTTACTGCCGCAACGATCTGTGCGTCGCGCTCGCCGCCGGAGGCCGGCATTTCGAGCTCCATGCCGGCCTCAAGCCCCGGGACGCGCTCGTTGACGGCGCCCCAGTCAGAGACCACAAAGCCTTCAAAGCCCCATTCATCGCGCAGGATATCGGTCAGCAGCCGCGAATGTTCGCTGCAGTACTCGCCGTTAAGCCGGTTATAGGCGCACATGACCGTCCAGGGCCGGGCTTCCTTCACGGCATGTTCAAAGCTTGCCAGATAGATCTCGCGCAGGGTGCGCTCGTCGATACGGGCATCTACCGACATGCGGCGATGCTCCTGATTGTTGGCGGCAAAGTGCTTGAGCGAGCTGCCCACGCCACGCGACTGGGTGCCGCGGATGTGGGCGGCCGCCAGGTGCGAGGAGAGCATCGGGTCTTCGGAGAAGTATTCGAAATTGCGCCCGCACAGCGGCGAGCGCTTGATGTTGGCCCCGGGGCCCAGTACCACATGCAGCCCTTCTGTCTGTGCCTCATCGCCCAGCGCGGCGCCGAGCTGTTCAAGCCGTTCGACACTCCACGAGCTGGCAAGGCCTGCCGCGGTCGGAAAGCAGGTGGCCGGCTTGCTGTCATTGACGCCCAGATGGTCCTGCTCCTCGCCCTGAGCGCGCAGTCCGTGTGGTCCGTCGGAAAGATTGATCGCCGGGATGCCCAGGCGTTCAACGACTTTTGTGCGCCAGAAGTTATCACCCGAGCACAGGCCGGCCTTCTCCTCCAGCGTCATTTGTTCGATCAGTGTCTTCAGGTTGCTCATGCAGTGGCTTCCTTGTGGGTTGAATGGATGGGAGGTGAGGGTCAGGCTGCTGTCGGTTTGGCGGTACGGATTTCGGCCATGCGGCGGTCCCCCAGCGGGTAGATCAGCATCAGCACCGCTACCCCGAACGCGCCCACGGCCGGCAGCACGCTCATCATGGATTTGATCAGTACCAGCACGGTCTCGCTCTGCGAGGCATTGGGGGTGTAGCCATAGGTGCTGAACAGCACACCGGTCAAAAGCCCGCCGATGCTCATGCCGAATTTCTGGCTGAAGGTGACCGCGCTGGTGGTGGTGCCGGTCGCCCGGCGGCCGCTTTTGTATTCCACGTAATCGGCGATATCACCGACCATCGCCCACATGGTGGGCGCGATGATGCCGTTGATGAACTTGGCAGCCATGAAAGCGGCAAAGTAGAACGCCGGGCCATGGTCGGCGGCCACGAAAAAACTTGCCAGGGCGACGCCGTAGGCAAGGTTGGCGCCGATCATGACGCGGCGTTTGCAAAAGCGGCGCATCACCAGCTGATTGAAGATCACGCCTGCCACCATACTGGCGTAACCCATGGCCAGAAACAGCGACACTGAAGATGCTTCACCCAGGTAGTACTTGAAGAAGTAGATGGCTGCCGAGTCCGGCATTAGCATGAGGGTGAAAATCAGGATGCTGGTGGCAAACATGATCCAGAACGGCCGGGCGCGCCCAATGTGAGCAAAGCTTTTCAACGGGTTGCTGGCGCTGTCACCTTCCACGTAGCGCTCGCGCACGCCCTTGAAGGTCAGCAAAAAGACGACAAAGGTGATGACGCCATAGACGGCATAGGTCAGTGCAAAGCCGCGCTGCTCGTCGCCGTTGCCCAGAAAATCCACCAGCGGCAGCGTGCCATAGCTGATCAGCACAAAAGCAATGTAGGAGAGCAGCATGCGGTAGTTGGTCAGCTGGCGTCGCTCGTCGTTGTCGGTCGTCATCGATACCGGCAGCGCCGAATAGGGAATATTGACCAGGGTATAAAGCCCCATCAGGGCGATGTAGGTCGCGAAGGCGTAGATGATGCGGCCGTTCTCACTCAGTGCCGGCGTGGTAAAGGTCAGTGCCAGCATCGCCCCGAGCGGCAGCGAAAAAAACAGCAGGTAGGGGCGCAGGCGGCCAAAGCGGGTGCGGGTACGATCAGCCATCAGACCCACGGCCGGGTCGGTGATGGCGTCCCACAATCGGGTCACCAGAAACAGCGTACCGACCAGCGCCGGACTGATGCCGAACACGTCGGTGTAGAAATACATCAGATACAATGACAGCGAAGCCCAGGTAAAGGCGCTGGCAAAGTCACCCATTCCGTAGCTCAGCTTCTCCCGAACTCCCAGCATTGAGGCACCCTCGTGATCGGCATGTATTTATGAAACCGGTTTCATGATGGCGCGTTGCGTTGTCTCTCACTATGCGACCTTGGCAGGAATCGCGGTATGAACACGACAACAGGGCGCCGCGGTACGGGAAGCAGAGGGGATGGGTTGCCGTGGCACACGGCATCTGGTCAAGTAGCCGGATCATTTCAAGGACAACACCATGCCTACCATTCGTGAGGTGGCTGCGTACGCCAGCGTTTCTGCTGCCACGGTGTCTCGCGTCATGAAAGGGGAAGTGCCGGTCAATGCCGAGACGCGCGGACGTGTCGAGGCCGCCATCGCTGCACTGGGGTACGCGCCCAACGCCTTTGCCCGCTCGCTGGCTTCCAACCGGATGGGGGGCGTGGGACTGGTGATCTCGCATCTGGCCGGCCCCTTCATGGGACGCGTCATGATGACGCTGGAAGCAACGCTGCGCCGCGCCAACGTCTCCCTGCTGGTCGCCAGCGGCGGCGGTGAGGCTGGGCGCGAGCAGGAGGCCGTGGACTTTCTGCTGGGCCGACGCTGTGACGGGCTGATTGTGCACGCCGATGCGCTGTCAGACGCCATGCTTGCAACGCTTGCAGCCACCACACCGCTGGTAGTGTTCAACCGACGGGTGCTGGAGATCGATGCGCACTGCATTTACCTGGACAACGAGTGCGGCGGCTATCTGGCCACGCGTCATCTGCTGGATCAGGGTCATCGCCATATCGCGTGTCTGACCGGGCCGCTGCGCCAGCAGGACGCCGCCGGGCGACTGGCCGGCTACCAAAGGGCCTTGAAAGAACGGGGCATCCAGGTAGATGAGCAGGCCATTCTTGAGGGTGACTTTACCGAGCGCAGTGGCGAGCAGGGCATGGCGGCCCTGCTGGCGCGCGCGGCGCCCATCACGGCGGTGGTGGCCGGTAATGACGATATGGCACTGGGCGCCATGACGATATTGCGGGCGCGAGGCGTGGCGATTCCGCAGACCCTGTCACTGGTGGGTTATGACAACGAGGCCTGTGCGCGACACGTCATGCCGGCACTCACGACCGTACATGCCCCACTCGAGGAGATGGCGCAGGAAGCTGCCGAGCGCCTGCTCAAGCTGGTGGCCGGCGCCTCACTGCCGGCCCCGACACCTTTCATGCCCACATTGATCGAACGGGAGACGGTTGGGCCGCCGCTGTCCTGATCATTTCTGCTCTGGCGTCATGGTCGTGGTCGTGGTCGTGGTCGTGGTCGTGGTCGAGGTGTCACCGTCAAGGGCGAGCTCACGGGGCGCTCGTTTGAGTCGCCTGACATTGATAATGGCGATGCCGCCGACCACCAGTGCGCCACCGACCAGCTTGTTGAGCGCCATGCTTTCATCCAGCATCAGCACGCCCAGCACGACCACCACCAGCGGTGTCAGAAGTGACAGCGGAATGAGGCGCGCCACTGAATGTCGCCGCAACAGGGTATTCCACAGCCCATAGGCGAGAATCGAGGACATCACGGCGCTGTAGATGACCGCCCCCCAGCCACGCCAGCCGGCCTCCATCATGGCGGTCCACTGATGCTGCTCAAACAGCAGAGATCCCATGCCGACCAGCGGAATGGCGAACATCGACAGCCAGCCGGCCATGGTCAGCGGCGCGATCTCCGGGCCTGTCTTGACCAGCAGATTGGTAATCGCCCAGCCCAGCGCGCTCAGCAGCAAAAGTGTCAGTGGCAGCGGACCGGGCAGGGTAGGGCCACCGGCCAGCACCACCACGCCGGAAAAGGAGACGAGCATGCCGATGACCGGTTTCAACCGCAGGCGCTCCTTTAAAAAGATGGCGGCCAGAATGGTGGCAAAGGGCGTGCCCAGCTGTACCAGCAGGGCCCCGGTACCGGCTTCAGCGTAGTTGAGCCCGATGAACAGAAAGCCGAAATGCATCAGCCCGAAGCTGGCGGCCAGCTTCAGCACCAGCGGCAGCTGCGCACGCGTGATCCGGGTGAACGGGACGATCAGCACCGCCACCAGTGCAAAGCGCAGGGTGGTCATCAAAAGCGGCGGCATCTCGGCCAGGCCAAGCTTGATCATGATGCTGTTGAACGCCCAGATCAAAATAACGACCAGCACCAGATAAAAGTCGCGAAGCGGCACGATGTCTCCCGCAAATAATGAACAGATAGTGTGCAAGACGTCCTGGAAGGGCCGGAAAGAACGGCTCGAACGTCTGGATCAGTCCTCCCATGTTAGCAGCTTGCCCGCATCGACCTCATGATCATCGACCTTGCAAGTCGAGCAGATACTGGCAGCCACCTGAAGGGGCTGTTGTCCTGCAGCACCCATCGATTTTAAAGGATGGCTTGAACCCGAGAAGTCGTTAAGCTTGCCTATTGATCCATATTGCGAGGAAACAGGACATGCGTCAGTGGCAGGTTTTGACAGGTGCCGTATTGATGATGGGGCTGGCCGGCTGTGAAAGCATTCAGAACATGGCGGATAACCTTCCCGGCATGTCCAGCGCGGGCACGGTCGACAGTGCGCCGACGGTCAAGCGCCAGGTGCCTTTCCCGGTCGAGACCTATGCGGCGCTTGCCAAAACCGGTACCGCGACCATCAAGGGGCGTCTGGCCTATCAGCTGACTTCGGGACAGACTGTTTACGGCAATCGTGAGAAGGTCTCTATCGCACCGGCCACCGAGTACTCGGCTGAAGCCGCCGACAAGGCCCTGGCCGGTCAGCGCGTCGAGCCGGCCGACCCGCGCGCCCAGGCCTATACCCACATGACCACCACCGACGCCAATGGCTACTTCACGGCGACCGGCATTCCGGCCGGCACCTTTTATGTGGCCGGCACCGTGGCCCTGCCGGGCGGTCAGGGGCGCAGTCCCTTTATCCTCAAGCAGGTCCGAGTGAAGGAAGGCGGCTCGGCCAATGTGACGTTGAGGCGATAATAGAAGAGCGAAGCGTCGATAGCGATTCAGCCCTGTTGAACCATCCTGTCCTGGAGAGCCTCAATGAAAGCCGACATGCTCGCACCTGCTGCCGTACTGATCCTGTGGTCACTGGTCATGCTGTTCTGGATGGCCTTCAGTCGTTTCAGGGCCATGAAGGCTGCCGGTGGCGATCTTAAAGGCGCCCGGCCGGGTGGGCGCGGGCAGGATCTCGACGGGGTGTTGCCTGAGCGCGCCAACTGGAAAGCGCACAATTACACCCATCTGATGGAGCAGCCCACGATCTTTTATCCGGCGGTCATTATTCTGGCCGTGATGGGCGCCAGTCCCGTAGATGTGTTCCTTGCCTGGTCCTATGTGCTATTTCGCATCATACACTCCGTGTATCAGGCCACCGTCAACCGAGTTGCGGTGCGCTTTCCCCTGTTTCTGGTATCGACCCTCACGCTGATCTGGCTTGCCGTACGGGCGGTGGTGGTCACGCTGTTTGCCACCGGCACTGTTTAAAGGGTCGGCGACCCATGCGGGAATATGTGCAATGTGATCCAGCGATGGGGCATGCGTTTTCTCCCTGAAACGCCGGCGGTCGGGACACTTCCGGTATTCATAAAAAAACCGGCGCCTCAGGGCGCCGGTTTTGTATGGTCGGTCATCGCTGACCGTCACGCGTTAACGCTTCAGCTCTTTTTGGAGAGGGTGGCGAGTGCATCATTGAGGATTTTGCTCGGACGCATGGCCTGACCGGCCAGCTCGATATCCGGGTGGTAGTAGCCCTTGATCTCGACGGCCTTGCCCTGCACGCCGTTGAGCTCATCGAGGATCGCCTGCTCGTTGTTGCTGAGCGTTTCATAAAGCTCGCCGAAGAGCTTTTTGAGTTCGGCGTCGTCGTCCTGTTCGGCCAGTGCCTGAGCCCAGTAGAGCGCCAGGTAGAAGTGGCTGCCACGGTTATCAAGCTCGCCGGTCTTGCGCTTGGGCGACTTGTCACTGTCCAGGAACTCGCCGTTGGCGCGGTCCAGGGCGTTGGCCAGCACAATGGCGCGCTGGTTATCAAACGTCTTGCCCAGGTGCTCGAGCGAGGCAGCCAGTGCAAGGAATTCACCCAGTGAATCCCAGCGCAGATGGTTTTCTTCCACCAGCTGCTGCACGTGCTTGGGCGCGGAGCCACCGGCACCGGTTTCAAACAGGCCACCGCCGTTCATCAGCGGTACGATCGAGAGCATCTTGGCACTGGTGCCCAGCTCCATGATCGGGAACAGGTCAGTGAGATAGTCACGCAGTACGTTACCGGTGACCGAGATGGTGTCCTCACCGCGGCGCGTACGGACCAGCGTGTACTGCATGGCTTCGACCGGCGTCATGATCTGGATGTCCAGACCGCTGGTGTCGTGATCCTTCAGGTACTGTTCGACCTTTTTGATCATCTGCGCGTCATGGGCACGCGCGCTGTCGAGCCAGAAAATGGCCGGCGTCTGGCTGTCACGCGCACGGGTCACGGCGAGCTTCACCCAGTCCTGGATCGGTGCATCCTTGGTCTGGCACATGCGCCAGATGTCTTCGCGCTCGACCTTGTGCTCAAACAGCACGTTGCCGCTGTCATCGGTGACGCGCACGGTGCCGTCGGCCGGAATCTGGAAGGTCTTGTCGTGGGAGCCGTACTCTTCGGCCTTCTGGGCCATCAGACCGACATTGGGCACGCTGCCCATGGTGGTCGGATCAAAGGCGCCGTTTTTCTGGCACTCCTCGATGGTGGCCTGATAGATGGTGGCGTAGCAGCGATCGGGAATCACGGCCTTGGCGTCATGACGCGCATCGTCAGCGCCCCACATCTTGCCGGAGTCACGAATCATCGCCGGCATGGAGGCGTCGATGATGACGTCACTGGGCACGTGCAGGTTGGTGATGCCCTTGCTGGAATCCACCATCGCCAGTGACGGGCGCGACTTGTAGAGCGCCTCGATGTCGGACTTGATGGTGTCCTGCTGATCTGCCGGCAGCGAGGAGAGCGCCGAGTAGAGATCGCCCACGCCGCTGTTGGGGCTGAAGCCGGCATTTTTGAGCGCATCGCCGTGCTTTGCCAGCACGTCACGATAAAACTCGTCGACCGCGATGCCGAACATGATCGGGTCGGAGACCTTCATCATGGTGGCCTTCAGGTGCAGCGAGAACAGTACGCCCTGCTTTTTGGCGTCCTCGATCTGCTCGGCGATGAACGCGCGCAGCTGGCGGCTGCTCATGCTGGCGCCATCGACGATTTCACCCTCGGTGACGGCAACCTTTTCCTTGAGCACGGTCGTCGTGCCGTCGTTCTGGACCAGCTCGATCTTCAGGTTGCCGGCACGGTCGATTACGGCGGATTTTTCGCTGCCGTAGAAGTCGCCCTCGTTCATGTGGGAGACGTGGGACTTCGAGTCTTTCGACCACTCGCCCATGCGGTGCGGATACTTCTTCGCGTAGTTCTTGACCGACTTCGGCGCGCGGCGGTCGGAGTTGCCTTCACGCAGAACCGGGTTGACGGCGCTGCCCTTGACGCGGTCAAAGCGGGCGCGGATGTCCTTTTCTTCATCGCTTTCCGGCGACTCGGGATAATCGGGGATGGCGTAGCCCTGACCCTGCAGCTCCTTGACGGCGGCCTTGAGCTGAGGCACCGAGGCGCTGATGTTGGGCAGCTTGATGATATTGGCTTCCGGCGTTTTGGCCAGATCGCCCAGTTCGGCCAGATGGTCACCCATTTTCTGGTCGTCTTTCAGATAGTCGGGGAACTGCGCCAGGATGCGGCCGGCCAGCGAAATGTCGCGGGTTTCAACGATAATGCCGGCAGAATCGGTGAAGGCATCAACAATGGGGAGCAGCGAATGGGTGGCCAGCGCAGGTGCTTCGTCGGTGAGGGTGTAGATGATTTTCGGCGTGTTGGACATCCTGGTATAAACCTCTCTTGTCACTGCGATTGCATGGGATACATGACGGTTGCATGAAGCTGGAGCGGTACGTAGTGGTCGTGAAAGGGCAGTCTGTCGTCTGTCTTCACACCCACTCGCACGACGATACGTCTTGCCTGCGAAGCGCCCGGGGGCCATGGCGCGTGCAAGCGCATGGGCCAGCGATCCGATCATGGCGAGTATAACAGCGCACCCTGGCCTGTGCATGACCGGCCACCACGCGCCTTTTCACCCCGGGACGCCGTCATTTCACAAGTCTTTAAGACATCTGAAACCGGGGCTCGGACCGGCAGCGAGTGTGTCATCATCCCCGCCTTCATTGACCGTCAATGATCAGGGGGCCCGACGCATGGGCCCACGACATGAATGACAGGGGTATCCATGGCCTTGAGCCTGCAGCATCAAAAACAGCGTCTTGGTGACCGGCTTGCCGCACTGATGGATCATCGCCGCGCGCTCTGGCTGCTGTTTGTGGCCTCGATACTGGAAACCCTGATTGTTCCGATTCCGATTGAAACGGTCCTGATCCCCTGGATGGTGATGCGTCCCGGGAAGCGCTGGTGGCTGGCCACGGTGGCACTGGCGGGCAATCTGCTGGCCGCTGCGATCGGCTACGGGCTGGGCGCCTGGGCCATGGGTCAGTTCGGCGATCAATTGATTACGCTCTTTGGTGGCCAGCAGGCGTTCAACGACTTCGATCAGCGCTTCATCGATAACGGCTTTCTGGCCGTGCTCTCCATTGGCGTCATTCCGATTCCATTTCAGATTGCCATGCTGGTGGCCGGCAGCACCGGCTACGCCTTCCCCCTGTTTATGTTGGCCGCCCTGCTGGCGCGTGGCGCGCGCTATTTTGGCCTGGCGCTTTTGGTGCACTTTTTCGGTGACCGGGCGCTCAAGCTCTGGAAGCGCCATGAGCGCACCATGATGGGGATACTGGTCGCCGCCGCTGTAGGCGTTCTGATCTACAAGGGCATTGGTCTGCTGGGCGATGTCTCAGGCTGAAAATTTCCTGTGATAGCGTTGTTCAAAAAAGCCATCCCGCAGGATGGCCTTTCAATCATCGGTGCTGGACACCGGCGCCTCATCACAACGTGATCAGCCGATGTCGTCCCGGCCAAGCACGATCAGACGATTGGGCAGCTCGTTACGCTCATGGGTGGCGGGCACATGCGTCTTCAACAGAGCACCGCAGGCCTCAACGCAGTTCAGAAAGCCCTGCTGGGTCTGACCGGCGCGCACCTTTTGTGTGAAGTCAGCCACGATCTCGGCCCAGGCGGCGTTATCCAGCCGGCTGGAAATGCCCTGATCGACCAGAATCTCGACGTAGCGCTCGGCTTCAGAGACGAAAATCAGCACGCCGGTGCCAGCCTCGGTCCGATGCAGGTTCTGTTCGAGAAACTGGCGTCGGGCCAGGTTGGCCGCGCGCCAGAAGCGTACGTGACGCGGGATCAGGTGAGTGATGACTCCGGGCAGGCGAAAGAGGATCGCCAGCACCACAAACAGGACCCATTGCACCAGAAGCACCATCCAGGGGCCGGTCCAGAATACATCGAGTCCGAACCAGCCGGCCAGCAGGGCTAGTGCGCCTGGCACGATCAGGGCCACAAGCCCTGCCCACAGCAGCGGAATATAGGCATAGTCGTCCGCCCGGGGGGCCAGTACCGTGACAATTTCGGCATCGGTGTCGCGCTCGACGCGGGCAATTGCCTCGCCCACCTCGCGCTGTTCGTGCTCTTTCAGTAGTGACATACCGCGTTATCCTTGTTTGATCGCGACCATTACCAGCCGCCGGAAGCGCCGCCGCCGCCGAAGCCGCCGCCGCCACCGCTGAAACCACCGCCGCCGCCGAGGCCGCCCCCTGATCGGCCGCCACCGCCAAGCGCGCCGCCCAATAGCATGCCGCCGAGCAGACCGCCTCGTCCGCGGCCACCTCGACCGCCGCCACCGCCTCGCACGATCAGCATGACAATGAAGAGCAGAATCGACAGCCAGATGCCGGCGCCCCCGAGCTCTCTGGACTCGCGTTCCGGCTGCTGTCGGGTTTGGGTCTGTGCCAGCGGGTCGCCACCCAGTACCTGGATCATGGCCTGACTGCCCTCGACGATGCCGCGGGCATAGTCGCCGTCACGAAAGGCCGGTGTGATCACCTGGTTGATGATGGCGGAAGACTGCGCATCGGTCAGACGCCCTTCAAGGCCATAGCCGACCTCGATGCGCACTTTGCGCTCATCAAGGGCCACGATCAGAAGGGCGCCGTTATCCTTGTCCTTCTGGCCGATGCCCCAGGCACGGCCAAGCTGATAGCCGTACTGCTCGATGGTCTCTCCGCCCAGGTCGGGCAGCGTGACCACGACCACCTGTTCACCGGTGGCCTCTTCATGGGCCGCCAGCGTCCGGGAAAGCTTCGTTTCAGCGGCCGTGTCGAGCAGCTGGGCGTTGTCCACCACGCGCCCGGTCAGTTCGGGAAAGTCGGGCGCGGCCTGAGCGACTGCCGTGCACAGCAGCAGCAAAAGGCCGACGGCGAGCGAGCGTGTCAGTCGCATCAGTAAGTCACCTCTAGCATCAGAATTTCACCTGCGGGGCCTGGTCTGCGTTTTCGGCAGTGGCCTCGAAGTTCTCGCGAATCGGCAGGTCGCTATACATGATCTTGTGCCAGATGCTGCCCGGGAAGGTACGGATCTCGGTGTTGTAGGCCTCGACCGACTGTATGAAGTCGCGCCGTGCCACCGCAATCCGGTTTTCCGTGCCTTCAAGCTGGGACTGCAGCGCCAGGAAGTTCTGATTCGACTTGAGCTCCGGGTAACGCTCCGATACCGCCATCAGACGACTCAGTGCGCCGCTCAGCTGGCGCTGCGCCTGCTGAAACTGTTGCATCTGTTCGGGATTGTTGAGCGTATCGGCATCGACCTGAATCGACGTGGCCTTCGAGCGCGCCTCGATCACGGCCGTGAGCGTCTCCTGCTCCTGACTGGCATAGCCTTTCACCGTTTCGACCAGATTGGGGATCAAATCGGCACGGCGCTGGTACTGATTCTCGACCTGAGACCAGGCGGACTTCACCTTTTCATCCAGCGTTGGAATCTTGTTGACGCCACAGCCTGACAGGGTGAAACACAGACACAGCAGCGCCAGACACTGCCAGTGAAGGGCGCGCAGGCCGGTGCGAGCAGAGCCGGTGCGAGCAGAGGAGTAGCGGTCGTAATACATGGACATGGGTTGGGGTCTCGAACGAACGGGCTTGAGGACGTCACGGCAAAAATCATCACCATGACGGCCCACGGATGATGTCAGTCTAGATGGCGGTACGCCAATCGTCTTCAGGATGGCGATATTGCGTGTTCACACGACCAAAGCAGCAGCCGCAAAGGACGGTGATTTCTCCCGGTGCCCCCTATGCTCAGAGCTGACATGATGTTCTGGAGAACACGCTCATGAAAGCATCGAAAACCGTAATGTTGGGGCTGAGCCTGGTGCTGGTTCCCGTGATGGCCCTGGCCACCTCGCCGCCGGAGGATGACAGCTCGGCGACCCAGCCGTCTAATGCCACATCGTCCAGTCAGAATACCGGCGAGCTCTCCCGTCAGGGGGGCGCCAGTGGTATGGAGGGGCAAAGTGGCAGCATGCAACGGGAGCGCCAGCAGGAAATGGAGGCGTCGCATGAATCGTCTGCTCCTGCCATTGGCACACACGGCCAGCGTCAGCAGGACGGTGCCGGCAGCATGAACGAGCACAACACCACCAAAACCGACCAGGGCACCGCCAATATCCCCGACCAGCGCACTCAGGATGATACCGCCCCGTAAATCGGTCGGGAGCGTCATCGATACGCCTGCCTCATGAGCAGGCGTATTGAGCCTGCCATCATGATGCTGTTCGGCGATTCAGACCTGTGACGGCCACTGCCATCACAGTGACGGGGACCAGCAGCCACAGATTAAGTGCCTGCCAGCCCAGCCAGGCATTGAGCGGCCCTGCCGCCAGTGCCGAGAGCGTGACCAGACTAAAGACCACGCAGTCATTGAGCGCCTGTACCCGAGGCGCTTCTTCGGGCGTATGGGCGCTTGCAAGCCACGCACTGGCGGGAATGAACGTGAAGTTCCAGCCCAGCCCCAGAAGCACCAGCCCCATGCCAAAGGCATGGAGGGTTGGGGCAAGCAGTGCGCAGACCGCACTCAGCGCCAGCAGCGCTGCGCCTGTCAGAATCATGCGGACGTGGCCGAAACGTCGGATCAAATGGCCGGTGACAAAGGAAGGCGCAAACATGGCCAGCACGTGCGCACTGATCACATGCCCCGTGGCTTCGAATCCGTGGCCGTGGTGTGCCATGGCCAGTGGGGTGGCCGTCATGGCCAGATTCATGACCGTATAGCCCAGCGCCGCGGCCATAATGGCGGCGGCCAGCCGTGGTCGGCGCAACAGCGTGATCCGGGAGACCGACGTATTCCGGCGACCACGAGGCAGCGGGTCGGTCAGATTCAGGCTGGCCACAATCACCAGCGCCACAAGATACAAACCGGCAAGCCCTGCAAGCGTGCCCAGAAACGGCACGGCGAACAGATGGCGGGAGACGCCGGCCAGCCAGGGTCCGAACAGCGCTGCCAGCACGCCGCCTGCCATTACCATCGACAGGGCGCGATCACGCTGGTCGGGGGCGGCATCCGCCGCAGCAAAGCGATAGAGCATGCCGGCACCGATACTGGCGCCAATCCCGAAAGCACCCAGGTTAAAGCCGACGAAGCTTTCTCTCATCAGTGACAGTGCTGCCAGAGCAATGCCGGCCAGCCCTGTCAGATTGGCCATGATAAAGGTGCGCCGCCGTCCGAAGCGCGTCGTCAGCCAGCCGGCCGGCAGGGTCGCACAGGTCGTGCCCAGCATCTGGGCGGCCACCGGCAGGGTGATCCAGGTCTGCGCCGGCGACAAATGTGCACCGATCAACGGATTGATGGTGATCAACATGATATTGCCGCTGACCAGCAGGGCCTGACACAGAGCCAGCCACCACACCGTTGCCGGCAGCGGTGCTGATGGTAAGGGGCGCGTCATGAGCAGGTTCCCGAGCCGAAGCGACACTGAAACAGGCGGCGTGGCTGACAGTTCGGATGGATCAAAAGATCGAGGGTATGGGGCATCGACGGCTTTCCGCAGAGAGATGGCAGAAGTCTGCAACCGTCCAGCAATGTCGGCAACGACTTATGGCCCACCGATTCGGACATCAAGAAGGTGGCATTGTGCGCGACCGCCTTTTGTCATGCTCTCTCAGTCCAGCATGGCGACATGACCTGGTTGTGCCGAGACCCGTGTCAGCCAGGCATTAATGGCGGGGTAGCCGGAGAGATCAAAACCTCCTTCATGGGCCACATGGGTGTAGGCGTACAGGGCGATATCGGCCAGCGTAAAACGATCTCCTGTCATGAAGGAGGTTTTTGTCAGCTGCTGCTCCATGACGGCAAGAGCTGCATGCCCTTCACGTTGTCGATCAGCCAGGTCCTGACGTCGTTCATCCGGCGTGTTCAGATAGCGCACGATAAACCGCGCCGAGGCTACGGAAGGCTCGTGACTATACTGCTCAAAAAATAGCCACTGAAGCATGCGTGCACGTTCCAGTCGCGTCGTCGGTATCAGCTCACTGCCGTCAGCGAGAAAGCAGATGATGGCATTGGACTCTGCCAGGCAGGTGCCATCTTCCATCTCAAGAACCGGAATTTTTCCATTCGGGTTGCGCTGTAAAAATGCCGGTGTGTGGGTATCTCCGCTCAATACAGACATCTCTGTCCATTGATAGGGCAGAGACAAATGGCGCATGACAAGTTTTACCTTATAGCAATTGCCTGAATGCTGATCACCGTAGACGCGGTACATGACACCTCCTGTGTTCTGTGTCTGGAAGGGTTGTTCGGATAAAATATTATTTGCCTTTGGTAAAGGGTGCGCCGCTTAACCAGCCGGCCTCCTGCTCGGCCACGCCTTTCTCTTTTAGTGCGCCACACACTGCTTGCCGTGTGGCCTCATCCTTGTGCTGCGCCGCCTTGTGCTTGCTGACCAGACGCTCAATGCGAAGCTCGACGCCCACAATCGCGCGACACATACCCTCGATGTAATCCGCTGGCGCGTCCTCAATTGACCAGGGGGCGGTTTGTTCGCGTTCAAATCGGGTAGTCAGTTCGGCGACGTGTGCCTTGAGCCAGGCAGGATCCTCGATGAATCGAAGCGTGCCGTGCGCCTGTACGCTCAGGTAATGCCAGGTGGGCACGACCCGACCATGTTCGCGTTTGGCGGGATACCAGCTCGGCGTAATGTAGCTGTCGGGCCCATGGAACAGCGCCATGGCCTGTGTCGGTGGTGTTTTCAAGAGTGAGTTGGCACGTGCAATATGGCCTTCCAGTACACCATGTTTGCTGCGCTGGGCATTGAGTAGAAGCGGCAGCGAATTGGCATCGACCCCGTCGCTTGAGACGGTCACGAGCGTGGCGAAAGGGCAGCGCGCCATCAGGGCATGCTGCGCTTCAAGGCTGGTCATCTGGAAATGACGTGGGAGACACATGGTTTACGCTCCTGAAGGTACATGGGCGATCAGGAAGATAGCCTCAGGTTCTCGAGAAACCGTCATGATCCTGATCCCGGCACGGAAAGCAGATACGTGTCGAAGGCTTCGTTTTTCTGCCAGCCCAGCGATTCATACAGCGCTTTTGCCGCGTGGTTGTGGGTCTGGGTGCGCAGCATCAGCGAGCTTGCGCCGTGCTCCTGTGCCCGGGCCGTGGCGGCCTGCATCAATGCCCGGCCGATGCCGCGACCGCGTGCCTGCGGCGCGACAAACAGGTCGTTGAGCAGCCAGCGTGAGGCAAGGCTGACCGTCGAGAGCATCGCATAGAGCTGCACGAAACCGTCCGGGCCGTGGCCGGCGTCGTGGACCAGTAAGCAGGAATCCCCACGCTCAAGGCGCTTATGGAGAAAGCCACGACAGGCCGCTTCATCACTGTCCTGTTGATAGAACACGCGATAGTCGTTCAGCAGTACGGCCAGCGCATCGAGATCGAAAGAATTGGCAGTTCGAATATTAGACATGAAGACTCCAGGGCGTGGTGACGTTCGGCTATCGTGACCGCATACTGGTTCTTTCATAAGCACCAGTTTTTAAAGAATCAGGAGAACCGGTTGAGCAGGCTTGCACGAACGGCGTGGGTGATCGAGGCACTGGCCATGCGCCTGAGCAGCCACTGTGATCAAGGGCTGAGCCAGCGGTTGTATGGCGCCCTGCGCGGCTGGATCGAATCAGGCGAACTCGCCGCCGGGGAGGCGCTGCCGTCGTCCCGGCGGCTGTCGCGTGAGCTGAACATTGCCCGTAATACGGCGCTTGCGGCACTGGATCGGCTGACAGCCGAAGGGTTTGTGGTGACCCGTCCGGGGGCCGGGCTTTTTGTGGCGCGCCTGGCGCTGGTCGAGTCGGTGCAGCAGAGCCCGGTTGCTTCTCGGAAGGTGGCCCTGTCCCATCGGGGAGATCGGTTACTAACGGCCTGTGCCCCGTCCGGCGGCGGGCATCGCGCCTTTGCGCCCGGCGTTCCGGCGCTGGATCTTTTTCCCCGCGAACAGTGGCAGCGGCTGCTGCGGCGCCATCAGCAGCGTGCCCCTGAAGCGTGGCTGGCCTATCAGGCGACCGGCGGCGTCACGGCATTAAAGACCGCGCTATGTGACTATCTTCGACTGTCGCGTTCGGTGCGCTGTACGCCGGAACAGATTCTGATCACCCAGGGTGCCCAGCAGGGCTTTGAACTGATCGCGCGGCTGCTGGCCGACCCCGGAGACCGCGCATGGGTCGAAGAACCCGGCTACGCCGGGGCGCAGGCTGCCCTGATGGCCGCAGGGTTGTCGCTGGTGCCGGTGCCCGTGGATGACGACGGCATTGATGTACAGCGCGCCCCCGAAGGGCCGGCGCCGAAGCTGATCTACGTCACGCCATCGCATCAGTATCCGTGTGGCATCACGTTGAGCCTGGCGCGGCGACTGGCATTGCTGGAATCGGCTCGAGGCAGCGGGGCCTGGATCATCGAGGATGATTACGACAGCGAGTTTCGCTACAGCTCACCGCCACTGGCCTCGCTTCAGGGGCTGGTCGAGCCGTCTCCGGTCATTTACGTGGGCACCTTCAGCAAGGTGCTCTATCCCGGGCTGCGGCTGGGCTATCTGGTGTTGCCCCCCGCGCTGGTCGACCCTTTTCGACGCGCCAACGCACGACTGAATCGCGAAGGGCAGTATGTGGCGCAGGCGGCGCTGGCGGAATTTATCGAGCAGGGGCACTTTTCCCGTCACGTGGCTCGCATGCGTCGGGCGTATCGATCACGCCAGGCGGCACTGCGAGAGGCGCTGACGCCCGCCACTGCCGAGGGGCTGACGCTTTCAAACGGCCATGCCGGCATGCATCTGCTGGTACCGCTTGAGTCCATGGCGCTGGAAAGGGCACTGGTGGCCGCGGCGAAGCGACAGGAGATTCAGCTCTCGCCGCTCTCGCGTTATTTCGCAGGACCTGCGCCGCAGGCCGGTCTGGTCCTGGGCTATGCGGGCAGCCATGAGCAGGACATTGCCCGGGCCGGTGACTGGCTGGCCCGGGCATGGCAACGCCTGCGCCACAATCAGCACTGAGGTGCTGACGTTTGGCACGGCTCAGTTAAGCCCAAGCAGGCCGCGCAGGGTCGAAAGATCCTCTGCCAGAACCGTGACCGGCCCGACCAGCGCACGACGGTGCGTGTCGCTGACCTCGTCATAGGCGTCAAAGCCCTTTTCGGGATGCTGGGGGTCTACTCGATACTCGGCCAGAATCGCTTCGACATGGTCAAAGTTCTGCTGAATCCGCTGCACGGTGTCGGCGTCTTCCTGCTCGGCCAGCGGCCTGAACAGGGAAAATATTTCACGGGCGCCATCCACGTTGGCCTGAAAGTCCCACAGGTCGGTGCGGCTGTAGCGGTCTTCTTCACCGGAGACCTTGGTCGCGGCGACCTCTTCCATCAGAGCGGCCGCGCCGCCCACTACGGTTTTGGGCGGAAAGGTCAGATCCTGTACGCGGCTATCCAGCGTGTTGATATTGTCCATGAGCCCCTGGGCATAGCCGTTCATGCCTTTAGTGCTGTGATCATGAAACAGGGCGTACTCCAGCCGGTGAAAACCGGTGAAGTCAGGATCCTTGACGCCATGTTCATAGTCATCTTCGCGCGCGTCGATTCTGGCATCCAGATCGGCGAACAGCTCGGCGATGGGCTCGATGCGTTCGTAGTACACCCGCGTGGGCGCATAAAGCGCCCGGGCCTTGTCCACGTCACCGGCCCTGATCGCCGCCGTAAATGCTTCGGTATGACTGACCAGATCTTCAAGATTATCGAGCACGTAGAGCTTGTACTCGGCGACCGGGCCAACCAGCGCGTCAGGGGAGACCGCGGCCTGGGCCGGCAGCTGGAAGGTCATCAGCGCCAGCGCACCGAGGGCGGGCAGGGTGTTTCGAAGGTTCATGGTCTGTCTCCTGATGGGGTTCAAGTCTGTTTCTGTGCACTGGCCTGGCGTACTCGACAGGCCGGGCGCTATTGAGGATCAGGCGGTGGCAGCCAGCAGGCTGCGCCCCAGAAAATCGCTGTCATCGGTGACGCCGGGCAGCACGAAGAAATAGCCCCCGCCGACCGGTTTGATGTACTCCTCCAACGGTTCGCCATCCAGGCGCTGTTGCACGGCGATGAAGCCGGCTGCCAGGTCGGCCTGAAAACAGATAAACAGCAGCCCCATGTCGAGCTGCCCGTTGGTTTCGACGCCGTTGGCGTAGTTGAACGGCCGCCGCAGGATGCGATGCTTCTCGGTCGCCGGGGTACGCGGGTTGGCCAGTCGGATGTGGGCATCAAGCGGCGTGACGTGACCTTCGGGGTCTGCAGCGTAATCGGGAACATCCTGCTCCTGGCCGCCGGAGAGCGGCGCACCGCTCATCTTGCGGCGTCCGAAGATGGCTTCCTGCTCCCCCAGCGGCGTACGGTCCCAGCGTTCGACAAGGTTGCGAATAATGCGCACGGCCATGTAGCTGCCGCCATGGGTCCATGGCGGCTCATCGCGCTGCCCGTCGATCCAGACCAGCGCGTTCATCAGTGGCTGGTCCTCGGCGGCCGGATTGGCAGAGCCATCGCGAAAACCGAGAAAATTGCGAGCGCTGCCGTTGAGGTCACCCGGCGACGGCGGCAGCAGGGGAACGGTGCCCGTCTGTTTCCAGCGCACCAGCAGCCCGCCAGGCGTGTTCTTGATGATATCGCGCAGCGCGTGATAGACGGTGTCGATCGTATTGGCGCAGATCTGGATCGCAAGATCGCCATGGCAACGCGGCGCATCGAGCGCATCGTTGGGAAATTTCTGCATGCGCTGCAGATGGGTCGGGCGCTGTGAGGCCAGCCCGAAGCGCTCATCAAACAGCGATGTCCCCACGGCCACGGTCATGGTCAGCCCGTCGGGGGCAATGTGTGGGCCGAGCGTACCGGAATCCGGTGGCGGAAACCGTGGGTCATGTTCGGGATAGCTACCGCCCCGGGTCAAAAAGGCGATACGCGCTGTCAGCGTTCGCAGCAGGGTTTCCAGCGCGTCCCGGTCCATGGCCAGGATATCGAACGACACCACCATGCCGGTCGCCTGACGCGGCGTGACCACGCCTTGCTGATGGCGTCCGTAAAAGGGATAGGCGAGTTGCTCGCTCTGCTCCAGGGGCGCGCTGGTCATCTCCTGGCGGTGTGGCGCCTGCTCATGCGGCAGCCGGGCCAGTGCCTGACCGGGACAGAGCCCGCTCAGGCCCAGCCCGAGGCCGGTCATGCCGGCACCGCGTAAAAACCGGCGGCGATCCAGCGCCGTATCGTCGGTGAGGATAAAGGGGCAGCGTGTCGGGTGTTGGTCGTCTGTCATGGCGGATCCGGTATCGGCAACGGGATTAACCGCTCAAACCGAGCGCGTGATTGATCGAGGACAGCTCACCGGCCAGAGCCGCACTGTCCTCCAGCACATGCCTGTCTGCGCTGCCTGCCGAGGCCTCGACAAGATCCTGTTGCAGGGTCGCAAGTGCGGCATTGAGGGAACGGGCCGTGTCGGGAGCCTGCTGCTGAAGCAATGGGTCGAGCAGCATGACAATCTTGGCCACGCCCTCGGTCAGGCCCTTGAGGTCATCGAGTGCCTGCGGTGTCAGGGCGTCGCGGGATGTCTGCCGGTCGTGCCACGCCTGCAGGATGCGAGCGCTGCCGCTGGCCAGCAGGGCCGGTGGGATCGCGGCATCTGCAAGCCGTGTCTCGAGGGCCTTGATATCGCGGACCAGCTGATCGGCCATCGGCTGCAGGTCGGCCGTGCTCCGGGTGACGAAAAGCGCATTGGCCAGTCGATGAAACCCTGTGAATTCCGGATCCTGATCGCGTCGGGCGAAATCATCGGCACGTGCGTTCAGATGCTGGTCCAGATCGCTGAACAAACCGATCGGTACGGCCAGGTGCTGATCAATGCGTCTCGCCTCGCGCCAGGCGTTTTGCGCCGCCACCAGATCGCCGATGACTACGGCCTGATGCAGCGCCTCGATATGGCGCTGGAGCTTGCGCATCTGCAGCGTGGTATAGACGCGATACTCGGCCAGAGGACCCACAAAAGCTGTGGCGGCCAGGGTCTCGGGGACGGCTGCAGCCTCCCCCGGGGTGACGTGCAGCGTGCCGCGAGGATTGCTCAACAGGCCGCAGGTCATCGCGTAGTCACCCGGTTTCAGGCGCACGGTCAGAGGCTGTTGCAACCCGGGCGTGATGTTTTCCCGCTCCGCCAGCACCATTACCCCGTCGATAATTTCCCACTCGATCGCGCGATCTGATCGATTAACGATGGTGAACGTCTGCTGGCCGGCCGGCACCTCAAGCCGTGCCGGCTCACAGCCACTGGCCGTGACCTGGATGAGCGTACCGTCGCGGTGGGGTTGACGGTTTTTCAACGACACAGCGAACACGGCCAGGGCCATCAGCATGAACACAAATGACAGCCACAGGCCTGTACGCAGCGTGCGTGGCGAGGGGGCGGTGGGCGTCATGACTGGACGCCTGCGCGTGTCTGGCGAGCCGCGGCACTACCGGCTGCCCGGCGCGTCAGCAGAAGGCACGTTGTGAACAGCAGATAGCCCAGCCAGGCCACGACGTCGCTCAGGGTCGGCGCCGGCTGGTAGCCAAGGAGGCCTGCCAACAGTGACCCGAGCGGGGTATCCAGTGGCAGCACGTGGTTGAGATCAAAGACCACCTGCTGAGCATGATTCCATACGCCGGCCTCGTGGAGGGCGCGTACCGAACCGGCGAACAGGCCTGCTGCGACCAGCACAATGAAAAGGCCGGTCAGGCGGAAAAAGTGGCCCAGCGGCAGGCGCAGGCTGCCGCGATAGAGCGCCAGTCCGATCAGGGCGGCGCTGGCGATACCCAAAAGGGCACCCAGCGGGGCCAGTGCCCCCTGGCTCTGCTGAAAGATGGCCAGCAGGAAGAAAATCGACTCAAGGCCCTCCCGGGCGACGGCCAGAAAGACCATGCCAATCAGCGCCCAGCCATGCTGTCGGTGCCTGTCAAAGGCCTGATCCAGTGCGACGGTCAGCTCGCGTTTCATGTTGGCCGCGGCCCGGCGCATCCACATGACCATCCACGTCAGCATGCCCACGGCGAGAAACCCGACCACCGCCTCGAAGAGTTCCTGCTGGCGCTGAGGGAATTCGGCGCTGGCAAACTGCAGCCCGGCGCCTGCCAAAAGCGACACGCCGGCGGCGAGGAACACGCCAATCCATACGGCGGGCATCCACGCCTGCCGGCCGGTCTGGCGCAGGTAGCTGGCAATGATGCCGACGACGAGGGCGGCTTCCAGACCTTCGCGCAGCATGATGAGAAACGGAATGAGCATGAAAAGGCACCTGCAGGAAGGACCAGAACATACGAAAAAGCGTTTGTTGCAAAAAGTAACGCATCGCATCGGGAATGATAATTGTTTTCATCAAGCAAGGGCAATGGCTTTATCGCCGCAGGCAGCAAATGCGCTGATACGCACAGACGTGTCGTAGAGCGGCGCTCCGGCTGCCTGTGCCCAGCTGTACTATATTGTGGGTATGAATCGGTCGTTATAAACAATGATGGGCATAAGCAGGGCCTGACCCCGTGTGCCCTGGCCGTCAGTTGAGCGTCAAGGCCGTCGATCAGAAATGACATGCGATTGATCTGGTTGGCCTCTGGGCCCACCAGAAGGGAGAAACGATCATGGCCGGTGGCTGGACACGAGATGGTGCAGTACAGGATCAGATTGACGACACTGTGGAAGAGGGCGTGGCCCGTGCGCGCAGTCATCTGACGAACCGGGGTGACAGCCTGACGCACTGTGAAGAGTGCGAGGCACCGATCCCCGAACGCCGGCGCGAGCTGGTGCCGGGCGTGCGCCTGTGCGTGGAATGTCAGGCCGAGGAGGATCGTCACACCAGCCGCAGCGCCGGCTTTAATCGTCGTGGCAGCAAGGACAGTCAGCTGCGCTGAACGCTCTTCTCGAACCATCGGGCCTGCCGGCCCGTTTTTTTTCGTCTCTTGCCCTATTTGCTTATTTCGAGCATAAGTCGGTCGCGCTATGCTGTCGCCCCGACATGACGGTAAAAGG
Organism: Kushneria phyllosphaerae; assembly: GCF_900312995.1. Lineage (GTDB taxonomy): Bacteria > Pseudomonadota > Gammaproteobacteria > Pseudomonadales > Halomonadaceae > Kushneria > Kushneria phyllosphaerae. Next base: position 65,936 of record NZ_ONZI01000001.1, on the reverse strand, counting down.
CAGATTGAGATGACCACGGCGCGCTGGGTGGGAGTGGTATGGCTACTGGTGATTCCGGGCATCGTGCTGCCCTTTACCCTGCTGTCAAACGTGCAGGCCTGGTATGGCAGCTTTCTGCTCTGGAGCGTGCTGGGGCTGGCGGTGATCGTGCTCAACGTACTGGCGACCCGCCATTTTGGGCGTCCTGCCCGCCCCGTTGAAAAAGGCACCCATCATGAGTGAGTCGCTGATCTGGAGCGCCGTGGGGCTTTATCTGGTGGTGTCGCTTGTCGTGGCGTGGCGTTCGCGACAGGGGCAGGGCACTGGCATGGCGGACTACTTTCTGGGCAATCGCCAGATGGGCGGGGTGGTCTCGGCATTGAGCTACAGCGCCACCACCTACAGCGCCTTCATGATGGTAGGGCTGGCCGGGCTGACCTATGCCGGCGGTGTCGGCGCGCTGGGTTTCGAGATTCTCTATTTTGCCGGCGTATCGCTGGTGGCGATTTTCGGGCCACGCTTCTGGGCCGTGGGTCGCCACTTCGGGTTTGTCACCCCTGGCGAGATGCTCGGGCATCGGTATGAAAGCCGCGGCGTAGCGATTGCCGTCACGCTGACCAGCTGCCTGTTTCTGATTCCCTATGCCTCGGTGCAGCTGGCCGGCGTTGGCTATCTACTCTCCGGCATGAGCGGCGGGGCAGTGTCTTTTACTACCGGCGTGGTGGTGGCCACCCTGCTTGCCATCGTTTTTTCCCGGATTGCCGGCATGCGCTCGGTGGCCTGGACCGACTCGCTGCAGGCACTGTTCATGATTGTGGCCTCGACGCTGGTCGCGCTGCTGGTGGTGCATGAGCTGGGCGGGTTCGGGGTGCTTTTCGATCGGCTGGCCCTTGAGCATCCGCAGTCGCTGGTGGTGCCGGGCAACGGTGTGTTCAATCTGGTCAACTTTCTGGGGCTGACCCTGCCGTGGTTCTTTTTCAGCCTGTCCAACCCGCAGGTCAGCCAGCGCCTGTTCATGCCGAAGGATCTGAGTGCCATGCGGCGCATGCTGCTGGGTTTTCTGGTGTTTGGATTTATCTACACACTGGTGTCGGTGCTGTGGGGCTTCTCGGCGCTGGTGGCCTTTCCCTCGCTTGAAAGTGCCGACCTGGCCACGCCGACGCTTCTGGCCTCAAACCACGTGCCGCCGGTGCTGGGTGTGATCGTGATGGTGGGCATTCTGGCCGCGGCGGTATCGACCATCGACTCGATCATGCTGACGCTGGCCTCGATGATTGCGCGCGATCTTCGCCGGTCGCCAAAGGGCGATCGCAGTGAGCAGGCGCAGCTGCGGCTGGGCAAGTGGGTAATGCCCATGATTGCGCTCATCGCGCTGGGCTTTGCCGAGCTTCGTCTCGATCTGATTGCGGTGCTGTCGGTGGCCTCCTCAAGCGGGCTGGTCGTGGCCGTGCCGGCCATTGTGGGGGCCTTTTTCTGGCGTCGCGGTACGGCAGCCGGGGCGCTGGTCAGCATTGTGAGCGCCGGTGCGCTGGTGCTGGCAAGCTTTGTCACCGGCCTCAAACCGCTGGGTCTGCCGCCGGGCCTTTGGGGCCTGCCGGTTGCGACGCTTTTATATGTCGTGGTGAGCCTTGTGACCCGGCCACCCCGCGATGGGGCGCAGTTCATGCAGATTGCCGCCCGAGCATCGCAAACCCGAGTGTGACAACGACGACAGCGCCGCCCAAAGGGCGGCGCTGTCGTATCAAGCGCTATCAACTCCGTCCATCACAGAGCGTGAATCAGGCGACCAGGCGGGTGCGAATCAAGCGCGTGACCAGCCAGGCGCGCAGCTGTGAAAGCTCGTCGGCGCAGAACTCGTTACCCATGGTGTGGGCGTGGTAATCGACGCTATAACCCATGCGCATGAACTGATCGGAACGCTGACGCGCCGCCGCTTCGCCCACGATCGGGTCCTGGCGGCCGTGATGCATGGTGATCAGCAAGTGACGGTTGGCGTTATGGGTGTTTGAAGGCATGGTGCCCAGTGCCGTGGAGAGCATCATCAGTCCGCCCAGCCCCTTGCGAAAGCCCAGTGCTGCGTGGGCGGCAATATCGGCACCCTGACCAAAACCGCCCAGAATGATCCGGCTGGCATCGATGCCATCGGCCAGTGCGCTGTCGATGCGCATCTCGACCTGACGTACGGCATCGACCATCTGCTGTTGGGCATGGCCGCCGGCGACCTCGCCGGGGGCAGCGTCATACCAGGCGCTGGCACGCTCGCCCTGACGGCATTCAAGCTGACGCATCGGGGCGCCGGGCAGTACAAAGCGTACGGCGCTGCTGTCAGGCAGGGCGAGGGCATGGAACAGCGGTTCAAAGTCGTAACCGCTGCCACCCTGGCCGTGCAGGAAGATAACGCAGGCATCCGCCGGACGGCCGCTGGCGGGTTCGATGATCGAAGACTGGGCAAAGGACATGTCGACACCTTGAGACTGTGGAAGCGATGTCCCAAGGATGACGCTGGCGTGATCTCATGTCCGTGCCGTAAAAGGCGATCAGCCCTGCCGGCGCCGTATTTAAGCGCCCCGGCATGGCAGGCATGATTTTCCTGATGCCGGGCATGAGCTCTCTTTCCTGCCCTTTGCTCCTGAACGGCTGAGGGGCTTCATGAGCCTGCGATGAAGATCCCTATTTTCCCAGTCGCTCGATCAGCCACTGACGAATGGCCGGCACCTGATCGGCGCTGATGGTATGAACCATCGGCCAGGTCCGGTATTCCACGTTATAGCCCATGTCGGTCAGGCGCTGGACGGCCCGCTGGCCCAGCGTTTCATCCACGACCGGGTCCTGAGTGCCGTGATGGATCTCGATCGGCGTGGTGCGATTGGCGTCGTCCGGCCTGATGCTGTCGGCGGTGGCAAAATAGGTCGACATGGCCAGCACTCCGGCCAGAGGTTCGGGATAGGTCAGGGCCGCTTCGTAGGCGACCGCGCCGCCCTGGGAAAAGCCGGCCAGCACGATGCGGCGACTGTCGATACCGCTGGCGATTTGCTCGTCGATCAAACGATGGATGCGCTGTGCCGAGGCCCGGAGCTGGACTTCATCGATCTCGCGGTTGAGCGCCATGCTGGTGATGTCATACCAGGCCGGCATGGTCATGCCGTTGTTGACGGTCACCGCCAGCTGGGGGGCGTGAGGAGAGACAAAGCGCACCGGCATGTCTTCAGGCAGCGACAGCGCCGGGATGAGCGGGTCAAAATCGTGGGCGCTGGCCCCGAGGCCATGCAGGATGATGACCACGGCGGTGGCCGGCGTGCGTTCGGGTTCGACAATGACAGGGGGCTGCTCGGTCATGGGAAGTCCTGTGGATCTTTAAAAGGATGACCGGATGGTGCGCGAGTGCGGCGGGGCTGTCCATGGGTACTGGTGGACGGGTACTGGTAGATAGGCACTGGTGGCGCCGAACGGGATCGGCCAGGCTTGAAGGGCTTTCTTGATCACTTGAAGGGGATACTGCCATGAAGTCTCAAACTCTCTGGACGCTGGTTGGCACGGCCACGGCGGCGGCCACCGGCATCGCCATGCGTCAGGCCATGAAAAAGACCTTCCGCCACGGTATCTTTGAACCGCCCGTCAATCCGGATCGGGATGACATCGAGTGGCGTCAGGCGCTTTTATGGGGCGCGGCCAGCGGTATGGCCGTGGGCGCGGCCAGGATCGTCGGCTGGAAGATGGCTTCGGCCGGCATGCGTCGTACCCGCCGGTCACGCCGGGGGCAGCGGCTGCTGGCACGACTCGAGGATTGATCTCCCCTCGGAAGAGGGTGCCCGCCCGGCTTTATCGCCCCGCTGGCGGGTGCCTGCGGGACAGGGCTCGACCGGGGTGTGGACGAAAAATCGCTGGAGACGCTTGTTCAAGGTCTTCGTGCGGCGCAGAGTCGTTGCACTCTGAAGTCTCTCATGTAATGATACTTTATAACATTTACCCGATGCCGAGCGTGGGTCTGCTCGGCATCGCGTCGTCATGGAATCACGTCGTGTCTCGTCACCTTTCTTCTACGGATGATTCGCCGAACGCCCAGCGCGCGCGCGATGATCATGTCATGCGCCGCTGTCAGCGCTCCATTCTGGCCTCCTCGGTGGGCTGGCGGTTGTTGCTGGCAGCGGTGGGTCTGGTTGGGCTCTGGTCCATGGTGCACTGGGCGGTGGCCGTGCCATGAGCTGCCCTGATCTGAAGGGTGCGCCCATCCACCTTGAAAACCTGACCATTACCTACCAGCGCCACCCGGCCGTTCATCATGTGACCGGCAGTTTCGAGGCCGGCAGTCTGACGGCGATTATCGGCCCCAACGGGGCCGGCAAGTCGACCCTGATCAAGGCGCTGACCGGCAACATGGCCGCCTCCGAGGGCCGCATTGACCGGGCCGGGATGTCAGCCAGCCGCTATGGCTATCTGCCCCAGGCCGCCGAGGTTGATCGCAGCTTTCCGCTGAGTGTCTTTGATACCGTCGCCATGGGGGACTGGCATCGCCTGGGCGTGTTTGGCGGCATGAAGCGCCAGGATGTGGCCCGGGCGCTGGATGCGCTCGACAAGGTCGGTCTGGGCGGTTTCGAGCAGCGACGCATCAGCGAACTCTCCTCTGGACAGTTCCAGCGCGTGCTGTTTGCCCGTCTGTTGCTGCAGGATGCGCCGGTCATTTTGCTGGATGAACCCTTCAACGCCATCGATGAGCGCACCACCCGCGATCTGCTGACCCTGATCCGTCACTGGCATGACCATGGCCGCACCGTGATTGCCGTGCTGCATGACATGTCCCAGGTGCGTCAATGCTTCCCGCAGACGCTTTTGATGGCACGCGAGGCGATTGCCTGGGGGCCGACCGAAGAGGTGCTGCAACCGCACCACCTGAAGCGGGCCAACATGATGGAAGAGTCCTGGCGCCAGGATGCCCATGCCTGTGAACTTCATGAGGAGCAGGCATGAGCATTCTCACCACGGTTTATGACGTCACCCTGGCCCCCTTTGTGGATTTCGGCTTTATGCGCCGGGCGCTGGTGGCCTGTATCGCGCTGGGGCTGGGCTCGGGCCCGGTGGGCGTGCTTCTGATGCTTCGACGCATGAGTCTGGTCGGCGATGCCATGAGCCACGCCGTACTGCCAGGCGCTGCGGTCGGCTTTCTGGTCGCGGGACTGTCGCTGCCGGCGATGGGGCTGGGCGGGCTGATCGTAGGGCTGGCCGTGGCACTGCTGTCGGGGCTGGTCAGCCGCACGACCGCCGTGCGCGAGGACGCCAGTTTTGCCAGTTTCTATCTCACCTCGCTGGCCGCGGGCGTTTTGATCGTATCGCTCAAGGGCTCGAGTGTGGATCTGTTGCACGTGCTCTTTGGCACCATTCTGGCCATCGATCAGAACGCCCTGTATCTGATTGCCGGCATTTCCTCGCTGACGCTGGTGCTGCTGGCGCTGATCTACCGGCCACTGGTCATGGAGTGCTTTGACCCCGGCTTCTTGCGCGCCGTTGGCGGGCGCGGGCATCTCTATCACGTGCTCTTTCTGCTGCTGGTGGTGCTCAACCTGGTGGCGGGTTTTCAGTCGCTGGGCACGCTGATGGCGGTGGGGCTGATGATGTTGCCGGCGGTCGCGGCGCGCTTCTGGGCGGTCAGCCTGCCGGGGATGATGTTCAGCGCCATGCTGGTGGCCTTTCTGGCCGGCATCGTCGGGCTCAACATCTCCTTTCATACCGGCGTGGCGTCGGGCCCGACCATCGTGCTTTCGGCCAGCGGTATCTATCTGCTGTCGTTTCTGTTCGGGCGGCTGGGCATCGTGCGTCAGCGCCTGTCACGGCCACATCTGGCCGGCTAGATCGGGTTTTGGGCCAGCGTTTCTACTGTTAAACGGGGAGCATGCATGAAGATCAGAGTCTGGTGGGCCGGGGCAGCCGTACTGGCACTGTCACCGCTGTCGGCGGCGGTAGCGCAGGCCGCTGACATCAAGGCAGTGGCCTCCTTTACCGTGCTGGCCGATGTGGTCAGCGAAGTGGGGGGCGACCGGGTCGAGGTGTCGAGTCTCATTGGCACCAACGGCGACCCGCACGCCTATGAACCGACGCCGAACGACGTGCGTCGGGTGCGTGACGCTGACGTGGTATTCATGAGCGGGCTGGGGCTTGAAGGCTGGATGGATCGTTTGATCACCACCTCCGGCTTCAAGGGCAAGCCCGTGGTGGTCTCAAAGGACATTCACACCCGTGAAATGGATGAGTCATCGCACGAGCATGAAGAGGGTCATGACGGCGAAGATCACGATCATGGCCATGACGCGGATGCTCACGATGACCATGAGGAGGGTGATGGCGGTCATCACCATCATCATGACGGCCCCGACCCCCACGTCTGGAACAGTCCGGCCAATGTCGAGGTGTGGGTCGACAACATCGTGGCAGCGCTGTCGAAGGCGGACCCGGCCGGGGCCGAGGAATATCGTGCCAACGGCGATGCCTACAAGCAGGAGCTCGAGTCGCTGGATGAGTATGCCAGAACGCAGATCGAGGCCATTCCCGAGGCCCGGCGCAAGATCCTGACCTCCCATGACGCCTTCGGCTATTTCGGCGACCGCTACCATGTGACCTTTCTGTCGCCGCTTGGCATGACCACCGACAGCGAGGCCTCGGCGAAGGATGTGGCAGGGCTCATCACGCAGATGAAGGGCGAGCACATCAAGAGCTATTTCTTTGAAAACTCCAACGACCCGCGGCTGGTCGAGCAGATCGCCAATGCCGCAGGTGCCGAGCCCGGCGGCGAGCTGTACGTGGAGGCACTTTCAAAAGACGATGGTCCGGCGTCGACCTACGCCGACATGTTCCGCTTCAACGTCGATCAGATGGTCAGGGCCATGAAGCAAAGCGACTGATTTATCGCCCTTGTACCGGCTTGTTCAGGGCCCGGCCTCTTCAGGGAGTGCCGGGCCTTCATGTCTGTGATGTTCTATTCTTTTGATCCGGACGGATCACTTTATCAATACGCGGCCCCGGCCGCCGGAGTCACCATGTTTCCGACCTTTACCCTGCGCTATTCGCGTCTGCCGGCCCATTTTTTTGAACCCTTTACGCCGGTCACCGTTGAACAGCCCACCCTGATTGCCTTCAATCAAACGCTTGCCGAGACGCTGGGGTTTGACCTGACCGCCTTCGATGAGCAGCAGGCCACCGAGTGGTTTTCCGGCAATGAGCTGCCCCCTGGCGCCGAGCCGGTCGCTCAGGCCTACGCCGGCCACCAGTTTGGCGGCTTCTCGCCGCGGCTGGGCGATGGGCGCGCGGTGTTGCTGGGTGAAGTCACCGACCGTCACGGGCAGCTGCGTGACATTCAGCTCAAGGGGGCAGGGCGCACGCCCTTTTCCCGTGGCGGTGATGGTCGTGCGCCGCTCGGCCCGGTGCTGCGCGAATATCTGATCAGCGAGGCCATGCATGTCATGGGCATCCCCGCCACGCGGGCGCTGGCAGCCGTCACGACCGGCGAACGGGTCATGCGGCGCATGCCGGAACCCGGCGCGGTGCTCACGCGGGTGGCCTCAAGTCATATCCGGGTCGGTACCTTTCAGTACTTTGGCTCGCGTCATGACGCCGAGGCCGTGCGAGTGCTGGCCGATCACGTGATCGAGCGACACTATCCCGAGCTTTCCGATACCCCCGAGCAGGATCGCTATCTGGCGCTGTTAAAGGCCATCCAGCAGCGTCAGGCCGAGCTGGTGGCGCGCTGGATGGGCGTGGGCTTCATTCATGGCGTGATGAACACCGACAACACCTCGATTGCCGGCGAGACCATCGATTTTGGCCCCTGCGCCTTCATGGAGCGCTATGACCCGAAGACCGTCTTCAGCTCGATCGACACCGGCGGGCGCTATGCCTACGTCAATCAGCCGGTGATTCTGCAGTGGAACATGGCGCGTCTGGCCGAGGCGATGCTGCCGCTGTTTGATGCCGATGAGCAGCGCGCCATCGAACGCGCCACCGAGGTGGTGCAGGGCTTCTCCGAGCAGTATCTCGACGCCTGGCTTGGAGTGATGCGTGAAAAGCTGGGCCTTGTGCAGGAAGAAGACAGTGATCAGGCGTTGATCGAGGCGCTGCAGGAGGCCATGCGGGTCGGGCGCGCCGACTTCACCCTGACGTTTCGTCAGCTCGGCGAGTGTGCTCGCGGTGAAGACGGTGACGCGGCGCTTCTGGCGCTGTTTGAACAGGACGCGGGCATTCGCGCCTGGCTTGAACAATGGCGTGCCCGTCTGGCGCGCGAGGCGCGCAGCGCAGATGAGATCGCCCGTCACATGCAGGCGATCAATCCGCTTTATATCCCGCGCAACCACCAGGTCGAGCAGGCACTGAGCGCCGCCGCCGAAGGCGATTTTGCACCTTTCGAGACGCTGCGCGAGATTCTGGCCCACCCGTTTGAAGAGCAGCCCGGGCGTGAGGCCTGGACATTGTCGGCCTCGCCCGATGAGGCCGTGTTTCGGACCTTCTGCGGGACCTGAGGCCGACTAGAGCACGACCTCGCAGCGCGTGGCGCTGCTTTCATGAGCGGCGTCGAGCACGCGCATGACCTCGCGGGCCTGCTCGGGGGTCACGGCGAGCTCGGCCTCGCCGTTCAGGTGCGCCACGATGTTGTCATAGTAGGCGCGGTAGTCACCCCGGGCGTTATCGATGGGCTCGCTGTCCCCGGTGTCGCCGTGATGGAGCACGCCGCGCTTCGGGTCTTCTCCCCAGCCGGGCTGGTCGGGGGTGCCGCCGTCGCGCAGGGTCTGTTCCTGGGTGTCGATCCCGTGCTTGATCCAGGACGCGCGGGTGCCATCGACCGCGTAGCGCAGCGAATCATGGGCGCTCAGGGCGTGGCTTGAGAGCACGACGCGATGATGGTCATAGCGCAGCAGCACGTGGAAATAATCCACTGCGCCGCCGCCTGGTCTGAGCGTGGCCAGATCGGCGTAGACGGCGCGCGGCGTGCCAAACAGGGTTACGGCCTGATCGGCCAGATGCGAGCCCAGGTCATACCAGGCACCGCTGCCGGGGCCGGGGCGCTCGCGCCAGCGGTCGCGGACCTCGGGGCGAAAGCGGTCAAAGTGCAGGTGGCAACGGGTGACATCGCCCAGACGGCCTGCCTCCAGCAGCCCCTTCAGGGTCAGAAAGTCAGCGTCCCAGCGGCGGTTCTGGAAGACGCTGAAAACTCTGTCATGATGGCGGGCACAGGCCGTGATGTGCTCAAGCTCCTCGCCATCCAATGACACGGGCTTGTCGATGACCACGTGCTTGCCGGCCTGAAGTGCTGCCATGGCAAGTGAGGTGTGAGTGTCGTTGGGAGAGGCAATCACGATCAGATCCACCTCGGGGTCACTGAAGGCCTGATCGGCCGTGGGATATACGTCGATATCCGGCAGGTCAGCGTGAACGTCGTCCGGGCGGCTGGAGACCACACCCTTGAGACGCATGCCGTGGGTGTGGCGAATCAGGGGCGCATGGAAGACGCGCCCGACCAGCCCGTAGCCGACAATCACGGTGTTGATGGGGGAGTGCATGTATTGTCTCCGTGTCCTTGTATGAGCGTGCACCGCGCCAGTCGCGGTCTGTGATATGACCTGCCAACCTGATCAAATGATGGAGCGCGCATGACCGATACAACCGCCGGAGCCCTGGCGCCCAGGGGCCGGGTAACCCGGTCCCACTGGACGGACTGGGGCAAGTGGCTCGCCCTGATCTCCATGACCGTGGACCACGTGGTGCGCTATGCGCTGTCCAACGAGCTCTCCTGGCAGTTTGGCTGGGCGAGTTCGACCATCGGGCGGGTGGCGTTTCCGCTGTTTGCCGCCATGGTGGCCTGGCATGGGCTTTTCGATACCCGCAACCCCATGCGCTATGCACGGCGCATCCTGGTCATCGGTCTGATCGCACAGCTACCCTATATGCTGATGCCGCGTTACTCCAGCGTGTTGGTGATCAACGTCTGCTTTACGCTGGCCTTCGGACTGGCTTGGGGCGCCTGGCTGCGCCAGCTGCTGGTGTCGCCGCCGAAGGACGGGCGTGCTCAGGTCACGAGTGCCGCCGCCGTGGCGCTGTCCGTGATCATCTGGTACACGGTGGGGCCGCTGCTGGAATACGGCCGTTTCGGGCTCCTGATGGTGCCGGGGTTCATGCTGGCGATGGCGTGTTATCAGCACTTTGATCACGGTCTGGCGCGCATCTGGGCCTGGCTTGCCGGGGTGCCGATTCTTTTGATCACGGCCCAGCTCAATATCTACACCATCAGCAAGAGCGTGGCCTTTTCGACCACCCTGATCGTTCTGGTGATCGCGGCGGGTCTGGCCCGTTTCATCCCCCGGGTGGTGCGCATGCCGCGCTGGCTGTGGCTGGGCTGGTATCCGGGGCATCTGGCCGTGATTGCCCTGATCGTTTATCTCCCCTATATGCTGACGACCTGATCATCTTTCGAGAGTGAGTGACCCATGTTTTCTGATGCCATGATATCGACCGCCGGTCTGCGCCGCGCCCTGTCCGGGCTCTTGCCGACCCTGATGCTGCTGGGCACGCTGATGAGCGCGCCCGCCGGGGCCGACACTCAACAGGTCCCCATCGTGTTTCCCGAGCATGTCCAGCAGGGGAGCATGGTTATCGGGCGGGTGCCGCCCGGCAGCCAGGTCACCCATGCCGGACGCACGCTGGGGGTCACCGATTACGGCACGGTGGTGTTCGGGATCGGCCGTGATGCCACAGGCGCCAGTCAGGTCGGGATTACCTCGCCCGATGGGCAGCAGCGCACGGTGAATATTCAGGTGACGCCGCGGGACTTCCCTGTCGAGCGCATCAATGGTGTGCCCCCAAAGACCGTGTCACCGCCGCCCAAAATTGCCGAGCGCATTCGTCGTGAGCAGGCCGGCGTCAGTGACGCCCGCACGCGCGATGAGCGTATTCCCGATTTTGCCGAGCACTTTATCTGGCCGGTGAAAGGGCGCATCAGCGGACGCTTTGGCAATCAACGCATTTATAACGGCACGCCGGGTTCTGCGCATTCGGGCATGGATATTGCCGCGGCAACCGGCACACCGGTCAAGGCGCCTGCCGGGGGCATTGTGACCTTTGCCAACCCGGATCTGTATCTGACCGGCGGCACGGTACTGATCGATCACGGCTACGGCATCAGCTCCAACTTCCTGCATCTGTCAAAGCTGGATGTGAAGGTGGGTGATCGTGTGGCGCAGGGCGATGTGATCGGCGAGGTGGGGGCGACCGGTCGTGCTACCGGGCCGCATCTGCACTGGGGCATGAACTGGTTTGATACCCGTATCGATCCGCTGCTGGTGCTTGAGCGTCAGTAGTCTATTGTCAGCGCGGGCTATTCCCGCCCTGGCGTTTTAATCGTGGCTATGGCCACCATAAGATATTTCAACGGTCATGGGCCTCAAGCTGTAAGGGTTTGAGGCGATAATCCCTGTCCATATTAAATAGCGCGTTAATTAATAGCGCGCTAACAGGACTGGATGGCTTACATGACAATGTCTTCAGGCATCTCAACGCTTTCGAACATGCGCGTTCGCACCCGCATGATGCTTGGTTTCTCTGCAATACTCTTTTTGATCGTATTACTGACAACCATTGGCGTATGGCGCGTCGGCGAGATTGATCGTGGACTAACCCACATAAACGATGTCAACAGCGTCAAGCAGCGCCATGCCATCGACTATCGCGGTAGTGTCCATGATCGAGCCATTGCGCTGAGAGATGCCACGCTGGTCAGCGACAATGAACTGCCCCAGGTCACGGCGCTGATCGACAAGCTGACGGCGGATTACCAGACCGCCGCGGCCAGCATGGCAGTCATGGCGACCAATGATGAACAGTTCACGGCCGAGGATCGTCGCCTTCTGGCCAGCATTGACGCTGTGCACGATCGCACCATGCCGCTGATCGAGCGTGTGCTGGAGGCTCGCCGTCGTGGTGATATCGACGGCGCGCAAGCCCTGCTGCTGTCGCAGGCGCGCCCGGCCTTCGTGGACTGGCTGGCCTCGATCAATGCCTTCATTAATTATCAGGGCGCCATGAATGATGCCGAGGCGGATGCGGTGCGCGGCATCAGCGGTGGTTTCAAGACCACCATGATCATCCTGTGCTCGATTGCCGTACTGCTGGGCATTGTGGTTGCCACGCTGATTACCCGTGGGCTCTTGAAAACGCTGGGTGCCGAACCCGGTGACGTTCGGACGCTGGCCGAGGCAATCGGTCGTGGTGAGCTGGATGCGCCACGCAAGGTTTATCAGGAAGAGAATCGCAGCATCATGGCCGCATTGAGCGGTACGGCGGATCGGCTGCAGGAGACCGTGGCCAACGTACGTCGCACTGCACACGAAGTGACTCACGCCAGCGGTCATATCGAGCAGGGCAACAGCCAGCTCTCTTCGCGTACCGAGCAGCAGGCCAGCGCGCTGGAGCAGACGGCGGCTGCCATGGAAGAGCTCAGTGCCACGGTGCGCCAGAATGCCGATAATGCCCGCGACGCTGAACAGCTGGCCACCAGTGCCGCCGGTGTGGCCGAACGCGGTGGTGAGGTGTTTGGCAGCGTGGTAGTCACCATGAAGGAAATCAACGAGGGGTCGCGGCGTATTTCGGAAATTATCAGCGTGATCGATAACATTGCCTTCCAGACCAACATTCTGGCGCTCAACGCCTCGGTCGAGGCGGCCCGGGCCGGCGAGCAAGGACGTGGTTTTGCGGTCGTGGCCGGTGAAGTCAGAAGTCTGGCCAGCCGCAGTGCCGAGGCGGCACGTGAAATCAACAAGCTGATTTCAGAAAGCGTTACTCGTACTGAAAAGGGTACGGTGCTGGTGGATCAGGCCGGTCAGACCATCGATGAGGTGGTGACCTCCATCAAGCGTGTTCACCACCTCATGGGCGATATCAGCCGCGCCAGTATCGAGCAGAGCACCGGGGTCAGTCAGGTGGGTGAGGCCATCGGCCAGCTTGATCAGACCACACAGCACAACGCCGTCATGGTCGAGAAAAACGGTGAGGCGTCACGCAGGCTTTATCAGCAGTCACAGGCGCTGGTCGAGGCCGTCTCGGTCTTCCGTCTGGCCCCTTCGGTGACGAGCCATTCCGTGGCGGTCGAGCCGGGGCAGGCGAGCGCTCCGATCTCGAAGGACACCGCAAAGCCTGAATTTGCGAGGGAGAGCATTTTCCGGCCGAAAGCTTCGCCTGGCAAGGCTCACGAAGCCACGGTTGATGAGTGGACAAGCTTCTAGCGGCAGGGAAATCCCTGGAGGTAGAAAAGCCTCAAGGGTAGCTGAACCGTCAGTCCGCGGCGTGATCGCTCAGTGACTGACGGTATTGGCGGATAAGACGTTTGATCAGAAGTGAAATCAGAAAGACCAGCCAGCCAACCGTCATCAAAAGACAGGCCAAAGTCCATTGCTGGGCGTCGGGCAAACTGCCAACGATGCGTTCGAGCAACCACCACAGCGGCGGGGCCAGCAGCATCGGGGGGTAGAGGATGTGCATCCACATTTCGGTGCGACGTTTTCTGACCCGGTAGCGAGCAAGCGTGAGTTTCAGCGGTTGCCACAAAAGCGTTGTCAGCGCGCAGACCAGTACCACAAGGGTCGCCAGCAAAAAGACGAGACTCTGATGGTTGACCAGCGACCACTGAATGCTCCAGGCATAGCCGACCCACAGGGCGCCTTCGAGCAGGGCAGCGGAATCGGGCCAGCTACCGGCATAAAAGAGTCGTTTGTTCATGGATGGCCTGTTTTGCACTTTGTCGCAGTGTAGCGCCGAGCAGGAGCTACGGAAACATGCTTGCAAAAAGGCGTTACAAAAGGGGCCCTGTTCCGGGAAGGAACCGGGCCCCTTTATCGAGCTTGAGCAGCGTGTCGTCAGACGTTATTTCGCGGCGTCGCGCAGGGCGCTGACGGCCGGCAGGGTCTTGCCTTCGACGTACTCGAGGAACGCACCGCCACCGGTAGAGATATAGGAGATATCATCGGTGACGCTGTACTTGTCGATGGCGGCCAGCGTGTCACCACCGCCGGCAATCGAGAAGCCGTCACTGTCGGCAATGGCATGTGCCATGGCCTTCGTGCCGCCACTGAACTGATCGATCTCAAACACGCCGACCGGACCGTTCCACAAAATGGTGCCGGCTTCACGCAGAGCCTCGGCGTAGGTCTCGGCGGTCTGGGGGCCGACATCGAGAATCATCTCATCGTCACGCACCTCATCGACGTTGCGGATGACCGCCTCGGCCTTGTCGGAGAACTCGGTCGCCACGACCACATCGATGGGCAGGGGCACGCTGACCCTGTCCATCAGGGCCTTGGCCTGATCGACCAGGTCGGCTTCATACAGGGATTTGCCCACGTTGTAGCCGGCAGCCGCGATGAAGGTGTTGGCGATACCGCCGCCCACGATCAGCTGGTCGCACTTCTCGGAAAGGGCGTTGAGGACCTCAAGCTTGGAAGAGACCTTGGAGCCGCCGACGATGGCGACCATCGGGCGCTTCGGGCTGGACAGGGCCTTTTCGAGTGCGTCCAGCTCCGAGGAGAGCAGCGGACCGGCGCAGGCGTCCGGGGCAAAGCGGGCCACGCCGTGGGTCGAGGCCTGAGCGCGGTGCGCGGTGCCAAAGGCATCCATCACGTAGATGTCGCAGAGGCTGGCATATTTCTTCGCCAGGGCCTCGTCGTCCTTTTTCTCGCCCTTGTTGAAGCGCACGTTTTCCAGCAGCACGACTTCCCCTTCCTGTACCTCGGGGTCCTGCTCCAGATAGTCGCGCTCCAGGCGTACCGTCATGCCCAACAGCTCACCCAGGTGATTGGCCACCGGTGCCAGCGACTCTTCGTCGTTGGGCTCCCCTTCGGTCGGGCGGCCCAGATGGCTCATCAGCATGATGCGAGCATTTTGCTCAAGGGCCGTGCGAATGGTGGGCAGGCTGGCACGAATGCGGGCATCCGAGGTGACCTTTCCATCCTTGATTGGCACGTTGAGGTCCTGACGAATCAGGACACGCTGGCCGGCGAGATTCAGCTCGGACATCTTGCGCACAGTCATGTCGCTACTCCCGTAATGGTAAGTGGTAAGCATTGAGCGGTAAGGATAGCCCTGATACTGCCTTCAGGACCGATTTGAAAACTTCCCCCAGCATAGCAGGGACATGGAAAATGAAGACAGTCGCCGCGGGCGTCATTATCGATGGGACGGGCGCTGTGGCGGGTATGCGACTTTCGTCCAGGGGGTGGCGATAGCGCGCATCGCGGTCAAGTGAGCCAAGGTGTTGTCGCCTCACAATGGGAACCCGTCATGGCGGCCCTGAGCACGTGGTCGTCTGTGACAGACATGCAGTGCGGCCGCCTTCATGCGTGAATACTACTGACAAAACATGACATGAACTGCAACGTATAGTTGCTTATGCTGTCCAGGCCGCGGCATTGGTCTGCGGCAATGCAAAATCTTTCGTAGAAAAGAGGATGAAGATAATGACAGATATCGCCAGGCTGCTGGGAGAGGAAGCGGATAGCCTGTTGAACCATACCTGTGCCGGATTCAAGAAAGAGGACCTGCACCTGCCGGGCCCCGATTTTGTTACTCGGGTCATGATGGACAGCAGCCGCTCGCCGCACGTACTGCGCAACATGCAGACCATCTTCAACCATGGCCGACTCGGTGGCACAGGCTATGTGAGCATGCTGCCGGTGGATCAGGGAATCGAGCACTCGGCCGGCGCTTCCTTTGCGCCCAACCCGCAGTATTTTGATCCGAAAAACATCGTTGAGCTGGCCATTGAGGGCGGCTGTAACTGCGTCGCCTCCACGCTGGGTGTCCTGTCATCGGTAGCCCGTCGCTACGCGCACCGCATTCCGATGATGGTCAAGCTCAACCACAACGAGACGCTGACCTATCCGGCCATCTACGACCAGACGATTTTTGCGCAGGTCGAGCAGGCGCATGACATGGGTTGTGTCGCCGTTGGTGCCACCATCTATTTCGGCTCGCCGGAAAGCCGTCGCCAGATCCAGGAGATCAGCGAGGCGTTTGAGCGCGCGCATGAGCTGGGCATGGTCACCGTGCTGTGGTCCTACCTGCGTAACCCCGAGTTCAAGAAAGACGGTACCGATTATCACGTCTCTTCTGACCTCACCAGTCAGGCCGTGCATCTGGCAGCGACCATCAACGCTGACATCGTCAAGCAGAAGCTGCCGGAGAACAACGGTGGCTATCGCGCGGTCGGCTTTGGTCATACGCATGACCGCGTCTATGACGAACTGCTCAGCGACAACCCGATTGACTGGGCACGCTATCAGGTCGTCAACAGCTTCATGGGCCGTGCTGGCCTGATCAACTCTGGCGGCGGCTCCAAGGGCCATTCCGACATGGGTGAAGCCGTGCGTACCGCGGTCATCAACAAGCGTGCCGGCGGCATGGGTCTGATCTCCGGACGCAAGGCGTTCCAGAAGCCGCGTGAAGAGGGCGTTGCCCTGTTGAACGCCATTCAGGACGTCTATCTGGACAAGAGCGTCACCATCGCCTGATCGGCATGTTCTGACGTTTGAGACGCAAAAGGGCCCGGCAATTCATTGCCGGGCCCTTTCTTTTGCCTTCAGTCCTTTGTCTACAGCACAAAGGATCTCTGAAGTACCGGACGGCGCGGGCCGCCCGGTGCGTGTTGGCGAGTTACGCCTTGAACATCTGTTCGGCGCGCTCAACCACTTTCTCGACCGTGAAGCCGAAGTGCTTGAACAGATCACCGGCCTTGCCGGATTCGCCGTAGGTGGTCATGCCGAACACGTGACCGTCCAGACCCACATACTTGTACCAGGTCGACGGAATGGCGGCTTCGATCGCCATGCGCTTGCGAACGCTGTTGGGCAGTACGGACTCGCGATACGCCTCGTCCTGCTCATCAAACGCGCTGGTGCAGGGCATGGAAACCACACGAACCTTTTTGCCCTTGCCTTCGAGCTCTTTTGCCGCATCCATCGCCAGGCCCACTTCGGAACCGGTGGCGATCAGGATCATTTCCGGCTGGCCGCCTTCGGCGTCCTTGAGGACGTAGCCGCCGCGACGAATGTTCTTGAGCTGCTTGTCATCGCGCGACTGGGCCGGCAGATCCTGACGCGAGAAGATCAGCGCCGTGGGGCCGGTTTCACGCATGAGACCCTCAACCCAGGCAGCAGCCGTTTCCGTGGCATCACAGGGGCGCCATGTTGCCAGGCCCGGCAGGTTGCGCAGATCCGCCAGCTGCTCGACCGGCTGGTGGGTCGGGCCGTCTTCGCCCAGACCGATGGAGTCATGGGTAAAGATGTGGAGGATGCGGGTATGTGACAGGGCCGACATGCGAATAGCGTTATGCATGTACTCCATGAATACCAGGAAGGTGGCGTCATAGGGAATGAAGCCGCCGTGGGTGGCGATGCCGTTGGCGATCGCGCCCATGCCGAACTCACGCACACCGTAGTGCAGGTAGCTGCCGTCGAAGTTGTCCTTGCTGACCGCCTTGGCACCCTTCCAGAGGGTCAGGTTGGACGGCGCCAGGTCGGCACTGCCACCAAACAGTTCAGGCAGTTCCGGGGCCAGCTCGTTGAGCACGCCCAGAGAAGCCTTGCGCGAGGCGGTAGTTTCGGACTTTTCCTGCGCCCGCTTGATCAGGGCATCGCCGTCAAAGCTCTCGGGCAGCTTGCCGTCGTAGCGACGTTGAAGCTCTTTGGCGAGTTCCGGATGGGCCTTTTCATAGGCGGCCATCTTCTGCTTGTACTCGTCTTCGAGCTGCTGGCCCTTGTCGCTGGCATCCCACGCCTTGTAGACGTCATCGGGGATCTCGAACGCGCCGTATTCCCAGCCCAACTGCTTGCGGGCTGCTTCGACTTCTTCTTCACCCAGCGCCGCGCCGTGGCTCTCCTCCTTGCCGGCCTTGTTGGGCGACCCGAAGCCGATCACGGTCTTGCAGATGATCAGAGTCGGCTTGTCGGTGACTTCCTTCGCTTCACGGATGGCGGCATCGATCTGCTCGGCGTCATGGCCGTCGACATCACGAATGACGTTCCAGTGATAGGCTTCAAAGCGCTTGGCGGTGTCATCGGTGAACCAGCCTTCAACTTCACCGTCGATCGAGATGCCGTTGTCGTCGTAAAAGACGACCAGGTTGCCAAGGCCCAGAGTTCCGGCCAGCGAGCAGGCTTCATGACTGATGCCTTCCATCAGGCAGCCGTCACCGGCAAAGACCCAGGTGCGGTGGTTGATGATGTCATGACCATCACGGTTGAACTGAGCGGCCAGCGTGCGCTCGGCGACCGCCATGCCGACGGCATTGGCCAGACCCTGGCCCAGCGGGCCTGTCGTGGTCTCGATGCCCTGGGTATAGCCGTGTTCCGGGTGACCGGGCGTTTTGGAGCCCAGCTGGCGGAAGTTCTTGAGCTCTTCCAGCGGCAGTTCATAGCCGGTCAGATGCAGCAGCGAATAGTGCAGCATTGAGCCATGGCCGTTGGACAGAATGAACCGATCACGTTCTGCCCAGTCAGGATTTTTCGGGTTGTGCCTGAGGTGATCGTTCCAGAGCACTTCTGCGATGTCAGCCATGCCCATCGGCATGCCCGGGTGGCCGGAGTTGGCCTTTTGCACGGCATCCATTGAAAGCGCACGGATGGCATTGGCGAGGTGACGACGCGAGGTCATATCTTGGTGAACTCCTGCCTGCTGGTGGTGAAAGGGGGCGCTGGCGACAGCGACCGAGTCAATGGGCCGTGGCACCAGCGCCCGCATCGATGTCGCACATCTTTATTTGCCAAGAGTAGCTGCATGAAATGGTGATGTCGCCCCCCTGGGATGAAGAAGGGCGCATCAAAACTGATGTGTCATCTCGGAATCGAGCGTCAGCGAGACGCGTCATGAAGGGTCATGACTTCATCAAGGATCTGTTCAAAGGCGCTTGCATCATGCACGAATCGGCCAAGGAACATCCCCTGCACGCTGCCCTCCAGACGTGACAGAAGTCCCGGGCCAGCACTGCCCCCATAAATGACGCGCCCGCCACCGTGGCCATCCAGCCAGGCCTGAAGCTTGATGCATACGGCACTGATATGCTCTTTCGAAGCCGGCTGAGGAGCACCGATCGCCCAGTGGGGCTCGTAGGCCACGATCAGATCGGTCTCTCTGGGCTGTGGGACATCCGTCAGTGCACTTTCTACCTGACGGATGCACTCACTGGCCGCAACGTCCGGGTCGCCTTGTTCAATCTCGCCCACACACAGCACGGGAGAGAGCCCGTTTGCCATGGCCTGCGCGGTCTTGGCGGCAATCAGTGTTTCATCTTCATGGAAATGGCGCCGACGCTCGGCATGACCGACTTCCACGCAGCGACAGCCCATCTCGGCGAGCATGGCGGCGCTGACTTCTCCGGTCCAGGCGCCAGGCGGCTGATCGGAAAGGTTCTGCGCCCCGATGCGGATATCAGTGTCGCGCACGATCTCAAGCACCGGTGACAGCGTCGGGAAGGAGGGCATGATGAAAAGCGCGGCATGCCCCTGCGTCACGGCGGGATGCTGACGAGCGATGTCGGTGACCTGACGACACCAGTCCAGCGTTTTCTGATAGCCAAAATACATCTTGAGGCTGGTGCCGATAAGCAAGGGGGCGGCCATGTCTCTCTCCTGTGGTTGGACCGTAAACAATCGCCTAGAGCACATCCACAACGGCGCGGATGATCATGGACAGCGAGACTGCACCGGCATCCGGGGTGCCCTTGCTCTTTTCTGCCAGCGGGCGCGCGCGGCCAATTTTCGGCACGAGATCGGCGGTGTCCTTTGCAGCCTGCTCGGCGCGATCTGCACCGGCCTGCCAGGCCGTTTTCAGATCATCGCCGGCCTCGATGCGCTCGCTCAGCACTTCACTGAAGGGCACCAACACATCGACCAGCGTCTTGTCGCCGACCTTTGCCTTGCCAAAGTGCATGATGTTATCGCGGGCATCGCGAACGCCCTGGGCGATACAGGCAGCGTCGGGTTTTTTCTCATCGCCGATGGCCATGGCCAGTGAATGCAGCGCCGCGCCCCAGATGGCGCCGGAGGTGCCGCCGGCGCGGTCGGCCCAGGCATCGCCTGCCATGCGCAGGGTTGTCCCGGCACCGGCGCCGCGCTCTTTTACCTCGCGGGCCTTTTCAACGGCTGCCTTGCCACCGCGTGCCATGCCAATACCGTGATCGCCATCGCCGGCCACGGCGTCAATGCGACCGAACTCCTCTTCGTTCTCTTCGATCACCTTGTAGGTGGTTTCAAGGGCGGCAAGCACTTTTGCCGCCGCGTCCTGGGACTCCTGGGTGGCATCGGGAATGGCATCGGGGTCGGGAATGTCGAGTTCGGCGGCGTCGAGTTGTTCGACGGCCGTCACGCTGCCCTTGCTGTAGGCAGGCGTGTCGCAGGGCGCGGCCCAGAATTTCTCGAGCTCGTCATCAAGCCAGAACAGCGTCAGCGAGGCGCCGGCCATATCGAGGCTGGTCACCAGTTCGCCCACTTCGGGGTCGACAATCTCGAGACCTGCCTCTTTCAGCAGTTGGTTGACGCGGCGATAGACCACGAACAGCTCTTCATATTTCACCGTCCCCAGACCGTTGAGCAGCACCGAGGCGCGGGCGCCCTTTGCACTGCCCACGCCTTCTGGAAGCTCTTCCAGCAGCCGTTTGACCAGCAGCTCGGCCAGCTCGTCGGCAGTGGGAATATCCTGCTCGCTGATGCCGGGCTCGCCGTGGATACCGAGACCGACGGCCATCTTGCCTTCCGGCACATGGAAGAGGGCGTCATCGGCACCGGGCAGGGTGCAGCCATCAAAGGCCACGCCGAAGGAGCGGGTACGCAGATTGGCGGCTTCCGCCACGCGCACCACTTCTTCAAGCGAATAGCCGGCTTCGGCAGCGGCCGCGGCAATCTTGAACACGGTCAGGTCGCCTGCAATGCCACGACGCTTTTGAATCTCTTCAAGACTGGCGCTGGAAACGTCGTCGATGACCTTGACCATTTCACAGGGGATGCCTTCGCTGACCAGCCGGTCGCGTGCCTGTCCAAAGTGCAAAACGTCACCGGCATAGTTGCCATAGCTCAGCAGAACGCCAGCGCCATTGTTGGCGGCACGAGCGACCGTATAGATCTGTTGGGCCGATGGCGAGGCAAACAGGTTGCCCATCGCGGCGCCGTGCGCCAGACCCTGGCCGACCAGGCCGCAAAAGGCCGGGTAGTGACCGGAGCCGCCGCCGATCACGACGGCAACGGTATTCGGCTCGCTTTTCGTGCTGCGGATTACGCCGCCGGGCACCTGGCGCACCCGGTGAGCGTGAGCGGCCACAAAGCCTTCGGTGGCTTCGTCAACAAAGGCAATCGGGTCGTTGAAAAGGCGTGTCATGACGGGCGTACTCCTGATAAGGCGAAAATGACCGGGCATCGCGCGCTGCTCCTTGATGCAGGGACGTTTGATGCCTCTCTCCCCTTCGCGTGCATGCGCACCCGAACAGGAAATTGTCAGAACGATAATATGATCCTGACGTGTACATTTGTTAGAAACGTTGGGACTATATTAGCCCTGCGGCCGATCACTTCGCATGAGACTTTGGTTTTACTATCGCCCTTTGTAGGGGGTGTGGCAGCGTATTTATGCCCAAAGGGGTGATATCTTCGGCAGTTGAGAGCGTTTTTACGAGCCGAGGTTATGAGCTGGCAGGGTCTTTCATATGAATACGCTTTGTTCATATGATCGGTAAGGCCTACGCTATAAAAGTGTCAACGTAGACGGTGACCGTTCACCAGGAGAAATCATGACAGCAGAGACCAAAAAGCTTCGGGTCGCACTCGGATGTGATGAAGCCGCTTATGACATGAAGCAGGCCATGGTCGAGCACGTGCGCTCGCTGGGTCACGAGGTCGAAGATTTCGGCACCCATAATGCCGAACCGGTGCTTTATCCCGATATCGCCTTTGCCGCTGCCCATGCGGTCAAGGAAGGTCGTGTCGATCGCGCCATTCTGATCTGCGGCACCGGCATTGGTGTGGCCATCTCGGCCAACAAGGTGCCGGGTATTCGTGCCGCACAGGCGCACGATACCTATTCTGCCGAGCGCGCGCGCAAGAGCAACGATGCCCAGATCCTGACCATGGGCGCGCGCGTCATCGGTGTCGAGCTGGCCAAAAAGATTGCCGAGTCCTTCCTGGAAAGCGAGTTCAGCGGGGGCGGCTCACAGGCCAAGGTCGATCGTATCAACGAATACGAGCGTGGCCAGGGCGCCAACGGCTGAGATGCCCTGGCTGTCGGGTCGGGCATGTATCGACTCCGATTGACAGACGATGGGTTGAACGACGCAGCGGCGCATCTCATGATGCGCCGTTTTTATATCGATACCCTGCCAGGCGCCAACAGCAGGGCAGGATCCTTTTTTGGAGCAGTCTCTGATGACCGAGCGTGCTGATCCCGACATTGTGCTGATGACCGAGATTGCCAGTCTGTACTACATGCAGGGTGAAACTCAGGAGGCGATCGCGGTCCGTCTTGGCATGTCGCGCATCAAGGTCGGGCGCATGCTCAAGCGGGCGCAGACGGAGGGCATCGTGGATGTTCGTGTGCGTCATCATCCGTCAGTGGCCGCCGAGATCGAACAGGCCCTGATCCGCCGCTTTGGCATTCGCCGGGCGCTGATTGCGCTGGACTGCGCCGATGCCGACCAGCAGCGTCACGAGGTTTCGAGTCTGGTGGCCGATCACCTCTCGCGTACGCTGGAAGACGGCACCATGGTGGCCGTCGGCATGGGTCGCAACGTCGGCACCGTGGCGGATAACGTCTTTACCCAGCGCACCCGTCAGTGCTCGTTTATCTGCGCCATCGGCGGCTCGCTGCGCGCCGGGGAGTACATGAACCCGGATCACATCTGTCGGCGGCTGGCGGCGAAATTCGGCGGCGAGAGTGAAACGCTCTATGCGCCCGCCATGGTGGCCAGTGCCGAGCTGCGCGATGCCATGCTGGACAACCCGACCGTGCGCCAGACGCTCGATCGCGCCCGACGCGCCGATATCGCCATGATCGGTGTGGGGGATCTGTCCGAAGACAGCAATATGGTGCGCATGGGCTGGTTCTCGCCCTCCGAAATTGCCGAGGCGCGCCTGTCCGGTACGGTCGGCGACATGATGGGCTATGACTTCATAGATCTGAACGGCCACGCTTCCAGCACGCCCATGCAGGGCCGTGTGATCGGACTCACCATCCCGGATCTGGCGCGCATTCCCGAAGTCATCGCCATTGCCAGTGAAAGTACCAAGGCCGCCGGCATCCTGGGGGCACTGCGCACCGGTGTGATCGACGTTCTGGCCACCAGCGCCACCAACGCCCATACCCTTTTGCATCTCGACGAGGCCTCGCGTCAGTCCTGAGATACTGTTGGCGCTCCCGGAGCGCTGCGCAGACTCTGTATTCGCAGGGACTGCTCGTTCCATACCTCGAAATGCGCACTCATGGCCTGGCGAGCTGCCTCGGGGTTACGCGCCTTCAGGGCCTCGACAATGGCATCATGGGTGGCATTGGTTTGTTCGGCGCTATCGCGAGAGCGTCTGACCAGCACGCGGCGGTGATGCAGCACCTGCTTGAGCACCGAGGCCAGTCCCTGGAAAAGCATCATGATCACCGGGTTGCGGGTCATCCAGGCCAGCTGTTCGTGGAACTCGTAATCAGCATTGATGCCTTCCTCGATACTGGTCGCATGCTTGATGCGATCGCATAGCGCCGCAAGAATATCTACGTCCCGGTCTTCGGCAAGCCTGGCGGCCTGCTGAACGATTTCGCGCTCCATCATTTCGCGAGCACTTTCAAGGGCCTCGACCGAGACATAGTTCAACTGCAGCGCCAGATCGAAATAGAGCTGGACGAAATCCGGCTTTGGCATCTTCAGAAAAGTGCCGCGTCCCTGGGTACGCTCGATAAATCCCAGATGCTCAAGCGTGGCCAGATGTTCACGCAGGCTTGAACGCTGCAGGCCGAAATGCGTGGCCAGTTCACGTTCAGGGGGCAGCCGAAGCCGCCCCTGTTCATCCATTCGGGTAATGGTGACCAGCTCGCGCAGGCGGGCCAGCAGGGTATCGGTCATGGCAACGTCGCAATTAAAAGGATCGGAAGCCATTTTGGCATTTTCCGACCCGTCAATGTAAAGACGGACAATACCCGCTTTGGTGTTACATCCAGCCGCGGATGCGGCGCACCATGGCCTCGGTAGAAATACCGTAGCGGTCGTGTAGGGTCGGTAGGGCGCCGGCGTCAAGGAAGGCATCCGGCAGGGCAATCTGCTTGAAGGGCACATTAATGCCGCGTCGCATCAATAAGGACGCCACAGCTTCGCCCAGCCCACCTACCTCGGAATGGTTTTCGGCCACCACGACCAGTCGGCCGTTGTTTTGCGCCTCCTGCAGGATAGTCTGCTCGTCCAGCGGCTTGATGGTTGGTGAATGCAGCACGCGCACGCCAATGCCATCGGCACGAAGCTGCTCGGCGGCTTCCAGCGCACGCATGGTCATAAAGCCTGCTGAAATCAGCAGCACTTCGTTGCCTTCGGTCAGGGCCCTGGCCTTGCCGATCTCAAAGCGGTAGTCGGCGTAGTCATCCAGTACGACCGGTACCTTGCCGCGCAACAGGCGCATGTAGACCGGGCCCTGGTGCTCGACCATGGCAGGTACGGCCTGCTCGATGTCCAGCGCATCGCACGGGTCGATGATGGTGAGGTTGGGCATGGCGCGGAAGATGGCCACGTCGTCGGTTGCCTGGTGGCTGGGGCCGTAACCGGTGGTCAGGCCCGGCAGGGCGCAGGCGATCTTGACGTTGAGCTTCTCTTCGGCGATGCCCATGGCGATGAAATCATAGGCACGACGCGAGGCGAATACACCATAGGTGGTGGCAAAGGGGATAAAGCCTTCGCGTGCCATGCCGGCGGCGGCACCAAACAGTAGCTGCTCGGCCATGCCCATCTGATAGAAACGGTCCGGAAACGCCTGACCAAAGATATGCAGATCGGTGTACTTGGCCAGATCCGCCGACAGGCCGACGATCTCTTCGCGTTGACGTGCCAGCTCCACCAGCGCATGGCCAAAGGGCGCCGGGCGGGTTGGCTGATTTTCGTCGGCGATGGAGGCAATCATCGCTGACGTGGTCAGTTTCTTGCGGGGTTGGTTCTGTTGAGCCTGGCTCATGTTTTCTACTCCAGCGATAAATGGCGAAGGGCGTCTAAGGTAGATAAAGGCTCAGGATGCTTTAAATCCGGCTTCCAGCACCTCCAGTGCCTTTTGCCACTCATCGGCATCGACCCGAATGAAGTGGGTTTTCTCACGCTCTTCCAGAAACGGCACGCCCTTGCCCATCAGCGTGTCGCACAAAATCATGCGCGGTTTGGTCTCAGGGTGCTTGCGGGCGTTGTCAAAGGCCTCTACCAGCGCCTCGATGTCGTTGCCATCAACACGTTGTGTGTACCAGCCAAAGGCTTCCCAGCGATCCACCAGCGGCTCGTAGCCCAATGTGGTGGGTGTGGGGCCGTCGGCCTGTTGATTGTTAACGTCCACAATGGCGATGAGGTTATCGAGCTTGTGGTGCGAGGCCGACATGGCAGCCTCCCATGTGGAGCCTTCATTGAGCTCGCCATCGGAGAGCAGGTTGTAGACGAACGAATCCGACTTTTTGCGCTTGAGCCCTAGCGCCATGCCGACCGCAATACCCAGGCCGTGACCGAGCGAGCCGCCGGTAATCTCCATGCCCGGCGTGTAGGCCGCCATGCCGGACATTGGCAGACAGCTGTCATCACTGCCGTAGCTTTCAAGCTCGCTTTCCGCCACGAAGCCTGCTTCCAGCAGGGCGGCGTAGAGTGCGATGGCGTAGTGACCGATAGAGAGCAGGAAACGGTCTCGACCTTCCCATTCGGGGTCGTCCGCCTGATAGCGAGTGGCATGGAAATAGGCCACCGCCAGCACGTCGGCGACGCCGAGCGCCTGGCCGACATAGCCCTGTCCCTGGACCTCGCCCATCCTTAGCGCTTTCTGGCGAATCCGGAAGGCGCGTTCATCAAGTGAAATCTCGCGATCAGGTGTTGATGTCTGTGCTTGCATGTCAGCTCCCGAATGGTGCGGTTGCAATTAATTGGTAGTACCAATTTTGGATAGTCTGCAGAAGCGCTTCCATGAATCACATAAGACCTTGGTTCAAGCAGGCCATAAAAGAATTTTTGAAGAAAAATATGGCAGCTAGAGTTGCCATCTGTTCTTTTTATTGGTTGACCAAAACTTTTAATTGGAAGCGCCACGACGTAATCTTTGGTCTTAGAGTTCCTTTTTTGGCGATTTTAGGGCTTTGAAAACAATTACTTGATGAGTAAGCCCAAAGTCGAACAATTGATTAGGTTGACTGTTAACAATGCCGCCGTGTATTGCTTTAAATCATGAGTAAAGGCGGCGCCAAAGGGGCTGCCTGCAGGTTTCCATCGGCCAGATCGAGGACAGCATCATGCAGCGGATCACCATGAGTGGGCGGCAAAACAGGAGTCAGGGATTTTCGAAAGGCTGGCGCTGGTGTCAGACCTTTGCCCTGGCAACAGGGCTAGGGGCCAGTGCACTAATGGGAAGTAGTGCACAGGCAGCACAAACGCTGGTATTGGGGCATGGTGCTGCCCCGGGCAACCCAAGGGCGCTGGCTGCCGAGCATATGGCCGAGCTGGTTAACGAATACAGCAAGGGCGAGCTTGAGCTGACCATTCAGGGGTCGGAACAGCTGGGATCTGATTTACAGATGCTGCAGCAGGTACAAAGCGGTGCACTGGGGCTGAGTGCCAATAGTCAGGGTGCCCTGGCCAATATTGTGCCCAAGGCCAACGTGTTTGGCCTGCCTTTTCTTTTTGACTCCCCGCAGGCGGCCTGGCAGGTCGTGGATGGCGAGATTGGTGACGAGGTCTCCGAACAGGCTGAGCAGCGCGGCTTTAAGGTTCTGGCCTGGTGGGACAATGGATTGCGCCAGTTCACCAACAACGTCCGCCCAATCACGTCGCCTTCTGACATGAAGGGTCTGAAGATGCGTACGCCACAGGATCCAGTGACCATCGATACATTGCGCGCCTTGGGTGCCAACCCGACGCCGCTGGCCTTTGGCGAGCTCTACGTAGCGCTTAAACAGGGCACCGTGGACGGTCAGGAGAACCCTGTAGTCAACATCGTCTCCTCGCACCTGGAGGAAGTGCAGAAGTATCTGTCGCTGTCGGACTATCGCTATGAAACCACCCCTGTGGTGATCGGACTTGCCTCCTGGCAGCGTCTTTCAAAAGACAACCAGGAGGCCCTCATGAAAGCGGCTCGTGAATCCACCGATTTTGAACGTCAAACCCTGATCAGTCAGACCGATGAGCTGCTGGAAAAACTGCGCAGTGACAAGTCTATTGCCATCAACAATGTGGATACCCAGGCATTTCGCCAGGCGACTGCGTCAGTGGATGAAACCTGGGAAGGCAAACTTGGCGATATCGTTAGCCGAGCCCGCGAGGCGGCCAAAAGCGCCAACGCACAGCACCCGGGTACTAACTGATCCTCATGTCGGGGCCGGGGCGCCGGAACTGTCGCCCAGCCCTGATACGACGTGATGATAAAAAGAAGGTGGGGGCAAACCCATGACGCAATCGCATGGTGTGCTCAACGAACAGGCATTACACACTCCGCAGGTCGGGCAGATGAAAAAAAGGCAGACGCATGCAGACCCGGTGCAGCAGGAACGTCAGGCGTCAACGGGCAGGTTGGTGAGATGGCTTGCCCGCGGTCGACGACTTTTTGATCTGGCCGGCAGTGTCGTCGTTTTGATGACCACACTGATCATTGGTGTGACGTTGATGGCCGGTGTTGTCGTGCGCTATTTCCTGAATGGTTCGCTGGCGTGGGGCAGTGAGCTGCCCGTTATTCTTTTTCCCTGGCTGGTCATGGGTGGCGTAGTCATGGCTGCAGCACGCCATGAGCACCTGGGCGTAGATTTCTTTTTGAGAAAGATGTCGGCGGCCACCGGGCGTGTCGTGCTGTCCGTCATGCAAGGATTCATCATCATTTTGATGGCATCACTGATTTATCAGTCACAGTCACTTTTGATGTTTTTACAGTATCAGAGCACGCCCGTTCTGGGGTGGTCGGCCAGCTGGGCCTTTTACAGTCTGCCGGTCGGCGCCATCGGTGTGCTCTTGCTGGCCATCATCGATTTGATCGGGTTGGTTAGCGGGCGTGAGTCTGTCATCAAGGAGATGCCGGTATGACGCTGATTGCCCTGCCTCTTTTCATGCTGTTGCTGGCCCTGGCGCTGCCGATCGGTTATGCCCTGCTGGGCGCCAGCAGCCTGGGTATTCTGGTCAGTGGAAACTATCCGCTATCCATCGCGGCCCAGCGCTTTTTTGATTCCACCCAGAGCTCGCTGCTGCTGGCGATCCCGTTTTTTATTCTGGCCGGCGAGCTGCTGATTGCAGGTACGCTGGGCCAGCGTATCATCCATTTTGCCGGGTTGCTGGTGGGCCGAGTGCGTGGCGCGCTGGGGCAGGTGAGTGTGGTCACCTCGATGCTGTTTGCCGGCGTGTCGGGCTCTGCAGTGGCAGATGCCTCAGCGCTGGGCTCGGTGCTTATCCCCTGGCAAAAGCGGGAAGGCTACCCGGCGCCCTTTGCTGCTGCGGTCAATTCGGCCAGCTCGGTCATAGGCGTCATCATTCCACCTTCAATCCCGTTGATCATCTATTCAAGCGTCTCCCAGGTATCGGTCGGGGCGCTCTTTCTGGCCGGTATTATTCCGGGTTTGATATTTGGTCTGGCCAGCCTGATCGCCGTATATCTGATTGCTCGACGCGGCAATTTCCCTCGTCAAAATCAGCCCTTTTCGCTGTTCGGCATCATCCGCGGCTTCTTCGAATCCCTGCCGGCCCTTTTGATGCCGGTCATTATCCTGGGCGCCCTGATCGGCGGTATTGCGACACCAACCGAAATCAGCGTGGTAGCGGTGTTCTATGCGCTGATTGTACGGATCTGCTATCGCGATCTCGGTTTTGCCAGCGTGCTGCAGTCAATTCTCAGTGCCGGGCGTGCCACTGGCGCCGTCATGCTGCTGATCATGGCTTCCTCTGTACTGGGTTGGATCATGACAGTGGATCAGCTGCCTGCGCAGCTGGTGAGCTTCGTTAATGGGCTGGAGCTCTCCGATGTACTGATCATTGTATTCATGAACCTGTTGATGCTGGTGGTAGGGGCTGTCATCGACATGACGCCAGCCATCCTGCTGTTGGCGCCCATCATGATTCCGCTGGCAGACGCCATCGATATGAGTCTGATACAGCTGGGCATCATGATGGTGCTCAACCTTGCCATCGGGCTTTTTACGCCGCCGGTCGGTACCACGCTCTTTATCTCCTCCTCGATTGCCGGCGTACGGATTGAAGAGACGGCCCGTGCGCTGGTGCCATTTTACATTTTCGCACTGATTGTATTGATGTTGGTGAGCTATGTGCCGGCACTGTTTCCGGCGGGTTAGAACGGGACGCGGCTTTCTAGATGGATGCCGTATCAAACTTTGACTGTTTTTATTGTTAACAGTCGACAAAGGAGGCTGGAATGAGTGTTGAACTGCCCTCTGCCGAACAGATGCGTGCTGTTGGCATGTCGGTCAGTACCGCGGCCTGGGATGGCTACGACTGGCCTGACGTTTTCGCTTCGATGGCGCGGCTCAATATCGGTGATGTTGAAGTGGCTTTCATCAAGGGCTATGTCAACGAGTTCACCGATGACGATTTAAACGACGAACTGGCCCATGAGCTGCGCACCCTGATGGCGCGCCACGGCCAGCGCTGTACGGTGCTGTCGGCTCATATCGACCTTGGCGAGGCCGGGGCTGCCGAGAGCATGGCAGTGCGTATTCGCTTTGCCGCGGCCCTGGGGGCGCGTTATCTGATTTCCAATGCGGCAAGCCAGGCCGGGCGTGATCATTTCGAACAGGGACTCGATCACATGATGTCGTCCGCGCGCGAGGCGGGCGTCAAACTCCTGTTCGAAAACCCGGGTGATGGCAGCAATAACCTGATTAACCAGGCCAGTGAGCTATCGACGCTGCTGGCGCGACTCGATGCGTCTGCGGCCGGCATCAACTACGACCCGGGCAATTTGATTTCGCATTGCCCGGCGCTGTCGCCTCTTGATGACGCGCTCCAAGCCATCCCGCAGAGCGACCATCTGCACCTCAAGGCGGTGAGCCGCGGACATGATGGCTATCACTTTGGTGCGCTGGGTACCGGTGATATCGACTATGCCCCCATTGTTGAGGCACTGGCGGCGCGCCGCCTGCCCTTTAGCCTCGAACTGCCCTTCCGGCTGCGGCGTGATGAGCACGCGCAGCCCAACAAACAGGCCGAGCCACTGCCGCTTGAGGAGATCGAGCGCGACGTGGCGGCGTCCTTGCGCTGGACGGCGCAGAACCATCCGGCCCTGTAATTACCCGTGGTCATTCACTTCAACCTCGTCCAGGAGTACATCATGAAAGGATTGTTGGAAGATAAGGTATGCATCATCACCGGCGGCGCCGGTCCCCGCGGGATCGGCAAGGCTGCCGCGCGACTCTTTCACGAGCATGGCGCCATTGTGGTGATTGCCGATCTGGATCTGGAAAAAAGCCGCGAGGCGGCGGCTGATGTCAGCAGTGAGCGTACGCTCGGGGTAGTCTGCGACGTGACCGACAAGGCTTCCTGTGAGGCGGCCGCGAAGACGGTGGCAGACGCCTTTGGGCGTATCGACGTGCTGATCAACAATGCGGGCATTACCCAGCCGCTGAAAACCATGGAGATCACGGCAGAGAACTACGAGCAGGTCACTGACGTCAGCCTACGCGGCATGCTGTACATGTCTCAGGCCGTACTGCCTTACATGGTGGAGCAGAAGGGCGGTGCTATCGTGAACACCTCGTCGGTCTCTGCCCAGCGCGGCGGCGGCATTTTTGGCGGTCCGCACTATAGCGCGGCCAAGGCGGGTATGCTGGGCCTTTCAAAGGCGATGGCACGTGAGTTCGGCGTCCACAATATTCGTGTCAATTCGGTGACGCCTGGCCTGATTCAGACCGATATCACTGGCGGCAAGCTAACCGATGAAATAAAAACGCAGATTCTGACCGGTATCCCACTTAATCGCCTGGGCGATGCCGCGGATGTAGCGCGCGGCTTTCTGTTTTTGGCCTCCGAGCTCTCCTCTTATACCACTGGTGCCGCGCTTGATATCAACGGCGGCATGCACATGTATTGATGATGTTGGGCGCAGGCCATGCCTGCGTCCGCTTTCACCTCATCTGCTCGTCGGCCTGCTGGTGAAGTGCCTGTGACAGGCGCAGTGCTGCTTCCTGCATGTGGTTGGCCAGTACGGCTGCGGTCCGATCGCCGTCCTCCTCACGCATGGCATCAATGATTCTGACGTGACGCTCCGCAGCCATGTTATGCAAGGCGCGTTCAAGACCTGCCGACATGATGCAGATGCGAATCGGCCCTTCCAGCGTCGCCCAGGTTTTCAGCAGTACCTCGTTGCCACTGAGTTGACACAGGAGGCGATGAAAGCCCATATCGGCCTCGATCTGTTCAGTCAGGTTGCCTTCAAGGCGAGCCATTTTCTCGGCCTGTGCGGCCAGTCTTGCAATATGAGCCTCTCGCTCTGGCTGGTCACAGATTAGCCGTGCGGCCAGGGTCTCCAGCGATGTGCGAACCCGGTAGATGTCTAAAACTTCCTTGCTATCGATGTAGCGTATGCTGAGCTGACCGCGTGCACCTGCGACCAGCAGCCCTTCCTGCTCCAGACGACGCATGGCCTCACGCAGGGTGCCACGGCTAACGCCAAACGCGTTGGATAGATCGGTCTCCACCAGATGATGGCCGGGCGGTAGCTGCCCGGTGGTGATCGCCGATCGCAGTGCGTTTAGACACTGGTCACGAAGGGTGGTGCGCTGAAGGCTTTTAATGCTCATGTATAGCTCCTGTCGACACAATAAAGCAGACGTCATGATTGCCATTAATAGCATTGTGAACTGTCAACAACTAACAGGAGGTAACGCACCAATGATCTGTCCGGGAGAAAATGCTCTCATTATCAATGCCCTCTACGGCGACTAACTTTAGTCGCAGCCCCTCCCGATGAATCAGTTTATTGCCTTTTATTTCAGAGCGTTAAAAACGTTAAGCATAAAGTCTTAGCGCTTGGAGTCCGCCCGGGGATTGCAGGCAGCAGGCGTCACAGCGTTAATACATTTGAACGAAGGCAGGTCAAATGATTCGAGTCAGGCACTATCGATGTAGCGTCCAGTGCGCCTGAAAGTCTTGCAAACACCCGCCCCTGCAGTGGAGACCGGTTTGATATGACAGCAGATGCCAGTACCCATGCCCGCCCTCGCTCCCGCAAAAAAAAGAGTCGTGCCATCACGGCAGTTGTGGTGGTAGTCGTGGCCGCCGCCATGGCCTGGGATACGCATGTGGTCGAGCAGGGTGCGCAGTCCGATGTTCAGAGCGGACAGTTTTCAGCAGAGCGTTATGGTCAGGAGCAGTTCCCGGAAATTATGCAAAACGTTGAATCGCGCGCCGTGGAGGCCCCGGAACTGGCACAGGCGCTAAATGATGATGCCAGCGCGGCCGGCGAGCGCTACGGAGTGGCCAGCGGGATTGCTCCAATCTTTCCGGTGCATTTCACCGGCACGGTCGGAGAGGGCAAATCCGGCATCTACACGATCGACATTCCCGATATGCCTGAAGGCACCCGGATTCGGGTGCAGACCGGGCCGGCCATCAATGGCACCACACTGCGTGATGCCACCGGCGACATCAGCTTTGGCCAGTTTACCAATCAGATCGAGTATCAAGATGCGGGTGCTGCCATCAACAATGCCATGAAGGCCGAGGTACTCGAAGGTGTGGATACTGCAGCGCTGAGCGGTAAAACCGTTGAGGTCACCGGCGTGTTTCAGATGATCAATCCCAAAAACTGGCTGGTCACCCCGGTGGCCCTCGATGTGCAGTAGGGCGGGACAGGAGTGAATGCCATGAGCAGCGCAAACAGTGTCATGGACAGGTCAACGATTTCGGGCAGTAAGACGGGTGATGTCGTGCTGTCGGCGCGTAATGTGGCCAAGTCCTTTGGCAGCGTGCACGCGCTCAAAAGTGTCAACTTCGATATCCGCCGCGGTCAGGTCACCACGCTTTTTGGTGAAAACGGCGCGGGCAAGTCGACGCTGATGAAAATTCTTTCCGGCGTAATGCAGCCCAGTGCTGGCGAGATTGTGCTTGACGGTGAGTCGGTGCGTTTTTCTTCCACCGTGGATGCCCAGCGCCACGGGATTTCAATCATCCATCAGGAGCTGAGTCTGGCGCCCAACATGAATGTGCGTGACAACATTTTCATGGGACGTGAACTGGGTGGGCCGGGCGGTGTGGATTATGCCGGCGAGGCCCGTGAAACCGAGCGACTGATGGCGGAACTGGATGAGCCCATCGATCCGATGACGCTGGTGGAAGACCTGCGTCTGGGTCAGCAGCAGATTGTGGAGATTGCCCGGGCGCTGTCAGTCAACTCGCGCATTCTGATCATGGATGAGCCGACCTCGGCCCTGTCGGCTTCGGAAGTTGAAGTGTTGTTTCGGGTCATCGAGGATTTAAAGAGTCGCGGCGTCTCGATCGTCTATATCTCGCATCACCTGGAAGAGGCGCTGACCATTACCGATCACGCCGTGGTGCTGCGTGATGGCGCCATGACCGCCTGGGCCGAGCGCCGCGAGATCGATCTGGAGTGGATCGTGCGTCACATGGTGGGCGAGAACTTCGATCTGGGCTCGCCGCCGACCGGCTATGAAATGGGCGAGGTGGCGCTGTCGTTTGACAACATCAGCGTGGCGGATGTGGCCGTACCGGAACGTTCGGTTGTGGATCGTTTGTCGCTGGCAGTACGCGCCGGGGAAATCGTGTGTATTTACGGCCTGATGGGGGCCGGGCGCACGGAGCTTCTGGAGTGCGCTGCGGGGCGCGTACCGGCAAGCGACGGTCGGATCATGCTGGAGGGTGAGGATATTTCCGGTCTGAGCATTGCCGAGCGTATAGAGCGCGGGCTGGTGCTGGTGCCGGAAGATCGCCAGCGTGATGGGCTGGTGCAGACCATGGCAGTAGGCGAGAACCTGTCGTTGGCCAGCATCGGTGCCTTTACCCGGGGCTTTCTGACCTCGCGCGCTCGCGAGCAGAACGTGATCGAGGATTCCATTCGCAACGTGCATATCAAGACCGACGGCGGTGCGGCCGGTATCGGGTCACTCTCGGGCGGCAATCAGCAAAAGGTCGTCATCGGCAAGATGCTGGCGACCCGGCCACGGGTCGTCATCCTCGACGAGCCCAGTCGCGGCATCGATATCGGTGCCAAGGCCGAGGTGTTCCGGCTGCTGGCTGAAGGCGCCTCGAAAGGACTGGCGGTGATCTATTCGACCTCTGAGGTAGGGGAGTGTCTGAGCGTGGCGCATCGCATTGTCGTGATGAGCCGGGGCCGGATCAGTGCAGAGTTCGGGGCCGATGTCAGCAGGGAAGAGATCATGGCGGCCTCCGGTGAATCCGTTGCAGGCTGAAATACGTGTATGGCAGGGATCACTATCATGTCCGATGTTCGTCAGAGTGCTTCACCCGCGAGTTCCAGCCCGTCGTCTGACCGCGTGGCACCGCGGCGTACCGGCGGTTTCGACCTGGGGCACATTCTCCTTGAAGGTCGGGCCTTTTTTGCCCTGATCGCCATCATCGTCATCTTTGCGATGCTGTCACCGGTTTACTTCTCGACCGCCAATTTCCTGACCATGTCCTCGCACGTGGCCATTTTCGGGCTGCTCTCGATTGGCATGCTGCTGGTCATTCTGACCGGAGGGATCGATCTTTCGGTCGGTTCCACCATGGGGCTTGCCGGCGTCATGGCAGGTTTTCTGATGCAGGGGGTGTCGGTAGATGCCTTTGGTGTGACGCTTTATCCGCCGGTCTGGGCCGTGGTGGTGCTGACCTGTGTGCTGGGCGCCTTTGTGGGCATGATCAACGGCGTGCTGGTGTCGATTTTCAGGGTGCCGGCTTTTGTCGCCACACTGGGCACGCTTTATGTGGCGCGTGGTGCGGCGCTTTTGATGACCGACGGGCTGACCTACAACAATCTGAGCGGTAACCCGGAGCTGGGTAATACCGGCTTTGACTGGCTGGGCTTCAATCGGCTTTTTAATGTGCCTGTCGGGGTGCTGATCTTTGCCGCAGTCGCCATTGTCTGCATGTTCGCCCTCAATCGAACGCCTTTCGGCCGCTGGGTATACGCCACCGGGGGTAATGCACGCGCTGCGGAACTTTCCGGGGTGCCGGTCAAGCGGGTACAGATCTGGGTCTATGTGCTCTCCGGTGTCTGTGCCGCCATTGCCGGGCTGGTGCTCTCTTCACAGCTGACCTCTGCCGGGCCCACGGCCGGCACCACCTATGAGCTGACCGCGATTGCCGGTGTGGTGATCGGTGGGGCGGCGCTGACCGGAGGGCGCGGGAACGTGCGCGGCACGCTTTTGGGCGCGTTCGTGATCGGGTTCCTCTCCGATGGACTGGTCATCATCGGGGTCTCCTCCTATTGGCAGACCGTGTTCATGGGCGCGGTAATCGTACTGGCGGTGCTTTTGAACAGCATTCAGTACAAGCCGCGTAAAAAGCGTACTGCCAGTACCGAGAATCAGAAGGCTTCATCGCCCTCCGGGCCAGCGTGAGCTGGCTCATGTGGGATCGAAAGGCCGGCTCGCCGGTATACCAACCGTCAAGGCAAGGGGAAGCATCATGTTGAGAAAGGGAACACGTCTTTTGATGGCGGGCCTGGCCATTGGTGCCATGGTCGTCGGGGGCAGTGCCCTGGCGCAGGATCAGCAGAAGGGATTGATTTCAATCATCGTCAATGACCCCTCCAATCCGTATTGGTTGACCGAGGGTAATATTGCCCGCGAAACGGCCCAGGAGATGGGCTACAGCGCCAATGTCAGCGCCCACAAGGGTGATACCAATTCCGAAAGCCGGCAGATCGATACGGCAATTACCAACAAGGCTAAGGCAATTATTCTGGATCCGGCCAACGCTGATGGCTCTGTCGGCGCGGTGAAAAAGGCCGTTAACGCCGGCATTCCGGTCTTTATCGTCAATGCCGAGATCAACCAGCAGGGGCTGGCGAAGGCCCAGCTGGTGTCCAATAACGCTCAGGGCGCCGCACTGGGCGCGCAGCAGTGGGTCGAGGCTGTGGGCGACAGCGCCCGCTATGTCGAGCTCAAGGGTGCGCCGTCCGACAATAATGCTGCAACCCGCTCCAACGGCTATCAGACCGTATTGACCCAGTATCCTGACCTCGAGCTGGTGGCCTCTGATGTGGCCAACTGGGACCGCACCCAGGGCTACAGCAAGACCCAGAGCATGCTACAGGCCAACCCGGATATTCAGGGCCTGATCAGCGGTAACGATGAGATGGCACTCGGTGCGGTCGCGGCCCTGCGCGAGTCGGGTAAACTCAAGGACGTCGTGGTAGGCGGTTTCGATGGTTCTCCTGATGCTGTCAAGGCCGTCAAGGACGGCGACATGGCCTACACCGTACTGCAGCCGGTAGCGGTGTTTTCAAAGCGTGCCGTGGAGCTGGCTGATCAGTTCATCCGTACCGGCGACACCGGTCTGAACGGTGAAAAGCAGCTTTTTGACTGCCTGCTGATCACGCCGGACAACGTCGATCAGGTGACGTCACCCTTCGTGCTGGAACAGTAAGCGTCAATATCGCAATGCAGCATCGAAGCCGCCTGACAGGGCGGCTTCTTTTGTTTGTGGTGGATCTGGTTGCTGGATGAGTTTTACTGCCAGGCTGGCAGTAGATGACGCTCTGTTCAAATGTTCGGGCACGGGTCATTGAATGCGCTTTTGACATGGCCATGAACGGGGCAGACATTCGTCGTGTGTCATTTGTAAAAAACCAGAGTAATCAGTTCGATAAAACGTTGTTGCGCTAAAGTATAAGGCTTGTGGCGCGGACATTTGATTGACCGGCTGCGGCTCACGGCGTTATTTCATTTGTCCACGGCAGGAACAAATGATGTTTGTACAACGCCACGAGGTGAGCATGTCTGACACGCTGACGCAGGATAACGTCTCTCAACACGACATCCCCAAAACCATGCACGCCGTGGTCGCCTA
Source organism: Kushneria phyllosphaerae (assembly GCF_900312995.1). GTDB lineage: Bacteria > Pseudomonadota > Gammaproteobacteria > Pseudomonadales > Halomonadaceae > Kushneria > Kushneria phyllosphaerae. Next base: position 28,729 of record NZ_ONZI01000001.1, on the reverse strand, counting down.
TGGCCCCGGTGACTATCGCTATGAAGAAGTACCGGTTCCCGAACTCGATAATGACCGGGAAATTCTGGTCAAGGTTGAGGGCTGCGGCATCTGTGCCGGTGACATCAAGTCCTTTGATGGTGCGCCGAGTTTCTGGGGCGACGAGCATCAGCCGGCTTACATCAAGGCGCCCATGATCCCCGGGCACGAGTTTATCGGTCGGGTTGTGAAGGTCGGGGATGCGGTCAAGGACTACAAGCCCGGTGATCGCGTGATCTCCGAGCAGATCGTGCCCTGCTGGGACTGTCGCTTTTGCGGCCGTGGCCAGTACTGGATGTGTGAAAAGCACGATCTCTACGGCTTCCAGAGCAACGTGAACGGCGGCATGGCCGAGTACATGAAGTTTACAAAGGAGGCGATTAACTATCACGTGCCCGAAGAACTGCCGCTGGAGAAGGCGATTCTGATCGAGCCTTATGCCTGTTCGCTACACGCCGTTCAGCGCGCCAGAATCGAGCTGGGTGACGTGGTGGTGCTCTCCGGTGCGGGAACCCTGGGACTCGGTATGGTGGGTGCCGCCAAAAAGGCAGGCGCCGAAAAACTGATCGTGCTGGATCTTTTTGACGAGCGTCTGGAGCTGGCCAAAAAATTCGGCGCCGATATGGTGCTTAATCCCAAAAACGATGACGTGGTGTCGATCATCAAGGAGATGACCGGCGGTTACGGCTGTGATGTCTATATCGAGGCCACCGGCCATCCGAAATCGGTCGAACAGGGGCTGTCGATGATTCGAAAGCTGGGCCGCTTCGTCGAGTTCAGCGTGTTCAAGGATCCGGTCAGTGTGGACTGGAGCATCATCTCCGATCGCAAGGAGCTTGATGTGCTGGGCTCGCACCTGGGGCCTTACTGCTACCCGCTGGTGATTGAGGGCATCAAGAACGGAGACTACCCCACTGACGGTGTCGTGACGCACAAGCTACCACTGGAAAAATTCGAGGAAGGTTTTGAGCTCATGACCAGCGGCGCAAAATCACTGAAGATCGTGCTGATCCCCTGAGTGCAGATCCGAGACAGCGCGGCCACCATGCCGCGCTTTTTTTGTGCGTGTACTTCCAGCCTGAATTCATACAGCCCACGGACATTGTCATGTCCACCAACACATTTTCGGGTGAAGCGAAGGCTTTGAGTGACTCGCGCCGATGGCAGGCAGAGTGCCTGCCACCAGTGACGCAGGTTCAGGCCATCTCGACCCAGTCCGGTGACTGAGCGACTTCAACGCGGCTGATCAATTCAAGCCTGCCTTCGTTGAGATGATAGGCGGCCACATGATGGGATTGCTGGCCCGCCGCCAGCATCAGCGTTCCTGTTGCATCCAGCGCAAATCCTCTGGGCTGCGCCTCGACTTCAAAGGCGCCGATACGAGTGAGTTCGCCGCTGTCGGCATCCACCTCAAAGGATGTCACCAGCGAGCTGCTGCGCTCGGAGGCATAGAGGTAGCGACCCTCGGCGTCGAGATGAATGTCTGCTGCCCAGAAGGTATCAGCACTGCCCTTGTCTACCACGACTCGCTGTCGCTTGTTGAGGGTTCGAGTGCCACTGTCGTAGTCAAACAGTGTAATGGAACCGTCCAGCTCGCCGAGGAGATAAAGCCTTGTGCCGGCGGTGTTGAAGATCAGGTGCCTGGGCCCGGTGCCATCGGGAAGCGTGACCTCGATCGTGTCTTCAAAGGGAGGCTGGGCCTCAAGACTGGCGCAGTAAAGGCGGTCGCCGCCGAGGCTGGTGAACAGCAGATTGCGTTGATCCGGGTCAGGGAGAATGCAGTGGGCATTGGGCTCGGTGTCCCATCGACCCTGTTCGCCCTGTACGCTACCGTCAGAGGCGATCTCGTAGGCGGCGACCATATGGTGGTGATAGGACGCCGAGAAAAGCCGGTTTTCCCGTGTGGTGCAGGCGAGATACGCCACGCTTTCTTCGATGGGAAGGCTCGATACCGGCGTCAGCTGATGGCTCTGTGCATCAATGGCAAAGGTGAAGATGCCCATGGGGGTGCCGCGCCCGGCAGCATACAGATGGCGCCGATCCGGACTCAGGCACAGCGGCATGGAGCCACCGGCCTTTTCAAGGTCGGGGAGTGTGACGCGCTGAATCAGTTCAAGGCGCTCGTGTGCGTAGCGCACCAGACAGACCTCGCCGGCGCCGCCACAGCCGATATAGGCAAAAAGGGATTGCGATGATGACATGTGCCCACCCTGATGTTGAACGTGAAGGGACAAGGGTTACAGTCGTGCGCCCTTTAATCCAGTCAGTGATTGTAGGGTTCAAGGCGCTTTAAGGCGTCATCAACCATGGTCTGGCCTCTCAAGTGGCACGGCTCTGGCATGAACGTGTTGCGTGATGACCATGAAGACATTGCACGGGCGTGGGTTAGGCACTTTGCTTTTACCGGGTGTAAACTTTTCGCATTGTGCCGATAGTATCGGTATCCACATTAATGACAGGACGTCTGTTGTCTGCAGCACGGTCTGACTTTCCATGTTTTTGCTCACAAATGAGCGATAAAAGGATCCAGAGTCTTCATGAGCGAATACTCCCTGTTTACCTCCGAATCCGTCTCTGAAGGACATCCGGACAAGATTGCCGATCAGATCTCCGATGCAGTGCTTGATGCCCTGATTGCCCGCGACAAGCAGGCCCGCGTGGCCTGTGAAACGCTGGTCAAGACGGGCGTGGCGATTGTAGCCGGCGAGATTACCACCAGTGCCTGGGTGGATCTGGAAGAGCTGGTGCGTCGCGTGATCTCGGATATCGGTTATACCTCCTCCGAGGTCGGCTTTGATGGCGCCACCTGCGGCGTGCTTAACCTGATCGGCAAGCAGAGCATTGATATTGCTCAGGGCGTGGATCGTACCCGCCCCGAGGATCAGGGCGCGGGTGATCAGGGGCTGATGTTTGGTTATGCCACCAACGAGACGCCGTCCTATATGCCGGCGCCGATTCATTATTCGCATCGTCTGGTCGAGCGTCAGGCGGAGCTTCGCAAGAACGGTACGCTCTCCTGGCTGCGCCCGGATGCCAAGAGTCAGGTGACCTTTCGCTACGGCCAGGATGGCAAGCCGGTCGCAGTCGATGCGGTCGTGCTCTCAACGCAGCATGACGAGAGCATCTCGCAGGAGGAATTGCGTCACGCTGTCGAGGAGCTGATCATTCGTGATGTGCTGCCGGCCGAGTGGATCACCGAATCGACGCGCTTTCATATCAACCCGACTGGCAAGTTCGTGATCGGCGGGCCGGTCGGCGATTGTGGTCTGACCGGTCGCAAGATCATCGTGGATACCTATGGCGGCATGGCACGTCACGGTGGCGGTGCCTTCTCCGGCAAGGACCCGTCCAAGGTGGATCGCAGTGCGGCCTACGCCGGGCGCTATGTGGCCAAGAACCTGGTCGCTTCCGGGATTGCCGAGAAGTGCGAGATCCAGGTGTCCTACGCGATCGGTGTAGCCGAGCCGACTTCGGTGGCGATCAATACCTTTGGCACCGGCAAGATCAGCGATGACAAGATCATCGAGCTGGTACGCGAGCATTTCGATCTGCGGCCCTATGCGATCACGCGGATGCTGGACCTGCTCCACCCGATGTATCAGCTCACCGCCTCCTATGGGCACTTCGGGCGGGAACCGTTCGAGCACACCTATACCTGGAAGGATACGCGCGGCGAGATGCAGACCGAGACCTTCACGGCCTTCCCCTGGGAAAAAACCGACCGGGCCGAAGCGCTTCGAGACGCTGCCGGACTATAAGCCCTGCTCGACAGGCCGGTGCATCCCGCGCCATTGCCCTGAAAGGCCCACGTGCGCGTGGGCTTTTTTGTGAGAGAAGTTTGTCTATGCTCAAGGGCCCCTGCCTGTCCCAAGCAGACCGATTCTTCGATCGAGCACGTTTCTCATGCTGAACATTGCTGCGCTTTTTATTACCGTGACCGCGCTTTTTTCGTGGTTCAACTATCGCTTTCTCCGCCTGCCGGCCACCATTGGTGTGATGGTGGTGGCTCTGGTGATGTCGCTGGCGCTGATCGCGCTGGATCATCTGGGCTTTACCTATGTGACGGACCTGACCGAGCAGTGGCTTGGCAGCATCAACTTCAATGCGCTGTTAATGGACGGCATGCTGTCGTTTCTGCTGTTCGCCGGGGCCCTGCATGTCGATATCGACAAGCTCAAGCGCTATCGCTATTCGATCGGCTTTCTGGCCTCGGTGGGGGTGGTGGTGTCAACACTTGCCATTGGCAGTGCCGCCTGGTGGCTGTTTGCCACCTTTAATATCCATGTGCCTTACCTTTACTGCCTGGTCTTTGGCGCGCTGATTTCACCGACCGACCCGATTGCCGTTCTGGGCATCATGCAAAGCGCCGGGGCCCCGGAAGACATGGAGGTCAAAATCGTGGGGGAGTCGCTGTTCAACGACGGCGTGGCGGTCGTGGTCTTTACCCTGCTGGCGGGTGCGGCCACGGCCGGTGAACAGCTCACGGCGACGCATTCGCTGATGCTTTTTGGCGAAGAGGCCGGGGGCGGCCTGCTGTTGGGAATGGTGATGGGCTATATCGCCTATCGGATGATGAAAAGCATCGATCAGTATCAGGTCGAGGTGCTGATCAGTCTGGCGCTGGTGCTGGGTGGCTATGCGCTGGCCACCTGGCTTGCGGTCTCCGGGCCGATCGCGATGGTGATTGCCGGGCTTTTCATCGGCAACCGTGGTCGTGAGCACGCCATGTCGGAAAATACCCGGCGCTATGTCGATGGCTTCTGGGAGTTGATCGACGAGATTCTCAACGCCGTGCTGTTTGTTCTGATCGGCCTGGAGCTGTTGCTGATTCCGTTTGAGTGGAGCTACCTGATGGTGGCCGGCCCGTTGATCCTGATCATCCTGTCGGTACGCCTAGTCACCATCGGGCTGCCCATGATGGTGATGCGACGCTGGGTCGACTATCGCCGCGGCACCACACGGGTGCTGACGTGGGGTGGCCTGCGCGGTGGGATTTCGGTGGCACTGGCCCTAGGGCTGCCGGACAGCGAGTACCGTGAGCCGGTCGTGATGATTACCTACATCATCGTGTTGTTTTCCATCCTGGTGCAGGGGTTGACCATCGGCAAGCTGGTCAGTCACGTGGTACCGGGTGTCGACCCTTCGTCGGCCGACTCGAAACATCATTGAATGCCGGCCTCGTGTTTTGCAGCGAGAGGCCGATAGTACGAGCAGCGCTGTCAGCGTTTGCGCCTGGTATTGACCACCAAAGGTACCAGCCCGCTATAATTTGCATCAGATTTTATCGCCTCACGCGTTTGTGGGGTGTCATGTCCACCCGAGGGGCGCTGCAGCAAAGGCACGACTTTTGCGAGGCTCGGGCTGGATACTCCGGATTCAACGGCGCCCGCTATCTGCCAGGAGTGTTTCATGGCTACTGCCGAAAACGCCGTTCATCAGGACTATAAGGTCGCCGATATTAATCTGGCCGACTGGGGCCGCCGCGAGATTCGCATCGCCGAGACCGAAATGCCGGCGCTGATGAAGATTCGCGCCAAATATCGCGATCAGCAGCCGCTCAAGGGCGCCCGTATCGCCGGCTGCATCCACATGACCATTCAGACCGCGGTGCTGATCGAGACGCTGATCGAGCTGGGCGCCAGCGTTCGCTGGTCCTCGTGCAACATCTTCTCGACCCAGGATCAGGCCGCTGCTGCGATTGCTGCTGCCGGCACCCCGGTCTTTGCCTGGAAAGGCGAAACCGATGAAGAGTTCTGGTGGTGCATCCAGCAGACCATCGAAGGTCCGGATGGCTGGCGCCCGAACATGGTGCTCGACGATGGCGGCGATCTGACCCTGATGCTCCACGATGATCACCCCGAACTTCTCGATGTCATTCACGGCATCAGCGAAGAGACCACCACCGGTGTTCATCGCCTTGTCGAAATGATGCGCAAGGGCACGCTGCGTGTGCCGGCCATCAACGTCAACGACTCGGTCACCAAGTCAAAAAACGACAACAAGTATGGCTGCCGCCACTCGCTGTCGGATGCCATCAAGCGGGGTCTTGATCACCTTCTTTCTGGCAAGCAGGCGCTGGTCATCGGTTATGGCGACGTGGGCAAGGGCTCGGCGGCTGGTCTTCGCAACGAAGGCATGATCGTCAAGGTCAGCGAAGTCGATCCGATCTGCGCCATGCAGGCCTGCATGGACGGCTACGAAGTGGTTTCGCCCTATATCGATGGCGCCAACGACGAGTCCGGCAGCAACCTTGATACCTATATGCTGGGCAAGATCGATGTGCTGGTGACCACGACCGGCAACATCAACGTCTGTGACGCTGGCATGCTGGGTGCAATCAAGAAGGGTGCCGTGGTGTGTAACATCGGTCACTTCGATAACGAGATCGATACCGCCTACATGCGCAAGCACTGGGCCTGGGAAGAGATCAAGCCGCAGGTCCACAAGATCTATCGCGATGGTACGCCGGGCAACTTCGATCCGACCAGCGGTGACTATCTGCTGCTGCTCTCCGAAGGCCGTCTGGTCAACCTGGGTAACGCGACCGGTCATCCGTCACGCGTCATGGACGGCTCCTTTGCCGACCAGGTGCTGGCACAGATTCACCTTTATGAGCGCCGGTTTGCCGACATCCCGTTGGATGAGCGTCCGGCCGTGACGGTAGAAGTACTGCCCAAGCAGCTTGACGAGGAAGTCGCTCGCTATATGGTTGAAGGCTTTGGTGGCACGCTCACCAAAATGACCCCGAAGCAGGCCGAGTATCTGGGCGTGCCGCAGGAAGGGCCGTTCAAGCCGCATGAATATCGCTATTAATGTCTAAATAGCATTCTGTGACACTTTCACGCCGTCCCATTCAGGGGCGGCGTTTTTGTTTGACGGCTGAGTGCTGTGGTGATGGTCGATGTTCCGGGGGCATCGCTGCGTTCAGCCCAGGACTGCTAGCGCGTCATCAGTTTTCTGAGCTGAGTGACGGTGCGAGTATTGAGCACGTCCTTTTTTTCAAGCCAGCCGCGACGGGCCTGCGTTACGCCAAGCACCATGTGCCCCAGTTGCTCGGGGGTATGAGCGTCGGTATTGATGGCAAGGGCTACGCCAATGTCGCGCGCCATGCGTGCCCAGTGGTCGGCGAGATCAAGTCGGGCAGGCTGTGCATTGATTTCGAGAAAGACACCGCGTGCCCTGGCCCCACGCAGTACGGCCTCGATATCAACCTCGTAGCCCTCGCGGCCGTTGATGATGCGGCCGGTAGGGTGCGCCAGAATATTGACGTGTGGGTTGTCCATGGCGCGCAGGATGCGGTTCGTCTGTTTCTCTCGTGACAGGTTGAACTTCGAATGTATCGAGAAGACGCAGACGTCGAGCTCTCTTAGCACGTCATCGGGAAGGTCAAGAGTGCCATCTTCCAGGATGTCGACCTCGTTGCCTTTCAAAACGGTAAAATTCTTCAAGCGCTCGTTGAGGGCATCGATCTCTGCCATCTGCTCGCGCAGGCGTCTGGCGTCCAGACCGTTGGCCATGGCCAGCCGTTTGGAGTGATCGGTGATGGCGATATAGCGATAGCCGCGACTTTTGGCGGCGTGCACCATGTCCTCAAGGCTCGCCTTGCCGTCGGAGGCAGTGGTATGCATGTGCAGATCACCGCGGATGTCCTCCAGAGTAATCAGCTCGGGGAGTGTACCCTCGCGGGCGGCATCGATCTCGCCACGGTTTTCCCGCAGCTCCGGAGGAATCCAGGGCAAATCGATCCTTGATAGAACGTCTTCTTCGGTACGGCCTGCCAGCTGTTTTTTCCCCTTGTAGATGCCGTATTCATTGATCCTGAGCCCGCGGTCGGTGGCCATTTTGCGAGTGGCGATGTTGTGTGCCTGCGAGCCGGTGAAATAGTAAAGGGCGGCACCAAAGCTCTTGTCGGCTACCACGCGTACATCCACCTGCAGACCCGAATGCAGATAAACGGTGGATTTTGTTTCGCCGTGAGAGACGATTTCGGCAATCTCCGGGTAGTCCATCAGGTGTGCCATGATGGCCGGGCCGTCATCGCTGCTGACCAGAATGTCGAGATCGCCAACGGTGTCGCGGCCGCGTCTCAGGCTACCGGCGGCACTGATGCGCTGGGCACTTTTGGCGTGTTCCAGCCAGGCGATCAGGTCGGCCGCGGCCCGGTGAGCTTCGTCGAGTCGCGTTCGGGGTGGGGTATCCTCCAGGCGTTCGGCCTCCTTTAGAATACCGGCTTCGGTCTTTTCACCAAAACCCTCGAGTGCGCGGATACGGCCTTCACGAGCGGCCTTTTTCAGGGACTCGAGACTGTCGATGCCCAGCGTCTCGTGAAGCTGGCGCACACGCTTGGGGCCCAGCTGACTGACCCGCATCAATTGCAAAAGCCCGGGCGGCAGACGCTTTTCGACGTCCTCAAGTACCGTGAGGTGGTCCGTATTGATCAGCTCGGTAATCTTCTCGGCCAGATCACGGCCGATACCGGACAGCTCGGTCAGGGGCTCGTCACGTGCCACCATGTCCTGCAGGGCATGGGGGTGGGATTCAATGGTCTGCGCAGCACTTCGATAGGCACGCACACGAAAGGCGTTGGCGCCTTCGATATCCAGCAGATTGGCCAGGCGGTTGAGGGTACGGGCGATATCGGCGTTTTGCATGAGTCTCGGCTTCCGGTCCGGTCACATGAAAGGAGGGCAGAACTGCTGCCAGCATGACGGCGCACAGGCCTTTTTTCGTTTCCGGTAGTCTGTGATCGTCGATGACAGGTTCGAAAGAGGGCCGCCGGGCGGCCCTCTTCTGACAAGACAAGGCAGGGCAAGGGTTATTCCCAGCCAAGCTTTTCCATGTAGGCCCGCGCATGAACGTCGACCGCCTTGATGGCGTAGACGACCTGATCCGGCGTCAGCGGATAGGCCAGATTGTGGATCGATTCTCCATTCTTGAGTGCGGCTTCGGCCACGCGATACAGGTCTTCGTCGCTGATGTCCTTGAGCTTGAGCGCTTCCAGCGTCATCGGCAGGCCCAGTGCCAGGTAGAGATCCAGATATTCTTCCAGCTCGGCCTGAGGCGTCTGATCCAGAATCAGCTGGGCGACAGTGCCATAGGCGACCTTTTCACCGTGAGTGAGCTCATGGATTTCGCCGTGCAGGGCGGTGAAACCGTTATGAATGGCATGAGCACCGGCCAGCCCGCCGCTTTCGAAACCAAGTCCGCTCAACAACGTATTGGCCTCCACAACGGCCTCAAAGGACGGGGTCACAATGCCGGCCTGGTTGGCCTGATAGGCGAGCAGGGCGTGATCGAAAAGCACTTCTTCGCATTTTTCACCGATGGCCTGACCCAGAATCGTTGCCTGACCGCCGGCCATGTTGGTGGCGCAGGCGCGAATGGCAGCGCGCGCCTCGACCCAGGTGGCCAGAGCATCGGCAATGCCGGAGGCCAGAAAGCGCGGAGGAGCGTTAACGATAAGGGCGGTGTCGACCAGCACCAGGTCGGGGTTTTTGTTGTAAAAGCGATAGGACTCGAACTCGCCCTCGTCGCTGTAGATCACTGACAGCGCACTGGTCGGGGCATCCGTTGAGGCGGTGGTGGGCAGTACGGCACAGGCTGCTTTCATCCTGTCCGCCACGCCCTTGGCGGTATCCAGTGTCTTGCCGCCGCCAAAACCGATGACCACATCCGCCTTGAGTACCTCGCCCTGCTGGATCAGTCGATCAATTTCGGCGCTTGAGGATTCACCTTCAAAAATGGCGCGCTCAAAGCGTATGCCGCTGCTTTCAAGGCTGTCACTCAACGCTCTGCCGGCCATTTTCCAGACGAAATCATCGGCGATGACCAGTGCCTGCTGACCCAGTTGCGACACGTAGTGACCGGCTCGGGAAAGCGTATTGGCGCCCTGAACATAGCGGCCGGGGCTGATAAAGACCTTCTCGCTGGGAGCGGACATCAGTGTTCTCCTTGGATAGTGGCGATAGAATGGTGACCAAATGAGTGTAGCTGTCTCTATAGCCTCTTATGGGCAACGATTCGACGGATGTCGATGTTATGTCGATAATTGTCTGTCATTGAAGGTGTTTAAAGAGACGCAGTTCATGCGTTGTCGAGACTGTCCGGGAGGATCCGATGGCCAGAAGGCCCAATGCACGCACTCTGTTTGTGTCCGATCTTCATCTGGGCACGCCTGATGCCCAGGCACAGCTGTTGCTCAATCTTATGCGGCTGGTGCGCCCTGAAAGGCTGTATCTGGTTGGTGATGTCTTTGATCTGATCGCCATGAAACGTCGGGCCATTTCGGTGCTGGATGGCCACCAGCAGCGTCTGGTGCGTCATATCCTGCGGCTGGCCCGGACCGGCTGCGAGGTCATCTATATCCCGGGCAATCATGACGCCGCCTTTCGTACCTTCTGCGGCGAAACCTTTCGCAGCATTGAAGTCCGGCGCGATGCCGTTCATGTCACACAGGATGGTCGGCGTCTGCTGGTCAGTCATGGCGACGAGTTTGATGGCCACTTCAAGGCGCCACGGTGGAAACTGGTCGTGGGCGAGATGGCGCTGCATACCATGCGTCGGACCAACCGCTGGACCGTCCAGGCCCGTCGTCGCATGGGGCGCCCGTATTGGTCATTGTCAGCAGCGCTCAAGCGTCGTTCAGGTAACGTCAAACACTTTGCCGGTGCCTTTCGTCAGTCCGCCCTGGCGCGCGTACGTCGGGAAGGAGTGGATGGCTACATCGGTGGCCATATTCACATCCCCTTTTTCGGCGAGTGTGAAGGTTTTGTGTACTGCAACGATGGTGACTGGGTCGAAAACTGTACGGCGCTGGTTGAAGAATTTGATGGTCGGCTGCGTCTGGTCGACTGGCAGAACAAGACGCTGGTGGATGATCCCAGGCCGCCCTCCGGGCACCGTGAGAAAACCGAGACCGAGGACTGGCTGGCTGATGAAGAGGGCCAGTTGACTTCGGATTAAAATAAAATTAATCCGGGCGCTGCTACTAACAGACTGAATCCTTTCGGGTTTTAAACGTCATGAAAAATTGTGGCGTTTACTTTTGAAACCCGATGATGACAAAACGTACAATGTCCCTGAAAATTGGCTTATGCGGCATCTTGTCCCCGCGACGCTGGCCGCATCACCATTTCCCTACCCCTTCTTTATCTGTATCACCTGATAAAAACCATCCCATTAGTGGGAAGTATTAATAATCGGTGAGGTCATGCCGATAAACAGTGACTGGTCACATCGGCCAACGGTCGATGTTCAAGCATGACGCCTGCCCGCCCTGACAGCCGGTAAATTCGGCAGGCGATGAGGAGATTGACCCATGACGGTTAATGTAACCCGAAGACAGTTCTTCAAGCTGGGGGCGGCAGGTGTGGCCTCTTCCAGCATGGCGATGATGGGGTTCGCCCCGGAGTCGGCTGAAGCGTCCGTTCGTCAGTTCAAACTGACGCACGCCAAGGAAACCCGCAACAACTGTACGTATTGCTCGGTGGGCTGCGGCGTTCTGATCTATAGCCATGGCGATGGTTCCAAGAACGCTCGTCAGGAAGTCTTTCACATCGAGGGCGACCCGGACCATCCGGTTTCTCGTGGCTCTCTTTGCCCGAAGGGATCGGGGCTTCTGGACTTTGTTCGCAGCGAAGGCCGTCTTGAATACCCGCAGGTACGTGCGCCGGGTTCAAGCGAGTGGAAGCGCGTCAGCTGGGATGAAGCGCTCAACAAGATTGCGCGTTACATCAAGGATGACCGTGATGCCAATTTCGTCGAACGTGACGAAAAGGGCGGCACGGTCAATCATTGGACCACGACCGGCTTTCTGGCCGCTTCGGGTTCCTCCAATGAGGCTGGCTACATCACCCACAAGGTGGTGCGTAATCTTGGCATGGTAGCTTTCGACAACCAGGCGCGCGTCTGACACGGACCGACGGTGGCAGGTCTTGCCCCAACATTCGGTCGCGGTGCGATGACCAATCACTGGGTCGACATCCGCAATGCCAATTTGATTCTTTCGATGGGCGGCAACTCTGCCGAGGCTCACCCCGTGGGTTTTCGATGGGTGACCGAGGCCATTGAGCACAACAAGGCCAAGCTGATCTGCATCGATCCGCGTTATACGCGTACCTGTGCAGTGGCAGACTACAAGGCCTTTATCCGTACCGGGACCGACATCACCTTCCTGGGCGGTTTGATCCATTATCTGATCACGACCGATCAGGTACAGCACGAGTACGTCCTCAACTACACCGATGCCTCGCTGATCGTGCATGACGATTACGGGTTTGAAGACGGTATCTTTACCGGCTACAACCCGGACAAGCACACCTACGATGACAAGTCATCGTGGATGTACAAGCTCGGTGATGACGGCTTTGCCCTGCGCGATGAATCGCTCAAGGACCCGCGCTGTGTCTATCAGTTGATGCGTGAGCACTACAGTCGCTATGACATCGATACGGTGTCGAGTATCTGTGGCATGCCCAGAGAGCATATCGAACATATCTGGGCGGAAATCGGCAAGATGGCCGTGCCGCACAAGACCATGACGATGCTCTATGCGCTGGGCTGGACGCAGCATTCGATTGGCTCGCAGATTATCCGCACGGCCGCCATGGTCCAGCTTTTGCTGGGGAACATGGGCATGCCGGGGGGCGGCGTCAATGCGCTGCGCGGTCACTCCAATATCCAGGGACTGACCGATCTGGGACTGCTCTCTCAGTTGCTGCCGGGCTACATGACGCTGGCCAATGCCGCCGAGCAGGACTATCCCGCGTATATCAAAAAGCGCGCCAAGCAGCCGATTCTGGAAGGTGAGGTCTCGTACTGGAAAAACTACGAGAAATTCCATGTCAGCCTGATGAAATCCTGGTTCGGTAATGCCGCAACCGAGGAGAACAACTGGTGTTTTGACTGGTTGCCGAAGCTTTCCAGACCGCTTTATGACGTGCTGGATACCTTTGACCGTATGTACAAGGGCGAGATCAACGGCTACTTCTGCCAGGGCTTTAACCCGCTGGCGTCGTTCCCCAATCGCCAGAAGGTCACGGAAGGGCTGTCCAAACTCAAGTATCTGGTCGTCATGGATCCGTTGAATACGGAAACCAGCGAGTTCTGGAAGAACTACGGCGAATACAACGACGTTGATTCGAGCCAGATCCAGACCGAGGTCATTCGTCTGCCGACGACCTGCTTTGCCGAGGATGACGGCTCGATCGTCAACAGTGCCCGCTGGCTTCAGTGGCACTGGGCTGCGGCACCCGGCCCGGGCGAGGCACGTCCGGATACGCGCATCATGGGTGATCTGTTTATCCGTATTCGCGAGCTCTACCGTCAGGAAGGCGGGGTTTTCCCCGATCCGATCCTGAATCTGGACTGGGATTACAACATTCCCGAAGCACCGTCCTCGGAAGAACTGGCTCAGGAGTACAACGGTCGTGCGCTGGTCGATCTGACCGATGACAACGGCAACGTGACCCGAAAGGCCGGCGAGCTGCTGTCAAGCTTCTCGGAAATGACTGCTGATGGCCGTACGGCGTCGGGGTGCTGGATATTTTCCGGTGCCTGGACCCAGGACGGCAATCAGATGGCACGGCGCGATAACTCCGACCCCTACGGCACCGGCAACACGCTGGGCTGGGCATGGGCATGGCCTGCCAACCGGCGCGTGCTGTACAACCGTGCCAGTGCCGATACGCAGGGCAGGCCCTGGGGCAAGGAAAAGGCGTTTGTCTGGTGGAGCAGCGAGCAGGGGCGCTGGATCGGCGCCGATGTCCCCGACTTTCCGTTGACGTCTGAACCGTCGAAGGGCGTGAGTCCGTTTATCATGCAGACCACCGGCGGCGGTAACTTCTTCGCCGGTCAGAGCATGGTCGATGGTCCGTTCCCGGAACACTACGAACCATATGAGTCACCGATCGACAACAATCCGCTGCATCCGAACAACCCGCTGGCGAGAAACAATCCGGCAGGACGTATCTTTGATAAGGATCGCGCGGATCTGGGGTCACGAGAGGAGTTTCCGCACGCGGCAACGACCTATCGCCTGACCGAGCACTTCCACTACTGGACCAAGCACGCGCGTCTTAATGCGGTGGTGCAACCGGAGCAGTTTGTGGAGATCAGTCATCAGCTGGCTGAGGAAGTCGGTGTGGTCGCCGGGGACTGGGTCAAGGTGTCTTCCAATCGCGGCTTTATCAAGGCCGTGGCAGTGGTGACCAAGCGTCTACAGCCGCTGCGCATTGGGGATCGTGACGTGCATCACGTAGGTATTCCGATTCACTGGGGCTTCACGGGTGTGGCGAAGAAGGGCTATCTGGCCAACGCTTTGACGCCTGTCGTGGGCGACGCCAATACCCAGACACCGGAATACAAGTCATTCATCGTCAAGGTCGAGAAGGCATAAGGGAGGGCATATGATCAATTCACAAAATATCGTTGCCCGCTCCGCAACGACACTACCGGCACCGCATGCACGCGACAACGTGGTCGAAGTGGCCAAGCTGATCGATGTCTCCAAATGCATCGGTTGCAAGGCCTGCCAGGTCGCCTGCATGGAGTGGAATGACCTGCGTGATGACGTGGGCGAGTGTCATGGGGTGTATGACAACCCCATGGACCTGACTGCCGAGTCATGGACGGTGATGCGCTTTAACGAAGTCGAAACCGATTTTGTGGGCGGCGATGACGTGAGCCGGGAGAAGGAGCTTTCCTGGCTGATCCGCAAGGATGGCTGCATGCACTGTGCCGAGCCGGGCTGTCTTGAGGCCTGCCCGGCCCCGGGTGCGATTGTGCAGTATGCCAACGGCATCGTGGATTTTGATTCCAACAACTGCATTGGCTGTGGTTACTGTATTACGGGCTGTCCGTTCAATATTCCGCGCATTTCGGAAAAGGACAGCAAGTCCTACAAGTGCACCCTGTGCTCTGATCGTGTCAACGTTGGATTGGAACCTGCCTGCGTCAAGGCCTGCCCGACCAACTGCATCGAGTTTGGAAGCAAAAAGGACATGCTGGCGCGCGCTGACAAGCGTGTGAACGATCTGAAAGAGCGCGGCTACGAACATGCCGGGATCTATGATCCGGCAGGCGTGGGCGGTACACACGTCATGTACGTGCTGCACCACAGCGACGAGCCCGGGCTTTACAGCGGTCTGGCGAAGGATCCTCGCATTTCGCCGGTCGTTGGTGCCTGGAAGGGCATTACCAAGCCCATCATGTCCGCCATTCTGGGGATCACGGCGTTTGCCGGCTTCTTCCACTACATCACCAAGGGCCCGAAGGAAGAGCCTACGGATGAGGAAGTCTTCGGTGAAGGCGATGACCATCATCGTGTCTCACGTGAAGAGGAGCATCGGTCATGAACTTCAGGAAACAAAAGACCATGCTGCGTTACGGCCCGGGTACCCGGGCCAATCACTGGGCCATGGCAGGCGCCTTCATTTTGCTGGCGCTGTCGGGGCTTGCCTTCTTTCATCCACCGTTTTTCTTTTTTACTGACATGCTGGGCGGGCCGGTCTGGTCGCGAATCCTGCATCCCTTTATCGGTGTGGTGCTGTTTGTGCTGTTTGTCATCATCGCGGTGCGACAGCTCAAATATAATCTGCTGATGAAAAACGATGTGCAGTGGATGCGCCAGATGGGCGATGTGCTCAATAACCGGGATGAAAAACTGCCGCCGATTGGCAAGTACAATCCGGGCCAGAAGATGGTGTACTGGGCGCTGATTCTCTGCATTCCGGTGCTTTTGATCACGGGTGTGATCATGTGGCGGCCGTGGTTTGCCGGGTTCTTTCCCATTCCGCTGATTCGCGTGGCAAGTCTTGTGCATGCACTGGCGGCCTTCATTGCGATTGCGACCATCATCGTGCACGTCTATGCGGCCATCTGGGTCAAGGGTTCGATCAAGGCCATGACCCGTGGTCGCGTGACGCATGCCTGGGCGAAGCATCATCATCCGCTCTGGTATGAAGAAGAGATGAAAGACCCCTCGCAGCGTGCGGGAGACGAGAACGCCTCCGAGCGTGACACGACATCCCATCACGGAGATCGCCATGACAGCCGAACATCAGGCTGAACATGATTACGGCGCCACACCCGGCGGGGTCGTTGAACCCCCCGCTGTGGTGCTGCCCGAACGGCGTCTTTTCAGCCATCGGGCCCGGCGCCTGCGCGACCTTTCCAGACGCATGCGCTCAATGGCCGATTTTCTCGGCTTTGCTGCACGTCTGGCGCAGGCCCAGCATCAGGTTCTGCAAAAGCGTACCAGTACCTTTACGCCGGACAGCCAGGCCTTCGATCTGGCACTGGAGCACGGCATGCCTCCGCTTTCAGTCCAGTCATTGCAGGCTGATCTGGACTGGCAGGAGGATCTGGACGCCCTGTGTGATGCGCTGGAGCTTAATGTGGGGCAGGCGCAGCAGCAGCTGATCCGTCAGCTCCGCCAGCTTGAGCACAAGACGCGCCAGGACATTGCCACTGAGGTGCTTGAGGCCGGCACGGGAACGGAAGATTTCCGCGCCTTCATGCCGCTGGTCGCCGCTGCCCTGCAGGTGGCATGGCTTCGCCAGTGCTCCGTGTTGCCTCGTCCGCCAAAGCGGGCCGAAGGCACGGCGCAGACAGTCTGCCCCTGCTGTGGTGCACTGCCGGTGGCCAGCCTTGTTCAGGTAGGTCGCGAGCGTTCCCGTGTTCGCTACATGCAATGCTCGATCTGTGCCGCCGAGTGGTACATGGAACGGGCGCGCTGTACGACCTGCTTTGAGACCGGAAAACTGGATTACGTGAGCCTTGAGGGCGAGGACGGCAAGCGGCCGTTACCGGTTCGTGCAGAAGCCTGCGGTGACTGCCATAGCTATGTAAAGATCATTCATCTTGACACCGAGGTGGATGCCGACGCGCTGGCTGATGATCTGGCAAGTCTGGGGCTGGATATCATGATCGCCCGCGAGCGTGATATCGGTCGCAGCAGCTATAACCCCTGGATGGTGGCGGGCTGATCGTCATGGCTTGTCCCTTGAACGCGCTCAACAGGAGCGCGTTTTTTTATGTGGTTATATCAAAACAATCTCTATAGAAAATGTATCCTGCTTGTTTCAATACTTTTTTAAGGGATGATGGCCGGCTTGAAGGATGGTGTACCTTATGGTCCGATTCCAGCCTGTTACTGCCTGAGCATCTTCCATACTCCGGGTTAATGGTAATGCCTGAATTAAAAGGTGAGCGTGTGTTGAATCAACGCCCTTATCCCGATCTCATGAAAGGAGCCCTTGATGGATGACCCGCGTCGTTACCTGCCGGCAGTGGACGTGCTGCTGTCTCATCAGGCGATGGAGCGCTCGCAGATCAGCCATCGGCTTAAAATACGTGCCGTGCGCGAACTGCTTGCCAGCGAGCGCCAGCGCCTTTCACGGGCCGATGCCACACCTCTCGAGTCTGAGCAGCTGGTTTCGCAGGCGCTTGATATGGCCCGATCGCTGAGCGCTTCCAGTGCGCCTAGCGTTTTCAACCTGACCGGTACCGTTATCCATACCAATCTGGGGCGGGCACCGCTGGCCGAGCCTGCCATCGAGGCCATGACTCGCGCCGCCCGACATTCCCTGGCGCTGGAGTACGACATCGATAGCGGCCATCGGGGAGATCGCGATCAGGTTGTTGAATCGCTTTTATGTGAGCTGACCGGCGCGGAAGCAGCGACGGTGGTCAACAATAATGCTGCCGCCGTGGTATTGACGCTGTCGGCGCTGGGCGCCGGCCGTGAAGCCGTGATTTCTCGCGGTGAGCTGATCGAGATTGGTGGCTCGTTTCGTCTGCCTGACATCATGCACACCTCCGGCTGCTATCTGCGCGAAGTGGGGACCACCAACCGTACCCATGCGCGGGATTTCGAGCAGGCCATGGGGGAGGAAACCGGCATGATCTTCAAGGCGCATACCTCCAATTACGCGGTGGAAGGATTTACGGCCGCCGTGGAGGAAAGCGAGCTGGCGCGCATTGCCCATGCTCGTGACGTGCCCTTTATTGTGGATCTGGGCAGTGGGGCGCTTACGGACATGGCGGCACTGGGATTGCCTGACGAGGCCCGCCCCCGGCAGAGCATCGAGGCCGGTGCGGACGTGGTGACCTTTAGCGGTGACAAGCTGCTTGGCGGTCCTCAGTGCGGTCTTGTCGTGGGCAGCCGTGATTGTATTGATCGTATTCGGCGTCATCCTCTCAAGCGGGCGCTGCGCGTCGACAAGCTGATCATGAGTGCGCTGGAGGCCACCCTGCAGCTGTATCGGGACAGTGACGACATCGCGCGCGATATTCCGACACTGACGCTGCTGACACGTCCACAGACCGATATTGCGTCCACGGCCGAACGTCTACTGCCGGCACTGGTCGAGCATTTATCCGATATGCAGGTCAGTATCGCTCCATGCAAAAGTCAGCTGGGCAGTGGTGCGCTGCCGGTGGACCGCCTGCCCAGTCATGCCTTCGTGATTGCCCCGATCGCGTCGGAGCGCCGCTCGGGAGAGCGCAGCCTGCGCCTGATTGAAACCGCTTTCAGACAGCTGCCAAGGCCAGTGATCGGACGACTGCATGACGGGGCGCTCTGGCTGGATCTGCGCTGTCTGCAGGGCGAGGCCGAAGAGCGCGCCTTTGTAGAGCAGCTCGGCCATCTCTCGCTCAATCGGGATTCTGGATCATGATTGTAGGCACGGCAGGCCATGTCGATCATGGCAAGACAGCGCTGATTCACTCGCTGACCGGCATCAGTACCGATCGGCTGAGCGAAGAACAGGCGCGCGGTCTGACCATCGAGGCCGGCTATGCCTACCCGGAACTGTCTGATGATTTCGAGCTGGGGTTTATTGATGTGCCCGGGCACGAAAAGTTTATCCACAACATGTTGTCGGGTGTGGCGGGCATCGACACCATGCTGCTGGTCGTGGCGGCGGATGATGGCGTCATGCCCCAGACCCGTGAGCACATGCAGATACTGCGTCTTTTGGGTATCGACCGGGGAGTAGTGGCACTAACGAAGTGTGATCTGGTCGAGCCGTCGCGCATTCTGGAAGTACATGAGGAGATTCAGGCGCTGCTGGCCGGCTCGCCGCTGGAAGGCTCGCAGATCTTTGAGGTCTCCAGTCGGACCGGTGAGGGCATTGCCGCGCTCAAGGACGAGCTCTGGCAACGCGCTCGGGCCAGCGACGCCGAAGTGGCACAGGGCAACTTTCGCATGGCCGTGGATCGTGCCTTTACCAAGACCGGTTCAGGGCTTGTGGTCACGGGCACGGTTGTGGCTGGCGAGATTTCGGTGGGCGATAGCGTCAGATTGTTTCCCTCCAATCATGACGCCCGTGTCCGAGGACTTCGACGTCAGGGACGCGTGGCCGAGCATGCCCGCCAAGGTGACCGGCTTGCCCTGAATCTGGCGGGGCCGGGCATTGATCGGGAGATGGTTCAGCGCGGTGACTGGGTCGTGGCCCAGGCGCTACCGACGCCTTCGCTGACACGCGTGGATATTGCCCTTGAGCTTCTTGACGATGCGCCCCCCTTGAGCCACTGGTCGGGGGTGCATCTGCATCTGGGGGCGTCGCACGTCACCGGGCGCATTGCCCTGCTGGAAGGACAGCAGCTGCTGCCCGGGCAGCGCATGCTGGCGCAGATGATTCTGGAGTCGCCGCTGCATGCCTGCCTGGGAGATCGCGTCATCGTGCGCGATCATGGCGCGCAACATACCATTGGCGGCGCCATTGTGCTCGACGGTACGCCACCGCGCCGCGGCCAGCGTTCAAAGGCGCGTCTTCAGTGGCTGGAGAGCTGTCGTCAGGCAGTCATGGGCAGCTCGGCCGGCATGTCTCTGGACGAGCCGCTCAGGATGGCTCTGAGGCTGCGTTCGGATGGCCCGGATGTGTATGGTCTGGCGCGTAACTTCAATCGTACGCCGGCTTCGCTGGCCCGGGAGTTCGAGGCGCTGGGCGCGTGGGTCATCAGTGCCGGTCAGGAAATGCGGGCCTTCTCCCCTGAGGCGCTGGAGTCGCTTCGGGTACGCATACTCGAGGTGGTCACTGAAAACCATGAGCGCGAGCCTGCCATGCTGGGCACCGAACGCGAGCGTCTGCGCCGCCAGGTAATGCCGGGGCTGCCCAGTGCGCTGTTTCGCCAGATTGTTCAGCCGCTGATGACGACAGGCATGCTGAAACAGCATGGTCCTTTTTTGTCGCTGCCGGAGCATCAGGCCGCGCTATCAGATGAAGAAGAGGTTCTCTGGCAGCAGATTCAGCCGCATCTTGCTGCAACGCCCTTCGATCCGCCCCGTGTCCGGGACCTGGTTGGACTGACAAATATCGGCGAGGCACGGGTGCGTCAGGTATTGACCTCGGCCGCGCGTCTGGGGCGTGTCTATCATGTGCGCCGCGATCATTTCTTTCTCGCTCAATGCGTGTTTGATATGGCCGACATGATTCAACAGCTCGAGACGGCTCAGGGCGCGGCGCATGTCGCAAGCTTTCGTGACCGGCTGGGCATCGGGCGCAAACTGGCAGTCATGATCCTGGAGTTTTTTGATCGAATCGGCTATACACGACGGGTGCGCGATGACCATGTCGTGCGCCGGGCCGACATGTGGCATTAATTAAGCTATCATGCAGGCTTGCTGTAATACCCTTTGATGGTATACCTGCTGACACCGTTCGATTACGGAAAGGCTTCGTCCCCCGGTGGGGCGCTCGGGCTTCAAACCCGAGAGGGGCTGCCAGCAGTCCCTGGTGGGTTCGACTCCCACGCTTTTCCGCCATTTCCGGCACCATCAGTGCTTCCGGCACCCTCAGCGCCGCTCTGATGACGGCCAATGCAGGGGGCGTTGCTTCCCCTCCATTTGTCCTTCAAACGCTTTTGCTTTTCTGATCATGAATTCTGCTTGATCAGTACCCTCGAATCTTTCATTTGGCCTGGCCTCCCGGCGTCGTCACAATACATGGCATCCACTGCTGCTCGACCACTGCCCCGAACGGGCAGGCCACAGGCGCACACATGCTCCTGTCCGGTCGACGGCGCGACTTGTGAAAGGACTTCAGACCCATGAGTGATGCCTGCGCCCCCGAACTGAGCTTCGAGTTTTTTCCGCCCCGTACCGAGGCCGGTCAGGAGCGACTGCCGGAAGTCTATAAAAGGCTTGCCGAGCTTAATCCGCGGTTCTTTTCAGTGACCTTTGGTGCCGGCGGTACAACGCGCGATTTCACTTTTGATGCCGTCAAAAACATGTCACGGGATACCGGCGTCTGTACGGCGCCGCATCTCTCCTGTGTGGCCAGTGACAAGGAAGATATCCGCAGACTTTTGGCGCACTATCGTGAGCATGGCATCAAGCGCATCGTGGCCCTGCGCGGTGATATGCCCTCAGGCATGATGGGGATCGGGGAGCTTCGCTATGCCCGCAATCTTGTCGACTTCATTCGCGAAGAAACCGGTGATCATTTTGACCTCACCGTCGCCGCCTACCCGGAGTGTCATCCGCAGGCGCAAAACTTCGAGCGTGATATCGATCATTTTGTCGACAAGGTGCGCGCCGGGGCCGACATGGCCATCACGCAGTACTTCTTCAATCCGGATGCCTATCATCACTTTGTAGACAGGGTTCGTGCCCGCGGTGTGGATGTACCGATCGTGCCGGGCATCATGCCGATCACCAATTACACCAAACTGGCCCGTTTTTCCGAAATGTGCGGTGCCGAAATTCCGCGCTGGGTGCGTCGTCAGCTTGAAGCCTATGGCGATGACAGTGAAAGCATTCAGGCCTTCGGGCACGAAGTGGTGACGCGTCTTTGTCAGCAGCTGCTGGATCAGGGCGCGCCGGGACTGCACTTTTATACGCTCAACCAGGCAGAAGCCTGCACAAGGCTTGTGGCTGATCTCTCGCTTGAGCATGCCCGCCATTGATTGGTCGCATTGGTTTGAGCCAGCTAGTCTTGTGGGTACGCCAATCGTTAATGGGCTGACTTGAGAGGACTTGTGATGAAAAAATTGTTTCTGGCATCTGCGCTGCTGGCAATGACACCGCTGGCCATGGCCGACACGACGGTAGAGTTGCACAAGGCGAACGACAAGGGCGTGGGCGAATCCGTAGGCACCGTGACCTTCGAGGATACCGATTACGGACTGCTGGCTACGCCTGATATTTTCGGTCTGCCGGGATTTGGCATGCATGGTTTCCATCTGCATGCCAACCCGAGCTGTGATCCTTCGACCACCGATGGCAAGGTGACACCGGCTGGCGCTGCCGGCGGCCACTTTGATCCCGAAGACACGCAGACGCATGCCGGCCCCTATGCCGAGGACAGCCATCTGGGTGACATGCCGCTGCTGGTCGCAGACAACGATGGCAACATCAAGACGCCGGTGCTGGCGCCTCGCCTGAAAGAGAGCGATCTTGCCGGGCACGCCGTCATGATTCATGAAGGCGGCGACAATTACAGTGACAGCCCGAAGCTGGGTGGCGGTGGCGCGCGCTGGGCCTGTGGCGTGATCAAGGGCGCCAACTAATCCGGAGCGTTGCTTGCTGAAAAAAAGGCCCTGCCGATGAATCGGCAGGGCCTTTTTAATGCATTGGCAGTCAGCGCAGTCGTCGCGCTGGTGAGGTTAGCGTTTGCCCGGGTCGATGATCTTGACCGGCTGAAAGTCATCGCTTTCTTTTTTCGGTTCACCTCTGGAAACGCGCGTCTCCAGTGGATCAAGCGTTTCTTCGGTCATGGGCAGCTGCTCGAAAAAGTCACAACTGACGCACTCTCGATAGCGCGTGCCGTTGCTCTCCCAGCTGCGGATACGGTCCATGGCGCTACAGCGCGGGCAAATGGCCCCGGCGATAAAGCGTTTGGGGGTTGACTGATTCATCAGGGCTCCTGACCGGCAGTGAACGTCTGCCGGTCGTGATGCAGGGGTCAGGCAGTTTGTTGAATACCGCTATGGCGAAGCAGCGGTTCGATGCTGGGTTCACGTCCACGAAACTCCTGAAACAGGACCGCAGCATCGCGGGCGCCGCCCTGTTCCAGAATGCTGGTGCGAAAGCGCATGCCCGTGGTCTGGTCAAAGACGCCGGCGTCTTCAAAGGCCGACCAGGCATCTGCCGAGAGCACTTCGGCCCACTTGTAGCTGTAGTAGCCTGCCGCGTAGCCACCGGCAAAGATATGGCTGAACCCATGCTGGAAGCGGTTGAACTCGACTCTGGGCACCACGGAGACCTGATGACGGACGCTGTCCAGCAGGGACTGGATATCGTCGGCATTCGGCGCCTGATGTTCCCGGTGCAAGCGCAGATCAAACAGCGAGAATTCGATCTGGCGCACCATGGTCATGGCGGACTGGAAGTTGCGGGCTGCCTGCAAGCGATCGAGCAGATCATCCGGCAGGGGGTCGCCGGTATCCACATGGGCGGCGATCAGGTCGAGCCCTTCGCGTACCCAGCAGTAATTTTCCATGAACTGGCTGGGCAGCTCGACAGCGTCCCAGGCCACACCGTTGATGCCGGAAATATCCGCCACCCGCTGACGGGTCAGCATGTGGTGCAGTCCGTGGCCGAACTCATGAAACAGGGTCAGGACTTCATCATGGGTCAGCAGCGCCGGGCGATCCCCTACCGGACGAGTGAAGTTACAGGTCAGATAGGCCACCGGTAGCTGAAGACTGCCGTCTTCGCGCTCACGTCTGACCCGGCACTCGTCCATCCAGGCGCCGCCGCGCTTGCCCTCGCGCGCATAGAGATCGAGGTAGAACCCGGCGATGACGCTGTCATTTTCCAGAATGTCGAAAAAGCGCACATCGCTGTGCCAGCGCGGTGCCTGGGTATTTTCACGAAAGCTGACGTTGAAGAGTTTGCCAATGACCCGGAAAAGCCCTTCCACAGCGCCGGGCGCGGGGAAATAAGGGCGAAGCTCTTCCTGTGAAATGGCATAGCGCGCTTCGCGCAGCTTTTCACTGGCATAGCCGGTATCCCAGGGCGCGAGCTGTTCGATGCCCAACTCATCGCGGGCAAAATCGCTGAGGTTTTGAAACTCTTCGGTGGCCTGAGGGACGGCGCGGTTTGCCAGATCCTGCAGGAACTCGAGCACCTGGTCGGGGCTGTCCGCCATCTTGGTGGCCATCGAGTAGTCGGCATAGGTGTCAAAGCCGGCCAGTGCCGCAATCTCCTGTCGGAGCGTCACGATGTCGGACATCACGCCCGAGTTATCGAATTCGCCGGCATTCGGGCCCTGATCCGAGGCGCGGGTGACAAAGGCGGTATATACCTCCTCACGCAGGGCACGGTCATCGGCGTGGCTCATGATCGGGAAGAAGCTCGGGAAGTCGAGCGTAACGCGATAGCCATCGACACCCTTGGCCTCGGCATTGGCGGCCAGGGTTTCCAGCGCGCTCTGCGGTAGTCCACCCAGACGCTCGCGCGGAACATCCAGATGCCAGGCCTGCGTGGCATCCAGCACGTTATTGGAGAAGGTGTTGGACAGTGTGGAAAGCCGGGCCTGAATGTCGCCAAACCTTGCCTTCTTTTCTGACGGCAGATCGACACCGGCCAGGCGAAAGTCACGCAGTGTATTGTCGATCGATTTGCGCTGGCCCTGATCCAGCTGCGCATATTCGTCGCTTTCTGCCAGCGTCTGGAAGGCCTTGAAAAGCCCTTCATGCTGACCCAGCCAGGTGCCATAGGCCGATAGCTTGGGCAGGCAGGCCTGGTAGGCTTCGCGCAACGCCTGCGAATTCATGGTGGCATTGAGGTGCGATACCGGTGACCAGGCCTGAGAAAGCTGGTCATTGATGGCTTCAAGCGGTACTGCCAGCCCCTGCCAGGTATAGTCGCCTTCCTCGACCAGCTTTTCGATGGCTGCCCGGTTGCGTGCGAGCAGCTCGTCCACGGCCGGCTCGATGATGTCGGGTGTAATGGCCTCGAAAGGGGGAAGCGTATGGGATTCGAGCAGGGGATTGGTAGACATGAAGCGACCTCGCGGTTGGCGAAAGATATACTGCTGACAATGAGGGTGTCGGACGCCGGTTTCAATGCAGGCGCCGGGCATCATGAGTTGATTCAGTGCGCATCATGGCGCGGCAGAAGGGATGCAGGACATGTCCGAAGTGGTAGAGCGCTGGGGGTCACGACGTGCGTTCATTATAGCAGTGACAGGGGCGGCAGTCGGTCTGGGCAATATATGGCGCTTTCCCTGGATGACTGGCGAAAATGGAGGCGCTGCCTTTTTATTGCTCTACGTGGTGTTTCTGGCCCTGCTGGGGTTGCCGGTCATGGTGGCCGAAATCATGATCGGCCGGGCCGGGCGTCGTACACCCATGCAGGCGCTGACCTTTCTGGCACGCGACGTTGGCAAGAGCCGGCACTGGGGGCTACTGGGGCTTTTCGGTGGCATCACCCTGTTTTTCATACTTTCCTTTTATTCCGTGGTGTCCGGCTGGTCGATCGAGTATCTGGTGGAGGCGTTTACCGGCGGCTTTGCATCGCGCACGCCGCAGGAAATCGGTAGTGCCTTTGAGAACTTTCTCGCAAGCCCCGGCCTCGTGCTGCTCAATCACAGCATTTTTCTGTTTTTGACCATGGCGGTAGTGGCCAGCGGGGTCGGCAGCGGTCTGGAGCGACTCAATAATCTGCTGATGCCGCTGCTCTATCTGCTGTTGATCCTGCTGGTGGGCTACGCCTTTACCACCAGCGGATTCACGACCGCGCTGTCCTGGCTTTTCAAACCCAATATGTCGGCACTGACGCTGACGGCCATCTTTAATGCGATGGGACATGCCTTTTTTACCCTTGCCGTTGGTGCAGGGGCCCTGATGGCCTATGGGGCCTATATGCCCGATGATCAGAGCCTGCCCCGGGCCGTGATTACCGTGGCCGTGCTGGATGTGGCAGTTGCCCTGCTGGCCGGCATTGCCATCTTCTCGATTGTCTTCTCGCAGGGTATGGACCCGGCCTCTGGTCCGGGGCTCATGTTCGTAACGCTCCCCATTGCCTTTGCCGATTTGCCCGGGGGTGCGCTGTGGCTTGGCTGCTTTTTCGTGTTGCTGCTACTGGCGACCTGGACCTCTTCCATTAATCTTGCCGAACCGATGGTGGCCATGCTGGGCAGCGCCGGTCTGACACGGCCCTTGGGAGCGTTGATCATCGGTGTCGGTGTCTGGTTGATGGGGCTGCCCTCGGCGCTGTCCTTTTCGATCTGGTCGGATGTCCGTCTGTTCAATGACATGACGCTGTTCGATCTGGCCACAACGCTGCCGATCGACATCATGCTGCCTATCGGTGGATTGTTGATTGCCGTCTTTTCGGTCTGGGTCGTGGCGCCGCCTCGTGCGATGGAGGCCATTGGGGCCGGCGAGCGCTTTTATCGAGTATGGCGTGCGGTGGTGCGATGGATCTCCATTCCGCTGCTGATTCTGGTGTTGCTGGGCTTTTTCCTGATGAAATAGCCGCGTCCTGATGTGTCTGAGGGTGGGGCGAGGGCGCTGGCGGCATCGCTCGGGTTGTTGCAGACTGAGACGACACATCGGGCAGGGAGAAAGCACATGGGTATTCGAAGCTTCAGGGGAGTGTCGCCGTCACTGGGCGAGCGAGTCTTCATTGATGACAGCGCTGTGGTACTGGGCGATGTCACGCTTGGGGATGATGTCTCTGTCTGGCCGACGGCAGTTATTCGCGGTGACATGCACCGTATCCGTGTCGGCGCCAGAACCAGCATTCAGGACGGTTCGGTGCTGCATATCACCCATGCCAGCGATTACAGCCCCGGGGGATATCCGCTGACGATCGGTGATGATGTCACCGTCGGTCATCGCGCCATCCTGCATGGCTGCACCATTGCTTCAAAGGTGCTGATTGGCATGGGCGCCACGGTACTGGATGGTGCCGTGGTGGAAAGCGAAGTGCTGGTGGCGGCAGGGGCTGTGGTTCCCCCGGGCAAGCACCTGGAAAGCGGCTATGTCTACGGCGGCAATCCGGTACGCCAGCTGCGCCCGCTCAAGGAGTCCGAATACCGCTTCTTTACTTATTCAGCGGCCAACTATGTGTCGCTCAAGGATGAGTTCCTCTCTCAAGCCGACCGATAACGCTGTTCCGACGGCTGCTATATCATTGTTGTCACTGGGAAAATTGCGCCATAATATGGGTTTATATCCAGTATTTGAGTTATGGCCAATTTCAAAACGCATTTTACGGTAGCGGCGGTCGGTGGGGCACTGGCAGGTGCACTGGGCTGGCAGGCAGGTCTCTGGCCCTTCGTTGACAGCTTTCCGGTCGCAGGGCTGGTCGCGCTGGGCGGGATTGTTCCGGATATCGATGCCGATCAGTCTCGTGCCGTGCGCCTGCTCTTTACCCTGATGGCCATGCTGGCCGTGATCGGTTGTGTGTCGGCGCTTCAGCCCTTTTTGTCCCTTGCAGAGCTAAGCGGTGCGGGTGTCGGCACCTATCTCTTCGTACGTTATCCTCTGAGCAGTCTCTTCAAGCGCTTCTCCGTTCATCGCGGCATCTGGCATTCCCTGCTGGCGGCGGTACTGTCATCACTGGCCGTTGCTGTCGTGAGTTATCAGCTTTTTATACAGACCGCCATGCAGTCATGGATCCTTGCTGGGGCCATGCTGATCGGCGTGCTTATCCATCTTCTGCTGGATGAGATCTACAGTATCGATATCGAAGGCCGACGCCTGAAGCGCTCTTTTGGAACGGCCTTCAAGCTCTACGATTACGGTACGCCGCAGACGGCACTGTTGATGGGCATTGTTATTGTGTCAATGACGCCCTGGTTGCCACCTTATGATGCCCTTCAGGCTATTGGTGGGCGGGTGTTGGCGCTGTGGCGTTGATCATTAGGCCATGGGAGGAAGGGACATGGTGCAGCAGGAAATACTTCTGTTTGATGTTGGCGGTGTTCTGGCCGACTGGGATGGCATTACGCCGCTGGTGAACCTGACCCAGGGCAGATTGAGTCGTGAAGAGGCTCGTCGCTTCTGGCTGGAGTTCACCCCGCTGGCTCCCTTTGAAACAGGGAAGGCGTCGGCCACTGGTTTTCTGGAAGCGGCCGTTGAAGCCCTGTCACTGGATATGACACCCGAAGCGTTTGGACAGCATTTCGCCGGCTGGGTGTCTGGGCTCTATCCAGGGACTCTGGAAATGCTCGAGCGGATTGATCCGCGCTTTTACAGGGCCATCCTCAGCAATAACAATCCCCTTCACTGGGTCGTCATTCAGCGTACCGGACTGGAGGCATACTTTGATGCCCTCTTTCTTTCTCACGAGATTGGCTATCGCAAGCCGGATCCGCGTGCGTGGCAGCACGTGTTGAAGGCACTGTCATGCAATGCCGGGCAGATTACTTTCCTTGATGACAATCCCGAGTGCGTGGATGCCGCTCGTGCGCTGGGTATGCACGCACATCTGGTCAAGGGCAGGGAAGCCCTTGAAGCATGCCTTGAAAAGGAAGGCTATCTGCTTTCCTGAAAGCGTCTCTCTAAAGCATCTATTTTATAGAGGGTCTCTCTATATATAGAGCGATCGCCAAGCGGACCTGTCCCCTGCCATGACAGAAAAATGAAAGTTTTTGACGAAAGGGGTTGCGCCCTCAGGGTCTGATCTATAAAGTACGCATCCGCTGCCACGGAGCACACGGCGACGAGGCAGCGGGGAAGGTAAGCAGGTGATTGTTTTGACTGAGGTTTTGGTCACCCAATCAGGATCACGGATCCAGCCGCTGACTTCCGA
>NZ_ONZI01000046.1 GCF_900312995.1 Kushneria phyllosphaerae | reverse complement strand
CCCTTCCTTTGATCAAGAAACAGCAGAGATGTGCAATCTGTATCAAATCCCTTACTTACCAGGATGTATGACGATTACCGAAATCAAAACAGCGCTGAAAAGCGGGGTAGATATCGTCAAACTATTTCCTGGAAGCGCTTATGGACCAAGTATCATTTCTGCCTTCAAGGCACCGATGCCTCAAGTCAATATCATGCCAACTGGTGGTGTGAGTCTGGACAATATGAAAGAGTGGTTCGATGCGGGTGTCGTAACAGTCGGAGTAGGTGGGAACCTTTTAGCACCTGCAGCTACAGGAGATTTTGACAAAGTAACGGAAGTCGCGCAACAGTATGCAGCAAAAATGAAAGAAATCAAGAGGTAGCTGCTTATGGGAAAAGTAGTGACACTCGGAG
>NZ_ONZI01000004.1 GCF_900312995.1 Kushneria phyllosphaerae | reverse complement strand
ACGGCTCCGCGCCGATGGTAGTGTGGGGTCTCCCCATGTGAGAGTAGGTCATCGTCAGGCACCCCTTCCGAACCCCGGTCCTTAACAGGACCGGGGTTCTTTTATGCGCGCCATCCGGCCGCCACGGTCCGTGGTGCGGCCCCGCCCGCGGTCACTGACGTGACCGGCGGGCGAGGGCACCCCGCCTCAGGGCGTCTGGTTCATGGCGGCCAGTGAGCTTCGACCAGCATTGATCGTGTACAATACGTGCTCTTATGCACCGTCTTCCCGGAACAGCCTCCCTTATGTCTGCAAATGCCGATCGTGTTGCCAGCGAAATACTGCTTTACTGCCGCGCCGGCTTTGAAGCGGATCTTGCGGCAGAAATTGCTAAAAAGGCTGCTGTGCTTGGCGCCAATGGCTATCCGATTGCTGCTCCCGGCACCGGGTTCATACGCTATATATTGGCCGATCATCAGCCGGCGCATACCCTTCAAAAGCAGCTCTCCTTTGAGACGCTGGTATTCCCCCGGCAGACACTGGTGGCATTCCCGCCGCTTGCCAATATGGACCGGGAAGACCGCATATCACCTGTCATGGCATTGATTCGCGAAAGCGGCTGGAGCTTTGAACATATCTGCCAAGACATCCCGGATACCAACGACGGCAAGGCACTGACCGGGCTTGGCAAATCGATCCAGAAGGCACTGGAGAGCGCCAGTCGTAAATGCGGTGCACTACGCCGCAAGGCAGGCAAGCGCTGGCTGCATCTGTTCTGGACCGCCGGTGATCAGGTTCAGGTGGCCATCAGTTTTCCGGGCAATCGCAGCGAGTATGCCAACGGTATTCGCCATCTCCGGTTTCCGCATGATGCGCCTAGCCGCTCGACCCTTAAACTCGAAGAGGCCTGGCATACCTTTATTGCGCCGGACCAATGGGATGTGTTGCTTGATGAAAACATGTGGGCTGCCGACCTGGGGGCTGCCCCCGGTGGCTGGACATGGCAGTTGGTCAAGCGCGGCATGGGCGTTTATGCCATCGATAATGGTCCCATGCAGGCGTCGCTGATGAATACCGGACAGGTCGAACATCTGCGTGAAGATGCCTATAGCTGGAAGCCTCCGCATACGCTGGACTGGCTGGTATGCGATATGGTGGACCAGCCTGCCAGGGTGGCCAGACTCATGGGGACGTGGCTTGAAAATGGCTGGACGCGTCGGGCCATTTTCAACCTCAAGTTGCCGATGAAGCAGCGCTGGCAGGAGGTCGAACACTGCCTTGATCTTTTACACCATTGCGTCGAAAAGGCCGGATTCAGGGCACATATTAGATGCCGTCACCTCTATCATGATCGGGAAGAAGTGACCGTTTATGTGGCGATTGTTTAATTAAATTTCGACTAATTCACTTGCGAAAAACAAAGCAGGAGAGGGCAATGACGCAACCACCTGAAAGCCACAACACGCTTGATACTTCCGGGCTTTATTGCCCTGAGCCCATCATGATGATGCACAACCGGGTCAGAGAAATGGCGCCGGGGCAGGTGCTTGAAATCATTGCGACTGACCCGGCTACCACGCGTGATGTGCCTAAATTCTGTACCTTTCTTGGGCATGAACTGATCGATCAGCGCGAAGAAGAGGGCACATGGCGCTACTATATTCGCCTTGCCTCTTCTGATCAGTGACCCTATTCCTGTGTCACCATCATGACCGATAGCGCCTCCAGCGTGGCAGGGTCCTGACTGCGAATACGGTTGGCGATCTGGCGCTGAAACAGGTAGAGCGATTCGTGACGGGAATGTCCCGCATAAAGGCAGTCATCCCCGGGCAGGATCGGCTCTTCACAGACCTGGTCTTCATCATGCAGGAGCGCTTCTATGGTGCCGTCGCTGTAGAGATGCCAGCCGTGAACCTGCTTTAGTTGCCAGCTGTCATCGTGAGCATGACACAGGGCGTGGGTCCCCTGCGTATCGGGCAAATGCTGAAGGATGCAGGGCTCGTCTTCATGCTCATACTCGAAATAGGCAGCAGCATGTTCAAGCTCGACTACCTTGTGAAGTGGTGGTGAGTCCATCACAAGCTC
This sequence comes from Kushneria phyllosphaerae, assembly GCF_900312995.1. GTDB lineage: Bacteria > Pseudomonadota > Gammaproteobacteria > Pseudomonadales > Halomonadaceae > Kushneria > Kushneria phyllosphaerae. The sequence continues at coordinate 633,311 of NZ_ONZI01000004.1, read as the reverse complement.
TGACTCCGGATCGCGATAGCCTACAAAACGGCCCTGTTCCGGGTCTTCCAGCGTATCGCAGCGGGTCAGACAATCCAGCCAGGGCACCAACCCCACGACGTGCCCGTCTTCCTGTAATCCCCATGCCAGTACCGGCATGCCGTAAAGTGACTGAGGGTCGCTGGCAAGCTGATAAAGCATTTCAAGCCCGTCAAGCTCCGGGGCCAGACGCACAATGCGATGTCTTTTACGCCGCTGCTGACGAACGGTTTCCAGGTCGATAACCTGCATACGATGATGAGTCGACATCGTGTTCATTGCTTGCCCCTCCGGTTATCTGTCCGGTATGTCCCTGTCCTCGATCAAGCTGACGTCCGGTCATTGAGACGCTTTTTTAACTATTAGCACATCTGCAGCAATGAATGTCATACCATAAGTGATACTTTCACGACCCGTGACCGGAAACAACAGTGACCGGCATGCAAGGCATTATGCTTTAGCAGGTGTCGGCCGACAGTGCCGGTCAGATGTGCGGTACAGGCGAAGCCCCAGCAGCACGGAGGCCACGCTGAGCCCGGCAATAAGCCCCAGCCAGTAGCCATAGACGCCCCAGCCGGAGAAGATCTCCGGTACGCCACCGCCCAGCAGGTGACCACCACCCATGCCAACGATCCAGTAGGACGCCAGGGTGATGAGCATGATGATGCGCGTATCCTTGTAGCCTCGCAGTGCCCCCGCCATGCTCACCTGAAGCGCATCTGAAATCTGATAGATGGCTGCCAGCAGTATCAAATTTGCGGCCAGGTCGCGTACCTCCATGTTGCTCGAGTAGAGCGCGACAATCGGATGGGCTGCGACAATCAGCACCATATCGATAAGAAGTGCGGCCACCAGTGCCATGCCGACGCCATTCCAGGCGATAAAGCGCGCACGTTTGCTGTCTCCCTGACCTAGGGTATTGCTCACCCGGACCGTCAATGCCATCCCCAGGGACAGCGGCAGCATGAACAGCAGTGACGTGAAATTAAGCGCCACCTGGTGCGCTGCAACCACGATTTCTCCAAGACTTGCGACAAAAAGCGCAATCAGGGCAAACAGGGTCACTTCCGTAAAAATGGCGACTCCGATCGGTAGTCCCACCCGCAGGAGTTCCATGGTCAGTTTCAGGTCGGGCCGGCTGAGCCCCTGCCATATCTGAACCGGTGCATAGACTCTGGCGCGGTGGGTATAAACGGCCATGCACCCACACATCACCCACATGGCAATCGCCGTGGCCATGCCACAGCCGGTGGCGCCCAGGGCCGGCAAGGCCTTCAGCAAGGGGAATGAGATACCCGTCAAAGACACAATGCCCTCACCACCAAAAATCAGCAGATAGTTGCAGGGAATATTCACGGCCAAACCGATCAGGCTGATCCAGAGGGCGGGGCGGGTGTGATTGACGCCATCGGAAAACGCGCGTAGCGCCTGATAAAGCGCAACGGCCGGCATGCCAAAGGCAACGGCGTGCAGGTACCGTGTTGATGATGTGGCGACCGCTTCGGGGACCGACATATAGGTAAAGATCGGTTCGGCTGCCAGCCAGATCAATGCGCATGCTGCCACGCCCAGCACAAGCGCTACCCAGAGGGCCTGATGGACACAGGGTCGAATGGCGCCTTGTTGTCGTGCGCCCATGTGCTGGGCAACGATGGGCGTCAGGCCCATTAACGTTCCAGTCATGAACAGCATCAGGGGCACCCAGAGACTGGCGCCAACGGAGACGGCCGCTAGATCCGTGGCACTGGAGTGGCCGGACATCATGACGTCAACGGTACTCATGGCGGCCTGCGCCAGCTGGGCCCCAAGTATGGGCAGCGCCAGACGCGCCAGTGCAGAGGTTTCAAGGCGACAGGCAGTAGGGTCGATGCGTAACAAGGCCGGCTCCAGCCAGAAGAAAGCGCCATTGTAGCAAAGCATGATCCTGCCAAAGCCTTCGGGATTCGAGCCTCGTGATAAAGTGGCGCTTCAAACGCAGACCCCAGGAGACACAGGTGACCTCTCAGCAACAGGAACAGTGCCAGGTCGAGCAGTTGATGGCGCTTTTCAATCATGTGTTCTCGTCGCGCTATCAGACCCGCCTGGTGCGCGGTGACGATGAACCCATCTATCTGCCTGCCGACGACGCGCACGCCCACCACCGCATCGTGTTCGCCCACGGTTATTTTGCCAGTGCACTGCACGAAATCAGTCACTGGTGTATTGCCGGGGCGCAAAGGCGGTTATTGGAGGATTACGGCTACTGGTATATGCCGGATGGCCGCGATGACAGCGCTCAGGAAGCTTTCGAGACCGCCGAAATTGCGCCTCAGGCGATCGAAAAGGTACTGACACAGGCCTGTGGCCGACACTTTAATGTCAGCGTGGACAATCTTGAGGGCAGTGCAGAGGTGGATCGCGACGCGTTTGCTGCCAGAGTGGAAGCCAGACGACAGCGCTATCTGGTGGAAGGCCTTCCTGTACGGGCGGAAGCCTTTCGACAGGCGCTGTTAGCGCTTTTCAGCGAAGGGCAATCGCCCGAACAGGCAGGTCGTTGTGCGGGCGATTGGCTCGATCAACACAGACATTGAGCTGATCGGTTGGCAGGGCGGGCTCAGTCGGCGAGCATCTCGTCATCCATCCAGCGAACATGCAGCTTCAACAGCGTCTCCAGATCATGCTCTGCACGTCCCGGCTCGAGCCCCATTTCACTGAACATCTCGCTGCGCTGCTGGTGCCACTCTTCCGGATCACTATAGAGCGTACCGGCATCGACAATGGACACGAACATGGTGCCTGCAATGACCTCGAAAATACGCGCCAGGGCCGCCTCGTCCTGCTCGGGGTTCGCACTATAGAGCGTGCTGCCCTGATAATCGGCCTCCAGCTCGCGTATCACGTCGCTGACACTGACGCCCATGGTGAGAAGCTCATCGGCGTGATAGTCCCCAAGGCTTGCCACATCGTCTTCAAGCCACGTCTCATCGGGCTGGATCAGGGTATGTTTGACCCCGCCATCCGGCAGCGTCCAGGCAATGGCGACCGGCACATCACCTTCCCCGCTTTCCAGCGCGATGAAACCGGGAAGATTCAGACCTTCGGTCTCGGAAAACTCGTAATCGTCCTGCATGTCCATGGTGTCCTGAAGTAGGTTTGTCCTGGCGTAGGATCTGTTCTGAAGTAGACCGTCTAAAACGGTTATGCCGGGTCGGGAATATTAAAGAAGCGACGCGCGTTGGCGGTGGTGTCACGTGCAATGACAGCCTCGCTGCCCCCCCGACAAAGCGCGATTTCCCGTGCAATCCAGGGCAGCAGCGCCGGTTCGTGGCGTCTGCCCTTGAGTTTGGCGGGCAGGTTGCGTGGCAGCAGATAGGGACAGTCGGTCTCGATCATCAACCGATTGTCGGGAATATCGACAACCAGTTCGCGCAGATGCTCACCGCGGCGTTCGTCGCACAGCCAGCCTGTCTGGCCGATATACAGGTCGAGGTCCAGATAGCCATACAGCGTGTCCCTGTCTCCCGTAAAGCAATGAACCACTGCCGGCCCGATGTCATCGCGCCACTGCCTGAGCATGTCCAGCATATCGCTGCCGGCATCACGCTCATGTAGAAACAGGGGCTTTTTGGTTCTTGCCGCCATCTCCAGATGGGCCTCGAAGGCGCGCCTTTGATCGGCGGGCGTCGAAAAATCGCGATGATAATCCAGGCCGCACTCGCCCACGGCCAGCACACGGGGGTGATCGAGAAAATCCTCGATAAAGCGTTTGAGCGAGCTGTCGAAGTCGCCGGCGTGATGGGGGTGTAACCCGGCCGTGGCGTAAAGCGCCACCGGATTTTCCCGCTGCGTCAGCTCGACGCTGGCCTCAATACTGGCGCGGTCCGTGCCGGTCAGCACCATCGCGGTCAGGTTGGCCCGGGCGGCGCGCTCGAGTACAGCGTCCAGATCCTTTTGAAAGCTTTCATGTGCCAGGTTGGCACCGATATCAATCAGGGGTTCCGGGGATTGAAAGCACAAAGCGTCAGGCAGCATGCCGTCTCCGTGGGTCATGAGGGTTCCGGTCGCCATTGTAGGACAGGCACTTCATTGATGTCCCATCGCCCGGCAGCCATTCCCCGGATGCATGAGGTACAATAAGGCCTTCGCATACGCCTTCACTAATTTGTAGAGCTCCATGACGCTTTTACGACTGGAACAGCTTCAACTGGCCTATGGCACCCATGTGCTGCTTGATGGCGCCGACCTCGTGCTGGAGAAGGGCGAGCGTCTGGCGCTGGTGGGTCGCAACGGTACCGGCAAGTCCACCCTGATGTCTCTGATCGAGGGACGTGCCCTGCCGGATGGCGGCAATGTCTGGCGGATGCCGGGGCTTCGGGTCGGCACGCTGCTGCAGCATCTGCCACCGGCAGAGGGGCGCACCATTTTTGATGTGGTCGCCGAAGGGCTGCCCGAAACCGGTGAGCTTCTGAGCCAGTATCAGCATCTGATCGAGTCTGACGATCCCGACATGGATCGCATGGCCACGCTGCAGACCGCCATCGAAGCAAGGGATGGCTGGTCCTATCACCAGCGTATCGATACGGTACTGACCCGTCTGGGGCTGCCGGCCACGGCCATGATGGAAGGCCTGTCGGGCGGCTGGCGGCGACGCGTGGCCCTGGCGCGTGCCCTGGTGGTGGATCCGGATGTCCTGCTGCTGGATGAGCCGACCAACCATCTGGATCTGGATACCATCCAGTGGCTGGAAGAGCAGCTTTTACAGTTCAACGGCTCAGTACTGTTCATCACCCACGACCGCGCCTTCCTCAAGCGGCTGGCCACCGGCATTCTGGAGCTTGATCGTGGCCGTCTTGGGCGCTATTCGGGCGATCATGAAACGTATCAGGCCCAGAAACAGCATGAGCTCGAGATCGAGTCACGCGAGCGCGACGAGTTTGACAAGAAACTGGCGGCCGAAGAGCGCTGGATTCGCCAGGGCGTCAAGGCGCGTCGAACCCGTAACGAAGGCCGGGTGCGCGCGCTCGAGAAGCTTCGCAGTGAACGGGCCGAGCGTCGTGAGCGCCAGGGCAATGCCAATATCAACGTCGATAGCGGCGAGCGCAGCGGCAAACGCGTGGTGGAGCTTGAAAACGTCAGCCACCGGTTCGGACAGGACTGGGTCGTACGCAACCTGTCCATCGAAATCCAGCGCGGTGACCGAATCGGCTTTATTGGTCGTAACGGGGCCGGCAAGACAACACTTTTGAAGATTTTGCTGGGCCAGCTCGAACCTCAGGAAGGCAGTGTTCGGGAAGGCACCAATCTCAAGGTGGCCTATTTTGACCAGCTTCGAGCAGGGCTGGATATGGAAGCCACCGTGCTGGATAACGTGGCCGGCGGGCGGGATCAGGTCACCATCAACGGGCGTGACCGCCACGTCATGAGCTATCTGCAGGACTTTCTGTTCTCGCCCGATCGTGCACGCCAGCCCGTTCGTGCCCTGTCAGGCGGAGAGTCCAATCGCCTGCTGCTGGCCAAGCTGTTTACCCAGCCGGCCAATGTTCTGGTCCTTGATGAGCCGACCAATGACCTGGACGTGGAAACCCTGGAGCTGCTGGAAGAGTTGTTGATCAACTTTGACGGCACGCTGCTGCTGGTCAGTCACGACCGCGCCTTCATGGACAACGTCGTGACCAGCGTTCTGGCCTTTGAAGGCGACGGTGTCATCCGGGACTATGTTGGCGGCTATACCGACTGGGTACGACAGGGGGGCAAGCTGCCGCCGGCGCCCGGAGAAATGCGTGAGCGGGCCTCCAATACCGGTGACGGCGCGACCGCAAGGACGCCGCCTCCGGAAAAGAGCAGCGTTGCTGCACCTGCCAAAAAGAAACTCAGCTATAAGCTGCAGCGTGAGCTTGAGCAGCTCCCCGGGCAGATCGAGGCGCTTGAAACCCGTATTGCCGAGCTGGAGGCGACCATCGGGTCGGCCAATTTCTATCAGCAGGACAGTGACACCATTGACGCAACGCTTGCCGATCATGGCAATGCTCAGCAGGCGCTTGAGCAGGCGATGGAACGCTGGCTTGAACTGGAAAGCGCCTGAGCAGCCGGCATGAAGCCATGAGAAGCCATCTTTTGTAAGCGATGCGCTTTGAGCCACAGGATAGTCGGCCATCATAAAAAGGGGCACCGTTATTCACGGTGCCTCTTTTTTATTCAACGGATTTTACGCAACGGATGACGCGGGCATCATTCGGTGGCTTCACCGTCTGCGCCAACGCGCACGGCCAGAACATCACATTTGGCACCATGCAGGACCCCGGTAGACGTTGACCCCAGCAGCAACGCAAACCCGGTTCTGCCGTGAGAGCCCACCACGATCAGGTCGACATCGCGCTCGCCGGCAAAGCGGTGGATCTCGGCGTCCGGCATGCCCACTACCACATGCTGATCTTCGCGCGGAATGCCATGAGCATCGGCAATTTCGGCCAGCCGGTCACGGGCATGACCATCCAGCTGATCCTGAATGCTCGTGAGGTCCATGGGAATATCGCCGCCGTAGGCAAAGCCCAGCGGTTCGAGCGTGTGCATGATGGAAACCCTGGCATTCTGGTTTCGTCGTGCAATACGTATGGCACGTGCCAGAACCAGCCCGGAATCGCGTGTCAGGTCAACGGCGACCAGTACGTGCTGATAAAATTCGCTCATGTTCCTGTTCTCCCATCATTTTCCGAAGCGAAGGGCTTCATGGCTTGATCCGTCGACAATGCCTCGTCAGCGTCGTGATCCTAATTTATCCGCTGACGAACAGGGAGGGAAGAGGCCGGAAGTGCCAGAAGAAAAAAGTATCAGCAGAAAAAATCGACTCAGGTCGACGGTTCGCTGTCCTGCAGTGCCAGCTCGTGGCTGCCGTTGCTTTCGATCAGGGTCAGGACACGCTCAAACTGCTCAAGGTCCTCTTCGCTGATGTCCTTGAGCATATCGCTGCGGGCGTCGTTGACCGCCTTTTCGATCTCTTCAAGCAGGGGGGTGGCTCGCGTCGTGAGATACACCAGCTTGGTACGACGATCTTCCTCGCTCGGCCGACGTTCGATCAGCCCCTGCTGACCCAGTTGATCCAGCGTGCGCACCAGTGACGGTGCTTCAACACCAATCGTGCGCGCCAGATCACACTGTGCCTGACCATCTCCATAGCGCCATAGATGATAAAGCGTGACCCAGCGCGTATGTGTCATGCCAAGGGGGGCGAGCCGCTTGTCGATCACGGCGCGCCACAGCCGCGGTACACGCGAAACCTTGAGGCAGAGAGATTCGTGCATGTTGTCCGTTGGTCATGATGGATCGGGCGCCGGTGTTCGAATGACGGCGCCGCGATGCGGGTTAACTTTTGTCCGGGACGGCAGGGATCAATCCTTTTGATGCCTGCGCAGCCAGCCGATGCCAGGCGTTCTTTCGAGACGACCATCGACCTTGCGGGCCTGATCGACATCGTCGATCACCTCAAAGCGTATCACGCCCAGCCGCTGTCCGGCATCCGTTACCACATCAACCTGCCAGTCTCCTGCAATATCGGTTCCAAAGTGCTGCTTGCGTGACCAGGCACGATAGCCCTGATCCCGACCGCCCTGAATGGTCAGGTCAATCTCGTCTACCACCTTGCCTTCGTGGCGCCAGACATGGCGGATGTGCTCGTTGAGTCCCAGAGGGGCATGAACGGCCGTAAAGGCATAAAGCCCCCTGGCGCGAAGGTTGTCGGGTGTCAGCACTATGCTGCCTTGCGGCTCGCGCTCGGCGGTATCAAAGGAAGGCGACAGGGCGCTGGCATCGATCCAGAGCGTGGCCGGCGGGATAAAGGTCCGAAGCGCCCAGGCGCCCCCGCTGATACTGATGGCCAGAACCACCAGTGCCAGCCACCGCAAGGCGTTGTCAGGGCGCAGGATGCTGATCAGACTGGGCAGCGCTACCAGCGGAAAAACGATGGCGGCCAGCAGGAGACTGGTCCCGGTAGACAGTCGCAGCAGTAGCGGGCCGACCACCAGCAGTACCGCAAATACGCACAGGGCGTGGTAGCTGAAATAGAGCCAGCGGCGCTTTTCAGCAATACTGAAATAAAGTGGATCAACGATGGAGACGATGGCGCAGACAACCAGCAAACCGGTAAAGATGGCCTGACCGCTGTCCCAGACCGTTGTGATCAAGAAAAAGGGCAGACAGAAAAACAGGGTTTCCTGATGGGTCAGCTGGGCACAGAAAGTGGCCAGCAGCCTGGGTAGCGAGGAGTGTTCACGGTGGCGATGCCACCAGCTCCAGAGGCTTTCAAGCGACAGTAGAAGCCAGGTCAGCATCAGCGCCAGCGCCAGCCATGCGCCCAGACTCTGCTGGCGACTGATCAAAAAGAAGCTGAAGATGCCACTGCCAAAACTGATCAGCGGCCATAGCCAATAATAGCGGCGCAGCCAGTGATACAGTCGCTCCAGCCGTGCAGGCACAAGATTGGACACATTGGTCATGGGGCTTATCCGCGTCCGGGCAGGGTAATACGATAGCTGTCCGCCATCTCGGCCAGCATGCCGCGGCCGCCGGCCAGCGTCAGGGCAAGATCGGCAAGGCTTGCCCAGGTCGGCAGGGGCGCGGCCCCCTTGATGGCCTGATCGATGCGCTGTGACAGCAGCAACAGTTTGTGAAGTCGCTTCAGGGGCAGCCGCTTCAGAGCCTGCTGATACTGGGGACGTCGCTTTTCCGGAATCATGGGGCGTTGCGCCTTGCAGGCATGTTCAAGGCTCTGGCCCTGATCCATGTGTTGCCGAACAGAGAGCAGCGTACGCAGCTCACGAGTCAGTGCCCACAACACCACGGGCGCCTCAATGCCTTCTTCTCTTAATCCCGACACGATGCGCACCGCCCGGTCACGTTCACCACGCAGGCAGGCATCGGTCAGGTTAAAGACATCAAAGCGGGCACTGTCTTCTGTATCGGCAGCAACGGCCTGCGCATTCAGTCGCGCACCGGCCGGGTGCACCAGTGCCAGTCGAATCAGTGCCTGATCAGCGGCCAACAGATTGCCTTCGGTACGCTCGGCCAGCAGTCGCGCCGCCTCCTGATCCAGATCCAGACCGTGGCGACCGGCGCGGTCACGCACCCAGAAGTGCAGTCGCTGATGATCGATAGGCCACACCGGCACATGAACGCCCTTGCCCTCAAGCGTTTTGAACCATTTGCTCTGCAAAAGGCGCCGTTCCATGCGTCCGGCGCTGATCAACAGGATATCGCTGCTGCTGTCGGCTTGCTGCGCGTAGGCTTCCAGCGCGCGCGCGCCTTCCTGACCGGGCGACTGCGATCCCAGTCGCAGCTCGATCAGTCGGGAAGTGGCAAACAGCGACAGATTATTGGCACTTTCCATCAGTTGATGCCAGCCGAATCCCTGTTCCACCTGCAGAATTTCACGCTCCTCGACACCGGCTTCGCGGGCGCGATGTCGAATGGCATCACAGGCTTCCATGTGCAGCAGCGGCTCTTCACCGGCCACGATATAGATGGGCGAAAGCTTGCGTGCAAGCTGCTCGGACAGCTTGTCAGGGTAGACCCTCATTCAGTCCGGTCCTTCAGGAGGAGGGTGCCGTCGAACGTTGAACGGTCCCGCTGCTGTCAGGCTGAAAGGTCTGTAGCCGGTCAATCAGACGGCGAGCCGCTTCCTGATGAAGCTCGTCCTTCAATGCCTCACGGGCGTCGTCGCGCGTCAACAGCTGATCACTGCTGGTATAGAAGGTCCCCGACACGACCACACTTTCCTGGCTGGCCAGATAGGCGCCGTCGGCGACCCGTTGCAGCGACCAGGGCACGGTCAGCGTCAGCTGACGCTCCTGCGTTCCGGCCTCACCAAATGTCAACTCGCGCTCCTGAAACTCTTCCGAGCTTAGGTTAAGACGCAGGGGGGCCTGGTCGTTAAGGGTAACGCCGGCGCTGTTGAGCTCCTGGGTGACCTGGCGGGTCAGTGCACTGGTCGGGCCGCCGGCACTTTCCAGCGCCATCTCACCGAGCGTCAGCGTGCTGCCGGGCCCCGTGCCACGAAGCTGAAAACCACAGCCGGCCAGAGCCAGCACAAGGCCTGCGCCTGCCAGGCCTGCAAGAAACGAGCGTCTTTTCACCTTGAACTCCTTGTACGCCATGACAGCAGCGCAGAGGGTATTGTCCTGTTTCCCGCCGGCGGACGACGGGAAGCGTTCCGGAAACGTCGGTTCAGCCGACCACAATATTGATCAGCTTGCCGGGCACCACGATCACCTTGCGCACCGTCTTGCCCTCGATATGGCGGCCAACATTGGCATCCTGCATGGCGGCCTGCTCGATATCATCACGTTCGGCGCTGGCCGGCATGCTGATACGTGCCCGCAGCTTGCCATTGACCTGAACGGCCAGCTCAACGCTGTCACGCGTCAGGGCCTGCTCGTCGGTCTGCGGCCATTGGGCATCGATGACGGTCGTGTCATGACCCAGATGCTGCCAGAGCGCGTGCATGGCGTGCGGTGTAATGGGGGCGAGCAGCAGCACACAGGCTTCCAGCGCTTCGCGGACGACTGCCAGTCCCTGTGGGCTGGTATCTTCAAAGCGCGAGATCGCGTTGGAAAGCTCCATGACGGCGGCAATGGCGGTGTTGAACGTGATGCGTCGGCCAATGTCATCGCTGGCCTTGGCGATGGTTTCATGCGTCTTGCGTCGCAGCGTGCGCTGATCATCATCAAGGTTTTCGGTCTCCAGCGCGGCCGGCACGCCGGTCTCGACATGGTCGGTGACCTGACGCCAGAGACGCTTGAGAAAGCGATGGGCGCCTTCAACGCCGGAATCGGACCACTCAAGCGACTGCTCGGGCGGTGCGGCAAACATCATGAAAAGGCGTACGGTGTCGGCACCGAAGCGATCAATCATGGACTGTGGGTCGACGCCGTTGTTTTTCGACTTCGACATCTTCTCGATGCCGCCGGGCGTGACCGGTTCGCCGTCGCTGATCAGGCGAGCGGTCAGTGGCCGTCCGCGCTCGTCGCGCTCTACCGTGACTTCAAGCGGGTTGAACCAGTCACGGCCGCCATTGGGCAGGTCACGGTAGTAGGTTTCAGCCACCACCATGCCCTGCGTGAGCAGGCGCTTGAAGGGTTCGTCGCTTTCGACCAGACCGAAATCACGCATCAGCTTGTGGAAGAAGCGGGCATAGAGCAGGTGGAGGATGGCGTGTTCAATCCCGCCGATGTAGATGTCCACCGGCAGCCAGTAGTTGGCGCGCTCATCCAGCATGGCCTGATCGTTGTCGGCACAGCAAAAACGGGCGTAATACCAGGACGACTCCATGAAAGTGTCAAAGGTATCGGTCTCGCGAACCCAGCCATCACCCAGATCATAAAAGGACGGCATTTTCTTAAGCGGCGAGCCCGTGGCATCGAATTCGACTTCACGAGGCAGTTCGACCGGCAGCTCATCATCGGTCAGTGGGACGGTCTGGCCCTCGGGGCCATACTTGACCGGAATCGGCGCACCCCAGTAGCGCTGGCGGGCCACGCCCCAGTCACGCAAGCGGAAATTGGTTTTAACCACGCCACAGCCTTCCTGCTCCAGGCGAGCAGAGATGTTCGAAAAGGCAGCGTCAAAATCAAGGCCGTTATAGTCGCCGGAGTTGATCAGTGTGCCATGTTCAGTAAAGGCGCCCTCGGTAAGATCGGGGGCTTCGCCTTCGCCATTGGCAATGACCGGTACGATCGGCAGGTCGTATTTGGTGGCAAACTCCCAGTCACGCTGGTCATGCCCGGGCACGGCCATGACAGCGCCGGTGCCGTACTCCATGAGAACGAAGTTGGCCACGAAAACCGGAAGTCGATCGCCGCTGATGGGGTGAATGGCTTCAAAGCCGGTGGCCAGCCCCTTTTTCTCCATGGTGGCCATGTCGGCTTCCGAGGTGCCGCCCTGGCGACACTCCTGACGAAAGGCCGTCATGCCCTCGACGTGAGCGCTGGCGGCATCTGCCAGCGGGTGATCGGCGGCCACGGCCAGATAGGTCACGCCCATCAGGGTATCCGGGCGGGTCGTAAATACCGTCAGCGCCTCGCTACCTTCCGGCAGCTCGGGGCCGTCGCTGGCCACATCAAAGCTCAATTCCAGACCGCGTGACTTGCCGATCCAGTTACGCTGCATGGTCTTGACCTGTTCCGGCCAGTCAACGTGTTCAAGATCAGCCAGAAGCTCTTCGGCGTAATCGGTAATCTTTAAAAACCACAGCGGGATGTCACGACGCTCGACCTGCGCACCCGAGCGCCAGCCACGGCCATCGATCACCTGCTCATTGGCCAGCACCGTCTGATCTACAGGGTCCCAGTTGACCGTGGAGTTCTTTTTGTAGACCAGGCCCTTTTCGACCAGCCGCGCGAAAAACCACTGTTCCCAGCGGTAGTAGTCGCTGTCGCAGGTCGCGAATTCGCGGTCCCAGTCATAGGCAAATCCCAGTGCCTTGAGCTGGTCGCGCATGTAATCGATGTTTTGATGGGTCCATTCACCGGGCGCGACGCGATTTTTGATCGCGGCGTTTTCGGCCGGCATGCCAAAGGCGTCCCAGCCCATCGGTTGCAGGACGTTTTTACCCTGCATGCGCTGAAAGCGGGAGACGACATCGCCGATGGTGTAATTACGCACATGCCCCATGTGCAGTTTGCCGCTGGGGTAGGGAAACATGCACAGGCTGTAATACTTTTCGCGAGTGGCATCTTCAACCGCCTTGAAACAGCGGTTTTTCTCCCAGAATTGCTGGGCGGTGCGTTCGATTTCGAAGGGATTGTATTGTGCGTCCATCGTGTTCGTCTTGAAGCCTTAGGCGTTGGGCAGCGACGCCCTGAAAATGTATGCGGGCCGAATGACCGATAGTCGAGGCAGCGAAACGACGTCATGATGTGATCAACATCGTTCTGGACAGCGCGCCCTGAGCCGTCAATGCTTGAAAGGACGACATCGATTCGGCCGCTGGTGGTGATCAAGGATACCCGACTCGGCCAGTGACAGGTAGGCCCGAGCCGCGACGTTTCCATCGTCAAACACACACGCAAGGAGCAGGGCCATGGCTGAGCATGACAAACCCGCAAGAGACAACGATATCGCGCCTGCAACCCCGCAAAATGATGCCTCGGGCGAGATCTCTGGCGATCACGGTTCCGGGCGCCTCTCGGAGGCCTATGAACGTATTGTGGCGCGCTTTAACAGCCGCAGCGACTCACTGTCCCGTGAAGGGATGCAGGAGGAGCTTGATGAAGCGTTGAGCTTTGAGGCGGAAGTCGAGGAGTTTACCCTTGATGAGCTGGCCATCCTGCGGGCCTGGGTGGAGCGTGACGTCAGCGAGTTTCGACGCTATCTGGTCAGTGGCGGGGAGAGCCTGGCAGGCTTTCTGGGGATCGACCTGAGCCTGCTGTCCGATCGCTTGCGCCAGGGGCTTTTGTCGGTGGCCGATCGCACCGCGCTGGATCAGAGGCGCTTTGAGGAAGAGCTCGAAGTGGCGCGCGCTGATTATACCGAAGGTGAAGTGGTGGCACCGGGCCGCATGTCCTGCGTTCACTGCGAGCATCCTGTCATCCTGCACTATCGACAGCTGCTTGAGCCCTGCCACCAGTGTGGCCATCGCTATTTTCAGCGCGCGGGGTCCTGATCGATCAGGAGGAGGTGGTTGCTGTCTTGTGATGCGAGCCGACGGGCTGGTCATGCCAGCTCGCCTCATTATCATCCAGCGCGCGCTGCGAGGATTCCGGCAGACGTGACCCGCCAATGAAGGCCAGCAAGGCAATGGCGATCAGGTAAAAAGCAGGTGCCAGAGAGTGGCCGGTCAGCGTGATCAGCCACGTGGCGATTAGTGGCGCCGTCCCCCCAAAGATGGTGTAGGCCACGTTGTAACAAAGGGCCGAGGCGGTATAGCGCACGCGTGTCGGAAACTGCTCGGCGAGCAGCACGGCGGTCACCACGCCACACATGACAGCGCCAATGGCCAGCAGCGACGCGCCCAGCATGGCGGGCAGCAGCTCGCCACTGCCGGCCAGATAGTAGGCCGGAAAGACTGCCACCATCAGACACAGGCAGGCACCGCGTATGGTGCTCCGACGCCCGATGCGATCCGACAGTCGTCCTATCACCGGACACAGCAGCCCCGAGAATACCAGCGCCCCGAGACTGGCCAGCAGTGCCGTGGTACGGGTGGCGTTACCCGTGACCTGCATGTAGGTCACCAGATAGGTCGTGAACATGTAAAACGACAGTGCCGTGGCGGAAATGAACGCACTCAGACACACAATGGTCGCGCCATGTGTTTTGACAGTTTCGTTGAGCGTGGCATGGGGCGTTTCAGGGGCTTTCTGCAGGGCCTTGAAGGCGGGCGACTCTTCCAGATGAAGTCGCATGTACAAACCGATCAGGCCCAGTGGTGCGGCGATCAAAAACGGGATGCGCCACCCCCAGGCCTGCATGGTCCCGTCCGACATGACCGTGCTTAACAGCAGGGTCAGCCCGGCGGCACAGCCAAAGGCCATGAAAGTGGAGACGGGAATCAGGCTGCCATAGCGCGCCTTCTGGTGCGTAGGTGCATGCTCCAGCACATAGGTACAGGCCCCGGCATATTCGCCGCCGGCCGAAAACCCCTGAATGCAGCGTGCCAGCGCCAGCAGCATTGGCGCGGCGATACCGATGGCGCCATAGGTGGGCAGTACCCCGATCAGCGCGGTCGCCCCGGCCATCATCAGTATGGTAATGGCCAGTACACGCTTGCGCCCGATGCGATCACCGAGCTTGCCAAAAAAGAGTCCACCGATCGGGCGCAGGGCAAAGGAGACGGCAAATACGGCAAAGGTCTGCAGCAGAGCGAGTGCCGGCTCGCCCGGCGGGAAAAAGTGCTGGGCAATGATGATGGCGAGAAAGCCGTAGGTGGCAAAATCAAACCATTCAACGAAGTTACCGATCGCCGAGGCGACGATCACCTGATGCATCGCCTTGCGTCTTTCCGGCGACAGGGGTTCAGACAGGGGAGAGCGGGAGGGCCCGCTGCTCGATAGGCTGGCGTCATTGTTATTGGACATGGTCGCTTTCCTGAACGAGTAATCAGCATACAAAGGATGCCTGCTCGATCAGTTTGACATCAGCCGTACCCGCCCGCTCCCGTTAAAGCGCCACCCACGTTGTCAGGGACGACCCCAGGACACCTCGCCTTCTACCTTCCGACCAGCAGGCCGATATATTCATGCAGGGCCCAGTAGCTGTTGCTCAGGGCGGTCATGTCCGGTGAGAAACTGCGCGGGCCAAAGCCTGCGCGCGCCGTAAATCCGGTAGGGGCAGCCAAAACGGTCAGGCCTTCATTTTCAAAGGCACGTTTGGCGCGCGGCATGTGCCAGGCGCTGGTTACCAGAATCACGGTGTCGATGTTTTGCTCGCGCAGTATACGGGCGCTATACAGGGCGTTCTGCTCCGTATTATGGCTTTGCACTTCGCGCCAGCGGGTCGGCAAACCAAAGCTGCTTTCAAAGCGAAACGCCATGAGATCCGCTTCCGGCGGATGACGTGTGCCGCGCCGCCCGCCGCCGCCGGCGATCAGTACCGGCAGGTCCGTCTCACGCTTGATGCGTGCCCCATCGGCCAGGCGCTGCATGGCCATCGGGGTGACATCGTCAAAGTCATTGAGCTGATATTGTCCGAACAGGCGCCCACCGCTGAGAATCACGATGGCCTGCGCCTGCTTCCATTGCGTCTGTGTGGCGATGGGCACGGAGGTTTCAAGCGGGTCCATCAGCAGGGTGGCCACTCGTGAGGTGGACAGCGCCCAGAAGACCAGCACAATCGCGATGCCCAGCCGTCGTCCCCAGCGCCGGCGCCAGTGCCACACGACAACCAGGGCGAACAACAGCGCCACGATAATGATGCCCGGCGGCAGGAGATACATCTTTAAAAGCGTCAGCATGGTCAAAGTCTCTGCCAGGGCATCAGGAAATCAGTGGGCGGTTTGATCACGCCGGTGAGTGCGCAAGATACCACCGCACAGCAACATTAACAGTGCCAGGAGTAGCGCAGGCCAGCTGCCCGTCTTCGTAAAGGGTGTCAGCCCTTCCATGGGGCGGATAGTGCCATTGAGCACTGCCGGCTCAAAACGTGGCGCCTGCGCCTGGAGCCGGCCATCCGGGGCCACGATGGCCGTCATGCCATTGTTGGTGGCCCTGAGCAGATAGCGATTGTTTTCCAGCGCCCTGAGCTGGGCCATCTGCATGTGCTGCAGTGGCCCGATGGAGTGGCCAAACCAGGTGTCATTGGAAATGGTCACCAGTGCGTTGGCGTTTTTGGCGCGCTGTCGTACCAGATCGGGATAGACGATTTCATAGCAGATGGCCACGCCCAGACGCAGCCCATGCGCCTGCAGCGGCGGCTGATCATGGCTGCCGGCGCCGATGTTGCCCATCGGGATATTGAATATCTTCAACAGCCCGCCCAGCAGTGGCTCCAGCGGCAGATATTCGCCAAAGGGCACCAGGTGCGCCTTTCGGTACTGCCCGGGCGTGTCCCCCAGAGCAATCATGCTGTTGTAAAACATGCCGTTTTGATCGCGCTGCATGATGCCGGTCATCAGCGTGCTGTCTGCAGGCAGGGTCGACTGCACGCGCTGCAAAAACGGCATGGCCTGCTGTTCCAGCATGGGCAGCGCCGTTTCCGGCCAGATGACAAGATCACTGTCCAGCGCCTGCTGGCGGGTCAGGCTGAAATAAGTGTTGACCGCATCACGCTGCCCGTCGGGTGTCCACTTGCTCAGCTGTGCCAGATCGCCCTGTACCAGAGACACGGTCACGTCATCGCCGACGGGTCGGGCCCATTGTGTGGGCAGGGCCAGTGGTATCAGCCACAGGACTGCCAGCGGTGCCAGCAGCCACCAGTGTCGGGATATCAGGGTTCTGGCCAGCAGCGCACCACTCAGTGACACGACCAGCGAGACAAGATAGACGCCGCCAAGCGGTGCCAGACTGGCAAGTGGCGAGCTGACGTGGGCACTGCCCAGAAAGAGCCAGGGGAAGCCGGTAAAGGCCCAGCTTCGAAAGGCCTCACCCAGTGCCCAGGCCCCGGCAAAGGCCACAATGTCCAGCTTCGACGCGGCGCAGAGGCGGTGCAACAGCGCCGGAAGCATCACAAACAGCGCCATCGTGACGATAAAGAGCCCCGTCAGCACAATGGCCAGCGGCCCACCGGTATTGCCATAGTCATGGATCGAGACATACACCCATGACGCGCCGCTGCCAAACATGCCCACGCCAAACAGCCATCCACGCCATAGTGTCTGTCGCATGTTGATGTGCTGAAGCACAATATAAAACACGGCCAGTGCCACGGGGCCAAGCCCCCAGAGGTCAAAGGGGGCGAAGGTCAGTGTCGTCAGTGCACCGGCCAGCAGGGCCAGAAGCGAACTGACACCGCGACGCTGTAGAAGTGAGGCCATGCTCAATCCTGTAACAGAAAACGGGCAGGCGATCATGCCTGCCCGCTGCGGGGATCACAAGGCAGGGGTATGTTCAGCCCTGCCGCTCTTCTGCATCAATGATCGGATCGGGCGACATCGTCGGCGAGCGTGCCGGTATTGGTGCGGGCCGCCTGAAGCCAGCGAATTCGACGGCTGTCAGCGTTCATGACCGTGAACCGCCATTGCTCGAGTTCGGTGGACTCATTGCGCGCCGGCAGATGACCAAAGCGCTGCATGACCAGCCCCCCGACGGTGTCGAACTCTTCATCGGAAAAGGTGGTTTCAAAGCGCTCGTTGAAGTCGTCGATGGGCGTGAGTGCCTTGACAGCGTAAGTGCCGTTACCCAGGTCACGAATATCGTCTTCCTCATCGATATCGTGCTCATCCTCGATGTCACCGACGATCTGCTCAAGGATATCCTCGATGGTGATGATGCCGGCCGTGCCGCCATATTCATCAACCACGATGGCCATGTGGTTCCGCGTGTCGCGAAATTCGCGCAGCAGATTGTTGAGCCGCTTGGATTCCGGAATAAAAAGGGCAGGCCTTAACACTTCACGCAGCTTGAAGCGCTCGCGCTCCTCGCTGTCCTGAAGGATCAGCGGCAGCATATCCTTGACCAGCAACACGCCCACGACTTCATCAAGATTGTCATCAATGACGGGATAGCGGGAATGCGCTGTCTCACGAATGATGGGCAGGCATTGATCGGGAGAGTGATCGGCCTGAATGGCCACGATCTGGGAGCGGGGCACCATGGCTTCACGTGCCTGCATGGTGCTGATATCAAAGGCCCCCTCGATGATGGTCAGACCATCCTGGTCGAGGCTCAGTCGCGTGGACGCTTCCTTGAGAAAGCTGATCAGCTCGTCACGACTGCTGGGTTCTTCGTTATCGCCGGAAAAAGCGCCGATTATTCTGTCAAGCCAGGATCGGGATGGCTGACTTGCCGGTCGGTCATCGCTCATGCGTCGGTTCTCTTCTCCTCGGATACCTGATGGCCGTCACGCACCCCGAAATCTTCAGGGGCAACAGCATAGGGATCAGAAATGCCCAGCGCGGACAGGATGTCCCGCTCGAGCTGTTCCATGGTCTCGGCCTCATCATCGTCGATGTGATCAAGACCCAATAGATGCAGCGTACCATGCACGATCATGTGGGCGAAGTGGTCCTCGATGCGCTTTTGCTGTTCAAGGGCTTCACGGTGTACCACATGAGGGCTGACCACCAGATCCCCCAGCAGCGGAAGAGGAATCTCCGGCGGTGCCTCAAAGGGGAAAGAGAGCACATTGGTCGATTTGTCGCGACCGCGATAGTCGTGATTAAGGCTCTGGCTCTCTTCTTCACTGGCAAAGCGGACCGTCATCTCGCGACGGATCTCGCCCGGAAAATGCTCAAGCACCGTGGCAAACCAGTGCTCGAGTGCCGTCTCTTCGGGAAGGGCGTCAAAGTCGACCGCCACCTGGCGGTCGACGTAGACAGCATCGCTCATGAGTGGCGATCCTCTTCGGATTCGTGCGCCTCATAGGCATCGATGATGCGCGCGACCAGCGGGTGGCGAACCACATCCTTGGATGCAAAGCGGGTCATGCTGATGCCGTCGACATCCTTGAGGACATTGAGCACGTGAATCAGCCCCGAATGCGTGCCGCGCGGCAGATCCACCTGGGTGACATCACCGGTAATCACGGCGGTGGAGCCAAAGCCGATACGCGTCAAAAACATCTTCATCTGTTCGCGCGTGGTGTTCTGGCTTTCGTCAAGAATGACAAAGGCATTGTTGAGCGTGCGTCCACGCATGTAGGCCAGCGGCGCGATCTCGATGACCTGTTTTTCGATCAGCTTGTTGACCTGCTCAAAGCCCAGCATTTCATAGAGTGCGTCATAAAGCGGGCGCAGGTAGGGGTCGATCTTCTGGGCCAGATCCCCTGGCAGAAAGCCCAGCTTCTCGCCGGCTTCAACGGCCGGACGCACCAGAAGAATGCGGCGCACCTCCTGCTGGTTGAGCGCCTCCACGGCAGCGGCAACGGCCAGGTAGGTCTTGCCGGTGCCCGCAGGGCCGATGCCGAAGTTGATATCGTAATTGCGAATGTGCTCGACATACTGCTGCTGGTTCTGCCCGCGCGGCTTGATGACGGCGCGCGGGGTACGCAGGATGACGCCCTCGCGTGGCATGTCGTCGTCTTCATCCTCGGCAATCGATTCAAGCCCCGATTCCTGCAGATAAAGATGCACGGTTTCCGGCGACAGGGTCTGTGTCTGGGTCTCGCGATACAGATGTTCCAGCACGTTGGCGGTCGCCTTGACGCGTGCGGCATTGCCGGCCAGCTGAAACTCGTTGCCGCGGTTGCGTACCGTGACCTCGAGACGCTGTTCGATCAGGTGAAGATGTTCATCCTGCTGACCGCTGAGATTGGCCAGCCGCATGGGATCATTGGGTTCCAGCGACAGCTGGAGAATACGGTGCGCGTTGGCAGTTTTCTGGGTCAATGTTGGGTCCGGTCGTTGCGTCGTTGAAAGGCAGCCTGAATCTGATTCTTTACGAGAACAATAGCACCAATTGCTCGATCGAAAAGAAAGAGACACCATCGCAATAACGTGTCTGCGATGGCGTGCCGGTCCGGGACAGGCGACATGGCCTTAAAATCGTGCCTGTCGAATCAGTATTTCCGGTCAGAGACCAGCTCACCCCTGAGAGAGTTGGGGAAGGCTTCCACGATTTCAACATCGACGAAGTATCCAATCAGCTCGATCGGATTGGCCGCGCGAAAGTTGACCACGCGATTGTTTTCGGTGCGCCCTGAAAGCTCACCGGGATCCTTGGGTGAAAAGCCCGAGACCAGAATGCGCTGTGTCGTACCCACCATGCGCCGGGAAATGCCGATCGCATTCTGGGTGATGCGATCCTGCAGGATCTTCAGGCGCTGTTTTTTGACCAGCTCCGGGGTGTCATCAGGCAGGTCGGACGCCGGCGTGCCGGGGCGTTTGGAGTAGACAAACGAAAAGGAGTGATCAAAGCCGATGCGCTCGATCAGGTCCATCGTGTCCAGAAAGTCCTGCTCGGTTTCCCCGGGGAAGCCAATGATGAAATCCGACGAGAAGCTGATGTCCGGGCGCTTTGCACGAATGCGCTCCATCTTGGCGATGTATTCCTCGCGGCCGTGACCACGCTTCATCGCCTTGAGGATGGTATCCGAGCCCGACTGTACCGGCAGGTGCAGATGGCTCACCAGCTCCGGAATGTCGCCGAAGGCTTCGATCAGGCTGTCGGTAAACTCTACCGGATGCGAGGTCGTAAAGCGGATGCGATCAATGCCGTCCACGGCCGCCACGGCGGCGATCATTTCGGCCAGGTCGATCTCTTCACCGTTGTCATCGATGCCGCGATAGGCATTGACGTTCTGACCCAGCAGATTGATCTCGCGCACCCCCTGTTCGGCCAGATGGACGACTTCATCGAGCACGTCCTCGAACGGCCGTGAAATCTCCTCGCCACGGGTGTAGGGCACCACACAGAAGCTGCAGTACTTCGAGCAGCCTTCCATGATCGACACAAACGACGACGCGCCATCGGAAGTGGGGGCCGGCAGACGGTCGAACTTCTCGATTTCCGGGAAGGTGACATCCACCACCGAAATCAGATTTCCGCTTTCGTTGCGGTTGTCCATCATGTCCGGCAGGCGATGCAGGGTCTGCGGACCGAACACCATGTCGACATGGGGTGCTCGTTTTTGAATGTTGTCGCCTTCCTGGCTGGCCACGCAGCCGCCAACGCCAATCACCAGATTGGGGTTGGCCGCCTTGAGCTTTTTCCAGCGACCGAGCTGATGAAATACCTTTTCCTGCGCCTTCTCGCGGATCGAGCAGGTGTTGAGCAGGATGACATCCGCTTCGTGTTCGTTATCTGTCAGCTCAAGCTGATGGGATTCGCCCAGCAGGTCGGCCATGCGAGCCGAGTCGTACTCGTTCATCTGGCAGCCGTGGGTCTTGATGAAGAGTTTCTTCGTCATGGGCCTTGGGTACACATAAAAAGATGGGTGTCAGACGATGATGCAGCGATGACGGCATAAAACCTGCCGTGCATTCGCCCTACCATCGAGAGAAGTGTCATGAATCGTCGCACAGCGACATGGGATGGCGAAATTATACGCAAGCGCACCGGCACAGGCCAGCACGCGCTTGTGTAGTGAAAAATGGTCTTTGTGTATCAACACGTGAGCAGGCTCACGACAGGCGCCATTGGCGCAAAAGCCTATGATAGACTTCCGCGCTTGTATGTGGGCCCGCACGGGGCTGCAATGACCATCGGTCTGGCGCAATACAGTGAGGATTGAGCGTACATGGCGGCAAGGCCCCTTTATAGAATCAGTTTCCTGCAGCAGGGCGAGCTCTGGGAGCTCTACGCACGCGATATCTTTCAAAGCGAGCTCTGGGGCTTTATCGAAGTCGAGGGTGTGGTGTTTGGCGATGACACGAAAGTGGTGGTCGACCCGGGTGCTGAAAAGCTGCGCCGCACTTTTGAAGGCGTTTCGCGCAGTTATCTGCCGATGAATGCCATTGTTCGAATCGATGAAGTCGAGCGTGAAGGCACGCCAAGAGCCGTCAAGGCTGAAGGCAACGTCACCGCTTTTCCGGGGGCCATGCACTGGCCGCCTCGTGAAGAGTAAAGGTAAAAGCTGAACACTTTTTAAGCAAAATGGTGTCATGGCCTGTCTGCCGGGCGCTTTGTGCGTCATGTGATCAGGTTGTCCCGCAGGTTATCCACAGAAACTGTGGATGATTGACCATCTCGGGTATCAGGGACGACCTTTTCAGGGTTCGGGTAATGGTGACGCCCGGCTCAGGCAGCATGATGTAACGACAATGTTTGACGAACCAATGACTCCACCATGAAAACAATTGGAAAACTCTGCGTCGGTATTTTAATGGGTGTCGGTATCAGCACCGCCCACGCCGAAGAAGCCCGCTGGGTCAGTGATTCGCTATCGACCTATGTTCGAAGTGGTCCCACCGACAGTTATCGCATTGTGGGGGCCGTGGATGCCGGCCAGCGGGTCACGCTGCTCGAATCCCAGGGAGACTACAGCCGCATCCGCACCGAAAGCGGTGATAGCGTCTGGATTCCCAACGATGACCTGCAGGCACAGCAGAGCGTGCAGGAAAAAGTGCCGGAAATGCAGGAGCGCGTTCAGACCCTGACGCAGCGCCTTGAAGGTATTGACGATGAGTGGAACCAGCGCGTCGCTGACATGAAGACCTCACTGCAAAGCAGTCAGGCGCGCGTCAACGAGCTGCAGACCAGCAATGACGATCTCAATACCCAGCTCACCCAGGCGCAGTCCAAAATGCGTGAGTATCAGGCAAAGCTGGATACCGAGCGCGAGGATCTGTTGATGCGCTACTTCGTTTATGGTGGCAGCGTGGCCGGTGGCGGCCTGATTCTGGGTCTGCTCGTGCCGCATCTGCCAAGACGCCGTAAAAAGCGCGATCGCTGGTTCTGATCGTGTCGTCCTCTTCTGAACAGGGCAACCAGCAGTGGTTCGAGCGCTGGCGGGAAGGGCGTATCGGCTTTCACAGCGACAGCGTCCAGCCCTTGCTGGCGCGCCACTGGCCGCATCTGGCCGTGTCACCCGGCGCGCGCGTGCTGCTGCCGCTGTGCGGCAAGAGCGGCGATATTGGCTGGCTGGCACGTCAGGGGCATTGCGTACTCGGCGTCGAGCTGGTGGGGGAGGCCGTCAGAGGCTGGTTTGAGGCTCAGGAGGAGGCGCTGCCATCGGCCGCGTCACGCACGAATTTCGATCGTTTTGTCAGTCCTGCACAAATCGGTCGCGCCGCTGTCACCTTCGATGTGGGCAATTTCTTCCATCTGGAAGCCGCCCTGAGTGACAAGATCGATGCCTTTTACGATCGGGCTGCCTTGATTGCACTGCCACCGGCCGCCCGTCAGCGCTACGCACTTAAGCTGGCGGAACTGTGCAGGCCTGATGTGGAAGGACTTTTGATCTCGCTGGAGCGCGATGAGCGGCGTGATCAGGGGCCACCCCATGTGGTCACCGATGACGAAGTGCATCGGCTTTTTGCTCCCAACTTTGTGCTGGAAAAACTGGAAGAGCAGCGCGACGAGCGGGGCATGACCGATATCGTCTGGCGATTGCGCCGCAGAGCGCCGCTGTCCTGTTGAGGTCCTGTCACTCAAGCGCATGGTCGCCGGCCTTCACGGCATGACTGACATGCGCTCGTGCTTTCAGGGCGATTCCGGTGCGAACTGGTGCCAGCGCGAAGGAATGACATAAAGCTCGCTGCCGCGTTCCGGCTGCAGACGATCGAAGTCGTGATGCGTGATGCTGGCAAGCCAGGGGGTGTCCATCCAGTCGGCGGTCAGTTCGACACGAACGTCGCTGCCCACCGGTGAAACCGCATCGACCCTGACCGGCAGATGCGCGCGCCCGTCCGGTGCCGTGGTCAGCATCAACTCGTGAGGTCGCAGCAGCACCTCCTCGGGTGCGATGTTGGAGCGCTCCATGGCAATCCATGCCTCTCCCTGCTGCAGCCGCCCGTTCTGGTGCTTGCCGCCAAAGCGGTTGGTCTCCCCCAGAAACGAAAAGACGAAGCGATTGGCCGGGGCTCGATAGAGCGCCTGCGGCGTGTCGATCTGCTCGATGCGCCCGTTGCTCATGACCACTACCCGATCGGACAGCTCCAGCGCCTCCTCCTGATCGTGGGTCACAAACACGCTGGTAAAGCCGAACTCTTCGTGCAGGTGCCTGAGCCAGCGACGCAGCTCCAGTCGCACCTTGGCATCCAGTGCGCCGAAGGGTTCATCCAGCAACAGGACTTCGGGTTCGACGGCCAGCGCCCGAGCGAGGGCGACCCGCTGCTGCTGACCGCCGGAAAGTTGAGCCGGCAGACGTTTGGCCAGTGTGTCGAGGCGCACGCGCTCAAGCAGATGCTGTACGCGGTCGCGAATCTCGGCGTTGGAAGGGCGCTCGCCGGCCGGTCGCGCCCGCAGGCCAAAGGCCACGTTTTCAAACACGCTCATGTGGCGAAAAAGCGCGTAGTGCTGAAAGACAAACCCCACTCGGCGCTTTCGGACATGGACCCGGGTCACATCGCGATCACCAAAGTGGATCGAGCCGCTGTCGGGGGCTTCAAGACCTGCAATGATGCGCAAAAGCGTGGTCTTGCCCGAGCCTGACGGCCCAAGCAGTCCGACCATCTCCCCCTGTTTGATCTCCAGCGACAACGGATGCAGCGCCGTTGTGCTGCCAAAGCGTCTGGAGACATCGCTTACGGTAATGCTCATGCTGTTTTCTCCCGACGATGGGTATGCCACTCAAGCATGGCCTTGATCATCAGCGTCACGACGGCAAGGGCCGCCAGAAGTGCGGCACTGGTGAAGGCACCCACCGTGTTGTAATCCTGATACAAAAGCTCGACCTGCAGCGGCAGGTTGATGGTTTCGCCGCGAATGCTGCCGGAAACCACGGAGACGGCGCCGAATTCGCCAATGGCGCGGGCATTGGTCAGGATGACGCCATAGACCAGTGCCCAGCGAATGTTGGGCAGGGTGATACGGCGAAACAGCGTCCAGCCCCCGGCGCCCAGCGTCACGCCGGCTTCTTCCTCTGCGCTGCCCTGGGCCTGCATCAGCGGAATCAGCTCCCGTGCCACAAATGGACAGGTGACAAACACGGTTACCAGCACCATGCCGGGCCAGGCAAACATCAGCTGCACGTCCTGCTCGGAAAGAATGCTGCCCAGCCAGCCGGTGCGGCCGTATAGCAGCAAATAGAGCAGGCCGGCCACGACCGGGGAGACAGCGAAGGGAATGTCGATCAGCGTCTGCAACAGGCGTCGACCCGGAAAGGTGAACCGGGTTACCAGCCAGGCCAGAAAAATGCCAAAGACCAGATTGATCGGCACAGTCAGAAGTGCGATCAGAAGCGTCAGGCCGATCGCCTCCCGGGTAAAGGTGCTGGTCAGATTCTGCCAGAACGGCGCCATGCCTTCGGCAAGGGCCTGATAGAAAATGCCGGCCAGCGGGATGACCAGAAACAGGGTGGTCATGATGACGGCAAGCGCAATCAGACCGATACGTGTGGCAGCACCATCGCCAATACGCTTCATGTCAGTGTCTCCCGCCATGCAGGTGGCGATAGAAACGTCCCTGCCAGAGATTGATGGCCAACAGCAGCAGCAGTGATACCAGCATCACCAGTGAGGCGATGGCGGCGGCGCCGGCGTAGTCATACTCCTCGAGGCGCGTGGCCATCATCAGAGAGACCACTTCGGTGCGATAGGGCATGTTGCCGGCAATAAAAATGACCGCGCCGAACTCGCCCAGTGATCTGGCAAAGGAGAGTCCGGTACCGGTGACCACGGCAGGCCAGATATGCGGCAGGATGACCCGCCGAAACGCGTAAAGGTTGCTGGCGCCCAGGGTCAGGGCCGCTTCATCAGCCTGTCCGGGCAGATCCTCGAGCACCGGCTGCACGGTACGTACGACAAAGGGTACGCTGGTAAACGCCATGGCCAGCGCAATGCCAAGCCAGGTATAGGCCACTTCGATGCCTAGCGGCGCGAGTAGACTGCCTACGGCGCCATTGCGGGAATAAAGTGTGGCCAGCGTAATGCCGGCCACCGCTGTGGGCAGGGCAAAGGGCAGGTCCATCAGCGCATCCAGAAGTCGCTTGCCGGGAAACGTATAGCGTGCCAGCACCCAGGCCATCAAAAGCCCGAACAGTGCATTAAAAAGCGATGCGGCCAGTGCGGCCCCGATCGTGACCCGATAGCTTGCGATCAGTCGCGGGTCGGTAATGGCTGCCCAGTACTGTGACCATGACAGCGTCGAGAGCTGGCCGATGAGGCTGGTCATCGGCAGCAAAAGAATCAGCGACACAAACAGCAGGGTCACGCCCAGCGAGAGCGAAAAGCCCGGCAGGACCCGGGCAGCGCGGGCGCTCATTAACGCCGCTGCAGCTGGTCGAGTTCACCGCCACTGGCAAAATGTGTCTGCATCACATTTCCCCAGCTTCCGAAGGCGTCCTCGATACGCAGCAGCGTGGTCTGCGGGAAGCGCTCGGCAAACTCGTCGCTGATCTCGTCATCGTTGACGCGGTAGTAGTACTGCGCCAGCGTGCGCTGTGCTTCGGGTGAGTACAGATACTCCAGATAGCCTTTGGCCAGATCCTCGGTGCCGTTGCGTTCGACGTTCTTGTCCACCCAGGTCACCGGGAATTCGGCCATGATGTCCACCGGCGGCACCACGACCTCGTAGTCGTCCGGACCGTACTGATTGCGAATATTGTTGGCTTCCGACTCGAACGTGATCAGCACATCGCCGATGCCACGCTCGGCAAAGGTGGTCGTGGCGCCACGGCCGCCGGTGTCAAAGACCTCGACATTGCCCAGCATCTTCTTCATGTAGTCACGGGTGGCGGCCTCATCATCGCCGTTGTCGTGATTGCTCGCCGCCCAGGCCGCCAGATAGGTATAGCGCCCGTTGCCTGAGGTCTTGGGATTGGGGAAGACCAGCGCGACGTCATCGCCGGCCAGATCTGACCAGCCATGGATGTTTTTCGGATTACCCTTTCTGACCAGAAAGGCCATGGTCGAGTAGTAGGGCGAGCTGTAGTTGGGCAGTCGCGACTGCCAGTCAGCAGGAATCAGTTGACCCTTCTGGGCCAGAACATCCACATCGGTGACCTGGTTAAAGGTCACGACATCAGCCCGCAGCCCCTGCAGGATGGCCCGGGCCTGGGTCGAGGAGCCCGCATGGGTCTGCTTGATCTCGACCGACTCATTGTGTTCTTTCTGCCACTGCTCAATGAACTGCGGGTTGAGTTCAGCAAACAGTTCGCGCGCAATATCGTAGGAGGCGTTGAGCAGTTCGCGGTCGGCACTGAAGGCCGGCGTGCTGCCAAGTGCCATGCTCAGCGCAGCGGTCGCTACAACGCGACGTAAAAGGGTCGAGCGTACGGACATATCGTGTTCCCCGGCATCTGATCGGCAGGTTTTTTATCGACAGGATGCCCTTGGCGGCGAATCCTTGAAGGAAGGCTAAACAAAACTCGTGGGAATGACAATCAGGCTGGTTATGCCATTTCGTTCTTTAAGCCTGAGCTATGGATTAAACGAGAGAAAGCGCCAGGTGCTTTCTCTCGCGTTATCCTAGAGCCCGATGGCCGAGGACGTTTCCCGACGCGGATCGGCGCCCCCATGAAAGCCATCCTTGTTGATCAGAATCGACTGGCTGGCACCCATGGCAGATTTCTGGACCACGTGGTGACCCATGCCTTCCAGAAGACGAAGGGTGTCCGGGCTGAAACCGTCTTCAACGCGGATCTCATCGGGCAGCCACTGATCATGAAAGCGCGGGGCGCTGACGGCCGACTGAATGTTCATGCCGTGATCGATCACGTTGCTGATTACCTCAAGCGTGGTGGTAATGATGCGTGACCCGCCGGGGCTGCCGGTGATCAGAAAGTTTTTGCCCTCGTGCTTGACGATGGTTGGCGTCATGGAAGAAAGCATCCGCTTGCCGGGCGCCACGGCGTTGGCCTCGCCACCGACCAGTCCATAGGCGTTGGGTACGCCCGGCTTGGCCGAGAAGTCATCCATTTCGTTGTTGAGCAAAAAGCCCGCCTCGGGCACGGCAATGCCGGAGCCGTAGCTGAAGTTGAGCGTGTAGGTATTGGATACGGCAAGCCCCGAGTCATCGGCCACCGAATAGTGCGTGGTCTCGTTGGATTCATAAGGGGTGAGGTTGCCCGGGCCGATGGCATCAGAAGGGGTTGCCCGGTCCGGAGCGATCTGCGCGCGAAGCTCGCGGGCGTAGTCCGTGGAGGTCAGCGCCTTGACCGGAACGTCAAAGAAATCCGGGTCGCCCAGGTATTTTGATCGATCGGCATAGGCGCGGCGCATTGCCTCGCTCATGAGATGCATGGTGGCGGCTGAACCAAAGCCCATGGCCGTCAGGTCATCGTGTTCCAGCATGTTGAGAATCTGCACGATGTGGACGCCGCCGGAGGAGGGCGGTGCCATCGCATAGATGTCGTACCCTCTATAGGAGCCATGAACCGGCGCCCGCTCGACAGCCCGATACCCCTTGAGGTCTTCCAGGGTCATGATGCCGTCGTGGGCCTTGATGGTATTGACCAGGTGGTCGGCCGTTTCCCCTTCATAAAACTCGCGTGGCCCGTTTTGAGCAATACGCATCAGCGTGGCGGCCAGCTCGGGCTGTCGGAACACCTCGCCGGCGCGCCAGTCGCTGCCATCGGCCTTGTAGAACAAGCGGCGCGTGCCGTTATCCTTTTGCAGCTGCTCACGGCTGCCGTTGAGGCCATCGGCAAAGCGCTGAGGGATGGCAAAGCCATCGCGCGCCAGTCGAATGGCAGGGGCCATGACCTGGTCAAGCGACATGGAGCCGTAACGCTTGAGTGCCATCGCCATGCCGGCAACCGTGCCGGGCACGCCCGAGGCATTGGCCGAATGGCGCGACGCCTCTTCGATGACGTTGCCCTGGTCATCCTGAAACATGGTTTTAAAGGCCCCGGCCGGTGCGGTTTCCCGATAGTCGATCGAGGTCACCTCGCCGCTTTTCTCATCGGAGATCACCATGAAACCGCCGCCACCGATATTGCCCGAGCGAGGCTGGACCACGGCCAGTGCGAAGCCGATGGCCACGGCGGCGTCCACGGCGTTGCCACCCTGGCGCAAAATATCGCGTCCGGCCTGACTGGCCAGCGTATGGCTGGTCACGACCATGGCATGTTCGCCGGGCTCGCCATGAAAGCGCTCACCTTCGATGATGGGGGGCTGTGCGCTGGCGGCCAGTGGCGACAGCATCACCAGCAGGCACAGCAGACCGGCCAGCGTGGAGGACGTTCGTACAGGCATTTGAGGTCCCTTTTCGAATTGTTGGTGTTGTTGAATTAGTGAGGTTTCATGCAGTATGGCCAGCATAAAACATAGGCACGGTTGCCGGAAGGCGCGCCGTTGTGACCGACACTCGCTTCCCGGCATACATGCACTATAGTGATGGCTGCACGTTCATTCAGAGGTTACTGCCATGCCTGATCAAACGCCTACTCCCCGCACTGCCTGTGTCAAGAAGGTCGACAAGGGTGGCGGCAAGACCGTCTATGAAGTTCGCGGCGTCAATCCTGATACGGATACCCTGCTCAGCGAGTACGAGACCGAGGAAGAGGCGCTTGATGCGGTCAAACGCTACGAGTGTGAAAACTGATTTTTCAGCGCCTTGATCAGGGGCCGCGATGACGCGGCCCTTTTTTATGCCACGCCTTTTACACTCCCCCGGAGTGACCCTGTTACCATTCGCGATCGCGGTGTACGCTGATCCATATCGAATTTGTTTGATGAGGTATTTATAGTGCAACAACCCTTCAGGATTGCGCCCTCCATTCTGTCGGCAGATTTCGCTCGTCTGGGGCAGGAAGTGGACGACGTACTGGCCAGCGGCGCCGACACGATTCACTTCGATGTCATGGACAACCACTATGTGCCCAACCTGAGCTTTGGCCCGGCCATCTGCCATGCGCTGCGCAATTATGGCGTCACGGCAGAGATCGATGTGCACCTGATGGTGTCGCCGGTGGATGACCTGATTCGTGCCTTTCTCGATGCCGGCGCCAATCACATCACCTTTCATCCCGAAGCCAGCCTCCATGTCGACCGCTCCCTGCAGCTGATCATTGATGGCGGCGCCACCGCCGGGCTTGCGCTGAATCCGGCGACACCGCTTTCCACACTGGATCATGTGCTGGACAAGATCTCGATGCTGCTGGTGATGACGGTCAACCCGGGCTTTGGCGGACAGTCCTTTATCCCGGCGATGATGGACAAGCTGCGACTGGCGCGTGCCATGATCGATGCTACCGGCAAGCCGATTCGCCTTGAAGTCGATGGCGGCATCAATGCCGACAACATTGGCGAGATCGCCGCGGCCGGCGCGGATACCTTCGTTTCCGGTTCTTCCATCTTTTCCAGGCGCAATGAGAGCGATCCCAATCGCTATGACTCGATCCTGCGCGCCTTCAGGGAACCGCTGGATGGTCTGTCAGGCTGAGGGGGAAGGCGAGACAGCCTCTGTGGTCTGGTCGCTTTACATCATTGAAAATCGGCTGGGGCATCTTTATACCGGCGTGACCACGGACGTGGCGCGCCGTTTCAACGAGCATCAATCCAGTGGTGCCCGCTGCGCCAGGTCCCTTCGTGGCAAGGGACCCCTGCGTCTGCGTTTCTCCTGCCCGGTGGGGGATCAGGGCAGGGCGCTCAGTCTTGAACGTCGCGTCAAGAAACTCTCCCGCCGCCAGCGTCTGACCATTATCGACACCGGCCGGCTTCCCACCGAATAACAGATCAGCAACCTTCTGTTTTTGAATCCATTTTCTTGCCTGTCAGCAGATCCATTACGCCTGTGCTCGACCCCATCGTTGAAACGAAACTTAAACTATTGTCGTATTAATGATACTGTGCCGCGCGCTGCGGCAGAACACCGCATTCGGCCTCAGGCCGGACATGGCCTGTAAAAGCGCTTAAAAAAAGGGCCTGACGCTAAAGATCGTCATTGTGACAAAAATTCCTGTAGGAACCTGACATGTCTTCCCGGATAAAGAACAGGCAGCGCCGCGATTTTCTTCGTGGCTCGCTGACGATGATCCCTGCCATTACCCTTGGCAGCGGCGTAACGCTGACCGCCCAGGCCGCCGAGCCGGCCCCCAACCTGAGCGACTATCAGCCCGCTTTCTTCAGCGACGAAGAGTGGTCCTTCCTGCTCGCCGCCTGCGATCGGCTGATCCCCGGCGAATCCGAAGGCAAGGGCCCGGGCGCGCTTGATACCAATGTGCCGGTGTTCATCGACCGCCAGATGGACTCTCCCTATGGGCACGCCGAACGCTGGTACATGCAGGGGCCGTTTGTGCTCGACGGGTCTCCGGATCTCGGTTTTCAGTATCCCTACACCCCGCGTGATGTCTATCAAAAGGGCATCGCGATGACTCAAGCGTACTGCCAGCAGCAGTACGGCAAGCGATTTGAAACGCTCGACAACGATACCCGGGATACGGTGCTCAAGGCGCTGGAAGCCAACGATATCGACTTCGCTTCACTTGGCGAAAGTCAAAAGCTTGAAGCCTCCGAGTTTTTCGCAAGTCTTCTGGAAAATACCAAGGAAGGCTATCTGGCTGACCCCATCCATGGCGGCAACAAGAACATGGCTGCGTGGAAAATGGTTGGATTCCCGGGCGCGCGCGCCAGCTATCGCGACTGGGTCGATCAGCACAACGTCGACTACCCGCTGGGGCCTGTCAGTCTGACCGGAGAACGGGGCTGAGCCTGAGCGCCCTGCGCTCGCCTCCAATCCCGTCAGAACAAGGAACACTAACGTGACTGCAAGATATCTGCTTCCGCTGATCGCGGGAGGCACCCTGCTGATGGCCTCTCAGGCCTCTCAGGCCTCTCAGGCCTTCAGCGCCGATGACGACACCGTCGAGCGCGGCGCCTATCTGGCCCGCGCCGGCGATTGCGTGGCCTGCCACTCTACCGAAGACGGCAAGTCCTTCGCCGGTGGGCTGGCGATCGAAAGCCCGTTTGGCACGATCTACTCGACCAACATCACGCCCGACAAGGAACATGGCATCGGCAACTACACCGAAGCCGAGTTCGCTGCGGCACTGCGCGAGGGCAAACGTGCCGACGGGGCCAACCTGTATCCGGCGATGCCGTATCCGTCCTACGCCAGATTGACCGATGACGACGTCCATGCGCTCTACACCTACTTCATGGAAGGGGTAGCGCCGGTGGCCGATAACGCGCCGGAAACCGATCTGAGTTTCCCGTTCAATCAGCGCTGGGGCATCACGGCCTGGAACTGGCTGTTCGCCGATGCTGATACGTTCACACCCGACACCAGTGCCGATGCCAAAATCGAGCGCGGCCGCTATCTGGTTGAAGGCCTCGGCCACTGTGGCAGCTGCCATACGCCGCGTGGCTTAGCTCAGCAGGAAAAGGGGCTGGATGACGGCAGTGACAGCTATCTATCCGGTGCTGACCTCAACGACTGGTGGGCGCCGTCGCTTCGCGGCGGTGACGGCGGCGATGGTCGTGGCATCGAGGGCTGGAGCGCTCCCGAGATTGCCGAG
Organism: Kushneria phyllosphaerae; assembly: GCF_900312995.1. Lineage (GTDB taxonomy): Bacteria > Pseudomonadota > Gammaproteobacteria > Pseudomonadales > Halomonadaceae > Kushneria > Kushneria phyllosphaerae. Next base: position 600,674 of record NZ_ONZI01000004.1, on the reverse strand, counting down.
TATTTGAAAACCGGTCGCAACGTTCATGCCACCGTTGGCGGCGAAATGACCTCGGTCGTGGCGCACAGTACCTCGCATCTGACCGACGAAGACCTGACCGGCATTGCCCTGTACCTCAAGTCCCTGCCCGCCAATCCGGCGGGCGAGAAGGCGACCACCTCCGATCAGCGCCGCGAGGCGAGCGAGAAAACTGACGCTCATCTGACCGCGGCCAAAGATCTGAGCGAGGGCGAGCGGCTCTATCTTGATAACTGCTCTGCCTGCCACCTTAACGATGGCAAGGGCGCCGAGCGCGTTTTCCCGGCCATTGATGGTAATTCGCTGGTCAACGCCGACAACCCGACCGGTCTGATTCACACGATTCTTGCCGGCGCGACGCCCCCTGCAACGCCGGCCATTCCGGCGCAGCTGCCCATGCCGGGCTTTGGCTGGCGCCTGTCGGATGACGAAGTGGCCACCCTTGCCACCTTTGTACGCGGTGCGTGGGGCAACGACGGTGATGCGGTCACGGCCGATCAGGTCGACAAGGTTCGAAAGACGCTCAAGCCATCGGCACTCAACCGTGCGCCCGATGCCAATGGCAGCCTCAATCACGAAGACCGTGATACCCAATGACATGACAGGTCGCCCGCGCGGCGGCCTGATGACGTGCCCTGAGGCGCGTGACAGGATTTCAGGAGCTAACAGTACATGGCTAAGCAACAACCGCGTGTCGATGCGGTCATCGTCGGTCTCGGCTGGACCGGTTCCATCATGGGGATGGAACTGACCGAGGCGGGCCTCAACGTGCTGGCGCTGGAGCGCGGCGCTGATCGTACCAACGAGGACTTCGCTTACCCGAAGCCGGCGGATGAGCTCGAATACGGTATTCGCCATACCATGATGCAAAAGCCGAAGCAGGCGGCCGTCACGATCCGTCGTGATCTCGAAGAGCGCGCGCTGCCGCAGCGCAAGCTGGGCGCCTTCTTGCCCGGTGATGGCGTCGGCGGCGCCGGTGCGCACTGGACCGGCGTCCTGATTCGCCCGACCCCGACCGACCTGCAGCTGAAAAGTTTTGCCGACCAGGCCTTTGGCAAGGGCGTGCTGCAGGACGACATGCAGATTCAGGATTTCGGGGTGACGTGGGATGAGCTGGAGCCGCATTTTACCTTCTTTGAGAAGGTCTGCGGTCAGTCTGGCACCACCGGCAACCTCAACGGCGAAATTCAGGAAGGCGGCGACCCCTTTGAAGGCCCGCGCAGCGAGCCCTATCCGCTGCCGGCGCTGCAGGACACTCAGAACACCGAGATGTTTGACAAGGCCGCACGCCAGCTGGGGTATCATCCGTTCCCCAACCCATCGGCCAACGTCTCCGAGGCCTGGACCAACCCGTATGGCATGCAGCTCGGGCCGTGCAACTACTGCGGTTTCTGCTCACGCTACGGCTGTCTGAACTACTCCAAGGCTTCGCCGCAGACCTGCATTCTCAATGCCCTGAAGCAGCGCAGCAATTTTGCCTACCGCACCAACGCCAATGTGACGCGCGTCGAACTGGCTCAGGATGGCAAGACCGCCACCGGCGTGACCTACATCGACGAGCACGGCGAGGAAGTCTTCCAGCCGGCAGACATGGTCATTCTGGCCTCCTACTCGCTCAATAACGTACGCCTGATGCTCAACTCCGGCATTGGCAAGCCGTATGACCCGGTTGCTCGCACCGGCACCGTCGGGCGTAACTATGCCTACCAGATCGGCGGCGGCATTCACATGTATTTCGATGACATCGAATTCAACCCGTTTGCCACCGCGGGTGCGACCGGGCGCATGTTCAATGACTTCTCGCCCGGCAACTTCGACAGCGCCCCGTATGGCTTCATTGGCGGGGCCAAGATGCACTCTTCACAGGCCAGCGGCACGCCGATCAAGACGCCGCTGCCCAAGAGCGCACCGAAGTGGGGGCAGGGCTACAAGGACGCACTGCAGCAGCGTTATGGTCATCACATGAAACTGTCGATGACCGGCAGCGTCATGTCGTATCGTTCCAACATGCTGGATCTTGATCCCACCTGGAAGGACCCCTACGGCATGCCGCTTCTGCGCATGACGTTTGACTGGAAGCAGAACGAACATCGCCTGTCGGCTTTCATGCGTGACCGACTGCGCGAAATCGCCGATGTGCTCAAGCCGGACTACCGCGACGAAAGCTTCAATCTCGAAGGTTCGCACTTCAAGGTGACCAGCTACGTCTCGACCCACAACGTGGGCGGTGCAGTGATGGGGACAGACCCGAGCACCTCGGCGATCAACCGCTACCTGCAGAGCTGGGACGTCCATAACGTCTTCGTTCCCGGCGGCAATGCCTTTCCGCAGAACTTTCAGGCCAACCCCACTGATCTGATCGGCGCACTGACCTACTGGTCCGCCAAAAAGATCCGTGAAGAGTATCTGAAAAACCCGGGACCGCTGATGTCGGCGTGATCACGGCTGAGGAGCCTTCTCCTCGTGGAAGCGTTCCACAAAATCGCCGACCTGATGGCCGGCGATTTTTTTGTGCCCGATGCCGCCATGTCTTCAGGCAGCAGCCCCGGTGACGTTCAGCGGTCGAGTGCGTCCCAGTTATACGGCGCCCGCGGCTTTTCTCCCCTGAGCACCGCCAGAGCATTGTCCACGGCAAGCTCTGCCATGGCGTAGCGGGTCTCGTGCGTGGCCGAGCCGATATGGGGCAGTGCCACGACATTGTCCATGTGTGCCAGCGGTGAATCGCCGGGCAGGGGTTCGATGTCAAACACATCCAGCCCCGCGGCGCGAATGGTGCCGTTTTGAAGTGCATCGATCATTGCCGGCTCGTCCACCACGCCGCCGCGTGCAATGTTGACGAAGATGGTGTTTTCGCCCATCAGTTCGAACTCGCGCTTGCCAAACATGTGGCGCGTGGCCTCGGAAAGCGGCACGGTCACACAGACAAAGTCCGAATCGCGCAGCAGGTCGTCGAGCGCCTTCCAGTCAGCGCCCAGCTCGCGTTCAAAATCCTCGTGGCGCGAGCGATTGTGATAGCTCACTGACATGTTGAAGCCGAACTTGCCGCGACGGGCGATGGCGGCCCCGATACGACCCATGCCGATAATGCCGAGTGTCTTGCCCTGAACATCCACGCCGAAATGAGGCTCGGCGATCCCGCCGGTCCAGTCTCCCTTTCTCACCATTTCGGCCATTTCAACCGCGCGGCGGGCGCTGGCCAGAATCAGTAAAAAGGCCGTGTCGGCGGTGGTCTCGGTCAACACATCCGGCGTGTGGCAAAGCACGATGCCCCGCTTGCTGAGATAATCGATGTCATAGTTGTCCACGCCCACCGAAATGCTCGACACCACCTCAAGGTGGGGCGCCTGATCCAGCAGCTCGGCGGGGAGGGTCACGCTTGAGCCGATCAGGGCGTGCGCCTGAGACAGTGCCTTTTTGAACTCGGCGTCCTGCGTCAGGTTTGGAGTTTGTGAAAAATCCAGCACGTTGTATTCACGTTCCAGCTTTTCGCGCAGGTCAGGCTTCAGGGCGCGTTGATACACAATGACCGTTTTCTTCGAGGACATGATTTCTCCTGATGTAGATGCGGATGTGGATGTAGAAATGCGGGGACGGTCAGGGTCGGCCGTCTTTATGGATGTGTCATACCACTGCGTGTGCGTGGCGTTTTGGCCACGCGTGGATCAGGCCAGCGACGTCAGCTGTTCAACATGACGCGCAGTGGCACTGACATCGTCATGATCCAGCGGGAACTCGATGGCACGGGGCACCTCGGTCGGGAAGTGGTGCCAGAGTGCGGACCAGTGCGCGCGCGCCGCGTCATTTGGCGGACAGGCTCCGGGATGGCCCTCCACGTGGGTAACGCCCTTGCAGTGCACATAGCGCACCTGTGCTCCCAGTCGGCTGGCGGCCTGTGAGAGGTCGTGATCCGTCCAGTAGCCATTGCCCAGGTCCAGGGTCGTACCAATCAACGAGGATCCGAGCGCTCGATGCAGGGCGGCATGAATCAACGGATCGCCGCCGCAGGAGGTCTGGTCGTTTTCGATCAGTATCGGCATTGTCTGATCGGCCAGTGCCGCCTTGAGGGCGGCAGCGCCGTCGTCGATACACTCGGCGCACAGCTGGCCCAGACCAACCTTGACCCACTGCGCGCCCAGCTCATCGGCCCGCGCCAGTGCCTGATGCATTTCGGCAGTATTGAGACGGCTTCGCTCATCAAACAGCGCCGTGGCCGCGGAGTAGATGCAGGTCAGTGACACCTGTTCGATGGCCTCGCGCAGCTGGCTCAGCGGCATGTCGCGATCACTTAAAAGCTCTTCGCGAATTTCGACCCCCTGTGCGCCGGCATCCCTGATGTGTTCAAGAACGCCTGCCTGACCCAGTTGCCTGACCAGATCGGCGCCAAAGGCAGAAGTACAGATCATTACCGGTCCCATGGAAAACTCCTTGCGTCACCTGGTCTGGAAGCGGCTCCGGAAAGGGTGGCCGCCGTGGCGTGATGTCTTGCAGTATGGAAAATGCTCATGTCGTTTTCAGTGTAGTGGAGCCGCGCGCATGCAGACGCGCGGTGTAGGTCGTGATCTCTGCTTTGCCCGGTGCACCCCTGATACGATTCAACAGGGTCGTGATGGCGCCATAGCCGATATCGTCGACCGGCTGAGCCACGGTGGTAATGCCCGGACCCACCAGAGCGCACCACGACAGCTCATCGATCCCCAGCACACCAACCTGCTCAAATGGCGTTTTCAGCAGTGCCCACAGGGCATGACAGACGGCCAGCGTGATCACGCCGTTGGCACAGACAATGGCGCCCGGGCGACCACCGGCCCGGAGCCATTGCATTAGGGTGGCGGCCAGCCAGTCCGGATCGATCCTCTCCTGAGGGCTTTGCTGAACTTCCGCGCTTAGTCCTGCGGCGTGTGCCTGATGGCGAAATACTTCAACGCGGGCCTTTCGAGAGCTGATCCCATCGGTTGGCTCGGTGACCATTAAAAGACGCTGATACCCCTGATCCCGCAGGTGCGATACGCCCAGCGTCACGGCCTGTTCGTTATCAAGGCCCACCATGTCACAGTCGAGCCCGTCGATATGGCGATCCACCAGTACCATGGGCAGGCCCGCCTCACGACGGGCGGCCAGCGATGCCACGTTGCGCCCCCGGGTATTGACCACCAGCCCTTCTATGCTATAGCCGTGCAGTACTTCCAGGTGGCGCCGTTCGAGCTGGTCGCTGTTGTCGGTATTGCAGACCAGCAGCGAATAGCCGTGCTCACGACAGGCAAGCTCGGCGCCGTGAAGCATGTCGACGGTGTAGGGATTGCGGATATCGGCGACGACCATGCCAATCAGTCCGGTGCGGCGGCCGCGCAGGCCGCTGGCAAGGCGGTCCGGTGCAAAGCCGAGGCGCTCGATGGCGGCCTCGATGCGCTGGACCATGCTCTCTGACAGCAGGGCACGCTCGTGGCCAAAATAGCGTGAGACGCTGGTCTTGGAGATGCCGGCATCGCGCGCCACGTCGTGAATGGTCGGGCGACGCGCGTGGCCGGGTTCTAATCGATGAGTGGGCTCTGATCGATGGCCGGGTGTGGACGCTGTCATGTCGTTGCCTGTTTGCCAACCTGGTGCACTTGTATTGGGAACGTTCCCAATATCGGTTCAGGTTGCGATACGAAAGCCCTGTAGAAAACCAGACCTTGGTCGCAGGGCCTTTAACCGGGCGTCTGGAGAGTGAAGGCAATAAGCGCGGCAAGCCGTCAACAAGTAAGGGCAGGCAACAATCAGGGCGCGCCTGCAAAAAAAGGGGGCCGCTGTTGGCGGCCCTGGAGGTGCAGTGGATGGTGTGAAAACGCGGTGTGTGAACGGCGCTCAGTGCAGCTTGAGGCGCGGTCGAATGATGGTGTTGATGCGGTCGACCAGCATGCGAACGCCGGTACGCGTATAGCCGTGGATGGCGGCCTGATGCATGCGATACAGCGAGGCGTAAAAGATCTTGGCCATCCAGCCCTCGACCAGCACGCCCTTTGCAGACGCTCCGCGCATGAGATTGCCCACGGCATCAAAATGCGCCAGCGAAATCAGCGAGCCCATGTCCTTGTAGTGAAAGTCTTTCATCTCGCGTCCGGCCATGGCCGCTTTCAGATTTTTGTAAAGCGTGTTGGCCTGCTGGTGAGCAGCCTGCGCCCGCGGCGGCACCATCTTGTCACCCGGCTGCGGGCAGGCCGCGCAGTCGCCGAGCGCGAAGATGCGCTCGTCGTCCACGCTCTGCATGGTCTGCTGAACGATGATTTGGTGATTGCGCTGGGTGGAAAGCCCCAGTTCGGACAGTATCGAGGGTCCGCGGACACCGGCCGCCCAGACGGTCAGGTCGGCATCAATGCGTGACCCATCGGCAATCTCGAACCCGCTCTCGTCTGCCTGGGTCACCCGGGTATCGGTATGAATCTCGACGCCGAGTCGTTCAAGCTCACGGTGCACCGACTGACTGATGCGCTCGGGCAGGGCGGGCAGTACCCGTGGAGCGGCTTCCAGCAGATGGATCTTGAGCTGCTGACGGCTGATACGGCTAAAACCATAGCCGTGGAGCATCTGTGTGGCATTGAGAAGCTCTGCAGAGAGCTCCACACCCGTGGCGCCACCGCCCACGATGGCTACCGACATGCCGGATTTGCCGGCTTCTTCACGGTTGCTGCAGCGCAGGAAGGTGTTGAGCATCTGCTTGCGAAAGGCTTCTGCCTGTTTGACGCTGTCCAGGAAATAGCAGTGATCTGCCACCCCCGGCGTCCCGAAGTCGTTGGAGACGCTGCCCACCGAGAGCACCAGGTAGTCATAATCCAGGCGTCGCTCGGGTAAAACGACACGATTTTTGTCATCGTGAATCGCGTCCAGACGGATCTGGCGATGTTCCCGGTCCAGACCGCACAGCGTGCCGATCTGATAGCGATAGCCTGCGTTGGATGAATGCCCCTGATAGGACACTTCATCAAGGCTTGAGTCCATCACTCCGACGGCCACCTCGTGCAGCAGCGGTTTCCAGATATGGGTGGGGTTGCGATCGACCAGAACAATTTCGGCCTTGTTGGACTTGCCCAGCTTGCGTCCTAGACGGGTGACCAGCTCAAGACCGCCGGCGCCGCCACCGACCACCACAATGCGAGGGATCGCCATTGACTGCTCCATATGAAAAGTGAAAGGAAAAACATTCAGGCAGTGGCCCACACAGCGGACCACGGCCTGAAGGCTTTCGGTCACAAATGACCGTGACAGGCCGGTCTTCGGCATCGATACTTCTGACACTACGACGGTGCGTTTGATCCCGGCAATGTCCGGCCTGCTCACCTTTATATGGGGTCATCATGACCTGAATTCACCCGCAGCGATGGCCTGAAAATGCACGATGCGCTTAACGATATTGATCTGATTATCTACGACCTCGACGGCACCCTGATCGACTCGGCGCCGGATCTGGCACTGGCCGTGGATGACATGCTGCAGACCATGAATCTTGCACCGGCTGGCGTTGACCGGGTGCGTGACTGGGTCGGCAACGGCTCACGGCGGCTGGTCGAGCGGGCACTGGAACATTCCGGCGCTTTCAACGCCGACGGGGCTGGCAGCGAACAGGTCGACGAGGCGCTGGCGCTTTTCATGGATGCCTATGCGCGCCACCCGGTATCACGGACGTATTGCTATCCGGGCGTTATCGAGTGTCTCAAGGCCCAGCAGGCGCGCGGTATTTCTCAGGCGCTGGTCACCAACAAGCCATCACGCTTTATCGAGCCCATTCTGGACGCCATGGGGCTTGAGGGGTTTTTTTCCCATACACTGGGCGGAGATTCACTGCCCCAAAAAAAGCCGGACCCGGCGCCGCTTGCACATGTCGCCCGGGCCCTGGACATTGCGCCCCAGCGCGTTTTGATGATCGGTGATTCACGCAGTGATGTGCAGGCGGCCAGAGCCTTTGGCTGTCGCTGTCTGGCGGTCACCTACGGGTACAATCATGGTGAGCCCATTGCTGCACTGAACCCCGACCATCTTCTTGATTCACTTGAAGAACTCGTTTAGGGTTGAAAACGCGCCATGGTCGCGCTGCTCGCCCTTTTTTTCCCCTTCGTGTGAAGGAATTTTCAGCTTGCGAGATACAATCATGTCACTCAATGCAAAGGCCTGCGGACTGATGAGAAACGTCAAGCGCTGGCGCTGGTGATACCAGCCCCCTGCACCGTATTACCGTTTCTCTCTCTACAGGAATCTGCGACATGATGACATCCGAGCGCTTTGCCGAACTCGCCGCCGAAGGCTACAACCGTATCCCGGTCACCCGTGAGGTGCTGGCCGATCTCGAAACTCCGCTGTCCACTTATTTAAAGCTGGCCGATGCGCCCTGGAGCTTTCTGCTCGAGTCGGTCACGGGTGGTGAGAAGTGGGGCCGTTACTCCATTATTGGCCTGCCGTGTCGTGAGCGCATCGAGGTCAGCGGGTTTACCGTTCGTCATTACGTGGATGACTATCTGCAGGGCGCTACCGAAGTCGACGATCCGCTTGAGTGGATCGAGCAGTTTCGCCGGCGTTTCCGGGCGCCCGAGTCTTCCGAGGCGATGCGCTTTGACGGTGGGCTGGTCGGCTATTTCGGCTATGACACCATTCGTTTGATCGAGCCGCGTCTGCGTGGGGTTGAAAAGCCCGACCCGATCGATGTGCCGGATATCCTGCTGATGGTGGCCGACGAGCTGGTGGTCTTTGACAACCTCTCGGGGCGCCTGACCCTGCTGGTTCATGCTGACCCGGCCAATGACAACGCACTTGAACAGGCTCGGGAGCGTCTGGCCACGCTTGAACATCAGCTTCGTCATACTCCGATTTCCACCTCAAGCCCCGGCACAGGCCGAGACGCGGTGGTCGAGGACGACTTTTTTGCCAGTTTCTCCGAGCAGGGCTACAAGGACGCCGTGGCGCGCATCCGCGAATATGTCGCGGCCGGTGATCTGATGCAGTGCGTGCCTTCCCAGCGCATGACCATCGCCTATCAGGCGCCGCCGCTGGATCTGTACCGCGCGCTTAGAAGTCTCAATCCGTCGCCCTACATGTTCTTTTTCAATCTCGATGATCATCATGTCGTGGGGGCTTCGCCCGAGATTCTGGCCCGACTTGATCGCGACGAGATCACGCTGCGTCCGATCGCCGGCACGCGCCATCGCGGTGCCAGCGAAGAGGAAGACCATGCGCTTGAGCAGGAGCTTTTGTCCGACCCCAAGGAGATCGCCGAGCATGTCATGCTGATCGATCTGGGGCGCAACGATGTGGGGCGTATCAGTGAACCCGGCTCGGTTGAACTTACCGACAAGATGACCATCGAACGCTATTCGCACGTCATGCATATCGTCTCCAACGTGACCGGGCGCATCAAGCCATCGCTTGGGCCGATGGACGTCCTGCGGGCCACCTTTCCGGCCGGCACCCTGTCCGGTGCGCCCAAGGTTCGCGCACTGGAAGTCATTGATGAGCTCGAGCCGGTCAAGCGCGGCATCTATTCCGGCGCCGTGGGCTACCTCTCCTGGCAGGGCAACATGGACATGGCCATTGCCATTCGAACGGCCGTGATCAAAAACGGTGAGCTTCACGTGCAGGCCGGTGGTGGTATCGTGTCCGACTCCGATCCTGACAATGAATGGCAGGAGACGCTCAACAAGCGTCGCGCCATGTTCCGCGCCGTGGCCATGGCCGAGCGCGGGCTGGATAACCTCGAATAGAGCCGGATTCCGTTGCGGGATCAGCGCGCCAACACCGAAGACAGGCCGGGTCATTTTCGTGTCGATGTACCGACCGCCCGGTCACCGTGAGGATGGAAAGCCATGAAAGTATTGATGATCGACAACTACGACAGCTTTACCTTCAATATCGTCCAGTATCTGGGCGAGCTGGGGGCCGAGGTCGAGACAATCCGCAACGATACGCTCACGATCGAGGAGATCGAGCAGCGTGACTTTACCCACTTAATGATTTCACCGGGTCCCTGCAGCCCCAGTGAAGCCGGTATTTCGCTGGAGCTGATCCGCCATTTTGCCGGTCGGGTTCCGATCTTCGGGATCTGCCTGGGGTTTCAGGCCATTGGCCAGGCCTATGGCGGTGAGGTGATCCGGGCACCGATGGTGATGCACGGCAAGACGTCGATGGTGGATCATGATGGTCAGGGCGCCTTTGCAGATCTTGAAAACCCGCTGGAAGTGACGCGTTATCATTCGCTGATTCTGGCGCGCGAGACGCTGCCGGAGTGTTTCGAGATTACGGCGACGACTGTCAGTGACGACGTGACGCCCGGCATCGTGATGGGAATTCGTCACAAAACGCTGGACATGGAAGGCGTGCTCTTTCACCCGGAGTCGATTCTGTCACGTCAGGGCCACGAGCTTCTGGCCAACTTCCTCAAGCGTCAGCCGCACGACCTGTCTCGGGGAGCGACGGCCGAAGCCTGAGGTCCGGACGTGTCGCTTGTCTGGTGCGATAACCCTTTTCGGGCGGCGCCTGCTGCCCGTGGCATGGAGAGAAACTCGTGGAGCTCAAGGAAGCCATTTCACGCGTAACGCGCCGTGAGGATCTCGAGCTGGACGAGATGCGAACGGTCATGTCGACCATCATGCGCGGGGAAGCTGATCCGGTGCAGATGGGCGGCTTTCTGGTCGGTCTTGCCATGAAGGGAGAGTCCGTCGATGAGATTACGGCCGCCGTGATGGTCATGCGCGAGCTGATGCATCCGGTTCATGTCGATGCCGATCACGTGGTCGATATCGTGGGTACCGGCGGCGATGGTGCCGGGCTTTTTAATGTTTCGACGGCCTCCAGCTTCGCCGCAGCGGCCTGCGGGGCCCGCGTTGCCAAGCACGGTGGCCGTGGAGTATCCAGCAGCTCCGGCAGTGCCGATCTGCTTGCGCGTGCCGGCGTGTCGCTTGAGCTGTCGTCCGAGCAGATCGCTCGCTGCATCGAGGAGATCGGGGTCGGCTTCATGTTCGCCCCCAACCACCATACGGCCATGCGTCACGCCGTGGCGGTCCGCAAGGCGCTGGGGGTGCGTACCATGTTCAATATCCTGGGGCCTCTGACCAACCCCACCGGCGCCACGCGTCAGGTTATTGGAGTCTATAGCGCCGATCTGCTGGTGCCCATGGCGACAGTACTGCGACGTCTGGGTAGCCAGCATGTGCTGGTGGTTCATGCCGAAGACGGACTCGATGAGTTCTCGATTGCCTCAAAAACCCGGGTCGCCGAACTGCATCACGGTGAGATCAGCGAGTATGTGGTCACGCCCGAGGAGGTCGGTCTGGAGCGCCAGCCGCTGGAGGCGATTCGCGCCGACAGCAGCGAGGCCAGCCTGGTGCTGGTCAAGGCTGCCCTGCGTGGAGAGGGCGTGGCGGCTGACATGGTTGCTTTCAACGCAGGCGCTGCCCTGTACGTGGCCGATGTGGCCAGCTCCCTCAAGGAAGGCGTGCAGACCGTACGTGAGGCGCTGGCCGGAGGGCAGGGGCTTGCAAAACTGGACGCACTGGCAGAGTTTTCTGCCCGACTGGCCGAGGCCGGCGACTGAATTATCATAATAGCGACCGGGCGTTGCGTCCTGTCACGGCCGGTCGATTTTCAGGGAACACTGCATGAGCACGCTGCCTACCATTTTGACGCAAATCATTGCGCGCAAGCATGAAGAAATTGCCGAGCGCTCGGCCAGCATCAGCGAGAACACGCTGCGCGCGCGCGCCGAGCAGGCGCCGCCCACCCGTGGCTTTGCCGCAGCGCTCAATCAACGTCTGACCAATGGCGACCCGGCCGTTATCGCCGAGATCAAAAAGGCCTCGCCTTCCAAGGGCATTATTCGCGCCGACTTTGATCCGGTGGCCATTGCCCAGCGTTACGAGGCCGGTGGTGCGGCCTGTCTTTCCGTGTTGACCGATGCTGATTATTTTCAGGGCAGCGAACGCTTTTTGATCGCTGCGCGTGGGGCCTGCCAGCTGCCGGTGCTGCGCAAGGACTTTATCGTGGCGCCCTATCAGGTGTATGAAGCGCGCAGCATGGGCGCCGATGCCATTTTGCTGATCGTGGCAGCACTTGAAGACCGCCAGATGAAAGCGCTCAACACACTGGCCATTGAGCTGGGCATGGACGTGCTGGTTGAAGTGCACAGCCTTGAAGAGCTTGAGCGGGCGCTGAAGCTGGATCTTGCGCTGGTGGGTATCAACAATCGCGATCTGCATACTTTCGAGACCCGGCTGGACACGACCTTCGAGCTGCTGGAAAAGGTGCCTGAAGGCGTGCGCGTGGTCACCGAATCAGGCATTGCGACTCGTGAAGACGTGGCACGCATGCGCCGCGGCAACGTCAATGCCTTTCTGGTGGGGGAGCGCTTCATGCGCGAATCGGACCCGGGCGATGCCCTTCGCCAGCTCTTTTTTACCTGAGTCGAGCCGTTTGAGCCACGACCCACACTGCCAGCCTTGCGCTGGCAGTGCTCCTTTTACCCCTTTTCAGCGAGGTTTGCGGCTACCGTCGCCGCGCGTTCGACGCTGATAGCGCGCATCAAACAGCCCCGGGTCGTCGGTAAACACGCCGTCGACGCCATGATCCCACCAGGACGCAAAGCGTTCAGGGTCGTTGGCCGTGTAGCAGAGCATGACAAGCCCGGCGCTCTGGATCTCGATAAGCCGTTCCTGGTCAAGCTGTGTCCAGTCGGCATGCACGCTGGTCGGGCGAAGCCGTTCGGCATCACTGGCCCAGTGCCGCGGCACTGCTTCATATAAAAGCCCCAGCGCCAGTGCTTCATCCTGTGACCGGGCGGCTTCAAGCGCTGTCATGTCAAAGCTTGATACCAGCAGACGATCAAGGGGCAGGACCTGGCGGGCGCGTTGGACTGCAGTGCGGGCAAGGGCTGCCGGGTCATGACCTGTATTGATCTTGAGCTCCAGGTTGAGCCCCATCTCCAGTGCGCTGACCAGCGATAGCGCCTCATCGAGCAGCGCCATGCGCTCGCCGCGAAAGGCCGGGGAAAACCAGCTCCCCACATCCAGCTGGCCAATCTGATCGCGCGTCATGTTCAAAAGCTTGCCCTGGCTGTCGCTGCAGCGATCAACACTGGCGTCATGCCAGATTACCGGGGTGCCGTCCCCCAGACACTGCACGTCGAGCTCGACCCACTCACAGCCTGCGTCCGCGGCGGCCTGAATGGCGGCCAGCGTATTTTCGGGTGCATGGGCGGACAGCCCGCGGTGGGCAATATAGCGAGGCAGCTGCATGTCTCAGGACTCCATGGAACAGTTGGTATCGGCAAGTCTGAGCCTGGTCGACAAGCGTTGTCCATGACGATCAAAAAGATGAAAGGGTCCCTGAAAGTTCAGACCGGTCACTTGGCCCACTTCTGGCAGCTCCATGCCGCCATGGCGCACTACCAGCCGTGCGTCATGTCCGCCAATGCGAACATGAACCAGACTTTCGGAGCCCAGCGGTTCCACCAGTTCGATACAGCCCTCTATATGCCCGTCCTCCAATGTCGTCAGCGCGATGTGCTCGGGCCGGATGCCTACGCTCAGTTCCCCCTTGAGCGGCTCATTGGTCTCTGCCGGCACTCTTGGCAGCCAGTCGGGCAGAGTATTTACGGAGAACGTCAGAAAGTTCATGGCCGGGGAGCCGATAAAACCGGCGACAAAGCGGGTAGCGGGCTTTCGAAACAGCGCCATCGGGGTGCCGACCTGCTCGACGCGTCCAGCGTTCATGACCACCAGCCGGTCGGCCATGGTCATGGCTTCGGTCTGGTCGTGGGTCACGTATAGCGAGGTGATGTTCAGGCGTTGTTGCAGGGCGCGAATTTCCTGGCGCATCTGAACGCGCAGACTGGCATCCAGGTTGGACAGCGGCTCGTCGAAGAGAAAAACACGCGGCTTTCGAATCACCGCACGCCCCATCGCCACGCGCTGTCGCTGGCCGCCCGAGAGCTGGCGGGGCTTGCGCTCCAGCAATGCACCGATGTCGAGAAGTTGTGCGGTGGCCTCAACGCGCTGGGCAATCTCTGCCTTCGGCGTGCCGCGATTTTTCAGGCTGTAGGCCAGGTTGTCAAAAACGCTCATGTGGGGATAGAGCGCATAGTTTTGAAAGACCATGGCGATATCACGCTCGGCCGGCTCCTGATCGTTGACGCACTCACCATCAATGACAAGCTCACCGCTGCTGATCGCTTCAAGACCTGCCACCATGCGCAAAAGCGTCGACTTGCCACAGCCTGATGGCCCGACCACCACAATCATCTCGCCATCATCGATGCTCAGATCGATGTCGTGAAGCACGTCAGTGCTGCCCGAGTAGCGCTTTCGAAGACGCCTGAGTTCCAGTCTTGCCATGTTATTTCTCCGTATCCACCAGTCCCTTGATGAACCAGCGCTGCATGAGAACGATCACCACCACCGGGGGCAGCAGTGCCAGCACCGTCATGGCGGTGGCCAAGTGCCAGGGCGGCGTGCCATCCATTGAAATCGTCAGTCGTTTGAGACTCATGACCACCGTGGCGTGATCGGCGCTGCTCATGGCGACCAGCGGCCACAGGTATTGATTCCATCCATAAATGAACATGATGACAAACAGGGCGGCGATATTGGTTCGGGACAAGGGCAGCAAAATATCGATGAAAAAGCGCCATGGTCCAGCGCCATCCACCCGGGCTGCTTCCATGAGTTCGGGCGGCAGCGTCATGAAAAACTGGCGAAAGAGAAAGGTTGCCGTGGCGCTGGCAATGAGCGGCAGCACCAGCCCCGGATAACTGTCGAGCAGGCCAAGATCGGCGACCACGCCGTAGGTCGGTACGATACGCACCTCAATGGGCAGCATCAGGGTGACAAAGATCAGCCAAAAACAGCAGCGGCGAAACGGAAAGCGAAAAAAGACCAGTGCATAGGCCGCAAGGATCGCAAAGACCAGTTTGCCGATGGCGATGCCGAGCGCCATCAATAGCGAATTGAGCATCAATTGCCAGGCCGGCACGCCCACGCCGCGCACCGGCTCGCTTAACAGCGTCAGGTAATGCTCAAGGCCGCTGCCGCCAAACCACAGCGGCAGGGTTCCGGAAAACAGGGCGCCGGGTGTCTGGGTCGAGGCCAGTACGGCAAGAACCACGGGCAGCATGAAGATCAATGCCCCGATGATCAAAATGGTGTGGGCCAGCACATCAAGGTTTGGTCGGTGATAGCGCATGACAAGGCTTCCTGACAGGGTTCGGTACGATTGAAAAGAGACTCAGTGGTACTGCACGCGGCGTTCGACGTAGCGAAACTGCACCAGCGTCAAAAGGCCGACCATCAGCATTAACAATACCGACTGAGCCGCCGAGCCGCCCAGGTCCAGGCCGACGATGCCATCCTGATAGAGCTTGTAGACCAGCGTGCGGGTCGCCCCTCCGGGGCCACCGCTGGTAGTGGTATCGATGGTGCCGAAAGTGTCGAAAAAGGCGTAGATCGTATTCATGACCAGCAAAAAGAAGCTGGTGGGCGAAATCAGTGGAAAGGTAATGGTCCAGAAGCGCCGCCAGGGACCTGCGCCATCAATGGCCGCCGCTTCCAGAAGACTTGCCGGAATGCCCTGAAGCCCTGCCAGAAAGAACACGAAGTTGTAGCTCATCTGTTGCCAGATGGCGGCGATGATCACCAGCGCCATGGCCTGATGACCGTTGAGCCTGAAATCCCAGTGAACGCCCAGCGCAGCCAGTGCCCGGCTCAGTACGCCCAGCGTGGGATCGAACATGAACATCCATAGAACACCCGCCGCAGCCGGTGCCACGGCGTAGGGCCAGATCAACAGTGTCCGGTAGACGCGACTGGCGCGCAGCACGCGATCGGCCATGGTGGCCAGCAACAGCGCAATGCCCATGGCCCCCAGCGCTACGCTGACACTGAAGATGGCCGTGTTGAACAGGGCCTCATGATAGCTTTGGGAGGCCAGCACGCGCGTGAAGTTGGCAAGGCCGGCAAAGGTTTCCCCCAGCCCGAAGGCGTCCTGCACATAAAGGGATTGCCGCAGGGCCGTGATGGCCGGCCAGAAAAAGAACACCAGCACGATAAGGAGCTGGGGCGCCATGAGCATCCATGGCGTGAGGCGATGACGTTGAAACGTGGACATGGATGGACAGGCGCATCTGAAAGGTGGCGTGAAAGGGCGAACACCTTCCCGGCGAGGTTGTCGCCGGGAAGGTCGGGATCAGCTAACGCTGCGCTCGAACTGCTCCAGAAGCTCATTGCCGCGGGTTGCGGCGTCATCGAGGGCCTGCTGAGCGCTCTTGTCACCATTGAGCGCCCGCTCGAGCTCCTCTTCGATGACGTCGCGAATCTGGGGCATGTTGCCCAGCCGCAGCCCGCGCGAGTTGTCGCTCGGCGTACCGCTGGTCATCTGCTTGAGCGCAATTTCGGTGCCGGGGTTTTCTTCATAGAAGTGCTGTTCGCGGGTCAGTGCATAGGCCTTGTCGGTAATGGGGAGATAGCCCGTGAACTGATGCCAGTCGGCCTGCACCTTCGGTGAGGAGAGATAATTGAAAAACTTTGCCACGCCCTGGTAGACCGCATCCTCCTGGCCCTTGAGCACCCATAGCGAGGCACCGCCAATGATCGAGTTTTTTGGCTGATCGATGACGTCAGGATCCCAGGGCAGAGGGGCAACGCCAAATTCAAAATTTTTGGTATTGTCACGAACGCTGGCGTAGCTGGCAGAAGACGCCATCAACATGGCGCAGTTGCCCGAGAAAAAGCGGGGAGAGGCCTGATCCTCGCGCCCGCCATAAGCAAACACGCCGCTTTTTTGCCAGTCGATCAGATCCTGAACGTGCTTGATCACGGCTTCACTTTTATTGAAGGTCAACCGCGCCGAAGGCCCGCCAAACCCGTTTTGTTCACTGGCAAACGGGATATTCTGGCGCGCCGCGAAGTTTTCGAGCTGAATCCAGCTTGGCCAGGTGGTGGTGAAACCGCAGCTGGCGGCGCCACTGTCGACGATTTTTTTGCCGGCTTCGGCCATTTCTTCCCAGGTGGTCGGCGGGGTATCAGGATTCAGACCTGCCTTTTCGAAAAGATCGCGGTTGTAGTAGACCACCGGTGTTGAGGAGTTAAACGGCAGCGACAGCATGTTGCCATCGGTGGTGCTGTAATAGCCGGTCACCGCCGGCAAATAGGCAGCAGGGTCAAAGGGCTGGTCGGTGTCGGCCATGAGCTGATAGACCGGATAGATGGCGCCGCGGGCATTCATCATGGTAGCCGTGCCGACTTCATAGACCTGAGTAATGGCCGGTGCATTGCCGGCACGAAAGGCCGCAATGGTCGAAGTCAGGTTCTCGCTGTAAGTGCCCTTGTAGACCGGCTTGACGACATAGTCGCTTTGCGACTGATTAAACCCATCGGCGATCTCGTTGACCTTGTCGCCCAGACTGCCTTCCATGGCATGCCACCAGACCACTTCGGTGGCCGCCATGGCCGGCGTTGCGCCCAGTGCCAGCGTGGACAGTGCCGCCACCCCGGCGATGCTCCTGAAACCCTTGACCATGTTGTGCTCCGCGTTGTCGTTATGGACGTTCCTGCTGCGCCGATATGCTGAAGGGCCGGCATGGCCATCATGTGGCGAACATGTGTCAGACATGTGACAACAGCGTCAGTATGAGGGCGCGGGCATCAATATCGACAAGAGGTTAGCCAGAGGTAAAAGGGGCATGGCATCATGGCACTTTTGAACGGTGGGCAGACGCAGCTTTGAAGATTTCATATATCACCGAATCACGGTCTCGGGATGCCTGCCTGGCCATGCTCTGTGCCAGCGTATTCGGGCGGGAAGCGGGACTTGCGCCCCTTGTAGAATTTGCCGGCGTGAGTCGACTGCTGGAGCAAGAATCGGCCCGTATCGTGGCGCTTTTTGACGACAGCAAAAAACTTTGCTCGGTGGCGCTTTTGACCCTTGAAGTGGAAGGGCGCGGGGTGGCTCTCAGGCTTCTGGCCACCCCCGAGAAAAAACGGGGTCGCGGCCATGGACGGCGGCTGGTCACAAGGCTTGGAGAGTCCACTGCCGTGCGGGTCACGACGTCGGACCCAAGGCTTGAAGCCTTTTTCACCACATTTGGTCTTGAGCGGTGGTATCGCCACGCTGGCAGCGAGCTGCGCACCGGTTTTAACGCGCGCTCCAGCGTTGACTCGCTGTCAATGGCGCCGGAAGTTGTCGACTTTCAGGCAGATGCCGTGCTGCGCGCCTTCAAGCGCGACCCCGCGGTTTTTGAGCGTTACAAGACACGCTTTGCCGAAGGCCTTGAGCATTTCAATACGTTGACCTGACCTGTCGATGCATTAAAAAACCCCGGCCATGGCCGGGGTTTTTTATGGATGAGATGATCGTTAGAACGTGACCCCGAAGTTACTCTGAATACTGGTGTGCCACTGATCATCAGCGGGCCCGATAAAGCCCAAGGCATTTTTGCCGGTGACGATGTCAAACCAGACATAGAACGGGTCGGCTGACAGCAGCATGCCCACATCATTGAGCTGCGGGTCCTGAATGCTGCCGCCATTGCCGGCGAAGTCATAATCGCCGTCGGGGCTGACATAGCTGTAGTCGTTGAAGAACGTCACGCTGCTGAATGGGCCCCAGTCGACGTCCATATCGTAGCCAAGGCTCGCCGAATAGATCTGTGCGGTGGCAGGAATCAGCCAGTTGCCGCCAAAGGAGCCGACCTGAACCGTGTCGCGGGAGACACCGGTCGGGTTTTTGGCGTGATATTCATAGTGAGTTGCCTGCAGCAGTGTGCTCCAGTTGCCGTACTTGCCGTTGAGCGACAGGGCCGTTGCCCAGTTGTCACCGCTATCGTTGGTGGTGTCGTTGTAGAACTGACCGCCACGCCCGGAAATCGCCAGCTCGGTGCTGTAGTCAGTGTCGTAGCCGAAGGTGTAGCCGAACCGCCCGGCGAGCTGATTAACGGCGCGATTGTCCTGATCTCCCTCTGGCACGGGGTTGGTCCCGTAATGCTCGTTACCGGTGCCCAGCTGGCTGTTCTTGAAAAAGGCCAGTGATGAGGTCCATTTTCCGGCATCGTGCTCCCATTTGAGACCGGCATTCTGGTTGTCGGCAAAGCCCATATAGTAGGGAAGGTTGCCGTACCAACCCATGTAGCCGAACTCGGAGCTGCCAAACGGAGACTGCACCAGGCCTAGCTGGAAGGTGTCCTCATCACTGGCGTTGTAGCCGACCCAGCCGTGATGCAGGAACTGATAGCCGTCATAAAAGCGATACTCCATCGAGTAGGGAATATCGTTGACCTCGCCATCCACCGTCAGGATGAACTTGCCGAAATCCATGTCGCCGGCACGATCTCGGCTGCCTTCGTTCCAGTCATCGAAATGGGTACTCAGCTCCAGCGTGCCGCCGATTTTGGTCTGCTGAAGCTGCTCAATGGCCGACTGGTTTTCTTCGGCGGTCGAGGGTACGCCGCTCTGGGTGCGGCCTTCGCTATTGGCCACCTGTTGGCCACCGCCGGACTGCTGTGTACTGTTGCTGGTATTCTGGCTGCTCTGCGAGGTGCCTGTATCTTGCGTGCTTTCCTGGCTGGCAGCAGCCTGCTGCTGTTCCAGTCGATCAAGGCGTTGCTGCATTTGCTGAAGCTGCGCGCGCAGTGCCTCGATGGTCTGCTGATCCTGTGGGGCGGCCTGTGCGGCGGTGGCCGCCATGGCTGTGGAGATACTCAGAGAGAGCACCAGTATTTTCAGGCGTCGTGAATCCGATTGGCTTGTCATGAACTGTTCCTTTGATCATTTTTATGTAGGCAGACATGGCGTCGTGTTGTTGTTGTGATACGCCCTGTCACTGGTAACGTATCACTGGCGGCCTGAGGGATAAATGTTGTTTGGCAAGAAGATCGCGGGCCGCTGACTGGGGCCGTGGAGGTCAACAGGTGCCATGAATGTAAAAAGGGCCCTTCTCCGGTAGTGGGAAGTGCCCTTTGATGTGTTGGCGGCAAGGCGTTGGTCAGCGCCGTCTCAGTCGGTCCAGATAGAGATAGACCACCGGGGTGGTATAAAGCGTCAGGATCTGGCTGACGATCAGGCCGCCCACAATGGAGATGCCCAGCGGGGCGCGCAGTGCGGCGTTTTCATCGGTACCGAACATCAGCGGCAAAGCGCCCAGAATGGCGGCCAGTGTGGTCATCATGATGGGTCGAAAGCGCACCAGGGCCGCTTCTCGAACGGCGTCCTGTGCAGAGAGACCACGTTCACGCTCGGCGTTCAGGGCAAAGTCGACCAGCATGATGGCGTTTTTCTTGACCACGCCAATCAACAGGATAATGCCGATCAGCGCAATCAGGGTGAAGGGCTTGCCCAGCCACATCAGTGCCAGAAGGGCGCCGATACCGCCCGAGGGCAGGGTGGAAAGGATTGTCAGCGGATGAATGTAGCTTTCATAAAGAATGCCCAGCACCAGATAGACCGTCACCAGCGCCGCCAGTATCAGCCAGGGCATGGCCTCCACACCGCTCTGGAAACTGGCGGCATTGCCTTCAAAGTCGGCCTGAATATCCGTGGGGAGATGCAGGCGATCGAGCCGGTCACTGATGATGTCGGTGGCGCTGGACAGCGACACGCCGTCACTCAAATTGAACGACACCGTGGTGGCGGCAAACTGCCCCTGATGGCTGACGCTGACCGGGCTGGTGCTGCGCTCATAGTGGCTGAAGGCCGACAGCGGGATGGGGCTGCCGTCATCGTTGATGATATGCATCATCTCCAGTGCCCTGGCCGAGCGCTGCCACTGCCGGGCAACTTCCAGCACCACATAGTACTGGTTAGTGCCTTCATAGACGCTGGCAATCTGTCCCTGAGCAAAGGCATTGCCCAAAAGGGTGTCGATATCACGCATGCTCAGCCCCAGCCGTGCGGCCAGATCGCGATCCACCACCAGCTTGATGGCTTGGCCGCCATCGCGACTGTCGCTGTCCACGCCGGTAATTTCCGAAATGCCACGCATGGCCTGTGCCACGCGTGGTGACCATTCCCGCAGCAGCGAGAGATCATCGCTTTTAAGCGTCAGCTCGTACTGGCTGTTGCTGGATGAGCGCCCGCCCATGCGTAGATCCTGCAGGCCGCGCATGAAAACCTGCACCCCCGGAATATTGCTCATCAGCCCGGAAAGCCGGTTGCCGTTGGCATTGGTATCGCCCGAGCGCTCCGGTTTCAATGTCACAAAAAGCGTGGCCGAATTCACGCCGCCGCCGGCCGGACCGCTGCCGCCCAGAAAGCCCAGCACGCTGGCGACCGAGTCATCGGCCAGCAGGCGGTCGCGGGCCGTGTCCAGCTTGGCCGACATGGCATCAAACGAGATGCTTTGATCACCGCGTACCGCGCCAATCAATCGGCCCGTGTCCTGATCGGGCACAAACCCCTTGTCGATGTGCACATACAAAAACCCGTTGAGTGCGATCACGGCCACCAGTGACAACAGCGTCAGGCGTCGATGGCGCAGGGCCACATCCAGCGTGCGCTCATAGCCTGCCAGAATGCGCTGGCCGCTACGCTCGACAAGATGCTGAAGTCGACCGGGCGGGCGTGCATGGATAGAGCCTTTCAGCCAGCGTGAACACAGCATCGGGGTCAGGGTCAGCGATACCAGCAGCGAGACCATGACGGCCGTGGCAAGCGTCACGGCAAACTCGTGAAAGAGCCGACCGATAAACCCGCCCAGAAATAGCAATGGCACGAAGACGGCCACTAGCGAGACGCTCATCGACAGCACCGTAAAGCCCACCTCGCGAGCGCCCAGCAGCGCGGCCTGGCGTACCTCCATGCCGGCTTCGATGTGTCTGGCAATGTTTTCCACTACCACAATGGCGTCATCGACCACAAAACCGATGGCAATGATCAGCGCCATCAGCGACAGCGTATTGAGCGAATAGCCCAGCAGATACATCACCATGAAGGTGCCCAGCAGTGACACCGGAATCACGGCGCTCGGGATCAGCGTGGCGCGCGCATTGCGCAGAAAGACAAACACCACCATGACCACCAGAAACACGGCCAGAATCAGGGTGATCTGGGTTTCCTGCAGCGAAGCGCTGATGCCAGGAGAGCGGTCCATTACCGTGTGCAGGTCGGCACTGGCGGGCAGGGCGTCGTAGATGCCGGGCAGGCGTGCCTTGATGCGATCGATGGTCTCGATCACATTGGCATCGCTGGCCGGGCTGACCACGATCACCACCGCGGGCTGGCGGTTGTAAAACCCGACGTTGTAGATGTCCTCGACGCTTTTTTCCACCCTGGCGACATCGCCAAGGCGCATGACGTGATCACCATCCCGAGCAATGATCAGGTCGCGATAGTTCTGAGGCTCGAACATCTGGGAGTCGGTATGAATACTCCAGCGATACCGCTCATCTTCGGTAAATCCGGTGGGCTGATTGCTGTTGGCGGCATTGATGGCGTCGCGAATCTGATCAAGGCCGATACCGGCATTTTCGAGCTTGCGCGGATTGATCGTGATCCTCACGGCCGGAGAAGAGCTGCCGCCGACGCTGACGCGGGAGACGCCGTCGACCTGGGCAATGCGCGGAGCAATGTCCTGATTGGCCAGGTTATAAAGCGTGCCCTTGTCGATCTCGGCGCTGGTCAGCGACAGCAGCATGATTGGTGAGTCGGCCGGGTTGAGCTTTCGAAGCCTGGGCGAGCTGGTCATGGCGCTGGGCAGCAGCGCCTCGGCCCGGTTGATGGCGGCCTGTACCTCGCGGGCGGCCTCGTTGATGTCCTTTTCCAGCTCGAACTGGATGATGACGCTGGTCGAGCCCTCCGAGCTTGACGAGGTCATCTGGGTGATCCCGGCAATCTGGCCCAGCGAGCGCTCCAGCGGCGTAGCCACCGTTGAGGCCATGGTCTCGGGGTTGGCCCCGGAGAGGCTGGCCGTGACCAGCACCGTTGGAAATGACACCGCCGGCAGAGGTGCCACCGGCAGGCGCACGTAGGAGAGCAGTCCGCCCAGAATGATCGCCAGTGTCAGAAGCGAGGTGGCGATGGGTCGCTGGATGAAAGGCGAAGACAGACTCATGAGGTGCGTCCATCGGCGGTGTCATCGCTGGCAGTCGTGTCGTTGCCGCGGGCAGTGACCCTGCCGGCCAGACGGTCAAAGAACAGATAGATGACCGGCGTGGTAAACAGCGTCAGCAGCTGACTGACCAACAGCCCACCCACCATGGCAAGCCCCAGGGGTTGGCGCAGCTCCGAACCGAAACCGCTGGAGAGCATCAGGGGAATGGCACCGAACAGGGCGGCAAAGGTGGTCATCATGATGGGGCGAAAGCGCAACAGGGCGGCCTGATAGATCGCCTCATGGGGATCAAGCCCCTGACGGCGCTGACCGTCGAGGGCAAAGTCGATCATCATGATGGCGTTTTTCTTGACGATACCGATCAGCAGGATGATACCGATGATGCCCACCATGCCCAGATCGTTGCCGGTGACCATCAGCGCCAGCAGCGCGCCGATGGCCGCGGATGGCAGGGTGGAGAGAATCGTCAGCGGATGGATATAGCTCTCATAGAGCACGCCCAGCACGATATACATCACCACCACAGCGGCCAGAATCAGCAGCAGCGTATTGGCCGTGGAGCCGGCAAATCCGAGTGCGGCGCCCTGATAGGCCAGCTGCGTATCCCGGTCAAGATCTGCCTGATGGCTGGCCTCGTCGATGGCATCAAAGGCCTCTGACAGTGAGTAGCCAGGCGCCACGTCAAAGGAGACGTTGGCGGCGGCAATACGGTTTTGTCGCGACATCGAAAGGCTGGTATAGCGCTGTTCGACACTGACCAGTGACGTCAGCGGCACCATGTCACCGCTGTCGGCCTCGAGATAGAGGCGGTCCAGCGCCGAGGGGCCACGCTGCTGCTCATCATCGACGTTCATCACCACCCGATACTGATTGGACTGGGTAAAGATGGTCGAGATCAGCCGCTGACCAAAGGCGTTATAGAGTGTGGCATCGATATCACTGACGCTGATGCCCAGCCGGCTGGCGCGATCGCGATCAATGTCGAGATACAGCTGCAGACCACGGCCCTGCAGATCCGAGGCCACTCCGGAAATGGCCGGTGACTGGCGAACGCGCTGAATCAGGGCGTCCACATCATGTGACAACCGCTCGGCATCGTTGTTGGTCACCGACATCTGGTACTGATAGCGACTGACGTTGTCATCCAGCGTCAGGTCCTGTAGCGGCTGCAGATAAAGCCGCATGCCGGCCACGGCGCGACTTTTCTCGCCAAGTCGCTTGATGACCTCCTGAGCGCCGTCCCTGTCGGCCAGCGGTTTGAGATTGATCTGAAATCGACCGGTGTTGAGCGTGCTGTTGTCCTCGTTGACGCCGATGGTCGAGGAGAGACTTTCCACTGCCGGGTCCTTGAGGATGATGTCCGCCAGGGCCTTTTGATGCTCGGCCATCGCGTCAAAGGAAATGGACTGATCGGCTTCGCTGATGCCGCGAATGGCACCGGTATCCTGCTGGGGAAAGAGCCCCTTGGGGATGGCCAGATACAACAGTGCCGTGACGGCAAAGGTGATCACGGCCACGGCAAGCGTCAGACGCTGATGGCTTAGCACCCATTGAAGCCCACGGTCGTAAAGGCGCAATAGTCGTCCAAAAAGACCGGCGTAGCTTTCGGCATGCGTCCGGGCCTCATCTTCCTGGTCGGCGCCGTCTTTCGGCGCTCGTGTCTTGAGCATTTTGGCGCACAGCATCGGGGTCAGCGTCAGGGAAATGAACGCTGAAATCACGATGGCGACGGCCAGTGTGATGGCAAACTCGCGGAACAGACGCCCCACCACATCCTGCATGAACAGCAGCGGAATCAGCACCGCCACCAGCGAGACGGTCAGCGAAATAATGGTGAAAAAGATCTGTTTGGCGCCCTTGAGCGCCGCATTTATGGGTGTTTCGCCCTTTTCCAGATAGCGAATGATGTTTTCCAGCACCACGATGGCATCGTCGATGACAAAGCCGGTCGCAATCGTCAGCGCCATCAGGGTGAGGTTATTAAGGCTGAAGCCTGCCAAATACATGACGCCAAAGGTGCCGATCAGCGACATGGGCACGGCCAGACTCGGAATGATGGTGGCCGGAATATTGCGCAGAAACAAAAAGGTGATGAGGATGACCAGCCCCACGGCCAGCACCAGCTCGAACTGGGTATCCTCGACCGAGGCGCGAATGGTCTGGGTGCGGTCGCTGAGCACCGAAATATCCACGCTGTCAGGCAGGCTCGCCTGCAGCTCGGGCAGCTGGCGGTGGATGTCATCGACCACGCTGGTGACATTGGCGCCGGGCTGGCGCTGAACGCTGATGATCAGCGCCGGTTCATGGTCGGCCCAGGCGGTCAGCCAGGCATTTTCCGATCCCTCGTGCACATTGGCGATATCGCGAAGGCGCAGCGGCATGTCGTTGTCATATTTGACGATCAGGTCACGGTACTGATCGGCAGAGGTCAGCTGATCGTTGGCATCGATCGTCAGCGCCCGATAGGGGCCGTACAACGTCCCCTTGGGCTGGTTGACGTTGGCCGCAGCAATGGCGTTGCGCACGGCCTCCATATCCAGACCATGTGCCGCCATTTTACGGGCATCGCCGTCGATACGAATGGCAGGTTCATGGCCGCCCGACAATGAGACCAGCCCGACCCCGCTGATCTGCGAAAGCCGCTGCACCAGGCGGGTATCCACCAGGTCATAAACGCGCGTCAGCGGCAGATTGTTCGAGCGCACCGCCAGAGTCATGACCGGTGCATCCGCCGGGTTGACCTTGCTGTAGCTGGGCGGCATGGGCAGATCATCGGGCAGCAGGTTGCTGGCCTGATTGAGGGCGGCCTGAACATCCTGCTCGGCCACGCCCAGATCACTGTCGAGGCCAAAGCGCAGGGTCACCAGCGAGGCGCCACCGGTACTGGTAGAGCGCATGTCCTCAAGACCGGAGATCTGGCCGAGCTGATCCTCCAGCGGCGAGGTGACATTGGAGAGCATGATCTCGGGGCTGGCCCCGGGGTAAAGCGTCGTGACCTGGATGGTGGGGTAATCCACCTCCGGCAGGGAGGCCACCGGCAGCAGCCGGTAGGCCATGACGCCGGCCAGCAGAATGGCCAGCATGATCAGCGATGTCGCAACCGGTCGAACAATAAAAAGACGCGACGGGTTCATGACGATCGATCACCCTTGTCTTCGGGCGCGTCAGTGGCCTTTAACTGACCTTCGTTGGTGGATTCTCCTGCCGGTGGTGTCTCGTCGCCGGCATCGCTTTCGCCCGGCAGATGGTTGCTGACCACATTGACGATGGCGCCATCGCGCAGTCGATCCACGCCATCCACCACGACGCGGTCGCCGACCTTGAGTCCCGAGTCGATCACGGCATGCAGGTCATCACTGGCCCCCACGGTAACGCTGCGCTGGTGCACGGTATTTTTGTCATCCACCACATAGACATGGTTACCGGATTCACTGTTCTGAATGGCGGTTTCGGGAACAATCACCACGTTTTCCAGCGTGGCGAGGGTGAGCTCCACGTTGACAAAGGCGTTGGGGAAAAGCTGCTCGTCGTCGTTGTTCAGCCGCGCGCGCAGCCGTACCGTGCCGGTATCGGTATTGATGGCGCTATCGATGCTGGTCAGCTCGCCTCTGGTGATCGTGTCGGTCGCACTGTCATTCATGACACTGACCATCATGGGGCCCTGCTGCATGCTGTTGCGAACCCGGGAGAGGTATTGGCCGGGCAGGGAAAACACCACCGAAATGGGGTTGAGCGAGGTCAGCATGGCGATGGGGTCATCATCCCCGGTCGAGACGATATTGCCCGGGTCAACGTTGCGCAGGCCAATGATGCCGGCGGCCGGGGCACGAACCGTGGTGTAGTCCAGCTGAACCCGCGCGTCCTGCACGCTGGCGCGCGAGGCCTCCACGGCCCCCTGATACTGACGCACCAGCTGGCGCTGTGTCTCGACATCCTGGCGCGAGACATTATTGGCGCGGGCGAGATTCTCGTAGCGTTTCAGGTCCTCACGCGCCGTGGCCAGCTGTGCCTGATTCTGGGTCAGTTCGGCATTGGCCTGGGCCAGCTGCGCCTGATAGGTGCGATCATCGATATGCGCCAGCACCTGATCCTTTTCAACGCTTTGGCCTTCCCTGAAGTCTACCGAGACCAGCTCGCCCTCAACCCGCGGGCGAACCTCAATGCTTGAAAGCGAGCGCACGGTGCCCAGCGCGTTCAGAGTGACCGGAAAGTCTCCCTGCTGTGCGGCGACCGCCGCCACGGCAGCCCGTGGCATGGACGCACCTGATTCGGTCTTGTCATCACTGTCCGGTGTGTCGCGCAGGAAAAACCACCACAGGGCGATCAGACCGATCAGAACCAGCAGGGTCCAGAAAAGCACGCGCTTGACGGATACACGGTGCGTTGAAGGGTGAGGCATGCGTCCACTTCCGTTGTCAGGCTGTTGTTTTCCCACGGCAGGCGCCAAATGAGCGCCGGTCGGCGGATAGTGTCAGGGTAATGTTGTCATGAATGATCAGGGCGATACCGGGTGTCATGTGAGAAATTGCCAACACCCTGTGGAATGACATTCTTTGCGCCCGAAGACGGCATTCTATCGTATCGTTGAGGCCTTTGGCCTGAAAAGGCGTAATGCAGACCGGGTATTGTAGCGGACGACAAAGGTAGTTTAACTACAAAGACGAGACAATTCGGATAAACTAATCCATTCCCACTTGAGACCGTGACAGGCGAGGTTTTCATGCACACCACCCTGACCCGCGTAACCCAGCGCATCATCGAGCGTTCTGCCCCGCGTCGTGCCCTGTATGAAGCCCGCATGCAGGCACAGCATCGCCGTGGTGTTCATCGTGGTGCGCTTGACTGCGGCAATCTGGCCCATGGCTTTGCGGCCTGCAGTGCCTCCGACAAGCAGCAGCTCAAGCTGACCAACAGCGCCAACCTGGGCATCGTGACGTCCTATAACGATATGCTTTCGGCCCACCAGCCCTTTGAGCAATTCCCCGATGTCATTCGCCAGGCGGCGCGTCGCATGGGGTCAACGGCGCAGGTGGCCGGTGGTGTGCCGGCCATGTGTGACGGGGTCACTCAGGGCCAGCCCGGCATGGAGCTGTCGCTCTTTTCGCGCGACAGCATCGCCCGGAGCGCCGCCATCGGGCTTTCCCACAACATGTTCGATGCGGCCCTCTTTTTAGGGGTGTGCGACAAGATCATCCCCGGTCTTTTCATCGCGGCGGCACGCTTTGGGCATCTGCCAGCAATCTTTGTTCCCGCAGGTCCGATGCCCAGTGGCCTGCCCAACAAGGAAAAGGCGCGCATTCGTCAAAAGTTTGCCGAAGGCAAGGTTGGCCGCGCCGAGCTGCTGGAGTCGGAGTCGGCCTCCTACCATGCGCCCGGTACCTGTACCTTTTACGGCACGGCCAACTCCAATCAGCTGATGATGGAGATCATGGGGCTGCATCTGCCGGGGTCCTCGTTTGTTAACCCGAATACGCCCCTGCGTGAAGCCCTGACTGCCCATGCCACTGAGCGTGCCATCAAGAATTCCGAGCCGGGCGGTGGCTATCTTCCCTTCTGGCAGCAGATCGATGCGCGCGCCATCGTCAATGCGCTGGTAGGGCTTCTGGCCTCGGGGGGATCGACCAACCATACCCTGCACCTGATTGCCATGGCCGGCGCGGCCGGCATTACGCTGAACTGGGACGACTTTGCCGAACTGTCAGCGGTAGTGCCCAGTCTGATGCATATCTATCCAAGCGGTCAGGCGGATGTGAATCACTTCCACGCCGCCGGCGGCATGAGCGTACTGATCCGTGAGCTGCTCAAGGGCGAACTGCTCCACGGTGATATCAGGACCGTCACGGGTAAAACGCTGGCACAAAGCTACACCCGGGAACCCTTTCTGGAAGGGGAGGAGCTGGTCTGGCGCGAGGGCCCGGCTGAAAGCCTTGATCCGGAAGTGCTGACTGATGTCGCACATCCCTTTTCGCCCACGGGTGGGCTTACGGTGCTGGATGGCAACCTTGGGCGTGGCGTGATCAAGGTCTCGGCGGTCAAGCCGGAGTTTCGCATCATCGAGGCGCCTGTGCGGGTATTTGCCGATCAGGAGGCGCTCAAGACGGCCTTCAACAACGGCGAGCTCGAGCGTGACTTCATTGCCGTGGTGCGGTTTCAGGGGCCGCGCGCCAACGGCATGCCGGAGCTTCACAAGCTCACACCCTATTTGGGCTCGCTGCTGGATCGAGGCTTTCGGGTCGCGCTGGTCACCGATGGGCGCATGTCAGGCGCGTCCGGTAAGGTACCTGCCGCGATTCACATGACGCCAGAGGCGCTCGACGGCGGGCCGCTGTCACGCCTGCGTGATGGTGATATGGTGCGACTCGATTCGATTGACGGACACCTTGAGGTGCTCATCGATGCCGAGGAATTTGCCGCAAGGCCGTGTGCCCGGGCCGATCTCGAGCAGTATCATCATGGTATGGGACGCGAGATGTTTGCCGGTATGCGTCAGCTTGTTGGCAGCGCCGAGGAGGGGGCCAGCACCTTTGGCGGCTTCGAAGCGGCCGAAATAACGGCGGTCTCGCCTGCTGAAAGGGCACACTCTCCGCTCTGAGCCAGTGGCCAGGGATGAAAAACACCGGGCTCATGCCCGGTGTTTTTATTGGCAGGCCAACTCTAGACTACGGATGCGCCTTCATTGTTTCGGCGTCACGTGCGTTCTGATTGGCTTTTTGCGCCGTGTGAAATGTGACGTTCTTCAGGGGCGCCAGCGGTTCGCGACCACGAACAGCATCGGAGAGTTTCTCCGCCATCATGATGGTGGTGGCATTCAGATTGCCGGTCACGATGACAGGCATGAGGGAGGCATCAATCACGCGCAGGCCTTCCATGCCATGGACACGGCCTTGACCGTCGACCACGGCTTCGGGGCCTTCGCCCATCCGGCAACTGCCGCAGGGATGGTAAGCCGTTTCGGCATGGTCGCGCACGAAGGCATCGAGCTGCTCATCGCTTTGGGCATCCGCGCCGGGCGCAATTTCACGGCCGCGATACGGGTCCATGGCCGGCTGTTCGATGATGCGCCGAGTAACTCGAATAGCGTCGCGAAACTCTTCCCAGTCACGCTCATCACTCATGTAGTTAAAGAGAATGCTGGGCGCCTCAATCGGGTTGCGCGATTTGATTTTGATCCGGCCGCGGCTTTTTGAACGCATGGACCCCACGTGGGCCTGAAAGCCATGCGCCTGCACGGCACTCTTGCCGTTGTAGCTGATGGCACACGGCAAAAAGTGATACTGCAGGTTAGGCCAGGATTCCCCTTCATCGGTACGAATGAAACCACCGGCTTCGAACTGGTTGCTGGCCCCGATGCCCTTGCCCTGGAACAGCCACTGCGCGCCGATTTTGGGCTGGTTGTACCACTTCAGCGCCGAATAAAGCGTAATGGGCTGCTTGCACTCGTACTGAATGTACATCTCCAGGTGGTCCTGCAGATTTTTACCCACCCCTGGCAGCGCATGCACCACATCGATGCTCATCTCTTCAAGCCAGTCGGGGTCACCGACCCCAGAGCGCTGCAGGATGGCCGGTGACGCGATGGCGCCTGCACACAACAGCACTTCACGATGGGCATGCACCTGCTCGTCTTGCCCCTTTCGCGAGTAGGCAACGCCTGTGGCCTTTTTGCCCTCGAACAGAATGCGATCGGTCATCGCGCGCGTTTCGATGGTCAGGTTGCTGCGATGACGAGCGATATCCAGATAGCCGCGGGCCGTCGAGGAGCGTCGACCGTTGGGCGTGGTGGTGCGATCCATCGGGCCGAAGCCTTCCTGCTTGTAGCCGTTGAGATCGTCGGTTTCCCCGTAGCCTGCCTGCTTGCCGGCTTCGATGAAGGCTCGATTGACCGGATTGGTGGTCGGTTTTGGGGTGGCCACATGAACCGGCCCGTGATCGCCGTGATAGTCATTGCCGCCGATATCCCGGGTTTCGGCCTTTTTGTAGTAGGGCAGGCAGTTGGCGTAGGTCCAGTCATCAAGACCGGGCTGCTCGGCCCAGCCTTCCAGGTCCATGGCATTGCCGCGGATATAGCACATGCCATTGATCAGCGATGAACCGCCCAGACCCTTGCCGCGCCCACACTCCATGCGACGGTTGTTCATGAAGGGCTCGGGGTCGGTCTCAAACGCCCAGTTGTACTGTTTGCCCTGTAGCGGATAGGCCAGTGCCGCTGGCATCTGGGTCCGAAAGTCCAGACGATAGTCCGGGCCGCCGGCTTCCAGCAGCAGGACCGTCACGTCGTCATCTTCGGTCAGGCGCGCCGCCAGGACGTTACCGGCTGAACCGGCCCCGATAATGATGTAGTCATATTCGCGAGTGTGAGCCATAAAGCCCTCCCGGTGTGCCATGGGCAGTTGATCGAAAGTGGCAGGCCTCATGGAGGCCTGCCCTGTCAAAACGGGAAGCCGCCGCCATCAGAACGCGGATTCAAAGGGTCCCATCTCGATCTGGATTGATTTGACCTTCGTGTAGTGCGCCAGCGTCAAAAGACCGTTTTCACGGCCAACGCCGGATTGCTTGTAGCCGCCGACGGGCATTTGAGCCGGGCTATCGCCCCAGGTGTTGACCCAGCAGATACCGGCTTCGAGCTGATGTACCACTCGATGCGCGCGGTTGAGACCTTCGGTGAACACGCCGGCGGCCAGGCCGTACTGCGTGTCGTTGGCGCGACGTATGGCCTCTTCTTCATCGTCAAAGGCCAGAATCGACATGACCGGTCCGAAAATCTCTTCTTTCACGATGCGCATGTCGTCATGGCAGTCGGTAAAGATGGTGGGGGCCACAAAGGCACCCTTGCCGAATTCGCTTTCCAGCATGCGGTCGCCGCCTGTCAGTAACCGGGCGCCATCCTTTTTGCCGGCGTCCAGATATTCGCAGACCTTTTCCATGTGCTCGAAACTGACCAGCGGACCGAAATTGGTCGTCGGGTCCATGGGGTCGCCGGCTTTCACACGCTCGACACGCTCAAGCAGCCTGGCTTCGAAGGCTTCCTTGACCGAGCGTTCGACAAACACGCGCGTACCGTTGGTGCACACCTGACCGGTGGAATAGAAGTTGGCCATCATGGCGCCGTCGGCTGCGCGATCAAGATCGGCATCGGCAAAGACGAGCAGGGGAGACTTGCCGCCCAGCTCCATGGTGACTTCCTTTAGTGAAGAGGACGCCGAAGATGACATGACCTTTTTGCCGGTACTCACCTCACCGGTAAAGGAGATCTTGTCGATACCGACATGCTCGGTCAGCATCGCCCCGACACGGCCATCGCCCTGCACCACGTTGAAGACACCGTCGGGCAGGCCGGCCTCGGTGAAAATTTCAGCCAGCATCAGCGTGGTCAGCGGGGTGACTTCACTGGGCTTTAAAATCATGGCGTTGCCGGTGGCCAGTGCCGGTGCCGATTTCCAGCAGGCGATCTGGATCGGATAGTTCCAGGCGCCGATGCCGGCACATACTCCGAGCGGTTCACGCCGGGTATAGGCAAAGGAGTCAGCACGAATGGGAATCTGCTCACCCTCAACGGCGGCGGCAAGACCGGCGTAATACTCGAGCTGATCGGCACCGGTCACGATATCCACGGCGGTGGTCTCGCTCAGCGGTTTGCCGGTGTCCATCGATTCAATGCGAGCGATCTCGTCGTTTCTTTCGCGCAGCAGGGCAACGGCGCGATTGAGAATGCGTGAGCGCTCAACGCCTGTCATCGCAGCCCACACCTTCTGGCCGCGGCGTGCCGATTCAACGGCTCGATCGACGTCGTTTTGAGAAGCCTGTTGAACCTCGGCCAGTACGTCGCCGTTGTAGGGGTTAATGGACTGAAAGGTTTCGCCAGAGGTCGCATCAACGCGTTTGCCGTCAATATAGAGCTGTTGGGTGTCGAAAACGGCCATGGGGCCTCCTGGATAAACATGAATTTGAAGTGTCAAAAGTGCATATGACGTCAGGCGGTATCACCGCCCTGAAGCTGTTCGTCAATGTAGCGACAGGCCAGCCACACTGCGTTTGAAATATCGAATTTCTCGGGTGACAGCGCACCGCGCAGCCACAGGCCATCAATCAGCGCTGCCAGCCCGCGCGCGGCCGTGCGGGCCTGTTCAGGGGGTAGATGCTTTCGAAGCTGATAGGTAATGTTGGAATAAAGGCGGCGGTCATTGACCCTTTGCAGCCGCTGCAGATCCGGTTTGTGCATGCTGGTGGTCCAGAAGGCCAGCCATGTCTTCATGACCGCCTGGCTGACCTGGCTGCGATCAAAGTTGCCTTCCACAATCGCATAAAGATGTGCTTTGGCGTCACTGCTGCTTAATGCCTGGCGCCGTCGAGCGACCGATGCGCCAAGGTCGGCAAGAATATGGCGCATGGTGGCCTCGAGAAGCCCGTCCTTGCCGCCAAAATAATGGCTGATAATGCCGGCAGAGACGCCCGCACGTCGCGAGATCTGCATGATGGTGCTGTCGGCCAGACCTGCTTCATCGATTGTGGCCATGGTGGCGTCAATCAGTTGCTGTCGACGAATGGGCTCCATACCTATCTTGGGCACTGATCGCCTCTCCCTTTGTGAACGACGGTGATTGATATTCAGGGTAGCCATTTTTTATTGAACGATCAATCAATAAAAATGGATGGGGTATTTGGTGTTTGCGTCATACAGGCCTTATGACCGATAAACAATGAACCTGTATGACCTTGACCGTGAGTATTCTCATTTAATAAGGCTTTTGGTGGGGGAAGCGAGGGCAGGGGCAGATAACCCAGTATGGGTGAAGGAAATCCATGAGGGATTGGCATATCGGTGGTGCTTCTGTACAATGCGCACGGTCGCATGGCTACGTAGCTCAGCTGGTTAGAGCACATCACTCATAATGATGGGGTCCCCTGTTCGAATCAGGGCGTAGCCACCAGCGACAGGCAATGTTCGTGTCGTATGATTGTCGCGAATAACGCCGGGGTCTTTATCAGGGCCTTGACGTTTTTTCTGAAATACGTATACTACGCCGCGTATTCGGAAGACATTCCCCGATAGCTCAGTTGGTAGAGCAAATGACTGTTAATCATTGGGTCACAGGTTCGAGTCCTGTTCGGGGAGCCAATAAAGTCTGATATACCGTTGTTCCCTGATAGCTCAGTTGGTAGAGCAAATGACTGTTAATCATTGGGTCGCAGGTTCGAGTCCTGCTCAGGGAGCCAATACTTGTCACGCTTGGGCAGGTATGTAGCGCCATAACCCGCATCATCCCTTCTTTTTATTTTTGATCCGACGCTCAGGTTTAACCTTGCCTGGTTCTCGAATGTCGCTATCTTTCTGATGCTATATCCGCATTATTTAATTTAAAAGTATCGACGTCTTTTCGAAGTGCCCCACCAGCCCTTGTTTGACTCCATAAATAACGTTTGTTATAAGAAATATCCATCTGTGCCTGAAAACGACGTTTACTGTTTTTACTTTCAGAATCTTATTTTGAATGATGGTTGTTCGGGCGACCGGTATTCGGATCGATGCTATTTCGGTTAACAATGTTATTCGATTAACATTACTATTCGATCAGCGTTGTCGTTCGATTAAACGGCATTCCGGATCGTTCGGTTTATTCCCGGTAGGCGGCCTGTTATCCGAGCGGTGATGGTTCGGGCTTGAGCCAGTGTTGTCATGTTGTTTCGATATGTCGCGTTGCTCACCTGTGGGCATCTGTCTATTGGCAGCGCCATCTGGCCATATCCCTGATAGTCCATGTGTCTTGCAACATCTTGCCTATCCGCAACATTAATAATTTCAGGAATGTAAAAGAATGCCCCGCGAGAGAAACCTGTCCATCAAGGACAAGTGGTCGCTTGATAATCAGCTTGGCGAGATGTTGAGAAATCTCGACAGGCAGGCGCCCGCTAGACCCGCCTTTTTTGAAGAGCTTGAAGCATTGATGCAGAGTTATGGTATGAGTCATCAGGACACCGTTAAAATATTAAAACTCATGCAGCAATCATAATCTGATTAGTCCTTTTTTTATTGCGTGTTCATTTGAAAGCGTTGAATGTTTATATAAAAGCCGGTTTTTTTGACAATAAAAAAGGGCTGCCTGTTGTAACAGGCAGCCCTTTTTCATGATGGGATCAGGGCCGGGGAGCTGGGGTCTCCGGCTTGCGTCCCTTGTCGGTCAGCAAGGCATAATCCAGTAGAATCTCGGCACTTTCATCCATGGCCGCCTGCTGAATGGGAGATTCGGACTCCGCATCCTCTCCGGCCTGCAGCGCTTCATCGCGTGCATCGGTCCAGGTATCGATTTCAGGCAGTCCCAGTGCGCGGCGGCGCTGATTTTCAAGCGCCAGCTGCTCGGCTTCCTGTGCTTCCATTTCGCGCTTTCTCTGTTTTCGGTTGAGGCTGACGGTATTGTTCTGAGCCTGGAATTGCTCGGCCAGCTGCGCCTCACGCGTCAGATAATGGAAGTTGGGATTGTTTTGCGCGCGCTGCTCATGTTTTTGCCTGAGTTGCGCCACAAACTGCCAGGGTTCGCCGTACATGCGATAGCTGACCGGACGTACCGTATCCCATGCCAGTGCATGGTCGAGCGCGCTTTCACCGATTTCATCCTTGTCGATCAGGCTGGGGAAGGCAATATCCGGCTCCACACCGCGCAGCTGAGTGCTTTCTCCCGAGATTCGATAGAACTTGGCGCGTGTGAGCTTCAGCTCGCCATGGCTCAGGTCGCTGAGCGTCTGAACCGTGCCCTTGCCAAAGGTCTGGTTGCCGAGTATCAGGCCGCGGCCGTAATCCTGTATGGCGCCGGCAAAGATTTCCGAGGCGGAAGCAGAGAGCCTGTCGACCAGCACGGCCAGCGGGCCGTCATAGGCAGCGCCGCGATCCGTATCACCATAAAGACTGATGCGTCCGCGGGCATCGCGAACCTGAACGGTAGGGCCGCGATCGATGAAGAGGCCCACCATCGAGTTGGCTTCCTGCAGTGCACCGCCACCATTGCCGCGCATGTCGAGCACAATGCCTTCCACGTTTTGTGTCTTCAGCTTTTCAATCAGCTGCGCAACGTCGCGTGTCGAGCTGCGATAGTTCTTGTCACCGGCCTGATAGGCGTCAAAGTCGACATAAAAGGCCGGCACCTTGATCACGCCAACGCGATGGGTTTCTCCATTGTGATGGGATTCGACGATGCGGCTGCTGGCCGCCTGATCTTCCAGGCTGACGGTATCGCGCGTGATCTCGATGGTCCTGGTCTGGGTCACATCAACGGCTTTGGCCGGGATGATTTCCAGGCGTACCTTTGAACCTTTCGGCCCGCGAATATGTTCAACGACTTCATCCAGGCGCATGCCGATCACGCTGATCATTTCGCCGCTATCGCCATCACCGACGGCGACAATGCGGTCGGCCGGCTTGAGCTGGCCGCTGCGCTCGGCGGGACCACCGGATACCAGACTTGAAACGCGAACGTATTCGCTGTCCTGCTGGAGCAGGGCGCCAATACCTTCCAGTGACAGCTTCATCTGGATGTCAAAGGACTGGCCACGGCTGGGAGAAAGGTATTCCGAGTGGGGATCAATGGAGCCCGTGGCGGCATTGAGCACAATACTCAGCACATCTTCGGAATTGGTCTGTTTGACGCGGGCAAGCTGGCTCTTGTAACGATCGGCCAGCTGTTTGGCAATCTTTTCGGGAGACATCGTCTTGCCGCTATCGCCTGTTCCGGCTTTGGGCGCTGGCGCCGGGATAGTGGCGATCTCGGACAGAACGCTGGTATCCACCACCGGCCGATCCTGCGATGTGTCCGGTGCCAGTGACAGGGTCAGGGCCGCATTTTTAAGCCGCCGGCGCCAGAGATCATCCAGCTCATTGCGGCTTTCTGCCCAGTCAGCGTCTTCAAGATTGGTCGGCAGACGCTCATTGCCGGAGAAGTCAAAGTCGGGCTGGTTTTCGAGCCGGTCGATCAGCCATTCCAGTCGACTTTCCAGACGTGCCTGGTAGAGATCATAAAACGCATAGACGCGATCCAGATCACCTTCTACCAGCATTTCATCAAGCCCTGTACGCAGATCGCTGAACTGGGCAATATCTTCGCGGGTGAGATAGGCGTGCTGTGAATCCAGAAGTTTCAACATGCGGCTGAAGACCTTGTCGGCCCAGCCATTGTTGAGCGTTACAGGTTCATAGTGACCATATTCCAGTGATTGAATGACTTCCCGAGACGCCTGTCGCCCCTCGTCGGTCGGCTTGATTGCCTCATCACCCATTGCGGGCAGGGCAGTCAAAAGGCACAGAGCGAACACCGCAATATTGCGGGCTGGGGCAAACAGGCTCATCAATGAAGCACTCCCGGGTTCATGTACACTTTATGTTCTGTTATTACGAGATTAAAAGGATCTGTTGCAGGCCAGCAGGCAGGGCCGTCATTGTAGCAGCCCGACGTGCTTATCACCGATAGGTAGTATGGGAGAATTACGTGTTTCATTCCTCGACAATTACTGATTTGTTCAATTTTCTCAAGTATTCCCCTACACCCTGGCATGTGGTCAGGGAGATGGCGTCGCGTCTTGAGGAGGCAGGCTTCATGCCACTGGACGAGACCGAGCATTGGCAGCTTGTGCCCGGCAAGCGTTATTACTGCACGCGCGCCGGAGGTGCACTGATCGCCTTTCAGCTGCCCGAGGGGCCGCTGGAGGCACTTCGCATGATCGGCGCCCACACGGATAGCCCGGCACTGCGTTTAAAGCCTCAGCCTGTACAGATGTCGGCCCAGTGGATGCAGCTGGGGGTCGAAGTCTATGGTGGTGCACTTTTGGCGCCCTGGTTTGATCGTGATCTGGCCGTTGCCGGTCGAGTGTATCTGCGTGATGGTCAGGGCAGACTTCGGGAGCAGCTCTTTCAAATCGATCAGCCGGTCGCCATTATTCCGAGTCTCGCCATTCACCTGGATCGCGACGTCAATCAGGGCAAGGCACTCAATGCCCAGACCCAGATGGCGCCGGTGGTCTGGCAGGCAGGCCCCGATCAGGTGCCGCCTTCAATAGATTCGCTGCTCAAGCGCTGGCTTGCCGATCAGCATGGTCTGGAGGATATCGGCATCGTTGACTATGAATTGAGTTTTCATGATGCGCAGCCGGCCTCGCAGGTAGGGCTTGAGGGAGAGATGATCAGCGGGGCGCGGCTGGACAATCTGCTGTCCTGCTACTGTGGCATGCGCGCACTGATGGAAAGTGACGGTACCCAGGGCGCACTTTTCATTGCCAATGATCACGAAGAGATTGGCAGTGGCAGCACGGGTGGTGCGCAGGGCACGCTGCTGGGTGATGTGGTGGCACGTCTGGCCGAGGCGCAGGGGGATGGCGGTGCCGGAGCGCGTGTCCGACTTTTGCAGTCATCGCGTCTGATATCGTGTGACAACGCACACGCCGTGCATCCGAGCTATCCCGACAAGCACGATGCACGTCATCAGCCGGCGCTCAACCGAGGGCCCGTCATCAAGGTCAATGCCAGTCAGCGCTACGCCACCAACGCTGCGACCGGCGCGCTTTTTCGCGAGATCTGTCGTGAGGCGGACGTGCCGGTGCAGACGTTTGTCAGTCGTGCCGACATGCCGTGTGGTACCACGATCGGGCCGCTTACAGCGACCCGCACCGGGGTGCCCACGCTGGATATCGGGCTGGCGCAGTGGGCGATGCATTCCATCCGCGAGACGGCGGGTGCACATGATCCCGATTATCTGATCCGGGCGCTGACGACGTTTTGCAATCGCGAGCACCTGAGCTGAAGCATCCGAATGGCAGGTATAAAAAAACGGCATCCGAGGATGCCGTTTTTTAGTATCTGGTGGCTACGCCCTGATTCGAACAGGGGACCCCATCATTATGAGTGATGTGCTCTAACCAGCTGAGCTACGTAGCCGTTCAACGCGAGCGCATACTACGCAAAGGACATCAATGCGTCAAGCCCTGCGCCGGCGCTTTCAGACGTTGAAACGAAAATGTACGACGTCGCCGTCCTTGAGCACATATTCCTTGCCCTCCAGACGCCATTTGCCGGCTTCCTTGGCCCCCTGTTCGCCGCCAAGACCTACAAAGTCTTCATAGGCGATGACTTCGGCGCGGATGAACCCCTTCTGGAAATCGGTATGAATCACGCCGGCACCCTGTGGGGCCGTAGCGCCTACCGGTACCGTCCAGGCGCGAACTTCCTTCACGCCTGCGGTGAAGTAGGTCTGAAGGTCCAAAAGGCCGTAGCCTGCGCGAATGACGCGGTCGAGCCCTGGCTCATCCATGCCCATTTCATCGAGGAACATGGCGCGCTCTTCTTCTTCGAGCTCGGCAATTTCGGCCTCGATCTTGTTGCACACCGGCACCACCACGGCACCTTCTTCGGCGGCAATGGCATGCACCACGTCCAGGTGCGGGTTGTTTTCAAAGCCTTCTTCATGAACATTGGCGATGTACATGGTGGGCTTGAGCGTCAGAAATCCAAACCCTTTCAAAAGCCTCTTTTCCTCATCATCAAGGCCGAAGCTGCGCAGAGGATGACCTTCTGCAACATGGGGCTGAATACGCTCCAGCAGCGCCTTGCTGGTCAGGGCTTCCTTGTCGCCACCCTTGGCCACGCGCGCCAGGCGTTGAATGCCGCGCTCAACACTATCCAGATCTGCCAGAGCCAGCTCGATATTGATGGTTTCGATATCGGCGCGTGGGTCAACCTGATTGGAGACGTGAATGACGTTGTCGTCATCGAAGCAGCGCACCACATGCGCGATCGCATCGGTTTCACGGATATTGGCCAGAAACTGATTGCCCAGTCCTTCACCTTTTGAGGCACCGGCGACAAGCCCCGCAATATCCACAAATTCCATGGTGGTCGGGATCGTCTTCTGGGGCTTGACGATGTCGGCGAGCCGATCAAGGCGAGGATCCGGCATCGGCACAATACCGGTATTGGGTTCGATGGTGCAGAAGGGGAAGTTTTCTGCATCGATGCCTGACTTGGT
Source organism: Kushneria phyllosphaerae (assembly GCF_900312995.1). GTDB lineage: Bacteria > Pseudomonadota > Gammaproteobacteria > Pseudomonadales > Halomonadaceae > Kushneria > Kushneria phyllosphaerae. The sequence goes on along the minus strand of NZ_ONZI01000004.1, from coordinate 560,607 downwards.
CAGGGCATTGAAAAGGGTCGATTTGCCCACGTTGGGCAGGCCGACAATACCGCAATTGAATCCCATGGATGTGCATCCTGCAGTGTAGGGCGATGTTATTGATTCGATCCGCAGTACGGACGAGATGGTGCGAAGTTTACCTGTTGCCGTGGTTGCCTTGCTACCGTCTGGATGATGTCTGGCGACCGGCAAGGCCCACGCCACAGGCAGCCAGCAGCATGCCACCGACCTGTAGAGGCCCGAGCGTTTCATCGAACAGGAGCCAGCTCAGAAGGGCGACCACGGGCGGCACCAGATAAAAAAGCGAGGCCACGCTTGAAACCGAGCCGCGACGGATCATGACCAATAGCAGTGAAATGGCCCCCACCGACAGGCCAAATACCGACCATAAAAGGCCTGTCCATGCCTGCCAGTTTGACTCAAAGCGCATGTTTTCGGTGGCCAGCGCCAGGGGGAGGGTGACCACAAAGGCACCGATAAACTGAATGGCGGCGTTGGTGCGAAGGTCGGCGCCGGGGCCGGTTCGTTTTTGCCAGATGGTGCCCAGGGTAATGCTCAGCATGGCGATCAATACCGCCACCAGTGGCAGGGGATCAATCTCGCCGAAATCGGTCTCAAGGCCCGGCAACAATACCAGCAGGGTGCCGATAAAGCCGATCAGTACGCCCAGCCACTGGCGAGTGTCGGGTCGCTCATCGAGCATCGAGGAGGCGAAAATGGTGGTGGCCAGCGGCTGAAGCCCGACCACCAGCGCCGCCACGCCTGCGGGCAGGCCGCGATTGACCGCCCAGAAAACCCCGCCCAGATAGAGACTCTGCAGCAAAATGCCGACCACCAGCGCGCGGGCCCATGCGGCTCGACCGCGTGGCCAGCTTGCCCCCACGGCCTGTGCGATCAAAATGAACACCAGCGCGCTGAGTAAAAAGCGATAGCTCAGAAAGGTCAGCGGGTCGGTCCATGGGGCCACCAGCCGTGCGGCGATAAACCCGGTGGACCAGATGCCGACAAAGGCCAGCGGTATCAAGCGTTCGAGCGTCATGACAGGCAGCTCCTGCAGCGATGGTCGCGCGGCTAGGCGGCGCTGAAACTGTGTAGTTGATTCATGGCGCGTGCCCAGTCACCGGCCAGTGCCAATGGCAGGGTTTCAAGCGATGCCTCAATGGCATCATCAATGGCCTGGCGTTCGCTCTTGCCCGGCGCTCCAAGCACGTAGTTGACCACCTGACTGGCGCTGCCGGGGTGGCCGATACCAAGTCTCAGGCGGTGAAAATTCTTGTTCTGGCTCAGCGCGTTGATGGTGTCACGCAAGCCATTGTGGCCGCCGTGACCGCCGCCCTGCTTGTAGCGCGCATGGCCGGGGAGCAGGTCCAGCTCATCGTGTACCACCAGAAGCGACTCCGGCGCCAGCTTGTAAAAAGCCGCCAGTGCGCCAATCGACTGGCCGCTGTGATTCATGTAGGTCGAAGGCGCCAGCAAATGAATGTCGTGCCCATCGATGGTCGCGCGGGCGTAGTGGCCCAGCAGCTTGCGTTCGGAGCGAAGCGTGGCGTGATAGCGTCCGGCCAGCGCATCGATCAGCCAGAAGCCGGCATTATGGCGGGTCTGCGTGTACTGGGCGCCCGGGTTGCCCAGCCCTATGATCGCTTTGATATCGCTCATGAGGCGTTCTCGCTTGTTGTCATCACAGCGCCCTGCGGGTGCATGCAGGCCATAAATCAGAACGGCCGGGCGAGCCGGGCACTAGGCCCGGCCCGACCGGCCGTCAGGCATCAGATGGCAGAGGCCATCCTTAGGCCTGCTCGCCCTCGCCGCCGTTATCGGCTTCGGTGCGCGGTGCATCATCGGAAGACTCGCCTTCATCTTCTTCATCGGTGCCAAGATCCGGATGCGTGATCGTGACGATACCGGTGTCATGATCTTCGCCGTGCGTCAGGGCAACGATGGTGATGCCCTTGGGCAGCGGGATGTCGCTCAGGTGAAGGGTATCGCCCATCGCCATGTTGGCAACATTGACTTCCAGATACTCGGGCAGGTCACCCGGCAGGCAGCTGACTTCAACGTCATTGGCCAGAACGTGCAGAACGCCGTCCTGTTCACGAACACCCTTGCACTCGTCTTCACCGGCAAAGTGAAGCGGTACGGTGATGGTCAGCTCGTGAGTGGCATCAACGCGCATAAAGTCGGCGTGCGTGATCAGCTCCTTGTAGGGGTGACGCTGCAGATCACGGATAACGACCTGTTCCTTCTTGCCATCAATGTCGATGTTGACGATGGAGGAGAAGAAGGACTCTTCTTCAAGCGCCTTGTAGAAGGCCGGCTTGTCGATGGCGATCGGCTGCGGCTCGGCGCTGCCGCCATAGATGATGGCCGCGACACGTTCGTTCGCACGACGCAGGCGGCGGCTCGCACCTTTCCCCAGCGCCGTACGAGCGACAGCGGTCAGTTGATAATCATGTTTCATGGGTTGGACCCTCATTGGTTCAAGTCGAAAACGACACGGCCCGCGACCAGACCTGTGCCGTTTTATCGGGCTTTCGCATCATGCGAAAGCGGTTACCGGCGCAATGTCAGTGAAACATCGCGCTGACGGATTCTTCATTGCTGACGCGGCGGATGGCTTCTGCGATCAGACCGGCGACCGACAGCTGACGAATCTTGCCGCTTCGACGAGCATGTTCGGCCAGCGGAATGGTGTCCGCCACGACCAGTTCGTCGAGCTGGGATTTCGTAATGTTGTCGACTGCCGGACCCGACAGGATGGCATGTGTGGCGTAAGCCAGCACGCGACGGGCGCCATGCGCCTTGAGCGCTTCAGCCGCCTTGCACAGGGTGCCGGCCGTATCGACCATGTCGTCGACCAGTACACAGGTGCGGTCCTTGATGTCACCGATGATGTGCATCACCTGCGCCTGATTGGCCGACGGGCGACGCTTGTCGATGATGGCAAGGTCTGCGTTGAGCTGCTTGGCAATGGCACGGGCACGAACAACGCCGCCGACATCGGGCGAGACGATGGCAATGTCGTCGTAATTCTGACGCTCGATGTCATCAAGCAAAATGGGCGAGCCATAGACGTTATCGACCGGTACGTCGAAAAAGCCCTGAATCTGATCAGCATGCAGATCCATGGTCATGACGCGGTCCACGCCGGCCTTGACCATCATGTCGGCCACGACCTTGGCAGAAATCGGTACGCGGGCCGAGCGGACACGACGGTCCTGTCGGGCGTAACCGAAGTAGGGGACAACAGCCGTAATACGGGTCGCACTTGCCCGACGCAGCGCATCCACCATCAGGATGAGCTCCATCAGGTTGTCATTGGTCGGTGCACAGGTCGACTGGAGAATAAAAACGTCCTTGCCGCGCACGTTCTCGTTGATCTCGACCGCGATCTCGCCATCGCTGAACTGACCGACCGTGGCATGGCCCAGACGATTATCAAGACTCTCGGCCACCTTGCGGGCAAGCTCGGGGTTGGCGTTCCCCGCGAAGACCATCAGTTTAGACACGCGCAGCCACCTTTGGACGCTTGTAGAAAATCGGGGTGGTTTGAAGTCAAACGTGAGTGACATCGAAAAGAGATGGCTGGGGTACCAGGATTCGAACCTGGGAATGCCGGTACCAGAAACCGGTGCCTTACCACTTGGCTATACCCCAGTAACCTTTGATGCAAGCGCTGACGTTCGATGCTTCATGATACTCCGGTATCCGAGGATACTCGAAGCTTGTTCAGAGCCTGATGCAGAGGAGAGATGTTACAACCGCGTGCCCTGAAAACGCTCCAGCGATCCGGGTACGCATGTCGAGCGATACCATAGAGTATCTCTCTTTCCAGTTCAAGCGCTGACGTCTCGCTCTCGAAAGGGCAGAAAACGCAGGCGCCGGTTCCAGTCAGCATGGCAGGTCCGTACTTGCGAAGCAGGTCAATGACCTCACCGATCTCCGGTTCAAGCCTTCGCACCACGGCCTCGCAGTCGTTGTGACCTCCCTGCAGGGCGCGCGACATACTAATCAAGGGGGTGTCGCGTGTCAATTGTGGATGGCCGAAGACACCAGCCGTCGACACACTTGCACCGGGGTGAACCACGACAAACCAGGGGGTCTTGAGCGGAGCCGGGATCAGTCGCTCGCCCACGCCTTCGCCCCAGGCGGAAAACCCCCGGACAAACACGGGGACATCCGCCCCCAGTGTCAGCCCAAGCGTTGCCATATGATCCGTGCCCAGCCCGAGCTGCCAGAGATGATCCAGCGCCAGAAGCGTCGTGGCCGCATTGGAGCTGCCGCCGCCCAAGCCGCCGCCCATCGGCAGCTTCTTGTCGAGGGTGATCTCCACCCCCGGCACTGGCCGATCAACGACGCCCTTTAAAAGGTGGGCGGCGCGAACGATGAGATTGTCGGCGTGGCTGACACCTTCAATCTGTGGCGACAGGGTGATGGCATCATCGTCGCGCAGACGAAAATGCAGTGTGTCGCCGTGATCCAGAAACTGAAACAGGGTCTGCAGCTCATGATAGCCATCGGGGCGTTTGCCCACGATGTGCAGCATGCGATTAAGCTTGGCCGGTGCCGGCAGGGTCAGTGCAGCATGCCCTGTCATGGCAGGTCGGCCTGTCCCGGCTGCCAGCGGTTGATGACCAGCGTGGTGCGCAGATCGTCATAGGTCATGACAATGCGTCGCGGCAGCCACAATCCGTCTGCCTGGCTCCAGTCACGATAATCGATATGCCAGCCGGCCTGATCCATGGTGGCAGGGAAGCCGACATCGTCTTCGCTCGTGCTATGTGGACTGCGAGGGTCCGGCAGGCCACGTACCCAGTAGACGAGAGAGGAGAGCGGCAGCGACCAGCCCATCTGCTGTGCCATCAGTTCCTCCGGGGTCGGTGCCTGGAAGGTACCATCGCCGTTGGTCAGGGTGACCTGATGGCCATTGCCCCTTAGCGTATTGCGACCGGTGCCCCAGGGGCCGCTGACCGAAATGCGATACTGATCGGTGCGCTGGGTCCAGTCCAGGTTGGCGCTCTGGCTGTCATCGGGGGTGCGAATGCCGACCTTGCCGGCCGCCGTCCAGGTGTCCAGAGCTTCAAGACTTGGCTGCTGCGTACGCCAGTCGCCGGGGTGTCGTTCTTCCTTCTGGGAGGGTGCCTGAGTGGCACAGCCGGCCAGAAGGACGATCAGGGCGAGGGTCAGAAACTGTAGCGTGCGACCGATCGCAGTGCCTGATGTCATGGGGTGTTCTCCTGGGAAGTAACAGTGGATGAATTCGTTGCCTGTGGCGGCGGCCCGAGCGGGGTCAGCAGCGGATAGCGACTCAGCAGGCCATCAATGGTGGGGTGGTTGCGAAAACGCGCCATGGCCCCTGCAATGATGCGTCGTGCCTGCTCGCTGTCACCGTCGGCCCAGAGCGCTTCTGCCAGATGTGCGGCGACCTCTTCATCCGGCATCAGGGCATAGGCCTGCTTGAGCAGGGCCACGGCCTGGTCAAGCTGGCCAAGATGAAAGTGTGCCCAGCCCAGGCTGTCGACGACCGGGGCCGATTCAGGCGCCAGACGGTGGGCACGCTCAAGAAGTTCCAGGGCTTCTTCATGGCGGTCGGTCTGCTCGGTCAGGGTATAGCCAAACGCATTGAGGGCGTCGACATTGTCCGGGTCGCGTTTGAGCAGGGTGCGCATGTCGCGCTCCATGGCCTTGAGATCCTGATGTTCGATGGCGCGAACGGCGCGTATATAGAGCAGGCTGTCGTTGTCGGGCGCGCGTGACGTGATGGCGCTGTCGAGCATCTGGTCGGCGCGCGCTTGCTGGTCGTTCTGATCCAGCAATGACAGGGAGAGTTCCATGAGCGCGGCGTACTGATCGGGATAATCATTTTCCTGACCCTGTAGCCAGCGCAATGCGTCATCGATGCGCTTTTGTTCAGAGAACAATTGAACGCCGCGTACACGTGCCGTCATGAAGTGCTCCCCTTCGGGAACGCGCGCGTACAGTGACAGTGCCTGGTCGATGTCATCGAGTCTTTCGCTGGCAAGGCCTGCCAGCATATAAAGATCGCCCGAGGGGGACGCGCTGTCCTCTGCCAGTGCCGGCTTCAGCAGACGCTGGGCCGCTTCGGCATGATCGTTGCGCAGGTACAGCTGTGCCAGCGCCAGACGCAGCTGAAGATTGTCCGGCATTTCCTTGATCAGGATGTCGAACTGCTTTTCGGCGGCATCCACATCGTTCATGGCCAGATTGGCCTGCGCCATGGCCAGAATGAAACGGTTATCGCTCGGAGCCAGGTCATGACCACGCCGTGCGTATTCAAGTGCCCTGGCCGCGTCTTCCCGATCCAGCGCGATCTGGCTGCGGGCCAGCCAGAGTGCCGGTAACCTGGCATCCAGAGTCTGTGCGCGCTCAAGGTCCTGATCGGCAGCGTCGTTATTGCCCTGTAGTGACTGCAGCAGGGCGCGCGTAATCAGCGGGTGAGGCTGGTCGGGATGGCGCTTGAGATAGCTTTCCAGCGGCGCCAGCAGCTCTTCAGGCTGGGCGCCGCTGGTAATGGCCTCTTCCAGAAAGGACTCAAGGTCGGCATCCTGGCCGCTGGCATCCACTTCCAGCAGCAGCGCCATGGCAGTAGCCCACTCGCCCTGTTCGGCGGCGGCGGCCGCCAGGATGCGACGTGGTGTCGCACTGTTGCGGTCCAGCGCTGCCCAGCGATTGGCGGCGGCGACGACCAGTTTCGGGTCGTTGCTCAGGCGCGCTATCTGTGTGGCCCGCCGGGCCAGCGCGATATCCGGATGACGCTGACTCTGCTGAAGGTAGGTACGGGCGGCCAGCCCCATGTCCCCACGCTGCGCGGCGATATCGGCGCCCAGAAGCGCGCCAAGCGTGGCGCCATCAAGTCTCTCCCGCGAAGCGTCGTTCTGCTTCCGGGCGGGGGCATTTGATGAGGGTGTGCCGACCTTCTGCGAGGTTGACGACGCTGCTGAGGCATCGGCCGCCATGGACGGCATCGGCCAGAGTGTCGTGGGCAGCAGCAGGGCGGCCATCGATAGCCATAGTGTGCGTTGGCGCATCCGTGTCCTCATTGATGGCGAAACCTGCAGGGGCTATGAGGCTGATGAAAGCGTTCCATCCCATGGCGCCCGGGGCTATGTTAGAATGCACGACCATGAAGTGCGAGCACCATGCGGTACGCAATTCTCTGGCGCCGCTCATGCACGAAATACGCACTGTATCACCGATAACGGACCTGACCTGGCAGGATTGGATACCTGACACATTATCCAGTCGTGTCTCAGCGTTCTACACGAACGTTATAGCTAATACGGTATCACGATGCTTCTTTCTCTAGGCATCAATCATAAAAGTGCGACCCTTGAAGTCCGTGAGCAGGTCGCTTTCTCTTCCAGTCAGATGGCACTGGCGCTTGAAGACCTGACCTCCCTTGAGGAAGTTCAGGAAGCCGCCATTCTATCGACCTGTAATCGAACCGAGATCTATTGTCGGCTCGAGGGAGGAGATGAGCGCCTGTTACTTGAGTGGCTCGGTCACTTTCATCGCCTGCCTATCGAGTCACTCGAGCACTGCGCCCGATGGCATCGTGATGGCGAAGCCGTGCGTCATCTGATGCGGGTCGCCTGCGGTCTGGACTCGATGGTGCTCGGGGAGCCCCAGATTCTGGGCCAGATCAAAGGTGCCTATCAAGTCGCCAGAACCCATCACACTCTGGGCAGCGATCTTGAACGCCTTTTCCAGCATACCTTTGCCGTGGCCAAGCAGGTGCGCACTGAAACCGGTATTGGCGAAAACCCGGTGTCGGTGGCCTATGCTGCGGTCAATCTTGCCGGTCGTATTTTCGATGATATTCGCCAGTCCCGAGCGCTTTTGATCGGCGCCGGAGAAACCATTGAGCTGGTCGCCCGTCATCTGCGCGACGCCGGTATTCAGGGCATTATCGTTGCCAATCGCACGCGTGAGCGCGCGCAGACGCTTGCCGATGAAGTCGGTGGCGTGGCCATCGGTCTGGACGAGCTGGAAAATGCGCTGGTCTGCGCCGACATCGTCATCTCCTCGACCGGCAGCCCCACACCGCTTCTGGGCAAGGGGATCGTGGAGTCGGCGCTGAAAACGCGCAAGCATCGCCCCATTTTCATGGTGGATATCGCTATCCCGCGGGACATCGAACCGCAGGTCGGCGAGCTTGACGATATCTTTTTGTACAGCATTGATGACCTCAATGACGTCATCAGTGAAAATCGCCGCTCGCGGCAGGCCGCTGCCGATCAGGCCGAAGAGATGATTCTGGCCAATGTGACGGCCTGGCAGCATGAGCGGCGTGTACGCAGCGCCGGTGATCTGATTCGGCGCCATCGTCATCAGGCCGAACGCCTGCGGGCCGAGGCCGAGAGTGAGGCGCTGGCCGCCCTGTCACGAGGACAGGACCCCGAGCGGGTGATCCAGAAATTGACGCAGCAGCTGACCAATCGACTGCTGCATGGCACGACTTCACGCATTCGCGCGGCCTCCGGTGCCGAGCGGGTGGATCTGATTCAGGCGGCGGAGGAACTCTTGATCGACGACAGCGCACTGCACCGGGAATCGCCATGAAGGCCTCGCTCAGAGACCGTCTTGACGGCTTTGCCGAACGTTTCGAAGAACTTTCCAGACTGCTTTCCGACCCGGGCGTCATCGGTGATCAAACCCGATTTCGCAACTACTCGCGCGAGTATTCCGATCTGGAAGCGCTGGTCGGTCAGTGGGCCCGCTATCGCGCGCTGGAAGCCGATCGCGACAGCGCCCATCAGATGCTCGAGGACAGCGACCCCGACATGCGCGCCATGGCGCATGACGAGATTGTCGAGATCGATGAACATCTTGAAGCCCTGGAACCTCAGCTGCTGCAGCTTCTGATCCCGAAGGACCCGGACGATCAGCGCAGTGTCTATCTCGAGGTGCGTGCCGGCACCGGCGGCGATGAAGCGGCACTCTTTGCCGGCGATCTCTTTCGCATGTATTCGCGCTACGCCGAAAGCCGCGGCTGGAAGATGGAAACCATCAGTGCCAGCCATGGTGAGCAGGGCGGCTTCAAGGAAGTCATTGCCCGCGTGGCCGGTGGCGATATCTATGCCCGTCTCAAGTTTGAATCCGGTGCCCATCGCGTGCAGCGGGTGCCGGCGACCGAATCTCAGGGGCGCATTCACACTTCGGCCTGTACCGTGGCGGTCATGGCCGAGGCCGATGAGGTCGCCGAGGTTGAGCTCAACCCAAACGATCTGCGCGTAGATACCTTTCGCGCCAGCGGCGCCGGCGGTCAGCACGTCAACACCACCGATTCCGCGATCCGCATTACCCACCTGCCGACCGGCACCGTGGTCGAGTGTCAGGACGAGCGTAGCCAGCACAAGAACCGTGCGCGCGCCATGTCGCTGCTGGCCGCCCGTCTCAAGCAGAGCGCCGAAAGCGCCCGACATCAGCAGCAGTCTGATACGCGCCGCTCGCTGGTAGGCTCGGGCGATCGCAGTGAGCGCATTCGCACCTATAACTTCCCGCAGGGCCGGGTAACCGACCACCGTATCAACCTGACGCTCTACAAGCTCGGGGAAGTCATGACCGGGGCGCTTGATGACATCATCGACCCGCTGGTCCATGAGTATCAGGCTGATCAGCTGGCGGCCATGACCGGTGAGAACGGCTGACGAGTATGGTTGACAAGAACTGTCATGCGTATTGATCAGATCCTGTCAGACGCCGTGAACCGTCTGGCCAGCCACGCGACCGAGGGCGCGAATACGCCCCACCTGGATGCTCAGCTTTTACTGGCCCACGTGCTGGGACGTTCGCGCACCTGGTTGTATACCTGGGGAGATCGCGAGATGGAGGGTGCCGAGTTCGAGCGCTTTAATGCGCTGATCGAGCGCCGCCAGCAGGGCGAGCCGGTGGCCTGGTTGCTGGGCTATCGTGAGTTTTTTGGCCTGCGCCTGGCCGTTTCGCCTCATACCCTGATCCCACGCCCGGATACTGAAACGCTGGTTGAACAGGCACTGCGGCGCATGCCGGCCAACGGCGCCCGTGCGCTGGACCTGGGGACCGGCAGCGGTGCCATTGCCCTGGCACTGGCCTTTGAGCGCCCTGCCTGGCAGATCACGGGCATCGATATCGTGGCGGGCGCGGTGGCTCTGGCACGACGCAACGCCGATGCGCTGGGGATCACCAATGCCCATTTTGAAGAGGGCAACTTCTTTTCGGCGCTGCCACCTGCAGCCCGCTTTGAGCTGATCGTCAGCAACCCCCCTTATATCGACGAACATGATGTGCATCTGGGACAGGGCGACGTGCGCTTTGAACCTCGCTCGGCGCTGGTGGCCGGGCAAAATGGCATGGCTGACCTGTTGCATCTGATCGATACCGCGCGCCACTTTCTGGCACCTGATGGCTGGCTGCTGCTGGAACACGGCCATCAGCAGGGCGGCGAGGTAAGAGCGGCACTGCTTGATGCCGGCTATGGCGGCGTCAGCACCTGTCAGGACCTTGGCGGGCGCGAGCGCGTCAGTCTGGGGCAATGGCCATCGCCATTATCGGATTCTCTCAGGCAGGAGGGCTCATGAACGACGACCAGCTTTTGCGCTATAGCCGCCAGATCATGCTGAGTGAGCTTGATTACGAGGGCCAGGTCCGGATCATGGAAGGTCATGTGTTGATTATCGGGCTGGGAGGGCTGGGGTCACCGGCCGCGCTGTATCTGGCCGCCGCCGGCGTGGGGTCGCTCACGCTGGCCGATGATGACCGGGTCGATCTTTCCAACCTGCAGCGTCAGATTGCCCATGGCGAGGCGGATATCGACAGCTTCAAGGCGCAGTCGGCCGCCGAAAGCATTAGCGCGATCAACAGCCACTGCCAGACGCGGATCATTACCGAGCGGTTGCAGGGCGAGGCGTTGCAGCACGCCGTAACGCGTGCCGATGTCGTGCTTGACTGCACGGACCGGTTTGATTCCCGGGACGCCATTAACCGCGCCTGTGTGGCGGCCGGTACGCCGCTGGTCTCCGGCGCGGCCATTCGTTTTTCGGGGCAGCTCGCCGTTTTTGATGTTCGTGACCCCACTGCACCGTGTTATGCCTGTCTCTACGGCGACAGTGCCGATGACGACGCACTGACCTGCGCCGAAAGCGGCGTCATTGCCCCGCTGGTTGGCATGATCGGCAGCTATCAGGCACTTGAGGCGTTAAAGCTTCTAAGCGGCTGCGGTGTCTCGCACCAGGGGCTCTCCACCTTTGATGGTCTGAGCGGGCAGTGGCGACACTTCGGGCTGGGGCGTGATCTGCATTGTCCGGTGTGTCAATCGCGCGCTTAAAGACAAACCGTATGGTAAAAGCCGCGCCCTGAGCGCGGCTTTTTTGTGGTCGCCACCCCTTTTGAGATAAGTAAATTCGTAAGGCGGCCGGGCTATAAACTTTAATTAAGAGAGTTTGATTTAATAACAACTTAAGTTTTTAATTTTTTGGCCGTAATAAAGCATCCACTGATGAAATGCTGACGGCCAATGTTTTCACGTCTTCTACAGTACGCCCTGGGCTGCGTACTGTTATTACTCCTGCTTCCGACCGTACAGGCTGCCGATGTGCCCGTGACACCCGGTGCCGATCCTGCCAGCCGTAACCTCAATCGTGATCAGCAGTCGCGTCTGCTGGATGAGCAGGCCCGCCGGCTGGAAGCCCTGCAACAGCTTCCCGGCGATAGCGATGCGGTGACCGCCTCTCCTGTGCCTGAAAGCAATCAGTGTTTCCCGATCGACGCCGTCCATCTGGATGGCATGACGCTGCTGGATCTCGAGACGCGCCGTCAGCTGCTGTTACCGATCATCGATCACTGTGTCGCCCTTGATGATCTCAATGAGCTGCTGCGTCATATCACTCAGGCCTACGTTGACCGCGGCTACATCACCTCACGTGCCTATCTGCCGCCCCAGGATTTAGGCGGCGGCCAGCTGCGCGTGGTGATCGCCGAAGGGCGCATTGAGTCCATTGAGGGACAGGAAGGAAGTCCCTCAGCACGAGAGCTGCAGATGAGCGCCCCGACAGAAGCGGGAGAGCATCTCAACCTGCGCGCGCTCGAGCAGATGATCGATCAGCTCAATCGGTTGCCGTCACGCCAGTCCACCCTTCAGATGTTGCCCGGTGACGAGATCGGCGGCTCCCGCGTACAGGTGGAAACTCAGGCACAAAAACCGTGGCGCATGACGCTGTCCCGCAGCAACGATGGCGATGAGAGCACCGGCGAGCAGCAATGGGGCATTGGGCTGGATATCGATAGCCCGCTGGGGCTGGCCGATCAGCTTGTGACCCGATTCGGAGAGGATGCCAGCGGCAATCACGAGCACCGCTCCGGCAATCGATATCTTGCCTACAGCCTGCCTTACGGCTGGTGGACCTTCAGCTACAGCTACAGCAAGAGTGACTACCGCTCCCGCGCCGAGGCCAATGGCTTCTTCTTTCGCCTAGACGGTGCCAGCGAGCGCCATCAGCTGCAGGCCGAACGACTTTTATGGCGTGACAGCGTCAGCAAGACATCTGCCAGTATGGGGTTGAGCCGCATCTCCACCCGCAACTATATCGACCACTCCCGCATTGATGTCAGCAGTCAGCAGCTCAGTGAACTGGCGTTGGGCATCAACCACGGCCGTCGGCTGGGCTCGGCGCTGATTAATATCGATGCCGGCTGGCAGAAGGGGGTGACCCTCATGGGTGCCCAGCATGACCAGGACACCACGTCCGGCGCACCGCACGCCCAGTATGACAAGACCACCCTGACCCTGAGCTACCTGCAGCCCTTCGAACTTCACGATCAGCACTTTCGTTTTCTCAGCCTTGCCAATGCCCAGCACAGCGATGACGTGCTCTACAGCCCGGTACGTCTGAGCCTAGGCGGTGCCAGCTCGGTGCGCGGCTTCAAGAATCAGACGCTTTCCGGTGACAGCGGCGCCTACTGGCGCAACCAGGTCAGCTGGCTGCAGCCATTGGAAGGCCCGCTGGCTCAGCCGTTATTCAATGCTCTGGATCTGACTCTGGCCTATGACCAGGGCGTGATCCAAGGCTCGCGTTACACCGACGGTCTCAGCGGGTGCATGACCGGCTGGGCCGCCGAGATTGGATTAAGCGGTCGACATCTGGCCGTGCATGCCGGTTTTGCCCACTCGCTGGAGCGCCCGCGGGCCTTCCCGGAGCGGGAAACGCCGGTCTACCTGAGTGCCGATCTTTATTTCTAGGTGATCAGCGCCCGAAGAGGCGCGATTGCCGACAGCTCTCATGAGTGAACTGCCACAACGTATTAAACAGAAGAAAAAACAGGGAACAGTCACATGAAGGTGCAAGGTTTTGCGGGTCGTCTTTTGGCCCATGTTCTGATTAATGCCCTGTTCTGGCAGCCGGTCATTGTCATGGCCGATGGTATTACCATTGATGGCCGAGCCGGTGGCAATACGGCAATGGACAAGGCCGGCAACGGCGTGCCGGTGGTGGATATTGCCACACCCAACGGCCGCGGCCTCTCGCACAATACCTTCAGTGATTACAATGTCGGCAAGGAAGGCGTGATTCTCAACAATGCCACCGACAAGCTTCAGTCAACGAAGCTCGGTGGCATCATTGTGGGCAACCCTAATCTGAAAGGGCAGGCCGCGCAGCTGATTGTCAACGAGGTCAACGGCGGGCGTGCCAGTCAGCTCAAGGGGTATACCGAGGTCGCCGGGCAGGCCGCCAATGTGGTGGTCGCCAACCCTTACGGCATTACCTGTAACGGCTGCGGTTTTATCAATAGTCCCCGCGTCACCCTCTCGACCGGCAAGCCGATGATCGAAGGTGGTGAGCTCGATCACTTTGCCGTTGATCAGGGGCAGGTCACCATCGAAGGCCTGGGGCTTGATGCCAGTGAAGTCGACCAGTTTGATATCGTCACCCGTGCGGCAAAACTCAACGGCGAGTTGCATGCTCGCGAGCTTAATATCGTCACCGGCCGCAACAATGTGGATGCCGACTCTCTGGCCGCGACCGCCCGCAAGGGTAACGATGACACCCCGGCACTGGCGATTGATGCCTCGGCACTGGGCGCCATGTATGCCGGCAGTATTCACCTGGTGGGCACGGAGGCCGGCGTGGGGGTGCGTCTGGCCGGTGACATGGCTGCCACTACCGGTGATATCACCATCGACACCCAGGGCCATCTTGCGCTGACCAATGCCGCCGCACAGCGCGATATTGCCGCCCGGGCGACGGCCATCGAGACACAGGGCAGCCAGCATGCCGGCAGGGACGTTCGCCTGAAGGCCCGGGAAGCCATGGGCCTTTACGGCAACCTCTCCAGCGGCGGCGACACCACCCTGACCGCAGGCAAAACGCTAACCCAGCAGGGGCAGGTCATTGCCGGCATCGAAGGGGATCAGCACATCGATGACCGCCGGCTTGATATCAGCGCCGATCGGATCGACAACCGTGGTCGTCTGGAGGCCAGTCAGACCCTGCAGGCGCACGCCAGACAGCTGGACAACCGCGGCCAGCTGCTGGCCGATGAGGTCAATGTCCACGCCGAGGAGGCCGTCGGCAACACCGGCACCCTGCAGGGGCGCCGGATCACGCTTGCAACGGCTGCGCTGACCAACGGCCAGAATGATGCTCTGATCGCTGCCGAGCAGGCGCTGGAGCTTCAGGCGCCGGCTGTCACCAACCGTGGCACCCTGCAGTTCGGCAAAGGTCAGGACGTCACGCTGGACCTGATCCGGTTGGATAACCGTGATGGCCGGTTTGTCCTCAATGAAGGCGCGCTGGAGCTACGCGCCGACACACTGTTCAACGACCGGGGGACGCTGCAGGCCGAATCGCTGCGCCTGGCCGGCCGTTATGTGACCAACCGCGAGGGTGGACTCATCGGTGCGGCAAGTGGCGATGCGGCACTGGTATTTGATCAGATCGACAATAGCGCTGGACAGTTGCAGGCCGCCGCGCCGCTCAACGTCCAGAGCAGTGAGCTAATCAACCACCAGGGTCAGCTGATTGGCGAGTCGCTCACACTTGATACCGATACGCTGGACAATGCCGACGGGCTGATCTCGGCCGGAGCGGGTAATGCCGCTGTTGTTGCACGCCAGCAGCTCAACAATGCCGGCGGGAAGGTTCAGGCCCAAAAGACGCTGGCGCTGACGGCTGGAGAACTCAACAACGATCGCGGCACGCTAATCGCCGATACCGTCACCGTGACTGCTGGCACGCTGCGCAACCGCGGCGGCACGGTCAGTGCCCAGCAGGGCGATCTTGATGTCACCGTAGCCGGTCTGCTGGATAACGACCATGGCCGGCTCCAGTCCGTCCATCAGGCCCTTCGCCTCACTGCCGGTGACCTGACCAACCGGCAGGGGTCTCTCATGGCCCGACTGATCACGCTGGGCGTCGAGCACGCGCTGGACAACCAGAGTGGTCGCATTGTCAGCGATGGCGTGCTGACGGCGGGCATCAAGGAGGCCCTGGACAATACCGGCGGCACCCTGCGCGGCCGTCGCGTCTCGCTTGAGACAGGCACTTTCGTCAACAACGATAACGGCCTGGTCTCCGCCGACAGCGGTGATCTCGATATCACCGCCCGCGATCGCCTCACCAATCGGCGCGGCAAGCTGCAGGCACTTGATGCGCTCACCATCACCGGCGGCAATATCGATAATGACGCCGGCACTCTGGTGGCCGATCGAATCGATATTAACGGCCTTTCGCTTGCCAACCGCGATGGAATCATCAGTGCCGAAAACGGTGCACTGACCCTCAAGACGACAAATGGTTTTGATAATACCCGTGGCTACCTGCAAGCCACGGATGCCGCAGCCATTCATGTCGGTACGCTCGACAATAGTGAAGGCACCATCACGGCTCGGGATATCACTCTGACCAGTGATGGGGCACTGAGCAATAACGCCGGGCGTATCGTCGCGCAGCAGGGCGATCTGCTGGTCATCACAAGTGGTGCCCTGAACAACAATAGCGGCACCCTGGCCGGCAATGCACTCACGCTGGATGCCGAGTCGATTAAAGCCAACCAGGGCGGTCTGATCGCAGCACTTGTCAATAACGCCCAGGTTCGCGCCCGCCAGACGCTCAACAATGATAGCGGCCAGATTCAGGCCGCCGGACTGCTGGCCATCAATGCGCCGGCGATCACCAATCGTGCCGGCCATTTGATCGGTCACACACTGATACTTGCCGGAGAGACGCTGGATAACAGCGAAGATGGTCTTGTCAGCGCCGAACAGGGCAATGCCATGCTGACGCTGGCACGATTGCTGAACAATACCAATGGCCGTCTGCAGGCCGACAAGGGCACGTTCTCGCTTGCCGGTGGTGGCCAGCTTACCAACCAGCAGGGCATGGCACTGGCCGATCAGCTCGATATCGACATGGGCGCTTTCGATAACCGCCGCGGCCAGTTGGTGGGCGAGCGCCTGAACCTTCAGGCCGACTCGGTCGACAACGGTGACGGCGGGCTGATCGCGGCAGGCGAGCAGGGCGCTATTCTGACGCTGGCATCACTGGCCAATGATCGCGGCCAGATTCAATCCGATGGCCGTCTTGATATCACGGCGACAACGCTTGATAACACCCGCGGTGTGCTGCTGGCGGATCGGCTTGATCTCAAAAGCGCACGCCTGATCAACGACAGTGGCTCGATGCTGGCTAATGCCGGCGGTATAGCACTGACCCTGTCAGGGGAAGCCCGCAACCGCCAGGGCATGATCGACAGCGATGGCGGCAATGTCACCATCGAAAATGTCGGGCAGGCCTTCGATAACCACGGCGGCAGCATCAGTGGCAACGTGCTTGATATCAGTACCGGCTCGGTGGACAACAGCGGCAATGGCCAGCTGGCCGGACAGCAGATTCGTTTTATCGGTCTGAAAACGCTGGATAACGCCGGTGGCCGGATACTCGCCGGCAGTGATGGTCTGGCAGTCGAGGCCGAGCAGCTGGATAACCGCGCCGGTGTTCTGCAGGGGGATCATGTCTCACTCGTCGGTCGTCAGTTGAACAACGGCGACAATGGCCTGATCGCCAGTCTGAACGGTACGCTGAAAGCTGTCTTCACTCAGACGCTGGACAACCGAAATGGCCGCATGATCGCCAACGGCCTGCTGGATATCGACCCACCCCGGGTCGACAACCGCAATGGTCAAATGGCCGGGGATACCAT
This sequence comes from Kushneria phyllosphaerae, assembly GCF_900312995.1. GTDB lineage: Bacteria > Pseudomonadota > Gammaproteobacteria > Pseudomonadales > Halomonadaceae > Kushneria > Kushneria phyllosphaerae. Next base: position 543,411 of record NZ_ONZI01000004.1, on the reverse strand, counting down.
CCGGCTGGAAGCGGGGACGCTGGATAACGGCGGCGGCATCATCGAAGCCCAGAAAGGGCTGGCGCTTAACGTTGACACCCTGAACAACCGCAGCGGCAGCCTGCGCGCGCTGGGGGGTGATACCAGCGATCTCCAGGTGGCAGGCGCGCTCGACAACACGCAGGGCAATATCGAGCTGGCCAGTCGCGATGCTCGCATCGAGGCTTCAAGCCTCAATAACACCCGTGGCCAGATCGTTCACGCCGGCAGCGGGCTGTTCACACTGCTGCTCAAGTCACTCAATAACAGCGGCGGGTCACTGCAGGGCACCGGCAGTGCAAAGGCCAATATTGACCGAATCAACAACACCGGGCAGTGGCAGTTCAATGGCCCGCTGAGCCTGAGCACGCTCAATGCCCTGACGCTGGCCGGCAGTGACAGCATCAATAGTGCCGACACCCTCACGCTGGAAGCCACCAGTCTGGATAACCGTGGCGAGCTGCTCGCCAACGGCAACCTCATCTTCAAGAGCACCGGGGACATCACCAACCGCGGCCTGATCTCCGCGCAGCGCCAGCTCAATGTCACCGGGCGTAACCTTACCCAGAGCGATGGCCGTATTGCCAGCGGCGCCGGCGCCATCTATCGCCTGAGCGGCACGCTGGACAATCTGGGACGACTGACCGGCAACGGGGATATCGACCTGCAGGCTCGCGAGATCAACAACCGCGGCACGCTGGGTAGCCAAAAGAATCTTCGACTGGTCAGTCAGGGCGCCATCAACAACCAGGCCGATACGTTGCTGTTTGCCGGCGGTGACATGACTCTGCGCGGCACGCGACTCTATAACCGCTACGGCGATCTCTACAGTCGCGGTGATCTCGACTTTGAACGCGATGACAAGGGTGGATACGCGGATTCACTGGAGAACCGCTCGGGAACGATCGAGGCGGAAGGCGATATTCGCCTGCGGGTTAATAGCCTTCTGAACACTCGGGATGTGTTTGAAACAGAAGTTTATCATGCTGGTAGATATATAGATTATACAGCTTATCGGATAACAAGGCGGCACTATTGGACAGGCAAGGAGTGTAACTTGGGGTGCTGGACAGGTAACGATTATTCTTATGAATACGATTACAATGTTATTGATGTTTATAAAAATAAAATAATTAATGATTCGCCAGCGGCCAAAATTTTTTCAGGTAATAATGTCTTTTTGAAAAGTAAAAAAGTTGAGAATTTGAATAGCCTTATTGCGGCTAGCGGTAGTATGGATATTGTTTCTAATATGCTGGAAAATTCTGGGAGTTCTGCTGAGTCTTATACGAAAACAAAACGTTATGTGTCCAATAAAAATGTTGTCACAGGCAATTTTGGAGGAGGCGCTGGAAGCAGTACAAGGGTTTCTATAGGGGAAGTAACTGATACTACTTTAGATCCCATGGCCGAAAATATAGAAGAATTTAACAAGAATAATGGTAAAGACACTTCTGGTAATGATCTTGACTTGCCATCATTTGTGGTTAAGGAAAATTTTGTAAGCGGCGAAACGATAACATCTGAGTCAGGTGGCTTAGCGCCAGCCATTCTCCAAGTTGGTGGTAAACTGCATGTTAGTGCTACAAGTTATATACAAAATGGCGCAATAAATGAAAATGCTTTTGCTCAAGTGGCGGAAAAAAACATACAGGCTGACCGCAATGTGCCTTTAAATGATGTTGTTTTTACAATTAATGCCCGTTCTACTCCGGTTTCTGCTGTGCAGCCTGAGGGTAATGCCAAAGTTAATAGTCGTAAAACTTCTGAAGAAGCTTTAAATAGCGGATATAAATCTTTTGACGAGCGGGGGCACATTGCCGCGCCGGCCATAGCAACGCGCAGCACGTTAATTCCACTCTCATTTGTGCCAGTCGACTACAGCGCCTTCAATTTTGAACGCGTCTCGCCCACAACTCTCTCCAGCTTCCGACTTCCAAAAGGCCAGTATGGCCTCTTTGTCAGGAACAAGTCGCCCGACAGTCACTACCTGATCGAGACCAATCCCGAGTTCACTTCCGCCGACCGGCTGATGGGCTCCGACTACCTGCTCGGTAAGCTCGACTACACCAGTGATGGCGCCTACAAACTGCTGGGTGATGGGCGCTATGAGTCCCGTCTGATTCGCGATGCCGTGCAGGCCCAGACCGGCAGCCGTTTTCTGGATGACAACATCCAAAACGACTACGACCAGTATCTCTACCTGATGAACAACGCCATCGCCGCGAGCGATGAGCTTCATCTAACTGCCGGCGTGTCGCTCACGCCTTCCCAGACGGCAGCGCTGACACATGACATCGTCTGGATGGAAGAACAGGAGGTTGGCGGGGAAACCGTACTCGCCCCGGTGCTGTATCTGGCGCAGGTTGACGCGCGCAATGTTCGCGGCAGCAGCCTGATTCAGGGGCGTGATATTGACCTGATCGCTGGTGGTGACCTTACCAACGTCGGCACCATTCGTGCTTCGAACAATCTGACCGCCAACAGTGGCAGCAGCATCTTACAAGGTGGCTTGATGGCCGCTGGTAATAATCTCGAGCTGACGGCGACGGATGATATCCGTAACAGCCTGGCCGGTGAGATTCGTGGACGGCAGGTTGATCTCACCACGCTCAAGGGCGATATCGTCAACGACCGTCTGGCGGTGACTGCTGGCTACAACAAGTCCTACAGTTCCTATATCGATCAGGGCGGGCTCATTAGTGCAGGCGAGAATCTTACCGTATCGGCAGGGCGAGATGTCATCAACCTAAGTGATATCCGTAGTGAGGGAACTCTCTCGCTAAGTGCTGCGCGAGATGTCGTCGTGCAAGGTGTAGAAGATATCAGTCACCAGGAAGCCGGGCTTGGTTCATATCGGAAGTCCGTAACGGATAGTACTTCACAGCTGGGCGCTTCGATTCGATCCAATGGCGATGCTGAGTTGGTCAGTGGACGTGACGTGGTCGTTTCAGCCAGCGATATAAATTCAGGTGCTGGTCTGACGGTTGCTGCAGGACGAGATATTTCTGTTGTCTCTCGTGTCGATACGGCTGACAGCGAATCTCGTAGAGGCAAAAGTCGTGAAGTTGCCGAGCGCTCGAAGCAGGTCGGCAGTGAGCTTACGGCAGAAGGTGCCATGGATTTGCGGGCCGGTAATGACCTTGCCCTGGTGGCCAGCACAGCACGTTCAGAGAGTGATCTCACCGCCACCGCTGGCAATGATATCCGGATTCTCTCTGCAGAGAACCGACAGAACGATGAACTGCACTATCGCTCTTCAAGAACCAAAAAGGACGTCATCAACACGACCACTCGCCAGCAGGGCAGTCAGTTAACGGCCGGCAACAATCTGACTCTCGTAGCTGACAATGATCTGACTGCCCAAGCCAGTCAGATCAAGGCAGGGGATCAGGCCTATCTGATCGGCGGCAACGACGTCCAGCTCATCGCCGCCAACGATCAGGATTACTACTTCTATCAGAAGAAGAAAAAAAGCGGTGGGCTGGTCAGCAGCAAGAAGATGAAGCGCGACGAGGTCACCGATACCCGCGCGGTCGGCACCACGGTGGAAAGCGGCGGCGATCTCGCCATTGTCAGCGGCAACGACCAGGTCTATCAGAAGGCGCGGCTGGACGCCGGCAACAATCTGACCCTGAGCAGTGGCGGTGACATCACCTTTGCCGGGGCCATGGACACCCACAGCGAGTCCCACGAGAAGAGCAAGAGCAACTGGGCGTGGCAGTCGGCGAAAGGCAAGGGCAACACTGACGAGACCCTGCGCCAGAGCGAACTGGTCGCTCAGGGGCAGCTGGCGATCAATGCCGCCAACAGCGTCAATATCGATGTGCGTGACATTGACCAGCAAAGCGTCAGTCAGACCATTGATGCCATGGTCGCCGCCGAGCCGGAGCTTGCCTGGCTCAAACAGGCCGAGGCGCAGGGTGATGTCGACTGGCGCCAAGTGAAGGAGATCCACGACGGCTGGGACTATAAGCAGTCGGGCGTGAGTCCCGCTGTGGGTATGGCCGTGGCCATTATCGCAGCTGCTGCGACGTCTGGTGCCGCCAGTTCGGCGATAGGAATGCTATCAGGAGCTACGACAGCGGCTACCGCGACTACGGCGACCTCGGTATGGGCGGCTGGAACTACCGCCGCCGTCTCCGGCTGGGCCAATGCGGCCCTTTCAGGGGCCATCGCCGGGGCAGTCGGTGCTGCTGCCGGAGCGGCGAGTCAGGGTCAGGATTGGCAAGATCCCGCGCTACATGGCGCGATAACGGGTGGCCTTGCCAATTATCTGGCAGCGGGTACCTATTACGGCAATCCCTTGAGCAAGGCAACCGACCTCGGGCAACAGGTCTCGCAAGGTGCTTTGCTGGATGCCGGAAAGGTGGTTGGCGGTGTGGCCATGCAGAAGACTTATAGTCGCATCGCCGAGAAGCTGGCCAAAGGTGTGGGCCTGAATGCCGAGGAGCTGAACTGGGTATTGATGGCCGGTTCGATAGCAGGCGATCAACTGCCCGGGATCGGCAATCGTTATAAGTCGGACGACCAAGAATTCACACTGACGTATTTCAAGGGGGCACGCGGATTTATGGATAGTGGCCTACCGGGAGTACCATTTAATTTGATTGATAGTGCGCTTGGATACCAAGGGTTGCCTGATACTTCCGTTCGAGCTTATTTAATGGATCAAGGGTTTGGGGGTGAGCTAACAGGACATAGTTTGGGAACACTGACCTCTAACTATCTGGTTAGTAACGGATTGGTGGAACGCGCTGAACTATTTTCTCTACCCTTCGGCAATGTTGCAGCGCCCGGTGCGCATCTAACCATTGGCTCCGGGGATTTGATCAATGGCGGTTACTTTGGCAAGTTTTTCAATCCAGATGCGATTGTGGCGCCGCTAACACCATCTCAACATCCATTTAATAACTACAAGGCATTTGTCGATGACAATCCCCAACTCTATCCAAAAGATTACTGATTCCCGAACCGTAATTGCCGAAAGTTCCGGAATATGGCAGTGGCTAGCAGGGGGTTTCGGCGTTACTTTAATGGCTACTCTCAGCGGTTGCCCGACTATGGCCGATTATGGCGCTGCGACCAGTGGTGATGGGCGTGATTTCGTCGCGCCTCATGAGCAGTTTCAGGTCGATTCTATGGAGTATCCGGTCTTTGCCATTATAGATGACCGTGAGGCCCCACGTGCTGCGGTTAACTTTCCCCGTAACAATGGGGTGGAAATGCCTCCGTTGAAGCAAAGCTATCGCTGGCAGGTCACCCATAAAGTGCATGGAGAATATCTGATCGGTTCCGAGAAGTTCGACCAGGCGTGGTGTCGCCAGACGAAGGATGGTCGGGACCATCCGGAACACTGTGAGCCGGAGGGCATTGGTGCCGAATATCTGGAGCGAATATACATTCATCCGGATGGCTCGGCCTATGCTTATGGATACCTGAAAAATACTCCCCGGTGGCCGCACTGGTTCGGGAAAAACGAGACATGGTTTAGGCATGATGACACCGGGGACTGGTCCGGCCAGCCGTGGTTTGAATGCGTGGCTCGGTGCGACAAGCTAAAGAGTATGCGGGACGATGCGGAATAGATGCCTCTATCAACGTCTCGGCTGCCAGTAGGAGCGTCAGCCTGATCAAAAGCCGAGTCAACCTCAGCGCCACGTTAGGCAACACCTTCGTCCGATCCCGCCAGAAATAACGATATCGAGCTCCAGCCCTTTGCTGCTCTGCCGGCTGAGCAGCACAACCTGATTGGCCTGTGGGTCATAGGCACGCTTGTCAGCAGTAGACTGCAGACGGCTACTGGAAGCGCTGGGGGCATCGGCGACTGTCAATGTCGAAAAAATATTGAAAAATTCCATTAAACCGTGTCGCCCCGTGGCCCCCGGATACGCTTTCCCACCATAATACTTTTTTCATATGCCTTGATGAGCTGTCCCAATGAGCGAGCACTCCTGGTATGACCACTCCCGTAATCTGACGCTGGACGACACTGCGCCTTTAAGCGGTGCGCAGCGCTTTGATGTGGCGATCATCGGCGGTGGCGTCACCGGGTGCAGCGCGGCACTGCATCTGGCCGAGCGGGGCTATCGGGTGGCGCTTCTGGAAGCCGGCGAGATCGGAGCGGGCGCCTCGGGGCGCAGCGGTGGGCAGATTTTGCCGGGGCTGGGCACTGAGCTTACGGTCATCGAAAAATCGCTTGGGCATCAGGCGGCGCGCGAGATCTGGGCGATGAGTCGCGAGGCCGTGCACCTGACCGAATCGTTGATCGAGCGTCATCACATTGATTGTGAGTATTCCCGTGGCTACATGCATGCGGCGATCAAACCCCGTCACGAGCGGGCCATGAAGGCATGGCGGGACGAGATGGCCACACGCTACGACTATGACGGCCTTGAGTGGCTGGAAGGTGACGCCCTGAAGCGCCATATGGTCACCGATGCCTACCTCGGCGGACTTTATGAGCGAGAAGCCGGGCACCTGCATCCGCTCAATTACACGCTGGGGCTGGCACGCGCTGCTCAGAATGTCGGGGCCGTAATTTTTGAGCACAGCCGAGTGACTGATATTGCGCGTGGAAAAATCGTGCGGGTCACCACGGCGCAGGGCCGGATCAACTGTGACCATCTGCTGGTGGCCGGCAATGCCTATCTGGGTGGGTTGGTACCGGAGCTCGAGCGCAAGATCATGCCGGTGGTGAATTACATCATTGCCACCGAGCCTCTCTCGAAAGCTCAGGTGGCGCAGACTCTGCCACAGCGTGACGCTGTCTCGGATGCCAATTTTGTGCTGGACTACTATCGTCTCACCCAGGGGCACCGTTTACTCTATGGTGGGCAGGTCAGCTACAGTGGCCGCGAGCCGCGCCAGCTGGTCGCGACCATGCAGCGCAAGATGCGTGAACTCTTCCCGGTACTGGAAGGGGTAAGCGTTGATTATCGCTGGGGCGGCCGGGTGGCGATTACCCGCAACCGTGCGCCGCATTTTGGCCGGCTCGATCACAACATCCATTTTGTGCAAGGCTATTCGGGCCATGGCATGGCGCTGGCAGGGCTTGCCGGGCAGCTCATGGCCGAAGCCGTGGCCGGACAGAGCGAGCGTCTTGATCTGCTGGCCACCATGAAACATCTTGATTTCCCGGGGGGGCGCCGGCTTCGAACGCCGCTGCTGGTGCTGGCGACCACCTTCTACCGATTAAGGGATCGCCTCTGAGGGTCAGAGCGCTATTCCACCATTTTCATGTTCAGGCATCGCACCGGCGGTGTCTTCATACGCAAGGGGATCCTGTTCGATGGCAGAACGCTCACCGACCGCCGCACCCGGCGGGCCATTTTCAGCAGTCGAGAGCACCACGGGTAGCGAGGCCAGTGCGGCGCGTGAGGCGTCTTCCATTTCCCTGAAAGGCATTCGCAAGGAGTACCCGGGTGGGGTGGTGGCGCTGGAAAGCGTGGATCTTGATATTCGCGCGGGCGAATTCTTTACCCTGCTGGGGCCGTCCGGCTGTGGCAAGACCACGCTGTTGCGCATGCTGGCAGGCCTGGATGAGCCCAGCGGTGGCTCGCTGTCCATTGGCGGGGTTGATGTGACCGACACGCCGCCCCACAAGCGCAGCGTCAATACGGTCTTCCAGTCCTATGCGTTGTTTCCGCATCTGTCGGTACGCGACAACATCGCCTTTGGCTTGAAAATGCGTGGCATGGCGCGTGCCGAGCGCGAGCAGAAGGTGGTCGAGATCGCCGAGTTCATCAAGCTGGGATCACTGGTCGACCGTCGGGTCGATCAGCTCTCCGGCGGCCAGCGCCAGCGTATCGCGCTGGCCCGTGCGCTGATCTGCGAGCCGGACGTGCTGCTGCTCGATGAGCCGCTGTCGGCACTGGATGCCGGGCTTCGCAGCCAACTGCAGGTCGAGCTTTTGCGTACCCAGAAACGGCTGGGCATGACGTTTGTGTTCGTGACCCATGATCAGGAAGAGGCGATGGTCATGAGTGACCGTATCGCCGTCTTGAGCGATGGCATCATCCAGCAGATCGGCACGCCGCAGGAGGTCTATGAGCGACCGGCCAATCTGTTCGTGGCGCGCTTCATGGGACACGACAATCTCTTTTCGATCTCGGCCCGCGAGGGCATGACGGTCCAAACGCCGATTGGTGCCCTGGAAACCGAGGATAAAAATGATGGCAGGGTGGCATTGATTCGTCCGGAAACCCTGGAGCTGACCTCGCCCGGCGCACCGAGCGTGGAGCCGGGCAAGCGGCTCAATACGCTCATGTGCCGGGTGGTGGAACGCTTTTATCGCGGCAGCAATGTCGAATATCGCCTGTCTCATCAAAACGGCGAGCAGCACAGTGAACTGATCGCGGAAATCTCCAATACCGGGGATCGTCTCTTTCGGGTCGGTGATGAGGTGAAAGTCGAGATCTATCCCGAAGACGTCATCATGTTGAGTGATGACGAGGAGGGCGCATGAGCCAGGTGGATGTGGTCTGGCGCCGCCGACGACGCCGCGAAACCCGTCATCTTCTGGTCAGTGTGCTGCCGGGGGCGTTGTGGATTTTCATCTTCCTGGTGCTGCCCAGTGCCTATCTGATGTCGGTGGCCTTCATGACCAACGGCGGTTTCGGCCAGCCGCAGATGCCATTGACGCTGGATGCCTTTCGCAACCTGGCAGGCTTTGGCTTTCTGGGCTGGAGCCCGGGCAATCTCTATACGCTGTGGCGTTCGATCTTTCAGTCCGTCATCTCGCTGGGGCTGGTGGTACTGGTCGCCTACCCGGTGGCCTGGTATATCTCCATGTGTCGGCCACGGCTGCGCGCGATCATGCTGCTGGCGGTGGTGGTGCCGTCCTGGACCAACCAGGTCATTCGCGCCTTTGGCTGGATGAACCTGCTCTCCCCTGGCACGCCCCTGTCAACGCTGGCTGAAAAGATGGGCCTGATCGCCCCCAACATGGGCCTGTTTCCGTCCGACTTTGCCGTCACGCTGGGGCTTGTTTACAACTTCCTGCCCTTTATGGTGCTGCCGCTGTATGCCGCGTTCGAGAAGCTCGATCACGCCCAGATCGAGGCGGCGCGCGATCTGTATGCCTCACCCCTGCGAACCTTTTTCGTGGCTGTACTCCCGCAAACCCTGCCGGGGCTTTTGGCAGGGTCCGTGCTGGTCGCCATTCCGGCCTTTGGCATGTACGTGATCCCGGAGCTTCTGGGCGGCGGGCGCTCGCAGATGCTGGGCAACCTGGTAGCGAGCCAGTTTGGTGAGGCGGCCAACTGGCCGCTGGGGGCGGCCGGGGCGCTGTTGATGCTTCTGGCCACCCTGCTGGGTCTGGTGATACTGCGTCGCATGGGGCGCCGCCTGGGCGGTGGCACCGAGATGGTGATTTAGGAGAGCGGCATGCAAAACCGGAGATTCAAGAAAGGGCTCGCCGTTTTCTGGTGGCTGACGCTGATCTTTCTCTATGCGCCGCTGCTGGTGGTGATGATGTTTTCCTTTAACAGCATCAACACCTCGGCGCGCTGGGGCGGCTTTTCGCTGCGCTGGTACGAGCGACTGCTTCACAACGATGTGGTCATCGGTGCCATCGGCCATACGCTGCTGCTGGCGGTGATCTCTTCGATCATCGCCGTGATTCTGGGGGCGATGATCGGCTACGGTCTTTATCGACACCGCGCACGTAAACTCGGGCTTTTGATCGTGTTGATCTATTTGCCGATTGTCATGCCGGACATCGTGTTCGGTATTTCCGACATGGCCTTTTTCGTGCAGATCAATCGCCTCACCGGGCTGTTGTCACCCGGGCTCGGGACCATGGTCATTGCTCATGTCACCTTCCAGATTCCGTTTGTGGCGTTGATCGTCTATTCCCGCTTTGTGGGACTGGATGCCACGCTTTTTGATGCCGCCAAGGATCTGTATGCCAGTCCCTGGCAGCGGATGCTGCATTTCATTTTGCCCACGCTGAAACCGGCACTGTTATCGGCCTTTTTCCTATCGTTTACGCTGTCAGTGGATGATTTCGTCATCAGCTTCTTTACGGCGGGGCCGGAAAGCGCGACGCTGCCGATCTATATCTGGGGCGCCATTCGTCGCGGCATCTCCCCGGAGATCAATGCCATTGCCACGCTGATGATTGCTTCGGTGGCGCTGGTGGCCGTACTGAGCCTGCTGTTCAACCGTCGCCGCGCGTAAGCGCCGCGGCGGTCTCATAAAAAAACGTCATATCACGATCATTCAAGGGAACCTGCCAATGACTTTTTTCTCACCCCGCCCGGCACTGCTGGCCGGTGCCATTGCCGCCGTCATGTTCTCCGGCACGGCCAGTGCGGCTGATCGTCTCTACGTGTTCAACTGGACCGACTATATGGATCCGGAGATCATTGAGGCATTCGAGAAGAAGTACGATGTTGAAGTGGTGCAGAACTACTACGGCTCGCTGGGCGAGATGTTTTCCAAGCTGCAGGCCGGTGGGGTATCGCAGTATGACATCGTGGTGCCCTCGAACTACTTCGTACCGCGCATGATCGAGGCCGGCCTGCTCCAGCCGCTGGACAAGTCTCAGCTGCCCAACATGTCCAATCTGATGGCGCGTTTCGTCAACCCGCCCTATGACCCGGATAACCAGTACACCGCGGCCTATCTGTGGGGTTCGACCGGGCTGATCGTCAATACCAAAACCTTTCCGGACGCAAAATCGAGCTGGTCGATGCTCTTTGATGCGTCAACCAACAGCGATCAGCCGTTTTCGATGCTCAAGGACGGTCAGGTCATGTTCGGCGCGGCGTGTGCCTTTCTTGGCAAGCCCTATAACTGCACCGCGCAGGAAGACATGGTCAATGCGGCAAAGCTGATGCTCAAGACCAAGCATCGGTCCAACTTTACCGGCTTTACCGACTCTACGCCGGTACTGGGACAGGTCTCGCGCGGCGTCAATGCGCTGGGCGTCACTTACAACGGCGATTACCTGCAGTACAAACACGACGACCCGGAAGGCTACGCCAATACCAGGTTCATGATTCCGAAAGAGGGTTCCGAGCTATGGGTAGACTCCATGGCGATTCCAGCGCGCGCGCCGCATCCGGAACTGGCCCACAAGTTCATCAATTTCATTCTGGACGCCGAGGTTGGGGCACAGCTGTCCAACTACACGTTTTATTCCACGCCCAATCAGGCAGCAGTCGAGCATCTTGATGAAGTGCTTCAACAGCCACCGTCGCTGCCCAATGATGAGGACATGGCGCGGCTGAAGTTTACCCCGACGCTGTCCGGCAAGGATCTGCAGCGCTATCAGCAGCTCTGGAATGAAGTGCAGTCACGCTAAGGCACGTGACCGGCTGTCTGCCATCGGGTAGTCAGCCTTTTCGTGCGTTTGATCAGGCTCGGCTGGGGAGGCCGACATGACGCTAAAGCATTGTCCGGTGGTACTGACGGACTGGTTTGAAGAGCATCGCATCACCGAGGTGGAGTGTCTGGTCAGTGATCTGACCGGCATTCTCAAGGGCAAGATCATGCCGGCCGGCAAGTACCTCAACGGCGGCCGGCCGCGTCTGCCGGATTCGATCTTTATCCAGTCGGTGACCGGGGGCTATCCCGATGACGAGGCCCTGCGCTTCTGGAACTCGGCGGAACTCGACATGCAGCTGATTGCCGACCCGGCCGCCGCCTATCTGGTGCCCTGGGCGGAAGATCCGACCGCCCAGATCATCCATGACTGCTATTACATGAATGGTGAGCCGGTCGAGATCGCGCCGCGCCATGTCCTGAAGCGGGTGCTGGCCCTTTATGAGGCGCGCGGCTGGAAACCGGTCATGGCGCCGGAAGTCGAGTTCTATCTGGTCAAGACCAACACCGACCCCGACTATCCGCTGGAGCCGCCGATCGGACGCTCGGGGCGTCAGGAAAGCGGGCGTCAGTCGTTTTCCATCGATGCAGTCAACGAATTCGACCCCCTGTTCGAGGAGATGTACGACTACTGCGAGGCACAGCAGCTTGACATCGACACCCTCATTCACGAAGAGGGTGCCGGGCAGATGGAGGTCAACTTCCAGCACGGTGATCCGCTTTATCTGGCCGATCAGGTGGTGATCTTCAAGCGCACCCTGCGTGAAACGGCGCTGCGTCATGGCATGTACGCCACCTTCATGGCCAAGCCGATGGCCAACGAGCCGGGCAGCGCCATGCATCTGCACCAGAGCCTGGTGGATGCCGAAAGCGGGGAGAACCTGTTTGCCGGGGACAACGGCCAGCCCAGCGATCTGTTCATGAACTACATCGGCGGACTACAGACCTATATGCCTGCGGCCATGCCGCTGTTTGCGCCCAACATCAACTCGTGGCGGCGACTGATGCCCAGCGAACATGGCGGCTCGGCACCGACCAATGTGGAGTGGGGTTATGACAATCGCACCGTGGGGCTACGGGTGCCAGTGGGCAACGCCGAAGCCACGCGAATTGAAAACCGCGTACCGGGTGCCGATGCCAACCCGTATCTGGTAATGGCGGCTTCGCTGGCCTGCGGCCATCTGGGCATGATGAGCCGGTTGCAGGCCCGTCCGCCGCTGACCGGCACGGCCTGGACCGGCGGTGTCGCGCTGCCCAACGATGTCGGCCCCGCCCTTGATGCGCTGGACGGCTGTGACGCGCTGGCGGATGTGCTCGGTGAGCGCTTCGTCAAAAGCTATCTGGCGGTCAAGCGGGCCGAGCATCTGGCCTATTATCGGGTGATCAGCTCCTGGGAGCGCGAGCATCTGCTGCTGCGGGTATAAAAGTCTGCCCGGGCATGCCATCGGCAGGACACAACAACAAACGGATCATGAAGGGGACGTGCAATGACACGAGCATGGCGATGGCGCGCCGGTGTGCTGCTGCTGGCGGGGGCGAGCCTGACGGCGGGGGCGGCAGAGAAGCCGGCGGAGACGCTCTATCTTTTCAACTGGACAGAGTACATGCCGCCCGGCGTACTGGAGGACTTCGAGCGCGAGCACAATGTTCATATCGTGCAGAACTTTTTTACCTCCAACGCCGAGATGTTTACCAAGCTGCGCAGCGGCGGCGATGCCCAGTACGATGTGGTGGTGCCGACCGACTACTTCGTGCCGCGTCTGATCAAGGCAGACCTTATTCAGCCGCTGGATCATGCGCAGCTGCCGGGGCTTGAAAACCTGCTGCCCGAATTTCAGGACCCTGCCTATGATCCGGGCAATCGCTATAGCGTGCCTTATCAGTGGGGCGTGACCGGCATCGTCTATGACAGCCGGGTACTTGATGACGTGCCGCGCAGCTGGTCGGCGCTGTTTGACCCCGATGTCAACTCAAAAGCGCCCTTTACCCTGCTGGGCGGTGACCCACAGGTCCTGTTTGGCGCCGCCTGCGCCTCGCTGGGCTACGGCTTTGACTGCACGCAGAAGGAGCAATGGATCGCCAGCGCGCGGCGCTTGATGGCGACCAAACATCGTCAGAACTTCATTGGCTTTACCGACAGTACCGCCACCATCGACCAGATCGTGCGCGGTGTCAGCGCCATCGGCATGACCTATAACGGCGATCTGGCCTGGCGTCAGGCTGAAGACCCGGAGACCTACGGCCATCTGCGCTTTTTCGTGCCCGAGGAGGGCACTCAGCGCGGTATCGATACCCTGGTGATTCCGAAGCGAGCGCCGCATCCGGCACTGGCGCTGGCCTTCATTGCCTATACCCTGCGACCTGATGTGGCGGCGCGCATCAGCAACTACACCTTCTACGCCACGCCCAATCAGGCCGCGCTCGATCAGCTTGATGACGCGCTGAAAAAGCCGCCGTCAAGACTCAGTGACGAGGAGAAGCGCCGACTGGTATTTGTCCCCCTGATCGACAAGGCCCAGCTCGGCACGCTGTCACAGCTCAACAATGAAATGCGCAGTCGCTAAACCACAACGGCCCTGACTGGGCCGTTATGTAGGGTAAAACTTCATGACCCAGCCTGATTCTGCATCGACCGGCCGCGACGGCCACGTCCGCTCGCTCTACGCTGCCACCATGCACGCCGCGCCGGACCGACCGGCACTGGTCGGTCATCATCACGTGGATGTCTGCGTGGTGGGGGCCGGCTTTACCGGCATCTCCAGCGCCCTGCATCTGATTGAGCAGGGCTTTCGCGTCGCGGTACTCGAGGCACAGCGTGTGGGCTTTGGGGCCAGCGGTCGCAATGGCGGCCAGATCGTCAACAGCTATAGCCGCGACATGGACATGATCGAGGCGCGTTTTGGTGAAACATCGGCTCGGGCGCTCGGTGATATGGCATTCGAAGGCAATCGCATCATCCGCGAGCGCATTGAGCAATACGGTATTCAATGCGATCTCAAGGAGGGCAACCTCTTTGCCGCCTGTAATGACAAGCAGCTGGCCGCCCTCAAGCATCACAAAACACTGTGGGAGAAGTACGGTCATAAGACGCTGGAACTGCTGGAAGATGATGCCTATCGTCGTGAGATCGGCAGCGAGCGTTACAGTGGTGCGCTGCTCGATCACTCCGGCGGGCATCTGCATCCGCTCAATCTGGTGATGGGGCAGGCGGCGGCGTTTGAATCGCTGGGCGGCGTGATTTTCGAACACTCGCCCATGACGCGCCTTGAACACGGCGAACGGGTGAAAATTCATACCGACGGCGGGGTGATCGAGGCCGACCGCGCCGTGATCGCCGGCAATGCCTATCTGGGCGATATCGTCCCCGAGCTTGCCGACCGCTCCATGCCCTGTGGCACACAGGTGATCGCCACCGAAGTCCTCGATGAGGCCACCGCGAAACGAATTTTGCCCACCGACCGCGCCGTCGAGGACAGCAACTATCTGCTCGACTACTACCGGCTGTCGGGCGAGCGCCGCCTGATCTATGGCGGCGGCGTGACCTACGGCGGACGTGATCCGGCCAGCATCGAGGGCGCCATCCGCCCCAAGCTTTTGAAAACCTTTCCCGAGCTTGAAAATATCAGGATCGATTACGCCTGGAGTGGCAATTTCCTTCTGACGCTCAATCGATTGCCGCAGTTCGGACGGCTCAATCATAACGTCTATTACGCTCAGGGCTACTCGGGCCACGGGGTAACCGCCTCGCATCTGGCCGGACGGCTGGTGGGAGAGATCATCAGGGGAGACAGTACACGCTTTGACGCCTTCGCCGATATCCGTCACCTGCCGTTCCCTGGCGGACGGCGCTTTGCCGTGCCGTTTTCAGCCATGGGCGCCTGGTATTACGCGCTGCGCGACCGACTGGGCATGTGATGGTCGCGCCCTTTGACATCGGCGTTTCCTTCCGATGAGTGCACACGTTTTCGCCATCGTCCTGTGTGCTGCCGCGCTGCACGCCGGCTGGAATGCCCTGGTGCGCGTGGGTCTCGATCGTCTGCTGGCGGTCACGCTCATACAGGTGGGCGCAGGCGTACTGGCACTGGCCATGTTGCCTGCCGTCAGCGTGCCCGATGCGGCGGCCTGGCCGTGGCTTCTGCTCTCGGCCGTCTTGCATGTGGGCTACAACGTGTTTCTGGCGCGCGCCTATGCCAGCGGGGATTTTGGTCAGGTCTATCCCATTGCCCGGGGATCGGCGCCGTTAATCGTGGCGCTGGTGGGCGTCATGTTGCTGGGCGATCAAACCTCTCTGATCGGCCATGCTGGTGTGGTACTGCTCAGTGGTGGCATCTGGTGGATGGCTGTGCGCGGCGCCGGTGCAACAAGACTGCCTCGTATCGGGCTGATCAATGCCCTCATCACTTCGGCTTTCATTGCCTCCTACACGCTCAGTGACGGGCTGGGGGCGCGGGCCAATCGTGATGCCATCGGCTATGTACTCTGGCTTTTCGCGCTCAATGGGCTGTGCATGGCGCTTTTGCTGTGGGCCATGCGCGGGCGACAGACCCTGGCTGCCATCACCGGCCACTATCGCATCGGGCTACTGGGGGGCGCCATGTCGATGGCCGCCTACGGGGCGACCATCTGGGCCATGAGTCAGGCGCCGATTGCGATGGTTGCTGCCCTGCGTGAATCCAGCGTGCTGTTTGCACTGGCCATCTCGGCGCTCTTTCTGGGCGAGCGCCTGAGCCGTCAGCGACTGGTGGCGGGGCTGATCATCCTGACTGGGGTGATGCTTCTAAGGCTTGGATAGACACCTACACCAGGCGCAGATACCAGTCATATTCCAGCGCGCTGACGGTGCGCTGCGCCAGGGCGCGCTCGGCCTGACGATTGGCATAGTAGATATGCTGAAAGCCACGCCCGAGCCGCTCGCCAAGAACATCACTTTCCATCCACAGCTCCAGTGCCACGCCCCAGGAATCGGGCAGGGTGGCATCGAGCTGGGTATAGGCGTTGCCCTCGATCGGCGGTGGCGGTGTCAGCTGTTCATCAAGGCCGTGGGCCATGGAGGCCAGCAGCACCGCACACAGCAGATAGACATTGACGTCTGCACCGGCCACGCGATGCTCCAGGCGCGTGGCCGCAGTCGGGCCGGAAGGGATGCGTACCGCCACCGAGCGGTTGTCCAGCCCCCAGGAAGGCGTCATGGGCACGTAAAGCCCGGGCTGGAAGCGTCGAAAGGCGTTGAGGTTGGGCGCACAGACGGCCATCGATTCCGGCATCAGCGCCAGCACCCCGGCAATCGCCTGATGCAGTGCTGCGCTGCCCATTGGGTTTTTATCCTCGGCGGCAAACACGTTGCGGCCCTGCTCATCCAGCAGGCTGATATGCACATGGGTGCCGCTGCCGGCTTCATTGCCCCACGGCTTGGCCATGAAGGTCGCCTCGAACCCCTGCTGCTGCGCCACGCCCTTGATGGCACGCTTGAGCATCACGGCGTCATCACAGGCGCGCAGGGCGTCACTGCGGTGGCGCAGGTTGATCTCGAACTGCCCTGGCGCGCACTCCTTGAGCGCTGTATCCAGCGGCAGACCCTGCTGGGCGCAGGCCTCGTGGATGGCATCAATAAAATCGGCGTATTCATCGAGTTCACTGATCGAGTAGAGCTGGCTTGAGCGTGCGCGCTCACCGGTCAGCGGCGAGCGTGGCGGCTGAGGCTGGCCGCGGTCGTTGCGCTCGGCATCCAGCAGATAGAACTCCTGCTCAATGGCAATCACCGGCGTCAGCCCCTGGCGGGTAAAGCCCTCAAGCACCCGCGCCAGCACCTGGCGCGGGTCGGCATGCCAGCCGCTGCCGTCGGGCTCCACCATCGTCATCAAAAGCTGCGCGGTGGGCGCGCGTTGATGCCAGGAGACCGGCACCAGCGTGCCGGGAATCGGCAGGCAGGCACGGTCGCCATCACCGCTATCGAGCCCCAGCCCTGTTTCTTCAACGGTGTTGCCGGTGATGTCGAGGGCAAAGATGGAGGCCGGCAGATTGACGCCGCTGGTGTAGGCCTCTTCAAGGCTTGAGCGTGGAATGCGCTTGCCGCGCAAGACGCCATTGAGGTCGCTGATCAATACATCGATTTGGGTGATTTCGGGATGGGTTTCCAGAAACTGGAACGCTTCAAGTGCGCCAGCGGCAGGGCGGTCGGTCATGATCAAGCGGCTCGGAAGGGACTGGGAATATCAGGTGATACTACGCAAGCGAGACAGGAATTGCAGCGCCGCTATGAGCGGGTTCAGGATAAATCATGCCCGTTCAGGCAGGGCACAGCGCAGCGTACTCCCGATCAGTGGCGCCCAGGGCAGGGCATTCATCACCGATAAAGTGTCACGCACGCTGGGGACACCGCTTAAAAAGCGGATCAGCCGGTCGGTAGGGGCTTTCTCAAACAGCAGGCGGTAGAACTCGGGGGCGCGTTCGGGATGTTGCGCCAGCGTGCTCATGAAGATGCGATCCAGCTGCAGCAGTATCCGACCGGTAGAGGCGCCCACCGGCGGCTGGCCGGCAAGTAGCGCTTTGGCACATTGATCGGCCCAGCGCTGGATGGCGTGAAAGGCGTAGCCGGTGGCGGCGCGCATGGCGCCGCCGTAGGCACCCGTCACGGCCATCGAGCGGCCATCGGTGCGCGTCGGTGGGGCCATGGGCAGCGTACCGGTTTCACGGCGCAGGGCCTGCCAGTGCCCTTGGCCGAAACGCTCGTTGAGGTGGGCTTCAAGCCTCTGCTCAAGCGTGGTCGGGCTGGTCGGCGGGCGGCCAAAGCGCGTCCATTCAAACAGGGCCTGATCGGGGCTGTAGGGCAGCACATAGAGAAAATCGATGCCGTCCTGCGGATTCTCACCGATGCGAAAATCCATCAGCTCGGCGTGCCGGGGCATGTTGTCTGCCTGCACGTTGATACCGGCAAAATCCTGCCATAGCCAGGGGGGCGCCAGTGGCTTCGGGTGAGGGCGGGTATCGACGCCAAAGCGGGCCTGAACCGTCTCGCCGTTGTCCAGCGTCACGGTCACGCCCTCCTCACGATCTTCGACATTGAGTGCGCGCGCCTGAACCCTTGCGATGCATGGATGGTCATCAATGGCGGTCAGCGTGCGCGTGTAGAAGCGCTCGGCTTCGAGCATTTCATAGGGGTAGCGCCGACTTTCAACGGTGGTGCTGGCCTGATCGGTGTGCAGCGTCAGGGTATGCCAGCGCGCACGCACATCGCCCTGAAAGGGATGAGCGGTGACCGGCCAGCCACACCAGGTGCGGTCATTGGTGTACTCAATGCGCGGGTCGATGATCAGTGTGCGCGGCGCATCGTCATGCTGAGCCAGTCGATAGGCAAGGCTCAGCCCGGCGCAGCCGCCGCCGAGAATCACGAGATCAAACGGCTCAGACTTGTTCATGTATTTCCGGGCCGTGGGCGCCGGGCAGGTCGGCAATATGGCGATGAAGTTCGGCGTCATGGGTATCAAGCCTGCTGCCCACAATGGCGCCACGGCCGCTCAGCCGGCGCGTGGCCAGCCACACCTTGCCGGTCAGCGGCACATGCACACGGCCCTGCCACCAGGCCAGCCTTTCTCGACGCAGGCGAAAGCCAATGGCGCGATAGACATCGGCGGCGACGGCAATGGCGCGCCGGTTCTTGCCCGGGATGCGGTTAAAGCCATCGGCGGCACTGGCATAGTAGGCCTCGGCCCGGGTCAATAGCCGGTCGATGGCGCGAGCGACCCTTGCGCGCTGATCACGGTCGGCGCGGGCGATTTCCTCGGGCGTTAACTGATCGATCCAGTCAGCCGGCAGGTAGCGACGCCCCATGTCGGCATCTTCTCGCACATCGCGGGCAATGTTGGTCATCTGCATGGCCAGGCCCAGATCAATGCCGTGGGGGATGGCGCTGTCATCGGCGCCCACCACCGGGCACATCAAAACGCCCACGGCCCCGGCCACGCCATAGCAGTAGCGCATCAGCTCACGCTCATCCTGAATCAGGGCCGGGCGTTCGACATCGCTGATCAGGGCATCAATCAGCGCCACGGCCGCGCGGGTATCGAGCCCGCGCCGCGTTTGAAGATCGACCAGCACATGAGTGAGCGGGTCATGACCACTGCCGGCCAAAAGCTCGCGACGAACGGTCATCAGCCGCTCATGGGCGCTTTCGTTCTCGGCCTCGGTGGGCATGTCCTGATCGGCCAGATCATCCAGCTCGCGACAGACCATGTACAAAAGCGCCGCATCGTGGGCGTCGTCACGCTCCATGAAGTAGCTGGCAAAGCGAAACGACTTGCCGTGTCGCGCCAGAATGGCTTCGGCACTGGTGTGCTGGGCAGCCTGCGTCATGCGTCGGCGTCCGGCAGCAGGTGATCAACCACTTTGGCGCTGGACAGCACGCCCGGCAGGCCCGCCCCCGGATGCGTGCCGGCGCCGGTCAGATAAAGATTTTCCAGCACTTCGCTTTTGTTGTGGAACCGAAACCACGCCGACTGGCGGAAAATGGGCGCAATCGAAAAGCCGGTGCCGTGCATCGACAGATAGCGCTCGCTGAAATCCTTCGGGGTCATGTGAAAACGAGTGACGATCGATTCACGAAAGCCCGGCATCGTGGTGCGATCGAGCGCATCGATAATGGCATCGCCGAGCTTGTCGCCTTCACGTGACCAGTCCACGTCGCCCTGCAGGTTTGGGACCGGCGCGAGGATGTAGAAGGAATCACAGCCGGGTGGGGCAAAGGAAGGGTCGGTCGCGGTCGGGCGATGGGCGTAGAGCGAGAAGTCGTTGGCCAGTACACGGTGCTCGAAAATATCTTCCAGCAGTTCGCGATAGCGCTGTCCCATCCAGATGGTGTGGTGCTCGGCCTGGGGAAACTGCCGGTTGGTACCGACATAGAGCACGAACAGGCCCATCGAATATTTGGCGCCGGCCAGTTTGAGTTTCGCACTGGTCGAGACCTGGTCCACCATGTTGGTATACAGATGCGCCGCATCGGCGTTGCTGATGACCACGTTGGCCGGCAGCTTCTCGCCGCTTTCAAGTTCCACGCCGTTGGCACGCCCGTGCTCGCTCAGGATGCGCTTGATGGTGGTGCCGGTCTCGATGGTGATGCCCACATCGCGCATCAGCTTTTCCAGCGCCGCCACCAGCGCCCCGGTGCCGCCCATGGGAAAGTGCACCCCCCACTTGCGCTCGAGCCAGGGAATCAGGCCGTAGATGCTGGTCGTGCGAAAGGGGTTGCCGCCCACCAGCAGCGGCGGAATCGAGAAGGCCTGTCGCAGGCTGTCATCCTCGATATGAGCGCAGACCATCTGCCACACCGAGCGATAGCTTTTCAGCCGCAAAAGGGCCGGAATCTGCGCGGCCATGGTGGAGAACTGGTGAAAGGGGCGGTCGGCGAGCTGCTCGAAGCCAATCTCGAAGATCTCCTTCGAGGTCTTCAGCAGATTCTGATAGCCCTGAACATCGCGCTCGTTAAAGCGGCGAATGCTGGCAAGCGTTGCCGACATGTCGGTGCCGTAATCAAAGGTGCGCCCGTCCTGGAAATAAAACTGATACCAGATGTCGAGCGCGACCATCTCGACATAGTCTTCCAGCCGCTTGCCGAAAAGCGCGAAAAGCTCCTCGAACATGAAAGGCGCGGTGATGACCGTGGGGCCGGCATCAAAGCGAAAGCCCTGGTCGGTAAAGACCTGGGCCCGTCCACCCAGCGACGCGCATCGCTCGATCAGCGTGACGTCATAGCCTTTTTTGCGTGCCCGCAGGGCGGCAGCCATACCGCCAAAGCCGCCGCCGATGACCAGAGCACGGCTCATGAGCGCTCACCTGTCACGTTCATCAGCTTCTCCTCGAGTCGATGGGCTTCTTCAATCAGCGCCTGGCCACTGCCTTCGGGCAGGGTGCCCGCCAGATGGCGGGTCCGGCTCAGGTGGTGGCGGCCGTAATCCAGCGCTGAGGCCATGGGCGTGGTATCGCCACGGCTGCCCAGCGCGTGAAGCATATTGCAGGCCCCTTGCTGTTGATCGATCATGTCGCTGTCAAAATCCTCGATATCGTCAATGAGCTGGTAGATCGTGGCAAACGTCAGGGCCGCCTGCCGCGCATTATCGAGCGCGTCATCATGGCCGGTCAGCAGCAGCGGTGCCTCAAGCGCCAGGGCAAATAGCGGGCCGGACTTGCCACAGGCGGCCTGACTGCACTGCTCGAAGTCGGGCTCGGGTGTCATCGCCAGGCTGAAGCACTCGGCCTGACCATAAATGGTGGTTTGTACATGATGGTGCACGCAGGACAGCAGGGCCGGCAGCCTTGATGCGTGAGTAGAAAGCTCTGCCATCAGACCATAGGCTGCCGAGATGAACAGATCCCCCAGACAGATGGCCACCCCTTCGTTCCAGACATTCCAGACGCTTTTCTGGCCGCGACGCATGCTGTCATGATCGAGCACGTCATCGTGGATGAGCGAGGCGTTATGCAAAAGCTCGCTGATGCAGGCACAGATCAGCGCGGACTCATGGGGCAGCCCCAGGGCTTGGCCGGTGTGATAGCCCAGCCGGGCGCGCAGATAGCCGCCCGCCGCGGCAAGGTGGTGGTTGATGGCATCACGAATCATGCCCTGCCGGCCCTCATTGTTGAGTGCCTGTGTCAGGGTGGCGTGAATGTCGTGATTGAGAGAGGCATACGGGGAGTCCTCTACGGGCTGCCGTTCGACGATCGGAGACGTCAGGCCGGTCATGAATTTCTCCTTGTCTGACGCGCGATTGCGGCCGACATCCATTGTTATGGTCACCTGACGGTTGAGAAGGCAAGTGTCAGGTCATTAATTGATTCAAGGCAATAAAAAGGGTGACTCCAGGATAGCTGAAAAGCACAGTGGCTGTCATGGTCGTCGGGCAGCTTTCAGTGTACAGCGCATGGCCAGCACCGTGTCTGGGTGGCGCAGGCGCAGTCGACTTGCCAGGCTCAGTGCACATCAATGATGGCCGGGTCACGCGGATCCGTGCGCACAGGAGACAGCAATGGCCAACCCAACGCTTTTGATTACAGGTGCATCGACCGGGATCGGTGAGGCCAGCGCCCGCCATGCGGCACAGGCCGGCTATAACATCGCACTGGCCGCGCGCAGTACCAAACGTCTTGAAACGCTGGCCGAAACGCTTGATCAGGAATACGGCGTACAGGCGGCGGCCTTCACCTGCAATGTACAGTCCTGGGAGGCGCAGGAGCAGCTGGTGGTTGCGGTGGTCGAGCATTTCGGGGCTCTGGACGCCGTCTTTGCCAATGCCGGCCGTGGTCTTGAAGGGCGTGGCTACAGCGGCAGCGACCCGGAAGAGTGGCGCGAAGTGCTTTTGACCAATGTGCTGGGACCTGCGTTGACAGTCCGCGCGGCCATGGCCGAGCTCAAAAAAAGCCGTGGACATATTTTGATTACGGGCTCCGTGGCCGGGCGTCGGGTCATGCCGGGCTCCTTTTATGGCGCGACCAAAAGCGCCGTACAAAGCATGGCCTATAACCTGCGCGAGGAAGTGAAGGGCAGTGGCATACGTGTCACGCTGATCGAGCCGGGCGTTGTGGATACGCCCTTTTTCGATGAGCCTCAGGACAATGCACTAACCCCGGATGATATTGCCCGATCCGTGATCTTTGCGCTGACTCAACCCAAAAGCGTGGAAGTGCATGATCTGTGCATTCTGCCGACCCCACCGATCGAAGAATAATGTCCTGTTTGAATGGCACTGAGGGTGCGGTGGCAAGATCCCCGTGAAACAGAGCACACGAGACAGGGCGCATACAAGGAATGCGCATAAAAAAAGGGGCGCCAGCAGGCGCCCCTTTTGGTCGCTGACATCCCGGTGTTACAGCAGGGCGTCGAGCTTTTCCGTGAGCATGGCGTTGACCTGCGGCGGGTTGGCCGTGCCGCGGGAGGCCTTCATGACCTGGCCGACAAAAAAGCCGATCATCTTGCCGCGCTTGTCCTCGGTGGCTTCGCGGTACTGGGTGACCTGCACCGGGTTATCGGCAATCACCTGATCACACAGGGATTCGATGGCACCGGTATCGGTGACCTGCTTGAGGCCGCGGGACTCGATGATGTCGTCAGCCGTTTCGCCCTTGCACTCCCACAGATCAGCAAAGACCTGCTTGGCCGCCTTGCCGTTGATGGTGTCATCCACCAGACGGACCAGCAGGCCGCCGAGCTGCTCGGCGCTGACCGGGCTCTCGGTAATGTCCAAACCGTCACGATTGAGTCGACCCAACAGGTCGCCCTGAACCCAGTTGGCGGCCAGCTTGGCATCGCTGCAGTGTTGTTGAACGGCTTCGAAATATTCGGCAAGCGGGCGCGAGCCGGTCAGGACGTCCGCATCGTAGGTCGAAAGCCCGAGCGATTCGACAAAACGCTGGCGCTTTTCGCTTGGCAGTTCCGGCAGCAGCGAACGCTGATGTTCGATATAGGCCTCATCGAGCATCAGGGGCAGCAGGTCAGGGCAGGGGAAGTAACGGTAGTCGTTGGCTTCCTCCTTGGTCCGCATCGAGCGGGTTTCATCCAGATCCGGATTGTAGAGACGCGTTTCCTGAATCACGACGCCACCGTCTTCGAGAATCTCGCGCTGACGCTCGATCTCGAACGCAATGGCTCGCTCCACAAAGCGGAAGGAGTTGACGTTTTTGATCTCGGCGCGGGTGCCCAGCTTTTCCTGCCCCTTCGGGCGTAGCGACACGTTGACGTCGCAGCGCATCGAGCCTTCGGCCATGTTGCCATCGGAAATGCCCAGATAGGTCACGATGGCGTGAATGGCACGGATATAGGCGGATGCTTCCTCGGCGCTGTGCATGTCCGGCTCGGAGACAATCTCCAGAAGCGGCGTGCCGGCCCGGTTGAGGTCAATGCCGGTCATGCCGCTGTAATCCTCGTGCAGCGACTTGCCGGCATCCTCTTCCATGTGGGCATGGTGAATGCGCACGGTCTTGACCGTGCCATCCCCCAGCGTGATATCGACCTCACCGCGCCCGACCACCGGATGCGCCATCTGGCTGGTCTGATAACCCTTGGGCAGGTCCGGATAGAAGTAGTTCTTGCGCTCGAATACCGAGTACTCCGGGATCTCGGCATTGATGGCCAGACCAAAGCGCACCGCCATGGCAACGGCGCTTTCATTGAGCACCGGCAGCGTGCCCGGCAGCCCCAGGTCGATGCCGCAGGCCTGGGTGTTGGGCTCGGCGCCGAAAGCGGTCGAGGCACCGGAAAAGATTTTCGAGCAGGTCGAAAGCTGCACGTGGACTTCAAGCCCGATCACGACGTCCCACTGCATGTTGTTACTCCTTGATCTCGGGCCGGCGCTGATGCCAGTCCGTGGCCTGCTGATAGACATGCGCCACGTTAAGAAGGTGAGCCTCACCGAAATGCGGCCCCAGAATCTGAAGGCCGACCGGGCGATTGTCGGCCAGACCGGCAGGCACGCTGATACCGGGGATGCCGGCCAGGTTGATGGCGATGGTGTAGATGTCCTGCAGATACATCTGCACCGGGTCAGCTTTGGCCCCCAGCTCGAAGGCGGTCGTGGGTGCGGCCGGGCCCATAAGCACATCCACGCGGGCAAAGGCGTCGAGGAAGTCCTGACGGATCAGACGACGAATCTGCTGCGCTTTGCGGTAGTAGGCATCGAAAAAGCCTTCGGAAAGGGTGTGCGTGCCGATCAGGATGCGGCGCTTGACCTCATCACCAAAGCCTTCGGCGCGGGTACGCTTGTAAAGATCCTCAAGATCGACTGGATCCTTGCAGCGGTGCCCAAAGCGCACGCCATCATAGCGTGACAGGTTCGCGGAGGCCTCGGCCGGGGCGATGACGTAGTAGGCCGGAATCGCCATGCTGGTATGCGGCAGGCTGACCTCGATGACCTGTGCGCCCAGGGATTCATACACCCGGACCGCCTCGCGCACCGCTGTCTCGACTTCGGGGGCCAGGCCCTCACCAAAGTACTCGACCGGCAGGCCGATCTTGAGTCCGTTGAGCGGCTTGTTTAGCCCCTGGGTGTAATCGGGCACGTTGCGCGACACGCTGGTGGAGTCCCGCGCGTCATGACCCGCCATGGCGTTCATCAGCATCGCGCAGTCTTCGGCCGTGCGGGCCATGGGGCCGGCCTGATCAAGGCTTGAGGCATAGGCAATCATGCCGTAGCGCGACACGCGCCCATAGGTCGGTTTGAGGCCGGTAATGCCGCAAAACGCGGCCGGCTGGCGGATCGAGCCACCGGTATCGGTGCCAAGCGCCGCCGGAACGAGGCCTGCCGCGACGGCGGCGGCACTGCCACCAGAGGAGCCGCCGGGCACCAGCTTCGGGTTCCAGGGGTTTTTGACCGGACCGTAGTAGCTGTTTTCGTTGGAAGAGCCCATGGCGAACTCGTCCATGTTGGTCTTGCCAAGGCTGACCGTGCCGGCGTGGCGAAGCTTTTCCACCACGGTGGCATTATAGGGGGCAATGAAGTTGTCCAGCATCTTCGAGCCGGCGCTGGTGCGCACACCTTCGGTGCAGAAAATATCCTTGTAGGCCAGCGGCAGGCCGCTGAGAATGCCGGCTTCGCCCTTGTGGCGAAGGGCATCGGCGGCATCGGCCTCCTTGAGGGCCTGCTCGTCGGTGACGGTGATGAAGCTGTTCAGCGCCGGATCAATGCGCTTGATGCGCTCGAGCAGCGAACTCGTCAGTTCACGACTGGAAAAGTCACCGGCAGCCAGGCCGCGGGCCAGTTCGGCAAGTGTCTTGTCATGCATGGGGGCTTGTTACTCCTTGGCTGCCCATGTCGGGGCAGTGTCTCTGTTCTGTCGCATCTCGAACTGGTCAGGCGATGTGAGGCCGATCACTCGACCACGCGCGGCACCAGATAAAGGCCGTCTGCCGTGGCAGGGGCGATGCTCTGAAAGGTCTCGCGGCGGTCGACTTCGATCGCTTCATCGGCGCGCAGGGGCTGGGTGGCATCCAGCGGGTGAGACAGCGGTGCCACGCCCTCGGTATCGATCTCGGAAAGTCGGTCTACCATCTCGAGAATGCGAGACAGATCATCGACATAACGTTCCGCCTGGGCATCACTCACGCCCAGACGGGCCAGATGCGCTGCGCGCAGAACATTGGCGTGTTCAATAGCCATGGCGGTTCTACCTTTGAACAATGCAGGGTGAAATTGCAAAAGCGTGGACGTCCGACTTCCGAGCGGGCTGCATAAAACCAACAAAAAGAAGGGAGGCCACATTGTGGGAAGAAGGTATCATAAGCAGCGACAGCATGGCAGGCGGGCTGCTTGCCGCATCATGACGGCGATGATACCGTTTGCATCCGCACAAGTTCCGGTCTGGCCCAGGTGAAAGACTTTCATGTTTAAACGTTTACGGGGGTTGTTTTCCAGTGATCTGTCGATCGATCTGGGAACGGCCAACACACTGATTTATGTACGTGGTCGCGGTATCGTGCTTGATGAACCCTCGGTCGTGGCCATTCGCCAGTCCGGCAGCATGAGAAGCGTGGCCGCTGTTGGCCTTGATGCCAAACGGATGCTGGGGCGTACGCCCGGCAACATCACGGCCATTCGTCCGATGAAGGACGGCGTCATCGCCGACTTCACCGTCACCGAACAGATGCTGCAATATTTTATTCGAAAGGTGCATCAAAGCACCTTCTTGACGCCCAGCCCTCGCGTGCTGGTGTGTGTTCCCTGCATGTCAACGCAGGTCGAGCGCCGTGCCATCAAGGAGTCTGCCGAAGGGGCGGGCGCCCGTGAAGTCTTTCTGATCGAGGAGCCGATGGCGGCTGCCATTGGTGCCGGCCTGCCGGTCGAAGAGGCGACCGGTTCAATGGTGGTCGATATCGGTGGTGGTACGACCGAGATCGCCATCATTTCGCTGTCCGGCGTGGTCTATTCCGAATCCGTGCGTGTGGGCGGTGACCGATTTGACGAAGCCATCACGGCCTATGTGCGTCGCCATTACGGCAGCCTGATCGGCGAGGCCACGGCCGAGCGCATCAAGGAAGAGATCGGTTGTGCCTGGCCCGGCGGTGAATTGCGTGAAATCGATGTCCGGGGGCGTAACCTCGCTGAAGGCGTTCCGCGCAGCTTTACCCTGAACTCCAACGAGATTCTTGACGCCCTGCAGGAGCCGCTTGCCTCGATCGTGGCCGTGGTCAAGAGCGCGCTGGAGCAGTCGCCGCCCGAGCTGGCCTCTGATATTGCCGATCGCGGCCTGGTCATTACCGGCGGTGGCGGTCTCCTGCGTGATATCGACAAGCTGATTGCCGAAGAGACCGGTCTGCCGGTCATCATCGCCGAAGACCCGCTGACCTGTGTGGCGCGCGGCGGTGGCAAGGCGCTTGAAATGATCGATCAGCACACCTTCGAACTGCTGTCTACCGACTGAAGTCAGCGGCAGCCGGCGCACCTTGTGCCGGCTGCATATGGTTCGCGGGAGGAAGGCCTATCAAACCGCTTTTTTCGCACGGTCCCATTCCCGGCTACCGAATGATCCTGTGCGTCATTCTGGCGTCTTTTCTGATGTTTGCCGATCAGCGCATGAGCTGGATGGAAGATGTCCGTGCCCAGATTTCAACCGTTGTCGCGCCCGTTCAATGGATCGTCAGTCTGCCTGCCCGTGGCCTGAGTCTGGCCTCGCTTGCATTGAGCGATCAGACCCGGCTGGTCAATGAAAATCGCCGCCTTCGCGAGCGGCTTTTGACCCTGTCACAGCGCGTCCAGCGCATGGCCAGTCTTTCCGAGGACAACGTTCGGCTGCGTGAGCTTTTAAAGGCGACGCCGCGCCAGGAGATTCCCTGGATTACGGCCGGGCTTCTGACGCTGGACAATGACCCCTTTCTGCAGCAGATGATCATCGACCGTGGTCAGCAAAGCGGAGTGTACAGCGGCCAGCCCGTGGTGGATTCGGCAGGCCTGGTCGGTCAGATCATTTCGGTGTCGCGCTACTCGAGCCGCGTGCTCCTGATTACCGATGCCAGCCATTCGGTGCCCGTCCAGATCAATCGCAACGGCCTGCGCTTCATTGCTCGCGGCGCCGGCCAGCCCGGTCGCCTGACGCTGGACAATGTGCCCAACAATACCGACATCCGCGAAGGGGACCTGCTGGTCACCTCGGGACTGACCGGTCGTTTTCCCGAGGGCTATCCGGTGGCACGCGTCAGTCGTATCATGCGCAACGCGGGCACGCCCTTTGCCAGCGTGGAAGTGCGCCCCATCGCTCAGCTTGATCGCAGCCGCAATTTTCTACTGCTGTTTACCCATGACCGGCTCAAGCCCAAAAGTCATCAGTTGAGTCAGGAAGCCGTGGATGCGGCCCTTCAGGTGGTGCGTCCGGGTCGTCAGGAGGCGCGCCAATGAGAGGCTATTCGGCAGTCATTCCACTGTCCTTTCTGTGCGCCCTTATTTTGCAGGTCATGCCACTGCCTGAAGAGTGGCTGCTGTGGCGACCCAACTGGGTCGGTCTGGTGTTAATCTACTGGTGCATCATCACGCCGTATCGCGTGGGCGTTTTCCACGGCTTTTTGATCGGTATGCTGATTGATTTGCTGCAGGGAACGCCGCTGGGAGAAAATGCCCTGCTGTATGCCACCATCGCCTTTTTGACGCTGCTGCTGTATCAGCGCATGCGGATTTATGCCCTTTGGCGACAGGCCATGCTGGTTACGATCGTGCTGGCCCTGATGCAGCTGTTCGAACAGTGGCTGCGGGCCATTCTTCTGAGCTCACCCCTGCATCTCGAGTTTGTCTACGCAGCGCTTCTGGGTGGCATACTATGGCCCTGGCTGTTTACCCTGATGCAGGTCGTACGCCGACGCTTTGCTTCCTTTTGATTCTCCGTTCGCTGTTACCGGAATCGTTGCGGTTCGGTGAATCAGGACGCCCTTGCAGCCTCCTTTTTCGGATACTCCATACGCATGCCATCGCCTGATCTGATCCTTGCCTCGGCGTCCCCCAGGCGCCTTGAACTGCTGTCGACCATCGGCGTGTCAGCGCGTGCCTGTCCGGTAGATCTGGATGAAACGCCGCGTTCTGATGAGCCGGCCCTGGACTATGTGGTGCGTCTGGCCCGTGAAAAGGCACTTGCCGGCCAGCAGGTGCTTGCCACGTCACTGCCCGTACTGGGCGGGGATACGGCCCTGTCGCTGGATGGACAGATTCTGGGCAAGCCGGAAAATGATGATCAGGCCCGGGCATGGTTTCGCCGACTGGCCGGACGCTCGCATCAGGTCATCAGTGCCGTGGCCGTGACGGGCCCGGCCGGGCTTCTGGAAGCCTGCGTCATCAGCGATGTTCATTTTCGCTTGATGGCAGAAAGCGAGATCAACGCTTATGTTGGCAGTGGAGAAGGGCGCGACAAGGCGGGTGGTTATGCACTGCAGGGCGCCGGGGCAATGTTTGTCTCGCGCATCGAGGGGAGTTGGTCGGGCATTGTCGGTCTGCCGCTGTGTGAAACGGCGCAGCTGCTCTCCCTGCAGGGCGTGACGCCGTGGCTTGTCGGTCAGGAAGGCAAACAGGAGGGGCGTTGTGAGCGGTGAAATCCTGATCAACATGACGCCCATGGAAACCCGTGTGGCCGTGGTTGAAAATGGCGTGCTGCAGGAGGCCTGGATCGAGCGCGACCAGTGCCGCGGCATCGTCAGCAATATCTATATGGGCAAGGTTGTGCGTGTCCTGCCGGGCATGCAGGCGGCCTTTGTCGATATCGGCCAGAGTCGCACCGCCTTTATTCATGCCCACGAACTGATGCCGGCCGGCCATTCCGGACAGGAAGCTGCGCCGATCCGAACGCTGGTGCATGAGGGGCAAGCGCTGGTGGTTCAGGTCATCAAGGACCCCATGGGGACCAAGGGTGCTCGGCTGACCACCCAGCTTTCCATCCCTTCGCGTTATCTGGTGTATATGCCGGGGGCCGCGTATACCGGCGTCTCACAGCGCATCGAGGATGAGACAGAGCGCGGGCGCCTTCGGGATATGGTCAATGCCCAGGCCGGCATCCGCGACGGGCTGGTCGGCGGCTTTATCATTCGCACGGCAGCTGAAGGGGTCGATGAGCAATCGCTGGCCGCCGACATGCAGTTTCTGCTCAGGCTGTGGCGCAAGATTGAAGTGGCGCGACGCGAAACGAAGGCGCCGGCGGTGCTCTATGAGGACCTGGCGCTGCCGACCCGCACGCTTCGCGATGTCATGCGCGAGGGTATCGAGCGGATCCGGATCGACTCGCGGGAAAACCATGATCGCCTGTGTGATTTCGCCCGGGAGCTGATGCCAGCGCTGGAATCACACATCGAATATTACCCGGGCGAGCGGCCCATTTTTGATCTCTTTTCGGTCGAGGATGAGCTGCAGCGCGCACTGGAGCGGCGTGCCGATCTCAAGTCCGGCGGGTATCTGATCATTGATCAGACCGAGGCCATGACCACCATTGACGTTAATACCGGCGCTTTTGTGGGGCATCGCAATCTTGAAGAGACCATTTTCAAGACCAATCTGGAGGCGGCCACAGCGATTGCCCGACAGCTTCGGCTGCGCAACCTGGGCGGCATCATCATTATCGATTTCATCGATATGCTCGACAGTGACCATCAGCGTCAGGTGCTCAGAGTGCTGGAAAAGGCGCTCGAGCGCGATTATGCCCGTACCCGGCTTTCAGGGGTAACCGAACTGGGGCTCGTTCAGATGACGCGCAAGCGCACCCGGGAGAGTCTGGAGCATGTGCTCTGCGAGGCGTGCCCCGTCTGCAAGGGGCGCGGCACCCTCAAGACACCGGAGACGGTCTGCTATGAGATCTTTCGCGAAATCATGCGCGAGGAGCGAGCCTATTCACCGGAAACCTATCTGGTCATGGCCGCTCAGAGCGTGGTAGACAGACTGCATGAAGAGGAATCAACGGCGGTGGCGGACCTGGAAAGCTTTATCGGCAAGGCCATCCGCTTTCAGGTGGAACAGCACTATTGTCAGGAGCAGTACGACATCGTACTGATGTGATCATGTCTTCGCTGCGAATCCTGATGCGCTGGCTGCTGACTCTGGTGGCCATCATGATGCTGCTACTGGCAGTAGTGACCACGTCGCTACGACTGGGCGTGCTCAATCAGCCGGCCCTTCAGCAGCAGGTGCTCGAATGGCTGGACCTGCCGGCGCAGTATCATGTGCGCTGGCAGGACATGCGTGTCGAGCTGGAAGGTCGCGATCTGGTCGTGGCGCTGAACAATCTTGCCCTGAACGGTGACAAGGGCACGCGCTCACTGGTGTCACTGGGTTCGCTCGAGGCGCACCTTGATGTGCTCGATCTGCTGGCCGGACAGACGCTGACGCTGTCCTCTCTTCATGCCGATAACGCCACGGTCGATCTGTATGAGACCGCGCCGGGCCAATGGGGGTGGGGACCTTCAGCGGAAGATAACGATGATGGGCCCATCGATATTACGCCTGAACGTCTTACGAGCTGGGTCGAGACACTGGTGCGCCAGTCGGCTGACCTTGAAGGCGGTCGCATCAATTTCCATACCCTTGAGCCCGAGCGCCCTGCAGGTGATCCACCCACTGACAGCATTCCCACCAGGCATCCCTCGCTTTTGATTGACCGGCTCGCCATTGGCGGCGCCAACTATGGCTCGCACACGCTGGCAGCCTCGGCCCGCTGGGAAGACGCTGACAAGGAAGGCTTTGGTCTGGCGGGCCGGTTTGATGACCTCTCGTCTCTCAACGGAGAACTCCAGCTCAAGGCCGATGCCGAGCAGACCCGTCGTCTGGTTCATCTATGGCGTGGACTCTGGCCGAATTACGCTTTCGAAAGCGCTCGTGGGCAGGCCTCTCTCTGGGCGGGCTGGCACAAGGGCGACATGACCTCGGCCCGGCTGTCGCTGGGGGTGGCGGAGCTCTCCGGCAGTCATCATGGGGCGCCCTTTACCCTTGATAACATGACGCTGGAAGCCAACCTTGAACAGGGTGCGAACAAGCGCTGGCACGGCAGCATCGAACAACTCGGACTCTCGCGTGACGGTCAGGCGCTGACCCTGCTGCCCAGGGCGGCCAGTCTTGAGGCCTCGGAAAACTTTTCCGACTTCAGCGTCATAACCACCCCTTTTATGCTTGACGATGTGACGACCATCTCGGATCTCGTGCCGCTGCCGGATGGCGAAAGTCGCCGGATGCTTTCCGGGATGGCGCTCAAAGGGCGTGTGGAAGGGGCTTCCATTCGCCGCACGGCAGGTGGTCCCATTGAAACACGCGTATCACTTCGAGACGTTTCGGGTCAGCCGGTGCAGCAGATTCCCGGGTTCGGTCCGGTCGATGGCTGGCTGACGGCGCAAGGGCTGGACGCTCGGATGCAGTTTGGCGCGGCGCATACCGTGTTGAACCTGCCAAAAGTCTTTTTAACGCCCTGGGCGCTTGAAAATGTCAGCGGACAGCTTTCCTTTAAAGTCGGCGATGATGGCGAGATTCACTTTGGTGGCCGCGACATCAAACTGGAACATCGCGGTGCCCATGCTCAGGGTGACTTTGCTTTGACGGCGCCGCCGGGCAAGCCGGAACGCTTTGACATGAATGTCGCCTTCAACGATGTTTCCACCGAAACCCCCCGTGAGTGGCTGCCCGTCAACGCCATCGACGACCCCGAAGTGCGCATCTGGCTGGACAAGCGCATTCATCGCGCCGACATCCCCGAAGGCAACGTGGCGCTGCGGCTGTTGTTCAATGATGACCAGCCCCGGGCACCCGATGAAGACAAGGTCAAGCTGTCGGTCGAGGCGCGCAATGTCAGCATGACCTGGCAAAAAGGCTGGCCGCCGGTCACGGGGCTCGATGGTCGTTTCACGATGGCCGGCAACAATTTTGATGCCGACATTACCCATGCCAATCTAATGGGGATGGTCTCACGCGGTGCAAAGGCGGCGCTTCACGATCAGAAGTTTACGCTTTCGGCGCTGGTGACCGGTGATGCCGGCAATCTGCTGTCACTTTTGCAAAAGGCGCCGCTCGAGGATCCCTCCCTGAGCGAGACGCTTAATACCTGGCGCACGAGCGGTAGTCTGATCGGTTCGGTCAATGTGTCCCTGCCCACCACGGATCCGGAGGCGGTCACAATTAACGGTGATGCGCTACTGGACAGCGGCACGCTGTACTCAAAAGAGTCGGATCTGACCGTCACCGATGTGAAGGGCAAGGCCCATTACGGTTATCGACGTCAGCAAAGCAGCATTACCGGCACGCTGGATGCGCGGGTCTTTGAAGGGCCGGTTCGGGCCCAGCTACACCTGATGGACGGCGGCATCGATATCTCCGGTCATGGCTACGCAGAAGGGGTGGCCGGCTGGCTGGGTCTTGAAAACATTATTCCCATTGTTCATGGCCCGATCGACTATACGGCGCAGATCGCGCTGGGCGACGGCGGGGCGCAGATCCACGTTCAGACCCCGTTAAAGGGGCTCTCGCTGCAATTGCCTCAGCCGTTTCAGAAATCACCCGAAACGACCCTGCCGCTGACGCTGGACGTTGATGTCGGCAGCGGCGCCGGGGAGATGCGAGCCGGAGATCTGGTGCGCGCTCGCTGGCGTCATAACAGTCATCAGGGGCAGGTCTGGCTCGAACAGATGCCGCCCGAGAATATTGGCTGGCCCGACCAGGAACACTGGCAGGTCAACTGGCATGCGGATCGGCTGGATCTGGTGGCCTGGCAGTTGGCGATTTCGCAGCTGTCTGACACGGCCGATGACAACAGCCGCCGTCGGCGCCCGGATGCGCCGTCGCAGAAAATCTCGCCCATTGAGCGCATCTCGGTGGATACTGACTGCGTCCTGTTTGGCGTCACCTGCCTGGGCGACGCTCGCGGGCTGGGACAGGTTCGTGGTAACGACTGGCATGCCAGCGTGGACAGCTCCTTTTTGAACGGTACCGCCGACTGGCGCGACAATCCTGACCTGCCGGTCATTGTGCATATTGACTGGCTGGATCTGACGCCACTGATGACAGAGGTCAAGCGCAGCAGCGAGACGGCCGATGGGAGCGCTGCAGACAAATCACTGACGGCCTATCCGGAAGGGCTGGCAAGTCTCGGCGATGGCGAGTTCGATATTGATCAGGTCCGACTCGATGGGCGGACACTGGGGGGGCTGTCGGGTCGTTGGCACTCCGATGACAAGCGCATTGATATATCGCCCCTGCAGGTTCGCATGAGTGATCTGGATGCCAATGGAGAGCTGGTATGGGAGCGGGCCGGCAGCCTTCCAAGCCTTAGTCGCCTGCGCCTTGAAGCCAAAGCCGGTGATCTGGGCAAGACCATGGCATCGCTTGGAGTTGAAAACGTACTACAGACCGATAGCGGCAGACTTGATACGCAGCTGGCCTGGCCGGGTGCGCCCTGGCAGTTCGATGTCGAAAAAGCCAATGGCAGCGTCAATGCCGATCTGGGCAGCGGGCGATTGACCTTCGTACAGTCGCGCTGGGCGAATCTGGTATCTCTTTTGAACCTCGATAACCTGGTGCGACGGCTTCAGCTCAATTTCTCGGATGTGACCCGCTCGGGGGTTGCCTTCAAGTCGGTCAATGCTCGCACAACGCTGCATGATGGCGTGGTCCGCACGGTTGAGCCCGTTCTCTTTGACGGCTCTGCCACCCATTTTTCAGTGGCTGGACAGGTCGATATACCGGCACGTACGCTCGATGCCCACCTGGGCGTGACCGTGCCGGTGACCCAGAATCTGCCGCTGGCCGCCGTACTGGTGGGCGCGCCTCAGGTGGGCGGTGTGCTTTATTTATTACACAAGCTGTTCGAGCCCTGGTTCGACCGGGTGTCGCAGGTTCATTATCACGTGGCGGGTCCCTGGGAGACGCCACAGGTCAAGCTGGAGCATACGCGCTGATGACAACGCCATCCCTTTCGGACACTCGATCGAACGATGCCCGTGCTCTACTGCTTGAAGCACACGGGCTTGATGATGCTGCTCTTCATGAAGGGCTTGAAAAGGCCATGGGGCCGGGTATCGATTTTGCCGATATCTTTTTACAGCGCAGCTGGCGCGAGTCCTGGGCGCTGGAAGATGGTGAGGTCAAGGATGTTGCCTACAGCATCGACAGCGGGCTGGGCATTCGTGCGCAGCACCATGAGCAGACCGGCTTTGCCTACTCCAATCAGCTGAGCCGTGAAGCCATCGCCAGTACGGCGCGAACCGCGTCACTGATCGTGCGTGCCGGTCAGCGCACGCCGCCGGTCGCCGTCAATGCATCGGTGTCGGTGGTGCCGCGCTATGGCAGTGATAACCCGCTCGATTCGCTGGGCGCCGACGACAAGGTGACCATGCTCAAGCACGCTGACCGGATTGCACGCGCAGCGGACCCGGCCGTGGTCCGGGTCAGCGTCTCATTGAGCGCCTCCTATGACGCCG
Source organism: Kushneria phyllosphaerae (assembly GCF_900312995.1). Taxonomy (GTDB): domain Bacteria; phylum Pseudomonadota; class Gammaproteobacteria; order Pseudomonadales; family Halomonadaceae; genus Kushneria; species Kushneria phyllosphaerae. The sequence continues at coordinate 507,665 of NZ_ONZI01000004.1, read as the reverse complement.
TCATGGTGCAAAACAGTGACGGCACTCAGGCGGTGGATCTGCGCCCGCTGGTACGTTTTAACGTGTCGGTCATTGCTGCTCGCGATGGTCGGCGTGAACGGGGCAGCGCCGGTGGCGGTGGTCGTTTCTCGTTGACACGGTTTGTGCGTGATGACGTCGCCGAGCAGTATGCCAAAGAGGCCGTTCGTCAGGCGCTGGTCAATCTGGAAGCCATCGATGCGCCGGCCGGACAACTGCCGGTGGTACTGGGCAACGGCTGGCCAGGCGTGCTGCTGCATGAAGCGGTAGGACATGGCCTTGAGGGCGATTTCAATCGACGCGGCAGCTCGGCCTTCAGCGGCCGTATTGGAGAACAGGTGGCCGCCCGCGGCGTGACCGTAGTGGATGATGCCACCTGTGAAGACGGCCGTGGGTCGCTGAGCGTGGACGATGAAGGCACGCCCGGCCAGTACACGCCGCTGATTGAAGACGGTATCCTGACCGGTTACATGCAGGACCGGCTCAATGCGCGGCTGATGGGCATGGCGCCGACCGGCAACGGACGACGCGAGTCCTACGCGCATCTACCCATGCCTCGCATGACCAATACCTATATGCTCGCCGGCGCGTATGATCCTGAAGAGATCGTTGCCTCGGTGGATCACGGCATCTACGCCGCAAGCTTTGGCGGCGGGCAGGTCGATATTACCTCGGGCCGTTTTGTTTTCTCGGCAAGTGAGGCCTATTTGATCGAAAAGGGCAGGATTACCACCCCGGTACGTGGCGCCACGCTGATCGGTAACGGCCCGGAATCCATGGGGCGTATCTCGATGATCGGCAATGATCTGGCGCTGGATACCGGAGTCGGGGTGTGCGGCAAGGAAGGGCAGTCCGTGCCGGTAGGCGTTGGACAGCCCACCCTGAAACTTGATGCCATGACGATCGGCGGCACTGCCGGTTAAAGCCGCCGACCGGATCGGGCGCTAGAGCCCGGCAGTATCGCGAATCAGGCGGAAGAGCTTGCGGGCACTGGCCGGTGGCTTCTCGGCGGCGTTTTCTGCCCGGGCGTTGCGTACCAGTTGTCCCAGTGTCTGGCGATCCACCTCCGGGTATTCGCTGACAAAGGCCGTGATGGTGTCGTTGTCGCCTTCGATCAGGCGGTCGCGCCACTGCTCAAGGTGGTGAAAGCCGAGCTCGCGCTGACGCTTTTCGCGAGACATGGTGTCGAATTCGGCACGAATCTCGTCGAGATATTCATGACGCATGATCTTGCCGACATACTGCATGTGACGGCGTCGCGCTTCACGTGAGGTAATGCGACGAGTCTCATCAATGGCGGCCAGCAGATCATCGGACAGCGGCAGGCGAGCACGCTCTGTCTCGGACATGGCGATAATCTGTTCGCCCAGTTCCTTGAGCTCCTGCGCTTCCTGCTTCAGGCGGGTCTTGTTGGGTCTGCCATTGTCATGATGAAGCGCATCATGCTGGCTATCGGTGTCAGACGACGTCTCCTCAACCGAGGGGGCGCGTGAATTTTTTCGTGGCGACATGCAAGGGCTCCGGCGAGCGAAGGACAAATGAATAAGGTGAACGAGTATATCAGGCTCGTTCCCCCTCCAGGGCAGACAGGAGAGCGCCATGGCGAGCACACTCGATATTGATGATCAGCAGGCGACACTGGAAGCAGCCGTGACGCAGGCACTGGCGTACGCCCGTAACGCCGGCGCCGATGCCTGTGAAATTGGTGCCAGTGTCCAGCAGGGCATGGAAATCAACGTACGAAAGGGCAGCGTCGAGACGCTGGAGATGGCACGTGATCAGGGCATCGGCGTCACGCTGTATCTTGGCCGGCGCCGGGCCAGTGTCTCTAGCAGCGACGCCTCACAGGCCTCTCTGACAGACGCCATCAAGCGTGCGATCGATATTGCCCGCTATACGGCAGAGGACCCGGCCGCCGGGCTGGCCGACCCGGAGCTTCTGGCGCAGGATCTGCCTGACATGGGGGTTCATCACCCCTGGGCGCTGGAACCTGATGACGCGATTGAGCTTGCCAGGCGCTGTGAGCAGGGTGGTTTGTCGGTGCCAGGCATCGACAGCAGTGATGGTGCATCGCTTTCAACCAGTGAAGGGGTCAGCGTCTACGGTAACAGTCATGGATTCATGGGGGTGACGCGCGCCAGCCACCACTCCCTGTCTTGCATGATGATTGCCCGCGATGGTGCCGGGATGCAACGCGATCATGACTACACCGTCAACTGCGATGCCACTCGTCTTCGAGAGCCCGAGACGGTAGGCCACGTCGCTGCCGAGCAGGCCATGGCGCGCCTGGGTGCTAGACCGATGGATACCGGCAGAATGCCGGTGATCTTTACGCCGAACATGGCGCGCTCGCTGATCGGACATCTGCTCAACGCCATTGCCGGGGGGGCCATTTTTCGCGAATCCTCCTTTTTGTGCGACGCGATGGGAGAGTCCCTGTTTCCCGAGTGGCTGAGCCTTGGGGAGCGTCCGCGCGAGTATGGTGCCATGGCCAGCAGTGCCTATGACGATGAGGGGGTCTATACCCGTGACAATGACTTCATTGTGGACGGGCGGCTGGCCAGCTGGATGCTCTCGAGCTATAGCGCCCGGCGGCTGGGGCTGGTCACCACCGGCAACGCTGGTGGGGCGCGCAACGTGCGCCTTCAGGCCGCGCTTACGCCTGAAAAAGCGCTTCTGGGCAGCGTCGAGCGTGGTGTCATGGTGACCGAGTTGATGGGACAGGGCGTCAATACGGTCACCGGAGACTACTCCCGCGGGGCAGCCGGTTTCCTCATTGAAAAGGGTGAAATTGTGGCGCCCGTGGAAGAGTTCACCATTGCCGGCAACCTTCGCGACATGTTCAGCAATCTCGTGGGGCTGGGTGATGACATCGACCGACGCAGCAGCGTGCATACCGGCAGCTGGCTGATCGATGACATGATGGTTGCCGGATAATCAGACAGCCAGGGCCTTCAGGGTACCGTAATGTCCTGAAGGCCCTGTCGTTTTGTCAGTACATGGCCGTGGCCAGACCCAGAAAGGCCACAAAGCCCACGACATCGGTAATGGTGGTCAGCAGCACACCGCCGGACAGGGCCGGGTCGATCGACAGCCTTTTCAGAATGACCGGAATCAGGGTGCCGGCCAGCGCGGCCACCAGCAGGTTGATGACCATCGCCATGGCAATGATGATGCCCAGCGTCATGTCATGGAAACGGGCCACGGCCATGACGGCCACGACCGCGGCCCAGAGCACCCCGTTAAGCGAGCCGGACATCAGCTCACGCACGACAAGCCAGCGAACATTGGCACCCGAGACGTGCCCCAGCGCCAGACCGCGAATCAAGACGGTCAGGGTCTGCGAGCCGGCGATCCCGCCCATGCTGGAAACAATGGGCATCAGGACGGCCAGGGCGGCAATCTGCTGAATGGTATCCTCGAAAAAGCCGATGGCAATCGAGACGATGGTGGCAGCGATCAGATTGATGCCCAGCCAGACGGCGCGCCGGCGACTGGTCCGCAATACAGGGGCGAAGGTGTCCTCTTCATCCTCAAGACCCGCCATGCTCATCATGGTGCGCGCCGAGTTTTCACGAATGACATCGACCACGTCATCAATGGTAATGCGGCCCAGCAGCCGATTGTCGGCACTGATTACCGGTGCCGAGATCAAATCCCGCCGCTCAAAGATGCTGGCCACTTCATCTTCATGCATCAGTGCGGTAAGGGTGACCACGTCGGTATCCATGATTTCACGTACGCTGATGCCGGGGGCACTGACCAGAATCCGATTGATGGGCAAAACGCCAATCAGCTCATTGTGCCGCGTCACGACCAGCAGGTTATCGGTGGATTCAGGCAGGCGCCGGTGTCGACGTAGATAGCGCAAAACCACATCCAGGGTGACGTCCGGGCGAATCGTGATGGTGTTGGTGTCCATCAGACCGCCGGCCGTATCCTCGGGATAGGACAGTACCGCCTCGATGCGCGCCCGACGGGAGGGCGTCATCATCGACAGGATGTCTTCAAGCGTAGCGTGGGGCAGGCGCTGAAGCAGGTCAGCGGCGTCGTCGTTGTCGAGCTGCTGGGTGGCCATCAACAGCTGTGACGCATCCATCCGGGTTAGAAACTCGGTCTGAATGTCATCATTGAGATATTGAAGAATCTCGCCCTTGGCGTGACTGTCGACCTGCTCCCAGAGAATGTCGCGCTCGCGTGGCGGCGTGGATTCCAGCAGCTGGGCAATGTCGGCAGGGGGCAGGCCGCGGCGGAGCAGGCGGCGTACCTGATCCATTTCCCGCTGCGCCAGGGCGTTTTCAAGTCGCTCCAGACGAGGCTGACGTCCTTTATGGTCATTGCTCATTGTCGCGACATTCCTGTGTCAGCCCATTCAAGAGCCGTATTCTAGCAAAGTGTCGAACAATGTTTGTGAATGCCTGACGGATCTACTGATCTTCGTCAAAGCGTGCCTCGAAAAGCGCCACGATGGCGTTCAGCGCTTCTTCGGCATCCTCGCCTTCTACCTGCACCTGCACCACGCTGGTACAGGGAGCGGCCAGCATCAAAAGCGACATGATATTGGCCGCGTCCGCACTTCGGTCCCCGTGATAAATCGTGACGCTTGAGGCAAAGGGCTGACAGCACTGTACAAGACGTGTTGCGGCCCGCGCATGCAGGCCGCGACGATTGGTCAGGGTCAGTTCACGCTGAAGCATCACCCGCCTCACTGACAGCGCGCTGAATGGTCAGTTCGCGGTGGCGAATGCGCACCGCCGGGAACTGGCCGGCGAAATGCTCACCAAGCTGCTCGGTCAGATAAACCGATCGATGCTGGCCACCGGTACAGCCAATGGCGACCGTCAGATAGCTGCGGTGGCTGGCCAGATAGGACGGCATCCAGCGCTCCAGCCACTGACAGATATCATCAAACATCGCCTTGACTTCATCATGGGCTTCCAGAAAGGCGATCACGTCACTGTCCTGTCCGGTCTGGGTACGATAGCGCGGGTCCCAGTAGGGATTGGGCAGACAGCGGACATCGAACACCATATCGGCGTCCAGCGGCACGCCGCGCTTGAAGCCAAAGGACTCAAAGGTCAGCGTCAGTTCGTTGACGGCATGACGGGCAACCTGCTCGGCGATGCGACGGCGCAGGTCATGTACCGACTGACTGGAGGTGTCAATGACCAGATCGGCGGTATTACGAATGGGCGAGAGAAACACATGTTCGGCTTCAATGGCCTCGGCCAGCGTCATCTGGGTTTCGCGCGTCAGCGGATGGCGCCGCCTGGTACCGGCGTAGCGTTCCAGCAAAACGCGGGAGTCTGCAGTGAGATAGACCACCCGGCAATGGATGCCTCGGGTAGACAACGCTTCCAGATGTTCCGGGAAGCGCTCCAGCTCACTGGGCAGGTTACGGGCATCGATGCTGACCGCGACGCGGTTACGATGCGGGCTACCGGCTTCGAGTTCGTCGATCAGGGCAGACAAAAGCATTGCCGGAAGATTGTCGATGGCATAAAAGCCCTGATCTTCCAGTGCCTGCAGCGCAATGGATTTACCGGAACCGGAGCGTCCACTGACGATAACAAGTTCCATGGCCATGCTGCTTATACTCGCGTGGAAAGTTGGCTGATGGCCTGCATCAGGATGTCATGAAGTTCCTGCTCATCATGGGCGTTGCGCAGGGCATGCCGGGTTTCGGCGGCGTTCATGACTTCGGCGATCTGCGCCAGCAGGGAAAGATGCGTGTCTTCGGCAGCTTCAGGCACCAGTAGCACAAAAAGCAGATCGACGGGTTCGCCATCGATGGCATCGAAATCCACGGCCTGTTGAAGACGCATGAATCCCGCCAATGGCTGGCGGCAGTGCGAATTGCGAGCATGGGGAATGGCCACGCCATTCCCCACACCGGTACTCCCCAGACGCTCCCTGCTGATCAGACGGGAAAAGACTTCCTGGCTGTCGAGACTGGGAATGTTTTGTGAGATGAACCCGCTGAAAAATTCCAGCACGCGCTTCTTGCTGCCTCCTTCCACATCAAACAGGATTCGATCGGAGGGGAGTATCTGGTCAAGTGTCATGGGTTACAGGTATTTGCCGTTGCCCTGGGAGCGGGCCTGTATTTTCTCCTTGTGCTTGAGCAGCTGTCGATCAAGCTTCTCGGTCAAGGCATCGATGGCAACATAAAGGTCTTCCTGCTCGGCCTGAGCATGAAGTTCGGCACCTGCGGCATGTAGCGTGGCCGCGGCCTGCTGGCGCTCCTTTTCGACGGACAGCGTCACCTGAACATTGGTGATGTTGTCATAGTGACGTTCCAGCTTGGCAAGCTTTTGATTGACGTGCTCGCGCAGTGCATCGGTCAGTTCGACGTGGTGCCCGGTAATGTTTACCTGCATGGCATGCTCCCTGGATCGAAACGGATAACCGGTAGTCCGTATGGACTGCCGGACCTGCAAGCCTCTCCGGCTACTCTCAGATTGTAACGCTTTTCCCGTCAGCGCAAACCCTGAATCATGTTGTTATGTTTCACGAATGCTTTCCGGCGGCCTGGTATCACAATGGCTCATGCCAGACGTTTGCGCTCGCTGGAAGAGGGAATGCCCATGGCTTCACGATACTTTGCCACGGTGCGCCTGGCCACCATGATGCCGTTGTCGGCCAGAAGCTGCACCAACCGGGCATCCGAGAGCGGGCGTCGCGGCGCTTCATCGCCGATGAACTTGCGGATTCGGGCGCGAATGGCCGTGCTGGCATGGGCGTCGCCTTCCTGGCCGACGTGGCTTGAGAAGAAATACTTGAGCTCCACGATGCCACGAGGCGTATGGATATACTTGCGTGTGGTAACCCGGGAAATGGTGGATTCATGCATGTCCACGGCCTGAGCAATATCGGCCAGAATCATGGGCTTGAGCGCCTCGTCCCCGTGCTCGATGAAGCCTGCCTGGCGTGTCATGATCTCCTGTCCTACCCGCAAGAGGGTGTCATTGCGACTCGACAGGCTCTTGAGCAGCCAGCGTGCTTCCTGAAGGTGCTGCTTGAGAAAGGTGTTTTCCTCGCTCTTGTCGGCACGGCGCACCAGTGCCGCATAGTCGGGCTGGATGCGAAGCCTTGGCAGGGACTCCTGATTGAGCTCGACCTGCCAGCCCTGTCGCCCGTGATAGCGCAGCACCAGATCCGGAGTGACAAGGTGCTGATCTACTGATTCAAACGCCTGGCCCGGCCGCGGGTTAAGCGAGCGAATGGTGTGAATGACCTGATCAAGCGCTTCATCATCAAGGCTCAGACGTCGCTTGAGAAGGCGTCGGTCGTTTTGCCCCAGCGGTTCGAGAAACTGACGGATCATGCGGCGTGTCTGGGCAAGCCAGGGAATATCCTCCGGCAGCTGATCAAGCTGCAACAGCAGGCATTCGCGCAGGTCGCGCGCAAAGACACCGGTCGGTTCACACTGCTGAAGTCGCGACAACATGCGTTCCATCTCGGCCTGGCGCAGGTCACCCAGGCCCTGCTGGCGAAGGCCCTTGCCCAGGTCCTCAAGTCCTGATCCCAGATAGCCGCTGGGTTCGAGGGCATCCAGCAGGGTATCGGTGATCAGGTGTTCGCGCGGGTCCATGTCCATCAGCAGAATCTGTGCACGAAGATGTGATGTCAGATCGACGGCCAGGGCGTTGTGCTCGATGTTGAAGCTGTCATCGCTACCGATACCAGCAGCGCTGCTGCCGTTGGTGTAGAGATCCTCCCAGCGGACATCCAGCGGCAATTCTTCGGGAATATCGTTGGACCATTCGTCCTGAGACAGCGGCGTTTCCGGCTGCTCAACGGTGTGCTCTTCCTCGGTGTCCAGCAGCGGGTTGCTCTCCAGCGCCATCTGGAGTTCCTGCTGTAAATCAAGCGTGGACAGCTGCAGCAGGTGGATGGCCTGCTGCAGTTGAGGCGTCATGGTTAGATGCGTGCCAGTGCGCAGCTGTAAGGCGGGTTTCATCATGTTCGCAAGGCCCGGTCGCCAACGTTTGATGTCACGCTATCCAGTCCGCGACGACCTTGCAAGTGCTGAAGGCACTGAAATCTGCAATTATCATGCCATTTGCTAATAACCCATCGGGGTCAAAGGCGAAATTCGTGACCCAGATAGACGTCGCGCACATGCTGGTTGTTCAGGACAGCGTTGGCATCTCCTTCTGCAATGATCAGGCCGCTGCCGACGATATAGGCGTTATCACAGATATCCAGCGTCTCACGCACGTTGTGGTCGGTTATCAATACACCGATACCGCGGGTACGCAGCTGGCGGATAATGCCCTTGATCTCGCCGACCGAAATGGGATCGACGCCGGCAAAGGGTTCGTCGAGCAGAATAAAGGCCGGTTCGATGGCCAGCGCCCGGGCGATCTCGACGCGGCGTCGTTCACCACCCGAAAGACTCATGCCCATGTTGTCCCGAATATGGCTGATGCTGAACTCTTCAAGCAGCTGGTCCAGCCGTTCGCGACGCTGGTGACGGTCCATGTCCTTGCGGGTTTCAAGAATGGCCATGATGTTGTCGGCCACGGAAAGCTTGCGAAAGATGGACGCTTCCTGAGGCAGATAGCTGATGCCGGCATGGGCGCGCTGGTGCATCGGACGACGGCTCAGGTCGAGATCATCAATGGCCACGTGGCCGGCATCGGCCTGAATCAGCCCAACGATCATGTAAAACGAGGTGGTCTTGCCGGCCCCGTTGGGGCCGAGCAGCCCCACGATCTCCCCTTGCCTGATCGACAGGCTGATGTCCTGAACGACACGGCGCCCCTTGAAGCTTTTGGCTAGATGGGCTGCGTGAAGGGTTTTCATTGGTTGCTGCCACCCTGTTGATCTTCGGGAGTAAGCTGCATGCGCACACGGCCGTCGGAGTTGCCGGAAGTGCTCTTGTGCTGAGCGCTCTGGCCGCCACGGGCGTTGACCTGACGGGAGTCGAGGAAATACTCCACGTAGCCGCCGTTAAAGGTGTCGCCATTTTGATGCAGCTCGGCGTTGCCGATCAGCTCAACGCGCCGCTCTCCGGCATGATAGATGATGGTGTTGCCCCAGCCCTTGGCCAGCGGGTCGCTGGGCGCCGGCTGCTGTTCAATGTAGGCGCGCCCATCACTGCCGCCCCTGGCGGTCAAACTCGAGAGGGCACCGCTCTGGGCGCGCTTGAGCTCGACCCGACTGGAGCGCAGCTTCATGGTGCCCTGATCGACTTCGACCGTGCCGGTATACACGGCGGTGCCGGCGCGGTTATCGATGTTGAGTTCATCGGCGCCGATATTGATGGGTTTCTGGCGATCGCTTTCCAGAGCCATCGCCTGCTGGCCGAGCATTGCCAGCAGCAGGGCAGAGGTACACAGCAGCAGAGGGCGCGTCATGGGAGATCCTTGTCGTCATTCATGTGTGAAAAAGGCGGCCATGGGTGAAAAGGCCGCGATTACTGGCGAATGGGCGGATGAAATCCCTGCACATTGCCCTCAAGCGTCATGCGATCTTCATCGACCCAGCCGTTAAAGCGGTCACCGCGGGTACGCTGCTCGTTTTGAGTGAACACAGCGTCACTGTCGCTCCAGGCGTGCTTCGACGGTAGATCATAATGCAGCACATCCGTTTCAAGTTGCCACCCATCCGCCGGTTGACGCAGTACGGCCTTGCCGGCCAGCACGAACGTGTTGGCATCGGGCCCGAGCACGGCGCGCGCACCATAGGCTGTCCATTGATTGCCGTCATCGCCCAGCAGGGTGAAGTGCGGGGTGACGGCGCGGGTCACATCATCTTCAGGCGTGTGAGACACGCGCGGGCTTTCCATGGTCTGGGCCCTTTGGCCCTGCTCATCAAAGCGGGTATAGGTCACGCCTTCGAGATAATAATCGGGGGCGCCCTGGGAGCTGTCCGGAGCAGGGCCCGGTGCCATCAGGGCATTGCGTTGATCGATCAGTGTCAGCACGCCCCCCAGAGCCAGTACCAGAATCAAAATGCCAAGACGTGCCCGTGTCCGTCCGGAAGGAAGTCTGTCTCGAAAAGCCATATGCACGTCCTGTCGGGTAAGCGGTGCAGCCTCAGGGCCGCTCATGAGCAGCAATGATATCCTGCCAGAGGCCTTTCGCGTTAAGGAGCCATTCACAGAGTTCACGTACTGCGCCGTGCCCGCCGGGCGTTTTGGTCACCAGGTCGGCACGCTGACGAATATAGTCCGGTGCATCCGCTACCGTCACGCCCAGGCCTGCATGCAAAATGGCGCCGAGGTCGGGCAGATCGTCGCCGCAGTAGCACACTTCTGCGGGCTCGAGATTCAGCTCTGCCATCAGTGCCCCGAGTACGACGCGCTTGTCGTCACGCCCTTGGATGACATGGGCAATACCCAGTTCCTGCGCGCGTCGGTCAACGGCAGGCGAGACCCTGCCCGTGATCAGGGCAATATCGATGCCTGCCTGCATAAGCAGCTTCAGGCCGAGCCCGTCACGAACATGAAACACCTTGTCGCCATCATCCTCGGGCTGTGAGGCGTAGCGAAGCCGGCCATCCGTTAAAACGCCGTCAACGTCCAGCGCCAAAAGACGGATGGGGCGGGCGCGTTCGTCCAGTGCAGGGATTGTCAGTGCAGAGATTGTGTCATCAGATCGTGTCATGGCGTTTTGTGTCAGTTCTCCGGCATGGCGACCAGCGACCCGGGTTCGATCGGGCAGTAGTGGCCATGTCGTCTTGTAGGCGAGTAGGCATCAGGGCGATACTAGACAATGCCGCTTCTGAGCAGGTCATGCATCTTGAGAAGTCCGATGGGCCGATGTCGATCATCGACGACGACCAGCGCCGTAATACGATGATCCTCCATGACCCTGACGGCTTCAGCCGCAAGGGTCTGCGCCCCGATGGTGCGGCCGCCGGGCGTCATGATGTCCCAAATGATCAGCTGTCGGACATCGCCATGGCGATCGATTGTGCGGCGTAGATCCCCATCGGTATAGATGCCCACGAGGCGGCCGGTATTATCGGTGATACACGTAAAGCCGTGCCCCTTGCGCGTCATTTCGACCAGTGCCTCGCTCAGACGTGCATCCTGTCGAATGACCGGAAGCTCGTCGCCGGTGTGCATCAGATCCTCTACTCGCAGCAGCAAGCGCTTGCCCAGGGTGCCGCCAGGGTGTGACAGTGCAAAATCCTCGGGGCTAAAGCGTCGCGCTTCCAGCAAGGCGATCGCCAGGGCGTCACCGAGCGCCAGCGCCGCCGTGGTCGAGGAAGTGGGGGCCAGATTCAGCGGGCAGGCTTCCTGAGCCACACTGACATCAAGATGGACATCGGCGTGTCTGGCAAGACTCGAGGACGTGTTGCCGGTCATGGCGATCATGGTGGTGCCCAGGCGCTTGAAAAGGGGCAGCAGGGCGGTCAGTTCGGCCGTTTCCCCTGAATTGGACAGGGCCAGAACAAGATCGTCGCGCACCAGCATTCCCAGGTCGCCGTGGCTGGCTTCACCGGCATGCACGAAAAACGAGGGCGTGCCGGTGCTGGCAAGCGTTGCCGCTATCTTGCGTCCCACATGGCCCGATTTACCAACGCCTGTGACCACCACTCGCCCGCGACATGCCAGCATGTGCTGACAGGCGTGGGTAAAGGGCGCATCAAGGCGTTCGCACAAATCTCTCAGAGCGTTCTGCTCTAGTAAAAGCGTGCGACGTGCACTGGCCAGAAAGTCGTGATCGATATCAGGTGTTGTCATGGCCGTGAATTCTGACGCCGGATGTCGCGGGGCACAAGCGCAACCGTGTGGACAGACCAGGATAATCGAGGCTTGAGAAAGGGCCGCGGGCGGGTCCTGGTGCGATCCGATTTTTATGCCTTTATGGCAGTTGCCCTTAACTGAGGCTGGTGGGAGCGGGCCTGATTCGGATACGATGTTCGCTAACTCCATATCCTTTTGTGTTCATTCAGGAGTTGTATGTCCGACTCAACATTGGTCAGCGTCGAGAACCTGCATTTCTCGCGAGCTGGCAGACCCATTTTTTCGGGCGTTGATCTGGAGATCCCAAAAGGGCGCATTACGGCCATCATGGGACCCAGTGGCACTGGCAAGACAACCCTGCTCAAGCTGATCGCCGGACAGCTCACGCCTGATTCGGGCAGTGTGCATGTCGGTGAGGACAATGTGCATCGACTGTCCCGTCAGGCACTGTTTCGAATGCGGCGTCGCATGGGCATGCTGTTTCAAAGCGGGGCGCTGTTTTCGGATCTGAGCGTGTTTGAAAATGTGGCCTTTCCGATACGGGTCCACACTGACCTGCCCGAGCACATGATCCGTGATCTGGTGCTGATCAAGCTGCAGGCCGTGGGCCTTCGTGGCGCCCGTGATTTGATGCCCGCCGAGCTTTCAGGCGGTATGACAAGGCGTGTGGCGCTGGCACGTGCCATTGCGCTGGACCCGGATCTAATCATGTACGATGAGCCCTTTGTCGGTCAGGATCCCATCTCGATGGGGGTGCTGGTCACGCTGATTCGCCGACTCAACAGTGCCTTCAACATGACCGCCATCGTGGTCTCCCATGATATCAAGGAGACGCTGTCGATTGCCGATCATGTCTATGTCATTGCCGATGGTCGTGTGATGGCCAGTGGATCTCCGGCGTCCCTGCGCGAGGCTCAGGACCCCAGGGTCAGCCAGTTCATACAGGGCAAACCCGATGGTCCGGTGCCCTTTCATTATCCTTCGAAAAATTTTTATGAGGATATTCTTGCGCCCTCGGAGGTGTCTTGATGTCACCGTTGATATTTCTGGGCCGCAAGACCCTGAATACGCTTGAGTCGCTCGGGCGCAGTGCCATCTTCCTGGCGCAGGCCCTGTGTCATCTGCCTCGACTCGAAGGCGCCAGACTCTGGCTTCGACAGATGTACTTTGTCGGCGTCATGTCCCTGCCCATCATCGCCGTTTCGGGCCTTTTCATCGGGATGGTCATTGCACTGCAGGGCTATCTGGTGCTGTCCGGATTTGGGGCTGATGAAGCGCTGGGTCAGATGGTGGCACTGTCGCTGCTGCGAGAGCTTGCGCCGGTCGTGACGGCGCTTTTGTTTGCCGGGCGTGCCGGTTCGGCCCTGACGGCTGAAATTGGCCTCATGAAGGCTACCGAGCAGCTGTCCAGCATGGAGATGATCGGCGTCGATCCTCTGCGCCGGGTCATTTCACCGCGACTATGGGCCGGATTCCTGTCCATGCCGATACTGACCGTGTTTTTCAGTGTGATCGGCATCGCGGGTGGCTACCTGGTAGGTGTGGACTGGCTGGGTGTCGATCAGGGCTCGTTCTGGGGCAACATGCAGGGCAGCGTGATCTTTATGGATGATGTCGTGAATGGCATGTTGAAAAGCGTGGTCTTTGGCGTCGTCGTGACATGGATTGCTGTCTTTCAGGGTTACGATCTCGTACCGACCTCCGAGGGGATTTCGCGCGCCACGACTCGCACTGTCGTGTTTGGTTCGCTGGCCGTACTGGGGCTGGATTTCATTTTGACTGCGCTGATGTTTGGAGAATTCTAATGAAGCGCTCTAAGTGGCTTGAAGCCGGTGTCGGTGCCTTTGTACTGGCCGGATTTCTGGGACTCGTTTTTCTGGGTCTACAGGTAAGTGGGTTTGCTCCAGGGCAGGCTGAACAGAATTTCACGGTGTATGCGAGCTTCAGCAACATCGGTGGTTTGAAGGAGCGCTCTCGGGTCACGATGGCGGGGGTAACGGTTGGCCGTATCACCAATATCGAGCTGGACCCGAAGTGGCTTGAAGGGCGTGTGACCATGGAGATCGACAGTGATGTTGGTGAAAAACTGTCGGAAGACTCCACGGCGTCTATCCTGACAGCGGGACTTCTGGGCGAGAAATACATCGGCCTCTCGACCGGTGGCGCGCCGGAAATGATCAAGGATGGCGGCACCATTCGCGATACGCAGTCGGCCCTGGTACTTGAAGAGCTGATTCAGCAGTTTGTCTCGAACATGTCCAAATAACCCGAATGAATGACAGGCGCCGAGAGGTGAAGGCGGCGCTGGTGCAATTTGTATAATCAGGAGGTGCAGTTGATGAAAAGGGTCTCCCGCTACGTTGGCGTGCTGGTAGCCGCCATGCTCGGTTTGGGCGTTCTGTCTGCTCAGGCTGCCAATCAGTCTCCGCACGAGGTGGTCAGTCAAAGCGTTGACAAGCTGATGTCAAAGCTCGACAACAATCAGGACCGCTATCGCAATCATCCTGATGAGCTGAAAAGCGTGGTCGAGCAGAATATCGATCCCATCGTTGACTGGCGTTATGCCTCGGCCAGTGTCATGGGCAAGTATTTTCAGGCAGCCAGCCCCGAGCAGCGCAGTCAGTTTGCCCGCGTATTCAAGCAGACATTGATCGATACCTATGCGCAGGGGCTGGTGACGTTTGACTATAAGGACGTGCGTGTTCTGGATAATAACCAGAACCAGCGCTACGAGAATCAGGCCAGTGTCGATATGGAAGTGATCGCGGCCAACGGCGAACGCTATCCGGTCTCCTATACCCTGCGCGACCGCGACGGCAGCTGGAAAGTGATCAATGTGGTGGTCAATGGCATCAATCTGGGCCTGACCTTCCGCAACCAGTTCGATCAGGCCATGCGTGCCAACAATCGTGACTTTGATGCTGTCATTAATGGCTGGTCGCCCGATGTCGACCTTGAAGACGGCGACGGGGACAATCAAAAGGCTAAGGACTGATGAGCGAAAGGCTCTACGGTGATGACGTCGTCACGCTTGAAGCCCGTGATGCCGCCCTTTATCTGAAAGGCGCACCGGGCTTTGACAATGCATCGGATCTGGCGACCGCCGGTATCGACTGGCTGAAGGGATACGATGGTACTCAGGTCTCCTTTAATCTGTGTGGTGTCAGCCGAACCAGCAGCGCGACCATTTCGGTGCTGCTTGAGTGGCTGCGCGCTGCGCAGGCCAAAAAGCTGGAAGTCGATCGCATTACACTTTCCGACAGCATGCGCGAGCTGATCGAAATGGCCGAACTCGGCGATGTGTTTCCGGCCCATGAAACCTCATTTGCCGCGGCGGATGAGACATGAGGTGCTGAGCCTGCGGGTTCTGTTATTGAAAAGCGGCGTCATTGACGCCGCTTTTTTTTATGTCCATTCGCGCGGGGTCGTGCTTTTCATTTACCATTGGCGACCAACAAACCAGTAAAGGAGTCATCATGCAGCCTGATGAGGTCAAGCGTCTGCTTGAGGCGCGCATCGAATCATGTGAGTTTGAGGTTCAGGGAGAAGGGTGCAACTTTCAGGTCACCGCCATTGGTGATGTCTTTGAAGGCATGACACCTGTCAAGCGTCAGCAGCTCATTTACGCCGCGCTTTCCGAAGAGATTGCCAGCGGCGCGCTGCATGCCATTAGCATCAGGACCATGACGCCGGCTCAGCGGGCCGCTGCGTCTCCTGATTCAGATCGTGCCTGATTGCCTTGGAAGTCTGGTGAATGGATAAACTGATTATCAGCGGTGGTCGACCGCTGTCTGGCGAAGTCTGGACCTCGGGGGCTAAGAATTCGGCCCTGCCCATTCTGGCCGCCACATTGCTGGCCGATGAGCCGGTTATCATTGGCAACTTGCCGCATCTGCAGGACATTACCACCACGCTTGAGCTGCTCGGGCGCATGGGGGTAGAGCCCATCATGGGCGAGAAGATGAGCATCCAGCTGGATGGTCGCGTCAAGGACTGTCACGCCCCCTATGATCTGGTCAAGAAGATGCGGGCCTCGATTCTGGTGCTGGGCCCGTTGCTGGCGCATTTTGGCACTGCCGATGTCTCGCTGCCGGGTGGCTGCGCCATCGGTTCGCGTCCGGTCGATCTTCACATTCGTGGCCTGCAGGCCATGGGCGCCGATATTCGGGTAGAAGCCGGCTATATTCGTGCCAGAGCGCCCGGCGGTCTGAAAGGCGCGCATATCGTGCTGGATACGGTCACGGTCACGGGCACGGAAAATCTTCTGATGGCCGCCACCCTGGCTCATGGCCGTACCGTCCTGGAAAACGCCGCTCGTGAACCGGAAATCGTGGATCTGGCCGAGTGCCTGATTGCCATGGGGGCGAACATCAGCGGCCATGGCAGCAGCACTATCGTTATTGATGGCGTCAAGCGTCTGCATGGCTGTCGCTACGATGTCATGCCTGACCGCATCGAAACCGGTACCTTTCTGGTCGCGGCGGCGGCTACCCGTGGCAGGGTTCGGGTGCGCAATGCCCGCGCCGATACCATGGAAGCGGTGCTGCTCAAGCTTGAAGAGGCCGGCGCCGAGATCGAAACCGGTGACGGCTGGATCTCACTGGACATGCATGGTCGCAGGCCGAAGGCTGTCAACATCCGCACGGCCCCGTATCCCGCCTTTCCGACCGATATGCAGGCCCAGTTCGTGGCGCTCAATGCCGTCGCCGAAGGCAGCGGCCGTGTGGTGGAAACCATTTTTGAAAATCGTTTCATGCATGTTCAGGAAATCAACCGCATGGGGGCGGACATTTCACTGGAAGGCAATACGGCACTGGTGAACGGCGTCGAGCACTTGAGTGGTGCTCCGGTCATGGCAACTGACCTTCGTGCCTCGGCCAGTCTGGTCATTGCTGCTCTGGTCGCCGAAGGCGAGACCGTGGTGGATCGTATCTACCATATCGATCGTGGCTATGAGTGCATCGAGGAAAAGCTTCAACTGATGGGGGCGCGTATTCGCCGCGTGCCGCGTTAACGGGCCGTCGGGGGGACACGCCATGCCGATTCATTTTTGCAGCCATTGAAGATCACATGAGTAAACCGCTGATACTGGCGCTCTCCAAGGGGCGAATTCTCAAGGAAACGCTGCCGTTGCTGGCTGCTGCCGGCATTGAGCCGCTGGAGCCACTCGACAAGAGCCGCAAGCTCCTGTTCGACACCAGTCTCGAGAACGTCAAGCTGGTGATCCTGCGCGCTGTTGATGTGCCGACCTATGTACAGATGGGCGCAGCCGATGTGGGCGTGGCCGGCAAGGATGTGCTGCTTGAGCATGGAGCTCAGGGGCTTTATGAGCCGCTGGATCTGGAGATATCCCGCTGTCGTTTGATGACTGCGGGTATTGAAGGCGTCACGCCCGGGCGCGCCCGGCGTCGTGTGGCGACCAAGTTCGTCAATATCGCCCGACGCTATTATTCGGACCTGGGCATTCAGGCCGAAGTCATCAAGCTTTACGGGGCGATGGAGCTGGCACCGCTCATGAATCTTGCCGACGAGATTGTCGATATCGTGGATACCGGTAATACCCTACGCGCCAACGGCATGGCGCCGCGCGAGCTGATTGCCGATATCAGTACGCGGCTGGTGGTCAACAAGGCGTCCATGACCGTAGAGCATGCGCGTCTGGGGCCATTGATCGAGCGTCTGGGGCAGGCGGTGGCAGAACGTCGCCAGGACAGCCTGACATCCTGAATCCTGATCGGCTTTCAACGATCAGGTTGCACTAGGGGGTCACGTCACCGGCGCGACACGTTACTCTCCGGCAATGGCCGGAAGGCAAGGAGTCATTCAGGCGTAATGGACAAGCAGAGCATACATCGACTTTCGACAGGCCAGCCGGATTTCGTGTCCCGACTGGATACGCTGCTGGACTGGGAAAGCGTTTCAAGCGCTGACATACAGCAAAGCGTCGATCGCATCATTGCGGACGTTCGCAGTCGCGGTGATGCAGCCATCATCGATTTGACCCGCCAGTTCGATCGTCTTGATGTTCAGGACATGTCGGCACTGACTCTGGGCGCCGAGCGACTGGAGCAGGCGTGGCAAGGGCTACCGGAAGAGCAGCGTCAGGCGCTGGCGGTGGCAGGCGATCGTATTCGCGCCTATCACGAGCAGCAAAAGCCTGAATCCTGGTCCTATCAGGAGGCCGACGGCACCCTGCTGGGCCAGAAGGTGACGCCGCTGGACCGGGCCGGTGTCTATGTGCCCGGTGGCAAGGCAGCCTATCCCTCATCGGTGCTGATGAATGTCATTCCGGCGCATGTGGCCGGCGTGAAGGACATCGTCATGGTCGTGCCGACCCCGGATGGCGTGCTCAATGAGCTGGTGCTGGCTGCGGCCCATGTGGCTGGCGTGGGTCAGGTGTTCACCATCGGTGGTGCTCAGGCCGTGGCAGCACTGGCCTACGGCACTGAAACGATTCCGAAGGTCGACAAGATTGTGGGGCCGGGCAATATTTTTGTGGCCACGGCCAAGCGTGCCGTATTCGGTCAGGTCGGCATCGACATGATTGCCGGGCCGTCGGAAATTCTGGTGGTCTCCGATGGGGGCACCGATCCAGACTGGCTGGCCATGGATCTTTTCTCACAGGCCGAGCACGATGAAGATGCCCAGGCCATTCTGATCAGCTGGGATCAACAGCATCTGGATGCGGTGGCAGAAAGCATCGAGCGGTTATTGCCCACACTCGAGCGCGCCGAGATTATTCGGGCATCGCTGTCCCGTCGCGGCGCCCTGATTTTGGTGGAGGACGAGGCGCAGGCGCTGTCACTGGTCAACCGCATTGCCCCGGAACACCTGGAGCTTTCGGTCGAAGAACCGCAAAGGCTGGCCGAGCAGGTTCGCCATGCCGGTGCCATCTTCATGGGGCGTTACACGGCCGAGGCGCTGGGTGATTACTGTGCCGGCCCCAACCATGTTCTTCCGACCTCGGGGACGGCACGATTTTCCTCACCGCTGGGCGTCTATGACTTTCAGAAGCGCTCATCGCTGATTCAGTGTTCGCCGCAGGGCGCTTCAACACTTGGTCAGACGGCATCAGTGCTGGCAAGAGGCGAGTCGCTCACGGCACACGCCCGCTCGGCTGAAAATCGTATCGATGGACACTCTCGTGCTGAGAACAACAGTCGTGTCGAGAGCGACAGGCACTGATCCAGACCTTTTTCAGCCATCGACCGCCGGTCAGCTTTCGGGCTGAACCGGCGTTACCGGCCTGCTCGGGCGTTCGCCCACGCTGACAGTCACCTTGAAACGCTTGCCATTACGGTAAAGTTCTACCGGGAGCTGCTTGCCGGGCTCCACCTCTGCAATATCCACCATGGCCGTCTGGGCATCCAGCAGCGGCTTGCCGGCCATCGACAGGATCAGGTCGCCTACCTTGATGCCAGCCTGTGCGGCGGGGCCACCGTCCACGACATCTGATACCACCACCCCGCGCGGGGCGTTGATGTCCAGTGATGACGCAAGGCTTGAACTGACCTCTCTGGCCTCGATGCCCAGCCATCCCCTGACCACGCGCCCGCGAGTGACAAGATCGTTGAGAATGCCGTGTGCCAGATTGGTGGGAATGGCGAACCCGATGCCCTGTGAGCCGCCGGTACGGGAAAAGATGGCCGTGTTGATGCCGACAAGGGCGCCTTCGGCATTCACCAGTGCGCCGCCCGAGTTGCCCGGGTTGATGGCCGCGTCTGTCTGAATGAAGTCCTCATAGGCATTCAGTCCCAGGTGGTTGCGGCCGGTGGCACTGATGATCCCCATGGTCACGGTCTGTCCCACGCCGAAAGGGTTGCCGATGGCCAGGGCAATATCGCCGACACGGGTGTTGGTCGCATCGGCAAGATCAATGACCGGGAGGTTGTCCAGGTCGATCTTGAGTACGGCCAGATCCGTCTCCGGGTCGGTGCCGATGACGGTAGCCAGTGTCTCGCGCCCATCTCGCAGGGCGACCTGAACTTCATCGGCACCGCTGATGACGTGGTTGTTGGTCAGGATATAGCCCTCATCACTGACGATGACGCCGGAGCCAAGGCTTGACAGCATGCGTTGGCGCCCGGACTTGCTGTTGCCAAAGAACTGTTCAAAAAACGGGTCAGACATCAACGGGTGATGGTCGCGCTCCACCAGTCGTGATGAGTAGACATTGACCACAGCGGGGGCAGCATGCTGTACGGCGTCGGAGTAGCTTGCCGTGCCGGACCCACGCTGCAGGGGCGCTGCGTTTCGCGTCACGGGCGGCATGCGCTGCACGGGCGGTGTGGGAGCCGGCGTAGTGGTCGGAGCGGTAGCGGCCTGACCCTGCCGGCCATCGACGGCAGGGCGGTCGCCACTGTCAACGATTTGCGGCATGTGATCCAGCAGTACCAGCGCCAGTAGAACGCCACAGACGACCGGCCAGATCAGGGGCACCAGAAATCGGCGCATGACAACATCCTTTTGAAACAGGCAGCCCGGAGCTGCAGACTTGCAGGTTGTTCGGATCCGACATCCGGGTCTAAGGCGTTGCCTTACCGCATGCCGGCCACAATGTCGTATAAAAGTTGAGCGAGTTTATCACCCGGGCGTCAGCAATGTCTGATGCTGGCGGGCACTTTCAAACATCGATGGCGGGGAGAAAGCAAATGATCGAGCGCAGCGAGTTACTAAAAGACATGAAGACGCTGCTTGTTCCAGAGCGCTTCAAGGATTTTACCGTCAACGGCCTGCAGGTTGAGGGTCAAGATCGGGTGACCCGTATCATGAGTGGTGTGACGGCCAGTCAGGACCTGCTCGATGAGGCGGTGGCCTGGCAGGCCGATATGGTGCTGGTACACCATGGCTATTTCTGGAAAAACGAGCCGGTGGCCATTACCGGCATGAAGCAGCGCCGTATTGCCACACTGTTGGCGCATGGCATTAATCTGGTGGCGTGGCATCTCCCGCTGGACGCTCATGCAACGCTTGGCAATAACGTTCTGCTGGCCCATCGCATGGACTGGCAGGTGCAGGGCGTACTTGACGGCGAGATGGGGCAGGGGCTTTTGTATCATGGCGCCATGACGTCGTGCTCACAACAGGCGCTGGCCGAGCGGCTCCATCAGCGTCTTGATCGCAAACCATTGATGATTTCAGGCCATGATCGGCCCATCGAGCGTCTGGCCTGGTGCACCGGTGGTGCACAGGACATGATCATTGACGCTGCAGAGGCCGGTATGGATGCCTTCGTTTCCGGGGAGATTTCAGAGCGGACCACGCACCTGGCGCGGGAAATGGGGATTACCTACTATGCGGCCGGCCATCATGCCACCGAGCGCGATGGCATTCGTGCTCTCGGAGAGTGGCTGGCGCAGCGCCATGACATCGAGCACCGCTTTGTCGATATCGACAACCCGGTGTAACGGCCACCGGAGGTCCGGTGACCGCTGATCGATCAGTATCGCGGCGGTTGCGGGTCCGTGCTGTCACCTTCCTGCTTCTGGCGCAGCCCGTAACTCTCATCGAGCGTGCCATTGCTGTCGGCGTAGTCACGCGGTACGTGAAGGGCGTTTGTCTCCTCTTCACTGTCTTCCGGTGCGATTACCTGGCGTTTGCGCTTGAGCGCCGGGTCGCTGGCCATGGTGCCTGCATCGGTATCGAGTCGGGCCTGGAGCTCTTCGCTCTGACGGGTGATGTTGCGTGCAAGCGTCGTGACATCGGCAAAATGCGTATTCACGCTCTCGCGCAGTTTTTTGAGCTCAAGCTCGGTTTCGGCCAGCCGCTGCTTGAGTTTCTGGCTGGTGTTTCTCTGGCTGCCCGAGAAATGGCGAATCAACACGCCGATCGCGATGCCTGCCAGCAGTGCCACAATGGCGACTACCCAATCGATATTGCCTTCGTTCACCAATATTCCCCTCTTCAATGCTGATTGCACGCACGACCGGCGTGACCATGCGATAGGCCATTATAGAAGGCGTCATGTTGTCCGGGTCAATTCACTCACGACATAATCGTGCCCATCAGCGCTGAGAAATCACCCTTGCGCAGGGCGAATCAGCACGTGTCACGCTGTACAATCATGGGTATCCGATCTTCCGCAAGGCACCAGATAACATGTCCAGACTTTCCCCGCGAGAACAGTACCGGCAGGATCTTGAACGTGAAGGCTTTCAGCATGACAGCTCTCAGGAGAAGGCGGTTGAGCACCTGCAGCGCCTTTATGAGGCACTGACCAGCAGACCACGACCCAAACCTTCGACGGCCGTGGCCGATAGTGGGCTCAAGTCAAAAATGTCGGGATTTTTTGGCAAGAAAAGCGCTCCGTCAGCGCCCACGGCGCCCGCCGAGCCGGAGATCAAGGGGCTTTATTTCTGGGGTGGGGTAGGTCGAGGCAAGACATGGCTGGTGGATACCTTTCATGACAGCCTGCCCTTTGATGACAAGATGCGTACGCACTTTCATCGCTTCATGCAGCGTGTGCACAAGGAGCTGGACGTTCACAAGGGGCAAAAGAATCCTCTGACCCTTGTGGCGGCAAAGCTTGCCGGAGAGGCCAGAGTCATCTGCCTTGACGAATTTTTCGTGAAGGACATTACCGATGCCATGATTCTGGGCAACCTGCTGGATGCCCTGTTCGCCCAGGGCGTGGTGCTGGTGACAACCTCCAATATCGTGCCGGATGAACTTTATAAAAACGGTCTGCAGCGTGACCGGTTCCTGCCTGCCATCGAATTGCTCAATCGTCACTGTGACGTGGTCAATGTCGATGCCGGTATCGATTATCGAATGCGCACCCTGACGCGCGAGGAAATCTTTCATACGCCGGCTGATGACAGCGCTGACGCCGCCTTGCAGGAGAGCTTTGTACATCTGGCCGGTGAATCAGGGCAGGAAGATACGCTGCGGATCAACGGACGAGCGCTGAAGGCTCGTCGCTGTCATGAGGGCGTGGTCTGGTTTGACTTCAAAACACTGTGTGACGGTCCACGCAGCCAGAATGACTATATCGAGCTCTCGCGCCAGTACCATAGCGTATTGATCTCCAATGTGCCGGTCATGGGGGCCGCAATCGAGGATCAGGCGCGACGTTTTATCAACCTGGTGGATGAGTTTTACGACCGCGCCGTCAAACTGGTGATGTCCGCGGATGCCGAGCCGGAATCCCTGTATAGCGGTGGCGAGCTGGCCTTCGAGTTTGAACGTACGGTCTCGCGTCTGCAGGAGATGCAATCAAGCGATTATCTGGCGTTGACTCACAAGCCCTGACTGTGATTAACCCCTTGTTCGCCGGCGCCGGGCTCTGTACAATGCGCGCTCGCTTATCGTTGTTGTGTCTGCCTGCAGGGGCAACAACCAAGAAAAATAGGGATTGGCAGGGCAGTAGCAACGCTCTCGCCACAACCATGGTGATTCATACATGAAGACGTTCAGCGCCAAACCGCAGTCCGTGCAGCGCGACTGGTATGTCATCGACGCTGCAGACAAGACTCTGGGTCGACTGGCTACCGAGATCGCTCGCCGCCTGCGTGGCAAGCACAAGCCCGAATATACACCTCACGTTGATACCGGCGATTACATCGTCATCGTCAACGCCGAGAAGGTCCGTGTGACCGGCAAGAAAGCCTTTGCCAAACAGTATTACCGCCATACCGGTTATCCGGGCGGCCTGCGTTCGATGAACTTCGAGCAGATGATCGATCATGCTCCGGAGCGTGTTATCGAAATCGCTGTCAAGGGAATGCTGCCCAAGGGCCCGCTGGGTCGCGCCATGTATTCCAAGCTCAAGGTTTATGCCGGTGGTGAGCATCCTCATGCGGCGCAGCAACCTCAGGCACTGAATCTCTAAAGGAACATTTTCATGGCACAGCAGCAGTACTACGGCACAGGCCGCCGCAAGACCTCTACCGCACGCGTTTTTCTGCGTCCGGGCAATGGCAAGATCACGGTCAACAAGCGTGAACTCAACGAATATTTCGGCCGCGTGACCGCTCAGATGGTCGTGCGTCAGCCGCTTGAGTTGACCGAACTGACCAACCAGTTCGACATTTTTGTCACCGTTCAGGGTGGCGGCGGTTCTGCGCAGGCAGGCGCCATTCGTCACGGCATTACTCGTGCCCTGATGGAATACAATGAAGAATTGCGCGCTCCGCTGCGCAGCGCCGGCTATGTGACGCGTGATGCGCGTATGGTCGAGCGTAAGAAGGTCGGTCTGCGCAAGGCACGTCGTCGTCCCCAGTTCTCCAAGCGTTAAGCTTCGACGTCATGTCACAGGACGCCCGGGTGTTTTCCCCGGGCGTTTTTGTGTCTGCAGGACAGTTTTTTGCATCTCTGTTGAAACGCTGTGGTTGCCAATCCGGCAACCCGAAAGGCGTGCTCTCGTGTTATTATCCAGCTCGTCATCAAAGTGAGGACTTTCTATGGGTGTTGTGGCCAAACGATCGTCAATGACGTTCTATACAGGCAGTGACGACCATTACAGCCATCGTGTCAGGATCGTGCTGGCCGAAAAGGGGATTTCCGTTGACATCATTGAGGTCAACGATGAGCATCGTCCGGCGGAGCTGGCCGACCTCAACCCTTATAATAGTGTGCCGACACTGATTGATCGTGATCTGGTTCTTTATGAATCCAAGGTCATGATGGAATACCTGGATGAGCGTTTTCCGCATCCGCCACTTTTGCCGGTTTACCCGGTGGCGCGTGCTCAAAGTCGACTGTGGATGCACCGTATCGAGCGTGAGTGGTGCCCCATGGTGGAGCGTATCCTGTCACCGGGTTCCAAAAAGGAAGTCGAGCAGGCGCGCAAGGAATTGCGCGAGAGCCTGATCGGTATCAGCCCGATTTTTGAAGATATCCCGTTTTTCATGAGCGAAGAATTTTCGCTGGTGGACTGCTGTCTGGCGCCTATCCTCTGGCGTTTGCCGGCACTGGGTGTTGATCTGCCCGAACAGCAGGTCAAGCCGCTGATGGGCTATATGGAAAGGCTGTTTGCGCGGGATGCCTTCCGGGCATCGCTTCTGGAGTCGGAGCGCGAGCTTCGCAGCTGATCGGATTATCGCTGCAGGTGCCGGATGGCCTGCAGTCAACAGACTGATTGATGCGCAGGGCCTTTCATTTGATGCATTCTTCAGTGAGGTGAAAACATGCATTCCAGCCGTCCCTATCTGATTCGTGCGTTGTATCAGTGGCTGCTGGACAACGACTGTACACCCTATGTCGTTGTCGATGCCGAGCGCACGGGTGTGGTAGTACCAGAGCAGTTTGTTCAAAACGGCCAGATTGTGCTCAATATCGGCCCCGGGGCTGTTCGAGAGCTTTTCATGGAAAATGACATGGTGGCCTTCAATGCTCGTTTTAGTGGCCAGCCAATGACAGTTGAATTGCCCATCGATGCCATCGTCGCCATCTATGCACGCGAAAACGGCGTGGGCATGGTCTTTGGTCAGGAGCCTGTCATGCCGGACGACGCCTCGGATGCTGCCGAGTCGGGTAGTGATGAGCTCGACGAGCGAGACTCGCATCTGGGGGCAGTGGCGAGAACGGATGAGGAAAGTGGTGAGGGTAATGATGATGACGACGATGATTCCCGTCCTCGCAAGGGACGTCCGTCTTTGAAGGTCATCAAGTAATTATCTGATACTGCGTCGCTATACCAGCGGACCCGCCATGAAGGCGGGTCCGTTTTTTTGCGTTGTCATTTCTTGTTTCATTGGCCGGCAGGGTGCCGAGGGATCTAGACGCCCAGATACTCGAAGGCCTTGACGATGCGCTCCACACCACCGGTCTGTGATGCAAGCTGCACAAGGTAGTCGGCCTCGCCGGCGCGCACCATTCCCATCAGATACACCGTGCCATTTTCAGTCAGGACCCTGATTCGGTCACTGTTGATGCGATTGCTGGCAGTAATGCGTGCCTTCACGCGTGAGGTGATCCAGGTATCCTGCAGGCGCTGCTGCGTCGAGCTGTTGGGGCCAATGCTCAGCTCATTGCGAACATGGCGAACCCCTTCGGGGTGCGTGGCAAGTTCACCTGCCTGCTCCTTCAGGACATCACTGCCCACCTGACCTGTCAGCAGCACAAAGCCGTTATACACGTCGACATTGATGTGAGTGTCATCAAGGCTGTCGTTGGCACGGATAGCGTCCCATAGCGTACGGGCAATACGGGTGTCCTGATCGATCGCGTAGCTGGTGCGGGTGCCGTAGCCGCTACCACCGGTAACGGTGCTGCAGCCGCTAACGGAAAGCATGACGCCCAGCAGGAGGGCGCCTGTGAACCTGGAGAGTGAGCGCTTATTCATTGCTGCCAAAGAGTTGGTGGTCGATTAAATCGCACAGACAGTGAATGACCAGCAGGTGCACTTCCTGAATGCGGGCTGTGACGGTTGCAGGTACCCGAATCTCGCAGTCTTCCTGGCCCAGCAGAGACGCCATGTTGCCACCGTCACGACCGGTCAGGGCGACGACGATCATGTCACGGTCATGGGCGGCCTGAATGGCCTGGATGACGTTGGCGGAGTTACCGCTGGTCGAAATGGCCAACAGAACATCGCCGGGTTGGCCCAGCGCTCGAATCTGTTTGGAGAAGACGTCGTTGTAGCTGTAATCGTTGGCAATCGAGGTGATGGTCGAAGAGTCCGTGGTCAATGCCAGCGCCGGCAGACTCGGACGTTCGCGTTCAAAGCGATTGAGCAGTTCAGAAGAGAAGTGCTGGGCGTCGCCCGCGCTGCCTCCATTGCCACACGTCAGGATCTTGCCGTCGTTGATCAGGCTCTGGACCATGGTCTGACTGGCCGCTTCGATGAATGGTGGCAGGACCTCGCTCGACCAGGTCTTGACGTCGATGCTGGCGTTGAAGTGATCGATGATGCGTGATTGAAAGTCCATGGCACTCTTCAAATTGTCGATGGCGTTGTCTTTCTGCGACTGCACGGCAGACATCAGAAAGCGTCAAAGGCACTTTTGATCCATTCAAAGTGCAGGCGCTCGGGAGGTTCTCCCGTAACGCCTACCGCATCAAAGCGGCAGGGGCATGATAACCGCTTGTCGAGCAGATAAAAACGCGCCGCCCGGATCAGCCTGCGCTGCTTGGCAGGTGTAATGGTTTCAAGCGGGGAGCCATGAGAGGCACTGGCGCGATAGCGGACTTCAATAAAGACCAGATAGTCACCATCGCGCATGATGAGATCGGTTTCGCCGCCGCGGATCTGCTGATTGCGGGCAATCATGCTCAGGCCCTGCTGCTCAAGCCACTGCGCGGTCAACGACTCGATGTCGTGACCGCGCTGGCGACTGCTGAAGGGTCGAAATGCCACGATAAATCAGGGCAGCGACGGCTGACCGTTGCGAAACATCGCCCAGGGCAGGGTGCGCACGATCCGACCATCCTGTCCGGGGGCGAGCCTGCCGGTGGCGCCGTAGAGTTCAAACCCGCCAATGGCGCTCATGACCGGCAGTCGGCGTGCCAGCTCAAAGGCATCCACGCCCATGGCGTGAAGCTTGATCAGTGCCGGCTGGTCGTCCTTGATCAGACGCTCACGGGTCGATTCAAAGGGCAGAGCATCGCTGCCGCCCGCGGCGGCTTCGGGGATCAGCCAGGGAATGTCCACAAACATCACATCATCAAGGTCGTGATCCAGCCTGGGCTGGGGTGCCCCTTCATAGGCGTGAGATGTCGCATAGATGGGCAGGTTCGCGGCGTTGTAATAATCCAGTGTCGGGGGGACCTGGCGAGCATAGCCGGGCAGGGCCAGCAGGAAAAGCATGTCGGGCCGGCCGCGGCCGCCATTAAGGACGGATTTGACCGCGGACGTCGCAGAAGCGGAGGGATCGTAATTCTGGACGCTGACCAGATCACCGCCTTCCTGCTGCCACTCCTTCTGGAAGGCGCCCAGCACGCGGCTACCCCATTCATTGTCAGGGACCATGACGCCGGCCTTATGGTGGCCGTCTAGCTGGCCACGCTGGGCGGCCTGGCGTGCTTCATCCTCGGCCGAGAGACCGTACTGGAACAGATTGCGGGCGGTGTTGTGGTCGTGCGTACCGTAATTGAGCGCCAGCGTCGGCAGCGCAACCCCGTCACGGGTTTCCAGCTGTGACACCTGCTCCTTGCTTAGCGGGCCGATCACGGCCTGGGCGCCTTCCATGGTAGCGCGTGCATAAAGGCTTTCGATGTCCTGGCCGGTAGTGTCGTAAAACACCAGCTCGGGAATCTGGCCGCCCTGACTTCGAACGTCGTCGGCGCGGGTTTCGATGCCTTCACGAATCGCGGTAGCAATGGATTCCAGCGGGCCGCTCTGAGGTAAAAACACCGCAATCTTGCGAATTTCCTGATCACGGATCTCGTCCAGCGCACCCAGGTCAGTAGGCAGACGGCGCGAGGCGGGGTGACGAGCGTTATTGGACTGCCACTGGCTGATGGCGTCGGTCAGGGCGCCGATGTTGGCACCCTGTCGGCGCTGCAGTTGTGCAAGTTCAACCCAGCCGGCCGCAACGCTGCCCTGGCCTGCCAGTTGATCGAGCTGGCCCGGATCAAGGCGATTGAGCTGGCGCCAGATGGTGTCATTGAGCTGGGTATCGTCCGTGCGCTGCTGCAGGGCGATCAGCGTCTGTGCTGCGTCAAACGGCTGATTATTCATGGCCTGGGCCAGGCCGCGGCGCTCAAGCAGTATATTGCGTTCATTGTCCGGCAGCGCCATGGCGCTATCCACGATACCTGTGGCCTCAAGCGCCGTCTGTGGGTCCTGCAGTTCCAGCGCGGCGCGCGATGTCAGCAGGGCCCAGCGAATCTGCTGGTCGTTGGGCAGTACGGAGCGGTCAAGCGCATTGGCCACTTCCAGTGCGCGAGCATTGTCGCCCTGGCGCTGTAGCAGCTCGGCGGCCTGAAGGCGTGTGGCAGCGGCTTCGCTGCCCTGTTGCTGCTGGGCCTGGCTCAGAAGATCGTCAGAGGACAGACCGCCAAAGCGATCGACAATGCCTGATGTGCCGGCACAGCCTGCCAGTGTCAGTGCCACCATGGCCGCGCCGGCCAGTCTGGTAAGTGATGTTCGCATGCCTGGACATTTCCTTTTCTTGCCGGTCTCCATGATGGCGCCACAGCGTGGCGTCAGCGAACTGCACGGCGTACCATGCAGCTCCAGTCGAGCCTGTACCGTTTTTGGTCATGACACAGGCAAATCCGAAAGCAATAACGCGTCCGAACCAGCGTAGTGTGATGACATGAATAGTTTTAACAAGGGCGCATTGTACGTGGTTGCCACGCCGATTGGTAACCTTGATGACCTCTCCAGACGTGCCATGGATACCCTGGCACAGGCCGATCTGGTTGCGGCTGAAGATACCCGTCACAGCGTGCGCCTGCTCGATCATATCGGGGTGCGGGTGCCTCTGATGTCCCTCCACGAACACAACGAAACCTCGCGCATTGAGCGTATCAAGCAGGCCCTCGATGACGGGCAGCGGGTTGCTCTGATCAGTGATGCCGGCACGCCGCTGATTTCAGACCCCGGCTATCGTCTGGTGCAGGCGCTGCGAGACGCCGACTACACCGTCATTCCCATTCCCGGGCCGAGTGCGCTGATTACGGCGCTGAGTGCTGCAGGGTTGCCGACAGAACGGTTTCTGTTTGAGGGTTTTTTACCGGCCAAAAGCGCCGGGCGACGCCAGCGGTTGAGTGATGTCGTGGAACTGCCGGTGACGCTGGTGCTGTATGAATCGCCGCACCGGATTCGCCAGCTGCTGGAAGATATCGAGACCGTGTTTGGTGAGCGCCATCTGGTGATCGCACGAGAGCTGACCAAAACCTTTGAAACCTTTTTACAGGGCACGGCGCGCAGTCTCCTTGAGCGCATGGCAGAAGATGCCGACCAGATGCGCGGTGAGTTCGTGGTCATGATGGCGCCGGCACCGGAGAAGGCGCACGCCGACGTTGGTCAGGTCGATGGCGATCAGCTGTTGTCGTCGCTTCTGGACGAGGGCGTAGGGGTCAAGCAGTCGGCAAGTGTGGCAACCCGCATCCTGGGCGGGCGCAAGAGTGACTGGTATCAGCGTGCGCAGCAGCTCAAGGACGATAGACCCTCTTGAAGGGATGCCCTTGACAGGCGAACTTCGTAAGTAATTGTTGCCAGGGCGTCACCAATGGCTGTGCACAAGGATAAAAATGGTTAACGCGCTTGGACCCGGGGGCCGGCACTGATATTCTTGCGCGCTTGGGAGTCGGCCGGACAGTCGCCGCCAGACCTTCGGGTCAGGGGGAGGAAAGTCCGGGCTCCATAGGGCAGGATGCCAGGTAACGCCTGGGCGGCGCGAGCCGACGGAAAGTGCAGCAGAGAGTAGACCGCCCAAGCGGTGCCGATACTCTCGGTACCGACGGCAAGGGTGAAAGGGTGCGGTAAGAGCGCACCGCACGCCTGGCAACAGGTCGTGGCATGGTAAACCCCATCCGGAGCAAGACCGAATAGGAACCCATTGGCGTGGCCCGCGTCGGGTTCGGGTAGGTTGCTTGAGGCGTTCGGTGACGAACGCCCTAGAGGAATGACTGTTCTCGACAGAACCCGGCTTACAGGCCGACTCCCACCTGTTTTCTTCTTGAAACATCCCTTGAGTCCTCATGAATCAGACCCCAGGTATCCGGCAAGACCACAAGCATGAAAGCGTCCTGCTTGAGGGTGCCGTCGATGCCCTCGTTCAGCGGCCGGACGGCCTCTATCTGGACGGCACCTTCGGGCGTGGCGGGCATTCCCGCGCCATCCTTGATCGTCTGGATGATCAGGGCCGTCTTGTCGCCATCGACCGGGACCCCGAGGCGCTGGCCGCAGCCGCCACCATCGAGGATTCGCGATTTTGCATCGCACGCGCCACCTTCGCGGATCTGGGCGACGTGGCACGCCAGCAGGGCGTACATGGCAGACTCTCCGGCATCCTGCTGGATGTGGGTGTCTCTTCTCCCCAGCTTGATGATGCCAGTCGAGGCTTTAGCTTCATGCGCGACGGCCCGCTCGATATGCGCATGGATCCCGATGCCGGCATCAGCGCCGCCCAGTGGATTGCCGAAACGCCCGAGCGCGAGATGGCCGACGTTTTCAAGCGTCTGGGCGAGGAGCGTTTTGCCAAACGCCTGGCGCGCGCTGTGGTCACGCAGCGCAAGGAAGCGCCCATTACCCGTACCGTAGAACTTGCCGAGCTTTTAAAGACGGCGCATCCGGCATGGGAAAAGGGGCGTCATCCTGCCACTCGTGCCTTTCAGGCCATTCGTATTCATCTCAATGATGAGCTGGGCCAGCTTGAGCGTGCCCTGGATGCCGCGCTTGAGGCGCTGGCGCCGGGGGGGCGTCTGGTGGTGATCAGCTTTCATTCGCTGGAAGACCGCCTGGTCAAACGCTTTATTCGTGACAAGTCTCGAGGCGATCAGCATCTGCCACGCCATATGCCGCTGCGCGAGGATCAGATCCAGCGGGACATGGCGCCTGTAGGCAAGGCCATTCGTCCGGATGAGCAGGAAACCGGACTCAACGTCCGTGCCCGCAGTGCGGTCATGCGCGTGGCGCGCAAGCTGGGGCAGGAGGGCTAGTCATCATGGCGGAACGCACCCCGGGCTCAACGTCGCGCGGACAATGGCAGTGGCCCTTTCGTCTTCGCCTGACCTTCATGCATGGCGTGATTCTGGTGCTGTTGCTGCTGGTTATCCTTTCAGCGCTGGGCGTCATCAGCACGGCCTACCATACGCGCTCCCAGTATGCGCGCCTTCAAACCATGGAGCATCGGCACGACCAGCTTCAAACGGTCTGGAGCCGCCTGCTGCTGGAAGAAAGCACCTGGTCGACCCCTTCACGTATCGAAAATCTGGCCCGCGATCGCCTTGAGATGCACGTGCCGGATGTCCACCACACCAGAGTCATGCGGCCATGAGTGAACAAAACCGCCGTGTCGGGCGTAATGCACGCATGTATGGGGGCGATACGGCGGCAAGCCATGTGGCCGCCATGCCGATCTGGCGCTATCGGTTCGTACTCGCCATCATTTTCGTGGCCATGGCAGTACTGGTAGGGCGCATTGTTTATTTGCAGGTGTTTGACCATCAGTTCCTTCAGGGGCAGGGCGACTCCAGAACCATTCGTGTGCAGAACATCGATGCTCACCGCGGCATGATCACCGACCGCGATGGCGAACCGCTGGCCGTGTCCACGCCGGTTGTCACCCTCTGGGCAAATCCCGGCGATCTTCCAGAGGATCCGGTCCAGCTGACCCGTCTGGCCAAGGCACTGGATGAGTCACCCTCTGATTTCA
Organism: Kushneria phyllosphaerae; assembly: GCF_900312995.1. Lineage (GTDB taxonomy): Bacteria > Pseudomonadota > Gammaproteobacteria > Pseudomonadales > Halomonadaceae > Kushneria > Kushneria phyllosphaerae. Next base: position 475,676 of record NZ_ONZI01000004.1, on the reverse strand, counting down.
TGGCGCGCGTGAAAAACTACCGCGGCAAGGAATTCATGTACCTCAAGCGTCGCGTCACGCCCGAGCCTGCCAGCCGTGTGCTGGCGCTCGATATTCCCGGCGTGCACGGTCGTCATGAGTACAAGCGCTACTATCCGGCCGGCGAAGTCACTTCGCAGCTGGTCGGCATGACCAACATTGATGATCACGGTCAGGAAGGGCTCGAGCTGGCCTTTGACCGCTATCTGTCAGGGCTGCCGGGGCAGCGACGCGTGCTGCAGGATCGCAAGGGACAGCTGGTACGCGATTTGCACATGATCCGGGAAGCGCATCCGGGTGGTGACGTGACGCTGTCGGTCAACCTTCGCTTGCAGTATCTGGCCTATCGCGAGCTCAAGGCGGCTGTCAACGAGCACAATGCTGATAGCGGCACCCTTGTGATGATGGATGCCCATACGGGGGAAGTGCTGGCCATGGTCAGTCTGCCCTCCTATAACCCCAATAACCGCACCAGTGTAGACCCGGCGGGACTGCGCAATCGTTCGCTGACCGATGCCTTTGAACCTGGTTCTGTCATGAAGCCGCTGGCCATGAGCGCAGGGCTTGAGTCAGGCAAGTTCACGCCGGATACGCCGATGGATACCAGCCCCGGCTGGATGATGGTGGATGGCTATACCATCAAGGATACCCGCAATTTCGGCAAGCTGGACATGACCGGGGTCATCACCCACTCCTCCAATATCGGCATGACCCACATGGCGCTGGCGCTTCCCGATGATGCGATCTGGAACGTTTATGACAGCATGAAGCTGGGCCATCCCACGGGCCTTGGTTTTCCCGGCGAAGCCACCGGCAGCCTGCCCTCACCGTTTAGCTGGTCAAAGGCCAAGCGGGCCACGCTTTCTTATGGGTATGGACTGTCGGTCAATGCGGTACAGCTGGCCAGTGCCTATACGGCGATTACCAACGATGGCAAGCAGGTGCCGCCTTCGCTGCTCAAGCTGAACAAGCCGCCGGAAGGCCATCGGGTGATGTCGTCCAAGACGTCCCACGAGCTGATCCGCATGATGGAAACGGTGGTGGAGCCGGGCGGTGGTGGCACGCGCGCTGCACTGGAAGGCTATCGGGTGGCCGGCAAGACCGGTACCGTCAGAAAGATCGGCAATACCGGTTATCAGAAAGAGGCCTATCGCTCCAACTTTGTCGGCATTGCACCGGCGAGCAATCCTCGGATCGTGACCGTGATTTCAATCGATAATCCGAAGGGCAAGGAGTATTACGGTGGCCTGGTGGCTGCGCCCATCTTTGCCCGGGTGGCCGGCAACGCGCTGCGCCTTCTGGATGTTCCTCCCGACGATCAGAGCAAGGAGTCGCCTGGTGCCTGATTTGCCGACCAGCACGCTGGCCAATGCCATTGCCACGCTCTGGCCCGACATTGGCATGTTGCCCCTGTCAGACGATGCCCGACTGGTGCTGGATTCACGTCATGTTCAACCCGGTGATGTTTTTGTGGCCCTGCCGGGAACGCGCGTTGATGGGCGTCAGTACATCGATCAGGCGCGCGAGCGAGGTGCCGCGCTGTCTCTGGTAGCACCGCCATGGCAGGAAGAGGCCAGGGATATCGTCGTGCTTGAGGCGCTGCCCGAACGACTGGGTCAGCTGGCGTCCCTGGTCATGGGCGTGCCGGCCTCGCTTGAGCAGATCGCCGTAACCGGGACCAACGGCAAGAGTTCGGTAACGCATTACATCGCGGCGCTCAGTGAAGCACTCGAAACGCCTGCAGGGCTTGTAGGTACGCTGGGCAGCGGTCGCCCCGGTGCGCTCAACCATGCCGGGCTTACCACGCCGGATGCCATTTCCCTGCAGCAGCGTCTGCGGGAACTGGCGCTGGCCGGTGCCGAACGTGTAGCCCTTGAAGCGTCCTCTCATGCGCTCGATCAGCATCGCCTGAGCGGCTGTCATATCCGGGCGGCGGTCTTTACCAATCTGAGTCGTGACCACCTGGATTATCACCCCGGCATGGCCGCCTATGCGGCTGCCAAGGCGCGCCTCTTTCAGCGGTCCGAGCTCGAGCTCGCCGTCGTCAACGCTGACGATGCCCTGGCCCGACTGATGCTGGCAGGTGTGCCCAAAAGGGCGAAAGTGCTGAGGGTCGGCAGTCAGGACGATCATGATTTTCAGGTACGTCGCTGGCAGGCGAAACGCCTCGGTCTCGAGGCAAGTGTCATGACACCGGAAGGTGAGCGGACAGTGCAGCTGCCGTTGATGGGCCGCTTTAATCTGGATAATGTGCTGCTGGCTATCGCGACCCTGTATGGCCTTGGCAGCCCGCTGGAGGCGCTACTAAAGGCGGCCGGGCAACTGACCCCCGTGCCGGGACGCATGCAGCTGCTGGCGCGTTCCAGGGCGCCAGCAGTGGTGGTGGATTACGCTCACACGCCGGATGCGCTTCGCAACGCACTGCTGGCCCTTCGTGAGCATGTGCCGGGCAGGCTCTGGTGTGTGCTGGGGTGTGGCGGTGACCGTGACAGCGGCAAGCGTCCCCTGATGGGGGGCGTGGCAGCACTGCTTGCCGATGAAGTCGTGGTGACCGACGATAATCCGCGCAGTGAACCGCCCGAGGATATCCGCCGCATGATCATGTCGGAGATGCCACAAGGGGCGCACGTTCGCGAAGTCGCCGGGCGGGCGCAAGCCATTGCCGATGTCGTGGCCAGTGCGAGCGCGCAGGACGTTATCCTGCTGGCCGGCAAGGGGCACGAGGATTACCAGGAGATTCAGGGCGTACGCCATCCGTTCAGCGATATGGACGTGGCGTCTCTGGCACTGGAGGCCCACTGGCATGAGTGATACACCGGCCAACATCATTAAAGCACTGCGTTTGACTGCCGATGCCGTTATCGATCCGCGGGGCGATTTTGCGCGCGCAGATGCCTGTCGTATCGTGACCGACACCCGCAGCCTGCAACCGGGGGATGTGTTTCTGGCCCTTCGTGGTGAGCGCTTCGATGGTCATGACTTTCTCGAAATGGCCCGGGACCGGGGCGCCATTGCGGTCATTGTCGATGCGCCGGGCACGACCGGCATTGCGCAACTGGTCGTTGCCGACACGCGGCTGGCACTCGGACTGCTGGCGCGTCATCACCGTCTTCAGTGGCAGGGCCGGCTGGCGGCCATTACGGGCAACAGTGGCAAGACCACCGTGCGCGCCCTGTGTGAAGCGATCCTGTCGCGCAGTGCGCCAACCCACGCCACCCGCGGCAATCTCAATAACGATATCGGGGTGCCACTGACGCTTTTGCAGCTGGATGATCGATGTCAGCAGGCAGTCATCGAAGCCGGTGCCAACCATACCGGCGAAATTGCCTGGACGACGGCGCTGGCAGGCCCGGATGTGGTGCTGATCAATAATGTCACTGACGCCCATATCGGTGAGTTTGGCAGCGCCGGCCATATCGCTCAGGCCAAGGCGGAAATCCTGTCAGGACTATCGACAGAGGGCGTGGCGGTCCTTAATCGTAACGATCGTTTTTATACCGTCTGGGCGGCGCTGGCCTCTCAGCATGACATTCTGGATTTCGGGATTGATGTGCCCGCCCGCGTTCAGGCCATCGACATGGTCAGTGATGAAGGGTTTTATCAGTTTACGCTCACCATCGATGGCGATGCGCTGGGGCGAGTAGCGCTGCCGCTGATGGGGCGACATAACGTCATGAATGCGCTGGGTGCCGCCGCCGTGGCGCATGCCATGGACTGTGAGCCTGCGTGCATACTGGCAGGACTGAACGGAGCCGAGGGCGTGGCCCGGCGAATGGTGATGATCGTAGGCATTCGCGGTGCCACGCTGATCGATGACAGCTACAACGCCAACCCCGGTGCCATGCGCGCCTCACTGGATACTCTGGCGCAGCGGCCCGGACCCAGGTGGTGCTTTCTGGGTGCCATGGGCGAGCTGGGGCGTTACAGCGCGCAGGCCCATGAGGCGCTGGGTCAGTATGCCCGCAATCTCGATATTGATCATATGGTCACGATTGGCGAGCCTGCCAGAGCGATATCAACGGCCTTTGGTGAGCGCGGACGCCATTTCGATGACTGGGCATCACTGATCGAGTTTGCACATCACGCGCTGCCTGCAAATGCCAGCGTGCTGATCAAGGGATCCCTCAGTGCCGGGATGGACCGTCTGGTCAACGCACTTCGATCAGAATCTTCAGGTGATTACTCATAATGTTGCTTTTTCTTGCCGAACTGCTGTCTTCCTTTCAAACCAGCTTCAGCGTTTTTGGTTATCTGACCCTGCGAATGATTCTGGCCACGCTGACGGCACTTCTGCTGTCATTGATGATCGGCCCCTGGGTCATTCGCCGTCTGGTCGCCGGTCAGATCGGTCAGGCCATTCGTGACGACGGTCCGCAATCGCATCTGTCCAAGGCCGGTACGCCCACCATGGGCGGCGTCATGATCTTGTTGTCGATTGCCATCTCCACGCTGCTGTGGGCGGATCTGGGCAATCACTATGTCTGGCTGGTGCTGCTGGTAACGCTGGGCTTCGGGGCGATCGGCTGGGTCGATGACTATCGCAAGGTGGTCGAAAAGAACCCTCGTGGGCTGCCGGCCAAATGGAAATATTTGTGGCAGTCGGTGATCGGGCTGGCTGTAGCCGTGGCCCTCTATGCCACGGCGGCGTCTCCTGTAGAAACCAGTCTGATCGTGCCCTTTTTCAAGAGTGTCGTGATTCAGCTGGGGCCCTTTTTTATTTTGCTGACGTATCTGGTCATCGTGGGCAGCTCCAATGCTGTCAACCTGACCGATGGGCTGGATGGACTGGCCATCATGCCGACCGTGCTGGTGGCCATGGGGCTGGGCGTTTTTGCCTACGCCAGTGGTAACGCCATGTTTGCCGAGTATCTTCACATTCCCTCGGTGCCCGGCGCCGGTGAAATGGCCGTATTTTGCGGCACCATCATTGGCGCAGGGCTGGGCTTTCTCTGGTTCAATACCTATCCCGCTCAGGTGTTCATGGGGGACGTTGGTGCACTGGCGCTCGGGGCAGCTCTGGGCGTGGTGGCCGTGGCTGTTCGACAGGAAATCGTGCTGTTCATCATGGGCGGTGTCTTTGTCATGGAGACCGTCTCGGTGATTGTGCAGGTGGCCTCCTTCAAGCTGACCGGGCGACGTGTCTTTCGCATGGCGCCGCTGCATCACCATTTTGAATTGAAGGGGTGGCCCGAGCCGCGCGTCATCATCCGCTTCTGGATCATTACCGTGGTGCTGGTCCTGCTGGGCCTGGCCACCCTGAAAATTCGCTGACATGGCCGCGCCTGACGTGTTGATCGGATCTCACCAAACCGTTGTTGTCGGACTGGGCCGTTCGGGGCTTGCCATTGCAGAGCATCTGACCCGTCGTGGCGAGCCCTTCGTCATGGCGGACACCCGTACGCAACCGTCCGGACTTGTCGAGTTTCAGCGTCTTTATCCGGACATCGAGGTGCACTGCGGTGATCTTGGCGAGCTGGAACTTCAAAACGCCGGAAGAATCATCCTGAGCCCCGGAGTGGATGTCCGTACGCCCGGTCTGCCACGGTCCGGCCCCGAGATCGTGGGCGAGACGGCTCTTTTTGTAGAGGCGTTGGGCGAGCGGGCGCAGCGGCCAATGCTGATTGCCATTACCGGCTCCAACGCCAAGTCAACGGTCACGACACTTGTCGGTGACATGGCGCGCGCCTGCGGTATTGATGTGGCGGTGGGCGGTAATCTGGGGACGCCGGCGCTGACCCTTCTGGCGCAGCGGCCGGAGGCGGCATGCTTCGTGCTGGAGCTTTCGTCCTTTCAGCTGGAAACGACGCCGCAGCTGGGCGCTGATATTGCCGTTCATCTTAATCTCAGCAGTGATCATCTGGACCGACATGACGGTATGGCCGGCTATGCCCACGCCAAACAGCAGATCTTCAAGGGTGCCGGCGCCGGTATCGTCAATCGTGATGATCCCGCCACCACCCCTTGTGACACGATCAGGCCCGGCCGCACACTTTCCTTTGGTAGTGATCTGCCAGGCCGCGAAAGTGACTGGGGGCTTGGGCGCCGCGATAACGATGTCTGGCTCATGAGAGGCGAGCAGGCGGTCATGGCCGCGCACGATGTGATGATGCCCGGACAGCACAACCTGCTTAACGTTCTGGCAGCGCTGGCGGTCGGCCATGAAGCCGGCTGGTCATGCGACATCATGATCGAGACCGTGGCGCATTTTGCGGGTCTGCCACATCGGGCGCAGCGGGTTGCCGACCTTCATGGGGTGACCTGGATCAACGATTCCAAGGGCACCAACGTGGGGGCCACACTGGCGGCCATCGAGGGCATCGGCGTGACCCTGGCCGGGCAATTGATTCTGCTGGCTGGCGGTGTGGGGAAGGGCGCCGACTTTACGCCACTGGCCGAGCCACTTGGGCGTTACGGCCGGGCTGCCGTGGTGTATGGGCGCGATCGGGCTCGGCTGGCGCGCGCTCTGGAAGGCACGTTGCCGGTCGTGGTCGTGGACACGCTCGAGCAGGCCATGCAACATGCGATGGACATGGCGCAGCCGGATGACGCTGTACTGTTGTCTCCTGCCTGCGCCAGTCTTGATCAGTTCGATAACTTCGAAGCGCGCGGAGACGTCTTCTGTGCGTGGCTTAAACAGTGGCAGCCTCACTCATGAAACCTCTGGCAGAACGTTTTTCCACCGAGCGCCATGCCATCGATGGCTGGCTGGTTCTTTCCGCCATTACGCTGATGGTTATTGGCTGGATCATGGTGACGTCCGCATCAACGGAAGTCGCCAGTAGCCAGACCGGCAACCCCTGGTATTACAGTATTCGCCATGGAATTTTTGTTCTGGCCTCCATGAGCATTGCGCTTCTGGTCATGCGGATCCCGTCGGTGTGGTGGCGCGCCAATGGCCCCACACTGTTGCTTATCGCAGCCATCCTGCTGGCTGCCGTATTGATCGTGGGTCGAGAGGTCAACGGCAGTCGCCGCTGGATTCATCTTGGCCCCATCAACCTTCAGGCCTCGGAGGTCGCCAAGTTCTGTCTGATTATCTATGTCGCGGGTTATACCGAACGTCATCTGACGCGGTTGAGGCGTAGCTGGTGGGGCTTCATGGCCCCACTGATGCTGACCTTTTCACTGAGCATCCTGCTGATTCTGGAGCCGGACTATGGTGCCGCGGTCGTGATGCTGGCAGCCACCATGGGTGTTTTGCTGCTGGCAGGGGCATCGCTTTGGCGTTTTATACTGCTGGCTGGCGGTGTGGTGACCCTTGGCGCCTTTGTCGCCATCTCGGAACCCTATCGCCTTGCCCGTATCTCCAGCTTTCTTGATCCATGGGCCAATCAGTATGGGTCGGGGTATCAGCTGACCCAGGCCCTGATCGCTTTCGGGCGCGGTGGCTGGAGCGGGCTGGGGCTTGGTAATAGCGTCCAGAAACTCTTTTATTTGCCCGAGGCGCATACCGATTTCGTATTTTCAGTGCTGGCAGAAGAGCTGGGCATGCTGGGCGCCGTGGGCGCGGTCGCACTTTTTGCCATTCTGGTGTATCGCTGTTTTCGCATTGGTCGTAATGCCGAGGAAAGCGGTCATCTTTTTGCGGCCTATGTCTGCTACGGAATAGGCATCATTTTTGCGTCGCAGTCCTTTATTAATGTGGCGGTCAATGCCGGACTCTTGCCCACCAAGGGTTTGACCCTGCCGCTTTTGAGCTATGGTGGCTCGAGTCTGATGGTCAGTGGTGCCATGGTCGGCGTGCTGTTGCGGGTCGATGGTGAAACACGGGGCCGTCGTCGCGCTGCCCGCAAGCGTTCTCGCAGTGAAGCTGCGGAGGTGCCGGCATGACCGCGCGGCCCAAAAGGGCACTGATCATGGCCGGGGGCACCGGCGGTCACGTCGTACCCGCGCTCTCTCTGGCGCGTGCGCTGCAGGCACAAGGCGTCGAGATACATTGGCTGGGCACACCGCGTGGTATTGAAAACACGCTGGTGCCCGAAGCCGGTATCCCGCTGCATCATGTGTCGATCGTCGGGCTGCGCGGTAATGGGATGCTGGGCTGGTTCAAGGCGCCCTGGCGACTGTGGAAGGCTGTCGCCCAGGCGCGTCGGATCATCAGATCACTGGATGTCTCGCTGGTGGTCGGGCTGGGCGGTTTTGCAAGCGGTCCTGGCGGGCTGGCCGCCTGGCTAATGAAAAGGCCGCTGGTCATTCACGAGCAGAATGCGCTGCCGGGGATGACCAACAAGGCGCTGGCCCGGTTGGCTCGTCGCGTTTATGCCGCCTTTCCGGGCGCCTTTGACGAGGCGCGCCATCCGATCGTGATCGGCAATCCCGTACGTCAGGAGATTGCCGATATCGGCGCGGCGCCTCGTGAGGCAGAAATGCTGACGGGACGTCCGCTCAGATTGCTGGTCGTTGGCGGGTCACTGGGGGCGCAGGTGCTCAATGAGCGGGTTCCCGCAGCGCTGGGCCTGATGGCAGCCGAGGCCCGACCCGAGGTGCGCCATCAGGCCGGGAAAAACAAGGATGTCGCGACAGTGGCTGCCTACCAGGCGGCCGGTGTCGAGGCAAACGTTTCCGATTTTATTGGTGACATGGCACAGGCCTATAAATGGGCGGATCTGGTGGTCTGTCGCAGCGGTGCGCTGACGGTGACCGAGCTGGCCGCAGCGGGCAGGGCATCGCTTCTGGTGCCGTTTCCACATGCCGTGGATGATCACCAGACCATCAATGCAAACTATCTGGTCAAGGCCGGTGCGGCGCAGTTGATTCCCCAGACGCAGATGAGCGTGCAGACATTGAGCGATACGCTTGCCGAATTGCTGGATGCGCATCGGCTGCTGGAAATGGGGCGGTGTGCCAGAAGCGTGGCGCAGCTGGAGGCGACCGACATCATGGCCCAGGGCTGTATGGAGACAGGTTTTGAGTAATCAGGTGCAGGCACGCAGCGGTATGCGGCGTATCCGTTGTATTCATTTTGTGGGCATTGGCGGCTCCGGCATGTGCGGTATTGCCGAAGTGCTGGCCAATCAGGGGTTTTGCGTCAGCGGCAGTGACCTGCGCGAGTCACAGGTGGTGGCGCATCTGCGCCAGTGCGGTATTCGCGTGGCCATAGGCCATCATGGCGATAATGTGCGTGACGCTGACGTGGTGGTGGTCTCCAGTGCCGTGGACCCGACCAACCCTGAAGTCATGACCGCGCGCGAACATCGGGTGCCGGTGGTGCGCCGCGCCGAGATGCTGGCCGAGCTGATGCGCTTTCGTCACGGCATTGCCGTGGCAGGCACTCATGGCAAGACCACCACCACCAGTCTTACGGCAACACTGCTGGCCGAAGGCGGTCTTGATCCCACATTCGTGATCGGCGGTCGCCTGACTAGTGCCGGCAGCAACGCCAAACTGGGGGAGGGCGAGTATCTGGTGGCCGAAGCGGACGAGTCCGATGCTTCCTTTCTGCACCTTCAACCCATGACGTCCATTGTGACCAATATTGATGCCGATCACATGGCGACCTACGAAGGGGACTTCGGGCGTTTGCAGGATACCTTTATCGAATTCCTGCATAACCTGCCCTTTTACGGTCTGGCCATTGTCTGCCTTGATGATCCGGTCGTGCGTGAGCTGTTGCCCAGAATTCAGCGTCAGTTCGTCACCTACGGCTTCGACGAGGAAGCCGACTACCGGATTACCGATTTCTCTCAAAAGGGCGATACCGTCTCCTTTGTAGCGTGTCGACCTGCGCCACATGACGCCATCAACGTTCGACTCGCCATGCCCGGTCGGCATAATGCGCTTAATGCCATGGCCGCCATTGCAGTTGCCACGGACGCCGGCGTAAGCGACGCCTCGATTGTCCAGGCGCTGGCAGGGTTTGCAGGCGTCGGGCGTCGCTTTCAGGTTCAGGGCCACTACCGACTGCCTGACAGTGGTGACAATGGCCTGCCGGTCATGCTGGTGGACGACTATGGCCATCACCCGCGCGAAGTGGAGATGGTCATTCGTGCAGTTCGCGAAGGCTGGCCGGATCGACGGCTGGTCATGGTCTATCAGCCGCATCGCTATTCCAGAACCCACGACCTTTATGAGGATTTCGTGCGGGTGCTGTCAGGGGTCGATCAGCTTCTGCTTCTGGATGTTTACAGTGCGGGTGAAGCGCCCATTACAGGAGCTGACTCGCGTGCGCTGGCAGGGTCCATTCGTCAGCGCGGGCAGACCTCGCCGCTCTTTGTCGAAAGTCGTGAAGCCCTCGCGGACATATTGAGCAACGTGCTCGATGACAACGACATTCTGATTACGCAGGGTGCCGGCGATATTGGTGGTATCAGCATTGCGCTGGCCCATAGTGAACTCAGACTCGATGGAGTTGCCCTGTAATGACCGGGGTTTTCAAAGCCTGTTATCTGGGGCAGGGCGTGCAATGACAACGGCAACTTCCAATCGCCTGCTGGGGCTGATTCTCATCGTGGCGCTGCTGGTGGCAGGTGGTCGCACGCTCTGGATATGGCTGGACAAGCCCATTGAGCATGTGTCCATCAGAGGTGATCTGGAATATGTCAACGCCGCCTATCTGCAGGACCAGCTCTCGCCATTGATTGCCGGAGAAAGCTGGCTGTCCGTGGATATCGGCCAGCTGCGCAACGAAGCGCTACAGGTGCCCTGGCTCAAAGATGTTCGTCTTTCAAGGCGATGGCCGAACGCGCTGACGTTTGAGCTCTACGAACAGCGCCCCGTGGCCTGGTGGAACGATGGTTCATTGCTCAACGCCCAGGGTGAGCCCTTTGCCGCCGGCCCCATCAAGAATGTTGGCACCAAACCATGGCTGGCAGGCCCGCAGGGCAGTGGTCCCGAAGTGCTTGCCTACTATGATGCCCTGAAAAAGCAGTTTGCGCGTTTGAACATGACCATTACCCAGTTGCGACTTGAACCTCGTGGTGCCTGGCGTGTACAGCTCGATAATAATTTCTGGATCATGCTCGGGCGAACGGATCTGGACATGCGACTTGAGCGTTTTATTACCGCATGGCAGCGTGGACTTTCCGCAAGCCGTGACGATATTCGTTATATTGATTTGCGTTATCCAAACGGGGTTTCGGTGGCATGGCACGGCGAAAATGACCCCGAAAATGATAATTCGGATGGATAAATGGAGCGTTCTCGTTAAGTTGCGTAAAAACACGGCTCCTGAGGGGAAATGGGTATTTCTTTCGCTTTAAAATCACCGTATTCTCGGTAAGTCTTTTTAGTATTATTAATGCGTAATTACGCCAGTTTCTTTTTTAATTGAATGCGATTGAGATAATTGTGCGTATTAACAGGTTGATCAGGGAGTAGGCCCGACCTATGGCAGGAGAAACCAACGCTTCCAATATGGTAGTCGGGCTGGATATCGGAACATCCAAGGTTGTGGCCATTGTTGGGCAACCCACCGATGACGGCGGCATAGAGATTGCCGGCATTGGCTCTCACCCCTCGCATGGCATGAAAAAAGGGGTGGTCATTAATATTGAATCCACGGTGCAGTCTATTCAACGCGCTGTGGAAGAAGCCGAACTCATGGCAGGATGTGACATACATTCTGTCTATGTCGGTATTGCCGGTAGCCATATCAGCTCCATGAATTCCGATGGGGTTGTGGCCATCAAGGAACGTGAAGTGGCGCCGTCCGATATCGATCGTGTCATTGATTCCGCCCGGGCACGTGCCATTTCCGAAGGTCAGCGAATTCTGCACGTATTGCCGCAGGAATATGCCATCGATACCCAGGAAGGTATCCGTGAGCCGCTGGGCATGTCGGGAGTGCGTCTTGAAGCGCGGGTCCATCTGGTGACAGCGGCACTCAACGCCGTTCAGAATATCGAAAAGTGTGTGCGTCGCTGCGGTCTGGAGGTCGATGACATCATTTTGGAACAGCTGGCTTCAAGCTATGCCGTCCTGACCGAGGATGAGCGTGAGCTGGGGGTCTGCATGGTGGATATCGGCGGCGGCACGACCGATATTGCCGTCTTTACCGAAGGCGCCATACGTCATACTGCGGTCATTCCCATTGCCGGCGATCAGGTCACCAATGACATTGCCATGGCACTGCGTACGCCGACCCAGTATGCCGAGGATATCAAGGTCAAGTATGCCTGCGCGCTGACACAGCTGGCATCCAGCGACGAAATGATCAAGGTGCCCAGTGTCGGCGATCGGCCGGCACGTGATCTTTCCAGACAACATCTGGCCGAGGTGGTAGAGCCTCGCTATGAAGAGCTTTTTACCCTCGTGCGTGAGGAACTTCGGCGCAGTGGGTATGAAGATCTGGTGGCCGCCGGTATCGTATTGACAGGCGGCACCTCAAGAATGGAAGGGGTGGGGGAGCTGGCAGAAGAAATATTCCATATGCCGGTACGCATTGCCTGTCCGCAGAATGTGCGAGGGCTGGCAGATGTCGTGCGTAATCCAATTTATTCGACCGGCGTTGGTTTGTTACTCTACGGCATGAAGAATTCTCGCTACTCGCGATCTACGGCCCAACCCCGCCGGGATGAGCAGCCAAGACGTTACCAGTCCGAGCGCCAGGACAACGAGCGGCTCTCCTCAACCATTACGCGGATCAAGGGCTGGTTAAAAGGAAATTTCTGACAGGACTGCCTTGGCGGTCCAGGAGACGGGGTTATGTTTGAGCTTGTAGACAATGCGCCATCCAGCAGCGCGGTAATCAAGGTAATCGGCGTAGGTGGTGGCGGCGGCAACGCGGTCAATCACATGGTCGAAAGCAATATCGAAGGCGTTGAATTCATCTGCGCGAATACCGATGCGCAGGCGCTAAAGAGAGTTGCTGCCAAGACCGTTTTGCAACTGGGCAGTGAAATTACCAAGGGATTGGGTGCCGGGGCAAACCCGGAAGTCGGTCGTCAGGCCGCCATGGAAGACCGTGAGCGCATTGCCGAGCTTTTGCAGGGTGCTGACATGGTGTTCATCACTGCCGGTATGGGTGGTGGTACAGGCACCGGCGGTGCACCAGTCGTGGCACAGGTGGCCAAGGAGCTGGGCATTCTGACCGTGGCCGTGGTCACCCGCCCGTTCCCGTTCGAAGGTCCCAAGCGTCAGCGTGCGGCCGAAGAGGGGATGAAAGAGCTTTCCGAGCATGTCGACTCCCTGATCACCATTCCGAACGAAAAGCTGCTGACGGTTCTGGGCAAGAATGCCAGCCTGCTGACGGCCTTCAGTGCTGCCAATGATGTGCTTCTGGGTGCCGTACAGGGCATCGCGGAGCTGATCACCAGCCCCGGTATCATCAACGTCGACTTTGCAGACGTTCGCACGGTGATGTCCGAAATGGGCATGGCCATGATGGGTACCGGCACGGCGATGGGCGAAAATCGTGCTCGTGAAGCGGCCGAGAAGGCTATCCGCAGCCCGCTTCTGGAAGATATCGATCTCAACGGCGCACGCGGCATTCTGGTCAATATTACGGCTGGCCCGGATCTTTCCATTGGTGAGTTCAACGATGTCGGTGCCACGGTCCAGGAGTTTGCTTCCCAGGACGCCACCATTGTGGTAGGTACTGCCATCGATATGGAAATGACCGACGACCTGCGCGTGACTGTTGTGGCAGCAGGCCTTGATGGTCGTGTGGAAAAGGCAACACCGCGTCAGACGCAAACGTCTCGCAGTGATCAGGCTGACTACCGTCGCATGGCACGTCAGCCGGCCGTTTCACGCCAGCAGGCAGCGTCTGCCCGTGAAAAAGAGAAGGAAAAGGAACAGCAAAAGGCGTCTCGTGAATCTCGTGAGCGTCGTCAAAAGTCGCAGGAAATGGACGACTATCTGGATATTCCGGCGTTTTTGCGCCGCCAGGCAGACTGACTTGATTGGGCGGCCCTTCGGGGCCGCCGAATTTTATGATGGTAATAACAATATAAAAATCGACTAATCGAACACTGTTCGTTGTCGAGCCCCAAGGGAACTGTTACCATATAAACAACTGTTTGAATGTTTCCTGCCTGGTAGCCCAGACTATGATCCGTCAAAGAACACTACAGAACACCATTCGCGCGACAGGCGTTGGTCTGCATTCGGGTAAAAAGGTTTACCTGACACTGCGTCCGGCGCCGGCCAATACCGGGATCGTGTTTGTACGTACCGATCTTGACCCGGTCGTTCGTATCCCGGCCCACCCGGAAAATGTCCACTTTACGACCATGTGCACAGCCGTCGCTGTTGGCGATGTGCGTGTCTCTACGGTCGAGCACCTGATGTCAGCCTTTGCAGGCCTGGGCATCGACAATGCCTTTGTTGATCTCAGCGAGCCGGAAGTGCCCATCATGGATGGCAGCGCCGGCCCGTTCGTTTTCCTGATCCAATCGGCAGGTATCGCCGAGCAGGAAGCGGCCAAGAAGTTTATCCGTATCAAGCAGGAGCTGACGGTCAAGGACGGCGACAAGTATGCCACCTTCCTGCCGCATGACGGCTTCAAGGTCAGCTTCGCCATTGATTTTGATCATCCTGTTTTTGCCAATCAGAAGCAGACGACAAGCGTTGATTTCTCCACGACGTCGTTTGTGAAGGAAGTCAGCCGCGCTCGTACCTTTGGTTTCATGCGCGATATCGAGTTCCTGCGTTCACAGAATCTGGCGCTGGGCGGCAGCCTCGATAACGCGATCGTCGTCGACGAGTACCGTATCCTGAACGAGGATGGTCTGCGTTACGAAGACGAGTTCGTGCGTCACAAGGTGCTCGATGCCATCGGCGATCTTTACCAGCTTGGCTACAGCCTGATCGGCGAGTTCCGCGGCTACAAGTCCGGGCACGGGCTTAATAATCAGCTGGTACGCGCGCTGCTTCAGCATCAGGAAGCTTTTGAAATCGTGACCTTCGAAGATCGTGAAGCCTCACCAATTTCCTACTCCGAGCCAGCGATGGCCATGTAGCCTCCGAGGTGCATCGGCAGGAACATCAACAGTATAAAAAGGCACCGATCATAGATCGGTGCCTTTTTTGTTGGCAGTGCCATGACTGAATCAGTAAACGCTATTTGCTGTCGTGACCGGCATGCGAGGCCAGTCGCTCCAGTGATTTTTTAAGGCGAGGGCTGGTAGTGTCACGAGCGCATTCGCGAAGCTGATCGGCTGCAGCTTCAGGAAGCTCGCGGGCTCTTTCATGCGGCATATAGGTGGGCCGAATGGGGCGCACCTTGAAGGTCAGGCCTTCAAGCTCTTGAAAGGCGGGAAGCTGTCGCAACAGGGTTAAAAGACGCTGGCGCTCAAAGCGCAGCCAGGTCAGCCATACGGCACGATCTGTCATCAGTGTCAGATGACCATCATGATAGCCACCAACACGGACATGATCCTTCAGCTCGTCGGGCAGCGTTGCAAGCAGATGCTCCTGCGCTTCAAGAAGCACGCCTGCAGTATGAATCAGGGGTGCCAGAGCGCCTCGGGTGCGTAACAATTGCCCCACGGGCTGGGCGCGTACTCCTTTACCCTTTATACTCATGGCCCTGCCGCGCGATCATTAAGGATAGCGCCAATTTATCACGGCTGATCCTCAGATTGACAGCATGACCCATCCCGCTCGCACATTCCGCCTGCCACGGGGCTTCAGGACTCGATGGTGGCTGGCCGGCATTCTGATTGGCTGCCTTTTGCCGATCGGTATGGCCGATGCTCGCCTTGATGGCACGGCTGCCCAGCTGATCCGGATCTGTTTCCATTCGCCAGAACATATTCGCGCCGAGTCGCGTCGCCGTTATCGTCTCAGGCGTCTGGTGCTGCGCGTCTGGTGTCTGCCGGTAACGCTGTTTGATGTTGTGCGTGCGGTATTGCCTGTGCGGCCCTGGCTTGGCATGCCGACAGGCCATGATGTGCTATCGCGACGAGGTCCGCCTTCGACGTGTCATTGCCCTTTTTAACGACATGACACGACGACACAGGATAAAGAGATGCTGAATACGCTGTTACGTAAAATGGTCGGCAGCAAGAACGACCGTGAAGTCAGACGCCTGCGCAAGGCCGTTACCCGGATCAATGCGCTGGAAGAGTCCATCAGCGCCCTTGATGACAGCGCGCTCCAGCAGCAGACCATCGTGTTGCGCGAGCGGCTTGCCAACGGCGAGACGCTTGAAAAACTGTTGCCTGAAGCCTTTGCCACCGTTCGCGAGGCCACTAAACGTGTGATGGGCATGCGTCAGTTCGATGTCCAGATGATTGGCGGCATGGCCCTCAATGAAGGCCGGATTGCCGAAATGAAAACCGGCGAGGGCAAGACGCTGGTGGCAACGCTTGCCGTTTACCTCAATGCGCTGCCGGGGCTTGGCGTTCATGTGGTCACGGTCAACGATTATCTGGCGCGCCGTGATGCGGACTGGATGCGCCCGCTGTATGAATTTCTGGGGCTATCCGTGGGCGTCATTTATGCCGGTCAGCAGCCGCGCGACAAGCGCAACGCCTATGCCTGCGATATTACCTACGGCACCAATAACGAATACGGCTTTGACTACCTGCGCGACAATATGGCCTTCTCTCAGGCTGACAAGGTCCAGCGCAGGCTCAATTACGCCATTATCGACGAAGTGGATTCGATCCTGATCGATGAGGCACGCACACCGCTGATCATTTCAGGCCCGGTGGACGAAGACGTCGATATCTATCGCACCATCCATCAGCTGGTCGCGCCGCTGGTCCCCAGCGAGGATCCGGAAGATCCTGAAACCGGCGATTTTGTCATCGATGAAAAGCAAAAGCAGATCGAGCTGACCGAGCGCGGGCACAACGAGATCGAAAACCTTCTGCGCCAGGCCAGTCTCCTGCCGGATGAAGACTCCCTGTACGCCGCGCACAACCTGGGACTTTTGCATCACGTAGGGGCCGCGCTGAGGGCCAAGCATCTTTTCCATCGCGATGTGGACTACGTGGTGGCCAAGGGTGAGGTCATCATCGTCGATGAGCATACCGGTCGTACCATGCATGGTCGTCGCTGGTCGGAAGGTCTACATCAGGCGGTTGAAGCCAAGGAGAACGTGGAAGTCCAGAAGGAAAGCCAGACCCTGGCCTCTACCACCTTTCAGAACTATTTCCGTCTCTACGACAAGCTTTCGGGGATGACCGGCACGGCCGATACCGAAGCCTTCGAGTTTCGTGAGATTTACGATCTCGACGTTCTGGTGATACCGACCAACAAACCAAGGGCGCGAAAGGATCTCAACGATCTGGTCTTCATGACGACTCATGAGAAGTTCGAGGCCATCATCGAAGACATCAAGGTGAAGCAGGCCGAAGGACGGCCGGTGCTGGTCGGTACAGCATCGATCGAAAGCTCCGAAGTGCTCTCCGAGATGATGCGCAAGCAGCAGCTTGCCCACAACGTTCTCAATGCCAAGCAGCATGATCGTGAAGCGGAAATCATTGCGCAGGCCGGGCGCCCGGCAGCGGTCACCATTGCCACCAACATGGCCGGTCGCGGTACCGACATCATGCTGGGCGGTAACTGGGAGTCCGAGGTCGCCGCGCTGGATAACCCGAGCGATGCTGCCATCGAAGCGGTCAAGGCGGAATGGAAAAAGCGCCACGATGCGGTTATCGAGGCCGGCGGTCTGCATGTCATCGGCACCGAGCGTCACGAGTCGCGCCGTATCGATAATCAGCTGCGCGGGCGTTCCGGCCGCCAGGGCGACCCGGGTTCAACCCGGTTTTTCCTGTCGCTGGAAGATAACCTGATGCGTCTGTTTGGCTCCGAGCGCGTCCAGAAAATGATGGGCGTTCTGGGTCTCGAGAAGGGCGAGGCCATCGAGCACAAGATGGTCAGCAATGCCGTCGAGCGTGCTCAGCGCAAGGTGGAAGGGCGCAACTTCGACATGCGAAAGCAGCTGCTGGAATACGATGATGTGGCCAACGACCAGCGTCGCGTTGTCTATGACCAGCGAGACGAAATCCTGGCCTCCGACGATGTTTCCGACAACGTTCAGGGCCTGCGTGTCGAGATGCTCGATTACGCCATCTCAAGCTATGTGCCACCTCAGAGCCTGGCCGAGCAGTGGGATCTGCCCGGACTTGAAGAGCATCTGCGTCAGGAATTCAATCTTGATGCCCCGGTCGTTGCCTGGGCGCATGACGATGAAGGCTTCCACGAAGAGATGCTGCGCGAGCGACTGCACGAGCAGCTTCGCCAAGCCTGGGAAGCGAAGGAAGCGTCCGTGGGTGACGAGACCATGCGCCGCTTTGAAAAGCAGGTCATGCTTCAGGTGCTCGATACCCGCTGGAAGGAACATCTGCAGTCGATGGACCATCTTCGTCGCGGCATTCACCTGCGGGGTTACGCCCAGAAAAACCCCAAGCAGGAGTACAAGCGCGAATCCTTCGAGCTGTTCCAGACGCTTTTGCACAACATCAAATCCGATGTCGTGCGCATCCTCAGCCATGTTCAAATTCGTCAGCAGGCGGATCCGGAAATGCTCGAGCATGAGCGCCGTGAACATCTACAGCGTGAACAGCAGGCCAGCGAGATGACACGCACCGATGTCGCTCATGAGGATGTGCCGGCGCCCGAGATCAGCGAAGAGGCGGTTGCTGCGGCTGAAGCCGTGCAAAACCCGACCGTGCGTCGTGACGAGCCGAAGGTTGGTCGTAATGACCTTTGTCCGTGTGGATCCGGCAAGAAGTACAAGCACTGTCACGGCAGCCTCGATCAATAATCATTGATGTACCCGCACTGCCCGGCGGCCGTACAGGTGCCGGGCAGGCCACAAAAACAGCACAGGGGAGTGGTCATGGCCGTAGGTAAAGCGCATTTTCCCGATATGCCTCGCATCGAAGGGCTGCGACTGGGCACTGCCCGGGCCGGCATCAAGAAGGCAGATCGTCGTGATCTGGTCATTTTTGAACTGGCTGAAGGCAGTCATGTGGCCGCTACCTTCACACGCAACGCCTTTTGCGCGGCACCGGTACATGTGGCGCGGCGCCATCTGGCAGACGGTGCACCGCGTTATCTGTTGATCAATACCGGCAATGCCAATGCCGGCACCGGCGAGTCGGGCATGCAGGATGCGCTGTCCTGCTGCGCTGCACTCGCCGAGCGCACCGGTCAGCTGCCGGAACAGGTTCTGCCCTTTTCCACAGGGGTGATCGGAGAGCCGTTGCCGGTCGAGCGGATTTGCAATGGTCTGGATGCCGCTCTGGCATCGCTGGATGCCGAGCAGTGGCAGGCCGCGGCCGAAGGCATCATGACCACCGATACGCGCCCCAAGGGGGCTACGCGCACGATCATGATCAAGGGGCAGCCGGTCACCATTAACGGCATCTCCAAGGGGGCCGGCATGATCTGCCCCAACATGGCCACCATGCTGGCCTTTGTGGCGACCGATGCCGCCATTGCTCACGACACGCTGCAGACCCTGCTGCGCGAAAGCGTCAATAAAAGCTTCAATCGCATCACCATCGACTCCGATACCTCGACCAACGATGCCTGCACCATGGTCGCAACGGGGCATGGGGTGACGATTGATGGCGATGAGGCGCTGGAGCAGTTTGCCCATGCGCTTGACGATGTGTTGCTGACACTGGCTCAGGCCATCGTGCGTGATGGCGAAGGCGCCACCAAGTTTGTCACGGTCACCATTGAAGAGGCGGCCGGTGGCGAAGAGGCTCTGGCGGTTGCTTTCAGCGTGGCGCATTCGCCACTGGTCAAGACCGCGCTCTATGCCAGCGATGCCAACTGGGGGCGTTTGTTAATGGCGGTCGGCAAGGTGCCCATTGAGGACTTTGATGTCAGCCAGGTCTCGATCGAGATTAACGGTGTCACCATTGCACGTCAGGGGGGCCGCGCGCAGGAGTACCGCGAGGAGGCCGGTGCCGCCGTCATGGCAGAAGAAGAGATCAACATCACGATCCATCTGGGGCGGGGCACGGCGAGAGAGCAGGTCTGGACATCGGATCTCTCCCACGATTACGTCTCCATCAATGCCGACTACCGCAGCTGACGCACGTCAGGGGCACTGTCGCTATTACGTTTCGGGGTGGCAGGATTGTACCATCCCCTTTACCGATTGATATTCACGCATCATGAAAGGTCATGCCAGCATGCCGAAAAGAAGGGTACATGTCGCCGCTGCGGCCATTTTCAACGATCAGGGCCAGGTGCTGATTGCACGGCGGCCATCGATTGCCGATCAGGGCGGACTGTGGGAATTCCCCGGTGGCAAGCTGGCCCCGTATGAAACCGGGCTCGAAGCGCTGCGTCGTGAGCTGCGTGAAGAGCTGGGCATCAGCATTCAGCGCGCTCAGCCGCTGATTCGCGTGCATCATGAGTATCCCGACAAGCACATCCTGCTCGACGTCTGGGAAACCCATGATTTCGAGGGCGAGCCCTGGGGGCGTGAAGGGCAGGCGGTGCGCTGGGTCAGTCCGGATGATTTCGGCCGTTACGCCTTCCCGGCCGCCAACGGTCCCATCATTCGTGCCGTGACCCTGCCCCATGATTATCTAATCACGGGGGAAGCCAGCGATGAAGATGAATTTGACCGCAAGCTCAAGCGTGCGCTGGTGGAAGATGGCATCAAGCTGGTACAGCTGCGTGCCCATGATCTGGAAGAAAGCGTTTACCGAGCTCGCGCCGAGCGGGCGCTGGCCACGTGTCGCGAGCACGGAGCGTCACTGGTGCTCAACTGCTCGCTGGAGACGTTCAGGGCCGTGAATGCCGACGGTCTACACCTGCCCAGCCGTGAGCTGATGGCGCTGACGCATCGTCCCATCGAGGAAGGCAAATGGCTGGCAGCCTCCACTCATAACGATGAGCAGCTGGCTCAGGCCCAGCGACTGGGCTGTGATTTCGCAACGCTGTCGCCGGTACGAGAAACGCCCAGTCATCCGGGGGCGGTGACTATTGGCTGGCATGATCTGCAACAGATGGTTGAAGAAGTGACCATGCCGGTGTATGCCCTGGGCGGCACCTCGCGTGATGACGGTGATCGGGCGCGTGCCGTGGGTGCGCAGGGGATTGCCTCGATTCGGGAATTCTGGCGTTAGGCCAGCGCGCTCGACAGACAAAAGGGCCACCCCATTGGGGTGGCCCTTTTTTATTCATGGCCTGCAAAAGTGCTGCAACCATCGAGCGCCGAGCGCTACTGGTCGCCGCGTTCGATGCGGTTCATGAGCTCGTCGAGGCTTGCATCATCCATGGCCGGCTCTCCGGCAATGCGGTGTGATTCATCGGCCCAGGCGCCCAGGTCGATCATCTTGCAGCGTTTGGAACAAAACGGTCGCCAGGGGTTGTCACTGGTCCAGTAAAGTTGCTTGCCGCACTGAGGGCAGGGTACGACAGGTGTCTGTTTATCATCACTCATTGGCGTTGTACTGACTGGCAAGCTGGCGGTAAAAAAGATCGAGCCGCTCGATTCGGGCATCGACCACGTGAAAGCTGCCAACATTGTCGATAACGTCGTCGGCGCTGGCAAGTCGTCGATTGCGTGACATCTGGGCATCCACGATGGCGCGCGCCTGCGCTTCGGACACGCCATCACGCTCGCAGGTCCTTCGGATCTGCTCCTCGGGGGGCACATCGATCACCAAAATCCGGTTCACCAGCTGATGCTGATCGGTTTCCAGCAGCAGCGGCGAGACCAGCAGGGCATATGGCCCGGACAGCGTCTCAAGGCGCTGAGTCAGTCTTTCCCGGATGCGGGGGTGGGTGATGGCTTCAAGGTCCTGGCGCGCCTGAGTGTCATCGAAAATGATCTGGCGCAGGGCCGCCCGATTCAGCTCGCCCTGTTCTGTCATGATGGTGTCGCCAAAGCGCTCGCGGATATCGGCCAGAGCCGGTTCACCCGGCATGACGACCTCGTGGGCCAGATGATCCACATCGACCCAGGCCGCGCCGCGCCTGGCAAAGGCTTCGGCGATGGTGGTCTTGCCGGCAGCAATACCGCCGGTCAGGCCGATAATCAACATGAGAGCTCCCAAAGATAAGCGTTGTGATGCCCGAAGGCGAAAATGGATAAAAGCTAGATCGCAAGGCCAATGATGTTGTAATACAGCGCAATGACCCTATCACCTCCCAGCAGTATCAGCATGCCGGCCGCACTCAGAAAGGGCCCGAAGGGCATCGGCGCGCCTCGCAGACGCGGGATGACCAGCTGAATCATGATGCCGATCACGGCACCCGTGGTCGCCGAGAGCACCAGAATCAGCGGCAGGGACATCCAGCCACACCAGGCCCCCAGGGCGGCGAGCAGCTTGAAATCCCCACGACCCAGACCTTCTCTGCCTGTCGCAAGGCGAAAAAGCCAGTAAAACCCCCAGGCAACACCATAACCGGCCATCGCGCCAATGACGGACTCGGCCAGCCTGTCAGGGTGGCTGATCAGTTGATATAACAGGCCGCCCCATAGCAGAGGCAGGGTAAGCACGTCCGGCAGCAGCATGGTACGCCAGTCGATGACGGCGAGCGCCAGCAGTGTCAGACAGGCAAGCGCCATCGCCAGCGTGTCCAGTGTCAGGCCATGGTGCCATGCCACCCAGAGCACCAGTGCCATGCTGGCTGCCTCGACCAGCGGATACTGCACGCTGATGGCGCATCGACACTGCGCGCAGCGCCCCCGGCGTTTCAGATAGCCCACCAGAGGAATGTTGTCATGCCAGGCAATGGGCGTATCACATTCAGGGCAGTGGGAGCGCGGGACGAGCAGATTGCAGCGCTTTTGTGCCGGTAGCGTCAGCGCAAGCGTCTGATGCGCTTCCCGAGTCCACTGCTGTGACAGCATCATGGGCAGGCGAGCAATCACCACGTTGAGAAAGCTGCCCAGTGTCAGCGCCAACAGTGCCACAAGACACAGTAAAAAGGGGTCGCTCAGCGGAGTCATGTCGAGATTCCTATATGGCGCTGCCAAGGTCAAAGACGGGCAGGTACATCGAGACCACCACGCCGCCCACCAGCGAGCCGAGCACCACAATGATCAGAGGCTCCATCAGAGTGGTCAGGGTATCGACCCGGCTTTCGACCTCGGCATCGTAAAAATCGGCCACGCGGTTAAGCATGGCCTCCAGCGCGCCGGACTCCTCGCCGATGGCCACCATCTGAAGCGCCATGGGCGTAAAAAGTCCCGTGGTGCGCATGGCAAAATTGAGCTGCTGTCCGGTACTGAGGTCCTGGCGCACACGCTCAATGGCCTGCTCAAACACCAGATTACCGCAGACGCCGCCCGCTGTTTCCAATGCTGACATCAATGGCACGCCGGCGGCAAAGGTGGTCGCAAGTGTTCTTGAAAATCGCGCAATGGCCGCCCTTTCAATGACCGGACCGATGACCGGAAGCTTGAGCAACAGGCGGCTGGCCTGAAACGCCAGAGCCGGCGAGCGTGCCAGCATACGACGTGTAAAAAAAACGAGGGCCAGCGTGGCCAGCAGTACCTGCCACCAGAGACGCTGCGCTGCATCCGAAAGCGCAATGGTCATTCGGGTCGGGGCCGGCAGTTCGGCGCCAAAGCTTGCAAACATGCTTTCAAACTGTGGTACGACCTTGATCAATAAAAGGGCTGTCACGGCGATGCCCACGGCCACCACGGCGGCAGGATAATACAGAGCCTTGCGTACGCGCCCCTTGAGGTTATCCAGGCGCTCCTTGTTGGTGGCCACGCGATCCAGCATGCGATCCAGAGCACCGGCCTGTTCTCCGGCCTCGATCAAATGAACGAACAGCTGATCGATATGGCGCGGATGCGCCGCCAGTGCCTGTGAAAAGCTCATGCCGTTTGAAACGTCCTGCTTGACGGTCTCGATAAAGTGGCGCAACGCCGGTCGATTGGTGCCGTTGGCGACCGCTTCAAGAGACTGCAAAAGCGGTACGCCGGCACGGATCATGGTGGCCATTTGACGGGCAAACAGGGTGATGTCTCCCCCTCTGATACGATGGCCCATGCCGGGCAGACTGCGCTTGCGGATCAGACGGGTGACGACGATGCCCTGTGATGACAGCTGGCGGCGAATGTCATGTTCGCTGACACCATGCATTTCACCCCTGACCCGTTCGCCACGGCCATTCTTGCCCATCCACCGAAAGGTGATGGCCTGACCCGATGAGGCCGCTGAGCGTTTTGACAGGGCAGAAAATGCCATCGCAACAGTTACTCCTGAATGATCCGGTTGAGTTCTTCCAGCGTGGTCAGACCTGTCAGCACCTTTTGAAGGCCGCTGCGACGCAGATCATGATGTCCTTCGCGCCTTGCCTGCTCTGCCAGCGCCATGGCGCCGGCATCCTGCATGATCAGATGACTCATGGCAGATGAGATGGGCACCATTTCATAGATGCCCACGCGCCCTCGGTAGCCATGAGTGCAGTGCTCACAGCCCACGGCCTGATACAGCGTGGCCTGGTCGATCTGTGCATCATCAAGGCCCTGATGCTTGAGCACTTCGCGGGGCAGCGACACCGGCTGTCGGCAGCGCTCACACAGTCGGCGCGCCAGCCGCTGGGCGATGATCAGACTGATGGAGGTGGCAATGTTGAACCCTGCCACGCCCATGTTCCCCAGTCGGGTCAGGGTTTCGGCCGCAGAATTGGTGTGCAGCGTCGACAGTACCAGGTGCCCGGTCTGCGCCGCCTTGATGGCGACTTCGGCGGTTTCCAGATCGCGAATCTCACCCACCATGACCACGTCGGGGTCCTGACGCAGAAAGGCGCGCAGGGCCGCGGCGAAATCAAAGCCGATATTGGGGCGTACGTTGACCTGATTGATGCCTTCAAGCTTGATCTCGACCGGATCCTCGGCGGTGGCAATGTTGCGCGCTTCGGTGTTGAGCAGATTAAGCGCGGTATAGAGCGTGACGGTCTTGCCGCTGCCGGTCGGCCCGGTGGCCAGAATCATGCCCTGAGGTCGGGCGATGGCCTGTTCGAAAATATTGCGCTGCTCGGGCGTAAAGCCCAGCGCATCAATGCCCATGCGGGCACTGTCCGGGTCCAGCAGACGCATGACAATCTTTTCGCCAAACAGCGTTGGCAGGGTGTTCACGCGAAACTCGACGTGAC
Organism: Kushneria phyllosphaerae; assembly: GCF_900312995.1. Lineage (GTDB taxonomy): Bacteria > Pseudomonadota > Gammaproteobacteria > Pseudomonadales > Halomonadaceae > Kushneria > Kushneria phyllosphaerae. The sequence continues at coordinate 450,677 of NZ_ONZI01000004.1, read as the reverse complement.
GTTTGCTCGACAGTTTCAGGCGTACGCTGCCATCCTGGGGCAGGCGTCGCTCCGAGATATCAAGCTTTGCCATGACCTTGATGCGGGCGGCAATGCGCTGTCGAAGTTGCGCTGGCGGACGAGAGGCCTCCATAAGAATGCCGTCAACGCGAAAGCGAATCCGAAAGCTTTCATCAAATGGCTCGAAATGGATGTCGGAAGCGCCCCGGCGAATGCCGTCCAGCAGGACCTGTTTGACGAAGCGCACCACCGGCGCATCGTCGCTGGATTGAAAGGAGGCGTCTTCTGTCTGATCCAGAGCCAGATCGCCTTCCTCAAGCGCCAGGGTCTCGATGGCGTTCTGGCCCTCCAGCAGCGCCAGCGCGCCTTCGCCATGGACCTGCAGATACTGCTCGAGCCTGGTGGCGAGTTGCTCGGCAGGTGCCAGAACGCCTTCTATGCTCATACCGGTCACGAACTGCAGCTCATCGAGCTCGGGCAGGCGAGAGGGGTCATCCACCGCCACGACCAGGGCGCGCTCCTGACGCAGCAGGGGTAACACGCCCAGCCGGCGAATCATGGATTCCGTCAGCCCCTGCAACGGCGGCAGGCGGGCGATGGGAATGGCGTCCAGATCAACACAGCCCAGCCCAAAGGCCCAGCCGGCACTCTGGATTGCATCGCGCTGCGATATACCGGTCTCTTCGATGATCAGCTTGAGCAGTGCGCGCTTTTCGCGGTGTGCCTGCCCTTCAAGTGCCAGCGCCTGGTTGGCTTCCAGCAGACCATCCTCGACCAGCTGATGGGCGAGGCTGCGCAGGGGGTTGGCAGACAGTTGAGAGAGGGCATCCGGCATGCACGTAAATCCATATGATCAGAGGGATTGGCAACTTGCCCCATGTTATCGGCGGTCAATCCCTTCTCTAAAGTTCCCGGTGCTTTTGTCGTTAAAAGCTCTGCGTCTCTCAACATCCAGACGCAAAATATACCGTTATCCTGCTTTTCGAGCAGGGACACATGCATTCAATCGGGAAGGACACGTCAATGGCAGGCAGGCAGGGTGGTTTTACGTTGATCGAGCTAATGATCGTGGTCGCCATCATCGGTGTACTGGCGGCCATTGCCGTGCCGCGCTATCAGGACTATGTGGCGAGGTCTGAGGCGGCTTCTGCACTGGCGACGCTCAAGAGTACACAGGTTAATATCGAAGAAGCAGTTCTCCGAGGAAAAACCCTCAGCATGACCAAGGACACAGAAGGTTTCATTGGTATTACCCCTGCTGATGTGAAAATGGGCGCGTTGACCATTCCAGCAACAAATGATGGCAATAGCGGCGTTGCATCCGTACAGATTGACTTCAATACGCAATCTAGCTCTTCATTAAACGGTAAAAATATTGCATTGAAGAGAGCCAAGGATGGCGTATGGTCTTGCGATGCGACCATTGAAGCTCAATACATGCCAAAAGCGTGTACGAAAGCTGGTGATGATCCAAAGGTTTAAGAGTTGTGTTTGAAGCCGGCCTCGCGCCGGCTTTTGTTTTTATAAGCCTTTCCGGCTGCGCCCTTTTTCCTTAACCGCTATAGTAGCGCGCACCTGTTGACCATTCTGGATGCAATGCATGCTGCGTCTGCCGCTTTTTCGTAATCCGGCCGGAATAGGCCCCATTCTGCGCATTCTGGCCATGCTGTTACTGGTCCTGTCGCTGTTCATGCTGATTCCGCTGTTTTTGCTGGCGCTGGAAGGCGACGGGCAGATGTGGCCCTTTCTATGGGCCTTTGCCGCGACCTTTGGCACCGGCGTGACGTTCATTTTGCTGACTTGGGGGGTGCATATCGAGTTGCGCCCCCGGCAGATGTTTATCCTGACCACCTCCAGCTGGGTGGTGATGTCGGCCTTTTCCAGCCTGCCCATGCAGTTCGGCGCGCCGCGTCTGTCGATGGCCGATGCGGTATTTGAGTCGGTCTCGGCCATTACCACGACCGGGGCGACCGTGCTGGTCGGCATTGAACACCTTTCCGATGGGCTCAAGCTCTGGCGCGGTCTGATGCAGTGGGTCGGCGGGGTCGGGATCATCGTGATGGCGATTGCCGTGCTGCCCTTTCTGCGCGTGGGCGGCATGCGACTGTTTCAGACCGAATCCTCCGACTGGTCGGACAAGGTGCTGCCTCGGGCCGGTACGGTCGCCAAGGCGATCGGTCTGGTGTATGTCGGCTTCACGATCGTCTCGATTGTCAGCTACTGGCTGGCCGGCATGCTGCCGCTGGACGCCGTGGTGCATGGCATGACGTCTGTAGCTACCGGCGGCTTTGCCAACTACGACGCCTCCTTTGGTCAATACGCCGACAAACCGCTTATTTTGTGGCTCAGCGTGCTCTCCATGCTGACCGGTGCGCTGCCCTTCGTGCTTTATATCCGCATGGCGCGTGAACGGTCGGGCGTGCTCTGGAAGGATCAGCAGGTGAGGGGGCTTCTGGCGCTTCTGGTGGTGGTCATTGCGCTGCTGACCCTGTATCGCACCGTGCGCGGCATGGAGTTTTTCGATGCGCTGACGCAGGTGGCCTTTAACGTGGTGTCTGTTGTGACCACCACCGGCTATGCCTCGGATGACTATACGATGTGGGGCCCACTGTCCTCGGTGGCCTTTTTCTATCTGACCTTTGTCGGCGGCTGCTCGGGGTCAACCAGTGGGGGGATGAAGGTTTTTCGCTTCCAGGTGGGCCTGATCATGCTGGTCAATCAGCTGCGCTATCTGGTGCATGCCAACGGCGTTTTTGTGCAGCGCTATAACGGGCGCGTACTGACCGATGACCAGATTCGCGGCGTTATCGCCTTTTCCTTTTTCTTCTTCTTTACCGTGGCGGTGCTGGCGCTGGGCCTGTCACTGATGGGGCTGGATCTGATGACGGCCCTGTCCGGTGCGGCAACAGCGGTTGCCAATGTCGGCCCGGGGGTGGGGGACGTGATTGGTCCTTCAGGCAACTTTGCCTCGCTGCCGGATGCCGCCAAGTGGATGTTAAGCATCGGCATGCTGATGGGGCGTCTGGAAATCCTGACCGTGCTGGTATTGATGACGCCAACCTTCTGGCGCAAGTAGGACCTCCTGCCCTGCGCCCTGCAAACAGGGCGCAGGGCGTCAGGAAAGGCCGCGGGGCAGAACTGTCAAGACAGAAGGGTTAGAGCGGATCGCGTCCGGCCCGGTTGAGCACCGGATTGGCGTACTGACACAGCCACCAGGGGCGTAGATCTTCCGGCACCTGCTCAAGACGCTTGTTGAAGGCCTGACGGTCGGCCGGGGTGATGTTGTTGACATCGACAAGCTCGGGCGCATGCCCGGTGGCTTCCAGGGCCAGATAGTGGCTTGGGAAGAGCGTGTAGTTGTTCAGCACCTGACGGTCGATCTCCTGAGCGGCACTGTCGTAATTGTCCTGATCGCCCGTCAGCGGCGTGCCGAAAACCAGCCTGACCCGTCCCTTGTGGCCGGTAATGCCGGCGGCGATGGAGAGGATGTCTTCGTAGGCGATCTTTTCATACGCCGTGCCATCATGGCGGGCCTTGAGCTCGCGCGCCTTTTGCTGATCGCAGGGATCGAACTCATAGCTGATGGAGACGGGCACGATGCGCAGCTCGGCAATCGTGTCGTTGACCGAGGCGTCCTTGTCCTTCATGCGTCGAGCCATGCCCAGCATCTTGATGATCGCACTGTCAGTGCGATCCACGCCATTTTTGGCGCGACCTTCACGCTGTGCCAGCCAGATCGGATGATTGTCATCGACAATCGAGTGACGAATGTAGTTGGAAAGCTGCTGATAGGCCGCCAGCATGGCCCGCTTGCCTCGTGCCGAGCGGGGCACGATAAAGCTCTTGTTGAGCCGCATGAGGTCGGTCACATAGGGCTTTTGCAGCAGGTTGTCACCGATGGCAATGCGCACGGTACTGCGCCCGCTGTGATAGAGCGCATAGTTGACAAATGCCGGGTCGAGCGCGATATCGCGGTGGTTGCCGATAAAGAGATAGGCCTTTTGCTGATCCAGATGCTCAAGACCTTCCACGCTGAAGGTGTTGGTCGTGTTCTGGATCATGCGTGCCATGTAATGGGAAATGTGATTTTGAAAATCACTGACCGTATGAATGTTGCGTACTGCGCGTCTGAGCCCGTGGCGTGCCAGTGCCCGCGCCACACGAGGCGCGACACGGGCAAGTTTCGGCAGCCGGTAGCGCGTAATGGTGTCGATGAACTCGTCATTGCGGACCAGACGAGCCAGCGTATCAACGACCTCATCGTCGTTGTAGGGGCGTATGGCCTCGAAGTCGTCTACGGGCGGTAGCGCATCCGGGGAGGCGGTCATCTCGATTTCCGGGTCGTCAGACGGTTGATTCATGGAGCTGCAGGCGCCGGCGTCGCTTCGCCACCCAGCCACTGCATCAGGCGCTCGGCAGTATCGCCCAGCACATGGGCCATGAGCGCAAACTCGGTCTCCATCTGCAGGACAGGGTTGTCGTCGCTGTCGGTGTCGTCGATCTCCTTGAGCACGGCATCGGCAAAGCGGATCGACTTGATGGACATGTCTTCCTGCAGCACCAGCGTCATCTGTTCTTCGATGTTCAGCGCCAGCTTGCTGGCCTGACGGCCCACATCCAGTGACATGCGTACTTCCTCACCATCCGGGTCGATGCTGCGGGCACGAAGAATGCCGTCATCGCCCTTGGCGCGAAGCTCGATCTGATCGCCCAGTACCATGCCTTCCGGACGAGTGGTCGGGTCGGTCAACCAGGTGGTCATGGTGCGCCCGGCCGGGGTCTGCGGTGCCAGCGGAATCACCTTGAGCGAGCCGAGCGATTCACGCAGCACGTCGAGGATCTCCTCGGCGCGTTTGGCACTCGAGGCGTTGATGCCGATCAAGCGGCGTTTGGTATCCCACCACAGATCCGTGCGCGAGGTACGGGTGAAGGCTCGCGGCAGCAGCTCTTCGACAATGCGCTCCTTGAGCACCAGCTTGTCCTTGCGGCCGGGCGGATAACCCTGCTGCGCCGTCAGCGCCTCGACGCGCTCTTCGAGCGTTTCCTTGACCACCGCGCTCGGCAGCAGCCGCTCCTGACGCAACAGCGTCATCAGACGGTGACCCTGAATCTCGTGCACCAGCTGATCGCCATGACGGCCGGCTGGCGCTGCCCAGCCTACGCGGCGGGCCTGAGTCTCGGTGACCGGCGTAAAGCGCCAGGGATCGAGGGCTTGTGTGAGCTGATCCAGTGACCAGTCCTGCTCATCGAGCAGGCGATAAAGTTGTAAATGCTTGAACCACATAGCGTCCTTTCCTTGAAGGCGCACATTATGTCGAATGGCAGGCGCGGGTGCCAGCGCTTGCGTAGCCTGATCCCATACTCCTGGACTATCCGATAATGACCGCCCTCAATGGCGGGCCTGACAGGGCCATCGTCAGCGGGTAGCCAAATCACCTTCGGATTGCATCACTGTCTGCCGGAGAGCAGTGGGGTTGTGGTACAATCGGTGCCAACCAATTGGATCATTCGTGCGCAATCATGTGTGCGTCATGATTGCATTACGGGTGTTCGCGTCTGAGCGCTTTATGGCCCCTGTGGCCGGGGCGCTCAGGCAGCAGGGCTTCTTGAACAGGACCAGGATTTGACGACCCATGGGTGAGATCGCCAGAGAGATTCTGCCAGTCAATATCGAGGACGAGCTGAAGCAGTCGTACCTTGATTACGCGATGAGCGTCATCATCGGTCGAGCACTGCCCGATGTCAGGGATGGACTCAAGCCGGTACACCGTCGCGTGCTGTATGCCATGCATGAACTGCGCAACGACTGGAACAAGTCCTATCTGAAATCGGCGCGTGTCGTGGGTGATGTCATCGGTAAGTATCACCCGCATGGTGACAGCGCCGTTTATGACACCATCGTGCGTATGGCTCAGGACTTTTCCATGCGCTACATGCTGGTGGATGGCCAGGGCAACTTCGGCTCGATCGATGGCGACAGCGCAGCCGCCATGCGTTACACCGAAGTGCGCATGGCACGTCTGTCGCATGAGCTGCTCTCGGATCTGGAAAAGGATACGGTCAACTGGGTCGACAACTACGACGGCACCGAGCGTATTCCCGAGGTGCTGCCAACGCGTGTCCCCAACCTGCTGGTCAACGGTGCCTCTGGTATCGCTGTCGGCATGGCGACCAACGTGCCGCCGCACAACATGACCGAGGTCATCGAGGGTTGTCTGGCGTTGATCGAGGACCATACGCTCAGTATTGACGATTTGATGGAGTACATTCCGGGGCCGGACTTCCCGACCGCCGGGATCATCAACGGTCGCGCCGGCATTCTGGATGCCTACCGTACCGGTCGCGGGCGTATCCATGTGCGCGCCCGCCACACCGTCGAGCACGATGAGCGCACCGGCCGTGATCACATTGTCGTGACCGAGCTTCCCTACCAGGTCAACAAGGCGCGTCTGATTGAAAAGATCGCCGAGCTGGTCAAGGAAAAACGCATCGAGGGCATTGCCGAGCTGCGTGACGAGTCCGACAAGGACGGCCTGCGCGTGGTCATTGAAACCCGTCGCGGCGAGTCCGGCGACGTGGTCGTCAACAACCTCTTTTCCCAGACCCAGCTTGAGACCGTGTTCGGCATCAACGTGGTGGCGCTGGAAAACGGTCAGCCCAAAACGCTGAATCTCAAGCAGCTGCTGGAAGCCTTCATTCGCCATCGCCGCGAAGTGGTGACCCGCCGCACCCTGTACGAGCTGAGAAAAGCCAAGGAACGTGGCCACATTCTGGAAGGCCTGACGGTCGCCATCTCCAACATCGATGAAGTGATCGAGCTGATCAAGGCCTCGCCCAATGCGGCCGAAGCGAAAGAGAAGCTGATTGCACGCGACTGGATGCCGGGTCAGGTCATCGACATGCTGGACCGTGCCGGCGCGACCTCCTGCAAGCCTGATGATATCGAGGAGAGCTGTGGGCTCTCTGATGATCGCAGCCGCTATCAGCTGTCGGCGGGTCAGGCGCAGGCCATTCTTGAGCTGCGCCTGCACCGCCTGACCGGTCTTGAGACCGAAAAGCTGCTGGAAGAGTACAAGGGCATCCTTGATACCATCGCCGAGCTGACCCGCATCCTGTCGTCGGCCGACCGTCTGATGGAAGTGATTCGCGAAGAGCTGGAAGCCGTTCGTGACCAGTATCGTGACGGGCGCCGTACCGAAATCCAGAACAGCCGTCGTGATCTCACGATGGAAGATCTGATTGCCGCCGAGGACATGGTGGTCACCATCTCTCGCAGCGGGTATGCCAAGACTCAGCCGCTGTCCGACTATCAGGCGCAAAAGCGCGGTGGACGTGGCAAGTCGGCGACCAGCATGAAGGATGAAGACGTCATCGAGCATCTGCTGGTGGCTTCGACCCATGACACCGTGCTGCTCTTCTCCGATCGTGGCAAGGTCTACTGGCTCAAGGTTTATGAAATGCCTCAGGCCTCGCGCGGGTCGCGCGGCCGTCCGCTGGTCAATCTGCTGTCGCTGGATGAAGGCGAGTGGATTACGGCTATTCTGCCGGTCAAGGAGTATCGCGACGACAGCTATATCTTCTTTGCCACCGCCAACGGCACGGTCAAGCGCACCACGCTGGATCAGTTCTCGCGGCCGCGCAGTGCCGGTCTGATCGCCCTTGATCTTGATGAGGGCGACCGTCTGGTAGGGGCGGCCATTACCTCCGGCAGCGATCATGCCATTTTGCTGTCCTCCAACGGCAAGGCGATCCGCTTTGATGAAAACGATGTACGTGCCATGGGCCGTACGGCGCGCGGCGTGCGCGGCATGCGCCTGCTGGGCGACGCTCGTGTCATCAGCCTGATCATTCCCAGCACGACCACCATCGATGAAAGCGCCGACGATGAAAGCGAAGTGGAAGCCAGCCAGATCAGCGAAGGTCAGTGCTATATCCTGACGGCCTCCATTAACGGTTACGGCAAGCGAACTCGTCTCGAGGAGTTCCCGCTGCGTGGACGTGGCGGGCAGGGCGTGATCGCCATGCAGACCACGGCCCGCAACGGCGCGTTGGTGGCGGCCATCCAGGTGGGTGAAAGCGACGAGATGATGATGATCTCCGATCGCGGCACGCTGGTCCGTACGCGCGTCAGTGAGGTCTCCATCAGCTCGCGTAACACCCAGGGCGTTACCCTGATTCGTACCGTCAAGGGCGAAAGCCTGGTGTCCACGGTTCGTCTTGATGAGCTTGAAAAGGATGACGAGCTGGAAAATGATGATGAGGTGCTCGCCGGGGATGAGGAGGCATTGAGCGAGGGGGCCGACCAGGCACCGGATGCCACCGATGACGGCGAGACCGATTCGGCACGCGAAGAGTAGAACCATCGGCGCCTTTCATGGAAAGGCGCCGTTATTTTTTCAAGCCCGTCGAGACCTGACATGACCCGACATTTCAATTTCTGTTCCGGCCCCGCCACGCTGCCCACCGCCGTGCTTGAGCGCGCACGCGATGAGATGCTCGATTTTGAAGGGCGTGGCCTTTCCGTCATGGAGATGAGTCATCGCAGTGAGGCCTTCATCGCTGTGGCAGAGCGTGCCGAGGCCAACCTGCGTGAGCTGATGCAGGTGCCGGACAATTACAGTGTGCTGTTCATGCAGGGGGGCGCCACACAGCAGTTCGGATGTGTGCCTCTCAACCTGCTGGGACAGGGGGGAAGCGGCAACTACCTGGATACCGGCATCTGGTCGCAGAAGGCCCTGAAGGAAGGTCGGCATCTGGGCGCGGCGCATGTCGTCGCCTCGGCCGAAGCCAGCGGCTATACCGCTGTACCCGGTCAGGATGCGCTGTATCTGTCCAGTGATGCCGCCTATCTGCATTATTGCGATAACGAGACCATCGGCGGGCTGCAGATGGATTACGTGCCACAGGCCGATGTGCCCCTGGTGTGTGACATGTCCTCGTCGATCCTGTCGCGTTCGATAGACGTCTCGAAATTCGGTGTCATCTATGCCGGCGCGCAGAAAAACATCGGTCCTGCCGGCATTGTCATCGTGATCGTGCGTAATGATCTGCTGGATCGTGCCCGTCGCGAAACGCCTTCCATGCTGAACTGGAAGGCATTTGCCGATAACGGCTCCATGCTCAATACGCCGGCCACCTATGCCTGGTATCTGTCCGGGCTGGTCTTTGAATGGCTCAAGGAACAGGGTGGGGTCGAGGCGATCGAGAAGATCAATCGTCGCAAGGCGCAAAAGCTTTATGACGCCATTGATGGCAGCGGTTTCTATTCCAACCCGATCGTCTCGGCCAATCGCTCGCTGACCAACGTGCCTTTCGTGCTTGGTGATGAATCGCTCAACAAGGCGTTTTTGACCGAGTCCGAGGCGGCGGGCCTTTTGACCCTCAAGGGACATCGCAGCGTGGGTGGAATGCGTGCCAGCCTTTATAACGCCATGCCGGAAGAGGGCGTTGATCGACTGGTGGCCTTTATGCAGGATTTCGAGCGTCGTTACGGGTAGAGCACATGTCGGATCATCTTTCATCTCATGATAAAAACGATCAGGACGTGGATCTTGGCGCCCTGCGTGATCGCATTGACACGCTGGACCAGCAGATTCTTGATCTGATCAGCGAGCGTGCCGCCTGCGCCCAGCAGGTCGCGCACGTCAAGCTGGCCGAAGACCCTGAAGCGGTGTTCTATCGTCCCGAACGCGAAGCCCAGGTGCTCAAGCGCATCATGGCTCTGAATCAGGGGCCGCTGCCGGGTGAAGAGATGGCACGCCTTTTCCGGGAGATCATGTCGGCCTGTCTGGCGCTGGAAAAGCCGGTGCGTGCTGCCTATCTCGGCCCGGAGGGCACCTTTACCCAGCAGGCCGCGCTCAAGCATTTCGGTGACAGTGCCGTGTGCAAACCGCTGCCGGCCATTGATGAAGTCTTTCGTGAAGTCGAGGCGGGCGCGGCCAACTATGGCGTGGTGCCGGTCGAGAACTCGACCGAGGGCGTGGTCAATCACACGCTGGACTCCTTCATGGATACTTCCCTGCGGATCTGCGGTGAGGTGGTGCTGCGCATTCACCATCATCTGCTGGTCGGCAGCAATACGCGCCGGGACAAGGTATCCCGCATCTATTCCCACTCGCAGTCACTGGCACAGTGTCGCAAGTGGCTTGATGCCCATTATCCGCATGCCGAGCGCGTGGCCGTGTCCTCCAATGCCGAGGCGGCTCGCCGGGTCAAGAGCGAATGGCATACTGCCGCCATCGCCGGTGACATGGCCGCGCGGCTTTACGGCCTTGAGCGCCTTGAAGAAAAAATCGAGGACATGCCGGACAACTCGACGCGCTTTTTGATCATCGGCAACCACGATGTGCCGCCCAGCGGTGAAGACAAGACCTCACTGGTGGCTGCCATGCGCAACCAGCCCGGTGCCCTGCATGACCTGCTGGAGCCTTTCCACCGCCATCATGTCGACATGACGCGTCTTGAAAGCCGGCCTTCACGGCATGGCCTCTGGAACTACGTCTTCTTCATTGATTTCAAGGGGCATCAGGAAGAGCCACGGGTTCAGGCTGCGCTGGAAGAGGTTCGTCAGCGGGCTGCCGATGTGCGCGTACTGGGATCCTATCCGATGGGTGTGATTTGAACGAGCGGGCCATTTCAGGGACGCCGGCCGTACTGTCAGAAGAGTCCGGCATTCTGGTCATCGGATTGGGGCTGATCGGCGGTTCTCTGCTGGCGGCCCTGCGCGCTGCCGGCTATGCGGGACGCTGCTACGGCGTTGATCTCAACCCCAATGAGGTCGCCCTTGGGCGGCGCATGGGGCTGATTGATGATGGCGGCCCGGACGCAGCGGCTTTTTTGCCGCATGTCTCACTGATTGTGCTGGCCGTGCCGGTCATGGCCATTGCACCGGTCATGGCGCAGCTGAGTCAGCTGCGTCGTCACGGGCAGGTTGTGACCGATGTGGGCAGTACCAAGTCAGCCATTCGTGATCAGATTCGCTCTGCTCTGGGACGGGTGCCGAGCTGGCTGGTGCTGGGCCATCCCATTGCAGGAGCGGAAAAAAGCGGCGTCGAGGCAGCCAACCCGACGCTTTATCAACGCCATCGTGTCATTCTCACGCCCGAGGTGGATACCGACCCACAGGCACTGCATCGTATCGAGCATCTGTGGCAGGTCTGTGGTGCACACATCGAGCGTTTGACGGTCGGGCGCCACGATGAGGTGCTGGCACGTACCAGTCATTTGCCGCATCTGCTGGCGTTTTCACTGGTCGATACGCTGGCCCGTCAGGATGATCGGCTCGACATCTTTCGCTACGCGGCCGGTGGTTTTCGCGACTTTACCCGCATTGCCGGCAGTGATCCGGTGATGTGGCGCGATATTTATCTGGCCAATCGGGAAGCGGTCCTGCAGGCGCTTTCGGAGTTCGAGACCGGCGTCAGTGAACTTCGTGCTGCCGTGGCCGGTAGCGACGGTGATGCCATGCTCGGCATCTTTTCCCGCGCAAGTCATGCGCGACATTATTTCGACAGATTACTCAGCCAGAAGAGCTATCAGGTCATGGAAACCAGAAACGTTGTGTACCGTGCAAGCGCCGGCGGTCAGGTCAGGGGCACCATTCGAGTCCCCGGCGACAAGTCGATGTCGCATCGCTCCATCATGCTGGGCGCACTGGCAGAAGGCGTGACCACCGTAGAGGGCTTTCTTGAAGGCGAGGACAGTCTGGCCACGCTTCAGGCCTTTCGTGAAATGGGTGTGGCCATCGAAGGTCCTCAGGCCGGTCGCGTGGTCATTCACGGTGTTGGCCTGCACGGACTGAAACAGCCAAAGGGGGCGCTGTATCTGGGCAACTCCGGGACCAGCATGCGTCTGTTTGCAGGGCTCATGGCCGGCCAGGCGTTTGACGTCACATTGACCGGCGATGATTCGCTCAACCGCCGTCCGATGGGACGGGTGGCGGATCCGCTTCGACTAATGGGAGCGGTCATCGATACCGGAGAGGGCGGACGACCGCCGCTGACGGTACGTGGAGGGCAGCCTCTTGCCGGTATTGACTATGATCTCCCCATGGCCAGTGCCCAGGTCAAGTCCTGTCTGCTGCTGGCCGGCATGTATGCCACCGGCGAGACCCGTGTGCGCGAACCGGCGCCGACCCGCGATCATACCGAGCGCATGCTGACCGCCTTTGGTTACCCGGTGAGCCGTCATGAGGATGTCGCCCACATCGCAGGTGGTGGTAGCCTCACGGGCGGATTCATTGATGTGCCGGCGGACATCTCTTCTGCAGCGTTTTTCCTGGTGGCCGCCTCCATTACACCCGGGGCGGATCTCACCCTGGAGCATGTCGGGATCAATCCCACCCGTATCGGTGTCATCAATATCCTGCGGGAGATGGGGGCCAGTATCGAGCTGCTCAATGAGCGCAAGGTCAGCGGCGAACCGGTTGCCGATATACGGGTACGTCACGCCGAATTGCACGGTATCGATATTCCGGTGGACCAGGTGCCGCTGGCCATTGATGAGTTTCCGGTGCTCTTTATCGCTGCCGCCAACGCGAGCGGCACGACACGCCTTCGCGATGCGCTCGAGCTGCGGGTCAAGGAGTCCGACCGGATCAAGGCCATGGCCGACGGTCTGGACGTGCTGGGCGTGGTCAATACCGTAGTGGAAGATGGCATCGACATCGTCGGTGGCCGCTACCATGGCGGGGAAGTCGAAAGCCTGGGGGATCATCGCATTGCCATGGCCTTCACGGTGGCGGCCCTGCGTGCCGAAGGTGATATCACCATTCGTGACTGCGCCAATGTGGCCACCTCGTTTCCCAACTTTCCTGCACTGGCCGGCGAAGTCGGTATGCAGGTCGAGGCTGTTTCGGAGGGCGCATGAGTCAGCAGGCCAATGCGGCGGTCATCGCCATCGACGGCCCGGGTGGGGCCGGCAAGGGGACCATCAGCCGACTGGTGGCCCAGGATCTGGGCTGGCACCTGCTGGATTCCGGGGCGCTTTACCGGCTGACGGCGCTGGCGGCCATGCGTCGTGATATCGATATGACCGATGCGCCTGCGCTTGAATCGGTGGCACGTGCGCTGGACGTGACGTTTGTCAGTGAAAACGAACACACCCGCATCATGCTGGAAGGGGAGGATGTCAGCACCGACATTCGCAATGAGCATGTTGGCGGGCGTGCCTCGCAGGTGGCAGCCATTACCGGCGTGCGTGATGCCTTGCTGGCCCGTCAGCGTGAATTTGCCAAACCCCCGGGTCTGGTGGCCGATGGTCGCGACATGGGTACCGTGGTGTTTCCCGAGGCGCCGCTCAAGATATTTTTGACGGCCAGTGCCGAGGAACGGGCAAGAAGACGGCATGATCAGTTGCGACAGGCCGGCCAACATGCTAGCCTTTCGAGCCTTTTAAAGGAGATAGAGGCTCGGGACGCGCGTGACATGCAGCGAACAGTAGCGCCATTAAGGCCTGCTGAAGATGCGGTCACCATCGACACGACCGAGCTTTCGATCCCGGATGTCGTGGCACACATTGAAGCACTTCTCTCCCTGCGTGGTTTGAAAAGCACGCAATGAGCGCCTGAATTTCCGGAGGCCCCGGCAAGACGTCATGGGGTGGCAGCGGTCAACATCTGTAAACCCTGCCACGTCTAACCAGCGTTAACGTCCCCGGGGAGTTTGTCATTGGCCCGCGCTTGCTGGTGGCGTGGAGAATGCAGCCGTCCTGGTTGCTTTTTGTTGATCACTATAGGAATACCATGAGCGAAAGCTTTGCAGAACTGTTTGAACAGTCTCTTCAGGACATCAACATGGAACCCGGTGCCATTGTCATGGCGACCGTGGTGGACATTGAAGGTGACTGGATCACTGTCAACGCCGGGCTGAAATCCGAAGGGCAGATCCCTGCGGCACAGTTTCGTAGCGACAATGGTGAACTGACCATCAAGGTCGGCGATGAAGTCAAGGTTGCGCTGGAAGCCGTGGAAGACGGTTTCGGTGAGACGCGCCTGTCTCGCGAAAAGGCCAAGCGTGCCGAAGCCTGGAAAGAGCTGGAAGCAGCCTTCGAGGAAAACGAAGTCGTCAAGGGCGTGATCAACGGAAAGGTCAAGGGCGGTTTCACCGTCGATGTCAATTCCATCCGTGCCTTCCTCCCGGGCTCGCTCGTCGATGTCCGTCCGGTTCGCGACACCGCGCATCTGGAGAACAAGGAACTCGACTTCAAGGTCATCAAGCTTGATGCGAAGCGCAACAACGTTGTCGTTTCTCGTCGTGCCGTGCTTGAAGCCGAAAACAGTGCCGAGCGTGAAGCGCTGCTCGCGACACTGCAGGAAGGCCAGCAGATCAATGGTATCGTCAAGAATCTGACCGATTACGGCGCCTTTGTTGATCTGGGCGGCGTTGATGGCCTGCTCCACATCACCGACATGGCCTGGAAGCGTATCAAGCATCCGAGCGAAATCGTGGCCGTGGGCGACGAGATCAATGTCAAGGTGCTGAAGTTTGACCGTGAGCGCAATCGCGTATCGCTGGGTCTGAAGCAGCTGGGCGAAGATCCGTGGGTCAACATCAAGAATCGTTACCCCGAAGGCACCAAGGTCAACGCACGTGTGACCAATCTGACCGACTACGGCTGCTTTGCCGAGCTGGAAGAAGGTGTTGAAGGTCTGGTTCACGTCTCTGAAATGGACTGGACCAACAAGAACATCCATCCGTCCAAGGTGGTTCAGGTTGGTGATGATGTTGAAGTCATGGTGCTGGATATCGACGAAGAACGTCGTCGTATCTCGCTGGGCATCAAGCAGTGCACTTCCAATCCGTGGGAAGACTTCAGCTCGCGCTTTGCCAAGGGCGATCGTGTCTCCGGTACCATCAAGTCGATCACCGACTTCGGTATCTTCATCGGTCTGGATGGCAGCATCGACGGTCTGGTGCACCTCTCTGACATCTCCTGGAACGAAACCGGCGAAGAAGCCGTTCGTCGCTATCGCAAGGGTGAAGAAGCCGAGGCGGTCATCCTGTCGATCGATCCGGAACGTGAGCGCATCTCGCTGGGTATCAAGCAGCTTGAAAGCGATCCGATGTCCGAGTACCTGGCGGTCAACGACAAGGGCGCACTCGTGTCCGGTCGTGTGACGGAAGTTGATGCCCGTGAAGCCTACGTTGAACTGGCAACTGACGTTATCGCCGTGCTCAAGGCCTCCGAGATCAGCAGCGACCGCGTTGAAGATGCACGTACCGTGATCAATGAAGGCGATAGCGTCGAAGCGCGCATCGTTGGCGTTGATCGCAAGAACCGCGTCATCAACCTGTCCATCCGCGCCAAGGATCAGGACGACACGCGTCAGAACATGCGCAACATGCGTGAGCAGGAGACCGAGACTTCCGGTCCGACCACTATCGGTGACCTGATCAAGCAGCAGATGAATCAGGACTGATAGCCCGCTCCCGGCCATCCGCTGGATGGCCGCAGAGGTCTGTTCAGATATATAAATGACATTGTCGTCAGCAGCGTCAATCCTGCTGGCGACAAAGTTGAAATCACGGATTCAATCGCCCCTGATCATTCAGGGAGACGGAGGTAGCATGCAGGTCGTCAGCTCACTCAAGTCAGCCAAGACTCGCCACAAGGATTGTCAGGTCGTTAAGCGCCGTGGTCGCGTTTACGTTATCTGCAAGACCAACCCGCGTTTCAAGGCAGTCCAGGGCCGTCCGAAGCCCAAGCGTTAATGCCTCTGGCATGATCGAATACCTTCGGGTATCGACGCAAAAAGGCCCCCAATGCCTCATTGGGGGCCTTTTTTTATGGCAATATCATATGCTTTCAGAGACATAAAAAAGCCCATCCAAAAGATGGGCTTTTCTGTCTTTCTCTATCCTGATGTTACACCTCAGGGAGGGGCAGTAAGATCTGTCTGAGCCCTCAGCGCTGGTCGCTGCGGTTATCGATGGTCTTGCGATAGTGATCGATAAAGGGCTTTTCTGCCTTGTCGATGCGGTCCATGCCGGACACCACTCGATGCCAGTACGGGTACTGGGGCGCCGGACGCGTGGCCGCTTCGATGCGATCGATATCGTCCTGATCCAGTGTCATCTCGGCCGCGGCCAGATCATCCTTGAGATGTGCTTCATTGCGAGCACCAATGATCAGTGACGTCACGCCCGGACGGTCCTTGAGCCAAGCAAGGCAGGTACGGGGGATCGAGGCGTTATGTTTCTCACCGATTTCGGCCAGAAGCTCGATAATGTCATAGGCACGTTCCATGTCGTGGATATAGGGCTCGGGCCAGCCGTTGCCCTGACGCGTCCCTTCCGGTGCCTTTTGACCGCGGCGCAGCTTGCCGTTAAAGACGCCTTCGCCCAGCGGACCCCACACCAGCGTGCCGACATTCTGATCGATCGCCAGCGGCATCAGCTCATATTCCGCCTCGCGTGATTCGGGTGTGTAATAGATCTGCTGGCTGATCGGCGGCATCAGGTTGTGCAGTTCGGCCTTGCCGATGGTTTTCATCATCTGCCAGCCGGTAAAGTTGGAAGTGCCGTAATAGCGAATCTTGCCGCTTTGCACCAGATGGTCGAGCGCGTAAAGCATCTCTTCCACCGGGGTTACGCCGTCCCAGTTATGCATCTGATAAAGATCGATGCGGTCAGTGCCAAGACGCTTGAGGCTCGCCTCGCAGGCATTGATCAAATGATAGCGCGAGAACCCGCTATGGTTCGGGTTGTCGCTCATCGGGCTTCTCGCCTTGCTGGCCAGAATGATGTCGTTGCGCTTGTCGCCAAGGGCCCGACCCACCAGCTCTTCGGCTTCTCCCTTGGAGTAGAGATCTGCCGTGTCGATCAGGTTGACACCGGCATCCAGCGCCATATCAAACTGGCGTCGTGCGCCATCAACATCGACACTGGCGGCCTTTTCAAAGCCACCGCTGCCACCGAAGGGAACGGTCCCAAGCACTATTTCAGAGACCAGCAGGCCGGAGTTACCAAGCGGACGATATTTCATGTGAAAGCTTCCCTGTTTTCCGAACAAGATCATCAAGTGATGGATCAGGACACAAGCCTGGCAGACCAGCTCGAAGCGACAAGTCGAAAATGGTTCGCATGACAGGAGAGGATTCGGGCGTTGGAGAAAAGCCACCAGGTGCGTGGACATCGCCCCCATGCGGGTTTGAGTGGCACTGCCCCTGGATTGCCGCCGACCATTCAACGTGACGCCGTCTATTTCGCACCTACAGGAAGCAACACGGTATCGACACTGGTGGGATAAAAAAATCGCCATCACCAGAGCCGGTGATGGCGATCATTGGACAGAAGGCTCTGAGGTATTAGAGGTCTTCTTCCGTCACATCCTCGGGTGACAGTCGCAGACCGCCGGCCGGCAGGGGATGGCTGTCCAGGCGCGGACCGTCCGCGGTCAGCTTGAGACGTCCCTGCATGAACCAGCGCACCGTCATCGGGTAGATCACGTGTTCACGTGTGAGTACCCGTTCTGCCAGCGCTGCTTCATCGTCATCAGGGGCCACGGTGACGGCCGCCTGTATGGCAACAGGGCCGCCATCCAGCTCGTCGGTGACGAAATGAACGCTGGCGCCGTGTTCCGATACCCCGTCGGCCAGCGCGCGCGCATGCGTATTCAGGCCGCGATACGCCGGCAGCAGGGACGGGTGAATATTGAGCATGCGGCCATGATAGCGCTGGACAAACGCAGGCGTCAGGATGCGCATGAAACCGGCCAGCACGATCAGATCCGGCGCGTGTCGATCAATGACCTTGACCAGTGCCGCATCGAAGGCCTCGCGGGAGTCATACTCGTGATGAGGAAGCACCACGGCCGGAATGCCTGCTTCGCGTGCCCGTACCAGTCCGTAGGCATCGCCGCGATTGGAGATGACGGCCGCAATCTCGCCGCCCAGCTCATCATGCGCTTCGGCGTCAATCAACGCCTGCAGGTTACTGCCGCTACCCGAGATCAGAACGACCAGCCGTTGGCGATCAGGCTGCTCGGGCTGAAAGTCCTGATCAAAAGTGTCGCTGTCGGACATGATATTTCCTGTCTGATTACTGACGCGCGTTTTCAAGCACAACGCCTGGCTGTGTCTCGTCCGAACGGCTGACATGTCCCAGCCGGTACACGGTTTCTCCCGTGCTTTCCAGATAGGTCTCGGCCTGGTCGGCGTGGCTGGACGGAACGACGACTACCATGCCGATGCCGCAGTTGAGGACGCGATGCATCTCGGTCTCGTCGATGTTGCCTTCGCGCTGCAGCCAGTCAAAGACGGCCGGACGCGGCCAGGCCTGTGCATCGATATGGACGCTGGTGTTGTCCGGCAGAACGCGAGGAATGTTTTCGAGCAGGCCGCCACCGGTAATATGAGAAAGCGCATGTACGGTGACATCGCTGTCATGCAGCATGGCCAGCAGCGATTTAACGTAGATGCGGGTCGGCGCCATCAGCGCATCGCGCAGGGTCTGGCCGTCTTCCAGCCGGGTGTCGGGCGTCGCACCGCTGCGTTCCAGCACCCGGCGAATCAGGGAATAGCCGTTGGAGTGGGGGCCGCTGGACGCCAGACCCAGCACCACGTCGCCTTCGCCGACTTTCGAGCCATCCAGGATTTCCGACTTTTCAACGATGCCGACGCAAAATCCGGCCAGATCGTAATCGGAGCCCTCGTACATGCCCGGCATCTCGGCCGTTTCGCCGCCCACCAGCGCACACCCGGCCTGACGGCACCCCTCACCGATACCGGTGACGACATCGGCGGCCATCTCGACGTTGAGCTTGCCGGTGGCGTAATAGTCGAGAAAGAACAGCGGCTCGGCGCCGGCAACCACCAGGTCATTAACGCACATGGCCACCAGGTCGATGCCAATGGTGTCGTGACGTCCCACATCCATGGCCAGCCTGAGCTTGGTGCCGACGCCGTCGGTGCCGGAGACCAATACCGGTTCACGATAGCCGCTGGGAAGCTGACACAGCGCGCCAAAACCGCCAAGTCCACCCATTACTTCCGGTCGCATTGTACTTTTGGCGACATGCTTGATGCGTTCGACCAGCGCATTACCGGCGTCGATATCAACACCTGCATCCTTGTAGGAGAGGGACTCACGAGACGAAGGCTCGGTCATGTTGGGGTCCTGTCACTGAAAATGAGACGGGGTTCCGGCCGGGGCCAGAGCGATAATCAAGAAGGACGGCATTGTACCATCGGCCATGACCAATCGCATCGCAACTACATCCGCAGGATGGGGCCGTGCTGATAGGCTGCCCCGAATTGTCGGGTTCATGATAATGTGGCTGCTGTTCCCCTTGTTTTGAGCATGGACGCCGTAATGAGTCCGGATACCCTACAGCTCCCACTAGGTGTTGGTGCGCGTGATGATGTCACGTTCGCAGGCTTCTGGCCGGGTGCCAATGCAGGCCTTGTCACCCATCTGCGTCATCAGCTTGATGACAGCGGCGAGCAGTTTATTTACCTCTGGGGAGCTTCCGGCAGCGGGCGTACCCATCTGCTTCAGGCCGCGTGCCTTGAAGCCAGCGATCGAGGCGCCAGAGCGCTGTATCTGCCCCTCAATGATCTGGGGCACTTTCCACCGCACATGCTGGAAGATCTTGAGGCGCTTGATCTGATCGCCATTGACGACCTTGAGCGCGTGATCGGCCGCAGGCGCTGGGAAGAAGCGCTTTTTCACTGTTTCAATCGCCTTCGGGATGCCAACTGCCGCCTGATCATTGCCGCTCAGGCGTCACCCCGTGCCTTGCCGGTGGCCCTGCCGGATCTGGCATCAAGACTGGGGTGGGGGATGACCTTTCATCTCCAGCCGCTAAGCGATGAAGACCGGCTGGAGGTGTTACGTCTGAGAGCCCATCAGCGTGGCATGCAGCTTCCCGATGAGGTCGCTCGTTATCTGCTCCATCGTGGCCCGCGCAGGCTGGGGGATATGCTGGCATTGCTGACCCGGCTCGACAGCGCATCGCTTTCGGCGCAGCGTCGGCTGACCATTCCCTTTGTTAAACAGGCCCTGGACTGGTAGAAAAGCCGGTTTGATGCGCCACGACACCTGGCAGTTCCCTCATGGCCGGCTATACTTCAGATCATCATTTCTGGTTTCCTGTTCACCGCCCGTTTTCCCGGGCGGTTTTTTATTGCTCGAATCATTTATGACGTCGTTTCTAATCACATTATTCATGCCTGCGTGCCCTTGATGACTGCCTGGCTTTCATGTCGGCATGGGATAGGACGTGAAGCGTTCTGACGCAGGTGTCGGGCATGATCTGTGTGATGCAGGCACAAAAAAACCGACTCCAGAGGAGCCGGTTTTTTTCATGGCCATTGTACTTTAGTAATGGTACTTGAGCAGTGATCAGCGACGTGTGATCAGCGCGCCCAGTACAAAACCAACGGTTGCCGCGATGGCCAGTGCGCCGACCGGCTGCTTGACCGTGAATTCGCGCGCATTGTCGACGACTTCACCGTACTGGGACTGTACCTGACCTGCGGCGCTGCGCAGGCGGCCTTCGGTGCGGTGCTCGTTATCATCGGTAAAGTCACCATAGGCTTCCTGCGCCTTGCCTACTGCGTTCTTGGTTTCGCCTTCAATCTGATTCTTGAACATGGTGTCCTGACTCCGATGTGTGGATGAACCTTGTACTTTCTTAAAGTTATCTCATGTTGGCCATTTCGCCAGAATTATCTGCATTTCGGCATCACAAAATTGTCACATCAGGAAAGCATGACGGGGTCGACCGTATGTAAGGCGTCACGCAATAATGCCGACGGTCAGGGCGCCAGAAGATAGCCGCTGCGACGACTTTCATGGCCGGCCAGATCCGCCACGATCATGCCGGCAGTGGCCATGCGCCGCTGGCTTCTGGCATAGATCATGCCGTCCTGCGAGGCGCGAACCTCATGGACCACGTCGCTGATCGGGTCGATCACCTCGGCCACCAGCTGGCCGCTGACCACCTGATCACCGGGGTGGGCGTGAAAGACCAGCAGTCCGCCTTCGGGCGCCGTGAGAAATTCCATGGCCGACAGCGGCGTGGCCGGGAAGGGCAGCGATGGCAGTGGCGGTGCTTCTCCATGGATCAGCCCAAGCTGCATCATCCAGTCAACGATGGCGCGACTGTCGTGATTACTCAGATCATGATCAACGTCGTCTTGGCCGCGAAGCTCCAGGGTGATGGACTGCGTGCCGTAGCCGATCGGGAAGCGCTCACCAAACCCCTCGCGCAGCTGCTCCCACACCAGCGTAAAGCACTCGTCAAAGGACTGGCCGCCGGAATCGGTGGCCAGCATGCTGGCGCGCGCGCCGAAATAGCGTGCCAGGGGTTCAAACGTCGGCCAGGCCGCCGGGGTCGTGTACAAATGCGCCACGGCGTTGAAGTCGCAGTGTAGATCCAGCACATAATCGGCCTGACAGGCCAGACGCTGCAAGGTCAGCTGCAGCGACTCAAGGGCATTGGCCGGTGATGTATCTTCCAGCGCGGCCAGAAAGCGTGCCCTGATGAGGCAGGTATTATCAGCTTCCTTATCGCCCAGCACTGCTTCCAGATCCTCGGCAACCACAGCCGTCATGTCCGAATAGTGACGGTTGAAGTTTTTCAGCGTTTCCAGCTCATAGCGCCCCAGCGGTACATCCATCAGCTGCTGGGTCAGCCCGATGGGATTGGCGACCGGCACGATGCACACGCGTGCGTGTAAACGCCCGGCAGCTTCCAGTTCTGCCATGTGCTGCTTGAGTTTCCAGGCCACCAGCATGCCCGGCAACTCATCGGCATGCAGTGATGCCTGGATGTAGACGCTGCGGTCGCTGTCCTGCGGGCCGTAATGAAAGCTGTGTAGCCGAGTGACGGTGCCGGGCACGGCCGACTTCAGTTCATGAATGCGATGTTCCACGATATTGTCCGGAGGCCTTTTTCATGAAGGTGGCGCCGGGCGCCACCAGATACAGGGAGTGAATACCGCAAAACCGGTGGGCTCAGGGTTTGGCGCTGTCCGGTGGCGTGGACAGGTCATAGTCAAAATACTGCTGCATCAGCTTGTCAAAGGTGCCATCGGCGTAGACATCGCGAATGGCCTGATTGAAGGTTTCGGCCAGCGCCTTGTCTCGCGTTCGAAAGGCCATGGCAGCGCCGCTGCCAAAAATGCGTTTGGGCGTACTGATTTCAGGACCAATCTGTTTGAACGGACTGTCATCATCGCGAAAGTCAATGCTCTCGATGGCCAGCGGGTAGTCCTCGAAGGCCAGATCCAGTCGACCGTTTTCAAGGTCGTTTTCAACGTCCTGAGAGGAGCCATAGCGGCGGATGTCGAGCACATCGCCGTACATTTCGGTGACATAGACGTCGCGAATGGAGCCACGCTGTACCCCTACGCTCAACCCCTTGAGGCTGTCATGATCCTCAATGCTGATATCGCGGTCACGGGCCGTGATCCAGATGCTTGGCGTGTTGTAATAGGGAATCGAAAAGAGCACCTGACGCTCGCGCTCGGGTGTGATCGCCATGGAAGACAGGATCGCGTCGTACTTGCGTGCCATCAGTCCCGGAATGATGCCGTCCCAGGGCTGCTCGACCCAGCTGCAGTCGAGTTTGGCGCGCTTGCAGAGTTCGTTGCCCAGGTCAATCTCAAACCCTTCAAGCTGCCCATTGGGCGCGCGATACACGAAGGGTTCATAGGGCACATCGATGGCCAGTTTAACGTTGTCCGGGGTTTTGGCCATGGCGCCACCCGAGATCAGCAGGGTAGCCATACAGGTGGCGCTTAACAGTCTTTTCATTGTCGTTGTCCTTGTTGTGAAGCCGATACCATTGTCGACATGAGAAGCGAGTGTATACCCGCCGTGACAGGGCGCAACAGTGCAGGGTCACATCTCTCGCCACCGGCCCGGGCACGCTGATATCATGGATACATGAACAGTACTCCTGCCGTCACCTCATCCGGCGATACCCCCCTATTGAGCGTTGCGGATTCGCTCAACGACCCGCGCTATTATCTGGTCAATTTTGACAACGTACTGACCTGGGTCAGCGAGCGTTACGACGATCTGCTTGATGAGGATGAGCGTGACTTCATTGCACGTTTTCAGGCGCTGCCCGTGCCTTCCAGAGCACTGCTGGTACGCATGGTCATGCGCAAGGGCGAGCTTTTTCGCATCGATCGTCTTGCTTACGACGAGATCGGAGAGACTCGTGCCGCGCTTGCCCCGCTGGTCGAGCACGCGCTGGTGGACGCTCGTCCCGACCTGACGCTGGATCAGCTTTTCGAGCTTTTTACACGAGATGAACTGGTGGGCATGTTCCGTGACCATCTCCCCAGGCCCCGCGATCGCAAGGCGCTTTTAAAAGAAGCTCTGACACCGGTGTTTGATCAGGCGCTGACGTTTGATGGCTGGCACTCGCTGACAGGGCAGCCCCTGACCTCTGAGGTGGTTCGCCTGACCGTCATGGCCGTGTGTGAACGCCTGCGCCTGATGTTTTTTGGCAACCTGCGCCAGCAGTTTTCCGAGTTCGTGCTGGCGGATCAGGGCATCTATCGTTTTGAAGTGGTGCCCTTCACACCTGAGTCCCGCGCGTTTCAGCGGCGCGAGGATATCGAGCGCTACTGGCAGATTCATGACTGCCGGGAACGTTTCGATGCCGGCCACGACATGGATGAGGTGCTGGCGGCGTTGCCGGTGCGCCTTGAGGACAGCCTCTGGCTGGAGGCCCGCCGAGGGCGGGTCATTTATGCCATTGCACGACACTGTGAGCGTCAGGGAGAGCTTGCTCGCGCTGCCGGGCTCTACGCGCAAAGTGGCCACGGCGAGGCGCGTATTCGTCACATACGGGTGCTGGAGCAGCTGGCGGAACATGATCAGGCGCTGGCGCTGTGCATTGCGGCGCAACAGGCGCCGACCAGTGAAGCCGAGCGTCAACAGGCCGCCCGTATTCAGCCACGCCTGCATCGCACTCTGGGCCTGGAAAAGCCTCCGAGCGAGGCAGAAACCTCTGCCAGACGGTGTGATCTGATCCTGCCACGCAGTGGCTGCGTGGAGCGTGCCGTACGTGGGCATCTGGCATCGCCCGAGGCGCCGGTGTTTTATGTCGAAAACACACTGATCAATGCGCTCTTTGGTCTGCTGTGCTGGGAGGCCATTTTTGCCCCGCTGCCGGGGGCGTTTTTTCACCCGTTCCAGAGTGGCCCTGCCGACCTGATGCGCCCGGAGTTTTATCCGCAGCGCGAGCAGCACTTCATGCGCTGTCTGGCGCGGCTTGAAGAGGGCTCCTGGCGCGAGATTATTGTGCAGCGCTACCGTGAGAAACAGGGCATCCAGTCGCCTTTTGTGCACTGGGGCGCGCTGGATGATCAATTGCTGGCACTGTCGCTGCAATGCCTGCCGCCGGCGCATTTGCGCTGCTGGTTTGAACGGCTTTTGACCGATATTCGCGCCAATCGCGCCGGCATGCCGGATCTGATTCGCTTTTACCCGCATGCGCCTGAAGGCACGCTTCGCTATGAAATGATCGAGGTGAAAGGCCCGGGGGATCGGCTGCAGGACAATCAGAAGCGCTGGATTGCCTTTTGTGGCCGTCACGATATGCCGGTCACGGTCTGTCATGTGCGCTGGGGCGATGATGAGGGCATGACTTGAGCACAGAGGGGGCCATCGCAGCATCAAACGGCGACGACACGCCGCGCTATCGCGTGGCGGTGCGGGCACTGTGTGAATTCACCGCGCGCGCGGGAGACCTTGATCTGCGGTTTACGCCGGCACCTACCGCGCAGCAGGGCATTGCCGGTCACCAGGTGGTGGCCTCGCGCCGGGGCGAGCACTACGAGCATGAAGTGACACTGGAAGGCCGCTATGGCGCATTGATCGTACGGGGGCGCGCCGATGGCTATGATCCGGTACGCCAGCGGCTGGAGGAGGTGAAGACTCGTCGCGGCGATATTGAGGCCATGCCGGCCAATCAGCGGGCGCTGCACTGGGCGCAGGCGAAGGTCTACGCGGCGTTGATGTGCCGTGAGCGGGCGCTGGAGACAATCGAAGTCGCGCTGGTCTATTTCGATATTGAACAGCAGCAGGAAAGCGTGCTGGTGGAGACGATGGCGCGCGCCGAGCTGGAAGTCTTTTTTGTCGCGCAGTGCGAGCACTTCATTGACTGGGCCGAGCAGGAACTGGCACATGAGGCGGCCCGTTCACGGACGCTTTCGCAGCTCGCCTTTCCGCACACCGATTTTCGCCCCGGTCAGCGCGCGCTGGCCGAGAGCGTGTTCAAGGCGATCAGTACCCGGCGCGATCTGATGCTGCAGGCGCCCACCGGTATCGGCAAGACACTGGGCACGCTCTTTCCGGCCCTCAAGGCCATGCCGGGACAGCGCCTTGATCGCCTGTTTTTTCTCACCGCTCGCACTACCGGGCGCCGACTGGCGCTGGAGGCGCTCACCACGCTGGGCATGGCAGCTGCCTGCGAGGACGAGGCTGCTCATAAGGACGAGGCTGCTCATAAGGACGAGGCGGCCCATGAGGAGGAGGGCAATGCCCCGGGCGTTCGAACCCTGGAGCTGATCGCGCGCGACAAGGCCTGCGAGCATCCTGAGCTTGCCTGTCATGGTGAGAGCTGCCCGCTGGCCAGCGGCTTTTATGACCGACTGCCTGCTGCGCGTCAGGCCGCCGTACAGCAGGGCTGGCTGGATCATGCCAGTCTCAGGGCGGTCGCACTTTCCCATCGCATCTGCCCTTATTATCTGGGGCAGGAGATGGCGCACTGGTGTGACGTTGTGATCGGTGATGTCAATTACTGGTTCGATACCAGCGCCATGCTCTACGCCCTGACACGACAGCATCAGTGGCGGGTCAGCCTGCTCATTGATGAAGCCCACAATCTTGTCGAGCGCGGGCGGGCCATGTACGGCGCCGAGTTTGATCAGGGCCGTTTTGCGGCGGCCCGGCGCGATGCCCCGGCGGCACTTAAGCGCCCGCTGGATCGGCTGTGGCGCCAGTGGAAGGCGTTGCTGCGAGAACATGACGGTGATTACGTGTGCCTGGAGGCACCACCGCGCAAGCTCTTCAATGCACTATCGCAGTTTGTCACAAGCGTGGGCGATCTGATGGTCGATACGCCGATCGGCATTGAAAGTGCGCTACTGGACGCCTGGTTTGATGCCATGCAGATCGGGCGTATCGCCGAACTGGCCGGCGAGGTTGATCCCGGTCACTACCTGTTCGATATCGAACGGCGCGGGCGCAGCGCGACGCTGTCACTGCGTAATGTGGTGCCGGCGCCACTGCTGGCGCCGCGCTTTGAGGCCGCTCATGCCACTATCCTGTTTTCTGCCACGCTCTCACCTGGGCATTACTACCGTGATCAGCTGGGGCTTGCCGCCATGACGCCATGGCTCGAGATGGCCTCGCCTTTCGAGGCCGGGCAGCTCGAAGTCCATCTTGCGGGGCATATCTCCACGCGCTATCGCGATCGCCGTGCATCCCTTGTGCCCATTGCCGAACTGATGGCGCGCCAGTTTCACCAGCGCCCCGGCAACTATCTGGCCTTTTTCAGCAGCTTTGACTATCTCGAGCAGGTCAGTGAAGCGCTGGCCAATCATGCCCCCGACGTCCCTCAGTGGGCACAGGCCCGGCGCATGTCGGAGGCCGAGCGTGATGCCTTTCTGGCGCGATTTACAATGACAGGGCAGGGCATCGGCTTTGCCGTGCTGGGCGGGATCTTCGGTGAAGGCATCGACCTGCCCGGCGAGCGGTTAATCGGTGCCTTTGTGGCCACCCTTGGACTTTCGCAGTTCAATCCGGTCAACGAGCAGATGAAGGCGCGCATGGAGACGCTGTTCGGCGACGGCTATCGCTATGCCTATCTGTATCCCGGCATGACGCGGGTCGTGCAGGCCGCCGGTCGCGTGATTCGCTCGCCCGAGGATCGTGGGGTTATTCATCTTATTGATGATCGTTTTCGACGCGGCGACATTCAGACCCTCTTGCCGAGCTGGTGGGCACGGCCGGTGGAGAACACAACCTGATGCGCGCCGCTCTTCATTGAAAAGCGGCGCTCAAGCGCCCACTTAAGGACACATTGTTCCTGTCGATGCGACGCGCGGCTTTTTTTCTGATAAACATCAGGGCGAGATCAGCGGGCCGTGTCAGGTCGACTGCGCTACGCTCAACAGCATATTGATCCATGACGTGACGCATCGCGGTGTCTTCGAGCTGCGGTGTCGTCCGGCACTCCGGGATACTCACATGGCACGGTTAAATCATTACAGCAAGGCGGACCACGCCATCGACTGGCAGCTCGATAGCGTGGTGCATTCACTTCGGGATGCCCGCGAGCAGTGGCGCGCCGATCATGGCCGGACCAATGAGTCCGGCGGGCGCAGTCTGCCCTCGCGTGAAATTATCAACGAGGTGGTCGAAGCCGTGATCGGGGCGGTATTCCCCATGCGGCTGGGGCCCTCCAATCTGCGTCATCACAGCGAAGACTACTTTGTCGGCTATACGCTGGATGCCGCACTTAATGCGCTGCTCGATCAGGTGTTGCTCGAGCTGGATCATACGGCCATGCGCCGTGGCGAAGCTCCGCAGGATCACTCCGATCAGGCCGTCACCATCGTGCGGGATTTTGGCGCCATGCTGCCGACCATTCGCCACTGGCTGGATATCGACATCATGGCCGCCTATCGCGGCGACCCGGCAGCACGCAGCGTGGATGAGGTGCTTTTATGCTATCCGGGCATCACCGCCATCATCTATCACCGCCTGGCGCATCAGCTCTATTCAACCGGCGCACCGCTGCTGGCTCGAATGGTGTCCGAGGCGGCGCACTCGGCCACGGGCATCGATATCCATCCCGGTGCGAGCATTGGCTCGGGCTTTTTCATTGATCACGGCACCGGTGTGGTCATCGGAGAAACCGCGATCATTGGTGATCGGGTGCGCATTTATCAGGCGGTCACCCTGGGCGCCAAGCGGTTCCCGGCCGATGAAAGCGGTCAGCTTGAAAAGGGCCATGCTCGCCATCCGATCGTGGAAAACGATGTGGTCATCTATGCGGGGGCAACCATTCTGGGGCGTGTCACCATCGGCCATGACTCGATCATCGGCGGCAATGTGTGGCTGACCCGAAGTGTTGAACCGCACAGCAACGTTTCTCAGGCCAGCCTGCAGAAATCGCCCTGCTAAATGTATACCGTTATCTTCGGCGGATGAAATAAATAGCCGAGGGAGGCAGGTAGCCCGGTTTGGATTGGTGTTAGAAAGGCTTCATGATCGGAGGCCGTTCGACGTCCAAAGCCCTGACACCCATGCACTCTCAACAGGAGGCACGATGAAACGCTTTGATGGCAAGGTAGTCATGGTCACCGGCGCAGGTTCGGGCATCGGTGAGGCGACAGCGCGTCGTTTTGGCAGCGAAGGTGCGAAAGTGGTGCTGATTGGTCGCACAAAAGAGAAGCTGGCGCGGGTAGCCGACAGCATTGAAAGCGAGACGCTGGTGCTCAGCGCAGACGTCTCTGACGGTGATGCCATGAATCGACTGGTGGCCGATGTGATTGAGCGGTTCGGTCGACTTGATGTTCTGGTCAACAATGCCGGTGTCGCGCCGGGTGGAAGAGTGCACGAGGCCGACATCGATGACTGGAAACAGGTGATGAGCATCAACGTGGACGGTGTGTTTTATGCCAGTCGTGCAGCGCTTCCGGAGCTTTTGAAAACGAAGGGGTCCATCGTCAATGTCTCTTCCGTTTCAGGGCTGGGCGGTGATTGGGGCATGAGCATGTATAACGCTTCCAAGGGCGCAGTGACCAACCTGACACGTGCCATGGCGCTTGACTATGGACATGAGGGCGTTCGCGTCAACGCGGTATGCCCCAGTATCACCAAAAGTGATTTGACCGGCGGCATTACCGGTAATGAGGATCTCATGAAGGCCTTCGCCGATCGCATGCCATTGGGCCGTGCGGCTGAAGCCGAGGAAGTCGGTGACGTCATCGTCTTTCTGGCAAGCCATGATGCGCGCTTTGTCAACGGTGTGAATCTGCCGGTTGACGGCGGCATCATGGCCTCCAACGGCCAGCCTAGGTTGAGCTGATCGCGCCATAATCAATGTGCGTCTACACTTGCGTCCTTTGGTAGGGATATGAACACAGGGCTTTTTGAATACCCAATGTCAGGAAGACCTGATGTCAAATCATGTGTCGGTCTTGGTTTTGACATCAAAAGCCCTCATATCCGTATCTACCACGCCAGCAGGACGCAGTGCTGGTAAGACATCTGGTCGCCAGCATGACTGGTGCTTTAACAACACTTTCTGGAAATGAAGTGAGGTCGAGATATGGATATCGTCAGAATTATTTTCGCTATTTTGCTGCCGCCGGTGGGCGTTTTTCTTCAGGTTGGGCTTGGGCTTCAGTTCTGGGTCAACATCCTGTTGACACTGTTGGGCTATATTCCTGGCATTATTCACGCCATCTGGATTATCGCGCGTCGCTAGGATCGGTTGAACTGTCTGCAAAATACTGATTTTAAAAGGGAGGGCCTATAAGGGCCTTCCCTTTTTTAATGGAAGGTATTCATATGTTAGCGCTAACAGGTTGCCATGCAAAGTCAACACCTATGTTCTACATACATGGTTCAATGACACATCGTATAGTGGTGAGATAGATATGATGTATGACAAATTGTTGCCTGCCATGCCGTTCCCTGCAGGTCAGGTATTGTTTATCCGACAGCCGGCAGACCTCTGGTAGGTCGCTGAACTCCCCTTTGACATGGCTATCTTCTGCCCAGCGTGACGGGAACAGCGCTGCCCGGCGAAATGCTTTGATTACTTACCGTCAGGAGAGCATGCCATGTCGATCAGATTATCTCTGAACCCCGTTCACTGTCTTCAGGCCGCGGCCGTGGTTGGCGTACTGGCCGGCATGACACTGCCGGCACATGCCGATAACTGGCGTGGCTGGAACGTTCACCCACAGGGCTATCCCAACAGCGTGGCGCTCGACAGCTTCGTCAAGGAAGTGACCGAGAATACGGACGGGCGCATCAAGGCAAAGATCTTTCACAACGGTGTGCTGGGCGACCAGCCTGATGCCATCGAGCAGACGCGCAGTGGCGCGCTGAATTTCGCCAACTTCAATATGGGCCCGATGGGGCCGATCGTCCCTGAAACCGACGTGTTGTCGCTGCCGTTTTTGTTCAAGGACATTGACGCCATGCACAAGGTCATGGACGGCGAGATCGGTCAGCGTTTTGCAGACGCCCTTGAAAAGAAAAATCTGGTGGCACTGTCCTGGTTCGATTCGGGTGCCCGTAGCGTCTACAACACCAAGCGTCCCATCAATGAACCCGAGGATATGCAGGGGCTCAAGGTTCGCGTCATGAACAATGACCTCTACGTCGAGATGATCGATGCGCTCGGCGGCAATGCCACGCCCATGGCGTATGGCGAGGTCTATCAGTCCCTGAAGACCGGTGTGCTTGATGGGGCCGAGAACAATTTCCCCTCCTATGAATCCAGCGGTCATGACGAGATCGCTAAATATTACTCTGAAACCGAACACCTGATCCTGCCCGAGTGCCTGTGTATCGCCAAGCGCAGCTGGGACAAGCTGTCCGATCAGGATCAGGAGATCGTGCGTCAGGCCGCAGTTGATGCCGCAACGCTTCAGCGAAAGCTCTGGGCGGAAGGTTCCAAAAAGAGTCGTGAAGACGTCCTCGCGGCCGGTGCGAAAATCAATGAGGTGGACAAGCCGGCCTTCCAGGCAAAAATGGAGCCGATCTACGCCGCCTTCGTCAAAAAACATCCCGATCTTGAGCCCCTGCTCAACGATATTCGCAACGCACAGTAAAACAACCACCGCGAAAGGCCCGCCTGACTGTTTTCAGTCAGGCGGGCCCGGGAGTGTACGCACCATGGATAGTTCTACCGATCAGATCAGAGACATACCCGAGGATCATCCGCGCATGGGCGTGGCAGGGCGTATGCTCGATGGGCTGGCCCATCTGTGCATCATGGTTTCGGGTGTGCTGCTGGTCTTTCTGATCGTCTCGTTTGGCTGGTTGGTCTTTGGCCGCTACGTGCTCAACAACACCCCAACATGGGTCGAGCAGTCCTCGCTGCTCATCGTGGTCTATATCACCTGTCTGGGCGCCGCCGCCGGCGTACGCCATAACACGCATCTGAGCATTGATATGGTTCGCGAGGCCCTGCCGGCCATTCCCAGAGCCATCATGTGCCATCTTGCTGATCTTTTTGTACTCGCCTTTGGCGGGTTCATGGCCTGGCAGGGCAGCATCCTGGTGATGGATAACACCACCAGAGCGATTCCCATGATCGGGTTGACGGAGAGCTGGCGGGCAGCGCCTCTGGCCATCTGCGGTGTCCTGATGGTGGTGTTTGCCGGCGCCAACATTGTCGAGCGCCTTACCCATAAAACAAGGGTGTAAAAAGCATGGGTCTGATAATTTTGTTTGGCGTATTCGCCATCGGTCTTGTGATCGGGGCCCCGGTGGCCTTTGCCGTGGGTCTGGCCGCCGTCACCACCTTTTTATATGAAGGCCTGCCGCTTTTTGTCGGCTTTCAGCGCATTCTCTCGGGCATCTCGGTCTTTTCACTGCTGGCGATCCCTTTTTTCATCTTCGCCGGCGAGCTGATGCTTCACGGTGGTATTTCTGATCGGCTGGTGCGGCTTGCCTCGGCGGCAGTGGGACGTGTGCGTGGCGGACTGGGGCTGGTCAACGTCAGCTCCTCGATGCTTTTCGGCGGCATTTCCGGCTCCGCCGTGGCCGATACCTCGGCGCTGGGCTCGATTCTGATTCCGGTCATGAAAGAGAAGGGCTACGACGCCGATTATGCCGTTAATGTCACGGTCACTTCCTCGATTGCCGGTGTGGTCATCCCGCCCAGCCATAACATGATTCTTTACGCCGTTGCCGCCGGTGGCGGTATTTCGGTCACCCAGCTGTTCATGGCCGGTGTGGTGCCGGGCGTTTTGATGTGTGTGGCCCTTGCCGTGGCCGCCTATGTGGTGGCGGTCAAACGGGGCTACCCGGCCGAGACCTTCCCGGGCTGGCGTACCCTGATCATCAGCCTGATAGCGGCGCTGCCCGGACTGATGACGGCCATTATCATTGTCGGCGGGGTACTCTCGGGAATTCTGACGGTCACTGAATCAGGCGCCTTCGGCGCCATCTACGCCATCGTGGTGACCGCTCTGGTCTATCGTGAATTGCGCTGGGACAATTTCAAAAAAGCGGTGTATCAGTCAGTGCGCACGACGTCGCTGGTAATGATTCTGGTGGGTTGTGCCTCGGCGTTTTCCTACCTGCTGGCGCTATATAGCGTGCCGGAGCTTTTGACCGATCTGCTACTGAGCATCTCTGATAATCCGATCGTGATCCTTTTATTGCTCAATGTGACACTGCTGGCACTGGGCATGATCATGGACATGGCAGCCCTGATTCTGATCTGCACGCCGATCTTTTTACCGATCGCCATGCAGTTCGGCATGGACCCTATCCAGTTTGGCGTGGTCATGATGATCAACCTCGGCATGGGCCTTTGTACGCCGCCGGTTGGTGCATGTCTGTTCGTGGGCAGTGTGATTGGCAAGATCAAGATGGAGCAGGCCGTGCGCACCATCTGGCCGTTTTATCTGGCGCTCTTTGTCGTGCTGATGCTGGTGACCTACGTACCAATGATCTCGATGTGGCTGCCCGGACTGATCGAGTAGCGTTGCCTTTTTACTCTCTCGTACAAGGAATCATGCATGCTGAATCGTCTTCTGGTGACCGGCGCTGCCGGTGGGTTGGGTCAGGCCCTGCGTCCGCATCTATCACGTCTGGCGCGCCATGTACGCCTGTCCGATATTGTCGAGCTTGAGGTAAACGACGATCATGAAGAGTTCGTGCGCTGCGAGCTTTCTGATGCCTCGGCCGTCAGTGACCTGGTGCGCGACTGTGATGGTGTTGTGCATCTGGGGGGCATTTCGGTTGAAAAGCCCTGGCAGGATATTCTTCAGGCCAATATCGTCGGTACTTATAATCTTTATGAGGCCGCCCGACATCATGGCCGGCCGCGAATCGTCTTTGCCAGCTCCAACCACACCATTGGCTATTATCCGCGCACGACGTATATCGATACCGACTCGCCACGCCGTCCCGATTCGCTCTATGGCGTCTCCAAGTGCTTTGGTGAAGATCTCGCCAGTCTTTACTATCACAAGTTCAATGTTGAAACCCTGAACGTGCGGATCGGTTCCTGTTTCCCGAAGCCGGCCGATACCCGAATGATGGCCACGTGGATGAGCGTGGAAGATTTCGTGGCCCTGCTGGAGCGGGCGTTTGTGGCGCCAAAGCTGGGGTGTACCGTGATTTATGGTGTCTCGAACAACAGCGAGCGCTGGTGGGACAACCGCAAGTCCTCGTTTCTGGGCTGGGTGCCGAAGGACAGTTCCGAACCGTGGCGTGCGGAAACCGAA
The DNA here is from genome assembly GCF_900312995.1 of Kushneria phyllosphaerae. Lineage (GTDB taxonomy): Bacteria > Pseudomonadota > Gammaproteobacteria > Pseudomonadales > Halomonadaceae > Kushneria > Kushneria phyllosphaerae. Next base: position 417,226 of record NZ_ONZI01000004.1, on the reverse strand, counting down.
GCTGCTGCAGGAGAGCTCGACCCCGATGACCCCGCCGTGGTTTATCAGGGCGGCAAGTTTGCCAGCACTGGCCATCCCGACGATTGAGCCGGCCATCCTGACGATTGAACCAGCCATTCCGATGATTCAAATCGTACCCGGCAATGCGCCTTTTGAAGATGGTCGGTCTTTCATGACCATGGCTTTGGCGTCGTCAGCCTGCCCCCTGGGGCAGGCTTTTCATTTAATTTTCAGGGGGCTAATACATCCATTTAGGCTTGCCTGATGAATATGGCCAAAGTCCAATGTACCAAGGTCGCGTAGTTCCAAAAGTATGATGTATGACATCTTTGTCGCCCGCCTTAATTGATTGAAGTCGCCCGAAATTGCAGCGCTGCGGTTTCAAAAATGCCAAGCGTATATAACACCGCTTCATGAGGTGCCTGTAACGGCGTATTCAGCAAGGCTTTGATACTCAGCGAGATCATTCATCCATCAAGGGACTGCCATGGCACAACATACCGAGACACCCACCATTGTGGCCATGCGGGTCATACCCGTTGCCGGACGCGACAGCATGCTGCTCAACGTGGGCGGCGCACACTCCCCGTTTTTTACGCGCAATATCCTGATTCTTGAAGACAGCGCCGGTCGTACTGGCGTCGGGGAAGCGCCCGGCGGCGAGACCATTCAGCGCTCCCTTGAGCAGGCGCGTCAGGTGGTGGAAGGCCAGTCGCTGGGCAAATTGCGCTCGATGGTGTCGGCGCTGGCAGCCAGCGGCCAGCGGGCCGATTTCAACGATTTCGGCAAGGGGGCCTGGACCTTTGAGCTGCGCGTCAATGCCGTCGCGGCGCTTGAAGCCGCACTGCTGGATTTGATGGGCCAGCATCTGGGCGTGCCGGTGGCCGAGCTGCTGGGCGAGGGCAAGCGACGAGACAGCGTCGAAGTGCTGGGTTATCTGTTCTTTATCGGTGACGGCGAGCAGACCCCGCTGGATTATCGCCAGTCGACACCCGGCCAGTCACATGAGTGGTATCGCCAGCGTGACAGGGCCGCCATGACGCCCGAACGCGTCGTGGAGCTGGCACAGGCTGCGCAGGACCGTTACGGCTTTCGCGATTTCAAGCTCAAGGGCGGCGTGCTGCCCGGCGAGCGTGAGATCGAGGCGGTGACGGCGCTGTCAAAGGCCTTTCCGGAGGCACGGACGACCATCGATCCCAACGGCGCCTGGTCCCTGCAGGAGGCAATTACGCTGTGCAAGGATCTTCACGGCGTGCTCGCCTATGCCGAAGACCCCTGTGGTGCTGAAGAAGGTTTTTCCGGTCGCGAGATTCTTGCCGAGTTTCGTCACGCCACCGGCCTGCCGGTGGCGACCAATATGGTGGCCACCAACTGGCGCGAAATGGCCCATGCCCTGATGCTGCGCTCAGTCGATATCCCGCTGGCTGACCCGCACTTCTGGACACTTTCCGGCGCCGTACGCGTGTCGCAGCTCTGCGCCGACCACGGTATGACCTGGGGCTCTCACTCCAACAACCACTTCGATATTTCGCTGGCCATGTTTGCTCAGGTCGGTGCTGCGGCCGTGGGTTCGGTGACCGCGCTGGATACTCACTGGATCTGGCAAGAAGGTGACGCGCGCCTGACCCGTGAGTCCCCCGAGATCATTGACGGCCATGTCGCGGTCACTGATGCACCGGGTCTGGGTATCGAGATCGATCTGGAGGCCATCGAGAAGGCGAATGCGCTTTATCGCAGCCTGCCGGCCGGGGCCCGAAACGACGCCATGGCCATGCAATATCTGATCGATGGCTGGACATTCGATCCCAAACGCCCGGCGCTGGTGCGCTGATCAAGAAAATAAAGCGTACGATGGAATGAGAAAAGCGCCGCCCGACAGGGCGGCGCACAGGACAGCCTCACTGATTATTGTTTTCGGCGACCTTTTGCGAGGCGGGGATCATGACCTCTGCCATGTCGGTGACGTAGGTATCCAGATCTTCCCCAAACAGCGGTTTGACCTCGACACCGGTGCTCTCGGCAAAACGCTTGAACTCCGGCGCTTCAACGGCCTTTTTGACGGCTGCAACCCAGGCCTTTTCGACATCGTCACTGACGCCGGCAGGCGTTGCGATGCCGCGCCACTGGCTGACGGCCAGGTCATAACCCTGCTCCTTCATGGTCTTCACGTCCGGCAGCAGGTCACTACGCTCGCTGCCGGTCGACAGCACTGCCTGCAGGCGGTCCCCGCGAATCTGGGAAAGCACCTCGGAAGGGTTGACCACAACGGCATCCACATGACTGCCCATCAGGGCCGAAATGGCCGGTGAGCCGCCATCAAAGGGGACTACCTGAACCGGGATACCGAGCTGACTGCCCAGCATGGAGGCGACCACGTAGGTAGAAGAGCCCACCCCGGAGGTGCCCACCTGCAGCGGTTTACCGCTTTTTTTCAGATCGGCGACCAGTGCGCCGGCATCCTGCCACTGGTCATTCCTGTTACTGACCAGTAGATAGGGTTCCTCGGTAATGCGGGCCAGATAGTCAAAATCCTGATACTTGAAATCGACGTTCCCAAGGCCTTCCAGCGTGAAATTCTGGTTATTGGCCAGCGTCAGGGTATAGCCATCGGGTTTGGCGGTGACCGTGCGGGTCAGTGCCAGTGCGCCGCCGCCGGCGCCCATGTTGCGCACCACGATGGTACGACCAAGCGATGACTCAAGCCCTGGCTGAAGCGCTCGCATCAGGGTGTCTGCGGCGCCGCCGGGAGAGGCCGGTATGATCATGTCGAGATTTTTGGTCGGGTAGTCGGCGGCCCATGCGGCGGCGGGCAGTGCAGTGGCCATGACCAGTACGGATAGTGTCTTTTTCATGTGTAACCGTTCCCTCTCGGGGTAAAGACATGACGACTGTCGGACAGTGTCGTCTTCACCCACGGTGGTTGTGGGATTGCCAAACCATCTTACGCAGGTTTTGTTAGCGCTATCATTTCGACTATCGTTGCAGGAACAGTTCCGCGACAGGAAGCGCGGCGTAGGTCAGACAGTGCAATTGATGCGGCGGTATTATCCGGGCCGATGTCTTGCCTGTACCATGAGCCTTGCCGTATTGCCGATGTTTCGCTGGAGAATGACATGGGACGTTCCTTTGATTCCGGACCTGACGGGTCTGTCCACTCGGGCCGGGATAACCCGCGCGCCACCGGCGCGGTGCGCCTGAGCGATGTGGCCGCGGCTGCCGGTGTGGCGGCCATGACCGTCTCGCGTGCCCTCAATCAGCCCGAGCTTGTCAGCGAGCGCACCCGTGAACGGGTACAGCGTGCCGTTATCGAGACCGGCTATGTGCCCAATCGCGTGGCGGGAGCCCTGGCATCGAGTCGCAGCAAAATGGTGGCGGTACTGGTGCCGACCGTGGCGCATTCGCTGTTTGCCGACGTCGTGCAGTCGATTACCGATACGCTGGCCCTGGAGGGGTATCAGGTGCTGCTGGGTCTGACCGGCTATCAGACAACAGAGGAAGCCGCGGTGGTGGAAACCGTGCTGAGCCGGCGACCGGATGCGCTGGTGGTGGCCGGTACGCGCCACTCGGAGGCCACTCGAGCGCGTCTCAAGGCCGCACGTATTCCGGTGGTCGAGATGTGGGACATGAGTGATGACCCGCTCGATATGCTGATCGGCTTTTCTCATCGTGAGGTCGGGGCTGCGGTCGCAGGCTATCTGCTGGCCTGTGGCTATCAGCGCTTCGGGCAGGCCATGGCTGATGACCCGCGCTCACATCAGCGCGCCGAAGGCTTCAATGCGCGCATTGAAGTCGAGCAGGCAGCCCGTCCTGACTCGGGCATTGCGGTCATGACCTGCTGGGCCGATACCCCGGCAACCCTTGTTGGCGGGCGAACCGCGACGGCTTCCCTGCTGGCGGACATGCCTGACTGTGAGGCAATCGTGTGTAGTTCGGACACGCTGGCCATGGGCGTCATTGCCGAAGCGCAGAGCCGCGCCATGGTGGTCCCTGAGACGCTGGCGGTCATGGGCTTTGGCGACATGAGCTTTGCCGCGGCCACCTGGCCTTCATTGAGCACGGTGCGTATTGACGGGGCCGAAATCGGCCGCCTGACCGCCGAGCATCTTTTGAAGCGTTTTAACGCGGCCAATCCTGAGCCGGTAGGCGAGGTACTGGATGTGGGCTTTGAAATCATGGCCCGTCAGACCACGCTGGCATCACGGTCGGCACTGCCTTCCTGACCTGATGGTTCGCCCACGGGTCAACGATGACCCGGGACATTAGACCTTGGTTTCGGTTGACAGGCGAGGTGATATAAAGCGCAATGATAGCGCTAACATCAACTGGCCGCAGCCTTGTTCAGGGTCGGTCCATGTGCCTTGGAGTCACCATGTCCTTTGATGCCATTTCCTCGATTACCTTCTCCCATGTCCTGCTGCCGCTGGCCACGCCTATCAGTGATGCCAAGGTACTGACCGGTCGGCAAAAGCCGATGACCGAAGTTTCTTTTCTGTTTGCCGAGATCACCACGCGTGATGGCCATACCGGCATTGGCTTCAGCTATTCCAAGCGTGCCGGTGGCTATGCGCAGTATGCCCATGCCTGCGAAATTGCGCCGGCCATCATCGGCGAAGACCCCAGCGACATCGACAAGCTGTGGCAAAAGCTGGTCTGGGCCGGGGCATCGGTCGGGCGGGGCGGGGTCTCCACTCAGGCAATTGCCGCGATCGACATCGGGCTCTGGGATCTCAAGGCCAAACGAGCCGGCCTGCCGCTGGCCAAGCTGATCGGGGCGCATCGTGACTCGGTGCAGTGCTACAACACCTCCGGCGGCTTTTTGCATACGCCGATCGATGAAGTGCTCAAAAATGCCACGCACTCGCTGGAAAGCGGCATTGCAGGCATCAAGATCAAGGTCGGTCAGCCCGACATGCGCATCGATCTGGAGCGGGTGGCCGCCGTGCGCGCCCACATCGGTGACAACGTGCCGCTCATGGTGGACGCCAACCAGCAGTGGGACCGCGCCAGCGCCCTGCGCTTTGGCCGCGCCATGGAAAAATACGAACTGGTCTGGATCGAAGAGCCGCTGGATGCTCACGACGCCGAAGGCCATGCCGCACTGGCGGCGGCGCTGGATACCCCGATCGCTACCGGCGAGATGCTCTCAAGCGTTGCCGAGCACGTCAGGCTCATCGAGCATCGCAGTGCCGATATCATTCAGCCCGACGCGCCGCGCATCGGCGGTATCACCCAGTTTTTGAAGCTGGCAACGCTGGCCTCTCAGGCCGGACTGCAGCTGGCGCCGCACTTTGCCATGGAAATCCACCTGCACCTGGCGGCGGCCTATCCCACCGAGCCCTGGGTCGAGCATTTCGACTGGCTGGCGCCGCTGTTCAATGAAGTTCTTGAAACCCGCAATGGTCGCATGATTGTGCCGGACCGCCCGGGCCTTGGCATTACCCTGACCGAGCAGGCGCGCAAGTGGACCATCGCCCATCAGACTTTCAGTGCCTGAGACCCGTAGTGTTTGAGACCTGCAGTGCTCGAAATCTTTAGTGATTGAGGCCTGATTCGAGGGGCAGTCTATGCCCTTCGTATAATGGCTTTAAAAGTATGATGTATGACAAAGTAGCGACAACGCTCCACCGCGCGGCGGGGCAGGCCAATCCAGAGGACCCATTATGACGTTTTCACGAGCTGACGTTACGCGTGCCGCAGGCGATGGCCTGCTTTCCTTCCCGGTCACGGACTTTGATAGCGCCGGTCAATTCGATGCCGAAAGCTATCGCAAGCGCATTGCATGGCTGCTCGAATACGAGATTTCCACGCTGTTTGTGGCCGGCGGCACGGGTGAGTTCTTTAACCTGGGCCTTGAGGAGTTCGGTGAAATCGTCCGGGTGGCCGTGGAAGAAACCGCCGGTCGCGTACCGGTCATCGCCAGCGCCGGTCAGAGCATCACCATGGCCAAGGCGCACGCTGCCGCCGCTGAAGCCGCCGGTGCAGACGGTATCCTTTTGATGCCGCCTTATCTGACCGAGTGTTCACAGGAAGGCATCGTTGAATACGCTGCTGAAATCTGTAACGCCACCAGCCTCAATGTCATCTATTACAACCGTGCCAACGGCGCACTGGAAGCACAGGCCGTAAAGGCGCTGGCCGAGCGGTGCCCCAACCTGATCGGGCTCAAGGATGGTCGCGGGGACATCCAGTCGCTCAATACCATCATCAAGACCGTGGGCGACCGCCTGATCTACATCGGTGGCGTACCGACGGCTGAAATCTTTGCCGAAGCCTATCTGTCCATCGGCGTGAACACCTACTCCTCGGCAGTGTTCAATTTCGTGCCCGAGATGGCCGTGCATTTCTACAAGTCCCTGCGTGCCGGCGACCATGACACCGTGGCGCGCCTGACCAGTGACTTTTTCATCCCCTTCATTGCCATGCGCGATACGTGCCGTGGCTATGCGGTCAGCCTCGTGAAGGCCGGTGCCGCTCAAGTGGGCTACCCGGCGGGCAACGTGCGTGCACCGCTGACCATGCCCAACGCAGAAGAAGTCGAGAAGCTCAAGGTGCTGATCGAGCGCGTTCGCTGATCATTCATAATCATGGGCTCGTACAGGTTGTGGCCTGTGCGGGCCTCCAGGGAGATCGATGACATGAAAAGATTACTGGGTGTACTGGGTGCTGCCACGATGCTGGCCAGCAGCATGAGCATGGCGGCCGACTATCCTTCCAAGAATATCGAATTCATTGTGCCCTGGTCGGCCGGTGGTGGCGCCGACAACGTGGTACGCGCGCTGCAGCCGTCGCTTGAAAAGGCCCTGGGCGCCACCATCGTGGTGCGCAACCTGTCCGGTGGCGGCGGTGCGGTAGGCTTTTCACGAGCCGTGGCCTCCAAGCCGGATGGCTATACCGTCACCATTCCGACCAATGCGACCTTTACGCTGGAAGGCCTGGGCAATGTGGCCTTCAAGAAGGACGACTTTGACTACATCGCTCGCGTACTCGTAGAGCCCTATGTGCTGGCCGTACGCAAAAACGATGCCTGGCAGGATCTGGACAGTCTGAGCAGTGACCTCAAGTCCAGCGGCGAGCCGCTGCGTATCGGTGCCTCCGGGGTGGGGTCTTCCACGCATATCGTCTCGCTGATGCTGGGCGAGGCGCTGGGGCTCAATATCGAAGTCATTCCGTTTGATAGCGGTTCTGCAGCGGTATCTGCGGCGATGGGTGGTCATATCGATGGCGTGGTCCTCAATCCTTCGGAAGTGATTTCGGCCATCAATGGTGATCGTCTGACTTCCATTGTGACCACTGGCGAAGAGCGCAGTAGCGCACTGCCGGACACGCCGACCATGGAAGAGTCCGGGCATGACTTCGAGCTTTCCCAGTGGCGAGGTATTGCCGCTCCGAAAGGGCTTGATCCGGCCATCGAGGCGAAGTGGGTCGAGGCAGTCAAGCAGGCCGTTGAGGATCCGCAGTTCCAGAAAGCCGCAAAAAGCATGGGCTCTGACATCAGCCCCCTGTATGGCGATGAGCTGGACCAATTCGTCGAAAGAACCTCCAAGCCCTTGATTGAAGAAGCCAAAGCGATCCGCCAGTAAAGCGGGAGGCATTTAAGATGGTCAAGACACGCAGTGATGCACTGTTTCATCTGGTGCTTCTGGCATTGGCGGGCTGGTTTTTGCAGCAGGCCTGGCATCTGCCGGCCAATGCCGCGGGGGGGAGTCTCTCCCCCGCATTTTTCCCTCGGGCCATTTCGTCAGCCATTGCCATTTTGCTGTTGATTTCGATGGTGCGGGGTCTGATGGCAGGGACATTGCTGGCGCGTGAGTCCAGTGATGCTGCTGCCACCACTCCGCGGTGGGTGCCGGTAGTGGGCTGGTGTGGCGTGGCGCTTTTGCTGGTGCTTTATGCCTCCCTGCTTGAGCCGCTGGGCTATGTGATCTCCACGGCACTGTTCCTCTTTATATGCGTGGCCATGGTCAGCGTATTGTCACGTCAGCCTGGCGAGAATATCGCCATTGGACGTGTGCTCATGCTGGCGCTGTTTTCTGCAGTGGTATCGGTCGCCATCTTCTTGATCTTCTCGGTGGGGTTCGAAATCGTGTTGCCCACCATCGGCATGATGGGGGTATGACATGGGAGATTATGTAGAGGCACTCGGACTGGTCTTTCAGTGGCATGTGCTGCTGGTCATCGGTGGCGGCACGCTGCTGGGACTGATCATGGGCGCGCTGCCGGGGCTTACGGCCGCAATGGCCATTGCGCTGCTATTGCCACTGACGTTTGGCATGCCGCCGGTCATGGGCATGGGCATGCTGCTGGGCACCCTGTGCGGGGCCATTGCCGGTGGCTCGGTGTCGGCAACGCTTTTGAACATTCCAGGTACCCCCTCATCGGTGGCCACAACGCTGGATGCCTTTCCCATGGCGCGCCGGGGTGAGGCAGGCCGGGCGCTGGGCATCTGTATTGTGTCCTCGTTCATCGGCGGTATTTTCAGTGCCGTGGTACTGAGTCTTCTGGCCCCGCCCATTGCCGATTTTGCGCTGCGTTTTGGTCCTGCCGAATATTTTGCGCTGAGCGTCTTCGGGCTGGTCATTATTGCGTCCGTGTCCAGCAAGTCCCTGATCAAGGGCCTGGTGGCCGGTCTGATCGGGCTGCTGATTGCCACGATCGGGACCGACCCGGTGGCCGGTGTCCAGCGCTATACCTTTCATAACCTGTCGCTGCTGACCGGCGTCAACCTGCTGCCGGCGCTGATCGGTCTGTTTGCTGTCTCCCAGGTGCTCAAGGACGTGGTCGATTATTTCGGTCCCGAACGCGCCGAGCACAGCAAAAACGAGATGGATCACGCCTCACCGCGCTGGATGGAAACGCTGCGACACTGGAAGGTTTTGGCCTCAAGCTCGGTGATCGGCACGATCGTTGGTGCCATCCCGGGGGCTGGCGGTAGCATCGGCTCGTTTCTTTCCTATGATCAGGCCAAAAAGATGTCCAAAACGCCGGAAAAATTCGGCACCGGACATCCTGAAGGAATCATTGCGTCCGAATCTTCCAACAATGCGCTGGTGGGCGGTGCGCTGATCCCGATGCTGACACTGGGTATCCCCGGTGAAGCCGCTACCGCCGTGTTGATGGGTGGTCTGATGATTCAGGGCATTAGCCCGGGGCCAACGCTTTTCACCGATAACGGCTCGATCATCTACGGCATCTTCATTGCCTTCTTTGTCGCCAACATCTTCATGCTGCTGATCCAGTGGTTTGGCATTCAGATCTTCGTCAAGGTGCTGCAGGTACCGCGCAAGCTGCTGATGGCATTGATCCTGATGTTCTGCGTAATCGGGGTGTATGCCGTCGATGCCGACATTTTCAATGTCTATCTAATGCTGGGCTTCGGGGTGCTGGGCTACTTTCTCAACCGTTATGACTTCGGTACGGCGCCGGTCATTCTGGGCCTGATTCTGGGGCCGATCGCCGAGTCCAACATCCGTCGGGCGCTGCTGCTGTCCAGTGGTGACTGGAGCGTGCTGGTCACGCGTCCGATCAGTCTGGTGTTTTTGCTGGTCTCTGCGGCCTTTTTGTTTTTCACCTTATGGCAGAACCGTCGCCAAACGACGTCCCATTCATAGGAGAAGCCTTGTATGTCACTGCCAACCATTACACGCATGACCATTGTGCCGGTCGCAGGTCATGACAGCTTCCTGCTTAACCTCAGTGGCGGCCATGCCCCCTGGTTTGTGCGCTGTGTGTTGATTCTTGAGGACAACGCCGGCAACAGGGGCGTTGGTGAGATCCCCTCCAGCGAAGGCATTCTGAAAGGACTTGAGAAGTGCCGCTCGCTGGTAGAAGGCACCCGGCTCAATGCCTGGCGCGGGACGCTGAACAATGCCAAAAGGCTGTTGGCACAGGGGGGGCCGGAAGAGCGGGGCCGTCAGACCTTTGATCTGCGCGTCGCCGTGCATGTGCTGACCGCCATCGAATCGGCGTTGCTGGATCTCTACGGCCAGGCGACTGAAACGCCGGTGGCCGATCTGCTGGGCCGTCTGGGCCGCCAGCGTGATGAGGTCGAAGCTCTGGGCTATCTCTTTTTGCTTGGCGACCCGAACAAGACCGACCTGCCTTACTTGAGCGCCGATGACCCCCGCGATGACTGGGAGCGGCTACGCTGTCAGGAAGCGTTGACGCCCGAGGCCGTCGCCGAGCTGGCCCGTGCTGCCCACGAACGCTACGGTTTTCGCGACTTCAAGCTGAAAGGGGGCGTGCTGCCGGGGGAACAGGAAGCCGACTGTATTCGCGCCATGCACGAGATCTTCCCCGAAGCGCGGCTGACGCTGGACCCCAACGGGGCCTGGTCGCTGGAAGAGGCCATTCGAGTACTGGAGCCGATTCGGGACATTCTGAGCTACGCCGAGGACCCCTGCGGCCAGGAGGGCAGCTGGTCGGGTCGCGAAACCATGGCGGAGTTCAAGCGCCGTACCGGTCTGCGCACGGCCACCAACATGATTGCCACCGATTTCAAACAGCTGCAGTACGCCGCGCAAATGAACTCGGTCGACATTCCGCTGGCGGACTGCCATTTCTGGACCATGCAGGGCGCGGTCATGGTGGGCGAGCTGTGTGACGAGTGGGGCATGACATGGGGCTCGCACTCCAATAACCACTTCGACATTTCACTGGCGATGATGACGCATGTGGCCGCGGCCTGCCCGGGCGAGATTACGGCCATCGACACCCACTGGATCTGGCAGGACGGTCAGCGTCTGACCGAAGCGCCGTTCGAGATCCGTGACGGCAAGCTGAACGTGCCCACCACGCCCGGACTTGGCGTGACGCTGGATCAGGGCAAGCTGGATGAGGCGCACGCGCTTTATCGCTCGCTCGACGTTCGCGCCCGCAACGATGCCACGGCCATGCAGTATCTGATCGACGGCTGGGCATTCGATCCCAAGCGCCCCGCGCTGGTGCGCTGAACCCGGCAATACGCAACGCAACCATCAGGAGAGAAAGATGCAACTGACAGGCGAACTTCTTATCGGACAGCACGCCATCAAGGGCACACGCGATCCGGTTCAGGCCATCAATCCCGCTACTGGCGAGACGCTGGAACCGGTCTATAACGGCGGGAGCAGCAACGAGGTCGAACAGGCCTGCGCGCTGGCCTGGCAGGCCTTTGATCAGTATCGCGAAACGTCGCAGGAAGCGCGTGCCGTATTTCTGGAAACCGTTGCCGAAGAGATTGAAGCTATTGGCGATGCGCTGGTCGAACGTGCCGTCGCTGAAACCGGATTGCCTGAAGGGCGTATTCAGGGTGAGCGCGGTCGTACCTGCGGTCAGCTGAGACTGTTTGCTCGCGTGGTACGCGACGGTGAGTGGCTGGATGTCCGCGTCGATCAGGCCATGCCGGATCGTCAGCCGATGCCACGTACTGACCTGCGCCAGCGTCACATTGGTCTCGGCCCGGTCGTTGTGTTCGGTGCCAGCAATTTCCCGCTGGCCTTCTCGGTCGCCGGTGGTGATACCGCATCTGCTCTGGCGGCCGGCTGTCCGGTCATCGTCAAGGCGCACGGGGCACACCCCGGGACTTCCGAGCTGGTCGGTCGTGCCATTCAAAAGGCCGTTGCGCGCTGCAACCTGCCGGAAGGCGTTTTTTCGCTGCTGTACGGCTCGGGCCGTGACGTCGGCACCGCGCTGGTCGGTGACAAGCGCATCAAGGCTGCCGGCTTTACCGGGTCGCGCAATGGCGGCATGGCGCTGTGGAAAGTCGCCCAGTCGCGCGCTGAGCCGATTCCTTTCTACGCGGAAATGAGCAGCATCAACCCGGTGTTCCCGCTGCCCGAGGCGCTCAAGGCGCGTGGTCGCGAAATGGGCAAGGCGTTCGTGGGCTCACTGAACATGGGCGCCGGACAGTTCTGTACCAACCCAGGGCTGGTGATCGCCATCAAGGGTGAAGCACTGGAAACCTTCAAGCAGGCCGCCACTGAAGCGCTGGCGGATGCCAACGCTCAGACCATGCTGACGCCCGGCATCAGCGATGCCTATCAGGAAGGCGTTCAGCGACTGTCGCAGCACAATGGTGTGACCGAGCTGGGCCGCGGGCCGACAGGTGAGGGCGCCTACACGTGTCAGGCCGGTCTCTACACGGCTTCGGCGCAGACGTTTTTGGCCGATACCGAACTGCAGGATGAAGTGTTCGGTGCGACGTCACTGATCGTCGAGTGCGTGGACAGTGATGAGCTGCTGGCCGTCACCGAGCATCTGGAAGGGCAGCTGACGGCCACGCTCCAGATGGACGATGCCGACCTTGAAAGTGCGCGTCCGCTGGTGAGGATTCTTGAGCGCAAGGCCGGCCGTATCCTGGTCAATGGCTGGCCGACCGGCGTTGAAGTCAGCGATGCGATGGTGCATGGCGGCCCCTTCCCGGCGACTTCCGATGGTCGTACCACCTCGGTGGGGACCGCAGCCATCAAGCGCTTTTTGCGTCCGGTCTGCTATCAGAATCTGCCGGATGCCCTGCGCCCTGAAGCCCTGCGTGATGCCAATCCCTGCCAGCTCAACCGTCTGGTAGATGGCAAACGCGAAAGCTGATCGGCCGAGCTGATATCAGCCGGTGTTAAATCGAAGGGGTCTGCCACAAGGCAGGCCCCTTTTGGTTTTATACGATGGTCCAGGCATAAACTAAAGGAGCAGATTCACGTTGGTTAAAACAGGTATTATCCATATATGTATGATGTATGACTTTTTGAAAATCTGAACACTGATGAGGTCGGTCATGAAGAAATTTGCTTTGAAGAAAGGATGTGCTGCTATCGCCATGGCCGTGAGCATGGCGACAGTCTCTTCAACGGTCATGGCTGCCGACTTCCCTGATGATGATATTACCTTCATCTCTCCGGCGTCTCCCGGTGGGGGTTCCGATTATCTGATCCGGTCGCTGCAGGAAGGTCTCGAAAAGGATCTGGGGGTCAACATCATTCCCCAGTACCTGACGGGTGGCGGTGGCGCGATCGGGTTCATGAAAACCATCCAGTCGCGACCCGATGGCTATACGGTCGTGGCCATCGATAACAAGGTGTTTACCCAGCAGGGCATGGGGAATGTCAATTTTAAATACCAGGACTTTGACTACCTGGCAAGCTTCTATTCCGTGCCTTATGTGCTGGCCGTCAACAGCAAGCTGGGCATTGATAGCGTCGAGGATATCCTGCCCGGTGGCGATCATCATCGTCGTTTAAAAATCGGCTTTGCCGGCATTGGTTCTTCCACGCACATCATGAGCGTGCTGGTGGGCAAGGAGCTGGGGGCAGATTTCGACACCATCTCCTATCAGGGTGCCCCTGATGCCACGGCGGCTGTCATGGGCGGACATATCGACGGTGTCGTGATGGATCCAATGGATCTTCGCGGTGCGCTGGAATCCGGTCAGATGACCCCGCTGGTGGTCACCAGCGGCGAGCGCAGCGAGTCCCTGCCGGATGTGCCCACCATGAAAGAGCTGGGACACGATATCGACATTTCCAACTGGCGCGGTGTGGCGGCCCCGAAGGGCATGGATGACGAGACCCGCGATCGCTGGGTCAGTGCGCTGGAGAAAGCTTCGAAGGACCCGACCTTCGTCAAGCGCATTGAGCAGCTGGGCATTCACGTCGACTTCCGTTCTGGCCCTGAGTTCGATCAGTACGTGGACACACTGGCAGAAGAACTGATTCCGGTGGCGCAAGAGGTTGCCAGCGAAAACAGATAAGGAGCACTGCCATGAAGGGTCATCTTCAGGAAGGCGTTTTTAGTCTATTGCTGGCCGTCGCCGCCGCCATTCTCTGTGTGTCGGCCATGGGTATTCCGGGAAGTGCGCACGGCTCCATCGCGCCGTCTGCCTTTCCCAGTGTCATTACCTTCGCAATCGCTGTGCTGGCGGCCTTGAATGTCATTGCCTGTTTTTTGAAAGGAAAAAAAGCGGATAACCTGCCGGCAATATCGCGGCAGGGGTTTTTGAATCTCATTTTATTTGTCGCGTTCAGCACTGCTTATGTCTGGGCAATGAGCGTGGCGGGGTTTCTGATTCCCACGTTTTTTTACCTTGTCCTGATGCCTGTTTTTATCTGCATGATCTCTGCCGACCGCAAGGGCCTTTTGGCAAAACCCGCATTCTGGGCTCGGGTTATTGTGTTTGCCGTGATCGGTACGGGAATCATCTACGGCGTGTTTGTCGAGCTGCTCAAGGTCAGGTTTTGAGCTGAATATCAGGAGTCTTTATGCAAACACTGATGGATACCGTTCAGCTTTTTGGCCCGCTGACGCTGCTGGCCATACTGGCCGGGACCTTTCTGGGCATTATTCTGGGCGCGCTACCCGGTCTTTCGGCCGCCATGGCCGTCGCCCTGTTACTGCCGCTGACCTATGGACTGGATACCATCGCCGGCATCGGATTGCTGCTGGGGGCCTTTTGTGGCGCCATTGCCGGCGGTTCGGTCCCCGCGATCCTTCTGAACATGCCGGGTACGCCGGGTTCTATCGCTACCACCTTTGATGCCTGGCCCATGGCGGTCGGTGGGCGAGCAGGCAAGGCGCTGGGTCTGTCGGTGGCGGCGTCCTTTCTTGGTGGCATTATCAGCGCCGTGATCCTGATTCTGATCTCGCCCCTGATTGCGTCCGTTGCGCTTAAATTCGGCGCGGCCGAATACTTCTCCCTGAGTATTCTGGGGCTGATGATCATCGTGTCGATCTCCGGCGGCTCACTCATCAAGGGGTTGATCGTGGGTCTGATCGGCATGCTGATGTCCACGGTCGGCGCCGATCAGGTGACCGGTGCCATGCGTTTGACCTTCGGGCAGATGTCGCTTTTGACCGGTATCAGTCTGCTGGCCGTGATCGTGGGTATCTTTGCCGTCTCCCAGCTGCTGCTGGATATGGAGAAGATGCACGGGAAGCGTCCTTCCATGAAGGTCGAAAACGCGCTTGAGGGGGCCTTCCCACGGCTACGTGAAGTGCTGCGCAACTGGAAGCTTTTGCTGATGAGTTCCTTTATCGGTGCTGGTGTGGGCGCCGTACCGGGGGCAGGCGGCAGTATCGCCTCGATCATGGCCTACGATCAGGCCAAGCGGTTTTCCAAAAATTCGAAAGATTTTGGCAAGGGGGCGCCTGAAGGGGTGATTGCTTCCGAGTCTTCCAACAATGCCATGGTGGGCGGAGCGCTGATTCCTATGCTGACGCTGGGCATTCCCGGCGAAGGCGCGACCGCCGTTTTGATTGGCGGTCTGATGATTCAGGGCATCCAGCCCGGCCCGATGCTCTTTAGTACTCAGGCCACGCTGGTATACGGCATTTTCGTGGCCTTTTTGCTGGCCAACATCATGATGCTTTTCGTGCAGTGGTGGGGCATCCGCCTTTTTGTGCGCATCCTGCGTGTACCGCAGCACTACCTGCTGCCGCTGATTTTCATCTTCTGTGCCATCGGGGTCTTCAGCATCAACAGTGATTACTTTGATGTGTATCTGATGATGGCGCTGGGCGTACTTGGTTTTTTCCTTGCCCGCTTCGGGTTTGGGGTCGCCCCGGCCGTGATCGGGCTGATTCTTGGCGGTGTGGCTGAAACCAATCTGCGGCGCGGACTGCAGACCTTTGATGGCAGCTGGGAACCCTTCTTTACACGTCCCATCAGTGTGGCCTTTCTGGTACTGGCGCTGGTGTTTGTCGTCTTTTCCCTGCGCGCTTCCTGGCGAGACAAAAAAGCCAGCGCCGTTTCAAACTGACAGGACAATGACATGCAACACAATATTGTAGTGGTACACGAACTCTATCCGGAGCTGCTGGCGACACTGCAGGCCGAGCATCACGTGACGCATTTTCAGCGCCTTGGCAATGATGCCGACAGGGCGGCCTTCAGGGACGCCATGGCTGAGGCGGATGCCTTTATCGGTTCCAACGTCAAATTCGACAAGGCGCTTCTGGACGCCTCGCCGCGTCTGAAGGTTATCGCCAGCGTGTCCGTCGGGGTGGATGCCTATCCGCTGGAAGAGATTCAGTCGCGTAATATCGTGCTGACCAATACGCCTGAAGTGCTCACCGATGCCACCGCTGATACCGGATTTTTGCTGCTGATGATGGCCGCCCGTCGTGCCGGTGAAATGGAGCGCAAGGTTCGCGGTGGTCAGTGGCAGGCGTCACTGGGCCGTACCGACTTCGGCGTCGACATTACCGGCAAGACATTGGGTATCGTAGGCATGGGGCGCATCGGTCAGGCGGTTGCCCAGCGCGGCCATCACGGTTTCAACATGCCGGTCATGTTCTATAACCGCAGTGAGCGTCCGGAGCTTGAAGAAGCCTTTGATGCCCGTCAGGTCTCGCTGGAGACGCTTTTCAGCGAATCAGACTTTATCGTCGTGACCGTGGCGCTGTCGGAAGCCACACGAGGCCTGGTCGATCGCAATCTGCTGGCCGCCACGCGTGACAAGGCCATTTTGATCAACATCTCGCGCGGGCAGGTGGTGGTCGAAGAAGACCTGACCGCCTGTCTGCAGGATGGCACGCTCTATTACGCAGGTCTTGATGTCTACGAGCGTGAGCCTCTGGCTCCCGATTCAGCACTGCTGTCACTTGATAATGCCGTACTATTGCCGCATATCGGCTCCTCGACGTTTGAAACGCGCAACGCCATGTGTGATCTGGCCGCTGATAACCTGAACCGGGTATTGAAGGGTGAGTCGGCACTAACGCCCGTGTAGCGTTGTCATAGGGGATAATGCACTCTGGCCGACCGCAGGCGGTACGGTCTGCACGGGATTGCTTTCGCGCGTGACTGACACCTGCCACTACACAACAGCAGATGATCCATATGAAGACGCTCAAACTTGAACGCATTACTCAGCAGGGCAGCCTGTCGGCACAGATTGCCCGGCAGCTGGAGGCCTCGATTGCCAACGGGCAGATCGCCGTGGGTGACAAGCTGCCTACCGAAAGCGAGCTGTGCGACATGTTTGGCGTCAGCCGCACTGCCGTGCGTGAGGCGATTGCGCATCTGCGCTCCTCGGGGCTGATTGAAACAAGGCGAGGTATCGGCACGCGCGTGATCCAGACGCGCCAGGCGGTGCCATCTCCGGCCCGGCGCATCAGTGCCAATACGGTGGAAGATATTCTGCATGTGCTTGAGCTTCGTCTGACGCTCGAGCCCCGGGCGGCGGCGCTGGCGGCCGAGCGTCATGATGACGATGACGTGCGTCGCCTTGAAAGCGCCCACGCCGCTTTCAAGGAGGCGATGAAGCAGGGCAGACAGGCGCGTCATGAGGACTATCAGTTCCATCACGCCCTGATCGAGGCGACACACAATCCGTTTTTCATGTCCTTTTATGAGCCGCTGAGTCAGGAAGCCATTCCGCGTGCCCGGCTGGTCGACAACGAGCTGAACATCGATGCCGCCCGCCGCTATCTGGAAATGGTGGCAGGGGAGCATCAGGCCATTCTTGACGCCGTGCTGTCACGAGATCCCGAGCGCGCCGAAGAGGCTGTCAGGCAGCACTTTTCCCGCGCCAGACAGACCTATACCGCTTATCGCGAGAAGGACTGAGCGAGAAAAGGGCAGATATCAGGGGCACAAGTGCGCAGTGAGACAGCGATGTCAGGCCGGCGTTTGCCCCAGACGCTGCATCGAGGCGACCAGGTCGTTGAAGCGTTCTCCCTGAAGCAACACATGCGCTCTCAGTTCCCGCTGCGCTGTATCGGCGTCGCCAGCGATCAGTGCCGTCACAATGCGTTCGTGCTCGCACCATGAGCTCTCCAGTCGATGCCTTGCATGCAGCTGCAGGCGTCGGTAGGGCTTTAGCATGGCGTGCAGGCGTCTGGCCTCCTGGGCCAGAAAATCATTGTGACTGCCTTCATAGATCAGCCGATGAAATTCGCCGTTTTCATAGTAATAGCCGTTCACATCCCCATTGAGCATGCATTGACGACAGGCGGCCTGCGCCTGCTGTAGTGCCGAGAGCGTCTCATCACTCATGCGCCGCGCGGCCAGCCGGCCGCACATGCCTTCAAGCTCTGCCATCACTTCAAAACGTTCTACCAGCTCGGTCACGCTCAGGCGTGCCACAAAGGTGCCGCGCTTGGGCGCCACCTTCACCATGCCGGAAGCCGCCAGATGTGTCAGGGCCTCGCGAATGGGCGTGCGCGAGCACTGATACTGGCGTGCCAGCGCTTCAGGGTCGAGGCGATCCCCCGGGGCATAGTGGCCCTCGACGATGGCATCTTCCAGCAGATCCCGAAGCCGCTGCGCCTGAGGAATCCGCCCTCCTGGACTTTCATTCAATAGACTTTTTCCCATGTTGACACCCTCAGCCGGTGCGCAGATCGTTGTATACAACAGGACGGTGACATGTATATGAAAAGTAACTTTCCTGTTGATGACAAGCAATATTCATCTTCGGGTGCCGGGATGCCCGTTCAAGCGATCGATGAGGGCTGCCATGAACGTCAACATGAATTTTCTCCAGGAGCTGCTATCAAATATCGAGCGCCGCACGCGTGAGCGGTTTCGCAGTACCGGCGGCGACAGCGGTGATAAAAAGGCGAGCCTGTCGCAGTTGGCTTCAAGCTGCGAAACCCTTATGCAGCGCGGCGGTGAAGCCTCCCAGATTCTGATTGCCCAGCAGGCCCTCAAGCGCTATCGCGGCCTTGATGATGCCGACCGGCTGGCCTTTTTCGAGATGCTGGCCGAGCACTACGCCGCCGACAGCGACGATATTCACAAGGCCTATCGCGACTGGAGCGAGCGCGAAGACAACGCCACCCTCCAGAAGCTTTTTGCCGCCTGTGAACCGCGCCGTCAGCATCTGCTGCGGCGTCTCAATCTCTGCCCGGGCGGCACCTATGAGCTGGTCGCCATGCGCGCTGACCTGCTGCGCTATTTAAAGACCAATCCCGAACTTGCCCCGCTCGATGACGATTTTGCCCACCTGTTCGCCTCCTGGTTCAACCGCGGCTTTTTGATGCTGGAAAGCATCGGCTGGAACACGCCGGCAGCGGTACTTGAAAAGATCATTCGATATGAAGCGGTGCATGCCATTCAGGACTGGTCCGACCTGCGACGTCGTCTCGATCCGGGCGATCGTCGCTGCTACGCGTTTTTCCACCCGGCGACCGGCGATGAGCCGCTGATTTTCGTTGAAGTGGCGCTGTGCAAGGGCATTCCCGACAATATCCAGACCATTCTGGCCGGCGGTGAAGAAGTGGCCCCGGGCGAGGCCGACACGGCTGCCTTTTACAGCATCAGCAACTGCCAGAGTGGTCTCAAGGGCATCTCGTTTGGCAATTTCCTGATCAAGCAGGTGGTGCAGGAGCTCAAGCGCGATCTGCCGGGGCTGGTCAACTTTGTCACGCTCTCGCCGGTGCCGGGCTTTGCCGGCTGGGTGGACAGCCAACGCAAGGAAGGCGAGCTCGCGGAAGATGATGAGGTCTGCACGGCGCTTGATCGCGGCAGCTGGCTCAACGACAAGGCCGAGCGCCAACGGCTGGCGCCGGAACTGCGAGGGCTGGCCGCGCATTATCTTCTGGAGGCGCGCAACGCTCGAGGGCAGCCGCTGGACCCGGTCGCACGCTTTCACCTGGGCAATGGCGCCAGCCTGCACCGCATCAACTGGCCGGGCGATACTTCCGAGAAAGGGTGCCAGCAGGCGCACGGCCTGATGGTCAACTATCTCTACGAGATCGATCGCATCGAGCAGAACCATGAGGCCTTCAGCCGAGAGGGCACCGTGGTCTGTGCCAGCGATATTCGTCGGCAGGCCAAAACAGGGCGCAAGCGTCTTGTCTCACGCGATAACGCCTGAATCGACGCCTGAATGAGGCGTTGAAAACGGCATCAAAACGAACACGGCAACCGGCCCCTGCAATGCAGGGGCACCAGGCACCCGGAATCAGACACCAGGGTCAGGAGTTTTCATGAACCATAACCTTTATCTGCAGTTTTACCCTCATTTCGAGCGCCACCCAGACAAGGTGCTGATCGACACGCCGCAGGGCGATCAATACCGCTACGCTGATGTGTTGGCCTGCTCGCGGCGTTTGGCCGGCGTTTTGCTGTCACTGGGTGTGACGCCGGGAGATCGCGTGGTGGTGCAGGTCGACAAGAGCCCGCAGGCGCTGATGCTGTATCTGGCCGCGCTGCAGGTGGGCGCGGCGTGGCTGCCGCTCAATACGGCCTATACCGAATCCGAGATCGAATATTTTCTCACCGATGCCGAGCCACGGGTCTATATCTGCCGGCCGGATGATTTGGCCCAGGCACAGGGACTTGCCAGCCGCTGCGGTGTGGCTCACGTCGAGAGTCTGGGCGTGGACGGCGAGGGCAGCCTGATGCAAAAGGCCGCTGCCGCTGCCGAGGAGACCCGGATTGCTGAGGTGGGCCGGGATGATCTGGCCTCGATCCTGTATACCTCCGGCACGACCGGACGCTCCAAGGGCGCCATGCTGACCCACGGCAATCTGGCGGCCAATAGTCAGGCGCTGGTCGAGACCTGGCAGTTCTCTGATGCCGATCATCTGCTGCATGCGCTGCCGATCTTTCATACTCACGGACTGTTTGTGGCCTGCAACGTCACGCTCACGGTGGGGGCATCGATGACACTGCTGCCGCGTCTGGATGTCGATCAGCTGCTGGATCTGATGCCGCGCGCCACGGTACTGATGGGCGTGCCGACCTTCTATACGCGGCTTCTGGCCAGCCCACGGCTGGATCGCGAGCGTACCGCCAATATGCGCCTTTTCATTTCTGGCTCGGCGCCACTGCTGGCCGATACCCACCGCGAGTTTTCCGAGCGCACCGGTCACGCCATTTTAGAGCGCTACGGCATGACCGAAACCAACATGAACACCTCCAACCCCTACGACGGCGAGCGCCGCCCCGGCACGGTGGGCATGGCATTACCCGGCAGCGAGGTGCGCATTACCGATCGTGATACCGGCAAGGCATTGCCTGATGGCGAAACAGGGCTGGTCGAGGTGCGTGGGCCGAATGTGTTCAAGGGCTACTGGCGCATGCCGGAGAAAACCCGCGAGGAGTTTCGCGATGACGGCTTTTTCATCACCGGCGATCTGGGCCTGATCGATGACAAGGGTTATCTCAATATCGTCGGACGCGACAAGGATCTGGTGATTTCCGGTGGTTACAACGTCTACCCCAAAGAGATCGAACAGTGGATTGATGAGCTGCCCGAGGTGTCGGAGTCGGCGGTCATTGGCGTTCAGCATCCGGATCTGGGTGAGGGCGTTACGGCCGCCGTGGTGTTGCGGGAGGGCGCTCATCTCGAGGAGGCCCAGGTGCTGGCCGCGCTCAAGGACAAGCTGGCCCGATACAAGCAACCCGGCCGTGTGTTCTTTATCGATGCGCTGCCGCGTAACGTGATGGGCAAGGTGCAAAAGAATGTACTGCGCGAGCGCTACGCCGACACCTATCAGGCGGTGGCAGGCGCTCAGCACTAGTGGCGCAGGCACCAGGAAACAGAAGTTAAAACAACAATGTCCATGACGTCGTTCCCGGCCGCTGCCATCTCCCCCTTCTGGGTGAGGCGCGGCCCGATTCCTCGAACACAAGCATAAGCACAAGGAGATGGATCATGGTGATTTATGGTGTGGCACTGCTGGCCGGTTGCATGCTGGTTGGTCTGGTCATTGGTGATGTGCTGGGACAGTTGCTGGGTATTGATGCCAATCTGGGGGGCGTGGGGATTGCCATGCTGCTGCTGATTTTCGTGACCGGCTATCTCAAGTCGCGCGACCACCTGCCGGAGAGCACTGAAAGCGGCATCAATTTCTGGAACGCGATGTACATCCCCATCGTGGTTGCGATGGCGGCCAGTCAGAACGTGGCGGCGGCATTCAGTGGCGGCATGGTCGCGATTCTGGCCGGTGCTCTGGCGGTGGTGCTGGGTCTGGCCATGGTGCCGCTGCTCACCGGCAAGCGCGTTGAAGATGCCATGCCGCTGGATGCCCGACCGGTCTCGCCGGCGCAGGGTCGTACGCCCTGATCATGTCCTGCCACTTCACCGCTGATGGCCGTTATGCGGCGTCAGACTGCGGTTCACGGAGCGCTTCATGAACGATTCCATCATGTCACTGCTGGACAAGTATCACCTGATTGCGGCCTTTGCCGTGATTGGCCTGACAATGTTTATCTCGCACTGGATGAGTAAACACCTGACGGCCAACCGGCTGCACGGCTCGGCGATCGCCATTTTGATCGGGCTGGCACTGGCCTACTTCGGTGGCATCTACACCGGCGGCAGCCACGGACTGGCGGATGTCTCCCTGTTTACCGGACTGGGCCTGATGGGCGGCGGGATGCTGCGTGATCTGGCGATCATCGCCACCGCCTATGGGGTCCGCTTTAGTGAAATCAAAAAGGCCGGCGTGCGCGGCTTGATTGCGCTCTTTGCCGGCGTACTGGTGTCCTTTCTGGCCGGTGCCGTGGTGGCCGTGGGCTTTGGCTACACCAGTGCGGTGGACATCACCACCATTGCGGCAGGCGCGGTGACCTATATCGTCGGACCGGTGACCGGCGCCACACTGGGGGCCAGTTCCGAGGTCGTGGCGCTTTCCATTGCCGCGGGGTTGGTGAAATCAATCCTGACCATGATCGCCACGCCTTTGGTGGCCCGCACGATCGGGCTGGATAACCCGCGCTCGGCGATGATCTTTGGCGGGCTGATCGGCACGACCAGCGGCGTGGCAGCAGGACTTGCTGCCACCGATGCACGCCTGGTGCCCTATGGCGCCATGACGGCCACGTTCTACACCGGGCTTGGCATCCTGCTGGCGCCCACGGTGCTGTTTCTGGGCGTGCGGATGTTTTTCTAGAAAGCATTGGCTTGAGATGCCATCGCCGCCGACCCGAAAGGGCGGCGGCGATGGTGTTTGACGCGCGTTCTGGCACTGGCGCGTGGCCGCAGCGTTTGAACGTCACTTATCCAGTGCGTCCCTTCGCCAGCAGCACGCCATTCCGCCAGCAGCACATTACTTCTTCAGCAACCCGTTACTCCTCTAAAAAGTAGTCGCTGTCCAGCCGCTTGATTTCAAAGCGGTCGACGGTGGAAACGCCGACGCTGTGATCGATCATCAGCCGCGCCAGCTGTGGGCCATCGATCAGGATGATGCGGGTCTCAAGCCCGGTCACGTATTCCTGCGCCTCGCGGGTGAACTGCGAGGTGGTAATAAAGACCCCTTTGCGGGCGCGCCTGCCGGAAAGCGCCCCGGAAAACTTCTGGATGTCCGGACGACCCACCGGATTCACCCAGCGCTTGGCCTGCAGATAGATCGTCTCAAGGCCCAGTGGGTCCTCGTTGATGATGCCATCAATGCCGCCGTCTCCGCTCTGGCCGACGTTCTGACCGGCCGATTCTCCGCAGCCGTATCCCATGGTCATCAGCACGTCGATCACCAGCTGCTCAAAGCGCGCCGGATGGATCTGCTGCATCCGCTCGATGAGATCGAACTCGAGATCGGCACGAATGGCGCGCCACGACACCTCCATGCTCTCCAGCGGGGTCAGGCAGTCCGGGACGTCTTCGAAGGTTTCCGAGTCCTGCGGGCTGCTGGGGCGGGGCGTGCTACTGCTGGTACGCCGGCGAAACTCCCGAAACGACTCAAAGCCCATCAGGTAGGCCATGTCGATGTGGCGCACTTCCCGCAGGGTGATGACGCCCTGTTGGGTGATCGCCACCAGCCCACGCCCGCGGGATTCCAGAAGCCCTGCCTTGCGCAGATAGCTGGCCGCCCAGGTCACGCGGTTATTGAACAGATACTGCTGACCGCTGGGGCTGAGCTGATGGCGCTCCTGCGCCGTCAGCGCAAAGGCATCGGCCAGTGGGGCGTAGCTGTCGCGCAGACGCAGCGGCTCGCCGTGATCGGCAAGCTGCAAAAGGGGATACATCAGGGCGTGAAAATCGGGAATCGGCATACGGTGGCGAGCGCGGCTCCAGTAAAAGGGGCTCCAGTGACAAAAGACATCGGCCGGTCGAGCGGCCCGGCCGATGGTCGTATTCTCCTACACCTCCACCTGACTGCCCAGCTCCACGACACGGTTGGGCGGCAGATGGAAAAACTGCATGTTGCTGTGGGCGCTTTTCAGCATGAAGGAGAAGAGGCGCTCGCGCCAGCGCGCCATGCCGACATGCGGTGAGCTGACCAGCGTCTCACGAGTCAAAAACCAGGTGGTTTTCATCGGCTCGAAGGGGAAGGGGGTGGCCGTCGCCGCGCGGGACTGACTGAAAGTACAGAGCGCATGGGGCACATCGTTGGTTTCCATATAGCCAAAGCGCACGATGGCGCGATAGAACCCGTCCTCGAAGGCTTCCATCTGCACGCGTTCTTCCCCTTCAAGCCAGGGGCGGTCATCACTTTCAACCGTCACGATGATGATGCGCTCATGCAGTACCTGGTTGTGCATCAGGTTATGCAACAGCGCCCGCGGCAGCACCTCACGGCGTCCGGAGAGAAACACGGCCGTGCCGTTGACCCGATGAGGCGGCTGGCGGCGCAGACTGTTGATCAGTGATTCCAGTGGCAGGTCCGTGCCGACGCGTTTTTCGAGCAGGGCGCGCCCGCGCCACCAGGTGCTCATCAGGGTGAACAGCACAATACCGGCCAGCACCGGGAAGGCGCCGCCGTGGAAAAGCTTGGCCAGATTGGCGCTGAAATAAAGCGAATCGACTAGCAAAAAACCGGTCAAAAGCGGAATGGCGGCCCACAGCGGCCAGCGCCACACCCTGATCATGACCACCGAGAGCAACAGCGAGGTGATCAACATGGTGCCGGTAACCGCAATGCCATAGGCCGCCGCCAGGCTGGTCGAGCTTTTAAAGCCCAGCACCAGTGCCACCACGCCGGTCATCAGCAGCCAGTTGACCGTGGGAATATAGATCTGGCCGCGTTCGGCACTGGAGGTGTGAAACACGCGCATGCGAGGAATAAATCCGAACTGGATGGCCTGATAGGTCATCGAATAGGCCCCGGTAATCACCGCCTGCGAGGCGATGATGGTGGCAATGGTCGCCAGTATCACCATTGGCCAGAGGGCCCAGTCCGGCGCCAGCAGGTAAAACGGGTTGTTGATCGCCTCGGGGCGGATCAGCAGCAGCGCCCCCTGGCCGAAATAGTTCAGCACCAGCGCCGGCAGTACAATCCAGAACCAGGCGCGGGCAATCGGACGCCGTCCGAAGTGACCAAGATCGGCATAGAGCGCCTCGGCACCGGTAATGGCCAGCACAACGGAAGAAAAGATGATGATGCCGATACCGGGATTGGTGCGAAATACCTCAATGGCATGCAGTGGATTGACTGCAGCCAGTACCTGCGGGGCCTGAGTGATGCCGTAGACGCCGAGCGCGGCCAGTGACATGAACCAGATCACCGTGATCGGCCCGAAGAGTTTGCCGACCGTGGCCGTACCGCGCTGCTGAAGCACAAACAGGGCGATCAGAATGCCCAGCGCTACCGGCACGACCCAGTGCGCGATCGGCGCATAGGCGATTTCGATCCCCTCGACGGCCGAGAGCACCGAGATGGCCGGCGTGATCATGCTGTCGCCGTACAGCAGTGCTGCGCCCGCCAGCCCCAGCATCACCAGGGTCAGCTGCAGATGGCGATGCGTCACGCCGCGCCGGGCCAGTGCCGTCAGGGCCATTACGCCGCCTTCTCCCTGATTGTCGGCGCGCAGTACCACCAGCACATACTTGAGCGTGACCACCCAGATCAGCGACCAGAAGATCAGAGACAGGATACTCAGCACGCCGCTGTCATCGGCACGCAGGCCATAGCCACCGGTGAAGATTTCCTTGAGGGTATACAGCGGACTCGTACCGATATCTCCATACACCACACCGACCGCGGCAATGGTCAGCGTTGTCATCGACGCCTTGTGGGGAGAGTCGGCCGCGTGGCCGGGAGTGGCGGTGGTCATGGAGAAGATCCATATCGCGCCGTGGCGCGTGATTGAAAAAAGAAAAAAGGCACGTACTCGACAGGAGTATCGGCACGGTCAGCGTCATATTGAAATCGACAAGATGCGGCCACAACGCCGCCGGCACGGTTTTTACGAAACTTTTACGCCAACCACGTTGGGCGCGCGCGGGAGTGCGTGCACACTCATGCTGTCACGCTGAGCGAGTGTGCAGAGCTGAGCGGGTATATGGAGCCAGGCGAGCGTGTAGTACTGAGTGGGCTGACACAGAGGCTGTCGTAATGAACCGACCAGAGGATGTACAGGTACTGGTAGCCGTGCCGGGGCAACTCGAGGCGGCGGCGCTGATTCGAACGGCGGCGCAGATTGCGCGCCGCCGCGGGGCAGACTGGCAGGCCGTGCATGTCGAGACCCCACGCCGGCCGACCTCGCCGGAAGTTCTGGAGGCGCTGTCTCATCAGGTGGCGCAGCTGGGCGGTCAGTGGTGCGTGTTGACCGGTGAACGGGTCAGCGACGAGCTGGCGGACTACGCCCGGCGCAGCCGCGCCGACTCGCTCATCATCGGTCGCGATTCGCCACGGCGGTGGTACTGGCCGCGCATGACAGGCCGGCGCGGGTTGCTGGACGCCGTCAAGACGCTGGACATCGTGGTGGTTGCTGGCACCCCGGCCGCGCGGCGCTGGCCGTGGCCGCGCTGGCAGCGGCCCACCCAGCACGAATGGTACTGGCCGCTGGGCAGTGTGGCGCTGGCACTGGTGATCGCCTGGCTGGTGGCCCGTCAGATGGATCTGGCCAACCTGTCATTGATCTTTCTGGGCGCAGTGCTGGTCACGGCCGTTGGTGCCGGCGCCCGGGCTGCCATGCTGGCGGCGGCGCTCTCGGCGCTGGCCTATAACTTCTTTTTCACCAGCCCGCGCTTTAGCCTCGAGATGATCGAGCACAGCGAGCTTTCAACGGTGGGGCTCTTTTTACTGGTCGCGCTGATCGGCGGACAACTGGGCGGGGCGCTCAAAAGGCGCATGACGGCGTTGCGGGAAAGCCGCCATCAGGTGCGCCAGCTGCTGACCACTGCCCGGGCGCTGTCGGCCGCACCGGATCGGGCCAGGATTCGCGAGATCATCGTCACCACCGTAGAGCATGACTGGTCATTGCCCTGTGCCTTTCTGGAGTGCGAGGGCGCGGCGGTCATCCCGAGCGTGAGCGCTGCCCACCCCGGCGAGCCAGCACTGGAGGCGGCAACGATCGAAGCCGCCACCTGGAGCTATCATCACGCCGAGCCCAGCGGGCCGGGCACGGCCATGTTCAGCGACCAGCGTTGGCGGATGGTGCCGCTGGTGGATGCCTCTGGCGTGCTGGGGGTGGTGGCCATGGCCATCGATGATCGCCGTATGGGACGCGAGCGCCGTGAGCCCGCACTGCTGGACACGCTCTTTCGCCTGTTCGCCGCAGCGCTGACCCGCGTGGCGCTGGTCGAGGCGCTGGGCGATGCCCGTCTGGCCGAAGGCAACGAACGCCTGCGCGCCGCGCTGCTGTCGTCGGTCTCGCACGACCTGCGCACGCCGCTGGCCTCGATCATCGGCTCGGCCAGTACCCTGCGTGATCTTGATGACAGTCTGAGCGGTGAGGACCGCCTGGAACTGCTTGAGGCCGTGCTCGGTGAAAGCGAGCGGCTCGATCGATACATTCAGAACCTGCTGGACATGACACGGCTCGGGCATGGCCTGTCGATCAAGCGCGATTGGGTGGCCGCCGGCGACCTGTTTGAGGGTGCGCTGACCCGGCTGGGCCGGGCGCTGAGTCGGGTTAGGATCGTGCGTGACTGGGGAGATGACCTGCCGCTGTTGCATGTGCATGCCGCACTGATCGAGCAGGCGCTGGTCAATATTCTTGAAAATGCCGTTCGCCTCTCACCGGAGCACGGGCAGATTACCCTGGCCGGCCACACCGATGGCGACCGGGTGTGTCTGTGCCTTCATGATGAAGGGCCAGGCGTGCCCGAGGCGCTGCGCGAGAGCATCTTCGAGCGCTTCTTTACTGGTGAAAGGGCCGATGTCGGCCCTCACGGCAGCGGGCTGGGGTTGACCATCTGCCGCAGCATGGTGCGCGCCCACGGTGGGGAGGTGGTCGTGACCGCCGGCCCTAACGGGCGCGGTGCCACCTTTATCATCAGTCTGCCATTGATGGCACCGCCCGAGGCCTTTGATCATGACGACTGACGCGCCACGTGTACTGATCATTGACGATGAGCGCGAGATTCGCCGATTTCTGCGCATCAGTCTCGGGTCACAGGGATTTGCCATCGTGGAAGCCGCCACTGGGCGCGAAGGCATTGAGCTGGCGCGGGAAGCCGCCTTCGATTTGATCCTGCTCGATCTGGGGCTGCCCGACATGGACGGTCAGGAGGTGCTCAAGTCCCTGCACTGGCAGTGCCGGGCGCCGGTGATCGTGGTCTCGGTGCGAGAAGGCGAGGAGGAAAAGGTCGCCGCGCTCGATGCCGGGGCCATCGACTATGTGACCAAGCCATTCGGCATTCGCGAGCTGTTGGCGCGCATTCGGGTGGCGCTTCGCGCCGGCGCCAGTGTGGAAGCGGCGCCTGCGCAGGTACTGGCCGGGGAGATCAGGATCGATCTTGCGCAGCGTCGGGTCAGCCGGAGCGGCGAGGAGCTGCACCTGACCCCGCGCGAGTACGCCTTTCTGGCGCGGCTGGCGCAAACGCCGGGCCGGATCGTCACCGGTCGACAGCTTCTGATCGAGCTATGGGGGCCGGTGTTTGAACACAATACCCACTACCTGCGCATCCTCGTCAGCCGACTGCGGCAAAAACTCGGCGATGACCCCCGCACGCCCTCGCTGATCCAGACCGAAGCCGGCATCGGCTACCGGCTGATGGTGGAAGGGGACACAGCAGCTTGAAAAGACAATGGAAATTCCCCCTGTTCATGCCGGCCCTGTACCGCTAGAATAGGGGCCGCTGATGCGGAACGCATCACTGCCCGAGTGGCTCAATTGGATAGAGCAACGGCCTTCGAAGCCGTGGGTTGCAGGTTCGAGCCCTGCCTCGGGCGCCACTTAGCCTTCCCAAGCATTCCTCGCAAGTCCTTTAAATCCCTGAAAACACTGCAAAAACAGCGCTTTCAAGGCTTCTCCGTTCCTGTCTGTTCCTACCCAATCCAGCGCCTGACTTGAAGGCCAGGGCAAGCATGAGCAAAAACGCCAGGTATATTTTTTCTGCCGGTATATTTAACGGCTGGCCATGATGCCGGCATGGGCTGACCGGCTGTACTCTGGATATGCTGCGCTGTAGACATCACGAATGAACATGAATAGGACATCAGGATGAAACTGTTTTTGGCCTCATCGTTTGCAGAAGTTTCTGAGCTTTTCGTCACTTTTGACCACAACGAGTGCGTTGGCAAGACAGTGACATTCATCGCCACAGCCAGCATCCCTGAAAAGATGACGTTTTATGTCGGTGCGGGCAGAAAAGCGCTGGAAAGCCTGGGACTGTTGATCGATGAGCTGGATATTTCTACAGCAGGAGAGGACGAGATTGCTCTCAGGCTGGCCAAAAACGACTACGTATATGTTTCAGGTGGCAATACGTTTTATCTGTTACAGGAACTGAAAAGAACAGGAGCCGATAGGCTCATTATTGA
Source organism: Kushneria phyllosphaerae (assembly GCF_900312995.1). Lineage (GTDB taxonomy): Bacteria > Pseudomonadota > Gammaproteobacteria > Pseudomonadales > Halomonadaceae > Kushneria > Kushneria phyllosphaerae. Next base: position 387,655 of record NZ_ONZI01000004.1, on the reverse strand, counting down.
ACAGATAAAATCGGGAAAGACTTATATTGGCGAGTCCGCCGGCGCCGTCGTACTGGCTGCGGACATTGAATATATAGGAGCGCTGGATGATTCAAAGACTGCCCCAAACCTTGATTCGTATGCATCGCTGGGTGTAATTGAATTTTATCCGCTTCCTCACCACACCAACTTCCCTTTCAAGAAAGCTGTAGAGCAGACTCAACAGGACTACTCCGAACATCTTGATCTTCGTCCCTTTAGCAATGCCGAGGCCATCGTGATGAAAGATGGTTGCGATAAGCTTCTAAAAAAATAGCTTTATTAAGCCCACTGGCGCTATGGCAATGGTCATCCATGGACAGGTAGGCTCAAAAAATCGGGCGAGGCAGGGGAGCTATGAATGAAGATCGAAAGCGCCGCAAGTGCAGAGCATCAGCAGCTTATAGAGATATGGGAGGCCTCGGTTCGAGCGACGCACGATTTTCTGGCTGAGAGTGACCTCATTGAACTCAAGCCGCTTATCCTGAATGAGTATTTCAAGGCCGTCAGCCTGCATGTTGCCAGGAGCGATGACGGTAAAATTCTGGGATTCTGCGGCGTGAACGATGGCAATATCGAGATGCTTTTTGTTGCACCGGAAGCGCGCGGCCAGGGTGTCGGAGCGTCACTTGCCCGGCATGCAATAAGCACTCAAGGTGTCACCAGAGTAGACGTCAACGAGCAGAACGAGCAGGCATTGGGGTTCTACAAACACCTGGGCTTTACGGTGATCGCTTGTTCCCCGTTTGATGGTCAAGGCAAGCCTTATCCGCTCCTTCATATGCAACTCGAATGATAAGGCGCCGTTCTCTGGCGCCACCATCCCTTCCCGGGCATTCCTCCTCAGCCCTTTAAATACTGAAAATAATGCAAAAAATCGCTTTCAAGGCTTTTCCGTTCCTGTCTGTTCCTGCTCAGCGCCTGAAAGGTGCTCAACTCTGAATGAACGCCCAGGTGACCGCGCCGATCATCAACAGGGCGAAGACAAGGCGCAGCCATATGGAGAAAAGAGGGCGCTGCACCAGTGGTCGGATGGCGCCGCCGAGGCACAGCCAGAAGATATTGGTAATCACGGCCACCGCCAGGCAAATCCCTGCGGTCACCACATAAGCCATGGCCGTTGGCGATATCGGCAGTAAAAACCTGGAGTAGATCACCAGTAATACCGCATAGGATTTCGGATTGAGCACGTTGAGTAAAATTCCATCGCGCATCGTCAGGCGGGCGTCTTCGGCGGCGTCGGTGTCGAGTGGCGTGGTCGCAATGCGGTAGGCGAGGTAGAGCACGTAGAGCCCGCCCACGACCTGCAGCGTCAGCTTGACGCTCGGCAGGGCGGCCAGTAGTGCCGCCAGCCCAAGGGTCGCGGCCGCCATCGAAAGCGCCAGCCAGATCAGAATGCCCGCATAAAGCGAGAGCGTCCTGCGGATGCCAAAGGTGGCCGATGTCGCCACGATCGTCATAGGCCCCGGACCCGGGGAGCCGAACAGAAGCAATGCCGTGATGACGAGTGTGGTGAGTTGCGACATGGGCGCTCCCTCTGCGAGTACGGTCTATTGAAGAAATAAAGGCCGTGGGCCATCGTTCCTGTGTGGAACTGATCAGTACCGGTTGTGTTAAACGGTACTGATCATTACCATATTAAGTCAATCTCGTTTAGGGGAAAGCCATGCCGATACAGGCTCGTGAACGACTGATTACGACGGCGGAAGCGCTTTTCTATCAGCGAGGCATCCATGCGGTCGGCATCAGTGAATTGATTGAAACCTCCGGTGTTGGGCGGGCGTCGTTCTACCGGCATTTTGAAAGCAAGGAGGCGCTGGTTCATGGCGTGTTGAACCACCGTAATGAGATGGCCCTGGCCTCACTCGAGGCCGGTATTGCCGCCAATGACAGCTCGCCGCTTGGTGTGTTCGATGTCATCGCCAAGCGTTACGGGCAGGCCGATTTTCGGGGCTGTGCCTTTATTAATGCCATGGTGGAAGCTGCCGATCGTGGCAGCGAAACCCATCGCATCGCCAGAGCGCACAAGCTGGCCCAGATACAGATCATTGCGCGAGTGCTCGAGCAGGCCGGGTATTCTTCGAGCAATGAACTCGCCTGCGACTTTCAGCTGCTCATTGATGGCGCCGTGATGGGGGTGCTGCGTGAGGGCAATCTCGAGCCGGTGGAGAGAGCAAGACAGATAGCAGCCGGTTTGCTGCTATCGCCTCGGCCATCCACTCATCCGTCGTGATAAAACGCTCATCTCCGTATGGTCGAACGGAGCTCTCGTTCGCGGATATGGCATGCGTGAACAGGGCCATTTTTTGATCGGAAGCCTTCTGATCAGCTTCCTGCCCGGTTTTAATTTTTTGAGGCTACCAGCTGCTCTACCATCAAAATGATGGTGTGAATCACCTTGATATGAATTTCCTGAATGCGATCGGCGTAGCCGAAATGAGGCACCCGAATCTCGACGTCGGCCCGACCTGCGAGCTTGCCGCCATCCTTGCCGGTCAGCAATATCACGTGCATGCCGCGTTCTCTGGCCGCATCGACCGCCCGGATAATGGTGTCTGAATTACCGGACGTGGAGAGACCAAACAGGACATCGCCCGGCTGGCCCAGCGCTTCGACATAGCGGGAAAAGACATGCTCGTAGCCATAGTCATTGGCCACACAGGAAAGATGGCTCGGGTCTGAAATGACAATGGCCGGCAGAGCGGCGCGATGATCACGAAAGCGACCGGTCAGCTCTTCGGCAAAATGCATCGCGTCACAGTGGGAACCGCCATTGCCGCAGGACAGCACCTTGCCACCGTGCTTGAATCGTGTTGCCAGTGTTGCCACCCAAAAATCACAAGTGTGAAAACGTATCAGGGGGATGGGAATCAGTCTCAACAAAAGAGGTGTTAGAAAAGGCTGTATCGAGGCGTGATCATTTCATTCTGGCGAGCGATGTTACTCATAAGCCCACCAGGTTCTGTCTGAAAAGTCATGGTTGCTACGCTGCCCCTGTTCACTGAACAAGAGACTGTCATGGCAGGCCGTTACGAGCTTTCCGACCAGCGCTGGCACATGATCGAGGATATCGTTTCTCCCCCGCAGACCATGGGGCACTCTCGCAGGGATGATCCACAAATGCTCAATGGGATTCTCTGCTGAGCTGCGAAGCGATAGCGCGCCGTAGATCGCAAGCCCAGGACTGAAAAAACTGCCGTGAGTGGCCTTAAATGCTGGGTTATGAATGCACTGTCTGATACCGCATTTCAACCAGTTGATGTTCGCCCACGATCTCTACTTCCTTGATGAACTCAAACCCAAACCTTTCGTAGTAATTTCTAAGGTAGCTGTGGGCATGGATCTCAATAGAAGTGACACCTAACTCTTGCGCATATTGCATCATTGATTTCACGACTTTCGAAGCGACGCCCATTTCTCGGTATATCTCACTGACCGCTACCCTGGCCATGGTAGAAGAGCCATCTTCATGTAAGGTTAGCCGGGCCGTTGCAATGGGTTCGCCGTTTTCCATTACCAGCGCGTGAAATGACGCCTCATCCAGTCCATCCAAGTCCAGCGCTGCAGGGATGTGTTGTTCACATGTAAACACCTGATAACGGATACCTTGAGCCTGACTGATCAACTCGGAATCATTACCGATAGTTACTTCCATTGTTGTTTTTCTCCAAAAAAATGATGGATATAAGTTAGTACATGCTTTTACCGCATCATCATGGGTGGGCGACAGCCAGAGTGGAGATTCTTGAACCTAACATACGAACGCCGCGAACAAAGGCGGGGCGCAGAACCTGGCAAACCCTTAATACCGTCTGGTCATTAGCCTGCCGATCACCCACGTACTGCCTTAATCCGTTGATGCCATCAGCTGTTCCACTATCAAAATGATGGTGTGAATCACCTTGATGTGAATTTCCTGAATGCGATCGGCATAGCCGAAATGAGGCACGCGAATCTCGACGTCGGCCTGGCCTGCCAGCCTGCCGCCATCCTTGCCCGTCAGCAGAATGACGTGCATGCCGCGTTCTCTGGCCGCATCGACCGCCCGGATGATGGTGTCGGAGTTGCCGGACGTGGAGAGACCAAACAGGACATCGCCCGGCTGGCCCAGCGCTTCGATATAGCGGGAAAAGACGTGCTCGTAGCCATAGTCATTGGCCACACAGGAAAGATGGCTCGGGTCTGAAATGGCAATGGCCGGCAGAGCGGCACGATGATCACGAAAGCGCCCGGTCAGTTCCTCGGCAAAATGCATGGCGTCACAGTGGGAACCGCCGTTGCCGCAGGCCAGTACCTTGCCGCCATTGTTGAAGCGCGCTGCCAATAGCTCTGCGGCCTGCGTGATGGCGGTCATCTGTGCCTCATCCTGGCTGAAACGGGCCAGTACCTCAGCGGCTTCAGTCAGCTGCCCCTGTACGATCTCTTTCAGGTCCATCCGGATCTCCTCTGTGTACTGTGTTGGTTGGCAAGGCGTGTGTCAGCGTCAAGCGTTTTGCAGCGCCATCATGAACACAACCCTGTTCGTTCGCCAGAAACCAGAGGCACGATTTTGGCACCAGAGATGCTCGACATGTTAGAGGCCGCCGATTACGCCATCAGGTGCTGGCGAATCCAAGCCGCAACATCGACCGTGTCGATCCCATAATGATGATTGAACGTCGTCTCCCTTGGCCAGGCGACGCCAACGCCAGCCGCGAAGACGGCTCGATATTTGAGCAGGTTATTATCAGGGTCTGCGCTGAGGGCGTCGGCAAGATGGCGCGTTGACCACAAATCACGTTTGAATGGGCGGCAAAGCTGTCGCTCCAGCTCGTCTGCAAGCTCCCCGTAGCTGATGGTGTCTCCCGCAACGAAGACGGTTTCGTTTTTGAAGCGTGGCTCATGAAACAGGATTGCTGCTGTAAGCAGCCCGATATCTTCCGGCGTGGTTACCGTCACCCGGTTTTCCCAGCTACCCAGCGCGTGCACGGTGTCATGCTCGAGATCCACCACCCCAAAAGAGGGTTCGAACAAAAAGCTGGTGAACATGCCCGTGGCAACAATGAGCCATTCGGTACGGTTCTGGGCGCGGAGCAGGTCACGTACGTCGAGTTGTTCATCGAAGACGTCCTGAGCGCTACCCCGGCCAATCGTGTCGTAGTCGACGCCAAACTGCCACGGCACGTATCGATTGACGCCGGTCTTGAGGACGGCCTCTGTAATCTTGATCTGTGTGCCCCTACCGGCCGAGAACCCGATGCAGGAAATCACGGTATCGTAAGGGGTGAGAAGCCTGGCAAGCTCATCGACGTTGGCGGTGGCAATATCGCCTGCCACGACCTCGATGCCCCATGCCTTCATCTGATCGAGCTGATGTTGTTTTACCGGGTCTGCTGTCTTGATGGTGGATGGTCGCAGTTGGACATGGATGCGCGCTGGCTGACCCTTTCGAGCGTGATCGGCCAGGCTGCGCAGAACTTCAAACCCCAGCTCTCCCGCACCCATGACCAGTATGGATTCCTGCCTGTCGGTGTGATTCATGCCATCTCCAGAGTTGACGTTTTCGTTCGGGATGGCAGATGTTTACACGTCAGAATTTCCCACATAAGTAGGCACACCAGTGATACCACAAGACGAAGAGGCACTGCTTATTCGCTCCCGGGCACTCTGCGAGGCGATGGAAGACGAGGATGACTGGCTGAAAAGAGAAGTGCTTGCCCACGCCGGCAATCGCTGGTCTTTTGGCGTGATTCACGTGCTCAAGGAAGGGGGACGGCTCAGGCATGCCGAGATCCGTCGGCGGCTGGAGGGCGTGACGCAGCGTATGCTGACAAGAACGCTGCGACAGCTCGAGCGGGACGGGCTGATTCTTCGTCACGACTTTGAAGAAGTATCGCCGCGCGTCGAGTATGAGCTGACCCCGCTGGGGGAAGCGTTTCTTCTTCGCATCATTCCGATGTGGCTCTGGATTTTCGAGCATGCCGAAGACTTCCGCCAGGCGCGGGAAAGTCACTTCAGGTCATCAAGCGAGTAGCGAACGATATAAAGCGCACCTGACAGATGAACCCTTGCCATCAGTAAGGGGCCGTTGAGCCGCTGTGAATGTGAAGATGAAAAGGGCGATGATCACGGCGCCGTTTAAGCATGGTCATCAAGACCCAGAAGCCCCGCCATGGGCGGGGCGTCTGCGGTTCGGGACGCCGGCCTGCATTACGTCAGCTTGCTGATGATCAATGCGGCATTGACGCCGCCAAACCCGAACCCATTGCAGAGTGCGTGGCGTACCGTATGCTGGCGGCCCACCTTCGGCACAAAGTCGAGATGCTCCAGGCCCTCGTCGGCGGCGGTAAAGTTAAGCGTGGGGGGGAGCTGATCGTGGATCGTGGCAAGCGCAGAAAAGATGCCCTCCACACCACCGGCCGCGCCCAGCAGGTGGCCTGTGGCCGATTTGGTCGAAGAGATGGGAATATCGCCGAGCCCTTGTCCAAACACTTTCTGCAGTGAAGCGATTTCAGCGCGATCCCCCACTGGCGTTGAGGTGGCATGGGCGTTGACGTAATCGATCTCGCCGGGCGCGATGCCTGCCATGCGCAGGGCGGCCTGAACGGCCTGAGCGGCACCGGCACCATCTTCCGAGCCTGAAGTAATGTGGTAGGCATCTGCACTGGTGCCATAGCCGCTGAGCACGGCCAGTGGTGTCGCGCCACGCGCTCTGGCATGTTCCAGCGTCTCGATCACCATGAGCCCCGCGCCTTCTCCCATGACAAAGCCATGACGTGTTCTGTCAAACGGCCTTGAAGCCTGTTCGGGGTGATCCTGTTCCGTGGACAGGGCCTTCAGGGCATGGAAACCGGCCAGCGACAGGGGATCAATGCAGGCCTCGGCACCGCCCACCAACGCCACTTCCGCTTCACCGCTGCGCAGCATTCTCATGCCATCACCGACCGCCTGGAGCCCTGCGGCACAGGCGGTCACGGGGCACCCCAGTGGGCCACGAAAGCCATAGCGGATCGACACATTGCTGGCGGCCATGTTGGCCAGAAAGGCGGGCACGGTAAACGGCGATAGACGACGATGGCCGCGCTGGGTCAGTGTGTTCTGCGCCTGCGTAATGGTCGGAAACCCGCCAATCCCCGAGCCAATGATGGTCGCCGTGGCGCATTGCCCGGCCTCGTCCTGCGGGAACCAGTTGGCCTGGGTCAGTGCTTCCTTCGCTGCGGCCAGCGCATACAGGCTGAACAGTTCAAGCTTGCGACGTTCCTTGGTATCGGCGATCCGGTCGGGGTCGAACCCGGCGTCGCGGTCGGTATCGCTGTCTGGCACCTGCCCGGCAATAGTGATCGGCAGATCACCGCCGTCGAACCGCGTGATCCTGCCAATGCCCGAGCGCCCCGAGACCAGCCGCTCCCAGACCGAGTTGACGCCGCATCCAAGCGGGCTGATCATGCCCATGCCGGTGATTACGATGGGTGAACTCATGCTGACTCCGTTAAGCTGACTTTTGTCACCAGGCTATCACCGCACTATATATGATCAAGATAATATCCAGTCTGTCGGCGGCGAGGACGTCATGCCCTACTCAAGTGCCCACAAGGCCAGTTCGCGGGAACGCATTCTGAAATCAGCCATCGAGCTGTTCTCTCGCAATGGGTTTAACAAGGTATCGATCGGTCAGATCATGAAGCTGGCGAAGCTGACGCATGGTGCCTTTTACTCGCATTTCGACTCCAAGGAGGCACTGTATAACGCCTCCATTCGTGAAACGCTGGAAGGCAGCCGTGCGGCAAGACTCGTCAAGGGACCGCTATCCATCAAGCATTTGACGGCGCTGGTGGCCAACTACTGGAACCTTCAGGAGCTTGAGCGCAAGAGTCAGCCCGGGCCGGAAACCGTGCTGTTCAACGAAATCGGCAATGACAACGCCGAAATTCGAGTGCTTTTTGAAGCCTCCTACCATCGTATGCGTCGCATGCTTGAAACCCGGCTGATCGCCCTGAGCCGGCTGAAGAAACTGCCGTTTGAACCTGATCGTGCCGCCATCGCCGAAAAGTCGCGCGCCATTCTGGCCTCTCTGGTGGGCGCAGTCGCCATTGCCAAGAGCCTGCCGGATGAAGAAGAAAGGGCGCGTGTTCTTGAAGCGGCTCAGAAGCAGATCCTGCTGATGCTGGGCGTGGATGAGCGAGACATGTCAGAAGGGTTTTCTGCCTGACCATGCCGCCTGCTCATGGTGAAGTGAGCCGCCATACATCGAGACTTAAAAGCCCCGCCATGTGCGGGGTTTTTTCCGTCTATACACGCCATCTCAAAGGATGATCGCTTTTCAGAATACCGGCTTCATCCCAGTCTTCCCAACCGCTCATGGGAATGGGTGTGTCCTGCTCCAGTGTGGCAAGTCGCTCGGCCCAGTACGTTTTTGCCATATCCAGATGAGCACGAAAGCTCTCATCCTGCTGATAGCTTAACCCGCCGCCCTGAACGCCATACACCAGATGGGGTGGCAGTACCGATAGCCCGACGTAGTAGAGCGAACAGTGCAATGGCCACATAAGAGCGGCAATGTCACCGCTGCGGCCCAGTGGGGCGAACGTCGTTTCTGGCGCGCCGGTCGTAACGCAGAAAAGTGCTCGACGACCCTTTAGAAACCCGCGATCAAAACGTTGGCTACCGGTATAGAGACCACCGTATACGAAAACGCGATCGAACCAACCCTTGAGCATCGCCGGCACCCCATGCCACCAGAGCGGACACTGAAAGATGATGGTCTGCGCCCACTCAAGGCGTGCGATTTCTCGACTGACATCTCCTGCAAGAGCATCGCTTTCGTAATGCCATCGCTGTTCATCCAGCGCCTGAAAGTACGATGAATGACGTCGGCTGGTGTAACGCCCGGGCCCTTCAACGGGGTTAAATTCTTCGGCGTATAAATCACTGACAACGACTTCATGACCATCTTGTTCCAGCTTTTCTATCGCTGTGTTGGTCAGTACAGCGTTGAATGAGGCGGGTTCGGGATGGCAATGAACGATCAGAACTTTCATGAACGGCATCCATAACGTGGCAGGAGCCATTACAGTAGGCTGTGCGTAAATAAAGAAACATTCCCTGAAACTACAAACCAGATTTGCAGAAATGCACAGGAGCCTTATGAGCTCGACACCCAGGTGGGATGATTACCGTCTCGTGCTCGCTATTGTGGAATCGGGCTCACTTTCGGGCGCTGCGCGTCGTCTGGGGGTAAACCACGCTACGATCTTCCGGCGTCTATCCGCCCTTGAAGCGCGCGTGGGGACGCGATGCTTTGAGCGGCATAGCGGTGGATATGTGCCAACAACTGCCGGTGAGACCATCGCAACGACGGCACGGCGAATGCATCTTGCCGTGACAGATGCCGAGCGTGCGCTGATGGGTAATGACACCACGCTGACCGGCACACTGCGCATTACCACGACGGATGCACTGTTGGTCCATGTCCTCATGCCGGTGCTGGTTAAATTTCAAAAGGCCCATCCCGAACTTCTTATCGAGACGACGACCTCTTCCGAGCTTCATAACCTGACCCGCCGCGATGCAGATATCGCATTAAGGCCCACTCGTCACCCACCGGAAACACTGACAGGTAAAGAGCTGGGGCGGCTGCGTCAGGCTGTCTATATCTCGGTCGACACGTTGATGGACGGATCGACGCCTTGGGTGGGGCCAGATGCGTCGATGAGCTACCACTTGCTTGAGCGGTGGATGAAAGCTCGGGGCCTCGATCAACGAATTGTATTCCGCGCGGACTCAACACTGGGTATGGCGTTTGCCATTCAGGCAGGGCTGGGGCAGGGCGTGCTGCCTTGCTATCTCGCCGATAAAATGAAGGGATTGGTACGGGTGAGCGATCACATTTCAGAGCTGGAAACCGGTGTATGGCTGCTAACCCATCCGGATATCCGACACGCTGCCAGCGTGAATGCCTTTTTTGCCGCGCTGCTCGGTAGTGAATGGTTCGAGTCACCGCTCTGGTAAGCAAAAAAGACTCGCGAAAGGTGCTGCTTTCGTCGCGTCTTGCCGTTACACAACTTTACTTAATCAGCGCGCTCGAATATTGTGCTGAAAAGACCTTCAGAGCTTCCTGAGTACCGCAAGAGACACCCGTTTTCGGCCCGGTGTGGCAGCGAGTGCCAGAAAGGCAGTTTTTCACCACGCACCACCGTATGAGGTCTGTGTGAAATGCAAGTAAACGCAAGATTCTTGGGCGCCATAAAACAGCCGCGCGGCCCAGCGTTGGGGCGGCCTGGAGCTATCTGCAAGGGTGCAATAAAACCGACCCATTTAGCGCGCAGGCGGGGCGGGGAGTCGACAGCGCGCCGGAAGGTGAGAATTGGAAGAGAGATTGATGGTCGGGGTGCTAAGTGGATCGGCTTTATAAAAGAGCAGAGAAGTCTAAGGCTCATCGTAACTGAGGGGTTAAGCCATCAGTAGGGTCATGAGAAGGCATGCAAGCTGGCCGGTTACCACCCAAAGCGGATGGTCCAAGGAAGGTCACATGCACGTTCAAGGGTGTTATGCAGCAAGCATAGCTATTGGTGCTATGTTGCCGAATTATATTTAATGCTTAAAGATTTCAATAGGTTGGGGGTGCTAGATAACATTGTTGAATGCGCGTACGCGTTCAAGTCAACAAACAATCGCGCTATCTAATACCTGTTAGCTGGCAGGAAGTTTATGAGACAAACTCCAACAATTGCTAAGAACTATCCTTACGGAATGTCTAACTCTGAAATTGAAAAGGATATTCAGGATTTTTTCCGAGAAATCAATGTTAACGCCGGCAGACCAACCGTATCAGCCTGCTATGCTCCGTTAATTCAGCTGGGGCAATCAGAGTTACAATTTAGACTCGCTAAGAAGACATTTTGGATAAGCCTTCTAATTGGTTTACTTTCACTCACAATATCCTGTGTTGCTTTGGGGTTGGCATACAACGCCAACCATTCCAGTGATGAGTGGGAAAAAAATCAGATAGCTTTGCTTAAAACTATTAGTGAGCAGCTAAAAAAATCGGTAAATGGAGGTAAGGAGGACAGTCAAGTAGAAAAGCCAGCTAACAAGCCGCTGTAGACGCACGCGGGGCGTGCTGGGACAAAAAAACGTGGGCCGTCCTCGCTTCGCTCGATATTGTAACCCACGTATTTTTGCCCCTAAGTGGGGTGTTAGGGAGCAAGATGAGTACTGAGACTGATTCAGACCCATGGAAGGATGCGGAGCCTGAGATGCTTCGACTGGGTAAATTTCTTGCTAGTTTCTATAAAGAATCTGATCGAGGTGCCATTCTGATGGCTGGCTCTGTGCTTGATGAGGTTCTGTCATCAATGCTTCAAGCTTTCTTCATAGATACACCGGAAAGTAAAAAGCTAGTAAACGATTTTAATGCTCCTCTAGGTACATTTAGCTCAAGAATTCTAGCTGCTTATGCAATGGGTCTGATTGAGCAGCAGGAGTACATTGAAGTTGAGGCTATTCGGAAAATTAGAAATTTATTCGGCCACTGCTGGGATGGCGTTGACTTTGAAACTCCAAAAGTTAAAGGTCAAATTGACAAATTACCTTTTGAAGATCAAGAGCCGAGAAATCGGTTAAATCATACGGTAGCTAATTTAATGGGTGATTGGCTTTGGCGGGAGCGTCTAGTTAGAAATGAACAGAGGAGCTTTAAGGAGTGGTCCCATAAAGGCGGCTTCGGCAGAAAACTCCCTAACAATTAGCTGCACAGGAAAAATTACTCGCTGCGCTCACAGTTTTCCTGTGAGCTAGGCGTTAAATTTCAGGACGAAAAATTGTGCTAGAAACGAGAAAAGTCTTCATTGATACGCAGTCATTCGTTAAGGCAGGCCTTCATTTTGATGGACCTGCATTTGAATCATTTAGAAAATACTGCGAAGCTAATGAACTATTTCATGTATCTACGAGCGTCGTTGACCGTGAAGTAAAGTCAAAAATAGCGCTTTCTGTTAAAGATGCTATAAGTGCTATTCAAACTTTTCGAAGAAAAGCACGGCTTCTGTCATCACTCGCTGACAATAAAATTAAGAGGTTGTTTGAAGAAATCCCAGACGAAGACATCTACAAAAAAGCAAAAGATGTGTTTGACTGTTTTATGAGCGCATGCTCTACGGAAATTGTAGGAGCAGATGGAATTGATCCTGAAGAGTTACTTTTTTTATATTTCGATAGAAAGCCACCGTTTGGTGATGGAAAGAAAAAAGCAGAGTTTCCTGATGCAATATCTATCCTGTCATTGAAATCATATCTTCAAGATGACGAAAAAATATATGTCGTATCTGATGATGGTGACTTGAAAGCGTTTTGTGCTGATGATCCTAATTTTATTTCAGTTGAATCATTAGACAAGCTTCTAGATATCTACACGACCCACACCAGTGTAAGGCACGAGCAAGTAAAGCAGTATTTCATCGTAAACGAGAATCAAATCAAGCAGAAAATTACCGAGTTCCTCGAAGATTGCGATGTATACAACTCCTCTACTTGGGAGGATGCAGAGGTGGACGGTGGTCTCACAATTATAAATCTGGGAGATATAGAGCCGTCAGTACTGTACATTGATGACGAAGAAAGCCAAGTCACCTTCGACATAGATGTAGAATTTAAAGTGACAGTGACCGGCCCAGATTTTAATAATGGTATCTATGACCGCGAAGATGGCCGAATGTACACATTTGACAGCACTTCCAGAACTAGCACTATATCAACAACATACACTGTTGAGGTTTTCCTGCACTATGAGTTTGTTGATGGTGAACTAGTAAATGCCAAAGATGACGATCTCTATATTGCTGGCACATCGGGAGGCATTGAGGTAGCTGTTGAAGAAAATGAAACAGATTGGTACTAAAAAGTTAACAAGCGCATCAATTAGGACGCTCGCAAGCTCGCGCCTATTACTCGGGCGTTATGTCTACTCTGGCTTAACGTCAACTTCTGGCCCAAAGCGGATGGTTCTAAGAAGGTCGCATGCGCGTTCAAGTTAGTAAAAAACTGCGCTATCTAATACCTATTAGGCTTATGGAGATCCGAGATTGAGCGGTAATATTCCAAATTCTGTAATAGGGGCTGTGGCCTCGGTAATTGCAAGCCACTACTACAGCCACTCGAAGCTAGAAACGCTTTTCATGGAAAGTGGTGCTCCCGGTGATGCCCCAGAAGGGAACTGCGAAAAGAAATGCGGTGAGTGGCTAAAGCGTTGCAATGCTGATCCAGATGTTGACGCTCTTGAGGTGCTTGGCAGGATTATCCAGAACTATATGGACCAGAAGCCCCCGTCATCGTTCTTTGATGAGTCGCCTTCAATAATCGAAGAGGGACAGGAGCGGATTAAAGCGGCTTTGGCGCAAAACCAGCTTTCATATCGACTGAATGGCTACATTACTCAAGCCGGTTCAACTCCCATCTCCAAAACGTTAGAAGACTATCTAAAGTCAGGCAATTTTTGTCTATTGAAAAAGAGTTTGAGAGAGCGATAGAGCATATTCAAACTGACCCACATGCATCGGTCACAGCTGCCTGCTCGATTATTGAAGCGACCCTCAAGTTTTACATAGAGCGTTTCAGCTTGGCGGCGCCGAAAAAATTGAACGTTATGCCGTTGTGGGCAGTGGTCCAGCCTCATCTAAGTTTGAACGCTGATGACACCTTGGCCGCAGACCAGCAAAAAGTTTTAAAAGGTATTTCCTCAATCATTGATGGTGTAGGCGCTTTCAGGTCACATATAGGTTCAGCTCATGGGCGCGGCTCCAGCCCGCCAAGCATCGTAGTTGCTGAGGCTCGGCTAGTCGTTAATGTTGCGCATACACTGGTGGTTTTCATTATGGAGTTGCTACATGCCAAGAAAGCCTAAAAACCGCAGGCACGGCGACGGCTTTTTCGTTGTGGCTGGGCCTTCACTACAAAGCCGCGCATGCTGCAGGCGTTAGACCTACTCTGGCTGAACGACCGCTTCTGGCCGTAAGCCGCCTTGAGGCCAACTATCGTATAGGGGAAAGGTATGGTTCTCCAAACGCACCCCATGGTATACCCACTGGTATATAAAGCTGTTTTCATATCTTTTTGATCCATCAAAATCAATTGCTTAGATCGTTTTTATAGTCCTGCCTCGCGCCACACGATCACCGCATCCCCCTCCAAAAAAGCCCCGCATTTAGCGGGGCTTTTTTACGTTCTTCATCAGCCCATAGGGCGATGATCTGGCCGCAGCGTTACTCCTGCGGCGCACGCTTGTTCAAAAGATCCGTCTCGTCGTCATTTCTGGCAATTTCCTGCTCGACCTTTTTCATCAGCTTTTCATCCGGACGGGCGTCGAACAGGGCTTCGGCGCTTGGGTCGCCCAGTATCTGTTTGGCGCGCAAGCGGGCCGTGCGTTGGTCGCTGTAGTCGCTCGTTGTGGGGGCGGTTGGCGCTTCAGAAGAGGCCAGGATGGGTGGGGCATCCGCGCGGTTGGCGTCTGCGCTGTTGCCCTGAAATCGCTCCAGCGCCTGTTCGAGTGATGCATTAAAGCGCAGACGGTAGATCGGCTCGGGCAGGCTGAAGCCTGCATGTTCAAGCGCGTGTTTGGTTTCGCGAATGGTGATGCTGCGCGCCTTGCCAAAGTCGGTGTCGGATTGATCCACCCACACCTGAAACTCGAGCACGATGTTGGAATCCCCCACCTGGGTGATCAGGCCCACGGCCCTGGGTTCGTTGAGTACGAACTGGATTTGATGAATGGCATCCAGCCCAACCTTGATGGCGGCCAGCGGGTCGTCATCGGCATCCACGCCCAGTTCAAACGTGAAGCGGCGCTCCGGGTTGCTGGTGTAGTTGAGGATGGTGCCCTTGAAGACATCGGCATTCGGAATGCGCAGCTGATTGCCATCCAGCGTCATCAGGATGGTGGCGCGCGAGGTCAGCCGCACGACGATGCCTTCCTGCCCGTTGATGACCACCTGGTCGCGCGCCTGAAAGGGCTGGCGAATACTGAGCATCAGCGAGGCAATGTAGTTTTCGATGGTGTCCTTGACCGCAAAACCGACGGCCAGGCCGATCACGCCGGCCCCGCCCAGCAGCGTGCCCAGAATCGTCTCGGCACCCACCAGACTCAGTGCCAGTATCAGCCCAAAGACGACGAAAATAACCCTGACGGTCTGCGACATCAGCTCGGCCACGAACGGATTGGGCGCCAGGCGCTGCCACAGGCGCTGGCGTCTGGAGAGCCAGGCGCCGAACCACGTCACCAGCCCGAACAGGATAATGCCGACCAGCAGCAGGGGCAGCGCCTTGATCAGGCCACGGGCCTGCGCCACCAGCCCCTGCGCGACGGTGGAAACGTTGTCCTGCACATCGAGCGTGCGGTTAATGGCGTCATTGACGGTGACGACATCGGTCAGTCGGCTGGCAAGGCTGATGGCCTGCTGGGCCTTTTTCTCGTTGGCCGTTTCACCCGACAGCGTGACCACGCCCTGCACTACGCTGATCTGAACGGCGTCGAGACCGTCGATCTCGGAGAAAATCCCGGCGATGCGCGTTTGAATCTCGCTGTCCTTGCGCGGGCTTGGGGTGGTTTCGATCCGCGCCTCCTCCGCGCTGTCGGTCTGGCCGCTACTGCCGTTCAGCGCCTGGGTGGCCGCTGAAAGCTCCTCCGCGGCGTGTGCCGAGGGCATGTTGAGCGCGCTCAGCAGCAGCACCACCAGCAGGGCATATACGCCCAGGCGCCGGCGGGCGGAAAGAGACAGCAGGAAAGCGGCCATGGTCATCCTGTATGAAGGTCTACCAGAGAAGGAGAGGTGCCCGGATCGCCGGACGCCAGGGTTAGAAAGAGGCGACCGTCGTATTGGCGTTCAGGGCACTTTGGCCCATTAGTGTAGTCAGGCCAGGCGAGCGCAAAAGCCCGGTCATGAACGGCGCTTTTGATGGCGCGATCAGCGCAGGAGTCAGACGCTGGCCGCCAGCGTGCCGATGTCCTTGATCACCTGGTCACGCTGCGCCTTGTCGGCCTGTGGCAGATAGACATAGGCAATGGCGATCACGGCGCCGCGGTCTGAAGGCCAGGCAATGCCAATGTCGGCGGCGTTGCCCACGCTGTTGGTGCCGGTTTTCTCGCCGACCAGCCAGTCGGCGGGCATGCCGGCGCGCAGGCGGGCGTCGCCCATCTTGCCTTCGATCATCCAGGCGGCGAGCTGATGGCGTGAGGAGGGCGAAAGCGCCTCGCCCAGCAGCAGGGTGCGCAGGGTCTGCATCATCGCCAGCGGTGTGGTGGTGTCGCGCTCATCACCGTCATGGTCATGCTCATTGAGCGTGGGCTCGGTTCGATCCAGCCGGGTGGTGATATCACCGATGCTGCGCAGAAAGGCCGTGATGTCTGCCGGGCCGCCGAGGCGTTCGATCAAAAGGTTGGCCGCGGCGTTATCGCTCCACGCCACTGCCGCCTGGCAGAGTTCGGCGATCGTCATGCCCGGGCCGCCCAAATGCTTCTCGGTGATCGGTGTCCAGCCGGTCAAATCGGATGTTTTGACTTCGATGCGCTGATCCAGCGATATCCGGTCACGATCCACTTGTGCCAGCACGGCGGCGGCAATAAACACCTTGCCCGTGCTGTTAAACAGGAACCGTTCATCGCCTCGGTGGCTGACGGTCTCGCCGGTGGCCACGTTCATGAGCGCAACCCCCACTCGACCGCCGTGGCGTTGCTCCAGGGCCTCAAGTTTGCGTTTTACCTCCCGCGCGTTGGTGGCGCTCGCCGTTTTGGCCAGGGCGGGCAGGGGCAGTGTGGCCAGCGGCAGCAGGGAAAAGACAGAAAGCAGGCGACGACGATTGATCAGCGGCATGTCAACGTTCCTGGGTCAGGGAGGAAGCAACATAACCCGTAGTGATGGCAGAAGACAGGGCGGAACGGCGTCTATACATTAGAACCCCTAAATGGATCGATGGGCACATGTGACCTGTCGGTTCATGTCCTGATGATCGATGAGGGGAGTGCGCAATACCATGACATTGTTCATATCACCGGTTCAGCCTGATGATGAGACGCCGTTTCTCGAGGCGGTGGCACGAAGTCGGGATCTTTTGGGCGACTGGGTCAATCCGCCTTCCGATTCAGAGCGCTTCGCCCAGCACATTGCAAGATACTCGGCAGACCACAATGTCAGCTATCTGGCTCGCACCGGGGAGGGGCAGGTCGTTGGCTGCATCAACATCAACAACATCGTGCGCGGCGCCTTTCAGTCAGGGGCGCTCGGCTATTACGCGTTCTCACCATATAACGGCCGTGGGCTGATGAAACAGGCGATGGCACTGGTGATCGCCGAGGCCTTCGGTCAGCACCAGCTGCATCGGCTGGAAGCCAACATTCAGCCTGATAACCTGGCCTCCAGTGCCCTGGTCAGGTCGCTGGGTTTCAGGTTCGAAGGTCACTCGCCACGCTATCTCAACATCGCCGGTCAGTGGCGAGATCATGACCGCTACGCCATCACGGTTGAAGAGTGGTCATGAGTGTCTGTCATCTTCTAATCCGGTGATACGATTTCTCTAGCTGCTCTCTGTCTTTTCAAACCGCATACACCTTCTGCCATTAACACCATGACCGATAGCCAGATGGCGATGTAGGTTGGCCACTCGGTCGCGCTGATCGTTTCGCCAAGGATAAGCGCGACTAACATCAGCAAAACGGGCTCCACGTAGGTCAGCAAGCCGAAAAGGCTGAGATTCAGGTGGGGGGCTGATAAGGCCTGAAACGTTAATGCCAGTGCGCTAATGAGGCCCAACCCCAATACTGACCATAACAGGTGAAGATCGATATCGAGTCCGGAGAGCACCTGTCCTCCTTGCATGATGAAAAAAAGGCCAAGGGGCAGGGCAAGGGCCATATCGAACCAGAGACCGCCAATATTGTTGGTGTCGGTTTTACGACGTAACCAGAAATAGCCGGGATAGCCCAGACATACAGCCAGGGTCGGCCAAGCCAGCGTCTGCGAAAAGACTAGTTGGCTCAATATCCCGAATACTGCGAAAACACACGCCAATTGCTGAGGGTGTGACATTCGATCCCTGAATGCCAAACGTCCAATGATCACCATCGTTATGGGTAGAATGAAATAACCCAGCGAGACAGCCAAACCGTAATCGTTTCCCGGCGCCCAGACAAATATCCAGAGCTGAAAGCTCAGAAGCAGGGATGATACCAGACGAATGATGATGAAATAACGCTCGATATATAGCCTTCGGTAAATGGTGAGTACCTGTGGCCAGTATCCTCTTGAAGCTATAAAGGCTGTCAGGCAGGGAAATGTCAAAAGCATGCGCCAGCCAAAAATCTCCTCACCATTTAGTGTGGAAAGCTGTGATGTATAGGCAAACATCAGGGCAAAAAATATTGAAGCAATAATATTGAGTATGACGCCAGGCGATGTATTCTTATCAGGCTGCATGGTGATGAGTATCGGTTGATGAATACAGCGCATTTTATGTTGTCAACTTCGATAAAGGTGCTCGAAATTTCTATTGTTCGTGAGAGATTTTCCCATATGAATTTTCCTTCGGGGCTGGACAAGTTCGATATCGCACTGCTTGAACTGTTGCAAAAAAATTGCTTAACGCCCCTGCGCGAACTGGCAGCAGCCGTTAGCCTTTCACCGGCTACCGTCCAGCGCCGTATTCAAAGGCTCAAGGAAAGTAACTATATTCTTGCTAATATTTCTATTGTGAACCCCGATAAAGTGAATAAAAAAATTACGGTTCTGGTTGAGGTTCAAGCAGACAGGATATATAGCGATGATCTTGATGCTCTTAAAAAGAGTTTTTCTGGGCCTGAGATTCAGCAATGTTATTATGTGACCGGCGAAGCAGATTTTATGCTGGTTTTTCTGGTTTCAGATATGAAAGCGTTCGAGAAAATATGCGATCGGCTATTTCATGATAATCTAAATGTTAAATGGTTTAAGACCACTGTTGTTCTGGATAGGGTAAAGGCAACACTTGATGCCCTATGAGAGGGGGGAATGTAATTAAGTGCATGTTGTTGCCTAAAGGATACGATTTTTTGTCGTATCATTCTGATTTGATCAATACAGAGTGGCAACGCTGCAGGAGTCAGAAGTAAGACGCATGTCGCCCGTCGTGGATGGGGAATCGCTTCCTTTTTCTGTGCGTTGTGATCATTTTGACAGTTGATTTCAGCGTGATCGGGAATGTTTTCATCGCGGCGCAGTCATAGGGCGTTGATAACTCCCTTGACCCCATTAATGGAATGACCATGCTCACTCTGGCCGCGCTGCAAGCCTTTGTTCTGGGTGTACTGGAAGGACTGACCGAATTTCTGCCTGTCTCCAGCACCGGGCACCTGATCATCGCAGGTGATCTGCTCAACTTTAACGGTGACACGGCCACTGCCTTCAAGATTGTCATCCAGCTTGGCGCCATTTTGGCCGTCATGTGGGAGTTTCGGGCGCGCGTGCTTGGCGTGGTCCGGGGCCTGCCTCGCGAGCCACAGGCTCAGCGCTTTGCGCTGAACGTGCTGGTGGCCTTTATTCCCGCCGTCATTCTGGGGCTGTTGCTTGCCGATACCATCGAACACTGGCTTTTCAATCCGATCACCGTGGCCACGGCGCTGATCATCGGCGGCTTTGTGATGCTCTGGGCGGAAAAACGCGTGCATACGGTCAAGGCAGAGACGGTCGATGACATGACCTGGCAGCTGGCGCTCAAGGTCGGGCTGGCCCAGTGCCTGGCGCTGATTCCCGGCACGTCGCGTTCGGGCTCGACCATTATCGGCGGGCTGCTGTTCGGACTGTCGCGCAAGGCCGCCACCGACTTTTCGTTTTTTCTCGCCATGCCGACCATGGTCGCCGCCACGGTCTATTCGCTGTGGAAGTATCGCGACATTCTGCACCTGGCGGATCTGCCGATCTTCGCCATCGGCTTTGTGACCACCTTTATTGTTGCGATGCTGACGGTGCGGGCCCTGTTGAAGTTCATCGCCAGCCACAGCTACGCCGTGTTTGCCTGGTATCGCATCGCCTTTGGTCTTTTGATTCTGGCAACATGGTATTTCGGCATCATCGACTGGAGCACCGCTCAGCCCTGAGGCATTGGCAACACGCCGTGCAAGTGCAAAAGGCAGAGGCCTTCTATTGAATAAACAGTGCTGTCAATGAGATGGCTTAATTCTTTACTGTTGGTCTGCACAAATAATTTTAGATTTTTCGTCGCATACACATCCATTTGTTTTTTCTTATGTCTTTGCGTTAAATTATAATGCTTGAATATGCGATATTTATTACATGGTGGGTAAGAATTATGGGCGCTGATGTTACAACTTTGATTTCTGCTTTGGTGGGTGCCGTTTTTGGCTCAATTGGTGCTGTGTCGGTCTCTCATTTTCTGCAACAAAATGCAAAAACTAAAAAGGAAAAGCGATTAATTTTACATTCAAAACTATATCCGCTGCAGGATTCTTTGGAATCGTTATGTTATAGGTTCGATAATTTTGCCAATAGAGGCGGCCAAAGTGTTGTAGATAATAACTATTTTGATTTGACAATGCTGTATTCATTGGGAAGAGTTTTGGCGTCGGAGCAGTTGCTAACAATGTCGGATGTTGTTCCTTTGCTGGATTTATATTTTAATAAGCTTGGAGCTTATCTCCGCTCAAACAGGATAGACAACTTGTTTCAAGGCATAGGCTTTCATCGTTACGACAGAGCTACGCTGGCAGAGATGGTTATGACGGAAAGTGGAGGTCGGTTCCGTCTCTCAACTTTCATAGAATTTCGGGCGCGATATGAATCAGAAAGCTCGAATGCCAAAGATTGGCTAAAGCCTGCTGTTTCGGCGATAAACTCGATGTCACCAATGAAATTAAATGAGTTGCTTGGAGAAATGACTACAATAATTAATGACCTTTCTAAAGAAACAGGCGTGCCAACAACGATAAATCTCCGAAGCGAGTAAAACATAAAAAATTATTTCATGACGCTATTGGAGTGCTGGCTAGAATTTTCTTCATGTGCGTGCGAAACAACGTCTGGCCTTGAGTGTTCTAATGCTCATCTCTCCCTCGGTTCTTACACTCACCGAAACTGGCTTTAAAGTCGCCCCTATCTTTAATGGCATTGCCGGCTTTTCATGCCCACACTTTTCCCCGTGATCGATCCATCGGGAGGAAGGCATGGCAAGCCGTTATGAAGTGCATGAACACGCGACCGCACACGTGAAGGGCGCCCCCAATCGGGAGCAGCAAAAGGAAATGGATGACATGCCGCTGGCGTGCTTTCGAATCTGGGATCACCAGCAGGCGCAGTATGTCAGCGAGGAGTATGAAGTTCGCGAGGAAGCCGAGGAAGACTGCCAGCGGCTAAACGACGAAGGCTGAGCCCTTCGCAGCATCAGGTCCTTCGCGACATTAAACATCTGGCCCACCGGTGATCGACCGGTGGGATTTTTTATAGCCATGATGTTATATCCAGGTGCGGCGGCCGGGCCTTTTTTGAGCATGCGTTTTCTGTCGCTGGATTGCTTCGTCACGGCCTTGTTGAAAAGCATTGACCTTATAGAAGGTACAAGGTTTACAAAGGTGTTGTTCATCTCATTTTGTTTCCCTGATCAAGGAGCATCACCATGTCTGACCAGACCAACTGTACCTGCCCGAAATGTACCTGCAGCGTCGGCGACAATGCCGTTGAGCGTGACGGCGAGCTGTACTGCTGCCAGGCCTGCGCCACCGGTCATGCCGATGGTTCAAAAGACTGCGGTCACAACTGCAGCTGCGGCAAGTAATCACGGCCTGATCAGGATGGGCAAAAGCCTGTCTTGATGGCCTGATATGGCCCTTCGGCGATGCGTCGAAGGGCCTTTTTATGGCGCGCGTTTACCGGAGTGCTGTATGGCGTGACGTATGTTTTCCGGGCTGCGACAAAAGGCCCGAGGACACTGCCTTGATATATGGTCCGGATGCATCCATCTCATGACGTAATCCACGCCAACAGGAGTACTCCATGAGCGCTGCACGTATTTTGATGGTTCTGACCTCTCACGATGAAATGGGCAACACCGGCCACAAGACCGGTTTCTGGGCAGAAGAGTTTGCCGCGCCTTACTACACCTTCCTGGATGCCGGCTGTGACATCACGCTGGCAACGCCTGCTGGCGGGGCTGCACCGATCGACCCCAATAGCGAAGGCGAGGATGCCCAGACTGACGCCACGCGTCGTTTTTACGCCGATGACGAGGCGAAGGCACGCATCGCCAATACTCAGCGGCTGGCCGACATGCGCGCCGAAGATTTCGACACCGTGTTTTATCCCGGTGGCCACGGCCCGCTGTGGGATCTGACCGAGAATCAGGACTCCATCGCGCTACTGGAAGACTTCCTGCGTCAGGACAAGCCGATTGCTTCTGTCTGCCATGCGCCCACCGCATTTTTGAATCTCAAGAACGAGCAGGGCGAGTTCGTGATCAAGGGCAAAAGGGTGGCAGGCTTTACCAATGAGGAAGAGGCTGCGGTTGGCCTGACCGACGTGGTTCCGCATCTGCTGGAAGATGAGCTCAAGCGCCGCGGCGCGGACTACCAGAAGGTAGAAGCTTTTGCGCCGTTTGCCGTCGTGGATGGCCTGGTGATTACCGGCCAGAACCCGGCAAGCTCGGAGGCCGTGGCCGACAAGCTGCTTGAATCGCTCAAGCGCTAAAGGCCTGAGGGATTAAAAAGCCCCGGCGCAGACGCGTCGGGGCTTTTTTGTGTTCTGGTCTCAGCCAAAAGCTGATGCTCACCATGCTCAAGGTTACCGGTCGATCAGTATCAGGATCACAAAACCCAGAAATGCCATGAGAATAAAGATTAGCCGGGGGCTCATGTGTTGCTTTCCTTTTCGTTGTCAAAGCCCCCTGTCCAGAAGGCCGGATTGATAATGGCCTGCTTGAGGCCATAAAAAAAACACTAATACACGGATTCCCGCCGAGCGGCGACCACTTACAGCAACTTCTGTTCTTGCGGCCTTCTTTTCGTGGCGCTTTGTGTCTATCGGGCTTTCAGTTCATGAGGTTTTCTATTGATGAGGTTCGCTTTCCATCGAGCGCTTTTGAATCAGGTTCCCGAGTAGGTAGACTGGTCTACCTACTCAGCGTTTCGGACCACGCTCATGACCTCTCCTGAAATCCTGTCGAGCGCCAGTGCGCGTGAGCGTCTGCTCGGTGCTGCCGCCGTGCTGTTTTACAGCGATGGCATTACTGCCACCGGCATCGATGCCATCGTCAAGCGTGCCGGCGTGGCCAAAAAAAGCCTTTATAACAATTTCGAATCCAAGACAGCACTGGTGGCGGCTTATCTCGCGGCGCGTCACGCCGAATGGCTGGCCCTGTATGAGACGCGGCTGGCCCGGGCTTTCACGCCTATTGATCAGGTACTGGCGGTGTTTCTGGCCTATCAGGACCATGCGGAATGGGCCTATGAACGCGGCTTTCGCGGCTGCGGCTTGCTTAACGCCGCCGCCGAACTGCCGGTCGGGCATGATGGGCGCGACGTGGTGCGTCGTCACAAGCAGCAGGTCGAGGCGCTGCTGGCCGCACCGCTCATTGAGCTGACCGATGATGAGGCTTGCGCCGCGCGTCTGGCGCAGCAGCTCGCCTTTTTGCTGGAAGGGGCGATAGTGCGCGCGGGGCTTGAAGGCAACAGCCGCTGTGTTCGCGAGGCTCATGACATGGCGAGCGCTCTGGTAGGTGCCCTGTGAGCGCGCCCGCTCGTGAACATCTTCTCGGTGTTCTGGGGGTTCTGCTGGCCGCCGTGCTGTGGGGCACCACCGGCACCGCGGCGACGCTGGCCCCGGAGGTCAGCGCGGTGGCCATTGGTGCCGTGGCGATGGGGATGGGCGGATTGTTGCAGGCGCTGGTAGCGGCGCCGCGCATTCACGGGTCCCGGGCGCTGCTGCGCGCGCGCTGGCCGTGGCTGCTCTCGGGCGCCGTGGCGGTGGCGATCTATCCTTTGGCATTTTATGGCGCCATGCGTCTGGCCGGCGTCACCATCGGGACAGTGGTGTCGATCGGCTCGGCGCCGCTGCTCTCGGCGCTAATCGAATCGCGCTTTGATGGCCTGAGGCTGGGCGCGCGCTGGAAACTCGGCGCAGTCCTGGGGCTGGCCGGCATGGCGCTGCTGTGTCTTGCAGAAACCGGCCCGCATGATGGTGTGGGCAGTACCGCACGGGTAGTTCAGGGCGTGTTAATGGGGGTGGTGGCGGGGCTGACCTATGCGTTTTATTCCTGGTCGGCGCGGCGTCTGATGCAGGGTGGCATTCCGACGCGCGCGGCGATGGGCGCCACCTTCGGGCTGGGCGGGATCCTGCTGATGCCGGTACTGCTGCTCACCGGCGCGCCGCTGCTGGCGTCCGTCAACAACGTGACGGTCGGGCTCTACATGGCGCTGGTACCGATGTTTCTGGGCTATCTCGGCTTTGGATATGGCCTTGCCAGAGTGCCGGCCAGCACGGCCACCACCATCACGCTGTTCGAACCGGTGGTGGCAGCACTGCTGGCCGTGGTGATCGTCGGCGAGCGTCTGCCCCTGCTGGGCTGGGTCGGCATCGTGCTGGTGATTGCCTGTCTGGTCTGTCTTTCCGCGCCGGTGCGCTGGACGCGCGCGCGGTCTGATAACCCCGTCTCGACCCCCGGCTGACGCCGCTACGAAGAGGGCGTTTTTTCGGGTCGCTGCCAGTCATCCCAGGGCGGCGTATCGCCAATCGTTTCCTGCAAATAGTCCATGAACGCCGCGACCTTGGGCGTGCGCAGTCGGCCATCGGTGGTCAGCACGTGAATCATGCGCTGCTCGGGGACCACTTCGCAGCGCCACTGCCTCAAAAGCGGGACCAACTGCCTTGAGGCCAGCGCCTCATCGATCAGCCAGGTCGGGAACAGTACGATGCCCTGGCCCAGTATGGCGGCCTGAAGCAGGCTGTCAGCATCGTTGCTGTAGAGGCTGCCGGTCAGCTCGAACGCCGTCGGCGTCTCGTCATCAGGATGCTGGAAATACCAGCGCTGTCGACCCATTTCGCCCTGATAGAGCAGGCAGTCATGATCCCGAAGCGCCTCCGGAGTGGTCGGTGTGCCGCGGCTGGCGAGATAGGCGGGTGCAGCGGCGGCCACGTAGTGCATCGGCGCCAGCGGTCGTGCGATCAGTGAGGAATCGGCCAGCCGCCCAACGCGAAAGGTAATGTCGCTGCCTTCACGCACCGGGTCGGTTAGCGCATCGGTCAGCAGCAGCTCGGCGCGCACGCCGGGGCAGCGCTGCTGAAAACCGCGCAGCAGCGGCACCACCTGATGGCGGCCGAAAGCGACTGGGCTATTGATGTGTAAAATTCCTGAAGGCGCCTGCGCCGGGCTCTTGAGGGCCTCGGTGGCCTGATCCAGCTGCTCGAGCGTGCCACGAATCTGCTCGTAGTACTGCCGGCCGGCCTCGGTCAGTGTGACCGCTCGGGTATGGCGATAAAGCAGCCGAATGCCGAGACTTTTCTCCAGCGCGCCCACCTGGCGCGAGACCGAAGACACCGCGACATGAAAATGCCGTGCAGCGTTTGTGAAACTGCCGGTGGCCGCGACCCGCTCGAACGTTCGTAACGCATTGAGATCCATGAAGTTGCGCCTGGTGCAATAATCATTTGCATAATGTTCGATTTCGGCAACGACACGCAAGGGCCATAATGCTCGGCATCATTTGATGAACAAGGGAGTCTCATCATGCAAAAGGGTGTAGCACTGGTTGTCGGCGCCACGGGCATTACCGGCGGTAACCTGGCCTCATATCTGGTCGCCAGCGGCTGGACCGTTTACGGCCTGTCGCGTCAGCCCACCGGCAAGGACGGCGTGATTCCGGTTTCCGCGAATCTGCTGGATGCCGATGCAACTGCACAGGCGCTCAAGGGCCTGGCGATCAGCCATGTCTTCTATTGCACCTGGACCAAACGTGACAGCGAACAGGAAAACGTCGAAGCCAATGGCGCGATGATGAATAACCTGTTTGCCGCGCTGGATCCGGAAAAGCTTGAGCATGCGGCGCTGGTCACTGGCACCAAGCAGTATCTGGGCTCCTTTGAAAGCTATGGCAGCGGCAAGGTTGAAACGCCGTTTCGTGAGTCGGCACCGCGCGTACCGGGGGAAAACTTCTACTACACGCTGGAAGATATCCTGATCGAAGCCGCTGGAAAATACGGCTTTGCCTGGAATGTGCATCGCCCGCATACCGTCATCGGCCATGCCCGCGGCAATGCCATGAACATGGGCACCACGCTTGGCGTTTACGCCTCGATCTGCAAGGCCACCGGTCGACAGTTCATCTTCCCGGGCTCGCAGCTTCAGTGGAATGCGCTGACCGACATGACCGATGCGCTGCTGCTGGCACGCCAGATGGAATGGGCATCCCTGACGACTGGTGCGCACAATCAGGCGTTCAACACGGTCAACGGTGATACCTTCCGCTGGCGCCGCATGTGGCAGGAAATCGGCGAGTTCTTCGGCCTTGAAGTGGCAGACTGCCCCGAAACGCCGCAGCCGCTGGAAGAGCAGATGGCCGGTCTTGAGCCCGAGTGGCAAAAGATTGCCGAGCAGCACGGTCTGGTTGAATCGGACGTGACGAAGCTTGCTTCCTGGTGGCACACCGATGCCGACCTTGGCCGCGAGCAGGAGTGCGTCAACGACCTCGTCAAATGCCGCGACTTTGGCTTTGATGAGTTCCGCGAAACCCGCGCGGCCTTCTTTGACCTCTTTACTCGTCTGCGCGCCGAGAAGGTCATTCCGTAACACAGCGCACTCGCGTATCGAGCAAGCCCGCCACTCCTTGAGTGGCGGGCTTTTGTCGTTAAACGCCTTCTGATGGCCGTGCCTCGGCATCTTCGTTGTAGGCGCGGGTCAGTTCATGGGCTTCAGCGTGAGAGCTGGCGGTGGGGGCCTCGCCCATCAGCGGGCGGTTGGCCGTTTCGGGCGTGAGAAAAATGGTCAGCCCACCGATGACCCCTGCCAGCATCAGATAAAAGGCCGGCATCAATGGATTGTGGGTGGCGTCAACCAGCCATGCGGCCAGCAGCGGTGTGGTGCCCCCGAACAGCGAGACCGAAATGTTAAACGCAATGGCCAGCCCGCCGTAGCGAATGTCGGTGGGGAAAAGGGCCGGCAGCGCCGCCGGCATGGCGCCGGTAAAGCAGGTCAGCAAAAGCCCCATGATCAAAAGCCCTGCAAACACCAGGGCAATGCTGTGCTGCCCGATCAGTAGAAAGCAGGGAATGGATAGCAGGACAAAACCGGCGCACCCCACAAAAATCATTGGCTTGCGTCCTGTCCGGTCACTGAGCTTTCCCATGAAGGGGTTGATGACCATCATGCAGGCCATGACCAGCAGGATCAGCACCAGACCATGCGCGGTATCGTAGCCCAGATTGGCCGACAGGTAGCTGGGCATATAGGAGAGCAGCATGTAGTCGGTCACGTTAAACACCAGCACCAGCCCGACACACACCAGCAGGGCCCGGTAGTGATTCATGACCATGTGAAGCAGCGGATTGCGCGGTGTGGGAGATTCATCCTCGCGGGCTTCGGCCTGTTTCTGAAAGGCAGGCGTCTCTTCAAGGCGCAGGCGGATGTAAAGCCCGATCAGGCCAATGGGGCCGGCAATCAAAAAGGGCACTCGCCAGCCCCAGCTGAGCAGGGCGTCGTCACTAAGCAGGCTGGTCAGTGCCGTCACGATACCGGCGCCGGCGATATAGCCCGCCAGCGTGCCGAACTCCAGCCAGCTTCCCATGAAACCGCGTCGGCGGTCAGGCGCGTATTCGGCGATAAAGGTGGCGGCGCCGCCATATTCGCCGCCGGTCGAAAAGCCCTGTACCAGCCGGGCCACCAGCAAAAGAATCGGCGCCATGATGCCGATGGTGTGGTAGTCCGGAATCAGGCCGATACAGAAGGTGCCGGCGGCCATCATGATCATGGTGGCCGCCAGCACCTTCTGACGACCGATCCGGTCCCCCAGTGGCCCAAAGAACATGCCTCCGAGCGGGCGCACCAGAAAGGCGGCGGCAAAGGTGGCAAGCGTTGCCAGAAGCTGGGAGGCGGCACTGCCGGATGGATAGAAAACGCGCCCCAGCGTCACGGCAATATAGCTGTACACGCCGAAATCAAACCACTCCATGGCGTTACCCAGCGCGGCGGCCTTGATGGCGCGATTGAGCACCTGTCGGTCGACCACGGTGACTTCCTTGACCGTTAGCCGGCGAGCACGCTTGCGCAAAGGCCTGACATGAGCTGCAGTCATGAGCGGCATTCCTCACGGTTTTGCCTTCTTCAGTCTGAAAAAAGCTTCACTGTTTCAGGTATCCGCCATCCAGGCAGACTTTGCCAGTGCCTTTACGTGAGGCGTTGTAACCTTTGTTAGAACGCATGCAGGCACACAGGATGCCAAAGGCCCGTCGCCTTGAACCAGCGACGGGCCTTTTGAACAAACATTAAAAGGGGTGTTCAGCCCAGTATCTGCGGGTTGAGATGCCAGGTGCTCCAGGTAAGCGCCGTGGCCAGCGTTACCCACGCCAGATAGGGCACCAGCAGGGCGCCGGCCAGTGGCTTGATGCGCCAGAAGGCGATCAGCGTGGCAAGAATCAATAGCCACAGCACGACCGTGCCGGCAAAGGCGACTGCCCCCAGGTGCCAGACAAAGTAGAGCCAGCTCCACAGTGCATTGAGGGCCAGCTGCACGACAAAAAGCGTTAGTGCCGGGCGCACGTTCTGCGTGGGTTTTTCACGCCAGACACACCAGGCCGCAATGCCCATCAGGGTATAAAGCGTGGTCCATATCGGGCCGAAAACGCCGGCCGGCGGTGCCCACGAGGGCTGCTGAAGCTGTTGATAGAACGAGGCCGCGTTAACCGAGGCAACGGCCCCAATGGCCGCGGCGATAAAGGCCAGCAATAGCCAGCCGGCAAGCCCCATGTACTGTTGACGGTGAGTCAGTGACTGCATGCCATGCCTCTTTTGGAAAGTCTGTAGTGAGCTGAAAGGTCTGTAGGAAGCATCTGTATCGGATGTCTGTCTTGTTTATTAAACGTCTGTCTTGAAAGCCTGTTTTGATCGTCTCGGCGCTGTGTGCGGTAGCAAAAGATCGCGTCTGCATCCTACACAATAGCGCTCGCGACCGGGTGTGACAGTGGGGCAGGATGTCTCATGAGTGCGTCATTTCCAAAGAAAAGACCCAGGAGGGGAACACATGCAGATTGCGGTCATGGGCGCCGGGGCCGTTGGCAGCTACTACGGGGCGTTGCTGGCGAAGGCCGGCCATACGGTCACGCTGATTGGCCGCGCAGCGCACGTCGAGGCGATGCAGTCATCGGGGCTGAGCCTGGAAACGACGTCAGGGCGCGAGACAGTTGAGGTCACGGCCAGTGTGCACGCAAGCGCACTGAAGGACGCCGAGCTGGTGCTGTTTTGCGTCAAATCCACCGATACCGAAACGGCCGGGGCATTGATGGCCCCGCAGCTGTCTGATACGGCGGTGGTTTTAAGTCTGCAAAACGGCGTGGATAACGCCAGTCGCCTTGCTGAGGTTCTGGGTCGTGAGGTGATCCCGGTGGTGGTCTATGCCGCCGTGGCGATAGTGGGACCGGGACACGTGCGCCATCACGGGCGTGGGGAACTGGCGCTCGGGGCCTCGGCCATCAGCGCCAGGCTGGCGGAGCTTTTTCAGGACGCCGGGGTCGCGGCCGAGGTGTCGGACAACGTGACCGGCATGCTGTGGGCGAAGCTTGTGATCAACTGCGCCTGGAATGCGGTATCCGCCATCACTCAACAACCCTATGGCGCGCTGATGGCCATCGACGGCGTACGGGCGCTGGTGCTTGCAGTCGTTGCAGAGTGTCAGACCGTGGCACAGGCCTGTGCGGTGACGCTGCCTGATGACATCGAGCACTCAACGCTTGCGATTGCCGAAAGCATGGCCGGTCAGCACTCTTCAACAGCGCAGGACCTGGCCCGCGCCCGCCCCAGTGAAATCGAGCATCTCAATGGCTTTATTGCTTGCCAGGGGCAAAGGCACGGTATCGACACGCCCTTCAATCACACCCTGCTGGTGCTGGTCCGCGCGCTGGAGCAGAGCCGAAACGCTTGTGATATCCCTTCTGGCTGACATGCACTTTTTCTGATATCAGCTGCTGCTTTTTAAGGCCCTGAGCATTCTACTTTGGTCCCGATATCGACCAAAGCCGCGCTTTGTATTGGCAGGACGCGCTGTACAGTCCACTGAACAACGTTCAACCCACTGTACGGCGATCGATATCGGAGCGCGGCATGACCCCAAAAACGCTGAAGGTGGCGGTGGCCACACCGCTGAGCGAGGCACTGTGCGCACGGATTGAATCCATGGTGCCCGAGATCGAGCTGCTGCGTGACCAGTCGCTGCTGCCGCCCATGCGTCACCCGGCAGATTTTGCCGGTGACCCGGGTTTCAAGCGCACCCCTGAGCAGGAGGCACGGTTTGATGCGCTGTTAAATGAAGCGGATGTGCTCTACGGCATTCCGGACGTGGACCCAAAGCGTCTGGCGAGGGTGGTTGAGGCCAATCCAAAACTTCGCTGGGTGCATGTGATGGCTGCCGGCGGCGGCGGGCAGGTCAAGGCGGCGGGGCTCTCAAGCGATGCGCTGGAGCGGGTAATGTTTACCACCTCGGCCGGCGTGCATGGTGGTCCGCTGGCGGAATACGCCGTGTTTGGCGTGCTGGCGGGCGCCAAACAGCTGCCTCGCATCATGGCCCAGCAGCGTGATCACCACTGGGCCGATCGCTGGATGATGGGGCAGATCAGCGAGCAGCAGGTACTGATTCTGGGGCTGGGCGGTATCGGGCGTGAAGTGGCCCGCCGGCTGTCGCTACTGGATATGCATGTCCTGGGCGTGTCTCGCCAGCAGCGCATGGTCCCTCATGTCGATGAAATCATCCCGCCATCACAGCTTCGCGACGGCGTGCGGCGTGCCGATGCCATTGTCATTGCGCTGCCCGGCACCGATGCCACCGAAGGGCTGATCGATGCCGAGCTGCTGGCCGAGATGAAGCCCGGGGTCACCATCGTCAATGTGGGCCGGGGCACGGTCATTGACGAGCCTGCGTTGATCGAGGCACTGCAGCGCCAGCATATAGGGTTGGCGGTGCTGGATGTCACGGCCTCGGAGCCGCTGGATAACGCCTCTCCACTGTGGGACATGCCCAATGTGCTGCTGACCCCGCATACCGCTGCCCTCAGTGACGCCGAAGATCGCCTGATTGCCGAGTTTTTTGCCGATAACGCACGCCGCTATCTCAACGGCGAGGCGCTTAGAAACCGCGTTGATACGGTCGAGTTCTACTGATGAGTGCCCCCGCTGGCAGTTATGCCCCGGCGGTTAGCCGTGCGCTGCGTGTACTGGCCCTGCTGGAAGCGGCCGGCGGCGGGACGCTGGGGGTCAGCGAAATGGCACGCCAGCTGGGCGTGGCGCGGTCATCGCTGCATAACGTCTGTCTGGCCCTGGAGGCCGAGGGCGTGGTCCAGCGCAGCGAGGGCGGCTATCGACTCGGGCGTCGACTGGTCGAGCTGGGGGGCGCATATCTGCGTACGGTTGATCCGGTTCAGGCGTTTTATCAGGCCTGCAGTGATACCTCCTTTCTCCACAATGAAATCTGCCAGCTGGCGGTGCTTGATGGCACGGACGTGCTCTATCTCGCCGCCCACGCCGGGCGGTTACCGCTGCGCATGACCGCCAGTATCGGCAGCCGCTTTCCGGCCTCGATTACCGCGGTAGGCAATGCGCTGCTGGCCCAGCTTGATGACGACGAGCTGCGCCAGCGCTTTGAGGACCCGGCCACGCGTCCGGCCTGGACAGCCAGCTCAATCACCGATCTCGATGCGCTGATCGACAAGATCAGAGACACGCGCGGGCGCGGCCACGCGCTGGATGAAGGGGAAGTATTTCCGGGCATTCGTGGTCTGGCCGTCGCCGTGGCGCCCCAATACAGCGGTGAGCAGGCCTATGCCGTAGGCGCGTCACTGCTGGAGGTGTACTGCAATGCCCATATTGAACAGCAGGCCGTCGAGGCACTGTCTGCAATGGCGGCACACATTGCCAATCCGATGAATCTGGGCACGGGCAGCGCTTTTGTCGATGCCTGACCGCCGGACACTAACGTCACTTTGAGGGGAAAACACATGCAGGATCTCGACAGGACCTCCGGCGCCGTGCGGGTCGGCATGATCGGGCTTGGGAGCATGGGTATGCCAATGGCGCGCAACCTTCTGGCGGCAGGCGTTGCCCGTCAGGTGAGCGTGTTCGGCCGCTCGCCTGAAAAGCTCACACCAGCTCTGGAGGCCGGTGCCGAGCGTTGTGATACGCCCGGGGCGCTGGCGGCGCAAAGCGATGTGCTGATCACGGTGCTGCCGGATCTGCCCCAGCTCGAAGCACTGATCGAGGGGGATGATGGCCTGTTGGCCGGGCTTGCCGGGCCGCTGGTGCTGGTGGTCTGCTCTACCTCGTCACCCGAGGGCGTACGGGCTCTGGCCCGACGACTCGATGAAGCGAGTCAGGGCCGGATCCGCGTGCTGGATGCTCCGCTGTCCGGCGGCACGGACGGTGCCGAGGCCGGCCGGCTGTCCATCATGGTGGGCGGTAGGCATGAAGATCTTGAGCGGGCGCGCCCGGTACTGGAGACCATGGGGACACCCGTTCTGCTGGGGCCGCTGGGGGCGGGTGAGGTCGCCAAGGCGTGTAATCAGATGGTGGTGGCCGCCACCATGGTGGCGCTTTCCGAGGCCACGGTGATGGCCGAGCGCGCGGGTCTGGATGTCGAGAAACTGCTGGGCTGTCTGGGCGGAGGCTACGCTGGCGGGCGCTTTCTGGAATCACGCAAGCAGCGCCTGATCGACAAGGACTACACACCCTCCGGCATTGCGCGCTACATGATCAAGGATCTCGGTTTTGCACGCGACGAGGCCGCACAGCAGCAGGTCACGACGCCGCAGCTTTCAACGCTGTTAACGCTTTATCAGGATCTGGGTGACCGCGGGCTGGGCGAGCTGGATCTGACCGTGACCCAGCGCTATATCGCTGAACTGGATCGACTGCCCGGCAGCGACGGACCGGCGCCGTCGGGACGTACGTAAGCGATTCCGCATGTAATGTGACAGGCAGGAACAGGGGATAACCGTACGGCGGTTCGAGCGGGTCAGGGGAGGCAATAATGACAATACTTCGCGGGATGTGGCGCAGCATCGAGTGGCTGATCGTGGCCCTGATGACCGCCATGATGGTGCTGGTGTTTTTTAACGTGGTGCTGCGTTATGGCTTCTCCTCCGGGCTGCGCTCCGGGATCGAGCTTTCGCGGCTCGGGTTTGTATGGGTCGTGATGCTTGGGGCGTCACTGTGTTTGAAGGATGGCGAGCATCTGGCGGTGGCGGAATTCTTTGACCGTCTGCCGGCCCTGGTGCGCTCCATTATCGCGCGCCTTTTGTGGATCGTGATTCTGGGCGCCTCGATCATGCTGGTCATGGGCTGCTGGAAACAGACGCTGGCCAACTGGCACAACATCTCACCGCTGACCGGGCTGCCGACGGCGCTTTTCTATCTGGCCGGCGTGGTGGCCGGGACGTTGATGAGTATCACCTCAACCATTGGACTGCTGCGTCCCGGCCCCGGACGGGCGCCGGGCGAGCAGGGCGGCGATGGCCATTCGCTGGCGGTTGATGAAGCCACGCCTTCTTCCAACGGGGAGCATCGCTCATGACGCTGGCACTGTTTTTGGCGGTACTGATCGGGGCGATTCTGCTGCGCCTGCCGGTGGCCTTTGCGCTGCTGCTGGCGGCCGGGGCACTGATGCTCAATCTGGGCATGTTCAGCGCCGACATCCTGTCGCAGTCAATGATCAACGGGGTGGACAATTTCGCCCTGCTGGCGATTCCCTTTTTCATGATCGCAGGCGAGGTGATGGCGGTCGGTGGGCTATCCGATCGCATCGTAAAACTGGCGATGACGCTGGTGGGCCACTGGCGTGGCGGGCTTGGCTATGTGGCGATTCTCACCTCGCTTTTGCTGGCAGGGCTTTCGGGCTCGGCCGTGGCAGATGCCGCGGCGCTGGTGAGCATTCTCTATCCGATGATGCGCAAAAGCGGTTATCCGGCATTTCGCTCGGTGGGGCTGCTGGCGGCCGGGGGCATCATTGCGCCGGTGATTCCCCCGTCGCTGCCGCTGATCATCCTTGGGGTGGCGGGCAATATCTCGATTGCCAAGCTCTTTATCGGCGGCATTGTGCCCGGGCTTTTGATGGGGCTGGCGCTGATGGTGACCTGGCGGTTCATGATGCGTAAATCCGATCTTGAACCTCAGGCGAAGGCGAGCCGGGCCGAGCGGCTCAAGGCATTGAAAGAAAGTGTCTGGGCGCTGTTGCTGCCGGTGATCATCATTGTCGGCATCCGCTTTGGGGTCTTTACCCCGACGGAAGCCGCCGTGGTAGCCGCGGTCTACGCCATCTTTGTCTCGACCGTGGTCTATCGCGAGATGAGTCTTGCCAAGCTGGCACAGGTACTGAAAAGCGCCGGTCGCTCGACGGCGCTGGTGATGTTTCTGGTCGGCGCGGCGATGGTGGCCTCCTGGGTCATTACCATCGCGCAGCTGCCGCAGCAGCTGGCCGAGCTGCTGGGTCCGCTGGTCGATAACCCCAGGCTTTTGATGGCCGCCATCATGGTAGTGGTGCTGCTGGTGGGCATGGTGATGGATCTGGCGCCGGCGATCCTGATTCTGGTGCCACTGTTCATGCCCCTGGTGCGCGAGGCAGGGATCGATCCGATCTACTTTGGCCTGATGTTTGTCATCAACTGCTGTATCGGGCTGATCACACCGCCAGTGGGCACGGTGCTCAACGTGGTCTGTGGCATCAGTAAAACGACAATGAGTGAAGCCGTACGCGGCGTTTATCCCTTTGTTCTGGTGTATATCGCACTGCTTTCGCTGTTTGTGCTCATACCCCAGATCATTACCGTGCCGATGCATTGGCTGATCGGCTGATCTTCAAGGAGCAACAACATGAAAAAATGCCTGTTCGGTACGACGCTGGGTGCCACAGCGCTTGCAACGGCTGCCGCGGCGCTGATGCTGGCCATGTCAGTGTCCAGCAACGCCTGGGCGGCCACCACGCTGCGCTTTGCCCATCCCACGCCACAAAGCGATCTGCAGCACAAGCTTGCCGAGAAGTTCAAGGAGGAGGTCGAGGCCCAGAGCAACGGCGATCTGAAGGTGCAGATCTTTCCCAATGGTCAGCTCGGTAACGATGCACAGATGATCGACGGAGCCCGCTCCGGCATCATCGACATCACGCTCTCGGGGCTGACCAACTTTACCGGCATGGTGCCGGAAGCCGGTGCCTTTGAACTGCCGTTCATGTTTGCTGACAGTGCCGCGGCTTATCAGGCCCTCGATGGGGCGCCCGGGGAAGAGGTGATGAGCAAGTTGCCGGCGCTGGGGCTCAAGGGACTGGCGTTTCCTGAAAATGGTTTCCGCGAGATCACCAACAATCGTGGGCCGATTCGTGAGCCGAAGGACCTGGAAGGTCTGCGCATGCGGGTCAATAACTCGATTACGCTCAACAACATGTTCGAGCTTCTGGGCGCCAACCCGCAGCAGCTGCCGGTCGCCGAGCTTTATACGGCGCTGGAAACCGGCGTGGTCGATGCACAGGATCATCCGCTGGGCATCGTGGTGTCGTTTAACTTCAACGAGGTTCAGAAGTATCTCTCGATCACCAACCACGCCTATTCGGCGCTGTTGATGGTCATGAACCAGAAACGCTTTGACAGTCTCACACCCGAGCAGCAGCAGATTGTCGAAAAGGCTGCAGCGGATGCCACGGCCATGCAGCGCCAGATGAACACCGAGCAGACCGAGACGATGATCACAACGCTTGAAGAGGAAGGCATGAAGGTCAACCGTGATGTCGATACCGAAGCCTTCCAGCAGGCCATTCAGCCCGTCTGGAAAACCTTTGTTGACCAGAACGGTGACAACATGATCAAGGCCATTCAGGCTGTTTCCGACAAGGCGGGTTCATAAGCCGCTTGATGGGAAATGCCGGGGCATGGGCCCCGGCATGCTGGTCTTATTCGCCGAACAGCGTGGCCAGAATACGGCGGCTGCCACCGTTTTCGCGGTGCTCGCCAAGCCAGATGCCCTGCCAGGTGCCGGTGGCCAGTCGACCATTATCGACGGCAAGCGTCAGCTCGGTGCCCATGAGGCTGGCCTTGATGTGAGCCGGCATATCGTCCGGGCCTTCCAGGGTGTGGCGAAAATAGGGCAGATCGCCCGGAACGCGGTCGCGAAAAAAGGCTTCCATGTCGTGACGCACGTCCGGGTCGGCGTTTTCATTGAGCGTCAGTGATGCAGAGGTGTGCAGCATTTGCAGGTGCAAAAGCCCGGTGGAGACCTCCTGCATCTTGCTCAAAGCACTCGTAATGTCATGGGTGATCAGGTGAAAGCCGCGTGAATAGGGCTTGAGGGTAATCTGCTGGCGGTGCCACATGGGCGTTCACTCCTTTGTCTATGGGACCTGATGAGAAAGGGTAGATGAGCGTGCTGGTGGCGTCTTGTGCAGGCGGCATCTGAAAAAGCCATATGAAGACCAAAGTGTCGTATGGCTGCCAGCACTTTGCGCATAGTCTTGGATGACCTTATAAAGGGATCGCGCCATGGCTGATGAACGTCGATCAGATAACGAAACCGTCTATTGGCCCATGGGCCCCTTCAAGGTGCGCCTGCCTTTCATTCACTATCGTTTTGAATGGCCTGATTATTGCCAGGGCCTGCTGATGTGCGCCGTCGACCTGGCGGCGATCCCTCTGATGACAGAGCTTTTGGGAATGCCCTTTGAGGTGGCGCTGGCGGTGGTACTCCTCAATGGGTTTCTCTATCTGGCCCACCACCTTTTGGGCGACCCGGTGGTGCCTGGCTGGATCACACCGGCCATTCCGCTGGTGATGGCCTGGTGTCAGACCTTTCCGGAGGGCACCGAGCGTATCCATGCCCTGATTGCCTTTCAGATGACGCTGGGGCTTTTCTCGATCGCGCTGGGCGTGTCGGGGTTGTCTCATCGTGTGGTGCAACTGGTGCCGTCAGCGCTCAAGGCCGGGGTGATCATTGGGGCCGGCATCGCAGCCGTCATGACGGTATTCCAGGTGGGTGGCCGATTCGACAGTTTCCCCTGGACCATTTCAATCGCGATCGGCGCGGCCTTTTATCTGCTGTTTTCGCGCCATTTTACACGTCTCAAGACCCGCAATACCTTTTGGGCCACCTTTGGCAAGCTGGGGATCTTTCCGATTATCGCTCTGGCTGTCGTGATTGCACCGCTATTTAGTGAAGCACCATGGCCGGATATTGAGTGGGGAATTACGTCGCCGGACTTCGTGGGGCTTTGGCAGGACTACACCCTGTTTGGCCTCGGGTGGCCGCCGCTGATGGTGTTTGTGCAGTCGTTGCCGGTCGTTCTGGCCACCTACATTGTGGTGTTTGGTGATGTGCTTCAGGGCAAGGCACTACTGGATGAAGCCGATGCCACCCGGCCGGACGAGAAAGTCGAGTATGCGCCCAATCGCGCGCACATGATCTTTGGCGGCCGCAACGCGATCATGAGTGTGATCGGCCCCGACATTGCCATGTGCGGACCACTCTGGGCGGCCATGCATGTGGTGATCGTTGAGCGCTTCAAGGAAGGGCGCAAGGCCATGGGCTCGATCTTTGGCGGCGCCGGCTCGTTTCGGTGGGGAACCAATACCGGCCTTTTACTGATGCCGATCGTGAGTCTGGTGCAGCCGATTCTGGGTGTGGCACTGGCCCTGACGCTGCTGATTCAGGGCTATGTCAGCGTGCGCGTCGGGATCATGGCGGCCCGCAGTCAGCGTGACCTGGGAATCGCAGGCGTTATTGCGGCGGTACTGGCGACCCGCGGGGCGGCCTGGGCCTTCGCCGTAGGCGTGGTTTTGTGCCTGCTCATCTACGGTCGTCGTTTTTTCACCGGAGAAAGCGATGGCACGCTACGTCCGCGAGAGGACGAAGACAGAAAGTAATGCGAGCTGACAGGCCGTATCAGAAGCTTTGCAAGCGTCATGGTTAATGTCTGCCAATGCCTTTGTCGGGAGAATCGTCATGAATGAGCTGCGCCTTTACATGTTCCAGACCGGAACTCTCAAATGTCGTCGCTGCAACATCAGCATGAATGCCGGGCTTGATGATTATGAGATACCGGTGCCGTGGTATCTGATTACCCACCCACAGGGGCATGTGGTCATTGATGGCGGCTGCGCCGTGGAGTGCGCTACGGATGCCGAGGGCCACTGGGGCGACATTACCGCCGTTTATCAGCCGGTCATGCGCGAGGAAGAAGGGTGTGTTCAAACGCTTCAGGCCATGGGGATCGCGCCGGAAGACGTTCGCTATGTGCTGCACAGCCATCTCCATCTGGATCACACCGGTGCGACCGGTCGCTTCCCCAACGCCGTCCATGTTGTCCGCCGGCGAGAGTATGAATATGCCATGGCGCCGGACTGGTTTTCGGCCGGCGGTTATATCCGCAAGGATTTTGATCGCCCGGGGCTGAACTGGCATTTTCTGGAGGACAGCGACGATGGCTATGACGTCTTCGGTGACGGGGTCATTCGTTTTGTCTTTACCCCCGGCCATGCACCGGGCCATGCAAGCTTCATGATCCATCTGGAAGAGACCGGTCCGGTGCTGCTGGCGGTGGATGCGGCCTATACCATGGATCACTGGAATGAAAAGGCGCTGCCGGGATTTCTGGCTTCGACCGTGGACGCCGTACGCTCGGTGCAAAAGCTCCATGCTCTGGCCCGCAAGACGCAGGCCATGGTGGTCACCGGTCATGACCCTGATGCCTGGCCGACGTTTCGCCATGCCCCCGAGTATTACCGCTGAGTTCAGCGCGACGTCGCTACTGCCATATTCCACTGATCAGGGAGAAAATCATGAAAGCTCGGGCCGCCGTGTTGCGAGAGATGCAAAAATCACGTCCCTATGGGGAATCCAGGCCGTTGTCCATTGAGGAGGTAACGCTTGATCCACCGGGGCGTGGCGAGGTGCTGGTGCGCATTCGCGCGGCCGGGCTGT
This sequence comes from Kushneria phyllosphaerae, assembly GCF_900312995.1. Classification (GTDB taxonomy): domain Bacteria; phylum Pseudomonadota; class Gammaproteobacteria; order Pseudomonadales; family Halomonadaceae; genus Kushneria; species Kushneria phyllosphaerae. The sequence goes on along the minus strand of NZ_ONZI01000004.1, from coordinate 348,490 downwards.
GTCACTCTGATCTGTCGACCATCAATGGCAATCGGCCGCGGCCGTTGCCGATGGTGCTGGGCCATGAGGCAGCGGGCGAGGTGGTGGAGGTCGGTGAGGGCGTCGAGGATCTTGAGGTCGGTGATCATGTGGTGTTTTCCTTCGCGCCCAACTGTGGCACCTGTGCCTTTTGCCTCTCCGGTGAGGCAGCACTGTGTCAGCCCGGGGCGGCCGCCAATGCTGCCGGACATCTGCTGGGGGGCGGCATGCGCCTGCATCACGGTGAAGAAACGGTTTATCACCACATCGGAGTCTCCGGATTTGCTGAATATGCCGTGGCGTCGCGTCGCTCACTGACGCGCATCGACCCGAGCCTGCCGTTTCACATTGCGGCGCTGTTCGGCTGCGCGGTACTGACCGGAGTCGGGGCAGTGGTGCATACCGGCGAGCTCAAGCTGGGTCAGTCGGTGTTGGTGGTCGGGCTGGGCGGAGTGGGGCTGGCCGCAGTGCTGGGGGCGATTGGCGGCGGCGCGCGTCAGGTGATTGCCGCTGACATCGATGCCGACAAGCTGGAAACGGCCAAAGCCATGGGGGCAACGCATGTGATCAATAGCGGTGATGAGGATGCCATTGAGCAGGTGCGTGCCATCAGCGGGGGCGGGGTGGATCTGGCCACCGAGTTTGCCGGTGTGGCACCGGCGCTTGAGTTTGCCTTTGAATGTACTCGGCGTGGCGGCACCACGGTGACCTCCGGACTGCCGCATCCGGACGTGCGTCTGGCCATCAGTCCGACACGGATGGTGGCCGAGCAGCGCACGCTCAAGGGGTCTTATCTGGGGGGCCACGTGCCCTCACTGGATGTGCCGGGTTATATCGCGCTGTATCAGGCCGGTCGTCTGCCGGTGGACCGACTGTTGACCCACCGCATAACGCTTGAGGACATCAACGAAGGGTTTGAGCGTCTAGCCCAGGGGCGCGCCATCCGGCAGGTGATCGACCTTTGATCTTCAGGGGCGGCGCACTCGACTGAAGACGTGACATGAGCCGGGTGCAATGCCAGTGGGCCTGCTAACCTGAAGGGCATCTTTCGGCGCTTCATCGTTGATTATCAGGAGAGAATCATGGATCAGACCCGTATCGAAAAGGACAGCATGGGCGAGCTGGAAGTGCCGATGGAGGCACTTTACGGCGCGCAGACGCAACGGGCCATCAATAACTTTCCGGTCAGCGGACACCCCATGCCGGCGTCCTTTATTGCCGCCGTGGCGCGGGTCAAAAGGGCGGCCGCCGAGGTCAACATGGATCTTGGCCTGCTTGATGAAGGGCGGGCGCTGTCCATCGTCAAGGCGGCCGACGCGATCATCCGCGGTGAGCACGTCGATCAGTTTCCAATTGATATCTATCAGACCGGGTCTGGCACCTCGACCAACATGAACGTCAACGAGGTGATTTCGCATCTGGCCTCGCGGGACGATCTCGACATCGGGCCCAATGACCATGTGAACATGGGTCAGAGCAGCAATGACACCATTCCAACCGCGCTGCATGTCTCGATTGCCATGGAGCTCAACGAGAAGCTGCTGCCGACGCTGCGCTATCTGCAAAAGACCATCGAGGACAAGGCATCGACACTTGATGACGTGATCAAGACCGGCCGAACGCACCTGATGGATGCCATGCCGGTGCGCATGAGCCAGGAACTGGGCGGCTGGGCCAGTCAGGTCGCGCAGTCCATCGAGCGTCTTGAAAATGGCCTGACGCGCATGTTGCGACTGGCCCAGGGTGGCACGGCCGTGGGCAGCGGTATCAATGCCCATGCGGAATTTGCCGAGCGCTTTGCCAAACGCCTTTCCGAGCAGACCGGGCTTGCCTTTACGCCGGCAGACAGCTTCTTTGCGGCGCTGGGCTCGCAGGACGCCACGGTAGAAATGTCCGGTCACCTCAAGGCCTATGCCTGCGCACTGATGAAAATCAGCAACGATCTACGCTGGATGAATTCCGGGCCACTGGCCGGCCTTGGCGAAATTGAACTGGAAGCTCTCCAGCCGGGCAGTTCAATAATGCCGGGCAAGGTCAATCCGGTGATTCCGGAGGCGGCGGCTCAGGTAGCGGCTCAGGTCATCGGCAACGATGCGGCGGTCACCGTGGGGGGACAGTCAGGCAACTTCCAGCTTAATGTCATGCTGCCGCTGATGGCGCACAACGTGTTGAGTTCGATCTCGCTTTTAAATAACGTCTCCCTGCTGATGGCGGACAAGGCCATCAGAAGCTTCAATGTTCGTCGTGACAATGTCGAGTCGCCGCTGGCGCGCAATCCGGTACTGGTCACCGCGCTCAACCCGGTGATCGGCTACAACGAAGCGGCGCGTGTGGCCAAAAAGGCCTATCAGGAAGGTCGTCCAATCATCGAAGTGGCCGAGGAAGAGACCGAACTTTCCCGCGAAGAGCTTGAACGTTATCTCGACCCTGCGCAGCTGACACGTGGGGGCATCCAGGAGTAGGGTTCAGTGCGTCAGGACATGCAACAAAAAAGGGCCCCGAAAGGGGCCCTTTTGTATGCTGCCATTCATCTGGTGTCATGCAGGTTTAGTGCGTCAGAGCATGATCCGGAGAAGGCGTGCCGACCGGCTCGCTCATGTCGTCTGCGCTGGTGTCCATGCGACCCGTCACGTATTCCTGCAGGTGCTTGCGCTGAGATTCATTTAGACGCACATCCATTTTGGTACGACGCCAGAGAATATCGTCGACCTGTGTGGCCCACTCGTGATCGATCAGGTAGTCCACTTCGGCACGGGTCAGCCCGGCACCGAAATCCTCCCCCAGCCCGGCCTCGTCGGTGACGCCCTCGAGGAACTTCTCGCACAGCGTGCCGTAGCTCGAGGCAAATCGAGCAGCGCGCAGTTCACCCAAAAAAGGATACTGCGTCAGCAGCTTGCGGGTATAGGCCTCGCGGGAATCGATGTTGCCACCCGGTAGCGGACGCTTGTCGGTCCAGGGCTTGCCCATGCTCGGGAACCAGGGCTCGATTTTCTCCATGGCGGATTCGGACAGACGGCGAAAGGTCGTAATCTTGCCGCCAAAGACCGACAGCATCGGTGCGCCGGTATCATCCAGCGAGAGCGTATAGTCACGCGTCATCGCGGAAGGATCATCGGACTCGTCATCACACAGCGGGCGTACGCCGGAGTAGCTGGTGACCACGTCATCGCGGGTCAGCTGCTCCTTGAAGTGCGCATTGACGACATTGAGGATGTAATCGGTCTCTTCATCGCTGATGGTGATATGGGTCGGATCACCCTCGTAGTTCTGATCTGTTGTCCCGATCAGGCTGTAGTCATTTTGCCAGGGGAGGACAAAGACGATGCGCTTGTCCTCGTTTTGCAGGATGAAGGCGCGGTCATCACCATTGATGCGGCGGGTAATGATATGACTGCCCTTGATCATGTTGATGCCGTAGCGCGACTTGCGCTGGGTGCTGCCCTTGATGAAAGACTCTACCCACGGGCCGGCGGCGTTGATCAGCGCTTTGGCACGGCGCACCAGCTGCTCGCCGGTACGGGTGTTTTCCAGCGTGATCTCCCAGATGCCATCCTTTTCCACGGCGCTGATGCAGCGCGTGCGCACCAGAATTTCGCCACCCTGCTCCTGCGCCTGCAGGGCATTGAGCACGACCAGACGAGCATCGTCGACCCAGCAGTCGGAATATTCAAAGCCACGCTTGATGTCAGGCTTGAGCGCGCTTGAACCGTCAAATTTCAGCGACTTCGAGCCGGGCAGTGTGGCGCGCGGGCTCAGATGGTCATACAGGAAAAGACCGGCGCGCAGCATCCAGGCCGGCCGCAGGTGCTGGCGGTGCGGCAGGATAAAACGCAGCGGCCAGATAATATGCGGCGCTTTGGCAAGCAGGACTTCACGCTCGTGAAGTGCTTCGCGAACCAGACGAAACTCCTTGTGTTCCAGATAGCGCAGTCCGCCATGAATCAGCTTGCTGGAAGCCGAGGAGGTGGCACTGGCAAGGTCGGCCTGTTCACATAGCCCGATGCTCAGACCGCGGCCGGCAGCATCGTTGGCAATACCGGTGCCATTGATACCCCCACCGATGATGAAAAGGTCCAGAACGGGAGTGTTCGCTGAAGAAGTCTTGTCGGAAGTCATGCGCCTGCCTTGCGCGTCTGCGCCGGATTAAGGAATTGGGAACGCGGTAACCATACCATCACGAATGTTCGAATGTGAACATATGACATGTTCAAAAGAACATCAAGGGATCGGTGATTGTCTGATGCAATCGGCATGATCAGCTTTTCGTTCGGTCGATGACCTTCCTTTCAGACGACCTTTTTCAAAAGCACTGCTCCAAAAATCCTGTTTCACGGGCACGGCTTTGGTTCAGGGACATATATTGAGGGCAATGTCCTGTTCGCTCAGCAGCTTGCAGATACCGGCGGGTGGCTCCTGGTCGGTAAACAGGGCATGAATCTGGTTAAGATGTCCCAGACGTACCACGGCGTTGCGTGAAAACTTGGAGTGGTCGGCGGCCAGATAGACCTGACGCGAGTTGCTGATGATGGCCTGGGCGACTCTGACCTCCTGATAGTCAAAATCGAGCAGGGCACCGTCCTCATCAATGCTGCTGATGCCGATGATGCCGAAATCGACCTTGAACTGATTGATGAAGTCTACCGTGGCCTCGCCGATGATGCCGCCATCGCGCGAGCGTACGGTGCCGCCTGCCACAATGACGTTGAAGTCCTCGCGATGCTGAAGCGTGGCGGCAACGTTGAGGTTGTTGGTAATGATTTCCAGCCCCCGATGGTTGAGCAGCGCCTCGGCGATCAATTCGGTACTGGTACCGATATTTATGAAAAGTGAACTCTGATCCGGGATATGTTCTGCCAGTGAGCGGGCAATGCGCGCCTTGGCATCGTGATTGATCAACTTGCGCGCGCTATAGGCCGTATTGACCGTGCTGGATTCCAGCAGACCGGCACCACCATGAACGCGTCGTATCACCTGTTCATCGGCCAGCACCTTGAGATCGCGCCGGATGGTCTGTGGTGTGACATCAAAGTGATGCGCCAGCTGCTCGATGGTCGCATAGCCCTGACGCTTGACCATGTCAGCGATGGTGTTGTGGCGTTCCTGCTGGGTCATGTGGTGTCCTTTCCGCAAGCTTTCCGAGGCTGATTCGTGTCGTCAAGGTATCCCTCGCCCTTCTGCTCGGCAATAGGTGTTTTCGTACGGTTTTCACTTGATGTTTGCCATGTTCATCTGGCAACAAAATTTTTGGAATATTGCACCTTTTTGAGCTTTTAAATCCTTTTGCAAGGCTTGTAAGACTAAGGTTTAAAGGGGTTTAAACCATTTATAATCAAATGCTTGAAATTGTTTTGATGGAAAGTCAGAAACGGCACATCGTTTTTTTAAATGATTACTATAGGATGCTCGGAAAGCAACACAGCTATACCTAATGTTTAAAAACCAACGCTATTCCGGGGTAAAAAAATGGGTATTATCGAAACCATCCTGGTTCACGAAATCGCCGGCACGGCCATTTTGACACTGCTGGGGTGCGGTGTGGTGGCCAACGTGCTGTTGAACAAGACCAATGGTCATGGCAGTGACGGTATCGTCATCTTTTTCGGCTGGGGTCTGGCAGTCTTCGCAGCCGTCTATGTTGCCTTTGACACCGGCGCCCATATCAATCCGGCCGTTACCATTGCTTTACTCATCGGGCCGGCGAAGCAATATGCTGAAGGTATCCCGATCACATTTGCCACCACGGTTGCCTATCTTGTGGCTGAATTCATTGGTGCCTTCGTCGGCGCTGTGGTGTGCTATCTGGCTTACAAGAAGCAGTACGATGAGACCGAAGATGCCGGTGCCATCCTTGCCACGTTTTCGACCGGACCGACCATCAAGTCCTATGGCTGGAATATGGTGACCGAGATCATCGGGACATTCGTACTGATCTTTGTGATCATCATGTTTGGAAATACGCCCAGCGGCCTTGGGCCCCTTGCAGTGGCGCTGCTGGTAGTATCGATCGGTGCGTCACTGGGTGGGCCGACCGGATACGCCATTAACCCGGCGCGCGATCTTGGTCCGCGCATCGCGCACGCCGTGCTGCCCATCAAAAACAAGGGCAGCAACAATTGGGGCTACGCGCTGGTGCCGGTGATTGGTCCGATCATTGGTAGTGTTCTGGCTGCTCTGGCTGCCCACATCTATTAAGTCATTATCGGTTTCATACCTCCGCTCGTCTTCAATCGAGGAGTCAATACTCATGAGTCATCAGAAAAAGTACATTCTCGCAATCGATCAGGGAACGACCAGTTCACGCTCGATGCTGTTTGATCATGAAGGTCGTGTCGCCGGTATCGCCCAGCGCGAGTTCGAGCAGATCTTTCCGCGTCCGGGCTGGGTCGAGCACAATCCGCGCGAGATCATGACCAGCGTATTGACCACGCTGGCCGAGGTCATCAATAACTCGGAAGTTGATGTCCGCGAGATTGCCTCGATCGGTATCACCAATCAGCGCGAAACCACCGTTATCTGGGACAAGAAAACCGGGCACGCCGTTTACAACGCCATCGTCTGGCAGTCACGCCATTCGGCTGAAATCTGTGACGAGCTGCGTGATGCCGGGCATGAAGACATGATCCGTGACAAGACGGGTCTGGTCATCGATGCCTACTTCTCTGCCACCAAGCTGAAGTGGATCTTCGACAATGTTGAAGGCGTCAGGGAGAAGGCCGAAAGAGGTGAACTGCTGTTCGGCACCATTGATACCTGGCTGGTCTGGAATCTGACCGGCGGGGAAGTACATGTGACCGATGTGAGCAACGCCTCACGCACGATGCTGTTCAACATTCGTGAGCGCAAGTGGGACCCCGAACTGCTGGCGCTGTTTGGCGTGCCCGAGAGCATGCTGCCCGAGGTGAAGTCCAACAGCGAAGTGTACGGCCATGTGCTGCCGAAGTACCTGTTTGGCCACGAAGTGCCGATTGCCGGCATGGCGGGCGATCAGAACGCTGCGCTGTTTGGTCAGGCCTGCTTCAAGCCCGGTATGGCCAAGAACACTTACGGCACCGGCTGCTTTACGCTGATGAATACCGGTACTGAAGCAACGCCTTCCGAAAATGGCTTGCTGACGACCGTTGCCTGGGAAGTGGAAGGCAAGCTGGAGTACGCACTGGAAGGCAGCGTTTTCGTCGCGGGCTCGGTGATTCAATGGCTGCGTGACGGTCTGAGGATGCTGGGTCGTGCGTCTGATTCTGAAGCCTACGCCGAACGTGCCGGCAGCAATGACGGCGTTTATATGGTGCCGGCATTCACCGGTCTTGGTGCGCCCTACTGGAACTCCAACGTGCGTGGAGCGATGTTCGGCCTGACGCGTGGCACGACCAAGGAGCATTTCATTCGTGCCGCGGTCGAGTCGCTGGCCTATCAAAGTGCTGATGTTCTGCATGCCATGCAAAACGATGCCAATATCGCGCTGACCGAACTGCGTACCGATGGTGGCGCCATCTCCAACAATTTCCTCGCCCAGTTCCAGGCCGATATTCTTGGGGTTGATGTGCTGCGCTGTGAGGTTAACGAAACCACGGCGCTGGGTGCTGCTTACCTCGCCGGTCTGGCGGTCGGTTTCTGGAAGTCGCGTGACGAGATCGCCGAGTACTGGGCTCTGGAGCGCAAGTTCGAACCGACCATGAGCGAGAAGCAGCGCGACGAGCTTTATGACGGCTGGAAGCAGGCCGTTGAGGCCACCATGGGGTTCCGCGTCGAGTCGTGATCGTGGCAAAACGCCGCTGAGACAAGGCCCGGGCCTGCTGATGTCATATCGGCAGGCCCGGTTTTTTTAAGGCGCTGACTGTCAGTGGCTGTAGTAAAAGGTCTTGACGGCTGCAGAGCATAGGTAAACAGGCGACTGATGCATGCAAAGACATGTTTTATAACAATACAGTGGCGTAAACGGTTGCGCTCGAACAGAAAATAAGTACAATAGCGCAGCGTTGAAACGGCACTTGTATGCCATTGAAGCAGGACCGTAGCTCAGTTGGTTAGAGCGCCACGTTGACATCGTGGAGGTCAGCGGTTCAAATCCGCTCGGTCCTACCATTGCTTCAGGTATAAACGCAGGCTTTTTTGACACGTATCGATTTGCAGGACCGTAGCTCAGTTGGTTAGAGCGCCACGTTGACATCGTGGAGGTCAGCGGTTCAAATCCGCTCGGTCCTACCAGAATATTAAAAACCCGCCACGGTCTCCGTGGCGGGTTTTTTTGCTGTTTGTTATGCGTAGGCGCTTCTGGAGCGGGGCGTCAATTACACCCGGTCGGGCAGGTCGGTCTGTTCGATCAGTACCTGGCACAGCGCTTCAATCCCTTCCTGATCCTCAATGCCGAAGCGACCGGGCAGCGGGCTGTCCAGATCCAGCACGCCCCAGAGCCTGTCACCAATGCTCAGCGGGACAACCAGTTCCGAGCGCGACGCGGCGTCGCAGGCAATATGGCCGGGGAAGGCGTGCACGTCTTCCACCCGCTGGGTTTCTGCCGTGCGTGCTGCCGCACCACAGACCCCGTCTTCGAATCCGATGGGATTGCAGGCCGGCTGTCCCTGAAAGGGGCCAAGGCGCAAAACACGCTCTTCCCGCTGTATATAAAAGCCTGCCCAGTTCAGATCGGGAACCTGTTGGAAAATAAAGGCGGCCATCTGTGCGGTGTTGGTCACCCAGTCCCGGGTGTCGAGCAGTGCCATCAGCTGGCGCTTGAGCATGGCGTAATCGGTCGTGGGTCGTGTGTTGCTCATGAATCGTCTCACTGCATGGATAAAAAAAGGGCCGGCACAGGCCGGCCCCGATCAGCAATATGGGGGCTTACTGGTTTTTTTCCCAGCCGGCGATGGCGCCACCCTTGAAAAGCTCATCCGCCTTGTCGACGACCTGCTGGCTCTGGAAGGCGTCCACGAGGTGCTGGATCTTCTCGCTGTTCTGATCGCCCTGGCGCACCACGATGAGGTTAACGTAGGGAGAGTCGCCATCTTCAACGATCAGCGCCTGATCAACGGTCATGTCGGCGGCAACCGAGTAGGTGCTGTTGATAAAGGCCATATCGACATCCGGCAGGGCGCGCGTGAGCTGGGCGGCGTCGAGTTCGCGCAACTGATAGTTGTGCGGGTTTTCGGTGATGTCGTCCGGCGTGGCTGTCGGGCTCTGCGGGTCGCGCAGTTCGATCAGGTTTTCACGGGCCAGCAGCAGCAGGGCACGTGCTTCATTTGAAGGGTCGTTGGGCACCGCGATGGTGGCGCCGTCCGGCAGCTCGTCAATGCTCTTGTACTTGTCGGAGTAGGCGCCAATCGGATACACGAAGGTCTTGCCTGCGGCGACAAAATCAAAGCCGCGATCCGCCATCATGCTGTCCAGGTAGGGCTGGTGCTGATAGGCGTTGGCATCGATGCTGCCATCATCAAGCGCGGCATTGGGAGAGACGTAATCGTTGAATTCGGTGATTTCAACGTCGAGTCCGTACTTGTCCTTTGCCACTTCCGCGGCGGTTTCCATCAGGGCCGTTTCAGGGCCTGCCATGGTACCGACGCGGACGGTGTTTTCATCGTCGCTCTGGTTGCCACAGCCGGCGATCATGACGCTGGCGCTCAGTGCCAGGGCAGTGCCCAGCCCCTTGGGTGAAATTCTCATGCGTTATCTCCTTGCAATGAATTCGACAGGAGTGCTGTCGACAGGGTTTGATGCGCCGTTATCAGCGCCTGTGATGTTGTCGTTATTGTTTTGAAGACGTTGTTTCAGGGGGTTTGCCTAGCGATGACGACTGCGATGCACAAAAAAATCGCCCAGCATCTGAACGCCCTGCACCATGATCACCATGATCAGCACGGTGACCAGCATGACCATGGGGTTGTAGCGGGAATAGCCGTAGTTGTAGGCCACGGCCCCCAGACCGCCGGCACCGATAGCTCCTGCCATGGCGCTGTAGCCAATCAGCGCAATAATGGTAATGGTGGCGGCCGTGATCAGCCCGCCTCTCGCTTCGGGTAACAGAACACGGGTGATGATCTGCCAAGGGGTGGCGCCCATTGATTCTGCTGCCTCGATCAGGCCATGAGGAACCTCATTGAGGGCGCCCTCCACCAGGCGGGCGACAAAGGGGATGGCGGCAATGCTCAGTGGTACCAGCGCGGCAGTGGTGCCGATATAGGAGCCCACCAGCCAGCGGGTAAAGGGGGCCAGAGCCAGCATCAGGATGATAAAGGGTACAGAGCGGCCGACGTTGACGATCAGACTGATGACGCGGTTGAGTACCGGCATGGCCATGATGCGGTTTTCACGGGTGACGTAGAGCGCCACGCCCATGATGATGCCCAGCGCAATGCCAATTAGGCCGCTGCAGATGACCAGATAAAAGGTGTCAATCACGGCATCGAGAATACGATCAATCATGGCGCTGGACATGGCCAAGTACCTCCGTTTGAACGTCAAGCGTGTGTAGATGGTCCATGGCGGCGCCCAGCGTGTCCCGGCCGCCGTCGAATTCCGCGATCATCAGCCCCAGAGTGCGGCCCTGAATGTTTTCAACGCGCGCCTGCAGGATTCGCAGTCGAATCCCGAAGTGCTGTTCCAGATGCGTCATCAGTTCGCTGGACAGGGCCTGGCCACGAAAGACAAGACGTACGACCGGCAGGCCGGTGTCTTTGGAGCTGTCTGACATGCGCTGTAAAAGCGTATTTGACGGCGCCAGCTGCAGGAAATCGTTAAGAAACACCCTGCCTTCCTCGGTGGCGGGGCGAGTGAAGAAATCGCCTACCGGGGCCGTTTCTACCAGTGCGCCGCCACTGATCAGGGCGACCTGATCACAGATCGTTCTGACCACTTCCATTTCATGGGTAATCAGGAGGATGGTGAGTCCCAGCCGCTGATTGATGTCTCTTAACAGCGCCAGGATGGCGCTGGTGGTCTGAGGGTCGAGCGCCGAGGTGGCTTCATCGCACAGCAGAGCCTGCGGATTGCTTGCCAGTGCCCGGGCAATGGCCACACGCTGCTTCTGTCCGCCGGAGAGCGCGGCGGGATAGGCGCTGGCCCGTTCGTTGAGACCGGTCAGTTCCAGAAGTTCGTCGATGCGTTGATCAATCTCGCGGCGCGGGGTGCCGATCAGCTCAAGGGGCAGGCCGATATTGCCTCGTACGGTGCGTGATTCCAGCAGATTGAAGTGCTGAAAGATCATGCCGATGCCGTGACGCGCCTTTCGCAGCTCAGTCTTGTTCATGGTCGTCAGCTCCTGACCGGCCACGAATACTCGCCCCCGGGTAGGTCGCTCCAGCAGATTGACGCATCGAATCAGGGTGCTCTTGCCGGCACCGGAAACGCCGATGACACCAGTGATGCTGCCGGCAGCCACTTCAAGGTTGACGTCCTTGAGTGCCGTCACGGCTTTGGCGCCCTGACCGTACACTCGGGTCACATTTTCAAGTCGAATCATCGGATTGGAATGTCTTAAATACAGTTGGGTCGTGTACCACCGGGCGCGTACCTGACGTGGTGAGTGTGTTCGTCGTGAAAAGTGCGCTGGGCACAAGGCGCGCCAGTATACTTGATCCAGCGCGCGCACGCGTCATAAGTACCCGATAGTGCCGCTATATGGGCAGCGCATCGATCCGGCCGGGGCAGGTTGGGCCCGCAGGGTATGAGGCAGGGCCGGGTGACAGCGCGCCCCGAACAGGCGAATATGGTCATTTTTAGCAATCGAAGAGGCCATCATGTTTACCGGTATCGTACAGGGCATGGCCCGGATGGTAGCTATCGAACGCCTGGAAGGGCTCAATCGTCATGTGATTGACCTGCCCGAACCCTTGCTGAAGGGGCTGGCCCACGGCGCGTCGGTCGCCCATAACGGCTGCTGTCTGAGTGTGACAGGCATTGAAGGGTCGCTCGTCAGCTTTGATCTCATGCGGGAAACGCTGGCGCTGACCAACCTGGGGGTGCTTGAGGTTGGAGATTACGTGAATGTGGAGCGGGCTGCGCGGCTGGGGGATGAGGTTGGTGGCCACGCCATGTCAGGACATGTGATGTGTATGGCCACGCTCATCTCCCGTGAGGATGCGCCCAATAACTGCCGGCTCTGGTTCGAGCTGCCGCAGCAGTGGGCAAGGTTTTTGTTCGACAAGGGGTACATCGGGGTCGATGGCATCAGCCTGACCATCGGTGAAGTGCAGGACAACCGGTTTTGCGTCAACCTGATTCCCGATACGCTTGCGCGTACCGTGATCGGAACTCGGGAAATCGGTGAGGGCGTCAATATCGAAATTGACCCTCAAACTCAGACCATTGTCGAGACCGTTGAGCGTGTTCTGGCTACCAGAGCATGAAATTGCATGCCGATGTGGCCTGTGCGGGTCGCTTGCGCGGGCACCATTGGGTAAAATGTTCACCGTTTATATAAAACGACCGGCAATGGCCGGTCGTTTTGCATATGGGTCGACGAGAGATTGAACGTGGCGACAAGTATTTACGGCGACTATATCAAGTCGGTGATTCGTACCGTGAGGGATTGGCCGGAACCCGGTGTCAACTTTCGCGACATTACGCCGGTGCTGCAAAACAGTGCTGCTTTTCGAAAACTGATCGACAGTTTCGTCCATCGATATCAGGAACTTGATATTGATGCGATTGCGGCGATCGATGCGCGTGGCTTTATCATTGGCGCGCCACTCGCCTACGAGCTGGGCTGCAGCTTTGTGCCGGTGCGTAAAAAGGGCAAGCTTCCCTTTCGAACCATCAGCGAGACCTACAGCCTCGAGTACGGTGAGTCGACCGTGGAGCTGCATTCCGATGCCTTCCAGAAGGGCGACAGGATTCTTCTGGTGGATGACCTGATCGCCACGGGAGGCACCATGCTGGCAGCTGCCCGGCTGATCGAGCGCAGTGGCGGCATCATTGTTGAAACCGCCGCCATCATTGATCTTCCCGAACTGGGTGGCGGCGACATGATTCGTGCTGAAGGCTACAGCGTCTTCTCAGCCTGTACCTTTACCGAAGACGAATAGGCAGGGCAGACATGCGTGTCTCCCCTGACGCACAGGATATTTCAATGAGTACCGAGCGCTATCATAACCAGTTCACGATCTCATGGGATCGCCTGCACCGCGATGTACGCATGCTGTGTCATCAGCTTGTTGGCCGTGATTTCAAGGGCATTGTGGCGGTCACCCGTGGCGGTTTGATTCCGGCGGCTCTGATCGCGCGCGAGCTCGATATTCGCCTGATCGATACGGTCTGCATCAAAAGCTATGAGCACATGGAGCAAAGCGGCATCAACGTGCTCAAGGGCATCGACCACGATGGCGACGGCTGGCTTCTGGTCGATGATCTGGTCGATACCGGCAAGACGGCCGGGGCGGTACGGGAAATGCTGCCGCGCGCGCATTTCGTGACCATCTATGCCAAGCCGGAAGGCCGGCCGATGGTGGATCAGTACCTGACGGAAGTGGCGCAGGACACCTGGATCCAGTTCCCATGGGACATGGGCGTCTCCTTTGTCGAGCCGCTGGTGGATCAGCTTCGTACCCGCAAGGAGTAATCATGGCCCTGCCGCTGCCCGAGAGCTGGAATCGTTACCTTGGCGACGAGGTGGATGCGCCCTACATGCAGGCGCTGAAGGCCTTTTTGCGCCATGAAAAGGATCAGCGCAAGGTCATCTACCCGGCCTCCGAGCACTGGTTTCGTGCCTTTGAGCTGACGCCACTGGAAAGCGTCAAGGTCGTTATCCTGGGGCAGGATCCCTATCACGGCCCGGGCCAGGCGCACGGCCTGTGTTTTTCAGTACGCCCGGAAGTGGCTATTCCGCCGTCCCTTGTCAATATCTACAAGGAGCTGAAAAGCGATGATGTGGCCTTTGAGCCGGTCAACCATGGGTTTCTGGAAAGCTGGGCCCGCCAGGGTGTCCTGTTGCTCAACAGCGTATTGACCGTCGAGCGCGGTCAGGCGGCAGCACATCGCGGGCAGGGCTGGGAGGCCTTCACGGACCGTGCCATCGAAGTCATCAACGAACACTGCTCGCATGTCGTGTTTCTGCTCTGGGGCAGCTATGCCCAGAAAAAGGCGGCCTTCGTGGATCGAACGAAGCATCTGGTGCTGCACGCACCGCATCCTTCACCGCTGGCCGCGCATCGAGGCTTTTTTGGCTGTCATCACTTCTCGCAGACCAATGCCTTTCTAACGCAAAAGGGCGAGGCACCCATCGACTGGCGCCTGCCTCCTCTCGAGCAACTGCCCGACGTTTAATTGGCGTCGTGGCAATGTGTCAATATGTCCTCTATTGTCGGCACATGGATGCTTAACGCGTCTGTGTACGCCGGAGTAGAATAGGGGGCACTTGCGCTGTCCCCACGATAAAGGGGCAGCGATATTCTTCTATCAGGCCGTATACCCATCATGAATGTTCATACCATTGACCACCCTCTCGTTAAGCACAAGCTTGGACTACTGCGAGGTGCAGGGATCAGTACCAAGCACTTTCGCGAGCTGGCCAACGAGCTGTCGACCCTTTTGACCTATGAGGCCACCAAGGGACTCGAGCTGGGTGATGAGACCATCGAAGGCTGGAGCGGCAAGCCGCTGAAGGTTCAGCAGATCAAGGGCAAAAAGGTCACGGTCGTGCCGATTCTACGGGCTGGTCTTGGCATGCTTGATGGTGTCACCACGCTTTTGCCGAGTGCGCGTATCAGTGTTGTCGGGCTATACCGTAACGAAGAGACGCTGGAACCGGTCCCTTATTTCGAAAAATTTGTGCAGGATCTGGACGAGCGTCTGGCAATCGTGATTGATCCGATGCTGGCGACGGGCGGTTCCATGGCAGCGACGCTTGATATGCTCAAGGCCAAGGGCTGCCGTCAGATCAAGGTCATCGTACTGGTGGCCACGCCTGAAGGCATTGCGCGTGTCTCGCGTTCGCATCCCGAAATCGAGCTTTATACGGCAGCCGTCGATGAAGGTCTCGACAGTCAGGGCTATATCGTGCCCGGGCTTGGTGATGCCGGCGACAAGCTGTTCGGAACCCGCTAGGGGCGATCATGGATAACCGGGCATGCATTACCGGAGTGGTGCTGGCAGGCGGTCTTGGGCGGCGCATGGGTGGTGTCGACAAGGGGCTGGTCGAGCTTGCCGGTCGGTCACTGGTCAGCCATGTACTGGCATCGATCACACCACAGGTGTCGCAGGTCATGATCAATGCCAATCGCCATCAAGACGTCTATGCAGCGCTGGGTTATCCCGTCATTTCCGATCTTTTTCCGGGCAGCGCCGGGCCGTTGGCGGGGTTTCATGCCGCGCTCAAGGCCGCGTCAACACCACTGGTGCTGATGGTGCCGTGTGACACGCCGTCACTGCCCAGGACACTTGTGGCCTCACTTCAGGCGACCCTGGCAAGCCTTGATGTAGACATTGTTCATGCCAGCGATCATGAGCGTGCTCATCCCACGGTCGCGCTTTTAAAGCGCGATCTGGTTGATGATCTGGAACAGTATTTGATTGGTGGGGGGCGCAAGATTGATCAGTGGTATGCCCGTCATCCTTATGCGGCCTGTCAGTTCAACGATGCCCGGGCCTTTATCAACATCAATACACCCAATGACCGGGATGCCTTTGGCCAATGATCATGTCACAGGTCATACGGGGCCTAATCTGACCGCCGGCCGGTAACCGTGTCGTTTTACTCAGGCAGGGACCATGACGCAGCTGAGCCTTTCCGATATCGAAACCCCGCTTCTGGGCATTGCCGCCTGGAGCGGTACGGGCAAGACAACGCTGCTGGAAGCCCTGCTGCCTGCCTTGCGCGCCCGCGGTCTCAACGTGGCTGTGATCAAGCATGCCCATCACGACTTTGATGTCGATATCCCCGGCAAGGACAGCCATCGTCTAAGAAAGGCGGGGGCGGCACCGATGCTGGTGGCTTCCGGAAAGCGTTTTGCACTGATGATGGAAACGCCGGGCCAGGAGGAGCCCTGTCTGGCGACACTGCTGGACCAGGTGCTGTCGCTGTCGCCGGATCTTGTATTGATCGAAGGGTTCAAACAGTGGCCGCTGCCGAAGCTCGAGCTTTATCGTGACGCCGTGGGTAAATCCCTGCGCGCCTTTGACGATCCCTGGGTACGGGCGGTGGCCACGACCGATGAGGTGACATTGCCCTCCAATGTGGAGCGTCTGGACCTGGATGATCACGGTGCGTTGCTTGACTGGTTGGTTGCCTGGCCCGTCCGATGGCCGAGCATGGCTCAGGGGCCGCGTCATGAGTGATTGTTTTGAGATCAGCGACACACTGCTTGACGTTGACGAGATGCTGGCTCATATCCGGGCGGCTACACCGGCGCCAGTTGGTCTTGAGCGCGTAGCGCTGACACACGCTGTTGATCGGATACTCGCCGAGCCAATGGTGGCCACGCTGCCCCTGCCACGTTATACCGCCTCTGCGATGGATGGTATCGCCTTCAACGGTCAGGGCCGAACGCGCTTTAGGCTGGTCGGGGAGGCGTTGGCTGGGCATCCCTTTGATGGGGTTGTGGCACCGGGCGAGGCAGTATCGATTACAACGGGCGCGCCGCTGCCGGTCGGGTGCGATACAGTCGTCATGGCCGAGGATATTGTTGCCAGTGGAGAGGATGTCGAGCTTTTCCGACCCGATGCCGTAAGACCGGGACAAAACATTCGCCACGCTGGTGAAGAAATTGCCATCGGGGATCATGTTTTCAAGCCGGGTACCCTGTTGGGGCCGGCCCAGCTTGGTATGGCAGCCTCACTCGGCCATGAGTACCTCGAGGTGCATTGCCGCCCCAGAGTGGCTATTTTTTCCAGTGGCGACGAACTTCGACGTGCCGGCGCTGCAGATGACACGACATCCTCTCTTTTCGATGCCAATGCCTCTAGCCTTGCTGCCTGTTTAAAGCGGTGGGGGGCAGAAATTGTCATGACCGATATACTACCTGACCGTCTTGACGCGAGTGTTGCCCAGCTCTCAAGTGCCAGCAAACAGGCTGACCTGATCATTACTTCAGGCGGTGTGTCAGCCGGTCAGGCAGATCTGATCCGTGCGGCCACTCAGCAGCTCGGGCAGATAACCTCCTGGCGTGTCGCCATGCGACCCGGTAAACCGATGGCGTTTGGTCATATCCAGCAGGTGCCGTTTTTTGGGCTGCCGGGTAACCCCGTAGCCGCGTTGATTACCCTTATGCAGTTTGTGCAGCCGCTTTTTCGGCAACTGAGCGGATGGCGTCACTGGGCGCCGGTAAAATGGTACGCCATCTGTGAACAGCCCCTGAAAGGACGTCGTGGTCGGCTGGATCTTTTAAGAGGCCGCTATCATGTCGATGCGCAGGGCGTTATCAGTGTCAGTGTTCTTAAAGATCAGGGGTCGCACCGGCTGAGCTCCCTTTACGATGCCAACTGTCTTATAGAGTTGCCAGCCAGCCTGGCAGAGTGTGATACCGGCACGCCCGTGAGCATACAACCGCTTGGAGAATTGATATGACCTTGACCCACCTTAATGAAAGGGGCGAGGCCAGCATGGTCGATGTATCGGACAAGCAAAGCAGCCACCGTGAAGCTGTCGCCACCGGTCGTATCGTCATGCAGCCCGAAACATTGAAACTTCTCGCCGAGGGTGACATGCCCAAGGGGGATGTTCTGGCGACGGCACGTATTGCCGGCATTCAGGCGGCCAAGCGTACGCACGAACTGATTCCGCTGTGTCATGCGCTGATGCTTTCAAAGGTGGCAGTGGATTTTGAACTCGATACCGCCAATCACTGTGTGCGAGTGACCGCCTTTTGCCGTCTGGAAGGGCGTACCGGAGTCGAGATGGAGGCGCTCACGGCGGTCTCGGTGGCCTGCCTGACACTTTATGACATGTGCAAAGCCGTGGATCGTGGCATGGAAATCATGGATGTGCGCCTTGATCGCAAAAGCGGTGGACAGTCAGGCGTCTGGGAGAGAAAGGCACCCTCGGCAATGGACGTCAATGAATCGGTAACGGCTGAGACCGCAGCGCTGAATACGTTAGATAACACGAATGAAAGGCCTGTTGAAATACGTTTCTTTGCCGAGTTAAGAGAGCGGCTTGGCATCGAAAAATTGAGTGTTTTACCAGGGCATCTATCGTCTCCTACACTGATGGGATTAAAGGAGTGGATAAGGTCGCAGGTTGAGGCACCTCAGGTGCTTGATCAGCCTCGCTTACTCTGTGCGGTCAACCATGACATGGTGCAGGGAGATGTCACGATCAATCCCGGCGATGAGGTTGCCTTTTTCCCGCCCGTTACCGGAGGCTGATCATGATCGTCAGAAAGGATGCATGATTACGATACAGTACGAACCCTTCGATATTGGTAATCTTCACAAGCGTCTTTCACAGGGTGGGCATGCAACCGGCGCCGTGGTCAGTTTTGTCGGCCGTGTACGAGACTTCAATGAATCGCCGGAAGTCACGGCGCTGACGCTTGAGCATTACCCTGGCATGACCGAAAGGGCGCTGGAGAGCGTTGTCGAGCGTGCACGCAGTCGCTGGCAGGTCAATGATGTGATTATCGTTCATCGTATCGGTTACATGACCCCTGGAGACGATATTGTGGCAGTGCTTGTGAGTACACCGCATCGCCATGCCGCCTTTGAAGCCTGCGCTTTTATCATGGATTTTTTAAAGACCAGTGCTCCCTTCTGGAAAAAAGAACATACCCGCAGTGGGGATTACTGGGTCAGCGAGCGTGAAAGCGATCTGGCGTCGTTGAAGCGCTGGGAGCAGCAATGAGTGAATTGATTGATGATTTTGATCGTCGTATCAAATATGTGCGCATCTCTGTAACGGACCGCTGTGATTTTCGCTGTGTCTATTGCATGGGTGAAGAGATGACGTTTCTTCCGCGTGATCAGGTGCTGTCGATCGAGGAGCTCTCGCTTGTGGCGAGAGCATTTACCGAGCTGGGCGTGGAAAAGATTCGTTTGACCGGTGGGGAGCCGCTGGTCCGTCGCAATATTGATGAGCTGGTGAGCAACATAGGTAGGCTGGAAGGTCTTCGCGACTTTACCATGACCACCAATGGCGCACAGCTGAGACGCTATGCGTCGTCACTGCGCCAATCAGGCATGCAAAGACTTAATATCAGTCTTGATTCCCTGAACCCCGAGCGATTCAGGGAGCTTACCCGGACCGGTAATCTCGATAAGGTCATCGACGGTATTCGGGCTGCAAAAGAGGCAGGCTTTGAGCGTATCAAGCTGAATGCCGTGATCCTCAAGGGGCGAAATGATGATGAGATACTGGATCTGGTCGATTTCGCTCGCGATAAAGAAGTCGATATCAGCTTTATCGAAGAAATGCCGTTGGGGAACGTTTCAGAGCACTCGCGTCAGGAAACCTTCTGTTCCAGCGATGAAGTGCGCTCAATGATTGAAACCCGATATCCGCTGCTTCATTCTGCGGAAAACTCGGGCGGGCCTTCGCGCTATTATCGCATGGCTGATAGCAATTCCCGGATCGGGTTCATTTCCCCGCATAGCCATAACTTCTGTGATAGCTGTAACAGGGTGCGCGTGACCTGTGAAGGCAGGTTGTTATTGTGCCTTGGTAAT
Source organism: Kushneria phyllosphaerae (assembly GCF_900312995.1). Classification (GTDB taxonomy): domain Bacteria; phylum Pseudomonadota; class Gammaproteobacteria; order Pseudomonadales; family Halomonadaceae; genus Kushneria; species Kushneria phyllosphaerae. The sequence goes on along the minus strand of NZ_ONZI01000004.1, from coordinate 328,888 downwards.
GAGCACTCCACGGATTTACGGGCCGTCATTCGGCAGTACCCGGGCGAAATTGAACCGCTGAAACAGAAAATTCGCGACTCCATGTCTCTCAAGCCACATCGCCATCATTTCACGACCGATGGAGATGTTCAGATTGTCAGGTTCATGAACATGACAGGGGGCTAGGGGATTCTGTTTTGCTGAAAAAGGGCCAACACATGTTGGCCCTTTTCTTTATGGTGAATAATTGCTAACCCTTTTTCAGGGTATATACTACTCGAGGCATATGTCTTTTATTTGGAGTGCTGGATATGTCGACAGAGACGCTGGAAAAGATTGCCCGCAACAAGAATGTGGCCAGGGCTGCAGCGCGTCAATTGAGCATGGAGCAGTTGAGCAAACTGTCCGAAATCATTGATGAGGTCATGACTCAAAAGCAGGAAGAAGAACAAAGACGCCGGCAGGAAGAAGCCAGCAAGGAACAAAAGCTTGCTGAAATTCGCGCGGCCATGACGGACGCCGGGTTATCCGTTAATGATCTGGTGGGCAACGAGCAGCCAAGAAAGCGTCGTGGTCGGCCACCCAAGGATGCCAGTGCCTGATTCTTTCCGGCTTTCCAGTAGTATCCCTGGGTGCGCATCATCTTTGCTTTAAAAGCCGTGATGGCTGCACGGCTTTTATCATGATCGCATCTCTATTCGCGCAGCGTTGTGTCAACGATATCGATCGTGATTCTGGAGGATTGTCTTAGCTGCTCTCTGAGCCAGTGATTGGCACGCTCCTCCAATAGATGAGAAAGCACTTTTGAAGAACGAGCGGTGACCCCTTCAAGCGTGATGTCCACCCAGTCTCCCAGTGTCTCTTCATCTACGAAAGTATCGACCTGGCTATCGATAAGTATTCTGCCAACGCGCTGCCACTGCTCCGTATCTGCCTGATAAATAACGGGAAGCACAATGACCGTATTGTTGTGTCGATTTGAAGGCTTTTTCGCTCGTTTACGCTGAGAAATGATGACCGGGGAAAGCGTCAGTGTGCTTTCCAGCGTCATGCGTTTGCCATTCCAGCGTAGCCACTGGCCATTAATCGGCAGGATCGAACTTTCAATACCCAGCGTGGCGGCAATCTCACAATGGGCTTTTTGATGCGCGTTTTCGCCATGCACGGGCAGAAGGTAAGAAGGCTTGACCCATTGATACATGCTGAGTAGTTCATCACGCCCAGGGTGGCCTGAAGCATGTAGTCCCGGGTGCGCCTCATCACTGTAAACATGGGCGCCTCTTTGCGTGAATGCCTGCTGCAGGCGCATCACGGCCCTTTCATTACCCGGAATGGCGCGCGAAGAAAAAATGATGCAATCACCGGGCTCGATTTCAAGTGCCGAGTGTTGATTGGCCGCCAGCCGAGAGAGGGCTGCTCGAGGCTCCCCCTGGCTGCCGGTAGCAAGTATCAGAATTTCTTCCGGAGGCAGATAGCCAATATCGGACAAGGGCACCGTATCCGGAAAATCATCCAGGTAACCGAGTTCGCGTCCCAGCCGCACCATTTTTTCCATTGCCCTGCCCAGCAGGGCAATGCGTCGGTGATGGCGCCGGGCAGCAAGCCCTGTGGCCAGAATGCGCGCCAGATTACTGGCAAAGCAGCTGACCACAATGCGTCCTTCACAGCCTCCCATGAGCTGTTCAAGGGTGGCTGCCACCTCGCTTTCGCTGTGCGAATGGTTTTCTACCATGGCATTGGTAGAGTCACCCACCACAAGATCAACCGGTGCAATGCTGGTGAAATCCTCTTCTCGTGTTTTTGCTCCCAGTACGGGGTGAGGATCAATTTTCCAGTCACCCGTATGCAGGATGCGATGGCGATCTACCTCGAGCAGTAGAGACACGCTTTCCGGTATAGAGTGAGCAACATTGATGCTTTGTATGGAAAAGGGCCCTGCATTGAAACGCGTGCCCGGCGTAAAGGTGCGGATCGCATCGGTTGCCAGACCTTGCTCAACCAGCTTTTGCCGTGCAATGCCTGCTGCCAGTGGTGTTGCATATATCGGGCAGCCAAAACGCGGCCATAGCCAGCCCAGAGCACCAAGATGGTCCTCATGCCCATGAGTAATGACAATGGCTTCAGGCTGGATGCCAAGCGTTGCGAGTGAAGAGACGTCCGGGATCTGCAAGGGGGTGTCGTGAAGGTCCTGACGCAGCGCCATACCGCAATCGACGATCAGCCATCGAGACTGAAAGCCGTAAAGCATCAGGTTCATGCCGATTTCACCACAGCCACCAAGCGGTAGTATTTCAATCTCAGAGCGGCGACGGGGACGAACTTGTACGCGTGTCTGATCCATGGCAGGTCCGGCGTTAGTTTGATATCAAACTATACGCAACGCATCATGTGGTCACAACGAACACTGCTCAAAAGCATCTGAATTCGCTACAATTCCTGTCTTTGACCGAGTAGCGTGATCCCGATGTCCCTTTGTCGTCTAGTGGTAACCTGTCCTGATCGTGTTGGTATTGTGGCGCGTGTTTCGTCGTTTATCGCCGAGCAAGGCGGTTCTATTACCGAAGCCAATCAGCACTCCGATCTGGAAACCGGGCGCTTTTTCATGCGCTATGAAGTCGAGACCCGGAACATGACTGCCGATAGCGATGCCTTTCGTCAGGCCTTTGCACGGATTGCCGAAGAGTTCGATATGCAATGGCAGTGGCGTGATGGCGAGCAACGGCGTCGGCGCCTGATGATTATGGTGTCGCGTGAGTCTCACTGTCTGGTAGATCTTCTATATCGCTGGACGGCTGGTGAGCTTGACTGTGATATCGCAGGCGTCATTTCCAATCATGACGACATGCGCAGTGTGGTCGAATGGCACGGTATCGAATATCACCATATTCCGGTGTCTGCTGATGACAAAGCACCTGCCTTTTCAGCCATGGAAAGGGTGATTGAAGACAGTCAGGCCGATACGATTGTGCTGGCACGTTACATGCAGATCATTCCGCCTTCACTGTGTGAGCGCTATAGCGGACAGATCATCAATATTCATCACAGCTTCCTGCCTTCCTTTGCTGGCGCCAGACCCTATCATCAGGCCCATACTCGTGGGGTCAAGCTGATCGGGGCGACCTGTCACTACGTGACTCAGGAGCTGGACGCCGGACCGATCATCGAGCAGGACATTCAACGCGTCACTCACTGCCATACGACCGGTGATCTGGTTCGTCTGGGAAGGGACATAGAAAAATCGGTACTGGCCCGAGGTGTGCGCTGGCACTTGCAGGACCGCGTGTTGATCGATGGTAACAAGACCGTCGTCTTTTCCTGAGAACAAGAGCAGCGACGAAGCGGGAGTAGATCAAAAAAGCCCCATCTGTCGCTGTGCATCCTCGGATACAAGTCTTACCCCCACACCAAGCAGCCTGACCGGTCGCTCTGCCCGGTGCCATGCGGTGTCAAAAAGCGGTAGAAAGCTTTCAAGTTCCGGCGTTCTCCCTGCAGTCTCCATGGTCGTGATCGAAAAATCGTCAAAACGGATCTTGACGAAAAGCTTGTTGATCGCTGGATGTTGGTGGCGAGCCATACGCTCTTCCAGACGCATGACGAGATCGGTTATTTCCTCACGACAGACAGTCATGCTGGGAAGGTCTCGATCAAACGTGGTTTCCACGCTAATCGATTTTCGCTCTCTTTCTACCTTGACTGGCCGTTCGTCTATACCACGTGCCAATTCATGTAGCCGCACGCCGAACTTCCCAAACTCTTCGAGAAGTATCGTCAGCTCAATGGCTCTCAACTCCTTGCAGGTATGGATCCCCTGGGCTTCGAGCTTTTTCGCGGTCGCCGGCCCCACGCCATGAAGTTTTGTAATGGAAAGCTGATCCAGAAAATCGCTCACCTGGTCAGGGGTGATGGTGTACAGGCCGTCAGGCTTTTGCCAGTCGCTGGCAATTTTGGCGAGAAATTTGTTGGGGGCGACGCCGACAGAGATGGTAATGCCTACACGCTCTTGTACCTGCTGCTTGAGCCATTGCGCCATCCACGTGGCACTTCCTTTCATGCGCTCGACATGGGTGACATCCAGAAAGGCTTCATCAAGAGACAGTGGCTCGATCAGTGGCGTCAACTCGCTGAATATGGTTTGCACCTGCTGCGACGCTTCCCGGTATTTGTCAAAGTCGGGGCTCAGTCGGTGTAGGTGAGGGCAAAGTCTTTGGGCATGGGCCATCGACATGGCCGAGTGTATGCCATAGTCACGAGCCGGGTAGTTGCAGGTGGCCACAACCCCCCTGCTTTCCGTTTTCCCTCCAATGACCAGTGGTATGTGTCGAAGAGAGGGGTTGTCGCGCATTTCGACCGCTGCATAGAAGCAGTCGCAGTCAGCGTGAAGTATCTTGCGCATCACAGGTCTTGGGGAAGCTATATGAGTATGCCTACTATAGCTTACTTGCACTATAAATCCTTCATGACCTCTCGACAGTGGGTCGGATTTTGAATGGCTGAAAACCATTTTCACATATAGAGTTTGACGGGTTTCAGATTTCGCCAGGGCCCTGAGTACGATGCGGGCGCACAGGTTGTAGGCAGTTAAGGGATCAGGAATCAATTAGTGCTTTTTTATTAGCAGAAATGTTTTGAAAGGGCTTTCTAATATTAATAATGATAGATGTGGCACAGTTATATATCGTTTAACGTGCCTTGCATGGCCAAAGGAATTGGTTTTCGCTTTAAAACACTCTTTTTTTGAAGTATTATCGGCGCAACCAAAGGTTAAAACTATTTTAATAGACCGCAGGGTCAGCATCTCGGGAAGAGATGTGTATTAGCTGAAGAGGTTGGTAATGTCACTGTTAAATGAATATATGAAAAAAGAACAACTGCTCAAGCAGCTGCGCGATGAATTGCAGCAACTTGAGCAGGATCAAAGGCTCAAGGGTGAGCTCGAGTTCAAGGAAAAGCTTGAGCAGCTTATGCAGTCCCATGACAAGACAGCCGCTGATGTCATTGATATTCTTGATCCTAATGACGTGCAGTCCGCTACCAGGCAGCCCTCTTCGTCTGACAGCCAGAGCGCAGGCCGGCGCAAGCGCAAGTTGAAGGTATATCGCAACCCGCATAGCGGTGAGGTTGTAGAGACTCGCGGTGGTAATCAGAAAACGCTCAAGGCATGGAAGGAAGAGTACGGTAACGATACGGTTGAGCAGTGGCTTGAGCGTACTGAGTAAGTTTCTCCCTTCGAAGGGCCGCCAAGCGGCCCTTTTTTATGCCTAGGGTTTTATTTTAGAGTTGTTTGCCAACAAAAAAGCATCTTCCATGACATGTCCTGCCAAAATATTTAGTGTTGGCTTCAGGCCATGTGTTTTCTGCACAAGCGTCAAAACAATAACCGTTTAAAATATTCGAAGGCCATTGACGGGGTGATCTATCGTCTTATCAAGGGGGTTTTGTAACACGCCGTGACATGATGGTTTGTAAAAAGCCCCGGGTGGTTAATGGCGGGTGAGATGCTGGTGCTGTAGAATCTCGAAATAATGATGCGCAAAGCAGCATACCCTCGCCAATGGGGGTCTGATAGCATCAGCGGCAATCCAGAAGTCTGAATAATTTTATCTGACCTTTAATTAAAGACCGCCGGCATCTTTGCCGATTCCTTTAATAGGGTCAGGTCATGCTATTGAGGCGTCGATTCGACTTGTAGTCATGGACTGCTGCATCATGCGATACCGCTCGGCCAGCGCCGAGTAGAACAGCAACATCGGCGGTATTTTATGGCCTCGGAAACACGCCAGTATCGACATTCCGTGGCGGTAGCGTGTCCAGACGCCGGAATAATTTTGACAGGAGTAAGCGGTTAATGAAGCGGCTGCTGAGTTGTGCCTTGTTGGGGAGCTCCCTTTTTCTGGGAGGCTGTGTTCTTTCTCCCGGTAGTGATATGCCCTACGAAAATTCGGGGCCACCCATTGATGATCTGGTAGATGTGCAGCCCATCACTTTTGGCCTTGTGCAGGCGCAAAACGCAGCCCGCAAGGAGTTCAGCTCTCAGCAAGGCTTGAAAGAGGCCTCTGATGAGATGAAGTTCGACGCCAGCGATTATGAGTATCGTATAGGCAAGGGCGATATTCTCAATATTGTCGTTTATGACCATCCTGAACTTACCATTCCGGCAGGAGGAGAGCGAAGCTCCGTTGAGACCGGGAACGTGGTGCATGGTGATGGCACCATTTTCTATCCCTATGTGGGCCGTATCCATGTCGCCGGCAAAAATGTCGCCGATGTCCGTACCCAGATTGCTGCTGCATTGGCCGATTACATTGCCGAGCCGCAGGTTGAAGTCAATATTGCCAGTTTCCAGTCCCAGAAGGCCTATGTCAGCGGGCAGGTATCCAACCCCGGTCAGCAGCCCATTACTAATACGCCACTCACGGTGCTGGATGCAATCAGTAGTGCCGGTGGTCTTAACGAAAACGCTGACTGGCGACATGTGGTCCTGACCCATAATGGTCAGGAAGAAATCATCAACGTTTATGACATGCTGCAAAATGGCCAGATCAGCCAGAATCGCCTGCTTCATGATGGCGATGTGCTGCACGTACCTGATGTTGGTGATGAAAAGGTTTATGTGCTTGGTGAGGTTCAAAGACCGCAGGATCTGCCGATGGGTGGACACCGCTTTAATCTGGTGGATGCCCTGAGCCAGTCGGGCGGCATTGATGAAATTCAGGCACGTGCATCGGGTATTTTCGTTATCCGACAGGGTGGCCCGGGCGATAAGCAGGCAACGGTTTATCAGCTTGATGCCAGTAATGCTGCAGCCTATGTCATTGGTACAGAGTTCCAGCTTGAGCCGAGAGACATTGTCTATGTCACGACCGCGCCGATCAGCCGCTGGAACCGCGTGATCAGCCAGTTGCTGCCGTCCACAAACCTTACTCGTCAATCGGTTGGCTCGGTCAGAGACTATAACGACCTCTAACGGAGCCCGCGCTATCCGGGCATCTGGATAGCGCGCCCCTTGAGTCGGCAGTATCGGAAATGAGCGCTGTATAAAACTGACAGAGATGCTCATGTACCATTTCGTAAATGGAATCAGTGATAAATCAATATGGCCTCGAATACTGAAAAATATCAGTCAGCCGATTCCGGCGAAGAGCTTGATCTAGGTCGGCTTTTCGGTCTGATGATTGATAACAAGTGGCTGATCGCCCTGATCGTATGCGTGTTTACGTTTCTCGGGATTTTATATGTCACTTTTAAAACGCCGGTCTATCAAAGTGATGCCCTTCTCGAAATAGAAGGGCGTGCCAATCCGGCCAGCAATCCGGTGCAAAATCTCGGCGTTTTTGGGGACACCCCACGATCAACCGCCGAAATGCAGATCCTTACGTCGCGAATGGTCCTGGGTCAGGCGGCTGATCGCCTTAATCTCCAGCTGAGCATTACGCCCGACGGCCTTCCGATTCTGGGAGATACGCTGGCGCGTCGTGGGATTGAGCGTCCTTCCTTTGCTCAAGGCTGGTCGTCGGTATGGGCCGGAGAAAGCATCAATGTTACCCGCTTTGTTGTTCCTGACAGCTGGATCAACCGCCCGCTGACCATCAAGTCGCTGGGTAACGATCGCTATGAGCTTCGTGACGATGGGCAGTTGGTTCTGGAAGGTCAGGTAGGCCAGCTGGCGCAATCACGTGATGGCAATGTTGAAATGCGCGTCATGGACATGACGGCAGGTCAAGGCGCTGAATTTACTGTCGTCAAGCGTTCACGTCTGTCAGCAATCAACAGCCTGCGCGCCGGTTTTGACGTTGAAGAAGTGGGCCGCTCCGGAACGGGCATACTGCAACTGACGCTAAACGGTACTGATCGAGATGAAATCCGTAACAGCCTCAAGGCCATTACTGATATTTACATCACGCAAAATATTGAAAGGCAGTCTGCTGAAGCGCAGCAAAGTCTCGACTTCCTGAATCAGCAGGCGCCACGTGTTCGTGACAGCCTGGTTGAAGCCGAAAACAAGCTGAATAACTATCGTGTGAATCAGGATTCCGTTGACCTTGATCAGGAAACTTCTTCAGTACTGAATCAAATCGTCAACCTCGATAATCAGCTTAACCAGCTCAAGTTTGACGAAGCGGACTTGTCACGTCGTTTTAACAAGAGTCATCCCCAATATCAGGCATTGCTGCAAAAGCGTGAAGAGCTCAATGCCGAGAAGGAGAGACTGCAAAAGCGTGTTGACGGCCTGCCTGAAACACAGCAGGAAGTTCTACGGCTTCAGCGTGATGTGAACGTCAATCAGGAAATGTACGTTCAGATGCTTAACCGCATGCAGGAGATGAACATTGCAAAAGCGGGTGCCGTTGGCAACGTTCGCATCATCGATGACTCCACCCTGCAGAACAGCCCGGTAGCACCACGCAAGGTTCTTGTCACGGTTATCGCTTTTGTGCTCGGCCTGGTGATTGCCATTATTGTGGTCTTGATCCGTCGCATCATGAATCGTGGCATCGAAAGCCCCGAGCAGCTTGAACAGATCGGTATGCCCGTTTACGCCTCTATACCGTTAAGCGGTAACCAGAGCGGCCTGGTAAAAAGAACGCGTGGAAATCGCAATCTGCGTATCGGGCGCAATCAGAGTGCAAGAAATACGGTGGATACCGGTGTTCTGGCTCTGCGCAACTCTGATGACCAGGCTGTTGAAGCCGTACGTAGCCTGCGCACCAGCCTGCACTTTGCCATGATGGAAGCTCCCAATGCGCGGCTCATGATCAGCAGTGCCAGCCCGGGCGCCGGCAAAAGCTTCGTAGTGTCAAATCTGGGCGTGGTCTGTGCTCAGGCAGGGCAGCGAGTGCTGGTCATTGACGCTGATATGCGTATGGGACATCTTCATCATGTCTTCAAGGGCCGGTCAGAAAAGGGACTGAGCGATATTCTGGCGCGCAGGACCACGGCTTCTGAAGTGGTACGCTCCGGTGGCGTTGATGGGCTGGACTTTATTTCCCGAGGTGCCGCGCCGCCGAATCCTGCTGAACTTCTGATGAGTGCCGGATTCAGCGAACTGTTGGCCTGGGCTGATCAGCATTATGACTTGATCATCATTGATACCCCGCCGATTCTGGCCGTCACGGATGCTGCAATTATCGGTAAGCAGGCAGGCACCAACATGCTGCTGGCACGATATGGCGTAAATCCTCCTGCTGAAATTGAACAGGCAAGGCGTCGATTTGAGCACAGTGGTGTTGAGATCAAGGGAACTGTTCTTAATGGTATAGAACAGACAGCATCCCATCGCTATGGCGGCAACTACGGTAATTACCATTACAGTTATGGCAAAAAGTCGTAAAGATTAAAAGACCGTCTCGTGGCCACTCTGCTTCAGGTAGAGTGGCCATATCGGAAGTGAGAACAGCAACATGGAAACGTTCACAAATTTCATGGAACACAATCGTCGCCATTCCCGGTGGTATGAAAAACTTCTTTTAAGCTATCGCTTTAATCAGGCGCTGGGACTAATTATCGCTGTGCTGTTTCCAGCACTGTTTCAGTGGAACTGGAATCTTGTCACGGAGTGGCAGGCCGAGCGATGTGTTACATTGCTGGGCACAGCTCTGGCTTATCTGGTAGCCATCGTCGCTGTACACAGCCTCGTTAATTTTCCCAGAACCAAGGCTTTTCTATATATTATTCCTTTCATTACAATGTCTTATATTGTAATGGTAGCTGTCTTGCTGAGTCTGCACATCGAAATTGCAACCACGCAGATTGTGCTTTCCTATCTGATCGCCGTACTTTATTGCTCGCTTGGCTATCAGATCAGTACCAGATATAGAACACGCAAGCTTGCTGTAGTGCCTTTTGGCCGCGTACACGAATTTTGCCATGACCAAAGTGTTGACTGGCGCTGGCTGGAGAAGCCCGACCTTGAAACCATGCGGGTAGACGGGGTCGTTGCAGATTTGCGTGCGGATCTGGATGATGGTTGGCAAAAATTTCTGGCCGACTGCACGATACATCGTATTCCGGTATTCAACGCCAGACAGATCCATGAGTCCATTACTGGCCGCGTGCATCTTGACCACCTGTACGAGAACAAGTTCGGCAGTTTAACACCCAGCGAAAACTATGAATTCGCCAAGCGTATCATTGATGTTTTTGGTGTTCTGCTGGTATTGCCGGTTGTCCTGCCAATCATGCTTGCAACAATGATTATTATCAAAAGAGACGATCCGGGTCCGGCATTTTTTAATCAGCAGCGCATGGGATTCCGTTGTCGCCCGTTCAAACTGTTCAAGTTTCGCAGCATGTATATGAATCATGACGGTCTTGGCTTTACATCCGAGGGCGAAGATCCTCGCATTACGCGAGTAGGCAAGGTCATCAGAAAATACCGTATTGATGAGCTGCCGCAGCTTTTTAATGTGCTCAAGGGCGACATGAGTCTGATTGGCCCAAGGCCCGAATCGTGCAATCTGGCCGAATGGTATGAACGAGATGTGCCATTTTTTAACTATCGCCATGTTGTGCGTCCTGGCATCTCCGGGTGGGCGCAGGTTGAGCTGGGTTATGCTGCCGAAGTAGAAGGCATGACTAAAAAACTTGAGCATGACTTTTATTACATCAAGAATTTTTCATTCTGGCTGGACGTTCTTATTGTCATTCGCACTATAAAGACAATGCTGACAGGCTTTGGCGCCAGATAATATTATTAGTAACCATTTTTCTGGGCGTTAACTATCAAGTTGATGCTCAGAATTTTATTTTAGGGTGATCGATTCGCCCAAATTAAAAATAGTTTATGACGTGTCTTGAGGTATCGGTTAATACCTTGAGACAAAACGATTCGTACTGTGTGGGATAAGCATGTCTAAATATAGTTATATAATCAACTCTGGGTGGTGGTGCGGTGAAAAAACACCTGAAAATGACAAAAGAGTTGAATATGGCTCAAGTGAAATAAGAGGCGTCGCTTTTTTTCGCGAATGGTATGAGTCGGTAAATCGTCATACTTCACCAACCAAAATTATAGTGGTTGATTCTGCTTCGCCCACCATCCCTGAAATGCCAGACGATGATCGTATGGAATTTATCAGTATGGATGTGAATGGCGGTCATTCCACGAGTCATTTGGGGAAATACGCTGGCTGCACCAGGTGCTTTATCGTGGGGTTGGCATATGCCTATGCAAGCGAGGCTGACTACTGGGTATACGTTGAGCAGGATGCACTGATGTTTGGCGAGGGCATTATTGAGCACGCCATCGATAGCATGACCTCTGACTTCATGTTTGGTGATAGAGGTAATACACCTCAGCCATTACAACAGTCGATGATGATTATTCGCAAACCTGCAATCCCTGGATTTTTAAATGCTTATGCGAAAATCAAGGCAACTGATGAAGTCATCACCCCTGAAATGAAATTTGCTATAGCGTCAACGAAGATAGCTCAGTGGTTGCCTGAAAAATTATTCCACCAGCGAGACTATAGTACTTTCAAAAACAAGCTGATAAATAAGCTGCAGTATTGGCTGTTTAAATATGGCAGAGGTTATGACGTGTTTCCCTTTGGGTTTGGTCGTGCAAAACCAGTCAATTTTGACGATAAATACGGTTACTTTCAGCACGGCGATGATCAAGAGCTTCAAAGGTATAGGGAAACCGTCAATAAGGAAATATCTTGATGAAAGTACTTCATCTTGTTTCTGATTTCTCCAATTCTTCCGAAACCTTTATCTATGATCTCATTGTAGATATGGAAGGAATGGGGGTGGAAAATCATGTTGTGACCAATCGTCATATCAACAAGATCGAGCGGCCCTTTAGCAGGGTTATCAGTTTTGATATAGATCGCCGGAATATTTTTGAAAAAATATCAAAGCGTGGGCGTCGGAAGATTTTTAACGATTACCATGTGTTTGAGCAAAAAAAGTTGCAAAAGGTTGTTGATGATATTCAGCCTGATGTGCTGCATAGTCATTTTAACTATTTTTTTGAAAACATACATGATGTGATAGAAAATGGCTTCCAAGGGCGCGTTATCATATCTACGCATGGTATTGATGTTGTCAGTAATAAGTTGTATGGACAGCCCCAGTACGTAGAAAAGGTTTACAGTTGCCAGCAGCATGACAATATATATTTTACAGCCCCTTCTCATTATCTGAAAAAAAAATTACAGGATATATTCGGAATTCCGGGCGAAAAAATCATTGTATTGCCCAATTGCGTCAATATCTCAATGGCAGATTTCGAAGAGAAAAAGGTTGATTCCGGAAAAGAGGTTTCTATTGTCAATATTGGTCGATTCGTAGGTTTCAAGGGGCAAACTTATCTGATCGATGCATTGTCCATGCTTCATGAAAATGGATATAAGCAAGTTACCTTGAAATTGATCGGATTCGGCCCTCTAGAGAATATGTTGCGGCAGCAGGCTATTAATCTGGGTCTTGAAAGCGCTGTTGATTTCAAAATTGATCTGTCACGTGAAAAGATATTTGAAGAGCTATCAGCCAGTGATATCTATATTCAATCTTCTATCCAGGATGAAGAGACTGGCCAGGAAGAGAGTTTTGGAATTGCAGTGCTTGAAGCTATATCTGTAGGTTTGCCGGTGGTAGTCACTGATAGTGGCGGTCTGCCTGACACAATCTGTGCGGCACCCTATCAGCCAATGACTCAGATCATCGAAGCTAAAAACAGTCAGGCCATCTATCAGGCTGTAATCGATATTATTGAAAGTGAACATCCGCCGCTCAAGAAGGAGCAGGTAGACGAGCTGCTGTCAAATTTCAGTACAGATAGCAACCGTGAAAAAATGCTTGATCTATATCGCGGTGTATAAGGAAGTCAAATGAGTAATACGGATACAATGAATCGGGATCTCAAATCCGGTTTCGTCTTTGGCTTCATCGAAAGATACTCAAACCTGATCGTACAATTTGTTGTCACCATGGTGTTGGCAAGGTTTTTAACGCCGAGTGAATTCGGGGTTGTCGCAACTGTCATGGTGATCATTTTTTTCTTTAACCTTTTGGGAGAAATGGGGCTCGGACCTGCCATTATTTATCACAAGGAGTTGACAGCCAAAGAAATACGCGGCCTTTTCCTTATTTGTTTTGTGGTAGGCATAGCGCTATATTTTATATTTTCAGCGGGTTCGTATCTGGCTGTCGATTTTTTTAATAACGATATTTACTATGGTGTCATGCCGTTAATTGGCGCCATGATTCTGTTTTCAGTTGTCTCAATTGTGCCTGAAACCTTATTGAGGCGGGAAAAAAGATTTAGCGTCGTTGCCATTATTACGCTGATTAGTGCACTGGTTTCTGGAGCCATTGCCTGCGTCATGGCTTATCGTGGTTATGGCGTTTATGCGCTGGTCTGGAAATCCATTGTCTACACAGGTATGAGATTCGTTCTAGTCTGTGTGTATGCTGGATGGCGTAATCTTATCGGTAAAATTGCCCTGACCGGATTTAAAACCGTATTGGGGTTTTCCACTTACCAGTTCATGTTTAACTTTTTGAACTACTTTTCCAGAAATTCAGACAAGATTTTAATTTCCAAATTTATTGGTGAGGCAGCAGTAGGGCTCTACGATATGGCATATCGCCTTATGATGCTGCCTATCCAGAATATCTCTGGCATTGCAACAGCGGCACTTCAGCCGGTATATAGTACCTTTGGCCAGAAAGAAATCGCTAAAAGTTATAACGGGCTCATCAATAAAATATTTTTTCTTGGTTTCTTTGTCGCTATCTATATAGTGCTTTTCTCGGACAAAATTATATATGTTCTTTATGGGGCTGGTTGGGAGCAGTCTTCTGTAATTCTACAATGTTTAACTCCCTTTTTAATATTTCAGATTGTTCTCGCAACGACTGGTGGCATATGGCAAACCTTGGGGCAAACACGATCTCTGTTTTATTGTGGCGTTTTTTCCTCTGTCACCAGCGTGTCGGCTATTTCGATAGGCGTATATTTGGGAAATCTTTATCTGGTTGCCTTGCTGCTTTCAGCAGCCAGTATTCTTAATTTCATGCAGTGTTTTTGGTTGTTACATGCCAAGAATGAAAACTTTAGGATGAGTGCCATGCTAAAGGGTATGCCTGCGACAGCATTGCTTTCCATCTTTATTCTGCTGGTCATGTTTTTTGCAGTATATTTAATGCCGTCGCCCTTTGGCTTTATGTCAAATAAAACGCTTTCCAATCTTTGCGATATGGTGGTTTTTGGTGTTGTGCAATTGATTGTGGCTTTGGTGGCAGGCATCATTTTAAAAAATGAATCGGCAACATTTTTTGCCAAAATACTTCAAAAGCCTTTAAGAAAAATGAAATTGATTTCAGGGTAATCGAGTTTAAACAATGAAACTATCAGTAGTCATTCCAACTTATCGTAGCAGTAGCTTCATCAAGGACACGCTCGAAAGCGTTCATCAATCTGCGCGCGATCACGATTATGAAATCATTCTGGTGGATGACTGTTCTGATGATATAGAAGCTCTGGCGGCAATCGTTGCTGAATCACCTAATACTACCCTGGTAAGAAAGGGGCAGAAGTCAAACGCAGCAGTATCGCGCAACATTGGCATTGAACAGGCTTCTGGTAGCCATATTTTTTTGCTTGATTCTGATGATCATTTTACATTGGATTACGTTAACGAACGCCTGAGATTTATGCGCCGGCATCATCATGATTTCTGTTTTGGCGCCTATACCGATGTTTCAATCGATGGTGAAAGAGATTTCATCGAGCAACCTGATATCCGTGATCCCCGACACTATCTCTTTATAGAAGATAAAGACATAAGAACCTCCACGATCAGTTTTCTGGCTGAGCGAAAGGAAACCTTTCGCTTTAACGAAAGCCTGAATAAACATCAGGACTGGGGTTTTCTGATTGATACTGCCGAGCATAGCAGGTCATGGGGATACGATCCGGTGCCTGGGGTCCGCTTGAATTGCGATCGCGATGGACGTATGAGTGGCTCAATGAATATGGAGGCCAGCAAGGTGTTCATGAACAAATATCTTGTAGATCCTCAGCATATCAGTGGTTTTGCCAAACGCCATTTCGTGCTTGCAGCCTTGTTAAAAGATCATGGCGCCTATCGCTTTTTTTCAGATCGTATTATGCCTGAGCTTTTAAAGCCAAAGTTCAAAACGATCAAGCTGGCGGGGGATGCGCTTGATAGGATTGGTTTGTTCTGTTTGTTGCCTCGTTTGCTTGGCACCTATAAAGCCATAGCCAGATTAAAAAAATCTTGATGGGTTAGTATATGACTGCTGAGCTTGCATGGTATCTTGTGTTGTGCGTTTTCTCGTTCTTTTATTGTTTTCTTAATAAAAGAACGCCATTTGTTGTGGTTACCTATGGTATTGCCCTTTTTTACCTCTGGATTGTGCGTAATTCGGGGTTTGATTACGACATGGCAGGCTATGCCAAGTATCTTTCCAGTACTCTGGATTTTGCAACGGCATCAACCTACTACACGCGCGAATTTGTGTACTGGTTTGGTTCGGGATATCTATATGAATGGATTCGTGATGATGTCACGACGCTTTGGGTCATCGACCTTATCTGGTTGTCTCTTCTGTTTTATGCAGTAGGCAATCGTAAGCAAAGCCTGAGCATACCTCTATATGTGGCGCCTTTCATGCTTGTGTTTTTTCCAGTATTGATGGGCTATGAAAATGTATATCGGCAGCTGATCGCCTGTATGTTTATATTGTATGCTTTCTTTGGTGTCAGAAACCTTTTTCTGGCCGGCATCTTTGGTTTGTTGGCGCTGTTTACGCATAATGCTTCAATTGTTTATATGCCTTTGCTGTATCTCTTTGCAGTTACCAAAGGAATGACGAAACCCAGACTCAGCTTTTTTCACAAGGGCGTATTTTCCTCCCTGTATTTGTTGATGCTGGGAGGCGTGTATTACTCTTCTTTGGCAGATAGCGAGTTTGCTAAATCGTCAAGCACAACAGGTCTGCCATTGACCTATGCTTACTTGATGGTCTTTATGGCTATGGCGTTTATAGCTTTCCTGATTTCAAACTTTAATTTCAATCGGTTTTTGAAAAACAATATTTCGCTCGCGTATGCCATATTTACCTTTGTGGCATTTATCCCCGCCCTTGGTGGGGCTCAGGCAGAAAGAATTGGCATGATGCTTTTGGTGGTTATTGTCCCGATTTTTGCCATGAATCTTGATCGTGCCATGAAAACTCAGAGCGAACGGATTCTAATGAGGGTCTTGTTTGTTCTGGTAGGCATCGCGCCAACGTTTTTGTTCAGCTCGGCATTCAACTTTCTTACCACTGCTTCACGTCAGATCGGCTAAAGCATGGAGAAAATATTGAAAATTGCTCAGATCATTACTGAGTTCAAGCCCAACGGTCCGGGATATGTCGTCAAAAACATTGTTGATAATCTACCGGCGGGCATGGAATCGACAATCTTTTATCTTCGCGGACCATCAACGCTTGAGGCAAACTGCAATATTCAGCCTATAAGCTTTCGTGATGCCAGTGTACTTAAAAAATTCGATATTGTTCACTCTCATGGCATCAGGCCCGATCTTTTGTCTGCATGTGCAGGCGTTTTCAGCAGGAAGGCAGTGCATGTTTCTACGTTGCACAACTATGCAAGAGATGAGCTTCTTAATATCTACGGCTCGAAAGTCGCCATGCTGGCAACCCCTGTATGGATGGCGACATGGCGACGCATGAGCTCTCTGGCAGTATTGACGGAAGATGCCAGAGAATTTTATTCGAGTACGTTGCCAGCCGAAAAACTGCATGTGGTTCATAACGGTATTGGTGAGCTACCGCAGATAAGCCCGCTTGATGATGATGATCGCGCTGAACTGGAAAAACTGTCGAGTCAGTATCATATACTGGGAACCAATGCGCATCTCATTAAGCGCAAGGGCATCGATCAGGTGATTAAAGCATTGGTCGATATGCCCGATTGTGCTTTGGTCGTTGTAGGCGATGGCTCTTACCGGCAAGCTTTAATGGAGCTCTCAAAGGATTTGGGGGTTTCTGAAAGATGCTGGTTTACGGGTTATCGCAATAATATTGCTGCTTTTCTGCCCCATTACGACGCTTACATCATGCCCAGTCGAAGCGAGGGTTTTGGCCTTGCGCTTTTGGAGGCGATGCAGGTCCGACTGCCCTGTATATGCAGTGATATTAATGTCTTCAAGGAAATCATGGGTACACAGGCCGCCTTTTTTACGCTTGAAGACTCGGCTTCTCTCAAGGGTGCCGTTCATTTTGCGCTTGATCACCGTGAAGCATTGGCTGAAGGCGGTTACAGGAGGTACCTGCAGAAGTTTACGGGTGAAGCCATGGGCTATGCATATGCCGAATTTTACGAGAAAGCAGTGTCTCGGCATCGGTAGTTTATTGATGGATGACAGTGTTTATCCGAAGGCCAGTGTGTCAACGCCATTGGTTCCTGTATCAATTAATTGATATGAGAGTCATGGCACATGACTTGATCGCTAAATTACAGGCAGGAAAAGATTAAAATGAAATTTTCGGTGCTGATGTCCGTTTATGACAAGGAATCGCCACGCTTCTTACGTGAGTGCCTTGAAAGCATCAGGACACAAGGCGTGCAGCCTGATGAGGTTGTCATTGTTGAAGATGGTCCAATCAATGATCAACTGCATGCAGCGCTCGATGAATACCGCCCCACATTGAATATTGTTTCCGTAAGACTTCCCGAGAACAAGGGACTGGGTGAGGCGCTCAACACGGGCCTTGAGCACTGCCGTAATGATCTGGTCGCCAGAATGGATACGGATGATCACTGCTGCCCTGGCCGCTTCGAGCTGCAGGTCAATTACATGATCGCCCATCCCGAGGTCGATATGCTTGGAGGGGCCATTGCAGAGTTCAATGAAGACCCGACAAAACCACACGCCATTCGTGAGCTACCCACAGGCAAAGAGCAAGTAGCGCGGTTTGCACGCTCACGATGCCCGGTCAATCACATGACGGTAATGTTCCGTCGTGCAGCCATCCTCAAGGCCGGGGGATATCAGCATTTTTTGGGTATCGAAGATTATTATCTATGGGCTCGTCTGTTGTGTCAGGGCAGTCATATCGATAATGTCAGCGATATCTTGGTTAATGCTCGTGTGGGTAACGGGATGCTGGCAAGGCGTCGGGGCTGGCATTATTTCAAGCAGGATGTGAAGCTTCAGAAAAAGTTTCACGATATGGGATTTGTTGGATCGGGGACCATGTACATGAACATCCTCAAGAGAGCCCCCTTGCGTCTTATGCCCGAAAAACTGCTTGCTGCGGTCTATCAGGGCATTTTGAGGAAAAAGCCGGCTGCCTGAGATTGTCGGCTCTCTGAGTCGATTAGCAGTACGTTTGCCCCGGTATAGGTCAAAAGCCTATACCGGGGTTTTTGATTTTCAGACATTGATAGAGAGATAAACGATTTAAAACGCTCGTTGCTCGGCTTATGCAAACCACCTCGGCAGGCTCGGCTGCTGCTGACGCGCGGGGTATAGTGTTAAAGTCATGGCGTAAAGGAAATAGACTAATGACAGAGCTGCTTGAGTCCGTAAAAAAAATCGCATGGGACGCCTGCGGCGCCATTATGGAAATCTATCAGGGTTCAATAGAAGTCACCGATAAATCTGACAATAGCCCCTTGACCCAGGCTGACCTGGCAGCACATCGACTGATCCAGCAGCGGCTATCTGGTCTGACGCCCTCATGGCCGCTGCTTTCAGAAGAGTCTGACGTTGATGAGATTGAAAACCGACTGTCATGGTCAACCTTCTGGTTGATTGATCCTCTGGATGGTACAAGGGAATTTATTAACCGAAATGGCGAGTTCACGGTCAATATCGCGTTGATACATGAGGGCAACCCGATTCTTGGTGTGATTGCTGCGCCTGTTTTAAGCACCATGTGGTATGCCGCGAAGGGCAAGGGAGCATGGCGTCAATGCTCAGGCGAACCAGAAGAGCGCATTGCTTCTGCGGCATGGCATCCTGATCGGTTGCTTCGGATTGTAGGCAGTCGCTCACATGGCAATGACAAGATGACGCGTTTGCTGGAGGCCATGCCGCCATGCCACCTGCAAGGCGTTGGAAGTTCTCTCAAGTTTTGTCGTATTGCGGAAGGCGCTGCCGATTGTTATCCAAGACCTGGTGCCACGTGTGAGTGGGACACAGGTGCTGCTCATATCCTTCTGGAAGAAGCCGGCGGTACGGTGCTTCAATTGGATACAAATACCCTGCAGGCAGGAGAAAGGCTTCGATATAACCAGCGCGATTCACTGATAAACCCTGATTTCATCGCCTTTGGACGAGGGCTTGATGAAAAATGGCGTTATCCCGGGTTTTTAAATGTTTCTGTGAGCAGGGCGCCTTAAATATTCCACGGCAGCTGCCGATAGTGTGTCAGAGAGAACAACGAATCCGTTTTTGCCTGCCAGGATTCCCCATTCCGGAGTGTTACAGATGGCTATCGAATCACTGGGTGTTGGTTCCAATCTTGATCTAACGTCGCTACTGTCCAGTCTCAAGAAATCAGAAGAGGCGAAGCTTGCACCTATCACTACCAAGCTTGCGTCGACCAACGCCAAGTTGTCGGGCTTTGGACAGTTGCAGAGTTCGCTTGAAGGCTTTCAAAAGGCTGCTCAAAAGCTCAATGGTTCCGAGCTATATAAAGGGTTTGCGACCAATGTCAGCGGTTCGGCATTGACGGCTACTGCCGGCAGTACGGCAGCTGCTGGCAGCTACGATATCAAGATCAACTCTTTGGCAACGGCACAGTCTCTGGCTACGGCCGGACGTACCGATACGACCAGCGCTATTGGAACAGGATCGCTGACCGTCAATGTGGGCGACAAGTCCACGGCCATTGATATTACTGATGGTTCTCTGGCCGGTATCCGCGATGCCATCAACAAAGCTGATGCGGGTGTAACGGCATCTATTGTCAATGATGGTAGTGGTACCCCTTACCGACTGGTATTGAACTCCCAGGCTACCGGCGCTGCGTCAACAATGTCCTTTTCAAGTGACAACAGTGATCTCGGGGCGCTTTTTTCCGGTACTACTGAAACAGTCGCTGCATCAGATGCTTCTCTGACGGTGAATGGCCTCGCCATCACAAGTGCCTCCAATACCATTGAAGAAGCCATTCAGGGCGTCACGCTCAATCTTGTTGAGACGACAGCGGAGGGAGCTTCCACAAAGCTGACTGTTAGCCAGGACACGGAAAGCGTTAAAACAGCAGTTGAAGATTTTGTAAAAGCCTATAACGCTTTGGCTGACAAGATTACATCACTAACTAAAGTCAGCGGCGAAGGAGATAGCGTCAAGGGCGCTTCATTAACAGGCAACAGCACTGTGCGATCGGTTCAGAGCACACTGCGTGATGCCATGAGCAATGCTGCGGCCGGTGAGGGAATGAATTATCTATTCGAAGCCGGCATCAATTTTACAAAGGATGGCAAGCTTGAAGTCGGCGATGAGAAAAAGCTCGATGATGCCCTGGCCAACAACCTTGATGGTATGAAGGGCCTGTTTTCTGGAGATGGAAAAACAGGTATTGCGGCCAGACTCGATACCAGTATTACCCAGATGCTAAAAGATAACGGCGCCGTGGGTAGTGCCAAAGCCGGCCTTGAAAGCTCGGTCAAAAGCCTTGAAGCCCGCAGTCTGAGAATGCAGGACACCATTGAGACGACAGTAGAACGCTACAAGAAACAGTTTCAACAGCTCGATGTAATGATGTCCAAGCTTAACAATACACAGTCTTACCTTAGCCAGCAGCTGGAAGCCCTTAACGGCGCTTCGAAAGATTAATCGTTTTATAGCGGCGGATACTAATTATGTATGCACAAAAAGGGGCAAGTACCTACGCGTCAGTGGGTGTAGAGACGGGCGTGATGAGCGCTTCTCCACATCAACTGATCGTCATGCTGTTTGACGGCGCCATGGCTGCCATCTTCAAGGCCAAGTGGGCCATGGATCACAACGATATTGCCGGCAGGGGCATGGCCATTTCAAAGGCCATCGATATCATCGATGGCGGACTGCGAGCCAGTCTGGACATGACGCGCGGGGGAGAGCTGGCAGAGCGTCTGTCATCGCTTTATGAATACATGTCACGCTCTCTTTTGAAAGCCAATGTGTCGAACGACAAGACACTGGTAGAGCATGTAGAAAGTCTTTTGAGTGATATTGCCGGTGCATGGAAGGAAATCGGTTCGTCTGCCCAGCAACCCACTGCAGCGGCTCAGGCCTGATATGGAAAAAAAACGTACTCTGATCATCCATGGCTATGAGCAAGCGCTCAGGGTGAGCCAGCAAATGCTTGAGCATGCCAGTGCAGGCCAGTGGCAAAAGCTGATTGAACTTGAGCATGATTATCTGTGTGAAATTGATCGTCTTCGAGTGCGTGATGAACAAATAACGCTGGATAGTGAGCGTCAGGCATACAAGAAGGAAATTCTGGCGCAGCTTCTGGAAAACGACCATCAGCTTCATGTGTTGCTACAGCAAAGGCTCGACGAACTCAGTCATCTGATGGAGAAGAGCCGGGTACAGCAGCAGGTCAATCGTGCCTATAGTGCGGTATCGGCCCCAATGGGGGAGTAGTCATGAGTGCCATTACACCACTGCTGGATACCTTGCTTCACAACGTCCTGGGACGTCGCGCGGATCTGGATCGGGTTGCTTCAAGGCAACCCGATCTGCCGTTGGGGGGTGTGACCTATACACCGGCAGTGCGTCATGGCACCTCGGACACACCGGATGAAACGCTTGAGCGCCATGGCGAGGATGCGGCTGCAAGAGCCAAATCGCCTGACAGGATACCCGCTCGAGTGACGCCATCAGGTAGCAATCCTTTTGTTGAAGACACGCCTTCAAGCAGCCTGCCCAAATCTTCCACCACGCATTTCAGTGCCGAAGCCAGAGCCATATCCCGGATTCTGGAAAAATTTCCGGCCACAGCACCTGTGGTCAGCACGGATGTCGTTCTGTTGGCAGACGAGGAATCGCCCAGGCCTTTAGTGCTTTCGTCCGTGCTTGCCGGACAGATCAGGCATAGCGGCCTTTTCTATGAGTCGCACCTGCGTCAATGGCTTCTGGGGCAGTATGATTCACAGGAATTGCTCAAGGAGCCTCAGAACAGGCTTTTACAGGCACTTTCGACGGGAAACCAGGCTACTGCGGAGGCGGACAAGGCATACAGCGCGCTCACTGCGGTCATGCGTGAACGACACGCTGCGCAATCCGCTGGCAGCCTTGCTGGTCGAGAGGCCGGAACGCCTGATATGTCCTCTGCCCAGGATGATCTACAGGGCATTTTGCGTCATCAGCTGGAGCTCATGACGTCTCCGCTGGTGAGATGGGAAGGTTTTTTGACGCCCCAGATACCGGTGCAATGGGAAATCGAGCAGGAACCCGAGGCCGATACCGATGAGAAGAGAGAAGAGGCCTCAAGGATCTGGCGCTCAAAATTGAGACTGACGCTCCCTGCCCTGGGGCATGTTGATCTCGAGATCAGCCTGCAGGACAAGACCATCAAGGTCAGTGGCAGGGTAGAAGGTCCCTATCTGGCATGGATGACTGTGCAGGGGCAGCATCTTGATGAACGGTTCACAGGGGCAGGCCTTCAACTGGCGGCATTACACTTCTCGCCTCAGAACGGGAATGATCATGAGGGTGAAACAGCATGACATCTTCCAATGATCATTCCTTTCAACGCCAGCGCGCTGTGGCCATTGCACATGATGTCAATGAGACGCCTCGTGTGGTGGCCAAGGGCTATGGCACAACTGCCGATGCCATCATAGAAAAGGCGCATGCAAGTGGTATCCATGTGCATCAATCGGCAGAGCTGGTCAATCTTCTCCTGCACGTGGACCTTGATGACCGTATTCCGAAAGAGTTGTATCTGGCATTGGCAGAACTGTTGTGCTGGATACACGAACTGGAGCGGGATGCAGCCTCTGTGCAGTGATACGTCAAAAAACCATCCGTTAACCCAAAGATACAAATTATTTTTTTATTATTTTGAAATAGGGCCCTTTTTGGGCCCTTTTCGTCTGACGTTGATTTTATTGACTAAATTTTCTGCTATTGTCTTAAGACATGCCATGAGAAAACATTGTTTTCGTACTAATCAAAAAAAGGGTTGTGGTAGTAAAGTATGATGTGCCAATATTGCAGAAGGTAACGGGGCGTTACATTAAATTGACTGAATGTCGCCCTGCCTGGCAATGAACCTGTTACGAAAATCGGTCAAGAGCGTGAACAATCGCCGCTGCACCTGTCGTAATACGGGATAAATCTTCAAGACGAGGGGAAGGGAACATGATGACCACAAGCCATCTGCTGGACGATATTCGCAACGTCAATCTGTCTTATCTGCTTTTGGTACAGCGGCTTCTGAACGAAGATCGTTCTTCTGCCATGTTCAGGCTGAAGCTGAACGAACAGATGGCGGATACTCTGGCCTCATTGCCCATTTCCCAGCTTGCAAAACTTGCCAACTCCAATCAGCTCCTGTGTCATTTTGCTCTGGTAGACCCTTCACAGCTGTCTTCGCTGACCACCCAGCAGCGAGAAGACGATCTCAAGCGCACCCACGCTGCCATTCTGCTTGCTGGTAGCATGCGTGATGACGAGGAGGAGGTGGTGCTGAAAAAGGGGCGCCATCATGGCCGATAAGAGCGTCATCAATGAAGTGCGTGATATTCAGCTGGCAATCGAGTTGATTGAGCTGGGTGCAAGACTTCAGGTGCTTGAAACCGAGACGGATCTTTCTCGTGGTCGACTGATTCGTCTTTACAAGGAAGTCCGGGGCGTTTCACCGCCGAAGGGGATGCTGCCCTTTTCGACAGACTGGTTTATTACATGGCTTCCCAATATTCACTCGTCACTGTTTTATAATATTTATCTTTCCCTGCGCGAACAGAGCCGCTGTGACCGGATGGAAGCCATTATCAAGGCCTACCGACTTTACTTCGAGCAAATCTCCATGCTTGAAGATGGTGAGGCCGTGCTGGGTCTGACTCGCGCATGGACACTGGTACGCTTTTTTGAAAGCGACATGATGCAGCTATCCTCATGCACCTCATGCAGTGGCAGGTTTGTTAACCATGCCCACAGCCTTGATCAGGACTTCGTGTGCGGGATCTGCCAGCCGCCGTCTCGTGCCGGCAAAACCCGACGTGCTGCCGAAAGAGAGCGCATTAGAAAGGAAAGTGGTAGCGAATACTGATAAGGCAACGTACGCCCTCGTTTGATCCCCCCGTTATTGCCATGATTTTCCCCTTGCCCTGACAGCGCTCGCTTTCAGGGTTTTTTCTTGTCTGAAGATCCTGCCGCAACCGTTTTCAAACAGAAAATATGGCCCCTTTTTTGGAAGCTAGTCCTGCCTTTGATAAGCGATGGAAGGTTTTAATATCGTCATCATTGATCAGCAGACGAGCTCGGTATTGCTGCAGACGTCATATCCCTTTTTCCCCGATGAATCTGATGAGATGGGCTCTCAAGCCTGGCCACTTTTGGCCGATGTTATCTCCAGATCCTGAATACTGAGGAATTACCGTGCTGATATTATTTGGATATGTTGCTGTTGTTGCCTCGGTAATCGGGGGGTACATGATGGTAGGTGGTCATCTGGCTGTGCTGTTTCAGCCGGCCGAAATCGTCATCATCTGTGGTGCTGCCATAGGTGCCTTCGTCGCCAGTAACAACGGCACGGCAATCAAGGCAACACTGAAAGTCGTCCCCAAGCTCAAGGGAAGCGTCAAGTACAACAAGGAGCTTTTCATGGAGCTCATGGCGCTTTTATACCTGTTGCTGGCCAAGGGCCGCCAGGAGGGCATGATGGCGCTCGAGCGTGATGTGGAAACCCCTGCGGAAAGCCCGCTGTTTACACGCTATCCCAAACTGATGGCAGATCCATTGCTCATGGAGTTTTTGACCGATTATCTGCGCCTGATGATCAGCGGCAACATGGATGCCTTCGAGATCGAGTCGCTGATGGATCATGAAATCGAGACCTTTCAGCATGAAGCGGAAATTCCCGTTAACGCCATTTCAGGTGTCGGCGATGGCCTGCCTGCCTTTGGCATCGTGGCGGCAGTCATGGGCGTGGTGCATGCACTGGGTGCCGAAGGGCTGACGCCTGAAGAAGTAGGCCCCCTGATCGCGGCTGCACTGGTGGGTACCTTTCTGGGGATCCTGTTGGCTTACGGTTTTGTCACACCTTTGGCCACGCACATCCGGCATCAGATCAGTGAAGTGGAGAAGATGCTGCAGTGTATCAAGGTCACGCTGCTGGCCAATCTGAATGGCTATGCGCCGCCGATCGCAGTCGAGTTCGGTCGCAAGGTGCTCTATTCAAGCGAGCGTCCCAGTTTCAGCGAGCTGGAAGAGCATGTACGTAGCGTACGCTCACAGCCCAGCGGCAATAGTCAGGGTTAAACCATGAGCCAGCACCGTCGCCCCATTGTCATACGTCGCAAGAAAGCCGCCGCCCATCATGGTTCGCATGGCAGCTGGAAGATCGCCTACGCCGACTTCATGACGGCCATGATGGCCTTCTTTCTGGTGATGTGGCTGCTGGCCGGAACATCAAAAGCCGAGTTTGAGCAGATCAGTGAATATTTTCGTACCCCTTTAAAAGTGGCGCTGGCTGGTGGGGATCGTAATTCGGCCAGCAACAGCGCTATCCCTGGAGGCGGGGATGACGTCATGCACAGTGAGGGAGAACGCTCCCGGATCACCATTGAGCAAAACAGTAGCATGGCCACTGATATGTCGGCGCTGAGCAGGCTCAAGGCACGCCTTGAAGCACTGATGCAGGAAGACCCGGCCCTGCGGGATTTACGATCACAGATGCGGCTTGATCTTACTCCCGAGGGACTTCGAATTCAGATTGTGGACAGCCAGCGACGGCCCATGTTCGAGGTAGGCAGTGCACGTGTGGCGACTTATATGCACCGCATACTCACGGCCATTGCCCCTTTGCTTAATGAGTTGCCCAACAAGCTGACCCTGTCAGGCCATACGGATGACCTTCCGTTTGCCGCTGGTCTCAAGGGATACAGCAACTGGGAGCTTTCAACGGATCGCGCCAATGCATCACGGCGTGAACTGGTAGCAGGAGGGCTTGAGCCCGAGAAGCTGCTAAGAGTCATCGGTATGGCGGACACCATGAACATGCCCGATGAGGAAGACAGTGCGCTCAACCGTCGTATCAGCATTCTGGTGCTCAACAGTCGCGCACAGAAAATGATGGAACAGGAAAACATGGCACCTACCACGCCGGCCATCATCGATGGTGACAAGGTCCCGCTTTCCATCGAGGGGTTTGCCCAGAGCGGCAGTGCCTTGGACACTCCGGAGGCGTCAGAACAGATGACACAGCCATGAGCACCATGACGGCAGGTTTTGAAAACACTTTCGCGCACGCTCGAGTCGAGCGTTTGACCGAATCCAGAAGCAGGGCAGGGCATCAGGCGTGAGCATCGACATTACCGAGTTCTACCAGACATTTTTCGAAGAGGCCGAGGAGCTGCTCAGCGATATGGAGCAGCAGCTGTTGCAGATCGATCCCAGCGATCCTGACGGCGAACAGCTCAATGCCATCTTTCGAGCGGCACACTCCATCAAGGGTGGCGCGGGTACGTTCGGCTTTACCGTGCTTCAGGAAACCACGCATTTGTTCGAGAACCTGCTCGACAAGGCGCGTCATCGTGAACTGACCCTTGACCCGACCATTATCGACATATTTCTGGAAACCAAGGATATGCTCAGCGATCAGCTCAATGCCTACCGTCAACAGACCGAGCCGGACAGCGCCGCCTACGAGCGTATCTGTAACACTCTGAAAGCCTTGGCCGAAGAGAAGGGTCATGGAAGTGGTGCTGTTTCTGAATCGTCAGCTCAGACCTCCGCATCCGGCGCTGCTGAAAGCAGTGCCATGATTATCCGGATTGCCGGGGTTGCCGCAGATAATGCCACCAGTCTTGCAGAAGAGATGGCACTGTTCGGTACCGTACTGGAACAGCAGCATGCCAATGATGTGCTGACCGTGCGCCTTGAAACCGCCACGGGCGAGGAAGATATCCGCGCCGTGCTCTGTTTCGTGGTCGACGATGATCAGATCACGTTCGAGCTTGTTGCAGCCGCCTCCGCTGACAATGGCGTAGAGACATCCGTCGATGAATGGCCCGCCGAAGTTGAGGAGTGGCCCGCCGAGGAAGAGATGGTGCAAAAGGCACCTGAAGCGGAAAAGGTGACCCCGGTGGAACCGGTTAGCGTTGCGGCGCCGGCCGAGCCGGCCAGGGCCGCCGCGCCTGCTGCCAAAAAGGCCGAGCGGGCTGCGGCCAGCAGCGAAAATGCCTCTCTGCGCGTATCGATTGAAAAGATTGACCAGATCATTAACTTGGTCGGTGAGCTCGTCATTACCCAGTCCATGCTGGAGCAGGGGACATCCGATTTCGATCCGGTCATCCACGGCAATCTGCTCAGTGGCATGAACCAGCTTCAGCGTAATGCTCGTGACCTGCAGGAAGCGGTCATGTCGATTCGCATGATGCCCATGGACGTGGTTTTCAACCGCTTCCCGCGGCTTGTGCGTGACCTGGCCGGCAAGCTGGGCAAGCAGGTTGAATTTGAAACGGTGGGCAAATCTACCGAACTCGACAAGGGGTTGATCGAGCGCATCGTTGATCCGCTGACCCACCTGGTTCGCAACAGTCTGGATCATGGCATCGAGACGCCTGATCGACGCCTGGCCGCGGGCAAACCGGCCGCGGGCAAGCTGACGTTGTCTGCAAGTCATCAGGGCGGCAACATCCTGATTGAAATCAGTGATGACGGTGCAGGCCTGAACCGTGACCGGATCTTGAGCAAGGCTCGTGAGAATGGTCTGGCCGTGTCGGATGCCATGAGCGACGACGATGTCTGGCAGCTGATCTTTGCTCCGGGTTTTTCGACCGCCGAGCATGTAACCGATCTATCAGGCCGTGGCGTCGGCATGGATGTGGTCAAGCGTAATATTGCGCAGATGGGTGGCCACGTGGAAATTCTCTCCCGTACCGGGCAGGGCACTACCACGCGAATCGTGCTGCCACTGACGCTGGCCATTCTCGACGGCATGTCGGTTCGTGTCGGAGGAGAGGTTTATATCCTGCCGCTGGGGGCCATCAAGGAGTCCATGCAGGTCAGGCCGGAAGATATCAGCACCGTCACCGGTAATGATCGTGTCCTGCACGTTCGAGGTGAATATCTGCCTTTGGTCGAGCTTTACCGCGTTTTTGACATCCCCGATGCGAAGCAGGATGTCACCAAGGGCATTGTCATGATCGTGCAAAGCGAAGGTCGCAGCTTTGCCCTGCAGGTTGATCAACTGATCGGGCAGCACCAGGTCGTGGTCAAGAATCTTGAAACCAATTATCGACGTGTCCCGGGTATCTCTGCCGCCACCATCCTGGGCGATGGCAGCGTGGCATTGATCCTGGATATTCCGGCACTGTCACGTGCGCCTCAGGATCGTGAAGGCAGTCACGCGGGTCATCATCGTAGTGCTGCCGCGCTGCACTGATTCAGTTGCATAACGCACAGCCATCTTTAATTCTGCCCGCTGGGTCGGGCATATGGGAGTTGAGACAATGGAAGCTTCTGCTATCGACAAGGTACAGCTGGAAGGGGAAGGTCACGAGTTTCTGGTCTTTCGACTGGGTGCTGAAGAGTACGGCATCGATATCCTGAGTGTGCAGGAAATTCGCGGCTATGAAGGCGTAACGCGCATTGCCAACGCACCTTCCTTTATCAAGGGCGTGACCAATCTGCGTGGCGTTATCGTCCCCATCGTTGACCTGCGTCTGAAATTTGCCCTGGGCAATGCCGACTACACGGCGCAAACCGTCGTGATCGTGCTCAACATTGGTCATCGGGTCGTGGGCGTGGTGGTGGATGGCGTCTCCGATGTTCTGGCATTGACCGGTGAGCAGATCAAACCGGCACCGGAGTTTGGTTCAACGCTGTCTACCCATTACCTGATGGGGCTGGGCAGTCTGGATGATCGCATGCTGATTCTGGTGGATATTGAAAAGCTGATGAGCAGTGAAGAGATGGCCCTGATTGACAAGGCTGCGTAATCAATCGCTTTTGCTTTCAAAAGCGCCGGCATCTGCCGGCGCTTTTTTTGTGTCTGCACGAACAGCGTACTTTAACCTGCGCTAATCCTAGTTTTACTTTATTCAAAACATAGTTTGATGTGCACAGACATTTTGGCAATCGCCGACCACCGAGTTCATCTCAGGAGATCCATGCGTGCGTAATAACCAACCGGTCAATGACAAACATTATGTCCTGGATGAGCAGCAGTTCCTGATCTCCCAGACCAATACGGATGGCAACATCGTTTATGCCAATCCGGCGTTTATCGAGGTCAGTGGGTTTGAGCGCCATGAGCTGATTGGCGCACCCCATAACCTTGTGCGCCATCCGGACATGCCACCAGTGGCCTTTGCCAATCTCTGGAAGACCCTGCGCGACGGAGAGACGTGGACCGGCATGGTCAAGAATCGACGCAAGGACGGAGGCTACTACTGGGTCAGGGCCACAGTCATGCCGATTGTCGAGCAGGGCCAGCTCAAGGGCTATGCCTCGGTTCGAGTCAAGGCTGATGATGCCGCCATTGCTCACGCCGACGATGTTTATCGACAGATCAATAGCGGTCAGGGGAAGCGTTGGACTCTGGTGCAGGGTGTGATTACACCTGCGGGACCGCGCGGCTGGGGCAATCGTCTCAAACGCATGACAGACTCGCGCCGTGCGGGTTGGGCGGGCATGACCTGTGCGGTGTCATCGATGGGGCTACTGGGGCTGCTGGGGCTATTGGTGGCTGATTACGAAATATTATCCACACAGCAATCCCTGCCCGTCACCATGAGCGTACTCACCCTCGGCGCAGCGTTCCTTTCCAGTGCGAGTGCCGTTGCCAGCGCCCTGCTGGCAAGGCGTGTACAGGGATCACTTGATCAGGCACTGCTGTTCTGTCGCCAGATCGCCAGCGGTGATCTCGAGATGAGTAACCAAGGCGATGATCAGTTAATGATTGCCTTGGATACCATGCGCAAATGCTTGTTATGCGTCGTGCGTGATGTCAAGGGCAGTGTTGGTGTCATTTCGCCGGCCAGCAGTGAGCTGGCCACTGGCAACCAGAACCTCTCCCGGCGCACCGAGGAACAGGCAGCATCACTTGAACAGACCTCCAGCAGTATGGAAGAGCTGACCGCAACGGTCGGCCATAATGCAGAGCATGCCAGTGACGCCTCGAAGCTGGCGCATGAGGCATCGACCGTGGCCGAACGGGGTCGTAACGAAATGGGCGATGTGGTCACGCGCATGGAGGGCATTACCCAGGCCTCTGCACGTATCTCCGATATCGTGGGCGTGATCGACAGCATCGCCTTTCAAACCAATATTCTGGCACTCAATGCCTCGGTGGAAGCTGCACGTGCCGGTGAGCAGGGCAAAGGGTTTGCCGTGGTTGCCAATGAGGTACGTTCCCTGGCCAGTCGTAGTGCCCAGGCGGCGCGCGAAATTCGTGAGCTGATCGACAGGTCTTCGGTTGAAGTGCATGCCGGCAGTGAGCTGGTCGCCCGCGCACAAACCACCATGACTGATATCGTCGGCGGGGTGCATCGGGTTACGACGCTGATGCAGGAAATCTCGTCAGCCACCCGTGAGCAGAAAAATGGCATCGAACAGATCGGTCAGGCCATTCAGCGCATGGACGAAATGACCCAGCAAAATGCGGCCATGGTCGAGCAGTCTTCGGCAGCCTCCGAGTCGATGCGTCAAAACGCCGATCATCTTAATGAAATTGTCAGTCTTTTCAGGATCAAGGAAAGCGTTCGGGCGCCGATAATAGCTTCAGACAGGACTGCTTCTTCAATGAAGCATGGGGGTAAGGCCCACGGCAGTGAATCGGACAGGCACATTTCGACGTCGTCACGTACCGAGTCCGGCAAAGCCGCCACCTCCGTCTCTGCCAAAGCCAAAGCACAAGTCGCTCGCCCACGCGGTGAGCCAGCGTCTGAAGCAGCAGACGAGGACTGGACAACCTTTTAATCACCTCGGGTGATGCGGAGTAAAAGACGTGACAGAAGTCGTTGAAAGCCGCGATTTAAAACTGACGCATGAGGATTTCGAGCGTGTAAGGCGCCTGATCCATGAGCGTGCAGGTATTGCACTGGCATTGCATAAAAAAGAGATGGTTTACAGCCGTCTGGCACGTCGCCTGCGCACCCTTGGGCTTAATCAGTTCAAGGCTTATCTGGATCTGCTGGATGGTCATGCAGAGTCCTCGGAGTGGGAACATTTCGTTAATGCGTTGACGACCAACCTGACGTCATTTTTTCGTGAAGCGCATCATTTTCCGATTCTGGCCGATCACGTTCGCGCCCAGAGCGGCAGCGTCAAGGTGTGGTGCTGCGCGGCGTCTACCGGCGAAGAGCCCTGGTCGCTGGCCATGACGCTGACCGAGGCGCTCGGGTCGAAGGCGCAAAGCGCCAAAATTGTGGCCACCGATATTGATACCAAGGCGCTCGCCACGGCGGCGGCCGGTATCTACCCGATCGCTCAGATCGAGAAGCTGTCGATGGAGCAGCGCAAGCGGTTTTTCATGCGCGGAGTCGGAGCCAAATCCGGCGTGGCACGGGTCAATCCGGCGCTGGCGGCCATGGTGGAATATCGCCAGCTGAATCTGCTGGCGGCGCGATGGGAAGTTGAAGGTCCGTTTGATGTCATCTTCTGTCGCAACATCATGATTTATTTCGACAAGCCCACTCAGAAGAAAATTCTGGAAAGGTTTGCGCCGCTGCTCAAGCCCAATGGACTGCTTTTTGCCGGGCACTCCGAGAACTTTACCTATTTGACCGATGTCTTCCGTTTGCAGGGACATACCGTCTATGGCCTTGCGTCAAACCCGGGTTCACGGTCATGAAGTCTCGCGAGCAGGAAGGCCTGGCCGACCACTTTTACTTCGATCGCGATGACAGTCTTGACGCCGTCAAACTGCTGCCGAGCGAGTATTACGTAGCGTCATCACCCATGGTGCTGTCGACGGTGCTGGGTTCCTGTGTCTCTGCGTGTATCCGTGATAGCGCGGCAGGCGTGGGCGGCATGAATCATTACATGCTGCCCGGTGATGGCAGTCACGATACCAGCGGCCCACGTCTTCGTTACGGCGAGCACGCCATGAGCACACTGGTGGAGGAAATATGTCGGTTGGGCGGACGTCGCGACCGGCTGGAAGCCAAGGTATTCGGGGGCGGCATGGTCATTGCCGGTATGGCATCACGCATCGGGTTTGCCAATGCCGAGTTTGTCATGGCGTGGCTTGATCGCGAAAACATTCGTGTCCTCGCGCAGGACCTCAACGGTAGCCATGCGCGTCGCGTGCACTATCTGCCGGGGACCGGCCAGGTAAGGGTCAGGCGTCTCAACGGTAGTGCCACGGTCTGCAGTCGTGAGAAGACATTGATCGAGGCGCTGGTAGGCGAGGCTGTTAATCCGCTGGTCGCAGCTGCAGCAGGCATGAAAGGAGCAGGACGGTGAGCAAGATCAAGGTATTGTGTGTTGACGATTCGGCACTGATTCGCAGCCTGATCAGCGAAATCATCAATCAGGAACCGGACATGGAAGTGGTTGCCACGGCCCCGGATCCTCTGGTGGCTCGTGATCTGATCAAACGGACCAATCCCGATGTACTGACACTGGATGTCGAAATGCCGCGCATGGATGGTCTGGATTTTCTGGAAAGGCTCATGCGCCTGCGGCCCATGCCGGTCGTCATGGTCTCTTCCCTGACAGAGCGCGGCTCGGAAATTACCATGCGGGCGCTTGAGCTGGGCGCGGTGGATTTCGTGACCAAGCCACAGCTTGGCATTCGAGAAGGCATGGCCGAATACGCTCATGCCATTACCGACAAGATCCGAGCGGCCTCCAGGGCAAAGCTCAAGGTGGCTCAGCCGTCGTCAACGACTGCGCCGGCGGCCCTTCGTGCACCCCTGTATTCCAGCGAGAAGCTTCTGATCGTTGGTGCCTCAACGGGCGGAACAGAGGCGATTCGAGAATTCTTGATGCCGCTGCCCTCGGACAGCCCGGCAATACTGATTACCCAGCACATGCCGGCCGGGTTTACCAAATCCTTTGCTGCGCGCCTGGACAGTCTTTGCCGCATCAGCGTTCGCGAAGCCGTGCATGGCGAGCGCGTGCTGCCCGGTCATGCCTATCTGGCACCCGGTGGTGAAGCGCACCTGCGTCTGATTCGAAGCGGCGCCAACTATGTGATTTCACTGGACCATGAAGCGCCCATCAATCGGCACAGGCCTTCCGTTGATGCGCTGTTTGAATCCGCCGCCATCAGCGCAGGCAAGAATGCCATTGGCGTGCTGTTGACCGGTATGGGCAAGGATGGTGCTCAGGGGCTTTTGAAGATGCGCGAAGCCGGTGCCTGGACGCTGGCGCAGGATGAAGCCAGCTGTGTGGTCTTTGGCATGCCGCGTGAAGCCATAGCTCTGGGTGCTGCATGTGAAATCGTCCCCATTACCAGCATGTGCGAGCGAGCGCTGGCACAGCTGGGTGGCAATAATCGTCAGGCGCTGCGCGTCTAGCGCAGCACCACTGAATCGTTGACTCGCGCGCAAGCGCACTTATTTGAAAAGGAAATGGCAGACATGGCTGACAAGAACATTCACATCCTGGTGGTGGACGACTTTCCCACCATGCGTCGTATCGTGCGCAACCTCCTCAAGGAGCTTGGCTTCAACAATGTTGATGAGGCCGAAGACGGCGTCGATGGTCTGGCAAAGCTTCGCAGTGACAGCTTTGGCTTTGTGGTCTCTGACTGGAACATGCCGAACCTGGACGGGCTGGAAATGCTCAAGCAGATTCGTGCCGATGACAACCTCAAGCATCTTCCGGTGTTGATGGTCACGGCAGAAGCCAAAAAGGAAAACATCATTGCGGCAGCGCAGGCCGGCGCCAATGGTTACGTGGTGAAACCCTTTACCGCCGCGACGCTCGAAGAAAAGCTGAACAAGATCTTCGAAAAGCTCGATAAATAAGTCTGCGGATAGCCATCGGGAGTTAACGACATGACAGCCAATGCCAAACCGCAGAACGCAGAAGATGCGATCCCGCCGGACCTTATTGCCAGAATCGGTCATCTGACGCGTGCGTTGCGTGACAATATGCGAGAGCTGGGTCTGGACAAGGAAGTCGAGAAGGCCGCGCAGGCCATTCCCGATTCCCGCGATCGCCTGAGCTACATTGCTTCCATGACCGAGCAGGCCGCCGAGCGCTCGCTCAATGCCATCGAAATTGCTCAGCCCATTCAGGACAACATTGAAAAGCAGTCGGCCGAGCTCGCCGGGCGCTGGGATCAGTGGTTCGACAAGCCGCTTGAGCAGGCCGAAGCGCGTGATCTGGTCGGGGACACCCGCGCCTATCTTGAATGGGTGCCGGCACAGACCCGTGCGACCCAGAGTCAGCTGATGGAAGTCATGATGGCCCAGGACTTTCAGGATCTGACCGGTCAGGTCATCAAGAAAATGATGGAGGTCATCCGCGAGATCGAGCGTGAACTCCTGCAGGTGCTGATCGACAATATGCCTTCTGAAGCCATGCGCGAGCGTGCAAGGGAGAGCACCAGCAAGACCCCCGAAGGCCTGCTCAACGGGCCCCAGATCAAGACGGAAGGGCGCACCGATATCGTGACCGATCAGTCTCAGGTCGACGATCTGCTCGACAGCCTCGGGTTCTAGTTCATATTTCCTGCTTATGTGTCGAATAGCTCTCCCTCGGGCGGGCTATTCGAGCGATTGTTTTCCCCTCCTTCCTCGCACAATGTCGCCCAGTGAGCACGATGCTCTACATGATTTCATGGGGTCGAAATGTCCGGCGACAGCGACGCAGAAAAAACCGAAGAGCCTACGGCACGACGCATTGAAAAAGCCCGTGAAGAGGGCCAGGTTGCCCGTTCACGTGAGTTGACCACCTTCCTGATGCTCAGCGTCGGGGCGGCCGGCCTTGCGCTGTGCATGAGCTGGATGGGAGAGACGCTGTCAGACGTCATGATGGACGGGCTCACCTTTGATTCGGAAGTCGCCCGTGATCCCACTCGAATGATGATCAATGTCTCGGCGCTGGGTGGTCGGGCACTGCTGGCCATTGCGCCAATCATGGGCATCATGGGTGTGGTTGCGCTGATGGCGCCCATGGCGCTGGGTGGCTGGCTGTTTTCGACCAAGTCCATCAAGGTGGATATCAAAAAGCTCAATCCGGGTGCTGGTCTAAAGCGTATTTTTTCCAGTCAGGCGCTGGCAGAGCTGGTCAAGACCATTGCCAAGTCACTGTTGATAGCGCTGGTCGCGGCCTACTTTATCTATACCCACCAGGGCGAGTTGCTGGGGCTTGCCGGAGAAAGCATCCAGTCGGCCATGCGTCACATGATGCTGCTGGTGGTGTTCTGCTGCGCCCTGATCCTGCTGTCCTTCATCTTTGTCATCCTTATCGATGTGCCTTATCAGCTTTGGAGCCACACCAAAAAGCTCCGCATGAGCCGGGAAGATATTCGCCAGGAACACAAGGAGTCCGAAGGGGACCCACACGTCAAGGGCCGTATTCGCCAGCAGCAGCAGGCGATCGCACGCCGACGCATGATGAGTGAGGTGCCCAAGGCCGACGTCATTATTACCAACCCGACCCATTTTGCCGTGGCGCTGGCCTATAAGGACGACGAGATGGGGGCCCCGCGGGTGGTGGCGAAGGGGGCTGATGCCGTGGCTGCCAAAATTCGCGAGCTGGGTCAGGAGAACCGTATTCCCTTTCTGGAGGCCCCGGCGCTGGCGCGTTCACTGTATCGACACGGTGAGCTGGGCCGGGAAATTCCTGCCGCACTGTATACCGCCGTTGCTGAAGTGCTGGCCTGGGTGTATCAGCTGCGCCGCCATCGCAGCGAGGGGGGTAAAACGCCAAAACGACCCGGCCATATCGAGGTGCCTGAAGAGATGGCCTATACCCCGTCACCCTCGGATGACGAGGACAACAATGAACAATGATGCCCGGGGCGCTGCGTTGCCCATTAAAGGCGCCGGACAACCTATTCACCATGACAGGTCATCGCTGACATGAATGCATTGAGTGCACTGTTTTCCCGGGGCGGTCTGACTCAGAGCAGCCAGCTGAAGTTTCTGGCCGGCCCGGTCCTGATTCTGATGATTCTGTCGATGATGGTGCTGCCGCTGCCACCATTTATTCTCGACATGCTGTTTACCTTTAATATTGCCCTGTCGATCATGGTGCTGCTGGTGAGCATGTTCACCACCAAACCGCTCGAGTTTGCTGCCTTCCCGGCGGTGCTGCTGTTTTCAACGCTGCTGCGGCTGTCGCTCAACGTGGCCTCGACGCGTGTGGTGCTGTTGGAAGGGCATAACGGCGGTGACGCTGCTGGCAAGGTCATCGAGGCGTTTGCCGAGTTTCTGGTCGGCGGTAACTTTGCCGTGGGTCTGGTGGTGTTCGTCATTCTGGTCGTTATCAACTTCATGGTTATCACCAAGGGTGCGGGCCGTATTGCTGAAGTCGGCGCGCGCTTTACTCTGGATGCCATGCCCGGCAAGCAGATGGCCATCGATGCCGATCTCAATGCCGGTCTGATCGATGAAAAATTCGCGCGTGAACGGCGTAAAGAGATCTCTCAGGAAGCCGAATTTTTCGGTTCCATGGATGGTGCCAGCAAATTTGTACGCGGTGATGCCGTCGCCGGTATCCTGATCATGGTCATCAACATCGTGGGCGGGCTGATAGTAGGCGTGGCTCAGCACGGGCTTTCGGTCGGCGATGCTGCCCACACCTATACGCTGTTGACCATCGGGGATGGCCTGGTCGGCCAGATTCCGGCCCTGATCATTTCTACTGCGGCCGGTGTGACCGTATCGCGCGTTAACACCGAGCAGGACGTGGGTCAGCAGCTGCTGGGCCAGCTGTTTACCAATCCACGTGTTCTTTATCTGACAGCAGGCGTTGTCGGTCTTCTGGGTATCATTCCCGGCATGCCCAATATCGTGTTTTTGTTGTTCACCTGCATGCTGGGCGGCCTGGGCTGGTATCTGAACAAGAAAAAGCAGGAAGCGGCCATTGTCGAGGAAACGCAACCGGCCCCGGCGGCCACCACGGACAGCCATGAAGCCAGCTGGGACGATGTTCAGCTGGTTGATCCGCTGGGTCTTGAGGTTGGCCACCGCCTGATTCCGCTGGTGGATCAGAACCAGGACGGCGAGCTTTTGAAGCGCATCAAGAGTCTGCGCAAGAAGTTTGCCCAGGAGGTAGGGTTCCTGCCGCCGGTGGTTCATATTCGCGACAACCTGTCCCTGCAGCCACAGCAGTATCGCATCGCGCTCAATGGCGTTCTGATTGGCGAAGGAGAGGCATGGCCCGGACAGTATCTGGCCATTGATCCCGGTCAGGCGATGGGCAATCTTGAGGGCCGTGTCACGAAAGATCCGGCGTTTGGTCTGCCCGCTACCTGGATTGAGGCCACGCAGCGTGATCAGGCCCAGATGCAGGGCTTTACCGTGGTCGATGCCAGCACGGTTGTGGCCACGCACCTTAATCACCTGCTCGGTGAGCACGCCAGTGAAATGATGGGCCGTAGTGAAACCCAGAAGCTGCTGGATCGACTGGCGAAGGAATCGCCGAGCCTGGTCGAGGAAGTCGTGCCCAAGCTGATTTCAATGACCACACTGACCCGAATCCTGCAGCAGCTATTGTCGGAAGATGTGTCGATCCGCGATATGCGCACCATCATTGACACCCTGGCCGATCATGGTGGCCATACCACTGATGCCATGGAGCTGACCGCCGCCGTGCGACTGGCGCTGGGCCGTGCCATTACGCAGCAGTATTTCCCCGGGCAGGAGCCTGCCGAAGTGATCAGCCTTGATGTCGATCTGGAAAAAATGCTGATGCAGGCGCTCAACAATGGCGGGGCGCTGGAGCCTGGTCTTGCCGATACGTTGATTCAACAGGCAGAAACCGCTGTTCAGCGCCAGGAAGAGCGCGGGCTGCCGGCCGTACTGGTGGTACAGCATGGCGTGCGCTCGCTGCTGTCGCGGTTTTTGCGTCGACGCCTGCCGCGTCTGGTGGTGCTCTCTCAGGCAGAGATCCCTGAAGAGCGCCAGATTCGTGTGACGGCCATTATCGGATCGCAGTCATGATAAAGATAAAGGCTCGGCCGATATCATGGTTCACGATCGCCGCCGCATGGGCATTGCCGGCGGCCTGTGCTGAAGCAGCGGGGGGCGCCATTCCCGTTCAGGTCAATCTTCCTGACATGGCGCAAAAGGGATGGGAGTACCGGGTGGCGCTGGCGAATGCCGAGAATGCGCCCGCTGGCAGCCGGTTCACCGAGCTTTTCTGGCGCTATGAGCTGGGCCCGGGGGATGTGCTGCCCGAGGCTTCGCTGTGTACGCCATCAGAATGCGTGGCACTGAATATGGCTCACGGCAATACGGACGCCCTTGCCGGGCTGCCGGCCAGTACGCCGCTGTCACTTCACTTTGTGCTGCCCGGCAAGGGCATGCTCAAGCATCCGGTGCGGGGCGGGGCCGCCCAGGTATTCGTCAACTATCGGCTGCAGGACCAGTAAATCACGCCTGCTGCAGGCTATTCGGCAGGGTAATGAAAAGGGTTTTGCCTGACAGGCATTCAGATCCGGGACCGTGTTTACTTGCTCGAGTAAAGCGCCAAATGCACAATCAAAAAGACCGCGCCATAATCATGGTGCGGCCTTTTTAATGCTTGAGTGTCGAATCTGCGCTCAGCCCACAAGATGCGTACTGGAACGGCCGATATTGTGCTGGCGACCGTTGGGGCCGTACATGGTCATGCCGGCTGCGGTCTGAAGGAAGTTAAGGGCACGACTATGGAAATCCAGACGTCGACCAATCACAAACCCGTTGAGACGATTACGCTGCGCGGCCGCTTCGGTGCGCTCGATAATACGCTGCCATAGCTCGTTGAGCTCGAGTTTGATGGCCGCTCGGTCGCTTGTGGCGCGATCCGAACCGAGACCGCGGCTTTCAAGCAGGGCACTTCGGGCGCGCTCGAGCTGATCCAGTCGAACCATTGAGGTGCCCTTGTGCTCACAGGCTTGCAGCAGGGCTTCAATATCAACCGGATGGCTGTCCAGAATCTCGGCCTCATGGTCGAGTAAATCAATGAAGCGCCCGAGGGCCTCATCGATCTGATTCAGGATGTTGGCGTAATCGTTCATCCACGTGTTCTCCAAAGGCGTTCAAACAGAGGAATGCCTCAGCCCTTGCTCGAAAGCAGCTCCTGCGCGCTTGCGATCAGACCGTCGGCAATTTTTCCGGTATCAACCTCAAAGCTGCCATCGCGAATGGCCTGACGCAGTTCGTTGACACGTGCCGTATCAATATCCTGCGAGCCATCCTGAGCGCTGGAAGGGACCCAGCGCGTTGCGGCGCTCTGCTCGGTCTTTGCGGCTTCAGGCGTAGCAACGCGTGATGCCGGTACCGGGCTGGCAATGCGGTTGATGGAACCGTTGTTGCTGTCAATTTTCATTGTCATGCTCTCTCGGGTGAGCTGATAAAGGGGCGCAGGCAAGCGCTGTTGTATCCATTATCGACATCACGGGCAGGTTCTTTAACCCGTTCTGGTAACGAAAGGTATCGAATGGATATCAGTGCGTAATGTGACTGCCTTTTGGACTAGTGAACCTCCACTACTCCTTCGCGACTTGCCTCACCATTGATAATGCTGCCGGAGGGCATTCTAACTCGAACACTTTCACCAAGCCCTGCGTCATTTAACGCCTTCCCGCTGCTGGTGATCATGAAACCATTACCCTGAACCAGCAGCGCAACTTCGGCACCGCGCTGGATCAGTACGGGCGCCTTCACCATGCCTGTCTGAAACGGCTGACCCGCTGCAATACGACGCTGCGATACCTGTCCCACCAGCTGAGAGGCATCGGTGACCAGACGACTGGACAGCCGGGTCAGATCTCCTTCCTGCCAGTCAAGGTCACTTTCTTCAATGACATCGCCCGGCATGATATTGCGGTTGACCACCGGGTACTGTCCGTTGATATGCACATAGGCCTGAAAGTATCTCGTCTCGGGTGCATCGCCCGGGCAACGCACGCCAACCGAGGTGCGGCCCGATACCTTGCCGCCACGCCCGGGCAAAAAAGGAGAAGGCGCCTGACAGACCATGGCTGCCGCCGGCGACAGTGTGAGTTCAATGGTGACTTCACCATCTTCACTCGCCGTCTGTTCCAGCAGAAACCCTTCAATGACGTCATAAATGACCTGTTCATTGGCTTCAACCGGGGCACAGACCAGCCCTGCCGCCACCAGTAACAAGGTGGCGCCATGGCGGCAGTGCCTGCGGTAAGAGCGTATGAAGGGCAGCAACATGACGTGGCCTGTTGTTATCAAACGGTTACATGGATGCTGTGCATTCTAGACAGGTGCTCAAAAAAACAGTGCGCGAAATGACCCCTAAAAAGCGGCCTTTTCATTCAATGGTGAGGGTTGCAGGCTCTCTATGCTGCGCTCATTCCAAAAGGTAAAAGAAAGTAACCTTTGTTGTCTTAATGATTCATGGCGCAATGGAGTGACCTTCCATGATCGACCGGCTCAACGCCTCACTCAACTTTTTGCAGCAGTCCCTTAACCTGCGTGCCGAGCGCCAGGAAGTACTGTCAGCCAACATCGCCAATGCCGACACCCCCGGGTACAAGGCGCGCGACTTTGACTTCAGAACCGAACTGGATCGTGTCGTTAATCAAGGGCGGGCAGAAGGGCAGAGCGGACTGTCACTGAGCATGACCTCCAGTCGGCATATCGCGGCTCAGGCCAATGGCAGTGCAGGCGGCATAGACATGCTGTATCGCAATCCGACCCAGCCAAGCCTTGATGGCAATACGGTCGACATGGATATGGAGCGCGTCAACTTCGCCGATAACACCGTTCACTACCAGGCCGATGTACAGTTTCTAACCAGTCGATTGCAGGGCCTGAAAAACGCCATGCAGCGCGAGTCCTGATAACCGACAGGAGAACAGTCAATGAGTCTTTTCAGCGTTTTCGATATTTCAGGGTCGGCATTGTCGGCGCAGTCACAGCGCATGAACGTGACCGCCAGTAACCTGGCCAACGCAGACAGTGTGGCAGGCCCTGATGGCCAGCCCTATCGTGCCAGGCAGCTGACCTTTGAAATGGCCGGCGAGCCCGGTCAGCAGATTGGCGGCGTTCGCGTGGCGGGAATCAGTGAAGACCAGAGCGAATTTCGACGTCTTTTTGATCCGAAAAATCCGGCAGCCGACGATCAGGGTTACGTCAGCATGCCCAACGTGGATACCACGGCTGAAATGGTCAACATGATTTCGGCGGCGCGTTCCTATCAGGCCAACGTTGAAGTGCTTAATACCAACAAGACACTGATGCTCAAGACGCTGACGCTGGGTCAGTAAACCGGATCATCGAGGAGTAAATCATGGCATTTGACAACGCTCTGGTGAGCCGTGTGAACGGT
Organism: Kushneria phyllosphaerae; assembly: GCF_900312995.1. Lineage (GTDB taxonomy): Bacteria > Pseudomonadota > Gammaproteobacteria > Pseudomonadales > Halomonadaceae > Kushneria > Kushneria phyllosphaerae. The sequence continues at coordinate 287,285 of NZ_ONZI01000004.1, read as the reverse complement.
ACCAGTAACACCGCCGGCACGAACAACAGCGGTATGGGCGCGACCAGCGCCAGTGAACTGGGTGAAGAGTTCATGAGTCTGCTGGTGGCACAGCTCAATAATCAGGATCCGCTCAATCCGATGGAGAACTCCGAGTTCACCTCACAGATTGCGCAGATCAATACGGTCAGCGGCATCGACAAGCTCAACGACACGCTTTCAAGCATTACCGGTCAGATTGATGCCTCCCAGAAACTGCAGGCCGGCGCCATGGTTGGCCGCGGCGTGCTGGTGGAAGGGAACAAGGTTCAGGTGGGCAAGGACACTGTGCTGCCCTTTGGTATCGAGCTTGACGACGATGCCGCCCAGGTCACCGCCACCATTACGGATGCCTCGGGCCGGACCATCAATCAATATGAATTGGGCGAGATCAAGGCCGGCGTGCAGTCCTTCAACTGGGATGGCACGGACACCAGCAATGCTCGCGTTGAGGATGGTACCTATCAGGTCTCCATTGCAGCCACCGATGGCAGCGGTCGAGCCGTTGCCTCGCGTGCGCTGCAATACGGTTATGTCAGCGGCGTCATGACCGGCGGTAACGCTACAAGGCTGGATTTGGGGCCCAACATGGGCAGTGTCGCCTTCAACGACGTCAAACAGATTCTTTAACGCACACCGGGCGCGGTGTTGCGCGTCCTATGATCCAGCCGGCAAAGGCCGGTAAGACGACTTTTAATCAGGGGATGAATCATGGCTTTTACACAGGGCGTTAGTGGTCTTAATGCAGCATCCAGCCAGCTGGATACCATCGGCCACAATATTGCCAACTCACAGACCGTCGGCTTCAAGAAAAGCCGTACCGAGTTTGCCGATCTTTATGCCGGTGCCAAGGCAGGCCTTGGTGTGCAGGTCTCAGCCATCACACAGGCTTTTTCCCAGGGTGCCATGGAAAGCACCGACCGTGATCTTGACCTGGCCATTCAGGGCGGTGGTTTCTTTCGTCTGACCGACGGTCAGCAGGTGAGCTATTCACGCAACGGCCAGTTTCAGATGGACTCCAATGGCTTTCTGGTCAACAACACTGGCGGCAGGCTGATGGGCTATCCGGTGGATGACCCGACATCTGCCAATCCGGTGGTGCTGGCGGGTGCCCAGCCGGTGGCCCTGCAGGTGGCCCAAGGGGATCTGGATGCCAGCGCCACGACCAGCGGCAGCATGACCTTTAACCTTGATTCGACCGACACGGCCAAGTTGAACGCCGCCGGCGATCCCATTGCTTTTGATGCTACCAATCCCAAGAGCTACAACTGGCAGACCTCACTGACGACCTATGATTCGCAGGGCAATGCTCAGCAGGTCAACCTGTATTTTGTGAAATCGGAAACGCCCAATACCTGGGATGTGCATGCTCTGAACAAAGGCGTTGAAATCGTCTCGGGAGGAGGGCCTAAAACGCTGAGCTTTGATCCCAATGGAAAAATTACCGGCGATAGCAATCTGGCATTGGATCTTGACCCGCAGAATGGAGCTAACCGGATCAATGCTACTATTGATCTCTCCAGCATTACCCAGAATAGTGGGAGTTTCGTGGTCAAGGCGGCCGGGCAAAATGGTTACGCTGCAGGTAGCCTGACGGGTGTCTCCATTGCCGACAACGGCGACGTACTGGGCAAGTATTCCAACAACCAGAGTCGTGCACTGGGCCGCGTCGCGCTGGCCGGCTTTACCAATGAGCAGGGACTCAAGCCCGACGGTAACAACGCCTGGCTGGCAACGACTGACTCCGGTCAGGAGCTTCTGGGCAGTGCCGGTACAGGACAGCTGGGCTCGCTGCGTTCGCAAACACTTGAGAATTCCAACGTTGATCTGGCCGCTGAACTGGTGACCATGATCGTGGCGCAGCGCAACTATCAGGCCAACGCTCAGACCATCAAGACGCAGGATCAGATCCTGCAGACCATGGTCAACCTGCGCTAAACCGTTCTCTCCCTGCAGTAAGACGACCGGCCTCAGGGCCGGTCTTTTTTTATGTGCAATATCGCAGCTGACGAAATACGACCTTTCTCATGCCTTTCTTGTGACTTTGAGAAGACGCCTTTGCGTGTTTACTAGGCGTCACAAAGGGCAGGCATTCAGTTACACCTGAAAGTGCCGGCCGGGATACTTCTTCAAGCTTTTCGGAGCGGGTCATGGACAGAATCATCTACACCGCCATGTCGGGCGCCAAGCAGAGTCTGGAACGGCAGTCTGCCGTTGCCAACAATATGGCCAACGTCTCGACCAGCGGCTTTCGTGCCGAACTCAGTGCCGCTCGGGCGGTGCCGGTCAACGGTGCAGGCTACGCCACGCGCGCCATTACGGTTGATTCCACCCCGGGCTCCGATTTTACGGCCGGCTCTTTCAGCACCACCGGTCGCGCGCTGGATGTGGCCATTAACGGTGAAGGATGGCTGGCGGTGCAGGCCAACAACGGTGACACCGCCTATACCCGCAATGGTGGATTGCAGGTCGACCCTACCGGGATGCTGATGTCTCAGGGACGGCCGGTCATGGGAGAAGACGGCCCCATTATCTTGCCGCTCAATGCCGAAGTCTCGATCGCCGGTGACGGCACCATCTCCGCTCGAGAAGCCGGTACCCAGGCGCAGGCAGAAGTGGGTCGACTGATGCTGGCCAGCAATCCCGATGGGCGCATGGCGCGACGTGAAGACGGTCTTTTCGGTGCCTGGAATGCACAGGGTGGTCCGATGGCCGCCCTGCCGCGTGATGAAACTGTTCAGGTCATCAGCGGTACGCTCGAGGGCAGCAACGTCAATCCGACCGAAGCCATGGTGTCCATGATCGATACGGCCCGGCGCTTTGAAATGAACATGAAAGTACTGACAACCGCTGACGAGAATGATCAGCGTGCCAACTCGCTGCTGTCGATGAATTGATGTTTCCGGGCCATGACGGCTCTGACCAGGCACATGACGTCACCGGATCATTGCCGGTGAATGGAGAAAACGATGATTAATGCACTCTGGATTGCCAAGACCGGTCTTGATGCTCAGCAGACCAACATGGATGTCATTTCCAACAACCTGGCCAACGTCTCGACCAATGGTTTCAAGCGCTCGCGCGCGGTGTTCGAGGATCTGTTGTATCAGAACCTGCGCCAGCCCGGTTCGATGTCGTCGGTGCAGACCAATCTGCCTTCGGGCCTTCAGATCGGTACCGGTGTTCGCGCCGTGGCCACCGAGCGTCTGCATACCCAGGGCAACCTGGAGCAGACCGGTAACACCAAGGATGTCGCGATCCGTGGCGATGGCTTCTTTGCGGTGCAGATGCCTGATGGCACCAACTCGTTCACCCGCGATGGCGCCTTTCAGGTCAACCAGGACGGGCAGCTGGTCACCGCCAACGGTTTTCCGATCGACCCGGGTATCGTGATCCCGGCCAACGCGCTGTCGGTATCGATTTCCAATGATGGTCTGGTCTCGGTGACAGTGCCGGGCGCTGCAGCCAGCCAGCAGGTTGGCCAGCTTCAGTTGACGACCTTTATCAATCCGACCGGTCTGGAAAGCATTGGCGACAACCTCTATCTCGAAACCGATGCTTCCGGGCCGCGTAATGACAGTATCCCGGGCAATAACGGTGCCGGCACGATCTATCAGGGCTTTGTGGAAACCTCCAACGTCAATGTCGTGGAGGAGATGGTCAGCATGATCGAGACACAGCGTGCCTATGAGATCAACTCCAAGGCCGTATCGACCGTAGACCAGATGCTGGCGCGTCTGACTCAGCTCTGACAGGGAAGATTGATGCACGTGTGCAGGGTTAACCGGGGATCAATGATGCGATACATGCGTTTGTGGAAGCTGTTTCTGGTGGCGTGTATGGCCATGATGATGGTGGCCTGTGCCCAGATCCCACGCCAAAACGTGGTGGAAGGGCCGACCACTGCACCGCCTCAGCTTCCGCCGATGCCGGTCGCCAACGGCTCGATCTATCAAAGCAACTATACCCGGCCCCTGTTTGAGGACCGTCGACCACGCGGCGTAGGCGACATTTTAACCATCGTGCTCAATGAAAATGTCAGCGCCACCAAGAGCTCGGCGGCCAACGCCACCCGAAACGGTTCTACGGCGCTTGGCCTTGAAGCCGCACCACGAGTCATCGGTGGGCTGCTGGACGGTCAGACGACCAGTCTTTCCGGCACCAATACATTTCAGGGACAGGGAGGCGCGAATGCCTCCAATACCTTTGTCGGCACCATTACCACCACGGTCATGAATGTGCTTCCCAACGGTAACTTCCAGGTCGCCGGCGAGAAGCGCATCGGCATTAATCAGGGCACCGAGTACATCCGTTTTTCGGGCACCGTTAACCCGCGCACGATTACCGGGCTCAATACAGTACCGTCGACCCAGGTGGCCGATGCACGACTTGAGTATTACGGCGATGGGTATATCAACGAGGCGCAGACCATGGGCTGGATGCAGCGCTTCTTCCTCAATATTTCACCGTTTTAATCGAGGAATTTCACAATGATGGCAATGTTGAAATCCGTCTCCCTTCATGGCGCCGCGCTGCTGTTGAGCGGCTGCGTTCTGATGGGCCTGGCCTGTCAGGCTCAGGCAGCCCGGCTGGGCGACATTGCCACCTTTGCAGGCGTGCGCTCAAACCCGCTGGTGGGATATGGCCTGGTCGTGGGTCTGGACAACACGGGGGATCAGACCATGCAGGCGCCCTTTACCGGGCAATCTGTCACCAACATGCTTTCAGAGCTTGGGGTCACGATACCGGCCGGCACCAATATGCAGCTCAAGAATGTGGCCGCCGTCATGGTTACTGCCGAGCTGCCACCATTTTCAAGCCCGGGACAGAGGCTTGATATCACCGTGTCCTCGGTTGGTAACGCCCGCAGCCTGCGGGGCGGCACGCTGCTCATGACGCCGCTAAAGGGCGCGGATGGTCAGATCTATGCGCTGGGGCAGGGCAATATGGTCATCCCGGGCATCAGTGCCCAGGCCGCCGGCAGCAGCGTACAAGTCAACCAGACGTCTTCCGGTCGTATTCCGGGCGGCGCGATCATCGAGCGTACGGTGCCGGTTCAGATGGCCGAGCAGGGGCGTATCGATCTGGAGCTCAAGGACGCCGATTTCAATACGGCCCTGCGTACCATGAATGCCATCAACAATGCCATGGGTCAGGGAATTGCCGTGGCCCAGAATTCACGCGTGATTTCGCTGGCGGCACCGCTGGATAGTGCCTCCCAGGTCTCTTTTATGGCGCGTGTACAGAACATCGATGTGGACCCGGGCGTGGTGACACCGAAGGTCATCATGAATGCTCGCACGGGCTCGGTGGCGATGAACACTCGCGTCACGCTTAACCGAGCGGCGATCGCTCATGGCAATCTCTCGATTACGATAGATTCCAACCCCATTATCAGCCAACCGAATGCCTTGTCAGGCGGGCAAACTGCTGTGGTACCCAATGCCGACATCAACGTACAGGAAGAGTCCGGAGCGCTGAGTATTGTCAGTGGCGAGGCGGACCTGAGTCAGGTAGTGGATGCGCTGAATCGTCTGGGCGCCACTCCCAATGACCTGATGGCCATTCTTCAGGCGCTGAAATCGGCCGGTGCGCTCAACGCGGATCTGGAGATCATCTAATGGCAATGGACAGTCGGGGAAGTTTTGCGCTCGATGTGCAGGGGTTGTCGAAGCTCAAGTACAGCGCGCGTGACAATCCTCAGGAGAGTCTCAAGGAAACCACGCAGCAGTTTGAAGCGCTGTTTCTGCAAAAGATGCTGAAAAGCATGCGCGATGCCATGCCCAAAAGCGATCTGCTCAAAAGCGACAGCATGGATACCTATACCAAAATGCTGGATCAGCAGTGGGCGCAGAACCTCTCCGAACAAGGGATCGGTCTGTCCGACATGATGATCAAGCAACTGTCGAACAAGGACAGTGCTCAGGCCGCTAGCCAGTCACCCAATGATTCGCTTGAAACGCTGACGGCGCAGTCCCGCAATATCCCCTCAGCGCTGGCCATTCCGTTGAGCGACGAGCAGTTGAAATACAACGCGCGCCTCGATTCAGGCAGTCATGTGGTCAAGCCCGCCGAGCAAAAGCGCGGGCCGCTGATTGAAGGCTACACCTCGCTGGGTGGCGGTCTACAGGACCGGGTCGACCATCAGAAAATGATGGCGGATGTGGCCCCGCATGTCTCTTCTTTTGTCTCGAAAATGGGCTCGGCAGCACGGGCTGTCAGTGAGCGTACGGGAATCCCGCATCAGTTAATTCTGGCCCAGGCGGCCCTTGAAACCGGCTGGGGCGCGAAGGAAATTCGCACTGATGATGGCAAGGCCAGTCACAACCTTTTCAACATCAAGGCAACCGGCGGCTGGCAGGGCGATCGGGCAAGCGTCATGACCACTGAGTTTGAAGCGGGCACCGCTCACAAGGAGCGGGCGGCCTTTCGCGTATATGACTCTTATGAGGCGGCGTTTTCCGACTATGCGCGTCTTTTGACCGATAACCCGCGCTATCAACCGGTACTGGATGCCCGCACGCCCGAGGCGGCGGCGCATGCGCTGCAAAAATGTGGCTATGCGACAGACCCTCGCTATGGCGAAAAACTGGTCTCCATCATGTCGCAAATGCCGAATGACGAGGCAGCTGCACCTCAGTCGCTGTATGCCTCGCGCACACAGGGTCGCCAGGATGGTGATATATCAGCGGTAACCCAACGACGGGCTGCCATGGCCTATGCCGTTGAAAATGAAGCCAGCAGAATTTTTTGATCGATTAATGCCCTGTGAACAGGGCATGTTTTCCTAAAATTTCCCGGCGTTCGGCCGATAGTACATGACAGATAACACCCTTAAGGGCGCGTGCGAGGAAACACCATGTCCGGTTCACTGATGGGGACAGCGTTGAGCGGGCTGCGAGCAGCCCAGATCGGCCTGAATACCACAAGCAATAACGTTGCAAACGTTAATACCGAAGGCTACAACCGCCAGATTACCGGGCTTGCAGAATCAAAGGGCACCAGCGCCAGTGGTCTTTTTGCCGGTAGTGGCGTGAGTGTAACCGGCGTACAGCGCCAGTATCAGCAGTATCTCAGCACCCAGCTCAATGAAGCCAATAGTGAGCTGGGCGCCAGCAAGTCGCACCTGGCCCAGATATCCCAGATCGATAACCTGCTGGGTGATGGCGACGCCGGCCTCAATAAGCAGATGCAGTCCTTTTTCAAGGGCGTGCAGACCATGGCCAACAATCCTGCCGATACTTCGGCGCGCCAGGCCATGCTGGGCAATGCCGAAAGCATGACGGCACAGTTTCGCGCCACCGACAGTTATTTGAAAAACATGTCGGACAATACCGTGGCGCAGATGGGCGGTGCGGTCGATGAGATCAACAGTTATTCAAAGCAGATCGCCACGCTCAACGTTCAGATTACCCAGACGCAGGCCAAAACCGGTACACCGCCCAACGACATGCTGGATCAGCGTGATCTGCTGGTCGCCAAAATGAGTAGTCTGGTGGGCGTCTCCGTCGTCGACCAGGACGGTCAGTATATGGTGTCGCTGTCGACCGGTCAGACGCTGGTGGCGGGCAAGCAGGTACAGTCACTGCAAATGGTCGCCTCGGAAGATGATCCGACTCGTCAGGTGGTGGCGCTCAAGGCTAGCGACGGTAACCTGTTCGAGCTTGATGAAAGCAGGCTTACCGGCGGCACACTGGGCGGACTGGTGCAGTTTCGCAGCCAGTCGCTCGAACCCACGCAGCTGCGCGTAGACCAGATAGCACATGCGCTGGCCACTAGCGTCAATGATCTGCAGACCAATGGGTTTGATCTGGATGATGCTGCTGGCAAGGCACTGTTCACCACCAGTGAACCGTCCGTCGTGGCCAGCAGGGCCAACAGCAGCGATGGCATGCCTGCGGTCTCCTTTACAGACGATATTTCAAAGGTAGCGGCCAGCAACTACAAGCTGACGGTGACCAGTGACGGTTATTCACTGACGCGTCTGGATAGCGGAAAGGCAGTCAATGCTGCCGATGCCGGCCTCAATATTGAACTGCCAGCGGGACTTTCCTCTGGCGACAGCTTCGTCATCAAGCCGCTGGATAACGCTGCCAGCAAACTCAGTGTCAGTAGCGACATGACGCCGGAAGGCATTGCTGCACGCGGTAGCATGAGTGAGGGCGTACGTGGCAACAGCAACGCGCTGGCCATGGCCAATATTCAAAGTGAAAAGCTGATCAACGGCAGCACCAGCCTGAATACGGCCTATGCCTCGATGGTCAGTGATGTCGGCAACAAGACGGCGACACTCAAGAGCAGCAACGCTGCTCAAACCCAGATTTCCCAGGAGCTTAAAAGCGCGCAGCAGTCGGTATCGGGAGTTAATATCGATGAAGAAGCGGCCAACATGCTCAAATATCAGCAGCTTTACAGTGCCAGTGCGCAGATGATCCGGGCCTCCTCGGAGATGTTCGACGCGCTGATCGGCATCATGCGTTAAGGGGCGTAAAAATGCGTATTAGTACTTCAATGATGTTCGAGCGTAGTCAGAATGCCATGCAGGGTCGCCAGAGCGATCTGTCGAAGGTGGGCGAGCAGGTGGCCAATGGCAAGCGCATTGTCTCGCCTTCTGATGATCCACGTGCTGCCTCACAGGCGTTGATCGTCAAGCAGGACCAGGCCGTGCAGGAGCAGTATAAGGACAGCCGGATTACGGCAACCAGTACGCTGTCGTTGCAGGAAAACACCCTGGATAGCGTGTCTGATCTGTTGGTCAGTGCCAAGGGGCTGATCGTCAAGGCCGGTAACGGCACTTATACGGATGGCGACCGTGCCTCGGTGGCCACGGAACTCGAAGGCCTCTACAACCAGATGCAGGGGCTGGCCAATACCAAGGACAGCAGTGGCCTCTACATGTTTTCCGGATCAAAGGGTAACGTCAAGCCCTATGAAACGGCTCCTGACGGTACTCTTCAGGATTACGCAGGGGATAAATTGTCCTTGAACCTGCAGGTTGATGCCTCCCGTACGATGAACGTTAATGCGGCTGGTTCGGAAGTCTTCAATGTACCTGCTACCAACGGTGGTGATGCGCCGAGCGATCTTTTTAAGGTGTTTAAAACGGCTATTGATACGTTGAGAATTCCGCAGACGGCTGATAACCAGGGGGATTTTCGGACCACGCTGGATCAGGTTAATCGTCAGATCGACAGTGGCAGCAACAACGTTCTGAGCGTGCGTTCTGCGATCGGCAGCAAGCTCAACGAACTGGATGTGCTGGGTGATATTGGTGATACACGTGTCATCAGCAACAAGACGGCCATCTCTGACCTGGAGGATCTGGATTACGCCGAAGCCATCTCCCGCTATACGCTGGGTCAGATCGGACTTGAGGCCTCCCAGAAGATGTTCATGCAGACACAGCAGACTTCACTGTTCAGCCTGATCAGATAACGCCGCATGTAATACGTTCATATACGAAAAACCCCGCGCTGAATATCAGCGCGGGGTTTTTTATTGACCATCTTCTGAAAGCAACATGGTTTTCCAAAGGGGATATGGCGTCTGGAAGCAAGAGACATGTGGCTTTCAGATGATGCTGTTAAAGGCCTTGGCAGGTGTGCAGCAAAGGGATGAACGTCGGATGGCAGGTTCAGAGGGTAATAGCGTCAGGAAAAAAGCTCCGTGATGTTGACCATCTGATTGAGGGCACTTTCAAACATCCGCTGGAAGATCGTGCCCAGTTCCGGCGTCATGAAGGTCAGAAGTATGACCCCGGTCGTCAAGGTAATGGGAAAGCCCACAGAGAAGATCGAGAACTGCGGTGACGCGCGGTTAAGAATGCCCATCGAGATATTGATGATCAAAAGGGCTGTCACTATGGGCAGGGCCATCAAAAAGCCGGCCGAAAAGATAAAGCTGCCCCAGCGTGCGATCGCATCGAAGCCGGCCGGCTCAAGTCCAGTCTGACCGATCGGCAGGCGGGTAAAGGTCTCGATCAAAAGCCGGATCATGATGGTATGACCATTGAGGGCCATGAACATGAGAATCGCAATCATGTTGAGAAAACGAGCCAGCACAGTGGTCGTTCCCTGGGCTTCAGGCGAGTAGAAAGAGGCAAAGGAGAGGCCCATTTGCAGGGCAATATAATCACCGGCGGCCTGGATGGCGGCAAACACCACCCGCATGACCAGCCCAAGTGCTGCGCCGATAAGAAACTGCTGGATAATGATCATGATACCCGCCCAGGACGCCGGGGGAACATTCGGCATGGGGGGCAGTACAGGGGCCACGACCACGGTCAGGGCAAAGGCAAGCCCTACCTTGGCTGTTCGAGGGAAAGCGTTTTCGCCAAAGATGGGTGCGGCGCCGATGAACGCCAGAATTCTGACAAAGGGCCAGAGAAATGCCGTTAGCCACGCATCGAGCTGGGCGGAAGTAATCTCCAGCAAAGGAAGGCCCTCTAGCCGATCATGGCGGGGATATTGTTAAAAAGCTCTCGAGTAAAATCGGAGAGCGTCCCCAGCATCCAGGACCCGCCAATGATCAGCGTTGTAAAGACCGCCAGAATCTTGGGAATAAAGGAAAGTGTCATTTCGTTGATCTGGGTGGCGGCCTGGAAAAGGCTCACCAGCAGGCCAACGGTCAATGCGACCAGCAGCAGCGGCGCTGCAATTAGCAGCGTCAGCATCATACCGCGATAGGCCAGACTCATTACCATTTCCGGTGTCATGGGGCCACTCCTTGAAGTCGGGATACTACGAGACCATTGCCTCGAAAACGCCTGCCTGTCACTGGCATGCCTACATGTAAAAACTTTGCGCCAGTGACCCCATCAGAAGCCCCCAGCCATCGACCAGTACAAAGAGCATCAGCTTGAAGGGCAGCGACACAATGGCAGGCGGCACCATCATCATCCCGAGCGCCATCAAAACGCTGGCCACGACCAGATCGATAATCAAAAAGGGAATGAAAATCGTAAAGCCGATCTGAAAGGCAGTTTTCAGTTCACTGGTGACAAAGGAGGGCAGCAGCAGGCGCATGGGCACATCTTCCGGGCCCTCAAGCGGCGGCATATTGGCGATGCCGGCAAACATGGCGATATCGGTTTCACGTGTCTGGTGCAGCATGAATTCCCGCAGCGGCTGGCTGCCGGCTTCGATGGCCTCAGGCATGCCTATATTGCCTTCCGACAGCGGCTGCCAGGCCGTCTCATAAATCTGCTCAAAGACCGGAGACATGACAAAAAAGGTCAGAAACAGCGCCAGTCCGACCAATACCTGATTGGGCGGTGACGACTGGGTGCCCAGTGCACTTCTCAAAAGCCCCAGCACGATGATGATGCGGGTAAAGCCGGTCATCATTAAAAGTGCTGCGGGCAGAAAGGCCATCGAACTCAGCAGCACCAGCGTTTCGACAGACAGGCTCCAGGACTGGCCGCCACCGTTGAGCGGTTGGCTGGTCATGGCCGGGAATTCGGCCGAAGCGTGGGTCGGCAGCGATACCAGCGTGGCCAGTACTGGCAGCAATACCGGCAGAGCGTGTCGAATCCGGTGAGACAGACGGGGCAGGGCAGAATGAGTCATGGGCGCCTATCAAAGCGCTGTGACAGCGCACGCTTGAAGCTTTCGGAAAAGGCAGGACGTGTGGCCTGATCGACAGAAGTGCCGGCACTGTTCAGAGGTTCCTGAGCTTTTGCCGGCATCTTATGAAGGCGATTAACGCTGCCGGGGGTCACGCCAAGCACCAGCCAGGTGTTTTCTATTTCCACAACCACTACGCGCTCGCGCGCGCCGACACTCTGGCTGGCCACAATACGAAGAGACTGTCCCTGCAGGCGTCGCCCCGGCCCGAGCCGCTTGATGATGGCGGCCAGTCCCCAGATCAGCAAAAGCACCAGTGCCAGACCCAGCGCCGTTTTACCCAGTCCCTCCATGCCAAGACCATTGTCCTGAGCAAAGGCAGGAGATGACGTTGCAGGCTCAACAGCGACGTGCGCGCTGCCAATTTGATGGGCGCTTTTTAAAGCCGTGGCGTCAAGCGGGCCATCGGCTGCGTGACCTGAGCTTTCCAGAAAAGGCGAGGTGCTTGCCTCGCGCGTGTGGCTGTCGGTCATGGGATGACTCATATCGTTTCATTCAAGGGACACGACTTAGCACGAGCGAGGCAAAGCTTCAACGATTAAGCTTATGAATGCGCTCGGAGGGCGTAATGATATCAGTAATACGAATACCATATTTGTCCTCCACCACAACCACTTCACCCTGCGCAATCAGATAGCCATTGATCAGAATGTTCATGGGCTCCCCGGCCAGACCGTCAAGTTCGACGACCGATCCCTTGGCCAAGTCCAGCAGTTCGCGGATGGTCATGCGGGTACGGCCCAGCTCGACCGACAGCGTGACCGGAATTTCCATGATGACATCCAGCTCGCGCGACTGGCCGTGTGCGTCAGTACCCGACAGGGGCTGAAAAATAAGATCGCTGGCAGGTGGTGCCGCAGCCACAGGAGGCGTCTCTTCCAGAGTATGCTCCGGGGTTTCGCCGGTCTCTGCAAAAGCCGAGCCCCAGTCGATATCGTCTTCATCGCTGGCAGCACCCTGCTCCTGCATGGCACTGGCCCAGTCATCGGGCATCTCGTCAGACTTGTCGTTGGGTGAATCCGGATTTTTGGGATCAGTCATGATGCGTATTCCTGTGGGCATCGATGGGACGATGGTCGATCAATCTTTTGACGCGCAGACCCTTCTGGCCATTGAGGCTGCCGTAATCGCAGGCCATGACCGGGACACCGTCGACGCGCACGTTAATGTCCTGAGGCAGATCGATGGGCAGAACATCACCCACCGACAGCTTCGAGATTTTGTTCAGAGTGGTCTCGATCGTCGTAAAGTCCGCGACCAGTTCCACGCTTGAGGATTTCACCTCACCGGCAAGGCGCTGCATTCTTTCGCGGTCTTCTTCCGGGTCGTTGCGCTGCAGCGGCCCCGAAAGCGTCTCGCGAATGGGTTCAATCATCGAGTAGGGCATGCAGATATGAAAATCACTGCCAAAGGCGCCCACCTCGACGTGAAAAGTGGTGTTCACCACCAGTTCATTGGAGCTGTTGGTGATGTTGGTGAACTTCACCTGCATCTCCGAGCGCTGGTACTCAAGTTCCACCGGGTAGATGGACTGCCAGCCCTCGGCATAACTCTCCAGTGTCAGATTCAAAAGACGCCGGATAATCCGCTGCTCTGTATGGGTAAATTCCCGGCCTTCCGACTTGGTCAGAAAACGGCCATCTCCGCCAAAGAGACTGTCCACCACCAGAAAAACCAGGTTAGGCGGAAACACGATCAGTGCATTGCCCTTGAGGGGCTTGATGGCGATCATGTTGATATTGGCGGGCACCGGCAGATTGCGCGTGAAATCGCTGTATTTCTGAATCTTGACCGGGCCTACCGTAATGTCCGCCGTACGTCTGATCAGGTTGAACAGCGCCATGCGAAAGCGGCGACCAAAGCGCTCATGAATGATATCGAGCGACTGCAGGCGACCGCGTACCACACGCTGCTGATTGGCTGGATCGAAAGGGCGAATACGCTTGGTGCCAATGTCCCCGGAGCGCGTCTCTTCTTCCTCGCCGCTTACCCCTTTGAGTAGCGCGTCGATCTCTTCCTGGGACAGCATGTCATCTGCCATGGGGACCTACTGAACAATGAAATCGGTGAACAGGGCATCGCTTACCGCGACGCTGCTTGTATCGCCATTGAACGGCTGCTCGAAGGCACCGATCAATGCTTGTGCCAGTGCCTGCTTGCCGGCGGGCGTGGTCAGTTGATCGCCCTGCTGGCCAGTCAGCACCATCAAAATACGGTTGCGAACCTCGGGCATCTGTTCTCTCAGAGTTGCAGCGGCTTCTTCGCCCTCTGCCTTGAGCGTGATACCGATATAAAGAATTCGGCCACTGCCATCGTTGAGGTTGACGGTAAAGGGCTTGAGCTCAACAAACACCGGAACGGGCGCCGATGCCGCCTGCTCGGCCACGTGTGCCTCAGCGGAGGTATCCCCCTTGAGGAAGTACCAGGCACCTCCAGCACACACCAGGCCTACCAAAATGACCAGCAGCGCGACGATGATCCAGAGAAGTTTTTTACTGCCGGTCTTGGCCGGAGGCGTTGCGGTAGAGGTCGTCATGGCGTCAGATCAATCCAGTGAGGGTTGAGAACACTTGTTCGTTAATCCGTAACATCATGTGTTCGGGTTGATGCCATGGTACGGATTGGCGCGCCAAACGATGGATCAAATAGCGCGGTCTCAGACGGTTATCTCAACGTTTTGAAATTCAGGGCCGTGTCTGTTGTAAACAATCAATGAAATAAAAGGGCCGCGCTGGCAGATACCAGTGCGGCCCGAAAGGACCTTCTATTCGACCTTTAAAGGACGCCTGAGTCGATCCTTGAAGGACGTTCAGGCAAAAAGATCGATGCCGCCGTTGAGCGAGCGTCCCGGCAGGGTGCTGATCGAGATCACCTCGGCATCGGTATCAATGCCCGTAATAGCACTTGAGTCGTCACGTGAGGCCAGGGTGCCGGGCGTTCGTTCCTGCTGCTGGAAGCCACCCTGTTGAAAACTGCCCTGATCACTGACCGAGGCCTGACCCAGCTCAATGCCGCTGGCACTAAAGGCCTCGCGAAGCTGGGGCAGGGCGGCTTCAATGGCGGCACGAACCTGTGCATGATGCGAGGCGATATGCAGCTGAGCGCTCTGCTCGCCCATCTTCAGCGAAATGGACAGCGGCCCCAGCTCGAGCGGGTTCATGTTCAGTCGCGCTTCACCGCCACCACGCATGCTGAGATTGATGACCTGGCGCTCAAATGCCGAGCTCCACTGATCGCTGTCCATGGCAGGCAACGTGGCCGTTGTAACGGCCTGGGCTATTCCAGGCGCCATCGAGTTGGCGCCTGACTGACCCGTCAGGGCAGACAGAGTGTTCAGCGGACTGTCGTTGGTCAAAGGCGTTGTTGCCTGAGTACCCACCGTTGCATCAGAGCTCGATCCAAACACTCGGAAAGCAGATCCGTCGCGCTGCGAAAGAATCTCGCCAAACAGGCGGTCACTTCTGACGCTGTCCTGATCACGGCCGCCAGACAAGGCCAGCGTGGTATCCGCTTTCGAGCTGTCACGACCCCGCAGTCCCTGCTCGAGCATGACGCCCCGAGCGGGCAGGCCACCTTCACGACCGGCGCCTGGCTTCTGGGCCTGCGGCGTCTGAATCATCAGACCGGTATCGACCAGAGCGTAGAGCGTGCTGGCGTCTTCTGTCTGATCACGCTGGGTCAGGCGCTTGCCCTTTTCATCGAGCGTATCGGCCTGGCTGTCAGTGCGGCTGGCAATTGACCTGCCGATATTCGAAAGGGGACTAACGGCGCGCTCAGCCTTTAACGACTCAAGAGGCTGGCGCTCGCCTGACAACGCTGCAAGCCTTGCCTGGCGTGATTCATCACCTCCTTTCTGATTGGCCAGCGTCGCACGAGCTCGGTCAGTGCCCCGCTGCACAGCAGCCTCATCAAGACGCTCACGGCTTTCAAGACGATTGCCCTGAAGCTGCTCAAGGGCACTGGACAACGTTTGACGGGCATTGCTCGCCGGCAGCGATTTTTGATCGGCGGCGATGCTGGCGCCACTGTCTTTGCGCAGCGCAGCGCCTTTTGGATCTGAGCCCGCGTCATCGGCACGAGTCTGCTGCCGGGAGACCGTGGAGGTGCGGTCGTCCGGGCCTGCTTTTGAGGACTCGGTATCGCCCTGACGACGTGCTTTTGTATCGTTTAAAAGGGCACCGAAACCGCTATCGCCCTCGCTGCCCTTCTGGGTGGCGCTGGCAGAGCCCTGGGAGGTGATCTGAGCGTTGACTGGCGTCAGCATGTGTCATGTTTCCTGACAGAAAAAACGTGGTTAGAACCCACCCAGCGCAGACGTTGCCCGGCTGGCATATTCGTCACTCTGGCGCTGTTCGAGCTTGTTCATGCGGTGTTCTGCTTCCTGACGGCGCCGGCTGATCAGGACGTCATAGGAATTCACCCGCTTTTGCTGCTGCTGCCAGTTCGTCATGCCACGTGTGATGCGGCCCTCATGCTGATTGACCTGCTGGCGCTGGTGTTCGATGGCGTGATCGAGCGACGATAAAAAGCGCTGATAGTTCTGAATGGAGGCCATGGTCAGTCCACGCTGCATGGCCTGCTCGAAGCGGCGCAGATAATCATTGCGATAATCACTCAACATCTCGAGCTGTGTATGGCTTTGCTGATGGGCCGAGCGCAGCTGGCCCAGCAGTTTGGCCGCAGCATCACGATCGCCTTCGGCCAGCTCGATCAACATTTCAAGTGATGAATGATTGGACATGGTCCCCTCAGTATCAGTGGCAGTCAGCCTGGTGGCTGGCTTGTGTGCGGTCTCCCGGACGCTATGAGGTCAAAAGCGACTTGAGCCCCTCTACGGAATGCTCGACATCGGCGCGTTCACTCATGCGTTGCTGCAGGAAGGCTTCCAGTGCCGGATAGAGCCTGATGGCTTCATCCAGTAATCGATCGCTGCCTGCGGCATAGGCCCCTACGCTGATCAAATCGCGGTTGCGCTGATAGCGTGACAACATCTGCTTAAAGTATTTGATGCACTCGAAATGTGGTTCGTCGATAAGCGCCGTCATTGCACGGCTTATTGATGCTTCAATATCGATGGCCGGGTAGTGGCCCGCTTCGGCAAGCTTTCGGGACAGTACAATGTGGCCGTCAAGAATGGCGCGCGCCGCGTCGGCGATCGGGTCCTGCTGGTCATCGCCTTCGGTCAGGACGGTATAAAATCCGGTAATCGAGCCCTTGCCCGGGGCATCGTTGCCGGCACGTTCTACAAGGGCAGGCAGCTTGGCAAAAACCGAGGGCGGATACCCCTTGGTCGCCGGCGGCTCACCGATGGCGAGTGCAATTTCACGCTGGGCCATGGCATAGCGTGTCAGGGAGTCCATGATCAGCAGTACGTTCTTGCCACGGTCACGAAAGTCTTCTGCCAGACGTGTGGCATAGGCGGCCCCCTGCAGACGCAGCAGCGGTGACATGTCGGCCGGAGCGGCCACGACCACAGCGCGGCGCTGACCCTCGGCGCCCAGAATGTTTTCGATGAAGTCCTTGACCTCACGGCCGCGCTCGCCAATCAGGCCGACCACGATGACATCCGCCTGGGTGTAGCGGGCCATCATGCCCAGCAGCACACTCTTGCCCACGCCCGAGCCTGCAAACAGGCCCAGACGCTGACCGCGCCCGACGGTCAGCAGGGCGTTGATGGCGCGTACGCCAACATCGAGTACTTCCTCGATGGGAGCACGCTGTAGCGGATTAAGCGTTGGGGAATTCAGCGAGACGTTATCCGGTTCGATCAGCGGTCCACGGCCGTCCAGTACCCGACCACGGGCATCCACGACGCGCCCAAGCAGGGCATCCCCAACCGGCAGTTGCTTGCTCTGGGATTGACCGGCACCCGGGCGAGGGTTGGCCGGCCAGACACGGGCGCCGGGCACCAGCCCACTGGTTTCGACCAAGGGCATCAAAAAGAGACGATCACCATTGAAGCCGACCACTTCAGCCTCGGTTTCTCCCTGACCATCGGCCAGCTCGACCATGCAGCTGCATCCCAGTGGCAGGCGCAGGCCGACTGCTTCCAGTACCAGCCCGGTGGCGCGCGTTAGCCGACCACGTTCGCGATTGGTCGGCAGTTTCTGCACACGTCGAGTGGCTGTTTCCAGCGTGCGCTTCCACTGGTTGAGCATGGCATCACTATTTGATGACATAAGCGCTGCCTCCTGTCTTTGGGTGCATCAATGCTTGCCATGGCCGACGGCGTGACGAAGACGTTCCCATCGGTCGTCTCGGGTGGCATCGATTTCAAGCTGATCGGTTTCCAGTCGGCAGTCACCGCGTGACAGGGAGACATCGCTTTTAAGCTGCCAGCCAACATCACCGAGAAGGGTGCTCAGCTGCTTTTGAACCATGACCAGATCATCGGGGTGGACACAGATACGCGGTGAGCCCCCAAGGGTCGGGTGTTCCATCATCAGTTTTTCGATATCATCAAGAATATGTTCGGGCGCCAGCTCCAGCGACCGCCCGGCCAGCTGGCGGCCGGTCTCCAGCGCCAGTTCGACCAGGGTATAGGCAATATCGTCCTTGAGTTTGCCGGCAGCCGTATCAAAGGCATGAACCATGTCGGCCACCGGCGCCAGTGCTTCGTGCAGGCGCGACTCAAGCTCGAGCTGATAATCCTGATGTGCCTGTTCCCGGGCACTTTCCAGCCCTGCGGCATATCCGGCCTCATGGCCTTCGAGCCGACCCTGTTCAAAACCTTCCTTGCGGGCTTTCTCGAAAGCTTCGCGGCGTATGTCGTCTTCTGCCCGGCGCTGGGGAATGTTTTGCTTCTCCAGTACCTCAGGTGCGGGCTGTCTTGCCTCACGTCTTTCCAGACGATCCATTTCCCAGCGCTGCCAAGATGAGTGATCGTTCGATTTAGACATAGGCGTCGTCGCCGCCTCCAAGGGTTACTTCGCCGGCATCGGCCAGACGGCGTACCAGCTGCAGGATGTTTTTCTGCTCGGCCTCGACCTGCGACAGACGAATCGGTCCACGCATCTGCATGTCTTCGCGCAAAAGCTCCGCGGCACGCGAGGACATGTTGGACAGGAAGCGGTCGCGGAGCTCTTCCGGCGAACCCTTGAGGGCAATGACCAGCGAGTTGCTGTCGACATCCTGCAGAATACGCTTGATGCTCCGATCGTCGATATCGGCCAGATTTTCGAAGACGAACATCTCGTCCAGGATCTGCTGTGCCAGAGAGTCGTCGTGGTGGCGCACGCTTTCGATAACGCTCTCTTCCTGAGTGGTGTTCATCAGGTTGAGGATTTCGGCTGCCGTTCTTACGCCGCCCATCTTGCTGCGCTTGAGGTTCTGGCCGTCCAGCAGACCGCTGAGGACTTCGGTCAGCTCCTGAAGCGCGGCCGGCTGTACACCACTGAAGGTGGCAATGCGCAGTACTACGTCGTTGCGCAGCCCTTCATCAAAGCGTGACAGTACTTCCGAGGCTTGGTGGCGCTCCAGGTGAACCATGATGGTCGCAATGATCTGAGGATGCTCATCGCGGATCATTTCAGAGACCACGCTGGGTTCCATCAAATTCAGAGCATCGATACCGGAATCGTTGCCGGATTCAAAAATATCTTCCAGCAGGCTGGAGGCCCGTTCCTCACCCAGCGCCTTGACCAGCACCGAGCGAATATGGTCGCTCGATTGCAGGTTAAGACCACCGAGTTCCTCTATCTCGGTATCAAATTGCCGGAGCACCTCCATCAGACGTTCGTTGGTCAGCTGGGTGAGTCCGGCCATGGCCAGACCTACCTTTTGAACCTCACGCTGTGACATGTGCTTGAAGACTTCGGCAGCCGTATCGTCATCCAGCGCCATCATGAGAATGGCACTACGCTCGATGCCTTCTTCATTGCCTTCAGTCTTTGCCATTGATCCAGCCTCTGATAATCATTGCGACCATTCTGGGGTCTTTCTGAGCCTGGTCGCGGACCGTGCTCAACAGGGTTTCATGTTCAATGCGCTGACGTCGCTTCTGCTTTTTCGCGATCTGCTCGGCGATATCGGCTTCCGGCGTTTCATCTTCTTCTTCGTCATCCCCGGCGGTCGCCAGTAGCGTACCGTTGCTGCCAGTGGCCGTGGCGCCTGCTGGTGCCTGCATGGCCTGCTGACGTTCTACCAGCGGCTTGAGCAGCTTGCGCCAGAGGATAAAGGCGACAATGGCAATCAGCAGATAGCGACCCAGCGTTTTGGCCAGCGAGATAATCTCGGGGTTTTCATACCAGGCAAGCGTCGGTGCCTGTGCTTCGGCCTGTTGGCTAAAGGCAGCATTGACCACTTCCAGCGAATCTCCGCGTGTTTCGGAGTAGCCCATCCCCTCGCGGACCAGACGCTGAATCTGGGCCATCTCATCCTCGGAGAGGGCAATCATCTCGGTCTGTCCATCTTCGCCTGTCTGATTGCGGTAATTGACCACTACCGCGACGGAAAGACGCTGAACCTGACCGGTATCTTCCTGTACATGACGAATGACACGATTGATTTCATAGTTGGTCGTGCTGCTTTGTGAGGTAGAGCGTGGTCCGGTCGGTGCCTGAGCGGTAGCAGTTTCCTCACCATCCTCATTCTGACCATTATCTTGCTGCGCATTGTTCTGGTTTTGCCCATTACCTGCGGCGTTTTCGACCGGCGAGGGCACGGTGGGTGCGGGTTGGTTGCTCAGCGCCCCGGGAACGCCGCCAATACCACTGCTGCCGCTTTGCTCACTCTCGCTGGACTGGATGCTGCGCACGCTGGCCTGATTGGGATCCTGATTGGGATCGTAGGTTTCCTGCGTATGCTCTCCAACGGAGAAGTCGATGCTGGCAGTTACCTGAGCGCGGACATTGCTATGCCCCACGATCGTTGAAAGCAGGTTCTCAATGCGCTTGCGATAGCTTTCTTCCACCTGAGCGGTGTACTTGAGCTGGGCATCGTTGAGGTTGCGCGTATCGTTGCCGGCCGGCTGTGACAGCAGATTACCGTTTTGATCCACCACGGTGACCTGGTTGACCGGCAGGTTCGAGACGCTGGCCGAGACCAGATGCGTAATGGCGTTGACCTGACCTTCACTGACGGCCCGATTGCGATACAGGGTCAAAATGACCGAGGACGACGGCTGGCGGCGGTCCCGGACGAAAACCGATTCCTGTGGCAGCGCCAGATGGACGCGCGCCGTTTGCACGGAATCGATTGATTCAATGGAACGGGCCAGCTCGCCTTCGAGGGCTCGCTGATAATTGACGTGCTCGGCAAACTGGCTGATCCCGAAGGATTGGCCATCCATCAGTTCAAAGCCAACGCCACCACCCTTGGGAAGCCCTTCGCTGGCCAGTGCCATCCGTGTCTGCTCAACGCTTTCGGCTGGAATCAAAATGGCCTGACCGCCTTCCGAAAAGCGATAGGGCACCTGCATCTGATCCAGACGAGCGATGATGACACCGCCATCACTGTCACTCAGATTGGAAAACAGCACGCGATAATCGGGTGCACGCGCCCATAAAAAAAGCACGACCAGAATCGCGATGACAGCAGCGCCAGCCACAATGAGGGGCAGACGCGGATTGGCCTTGAGGCGATCCATCAGTCCGGACAGCTTCTGATCGGTGCCTTGTGTTGCTTGAGCACTCATCACATCGCCTCAGAGTTATTGGGGTTACGCGGGTTCAGCTCGATGGGCATCGGCAGACTCTTTTATGCGCTGGGCGCCGGGAACGGTGGCGCCCTATACCGGGAGTGGCGTCATTATTACGGGAAGTAACAAGATTGAAGGACCGAATAGCCGTTGTTTTTTTCACTATTTAGAACAATCGACAGGAGCACTTTGTCTTTAAGCTGCGCTGCATTCGGTGACAAAATTTACTTTCAGTTACCTTTACTCTCTTGAGGTTACTCAAATGTCAGTGGCAGCAGCGGGCCTTCAGGCCCTGGTTCAGCAGATGCAGAGCGTGGCGCAGCAGGCAGGCGGTCATTACAATGCTGCCCAGCAGACAGGCGGGCTCAGTTTCGCGGGGGAACTCAAGGGGGCGATCGACCGAATTGATGGTCTGAAGCAGGCTTCTGAAGCCAAGGCTGTGGCGTTTTCACGCGGTGACAGCAATGTGGCACTCAACGATGTCATGGTTGATATGCAAAAGGCCAGTGTCTCCATGGAGATGGGCATTCAGGTGCGCAACCGTGTTCTCAGCGCCTATCGCGAGATCATGAGCATGCAGGTATAAGCCTCAAGAAGGCAGTGCACGGGCGCTTTTCCATCGCCCGTGCATGTTCATCATTTTGATTCTTTTGGAATCAGGCTGTGGTCTGCAGCAGCCGGCCTTTCTGATACGTCGCCAGACGTGCCATATGAAGTACCTCTTGCGTTGGAATCTGACGACTCACATCACCACTTTCTCTATCGATTACGCGCGTTACGACCTGACCGCTATCGTCATGAATATCAAACTCCATGCCAATCGATGTGAAACCCTGGTTCAGCTGTGTCACGGCCTTTTCAAGGCCCGCAGTGTTACTCGGCGGCGTTGAAGTCACGGATATCGGCATCATTGCCGCCGACGTGGCCATAACGGCCCTGCTGGATAATGACGTACTGGCGGCGATCAAAATGGTGGGGGGTAATGATCATGGTGATGCTCCCTTTTCGGGGTTGCTGTCAAAGCTGCTAACAAAAATTGTGCTAAATCGCTTTTATATAAAAAAGCTCTGATACAATAAATCATGAAGAATATGAATTGGAACCTGATGGCTCATAGTTTCAAGGCTTCTTTTAAGCCACAAAAACAAGGTGTTTTGCACTATAAAAAGCAACACACCAGTTCTTTTCCAGGTTTTATTTTTCATTAATTTTAATTAAAACAATGTGTTAGTTGCTTGCTTGATGTCAGGCTGAAGCTGAGTCGTTTACAACCCTGACTCATGACACCCTGTCAGCCATTCGTTTCGTCAGCCCGCCACGAGATCAGATAGAACCAGGGAGCATGCGCGCTACAGCACACTTTCTTTTTGTTACTCGTTTTACCTTTTGCGTAGTCAAAGTTACTTATTGAAATATCAATTGACCTCGCAGGGGACGGCAATGGCGGAATTACACGTTTTTCCAACAACAAGTCAGCACGCCAAAGCAGAGATGCAGGGTTTTGACACGGATAAAAAACAGCTTCTTCCCCAAAGGCGCCAAAGCTTGCTGCGCATGATGCGAAGGAGTATTTCACGCTGGATACCGGATCGCCTTTATATTGCGCACCGCTACCAGAAGCATTTTGGCGTCAGGCCCAACCTGGTCAATCCTGAAACCTTCAACGAAAAAATATGCTATCGGCGCCTGCATCCAGAGCCCATTTTCTCACCGCTGAGTGACAAACTGCTGGTGCGTGACTACGTTCGCCAGAAGATTGGCAATGAGACCCTGTTGCCGCTGTATCCAATTTCCCAGCCCTTTACCCAGCACGATTACGACAGGCTTCCCAGTAGCTTTGTACTCAAGGCCAATCATGGCTCTGGCTATAACCTGGTGGTGCGTAACAAGGCCGAGTACAGTTTTGATCTGATACGGCGGCTTAGCGACCATTGGCTGGCCAGCAACTTCTATCGTGACAGCCGAGAGCTTCACTACCGAAGCATCACCCCGCGCTTGATGTGTGAAAAGCTGCTGCTCGACGAAAACGGCAAGATTCCCAAGGACTACAAGTTTTACTGTTTTCGTGCAGAAGGGCAGGCGCCCAAAGTCTTTATTGAAGTCACGCATGACCGTTTCACCGACTTTCATGTCGATTACTATGATCAGGACTGGAATCTCGTGGATGTCGTCAACGAGCGTTTCAATACCGACTGTCCGATCGAGAAACCAGCACAGCTGGATCGCGCCATGAAAATGGCCCTCAAGCTGTCTGAAGGCTTTGGGTTTGCACGCGTTGATTTCTATCTGATGCGCGATGCAATCTATTTCGGCGAAATTACCTTTACACCTACCGGCGGCATGAAAAACTTCCGGTCAGCAGCGCATGATCTGGCCTGGGGCGAGCTGTTCGATCATCGTCCGATGACCAAAGACTTTGGCTATGAAGACATGGAAGGTAATCGGTATTGAGGAGAGGGTCTCAATAAGGAAAGGGGCTCGAGTGAACCTGCACTGCAATGAGCCTTGTTCTGCAGGTTTGCAACACTAGCGGCAGACGCGATTGCGTCCGTCATGCTTGGCTTGATAAAGGGCGTCGTCAGCGCGTCCAATGGCCTTGTCAAACGTCTCCTGAGGCCTTTCAATTTCAGCAACGCCGATACTGATGGTCACGTTGATGGCTTGTGCAGAAATCACAAAAGGCTCGGACTCAATATGCTTTCTCAATCGTTCTGCGAAAGCACCTGCTTCGTCAATGGTGGTATGAGTCAGTACGACCAGAAACTCCTCCCCGCCCCAGCGTACAGCGATATCATCGCGGCGCATCAGGTTTTTCAAACGCTTGGCAAAGATTTTTAATACGGCATCTCCGCCTTCATGGCCCAGCGTGTCATTGATTCTTTTGAAATGGTCAAGATCGCCCAAAAGCACGCATACCGTGCTACCGGGATTCTTTAAATCAAGCCTTGTCAGTGCATGCTGAATGCCACGCCGATTAAAAAGCCCGGTTAGCGCATCAGTGTCGGCCTGATGTCTGAGCTGTAGATTGGCTCGCTCTCCACTCATCGCCACATACCCGACATACACCAGAACGCTATTGATCTGATCAAAAATAATCGTTACACGAGCGGTTTCTGTCGATATCTGAAGATCTGTCAATATCAGCATGCCGGCAGACAAGGCAAAGCCCAGGGCATAGATGCCAAAGGCAACGGCCACCACAATCTGGGACCAGAGATCTTCACGTCTGGCAATCAGGATCTCGACGACCACCATGACGGAAACGACGGTCGCACAGAGGAAGTAAATGCTCGCGACGGTAGTTTTCGCAATGCCAAACCATGGCACCAGCAGGCAGGCTAGTGCAGGCGTTACAGTCAGGATGACCACTGCCACAATGGCATATATATGAAAATGAAGACCGTAAAAACGCCTTAGTCCGCTCCACGACAATACGAGGCTGGCCATATAAAGGGTAAAGATCTGCATGCTTTCCAGCATTGGCAGCGTCAGATTAGTAGGCTCTTTGGCCAGCATCATGGCGCCCAGCAGGGAGGCCATAATTGCCCCCAGCCAGTGCCAAAGGTAGGACTTTTCCCGCTGACGCAATGCCAGGATCAGGAACACTGCGAAATAGGCGGCCCGGCTGACCGTACTGGAAAAGCTTAGCGTTGCAAGATCAAGCATGGAGTTGGCGTATCCCCGTAAATACCCGGCATTTTCAATCCTGCCGGTGACGTTTTGAGGAGCCTGTCGTGCGTTGCGGCGCCTCTCTGACCCAGTCCTTCAAAGCTTAAAAACGCAGGCCCATGCCTGCGCCCAGTACCAGCACATCGATATCGCTTTTGGCATTAAAACCATCCCCGTTGAAATGCTGCGCAGGCGTTATCACATAGCGAACGCTGGCGGTCGCATACCAGTATTCAAAGAGGCGGTAATCCTGTCCGGCGTCAAAAAGCGGGCTGGTAATGGATTCCATCGTTATCTCTGGCACGCCCGTGGCAAACTCAACGCTAATGAACCAGGTATGGTTAACACCTGCCCTCAGACATGGATTCAGAGCGGCGTCGAGGAGAAAGTTATAGTGAGCGACCAGTGAAGCCGTACCGCTTCTGGTATGGCTGACCTTGAAATCGCCCTGTTGGCTCTTTTTCAAGCGGCCATCCGTTGGGATGACGCCAGTCGTCGCTTCTATTGACCAGTGATCAGTCAGGAAATAACTGATATCCAGCGTTGGCAAAACCTGTGAAGAGGTTTCCAGCCGGCCGCCCAATGGGGGGCTCGCTGCTTTTATTCACCGGAATTACGCCGGTGGCTTTTAGTCGTATCAGCCAGTCGCCCTGTTGCAAGCCTGTCAGCTCAGAAAGGCTGAAGGCCGCAACGAAAGGGAGGTCTCAGTTTTATGAGGAGCCAATAGTAGTAACGGCGTCTCACAAGCCACTCTTTAACGTGCTGTAACAATGATGAAGATATGGAAATACTATCAATAACAGGCTGGCCCCATGGGGATAGAGGCTGCCAGGACATATTTGATGTTCCAGACG
Organism: Kushneria phyllosphaerae; assembly: GCF_900312995.1. GTDB lineage: Bacteria > Pseudomonadota > Gammaproteobacteria > Pseudomonadales > Halomonadaceae > Kushneria > Kushneria phyllosphaerae. Next base: position 261,483 of record NZ_ONZI01000004.1, on the reverse strand, counting down.
GTGGCTGGCCGGGCTGATGAAAAGCAACCATGAAGGCGCCGTAAGAGCGCCCTGTCTATCGGCCTGAGTAGTGGGGCTTAACGCAGTAGTGCAAGCACGCTATCGAGTCGTTGATTGGCCTGTGCCAGCACGGCGGTACCCGCCTGCTGTGTGATTTGTGCGCGACTCATGTTGGAAATTTCAACGGCGTAATCGGCATCCATGATGCGTGACATGGCGCCAGCAGTGATCGTCCGTTTATCAGCAGCTGCCTCTGCGACACCTTCAAGCCGGTTTTGCTGCGCGCCATAACTTCCACGATATTCACTGACGCGATCCATGGCACGATCAAGATCTCCCAGGGCCGCTTGCGCTTGTTCTATAGGGTCGAGGCTCGTATTCCTGAGCCCCAGTGTCTCACTGTCCGAAGGCGTTGCCTTGATGGTGACTTGTTGCATGGCGCTGTCAAAATCGGCACCTACCACGATATCCGTATCGGTACTGACCGGGCCCAGGGGAGGCGGTGGTGGGGTGTACTCAAGCGGCATGTGGTCCCAGGTGGCCGAGGCATTAAAATTTCCCTCTCCAACCACAAAGATTAGCAGGTCTTCAGTGACGTTATTAACGGCAAGAACTTCAAGCTGACTTTTCTGATCATCGATGCGGCCATTATTGAAGCTGGAGCCGCTTTGACCGGCCGTGTCGGGATACTGGCGATCGCCATCCCCCGACCACTGGATCTGCATGCCGTTGTAATCGGCCGTCACGGGCAGGTTATTGGTATTGTATTGGCCCGTGCCATCCTGCAGACCACTACCGTCATATTGAGCGCCAGACTTGAAACCTTCCGAGGGGTTCATGAGCAGAAGATTGGCATCTGCCTCGCTCGATATATTCTGGTGTTGCCAGACATGATCGGGGTTCTCTCCTGCAAGGGGAGTGCCAATCAGATGTCGTCCATCCGTGGTGAATAGCTGAATATCATCGTCATAGGCCAGAGAATCCATTTCCAGCCTGAAATTCTGTGTGCCAGCTGGAAGGTAAGCCACGCTTTTGACGCCTGAAGCATAAGGTCGGAATTGAGGCTCGAGGACTTCACTGGCCGGGAGAGTATCGCCGAGTTTTACCGGTAACGGTTGTGGGGTTGCCGGTGCCAGCGGTGCCTTGCCAAAGACAGTGGTTTCAGTGGCGATACGATCAATCTCGGTACGCAGCTGAGTAAACTCCTGCTGCAGGGCAGCTCTGTCCGAATCTGAAAGGGTGCCAGTGGAAGCTTGTACGGCGAGCTGACGTGAGCGCTGTAGCAGGTCATTGATGTTTTCAAGACCACCATCAGCCGTCTGGATCAGGCTGACGCCATTATTCACGCCACGAGTGATCTGCGTATCAGCATTCAGATTGGCCTGAAGTCGATTGGCAATGGCCATGCCTGCTGCGTCGTCTTTGGCGGTGTTGATACGTAGACCGCTGGATAAACGTTCGATGGCCTGGTTTAACGAGCGCTGATTTTTGTCCAGCTGAGTTGCAGTGGAGAAAGAGGGAGATGACGATATCGAGAACATGAACGCTCTCAAACGCGAGAATGTGCCTGTTATATCGGCCGGATGTGGCATGAGTTGAGCCAATGACTGAACTGAAAACCTGTAATAAAGACCACAAAAAGGGCGCCCGAAGGCGCCCCTGATATTGTTAACTCTGGTGCTTTCATCCGGTCTGCGATTAACGCAGCAGGGACATGACGCCCTGAGTGGTCTGGTTGGCCTGAGCCAGTACCGAAGTACCGGCCTGCTGCAGGATCTGTGCCTTGGACATGTTGGAGACTTCGGTCGCGTAGTCGGCGTCCTTGATCTGTGACATGGCGGCAGACAGGTTGGTCGAAGTCGTGGCATTGCCTTCGACAACCGACTGCAGACGGTTCTGCTGGGCACCCAGAGTACTGCGCGAGCTGTCAACCAGCTGCAGGGCAGCGTCGATATCGGCCAGAGCGGAACCAGTGTCAAAGTTAGCGGCAGTCACATCAGGCTCGGCACCGCTACCACCAGCAAAGAGAGTCGCAGTGGTCACGTCTGACAGAGTCAGGTTGATGGTCTGGCCATCGTTGGCACCGACCTGAATACGGACGTCTGTAGCGCTGCCATCCAGCAGGTTCTTGCCGTTGAACTGGGTCTGACCGGCCAGGCGGTTGATCTCTTCCAAACGCTGACCGATTTCATCCTGAATGGACGTCTTGTCGGCATCAGTATTGGTGCCGTTGGCAGCCTGTACGGTCAGTTCACGAATACGCTGCAGGTTGTCGGTGACCTGACCCATGGCGCCTTCAGCGGTCTGTGCCAGCGAGATACCGTCATTGGCGTTGCGGTTGGCCTGGTTCAGACCGGTGACCTGAGCATTCATGCGGTTGGAGATGGCCAGGCCTGCGGCATCATCCTTGGCGCTGTTGATGCGCGAACCGGAAGACAGACGCTCGATGGCGGTGTTCAGGGACTGCTGAGACTTGTTCAGGTTGTTCTGGGCGTTAAGCGACAGAGCATTTGTGTTGATGACCATTGCCATGTGTGTGATTTCCTATAGGTCTTTCTAAAAGGAAGCGACTCTGTGAGCCGTGATTCGCGGCATCTGCCGCCTGATGCAATTATCGGTACTGCATGTTCGTTTCTTTAGCTGCCTGGGAAGGTTTTTCTATTCCCTGTGAGGTGGTTACCGCTGTGGGCCACCTGTCCCTGCACGCTGCCCTGGGCAGTTCATCGTGCCTGCCCATTCATTAACGGCATCAGCCGGGAATGCTTTAGTTACAGCGGAAGGTTTTGCTGATATTGCTTGAAAATGAAAAGCGGATGGGCCACGACGCTTGCCAGCAATAGGCAAGCCTTGCAACGGCGGGTCGTAAAAGAGAAGAGAGGAAGGGGAGAGTCACGCTGTCAACACAAATGCTCTGAAGCGCTGGCACCAGGCAAAACCACAAAAAGGGCGCCCGAGGGCGCCCCTGATACTTTTAACTCTGATGCTTTCAATCGGTCTGCGATTAACGCAGCAGGGACATGACGCCCTGAGTGGTCTGGTTGGCCTGAGCCAGTACCGAAGTACCGGCCTGCTGCAGGATCTGTGCCTTGGACATGTTGGAGACTTCGGTCGCGTAGTCGGCGTCCTTGATCTGTGACATGGCGGCAGACAGGTTGGTCGAAGTCGTGGCGTTACCTTCGACAACCGACTGCAGACGGTTCTGCTGGGCACCCAGAGTACTGCGCGAGCTGTCAACCAGCTGCAGGGCAGCGTCGATATCGGCCAGAGCGGAACCAGTGTCAAAGTTAGCGGCAGTCACATCAGGCTCGGCACCGCTACCACCAGCAAAGAGAGTCGCAGTGGTCACGTCTGACAGAGTCAGATCGATGGTCTGGCCATCGTTGGCACCGACCTGAATACGGACGTCTGTAGCGCTGCCATCCAGCAGGTTCTTGCCGTTGAACTGGGTCTGACCGGCCAGGCGGTTGATCTCTTCCAGACGCTGACCGATTTCATCCTGAATGGACGTCTTGTCGGCATCAGTATTGGTGCCGTTGGCAGCCTGTACGGTCAGTTCACGAATACGCTGCAGGTTGTCGGTGACCTGACCCATGGCGCCTTCAGCGGTCTGTGCCAGCGAGATACCGTCATTGGCGTTGCGGTTGGCCTGGTTCAGACCGGTGACCTGAGCATTCATGCGGTTGGAAATGGCCAGGCCTGCGGCATCATCCTTGGCGCTGTTGATGCGCGAACCGGAAGACAGACGCTCGATGGCGGTGTTCAGGGACTGCTGAGACTTGTTCAGGTTGTTCTGGGCGTTAAGCGACAGAGCATTTGTGTTGATGACCATTGCCATGTGTGCGATTTCCTATAGGTCTTTCTAAAAGGAAGCGACTCTGTGAGCCGTGATTCGCGGCATCTGCCGCCCGATGCAATTATCGTTACTGTGTTGGGCGCTTCAGGAAATATTTCTCCTGTTGAAGTGGTTGCAGCCCTGAGCCACTTATCGTTGCACGCTGTGTTATTCGGTTCACCGTGCTTGCAAATCTGTTAACGACTCGGTAGGGAAATGCTTTAGTTGGCGTCGACTTATTTTTTATCAAGTTAATGATCTATTGCTCGCAAACGCCAAAAATATCTTGATTAATAAGGCATTTTTAAATTCGTCTAAGCAGACAATATTTGATGATCTGCGACCCATTTTGTCTCCAGTAGCTCCCCGCACGTGTTAAACCCATTCAAGACGTACTGCTAATGTGCTATCCATGGCTGTAATCATCGAACGCAATGGGTGGGTATATAAGGTGCTGGGTGGTAACCCTGTTTTGCTGCTTACGATCAAGCGGAGGCTTCCGTTACTATCTGTTGTCTGCATTGCAGTGGGCTTTTGTATTGCATGCTTGATAGCTGACGCGGCGCCGAGCTGCGTCCGGCCAGAAGAGCCGGGTACAGGAGAGCGCACATCAGGAGACGGGCCCATGCTCCGAATAAGGTGGGCATTGATCAGACTGAAATGGCTTGAACCGTGATCAGCCTGAGTCTGTTGATCTTGACTGTGTGTCACGGCATTAGTGCCGGGCCACTGATGGTGTTGATGGACAGAAAAAATCGACACCACGCGTAGTGCTCCAGTCCCATGGCAGGTTTTTGATGGCGTCAGTTTTTGGCAGGAACATCAATCCCTAAAGAAAGCCGTACTTTTCGTGGCTCTTTTCCCATTCGTTTTTGTAGTGTTCTGTCAATAATGTGTGCACAAGACAGGCTGGACACATCGTGTGTCCCCTCATCAAACGGATTTCAGGATATGGGCATGTATACGGCTCAAGGCAGAATCGATCAGAGGCAACTGCTGGACGACTATATGCCACTGGTTCGACGTCAGGCACTTTCGATGCAGGTGCGTCTACCGGCCAGTGTGGAGCTGGATGATCTGATACAGGCAGGCATGCTGGGTCTTCTGGACGCCTTCAAGCGATTTGACGCCGATCAGGGCGCAACGTTTTCGACCTACGCGTCTCAGCGAGTTCGCGGCGCCATGATCGATGAGCTTCGCTCACGTGACTGGCTGCCGAGAAGCGTCCGGCGCAGTGCCCGTGATATCGACCGGGCCATCTGGAAGCTTGAGCAGCGCGACGGGCGAGCCCCGACAGAGCGTGAGGTGGCTTCCGAGCTGGGTATCGAGCTGCGCGAGTATCAACAGGTGCTTAGCGATACCAATAATGGCTTTCTGATGACCTATGAGGACTCAAGCTCCGATGAGGCAGAGGCTTCGCGTCTGTCGGAAAGTGTTGAAACCTCACTTGACCCGCATGATGCGTGGATTGCCGGTGCTGAACGCCATGAGATGATGGCGGCTATTGAAGCGTTGCCCGAGCGTGAAAAACTGATGATGGCGCTCTATTATCAGGAAGAGCTGAACCTCAAGGAGATCGGCGCTGTCATGGGGGTGAGTGAGTCACGTGTTTGCCAGCTTCATGGTCAGGCGGTAGCAAGGCTTCGTGCAGCACTGGTTTCCATAGACGATTGAAACATTTCTAAACTGTCAAGTGACCCATATTGTTCAAGGCGCCTTCAAGGGCGCCTTTTTCTTTTGTGGGTTCGAGGGGGAGCCTGTTTCGGCGCCACGACTCTGGTTCATGAGGAAACGGTTCTTTTCGGGAGTTAATATAATTTAACGGCTTTAGCGCATATGTCGTTTTATTGCATAGACAGGCACAGTTTTGATATTTATTGGCGGTTACCTACAGAAACATTTCATTGCAATCAATGGCTTGCAGCTTTCAGAAGTTCGTATGATTAAAGGATGGGTATGTCATCGATATATTCACTTTCGGCCACACTATTGTCATTCCTATGGCTGTAAAAAATTGATGAGCTGCAGGGGGTGATGCTGAAAAAGGCTGGATAAACAAGGCCTATCTGAGCATGAGTATTAGTTTTCTAGTACTAAATTTTAAATTGGTATTATTTATTTAATAATAAAAAACATTTTTTATTATGTTTTGTAGTTCTTCATAGTTTAGCTTTTGACTGCACGATTAATGTATCAAAGCGCGATTTTAATAATCTTTGACAGTTTCATACTTTACTTGATCAGCCCTTCCCTTATTCTGCGTACAACTTTCAGCAAGTCAGCACTGAAATATTGTCGTCATGCAGACAGCAGGTTATGCGTTTTTTTATCACAACCTGATATCGCGACCGCCATGTTTCGACAATCGTGCTGCTCACTGAAAACGGTTACTGATTTGAAGGTCCTGATGCCGCGCCCATGCCTTGTTGCATTCAACGCCGCTGCCTTCAGTCCTAAAGATTCTGGCGCATAGAGGCGCCGTGCCGTACACAACGCGTTATTGCCGAGGGAATGGATATGATGATGGACAGCAGAGAATTTGACGTCGCCGCAACTGAAGTCATCCTTCATGAGCACACCAACATTTTGATGCCCATGACGCTGGTGGCTCAGCAGGTCGGTCTTTCATGCTCGCATCTTCGTCGCAAGTTCAAACAGTCCTTCGGCGTAACGCCCACTGACTATCATGCAGCGATCCGTCTGGACCGCGCTGCCATGCTGTTGATTTATACCCGCAAGTCCATCATGGAAGTCGCACTTGAGTGCGGCTACCAGGATCATGCTGCCTTTAGTCGTGTGTTTCGACGTCACTTCGGCAGCTCACCGCGCGGCTATCGTGAAAGCATGCGTATGGAGATCGCCACCAACGGTCTGGTGCGTGACGATGCGACACCGGTCAATGTGGTCGAACACGATGAGGAATATTTCCTGGTCATGCGCTCTTTTGGTGATGACAAGAACAGTGAAGAGAGTCTTCGTCAGATGCTGCTGTCCATGTGTCCGCAGCATGCCAAGGAGTCCATCGTTGAATCTGTCTGCTTTTATTATGATGATCCAAACATTACGCCGACGCACCGCATGCGCAAGGATGTTGGTTATCGCATGACACGTCGTGCGACCTGGAATCCGCCGCTGCCGCTGCGCTGGGTCACGGTGCCGGCCGGCCGTTCGATGAGTGCCACACTGGGCAGTGAAAAGGATCGCGAGCAGTGCTTCAAGCACATGGCGATCCGCTGGGCGCAAGAGCATAACGAGCAGATTCGTGTTGATCACTCACGCGTTATCTATCATGAAGGCCTGCGTGATGCCGGCATGAAAAGTCTTGAGCTGCGTGTTCCTCTTGATTGATTGACGAAAGAGAGCAGAATATTTCTGAACGCCCCGCCATGCGGGGCGTTCTTGTTGTTATTGTTGACCTTCTGTCCGGCAGGTTCGAACACCAGGCTTAAATGGTAGGCACTATCGACCACCATTAATTTACATACATACAGGAATGCATCTAAACTGGCTTCATTCTCGGTTTGACCCTCATCGCGCGCTCTTGAAAAAGCGTCAGTTGATCACCTAATAACGACGGATATCCTCCAGATGAATCAGAAGTTTGCCAGACGGATCCAGGGGTGGAGTCTGATTGGAGTCTTCTCGCTGTTGCTTGTCGCCTGCGGCGGTAACGATGATAAAAAAGACGAAGGGCAGCAGGCACCACCGCCCAAGCAGGCTCAGGTACAGACGCTTAAACCGTTTGATCTGGAGATGGACAAGACCTATCCGGCCATGGTGCGCAGCGACCGCTCGGTCGACATCATCGCGCGCGTGGATGGCACGCTGGAGCAGCAGCATTATCGGGCCGGAGATATCGTGCAAAAGGGCGATATCCTGTTCACGATCGAAAAGGATACCTACCAGGCTGCTGTGGCGCAGGCACAGGCCGACCTGCAGAGCGCGCGAGCCAGTGCCAATGAAGCGCAGCGTGATTACGAGCGCTATCAGCGTCTTTATCAAAATGGCTCGATCAGCCAGCAGCAGCGGGATCAGGCACTCAGCCAGCGTGATACTTCCAGAGCCGCCGTCGCGCAGTCACAGGCTGCCCTGAAAAGTGCCCGGATTGACCTCGATTACACGGATGTCAAGGCGCCCGTAACAGGGCAGGTCAGTCTTAATGAGGTCAATGTCGGCAACTATGTGGCGCGCCAGACCGAGCTGGCAGAGGTCACCCCGGTTGACCCGCTTGAAGTGCGTTTCTCCCTGCCTCAGGACGATGCCTTTGCGCTGCGCCGTCAGCGTCATATGGAGGATGCCCCCAAAGTGGGCGTCGAACTTGATTTTCCTTATGGTCAGGACAGCGCTACCACGGACACCTCACTGGAAGGTGATCTCGACTTTCTTGGCGACCGTGTCGATGAGAGCACCAGTACCGTGCAGTCACGCGCCGTATTCGAAAATCCTCAGAATCTTTTCCTGCCCGGACAGTTTGTCCGCGTCAAGCTGAAAAATCTGATGCGGTTCCATGTGCTGGCCGTACCTGAAGTGGCGGTCACCGAAGGGCTCAAGGGTCCTCAGATCTTTGTGCTCAACGATAACAATGAAGCCGAAAGCCGCTTTGTCACGATGGGAGAACAGGCTCGGGGCTGGGTCATCCTGACCGAAGGCATTGCGCCTGGTGATCGCGTGATCGTCAGTAATCTCGGTGGTATTTCGGGCGGCAATAAAATCGATCCTCAGCCCTTCGATGGCAACACGGACGAGACGCCTGGAGACCCTTCCGGCAAGGACGGTGGCAGCGCGAGCAACATGCCGGGGCAGAGTACTGGTGTTAGCGGTGACTCCGATCAAACCAGTGCTGATGAACGCAGCAGCAACCATTAAGGGCGATTTGAGCCGATGAATATTTCGAGCTTTTTCATCAATCGGCCGATCTTCGCCACCGTCATCTCGATCATCATTACGCTGATCGGATTCATGTCGGTAAGAGGATTGGCGGTCGAGCAGTACCCGCAGGTGGTACCGCCTACCGTTTCGGTGTCGGCAGCCTACCCGGGTGCCAGTGCCCAGGTGCTGTCGGAAACGGTTGCCTCCGTACTGACCCAGGAGATCAACGGCGTTCAGGACATGATCTATATCACGTCCACCAGCGCCGACAGCGGCCAGCTGAGCATGCAGGTCTATTTCCGTATCGGGACCGATCCGGATCAGGCCACCATTGACGTCAATAACCGTGTACAACGAGCGCTCTCCCAGCTTCCAACCGAAGTGCAGAATCAGGGGGTTACCGTTGAGCAGCAATCCAGCAGTATCCTGCTGTTCACAGCGCTCTATTCGCCCAATAACGAATATGATCGCCTTTTCCTGAACAACTATGCCAACATCAATATCCTTGATGAAATCAGGCGTCTGCCGGGTGTGGGGAATGCCGAAGTGCTGGGCAACCAGGATTTCGCCATGCGTATCTGGCTCAATCCGGACAAGCTGTCGCAGTATGATCTGACCCCTTCTGAAGTCTCCTCGGCCATTCGGGCGCAAAATACCGTTGTTTCAGCAGGCAAGCTCAACGGTGCGCCCCAGCGTAAACCGGGCGCCTACACCTATACGGTGACCACCCAGGGGCGCATGTCCTCTGCCAGCGATTTCCGCAATATTATTCTGCGGACCAATGAAGACGGATCATCACTCAAGCTCAGCGATGTGGCCAGAGTCGAGCTTGGGTCGTCCAGCTATGGTGTTATCGGCCGCGTCAATGGCTCACCCATTGCACCGATTGCCATCTATCAGCAGCCCGGCGCCAACGCACTGGACGTGGCCAAAGAGGTCAAGACGACGCTGGCTGACATGAAGCAGCGCTTCCCGGCGGGTCTGGACTACGTCATCCCCTATGATACGACGCTCTTCATTGATGCCTCGATCGAGTCGGTCAAACATACCTTCATCGAGGCGTTGTTGCTGGTCGCGATCATCGTGTTTGTTTTCCTGCAGAACTGGCGTTCAACGCTGGTGGCCATGTCAGTGGTGCCCATTTCGGTAGTGGGGACCTTCGGTGGCATGTATCTGCTCGATTTCTCGATCAACCTGCTGTCGCTTTTCGGCATGATACTGGCCATCGGGATCGTGGTGGATGACGCGATCGTGGTCATCGAAAACATCGAGCGCATACTCGAGGAAGAGCCCGATACAACACCCATGAATGCTGCCTTCAAGGCGATGAAGGAGGTAACCGGCCCGGTGCTGGCGACCTCCTTTATCATGGCGTCCGTCTTTATTCCCGTGGCCTTCATCTCCGGCATGACCGGCCAGATGTATCGTCAGTTCGCGATTACCATTGCGATCTCGGTGGGCATTTCAGCGCTGGTGGCGCTGTCCTTTACACCGGCCATGGGTGCCATTTTCATCAAGCGCCACAAGGAAGGTGAAGAGCCTCGCTGGCTACAAATCGTCAAAAAGCCCTTCGTATGGTTCAACCGCGGCTTTGACAAGGTCACCAATGTCTTTCTGGCCTGTGTTGGCTTTCTGATCCGGCACTTCTTCATCACCATGGCGATGTTTGCCGGCTGCTGTGTACTTTCCTGGTGGCTGTATTCGCAGCTTCCGCAGGGGCTGATACCGTCGACAGATCAGGGCATCGTGCTCGCGGCGGTCAATCTGCCCGCCGGCTCTTCGGTGGAGCGCACCGATGAGTACATGCAAAAGCTCTCAAAAAAGCTTGAGACCATCGATGGAGTGGATTATGCCACCTCCATCCCCGGCTATGATCTTGTGTCCGGGGCGGCCAATACGGCCAAGGGCACCATGTTCATTTCGATGAAACCCTGGTCACAGCGCGATATCACCGCCGATGGGCTTATCGGTACGGTCATGAAAACGGCTGCCGGAATCCCGGGTGGGCAGGCCATGGCCTTCAATTTGCCGCCCATCATCGGGCTATCTCCGACTGGAGGCCTGACTGGCTATTTGCAGTCGCTTGGCGGTGCCGATTCTCAGGAGCTCGCCCAGGCGAGCCAGAAAATCATGCAGGCGGCCAATCAGGACCCGGCCATTGCTCAGGCCTTCACAACCCTGAATACGGCAGTACCGACCTATCACGCCACGGTGGATCGAGAAAAGGCACAGAGTCTGGGCGTTGATCTGAGCGATTTGAATACGACGCTTTCCAGTACCTTTGGTAGTGCGTTTGTGAACTACTTCACGCGTCAGAGTCGTAACTTCCAAGTATATCTGCAGTCCGAAGACGAGTTCCGTCAGTCGCCGGAAAACCTGAATCAGGTGTATGTTCGGGGCGGCGATGGTCAGCGTATTCCGCTGTCGGCTCTGGTCACGATGAAGCGTGAGCAGGCGCCTACGACGCTTGATCGTTATAACGTCTATCCGGCTGCCAAGTTCCAGATCGCAGCCGCTCCCGGCTACAGTAATGGTCAGGCAATAGAGGCCGTGCGCAAGATCGTTCAGGATCAGCTGGGCAGTGACTATTCAATGGGGTGGACCGGTGAGGCCTATCAGCAGGAGAACGCGGGCGACGCGGCGGTCATTGCCATCGTGTTCGGTATCGTCATGGTGTTCCTGATTCTGGCAGCGCAGTATGAAAGCTGGACATTGCCGCTGGCCGTTATCGCCTCGGTGCCCTTTGCCTTTCTTGGTGCGGTGCTGGCGGTGTGGCTGCGGCAGTTTGATACCAGTGTGTATCTGCAGATCGGGATGCTGGTCGTGGTGGGACTTGCGGCGAAAAACGCCATTCTGATCGTGGAATTTGCCCAGCAGCAGAGAGCGCATGAAGGGCTGTCGATCGTGGAGGCTGCCAAGCATGCTGCAAAGCAGCGTTTCCGCCCGATCGTGATGACGTCTCTAGCCTTCATTGGCGGTACGCTGCCTCTGGCACTGGCCAGCGGCGCCAGTGAGGCAAGCCGTCATCATATCGGCACACCCGTAGTGGGTGGCATGATCACCATCACGATTTTTGCCAGCCTCTTTGTGCCGGCGACCTATGTGTTCATCATGCAGGGCTCGCAGTGGGCCAGTCGCAAGCTGGGCATTGGTCAAAAGCAGGAAGAAGGGCAGGATGGTGCGGCACAGGCGTCTACCGGGCGCTCAACGCATGCTTCCGATGAGGACAATCGCAGCTGATGGATGCTGTGGTGATTCAAGGGCCGCACCTTCGGGTGCGGTTTTTTTTTGGTCGCTAGCCGTGGTGGTACTGGCCTGGACGAAAGTGATGGCCCCGATCTCTGCTGTCTCGCAGTATCATGAAGGCCGTTGCAGTAGTGCATGGGCGGTGGAAGCATCAGGCAGTATCGATGCCCGGCTTCGATGCAATGTTCAAGGCAGGGAAAGGCATGTTTTCAGGAGGCGGACATGGCAACGCTGACGACTCGAGTACTGGATCAATACAACGGTATTGCAGTAAAGGGGATGGTGGTGTCGCTTGAGGCGTACGGGGAGGAGGAGCCCATTACGACGCTTCATACCAATGTCTGCGGAGAGCTTGAAGACGTCCTGTTGCAGGAGGGCAGTGGCGGACACTACCGGCTCGTCTACCACGTGCGTGACTATTTTCTCGGTCAGGGCGTGGACTGCCCGCTCTTTGACCGGGTACCGGTTGAACTGACACTTTCAAGTGGTACCAGTGAAGTCATCGTATTGCTGGTAAGCCCCTGGGGATACAGCATTCATCGTGACAGCCGAAGCTGCCACGGTGGACGGGTACCCGCCAGGCGCTGAACATTTAGCCCCTTCAGATTATTGCGTATCGGTTGCCTGCCGAGTGGACGCGTGCGCCTGATCTTCTGCCATGGCCTGATCCTCCTCTGTAGCCTGATGTTCCGGCAGAACCAGATGCATCAGGATGGCCAGCAGCCCGCCGGTGGTAATAGAGGAGGAGAGCACGCTCTGAACGAGCTCCGGCAGCCCGAAAAGTACCTGAGGCACGAGCTCCACACCCAGCCCGGCACCCAGGGACAGCGCGATGATCATGACCCGTTTGCGGGTCATACGCTGCTCGGCCAGCATTCGAATACCTGACACCGCGATCAGACCGAACATCAGCGTGGTGGCTGCGCCCAGAACCGGCTGCGGGATCGACTGCAATACTGCCCCCATGGCGGGGATCAGCCCCAGCATGACCAGAATACCGCCCACGAACAGCCCGATATGACGACTGGCGACCCCGGTTAAATGGATGATGCCCGTGTTCTGGCTGAACGTGGTGTTGGGGAAGGTGTTGAGAACGCCCGCGATCAGTGAGTTGAAGCCGTCACCCAGTACGCCGCCACGAATGCGCTTTTGATACTCGAGGCCACTTGTGGGCAGGTGCGAGGCGCGCGACGAGCCGGTCAGGTCGCCAACGGTCTCGATGGCCGTGATGGCAAAGATGAATGCGACCGGTATAAAAGCGGCAATATCAAAGCCCAGACCATAGCGTAACGGTTGAGGGAACTGAAAAAGCGGGGCCTGGGCGACGCCACTCAGATCCAGTCGCCCCATCAGAGCTGCTGCAATGCACCCCGCCAAAAGCCCGACAAAAACGGAGCCCACGCGCAGCATGGGGTGACGGCTGAGCTGGCACGTCAGCACGACGCCAATCACGATCACTGCAAGCAATAGATTCATGGGATCGCCGGGATTGTCGGCACCATGGCCCCCGGCAATGTCGGTCACCCCGACGCTGATCAGGCTCAGGCCGATCAGGGTCACCACCACGCCAGTTACCGTCGGTGTGATCACGCGTTTCAGGTGGTGCAATACACTGCCCAGGGCCATTTCGATCAGGCTGCCGGCAATGCAGATGCCAAACAGCACCCCCAGCACTTCATGATCACTGGCGCCGCGTTCGCGAGCGATCAGCCCTGCCGAGATAAGGGCTGCGACAAAGGAAAAACTGGTGCCCTGTACGCACAGTAGCCCGGAGCCCAGCGGGCCAAGGCGTTGGGTCTGGATCAGCGTACTGATTCCGGAAACCAGTAGCGCCAGACTGATCAGATAGGGTGCTTCGCTCTGCAGTCCCAGCGCGCCGGTCACAATGATGGTGGGGGCAATAATAGCGACAAAACAGGCCAGCACATGCTGGAAGGCGACCAGAAAGGCCGTATGAAACGGCGGGCGGTCGCCGTGTCGAAAAATCAACTCATTGTCATGCATGCAGTGTGTTCCGCGGGTCATTCATGGCGCGCACGCGCAAGTGATGGAAAGAGGGCGACCGTGACGGTCGCCGAGAAATCAATGAGAGGGGCTCTCATGGCGCTTTTTGCCCATGACATAGGTGGCACTGATGCAGCGCTCATCGCCCAGAATCATCAGATTGAAAAGCCGCTCCATTAACGTGGGGGCGTGTCGTTCCTTGCGGTCCAGCATGGGTGTGGCGCGCGGATTGATCACCACGATATCGGCTTCCATGCCGGGTCTCAGACTGCCGACATGGTGATCAATATCGAGCACGCGGGCATTACCCAGCGTGTGGGCATAAAAGGCCTGCCATGGCGTCAGCGGTTGATTGGAAAGTTGCCCCACCTTGTAGGCGTCCTGCAGGGTCTGAAAAGGGCTGAAGCTGGTACCGGCGCCAATGTCACTGGCAATACCGACGCGGACTTCCTGCTCGCGTGCCTGATGCCAGTCAAATAAACCGCTGCCCAGAAACAGGTTCGAGCTGGGGCAGAATGCGATGGCGCCACCGTCATCGGCCAGTCGCTGACGGACATCATCATCAATATGAATGCCATGGGCAAAAATCGCCCGCGGCCGCACCAGTTGATAGCGCGAATAGACATCCAGATAGTCACGGGCTTCAGGAAACAGTGACGCGACCCATTCAACTTCCTGGCGATTCTCGGAGAGGTGGGTCTGCATCACCATGCCGGGGTAGTCACTCAATAATTCCCCGGTGGCGGCCAGCTGCTGAGGCGTTGACGTCGGTGCAAAACGGGGGGTAATGGCATATTCAAGGCGGCCACGCTCATGCCACTGCTCGATCAGTCGCCGACTGTCACGAATGCCGGTCTCGGGTGTATCGCAAAGCGCTTCGGGGGCGTTGCGATCCATCATCACCTTGCCGCCCAGCATGCGCATGTTGCGCTCAAGAGCGGCATTGAAGAAGGCATCAACGGAGGAAGGGTGGCTGGTACAAAAAGCCAGAGCCGTGGTGACACCATTGGCAAGCAGCTGTTCCATGAAGGCCCTGGCGATTTCATCGGCGTAGGCACGGTCGCTGAAGCGACACTCTTCCGGAAACGTGTAGGTATCGAGCCAGTCCAGCAGCTGGCGGCCGTAGGAGGCCGTAACATCCAGCTGGCTGTAATGAAGGTGGGGATCGATAAAGCCCGGCATGATCAGTTGATCCGGCCATTGTTCGATAGGCGTACCCGCGGGCAGTGTTTCCAGAAGCGCCTGCGCCGGGCCGCTTTTGAGTATGCGTCCTTCCTGAATCAGGATCAGGCCATCCTGATGGTATTCCAAACTGCCTGCACGGGGCTCATCGCTTGTACCTGGATCATCATTGAAGTGCAGGGTCATGCCCCTGAGTGCGTGAAGGCTGCTCATTTCATGTTGTCCATTGTTTTTAATGTCGATAAAAAAAGCATTACGGCATGAGGCCAGGCCGGTTAGCTCGGGGAGCTTTAAATCCAGTGGTGAGCTGTCAAACGTTACAACGTTTACCTCAGCAGCCTCCTTGATAAAGCTATCAGGGTTATTATTTTAATTAATATTAATATAGCCCGTTTGATCAAGCGGCGCTGCCAGCAGGTCGATAGGGATTACAGCATCCGAGGCACCCCCCCTCTTTCCTGGAGAATCCTATCATGCTGGGCATGAATCGTAGCGTCAGATATAAATTGATAGGCAATGTCATCATGACAGCGCTTTTCATGCTGGTCATTGGTGTCGCCGGTATTGTTGGCATGAAGTCGGCAGATAAAAATCTGGAGTTCGTCTATAACAAGAATGTTCTTCCCATGCAGATTCTGGCAAACATTCGTGCGGGCCTTTATGCCTCGCGGGTTGATTTTATGCGCATTCAGATTGATGAAAGCTCTGACGATGCACAGGTGCTGCTCTCTCGTTATGGCAGCGATCATCGAGACAGGATTAATCAGCTGTGGAAAAACTACACAAATCTTGTCGACTCTCCTGAAGAGCAGGCTTTTGAAGCCACTACGACACCAGCAATGGCTGTTTACTGGCAAAACTATGATCAGTTTCTGCGTAACATGGCTGGCGGCGTCTTTCCTACTCCTGAGGATATGACCCAGTTCCGCGATACCTTCCAAACGGCCGCCAGTGGCGTCGGTAGTGCCCTCAGCTTCAACGTGTCAGAAGCAGAAGGGTCTTATATCGCCAGCAATCAAAGTTCGCATGTGTCTTTTGTTTCAATCCTGGTGGTGATCGGGGTCGCATTTCTGGCCATGGGCGGGATCGCCTGGCTTTTGATTCGCGGCATCATGGCACCGCTCAAGCGGGCCAGTGAAGTGTCGGAGTCCATTGCGCAGGGCGATTTGAACAATCTTATCGAGGCGAAGGGGCGCGACGAGTTCGCCACCCTGCTGCATAGTCTGGGCGCCATGCAAAAGCAGCTTGCCCATGTAGTCAACGATGTCCGCGTCAATGCCGAGTCAGTGGGTTCTGCGTCCAGCCAGATTGCGTCCGGCAACGATGACCTGTCACGTCGTACCCAGGAGCAGGCGGCAAGCCTTGAGGAAACGGCGGCTTCGATGGAAGAGATGACCTCGACGGTCAAACAGAACGCCGACAACGCTGCCCAGGCCAATCAGCTGGCGCTCAATGTTCGTCAGCAGGCACGTGAGGGTAGCCAGGTGGTCGAGCAGACGACACTTGCCATGAATGACATCAGCACCTCGAGCCAGAAGATTGCCGAAATTGTCGGGCTGATCGACTCGATTGCCTTCCAGACCAACCTGCTGGCCCTCAATGCGGCGGTGGAAGCGGCTCGTGCCGGTGAGCAGGGGCGCGGCTTTGCGGTCGTGGCCAGTGAGGTTCGCACGCTTTCAAGTCGCAGTGCCGACGCTGCCCGCGAGATCAAGGCGCTGGTCAATGACAGCGTGGCCAAGGTGTCCAACGGCGCCGAGCTGGTGAACCGGTCGGGTCAAACGCTGGGCAGTATTGTCGAGAGCATCAACAAGATGACCGACATCGTGGCCGAGATTGCCGCGGCCAGTCGCGAACAGTCGACCGGTATCGAGCAGGTCAACCAGGCCATTTCGCAGATGGACAGCGTGACCCAGCAGAATGCCGCGCTGGTAGAAGAAGCCGCCGCAGCGAGCCGTTCGATGGAACACAGTGCGCGGGTGCTTCGTGAGCAGGTCGCATTCTTCAAGGTGGATCAGGGTCAGGCAACACATGCTCTGGCATCGGCTCCAGCCCTTTTGAGCCATGACTATGCCGATAAAGCACAAGGGCCATTAAAGCGTCCAGCCATCGCTGCGAAGAAAACAGCTGCGCCTCGCAAGACTGAAGTCGAGCACGAAGATGAGTGGGCGACCTTTTAAACGATTCGAAACCTTCTTTGGCCAGGGCCGCCCACATGGGCGGCCTTATTTTCTTAAAGAACGCCAGGTTAACTTCAGAAGCCTTTTCTGCCGCCGTTATAAGTCTCAAGCGGCCTTCAGGCCGTCCCTTTTGATTACTCGGGAGTGGTCAGCATGTTCGGCCTGAATCGAAGTGTGAAATACAAGCTTGTGGCCACCATGATTGTCATGGGGGTGTTCATGGTCATTATCGGTGTTGCCGGCGTATTTGGCATGCAGCGCAGCAACGACAATCTTGAGTCCGTCTACAAGACCAACGTTTTGCCCATGCAGAATCTCGCCGCCATTCGAAAAAATATTAACTGGTCTCGAATCGATTCCTTCAAGGCCCGGGCTGACAGAAATCCCCAGACTGCCGCCACACTTTTAAGCAGTTATGAGCAGCAGTATAAAAATGATACGGACCGCCTCTGGCAGACTTACAGCACCACTCAAGTCACTTCGCCAGAAGAGAAGGCTGTTGCTGACAGGCTGGGCCCCTTGCTGAATACTTATTGGACGCTTTACCAGCAGGTTGGGCGCGATATGAGTCAGGGGACTTTCGAGCTTACGCCGACCATTCAGCAGACTCGCGATAATTTCGAGAGCTTATCGACAGAGCTTGAAAATCTTCTGAAGATTAACGCCCTGCAGTCAGAGCTTTCTTATAACAATGGCATCGCAGCGGCTTCGCAATCCATCGGGGTCATCGTTGCTGCCATTGTACTGGCACTGGTGCTCATGACGGCAATTGCCTGGGTACTGGTTCGCGGCATCATGACACCGCTTAAGCGTGCCAGTGAAGTCTCCGAATCCATCGCCCAGGGCGAGCTGGATAATCATATCGAGGTGACGGGGCGCGACGAGTTCGCCACTCTGCTGCAAAGTCTGGGCGCCATGCAAAAGCAGCTCGCTCATGTGGTCAACGATGTCCGCGTCAATGCCGAGTCGGTGGGCTCTGCGTCCAGCCAGATTGCGTCCGGCAATGATGACCTGTCACGTCGTACCCAGGAGCAGGCAGCAAGCCTTGAAGAAACGGCGGCTTCGATGGAAGAGATGACCTCGACCGTCAAACAGAACGCCGACAACGCCGCTCAGGCCAATCAGCTGGCACTTAATGTGCGCCAGCAGGCCCGCGACGGTAGTCAGGTGGTCGAGCAGACAACGCTGGCCATGAATGACATCAGCACGTCGAGCCAAAAGATTGCCGAAATTGTGGGGTTGATCGACTCGATCGCCTTCCAGACCAACCTGCTGGCCCTCAACGCGGCGGTGGAAGCGGCTCGTGCTGGTGAGCAGGGGCGCGGTTTTGCGGTGGTTGCCAGCGAGGTTCGCACGCTTTCGAGCCGCAGCGCCGACGCTGCCCGTGAGATCAAGACACTGGTCAATGACAGCGTGGCCAAGGTGGCCAACGGTGCCGAACTGGTCAACCGTTCGGGTCAGACGCTGGGCGGTATCGTTGAAAGCATTAACAAGATGACCGACATCGTGGCCGAGATTGCCGCGGCCAGCCGTGAACAGTCCACCGGTATTGATCAGGTCAACCAGGCCATCTCACAGATGGACAGCGTGACTCAGCAGAATGCTGCGCTTGTGGAAGAGGCGGCCGCAGCCAGTCGCTCGATGGAGCATAGTGCGCGGGTCCTTCGTGAACAGGTGGCGTTTTTCAAGGTCTCCAATCGCTCGGCAATGGGGCACTCTACCGTGCCGGTCGCCAGTCGCATCATGGAAAGGTCGGTTGACCATAGACCGTCGACATCGACTGCCTCAACGCATTCGGCGGCACCCAGAGCTTCTACCGAGCTTAAAACACCGGCAAAAAGCCAGAGCTACAAGACACCTGCGGCGACCAGTGATGCTGATGAGTGGGAAACCTTTTAGCCGATAGCAGATACAGTCCAATATCAGAGGCCGCCTTCGGGCGGCCTTTTTTTAAAAGGGATTTTAAAGCCCTCAGGTTACGCTGGATTTTGCCGTTATAGAGGTCACTCGACCCACCAGGTCGTTATTAACCTTTCGAAGCCATCGGGGAGTGGGTCCAAATGTTTGGGCTAAATCGTAGTGTGAAATACAAGCTTGTGGCGACCATGGTCGTCATGGGCATTTTCATGGTAGTTATTGGCGCTGCTGGTGTGTTCGGTATGAAACTCAGCAACAGCAATCTGGAAGCGGTCTACAAGACCAACGTCCTGCCATTGCAAAATCTTGCCACTATTAGAAAAAATATCAGCTGGTCCCGGATCGACTCTTTCAAGGTGCGCGCAGACAGAAATCCTCAAAGCGGAGTTACGGTTTTGAGTGAGTATGAACAAAAGTATAAAAACGACACGGATCGACTCTGGCAGACGTACAACACCACACAGGTGACATCGCCGGAAGAAAGAGCTATCGCAGATAGGCTCGCACCCTTGTTGACGGCTTACTGGACACTGTATCAGCAGGTAAACCGCGACATGAGTCAGGGGGAGTTCGGGTTTACCCCGACCATTCAGCAAACGCGTGAGAATTTCGAAGCCTTATCAACAGAGCTTGAAAGCCTTCTGAAAATCAATGCCGAACAGGCCGAACAGTCTTACGCCAATGGCATCGCAGCGGCTTCGCAGTCGATCGGCATCATTATTGCTGCAATTATCGTGGCCCTTGTCCTGATGACGGCCATTGCTTGGGTACTGATTCGCGGCATCATGGCGCCACTCAAGCGTGCCAGTGAAGTCTCCGAATCCATCGCCCAGGGCGAGCTGGACAATCATATCAAGGTGACGGGGCGCGACGAGTTCGCCACTCTGCTGCAAAGCCTGGGCGCCATGCAAAAGCAGCTCGCCCATGTGGTCAGCGATGTCCGCGTCAATGCCGAGTCGGTGGGTTCGGCGTCCAGCCAGATCGCTTCAGGCAATGATGATCTTTCCCGTCGTACCCAGGAGCAGGCGGCAAGCCTTGAAGAAACGGCGGCTTCCATGGAAGAGATGACCTCGACCGTCAAGCAGAATGCCGACAACGCCGCTCAGGCCAATCAACTGGCGCTCAACGTTCGTCAGCAGGCCCGTGATGGTAGTCAGGTGGTTGAGCAGACGACGCTTGCCATGAACGAAATCAGCACCTCAAGTCAGAAGATTGCCGAGATTGTCGGGCTGATCGACTCGATCGCCTTCCAGACCAACCTGCTGGCGCTTAACGCGGCGGTCGAAGCCGCCCGTGCCGGCGAGCAGGGCCGTGGTTTCGCTGTGGTCGCCAGCGAAGTACGCACGCTCTCGAGCCGCAGTGCTGATGCGGCTCGTGAGATCAAGACGCTGGTCAATGACAGCGTGGCCAAGGTGGCCAACGGCGCCGAGCTGGTCAACCGCTCGGGCCAGACGCTGGGGGGGATTGTTGAAAGCATCAACAAGATGACCGATATCGTCGCCGAGATTGCCGCGGCCAGCCGCGAGCAGTCGACCGGTATCGATCAGGTCAATCAGGCCATCTCACAGATGGACAGTGTGACTCAGCAGAACGCCGCGCTGGTGGAAGAGGCGGCCGCAGCGAGCCGTTCCATGGAGCACAGTGCGCGGGTCCTGCGCGAGCAGGTGGCGTTCTTCAAGGTCTCCAGTGGCGGGGCGATGGGGCATTCCGCCGTGCCGGTCGCCAGCCGCATCATGGAAAGGTCGGTTGGCCATAATCCGTCGACATCGGCTGCCTCAAAGCATTCGACGGCTCCTAGGGCTTCTACCGAGCTTAAAACACCGGCAAAGAGTCAGAGCTACAAGGCACCCGCGGCGACCAGTGATGCTGATGAGTGGGAAACCTTTTAGCAGGTGTGATTGCTGACAGATAATGAATAGAAGGATCGCCGCGCAAGCGGCGATCCTTTTTCATGTCATGACTAGCCGATGAATATGATCAATATTGTATTTAACAAGGAGAGACCCTGTAACCTGAAGGCAAAGGTTTAATCGAATCATGATTTTGTTTTGGCATGGAGTGAAGAATCTCGAAACCGCGGGGATCATCCATGAGGCTGGGTCCGAAAGGGGCGGATGACTTATACTCGGGCCTGCCTTTCTGGCGTTGCAGTGTATGACATCAATAACTTACAGGAATCATTATGACGCCGGGTCCCATAACGACGCTCTTTATCGCCATTGTGGTGCTGGTGCTTGGTCAGCAGTGCGTCAAGCATGTGCGCTTTCTGCGTGAATTCAACATACCCGTACCGGTGGTCGGTGGCCTCCTTGCCACGCTAGTGGTCACCGCATTGCGGGGGTTTGGGGTTGAAATCACCTTTTTTGATGGCCTTCAGGAACCCTTCATGCTGGTTTTTTTCGCCTCGGTCGGCCTTTCCGCCAATTTTGGCCTGATCCGTGCCGGTGGTTCGAAATTGCTGATTTTCTTTGCGCTCGTGGTGGGCCTGCTGGTATTGCAAAACATCGTAGGGGTCGGTATCGCTACCCTGTTTGGCTTGTCACCCGTGATGGGGCTGCTTGGTGGTTCGATCACCATGTCCGGAGGGCACGGCACCGGGGCGGCATGGGCCGAGGTGTTTACCAACAATTATGGGGTTGAAAGTGCCATGGCGCTGGCAATGGCCGCGGCAACGTTCGGGCTGGTGTTCGGCTCTCTGGTGGGCGGGCCTACAGCGTCATTTTTGATTCGACGGGCCCGGAAGAAGGGGATGAAAATTGAAAGCGATGATCAGGCCGATGTCGCTGATCTTGCTGGCAAGGATGAACGAACTGACGTGGGCAGCATGATTCGTGTGCTGTGCTGTCTCTTTGCGGGGCTTGTGGCCGGTACCTTTTTTCATGGCGTTCTTGAAAATACGCCGTTCAGTCTGCCGACCTTTGTATGGGTGCTGTTTTCCTGCGTGATTATCGGCAATGTGCTTCGCATCAGTCGTCTTTATCATGTCAATGATGATGCCAATAACACGGTCGGTAACGTGGCGCTTTCCGTGTTTCTGGCGCTGGCGCTGATGAACCTCAAGCTATGGGATCTCGCCAATCTCGCCCTGCCCATGCTGGTCATCTTGATAGTGCAGGTGGCACTGGTCTTTTTCTATACCACGCAGGTGACCTTCAGGGTCATGGGGGGCGGTTATGATGCTGCTGTTCTGGTGGCAGGCAACTGCGGTTTTGCCATGGGCGCGACGCCCACCGCCATTGCCAACATGCAGGCGGTAACCGAACGATTCGGCCCTTCACGGCTTGCCTTCATTATTGTCCCGGTTGTCGGCGGATTTTTGATTGATATTGCCAATGCCTTGATCATAAAGGGGTTCCTGTTCTTTACGTGAAATGACTTGCTTTTGCGCCCGCGGCAAAAGGGAGTGAATGTCTGTTTCTAAAAATAATAAAAGCTGTCATATAAAAAAGCCGTCTGCCAGCAGCAGACGGTTTTTTTGATTGGGTACTCAGGCGCTTACCAGAGCAGGGACACCAGCATATATACCAGCAGTGTGATGATGACGGTGCCGGCAAGATTCAAAAACAGGCCGGCGCGAATCATGGATTGAATTTTCATCTGGCCGGTTGCGAACACGATAGCGTTGGGTGGGGTTGCGACAGGCATCATGAAGGCGCAGCTTGCGGCGATCGCCGCTGGTACAGTAATGAGCAGTGGCGAGAGCCCCAGAGAAATGGCCAGTGCACCCAGCAACGGCAAAAAGGCAGCAGCGGTGGCGGTGTTGGAGGTGACTTCTGTCAGGAAGATGATCACCAGCACGACAACGGCAATCAGCCCGACCAGCGGGAAAACCGAAAACAGTGAAAGCTGCTCTGCAATCCATGACGCAAGTCCTGAGCTCTGAATAATGCCGGCCAGCGCCAGCCCCCCCCCGAACAGCAGCAATACGCCCCAGGGAAGCGATGAAGAGCTTTCCCAGTCCATGAGTTTTTCTTTTTTGCTGGTGCCCGATGGCGTCAAAAAGAGGCCAATGCCCACTGTCATGGCAATGGTGGTATCGCTGAGCCAGTCAAGACCAAGGTTGTTGAGAAGGGGGCGAACAATCCAAGCGGCAGCGGCGACCAGAAAGGCAATGCCGACCCGTTTTTCGGCCGAACTCATGGCGCCCAATTTGGCCAGCTCTTCTTTCAAAAGGTTGTCGCCGGCGTCACCCTGTCCAAGATCAAAGTCTTCTCGGGTCAACCACCACCAGGCCAGAAGCATCATGGCAATGGATACCGGCAAGCCAACGATCATCCACTGAGCAAAGCCAATATCGATATTCTGATTATTGGACAGATAGCCGGCCAGTAGCGCATTGGGCGGCGTGCCTATTAATGTGGCGACGCCGCCGATGCTGGCGGAATAGGCGATTGCCAGCAGCAGGGTCGTTGCGTATCGCCGTACTTCGCTTTCATTGCTGGTAGAGAGCAGGGCGATGACAGAGGTGCCAATAGGCAGCATCATGATGGCTGTTGCCGTATTGGAAACCCACATGCTGATAAATCCCGTGGCCAGCATGAATCCGCCAATCTGGCGTTTGGGGTCAGATCCCACAATAATCAGGATTCGCAATGCAATGCGACGATGCAGATTCCAGCGCTGCATGGCCAGACCCAGCAGGAAGCCACCCAAAAAGAGGTAAATGATGGGATCTGCATAGGCTGAAGTGACGTCTTTGAGGCTCCCAATGCCCATGGCAGGGGCCAGAATGATGGGCAGCAGTGAAGTCGCCGGAATGGGAATGGCCTCTGTAGACCACCACGTGGCCATCAGAAGCGCGAGACCGATACAGTGCCAGGCGCTACCCGACATGCCTTGTGGCGCGGGTATAATCAACACCATCAAAACCCATAGTAGACCCAGCCAAAGGCCGATAACAGGTGCCTTGCCCGGAGGGGATGGCTGGTCGGTATCCGTCGTCTTGTCAGGCATCTTTTTTCCCGATTTCATGAGTTGAGTTTTTGGGTACAGATAACCGATGGATCAGCATAAACCCTCGACTTTATTAATGTTTATAATGAAGTATAAGACGATTGTATTTGCGCCTTTCGTCGACCATAGCCATCGAATTTTTATGCACAATAATGTGCACCCAGCCGTTTTAGTGATTCACACATCAAGGGGAAGACAAATGATTCTTGTCACCGGAGGTGCCGGCTATATCGGCTCACACACGGTTTTGGCACTGCTGGAAGCAGGTCAGGACGTATTGGTATTGGATAATTTTTGTAATGCCAATAAAAAATCTCTGGAAAGAGTCAGCGTGCTGACAGGCAGAGAAGTGCATTGGATTGAAGGGGACATTCGGGACGCCGCACTGCTCGATGATGTTTTTAGCCAGCACGAGATTGACTCGGTCATTCACTTTGCCGGGCTCAAGGCCGTAGGGGAAAGCGTTCAAAAGCCGCTCGACTATTTCGACAATAATGTTAACGGCACGCTTGTCCTTTGCGGTGCCATGTCACGTGCTGGCGTCAGAAAAATGGTGTTCAGCTCCTCTGCCACCGTTTATGGCGATCCGGCATCGGTCCCTATTCAGGAAAATTTCCCCACTGCGGCGACCAATCCCTATGGCCGCTCCAAGTTGATGGTCGAAGAGATCCTGCAGGACCTTGCTGTCTCGGATCCGCAGTGGCGCATTTCCGTACTGCGCTATTTCAACCCGGTAGGTGCCCATGACAGCGGCATGATCGGCGAAGACCCCAACGGCATTCCCAACAACCTGGTGCCCTTTGTCAGCCAGGTGGCGATCGGTCGCCGCGAAGTGCTGGCTGTATTCGGCAATGATTATGACACTATCGATGGCACGGGCGTTCGCGACTACATCCATGTCACGGATCTGGCACAAGGGCATTTGAAGGCACTCGCGTATCTGTGCAGACATGATGGTGTGCATACCTTCAATCTTGGAACCGGCAAGGGCTACAGCGTACTTGAAGTCGTGCAGGCCTTTGAAAAGGCAAGCGACCGGAAGGTTGGCTATGAGTTTTATCCCCGGCGTGCCGGTGATATCGCACGTTGTTACGCCGACCCGGCTCATGCCGAAGAGGTACTTGGTTGGGCAGCCAAGTTTGGTATTGAAAAAATGATGGCAGACACTTGGCGCTGGCAACAGAAAAATCCCAATGGGTACAGTGATTAAAGCCCGCATGATCCGGGTGCCCATAAGGTGATACAGACTGCGGTAACAAGGGATTAGTGGTCCGGGAAAAGCCTGGTGTTATCATGATGTCTAACCGGTCATGCATAGTGGCCGAATACTGGCGCCAATGCGCTGACGTAGGTGTCGGCGCGGTGGATGTTCATTACTGCCAGTGAAAACATCTTCGCTGATAATGCTGTTTGAGTGCCTTTTAAATGACGGAACATGCAAGACCTCTGGCCGCCGTAGCCATCCGCCAGGTAGAAAAGAGTACCGGTGCCAGTCGCAATGCACTTGAACAGACGGCGGCATTGATCGCCCTGGGGTATCAGGTCGTGATCATTGCTGAGCGAGGTAATGCCGCTCTGGTAGAGCGCGCGGGTGCAAAACTGGTGAAAACCTGGCGTTGGCCATTCAAGGGGGCGCGCCGTCGTTTCTGGTTCAATCGTCGTGTCCAGGCATGGGTGAGCCGACATTCACCGGCTCTGCTGATCAGCCATGGCGATGTGGAAACACCTGATGTGGTGTATCTGCATAACTGTGTGCATCTGGCGAGCCAGGCCATACATGGTCATGGGCTTCCAGAGCATCATGAAGTGGCTGCCATCCATGATCATGTGCTCAGGGGCAAGCGCTTTCGTCGAGTTGCTGTCAATTCAAAAATGATGGGCAACGATCTGACGACCCGTTATGACATCGCGTCTGACAGAATCGATATCAGTTATCCCGGTTATGATCCCGTTCAGTTCAATCCAGAGCGAGCCCATGCTGGCAGAGAAGACATTCGTCAGTCTCTGGGCGTGATGCCTGATGAGTTTCTGGTCGGGGTGGTCACTTCGGGCAATTTTACAAAACGCAACGTGGAAGGCTTTGTGAAGCTGGCCGCCGAGCTTGATCAAATGCTGCCTGATCGCTGTCGCTTTCTAGTCGTTGGCAAGGATGATGCGTCTTCATACCAGAATTTGGCTCAAAGGCTTGGTATCGCCGGGCGATTTATCTGGCGCTCTACCGTAAGCGAAGTAGAAAGACTGTATGGCGCCCTGGATATTTTTATGTTGCCTGCGCACATTGAAGAATTTGGACGCGTTGCACTGGAGGCCATGGCGTGCGGTACGCCAGTCATGCTTTCATCTGGCGTCGGGTGTGCCGAGATTCTGGAAAATCGCTATCCTGAACTTGTCCTCAATGCCATGGATACTCGCAAATGGTCACAAAATGCCCGTGAGCTTCTTGAAAATAGTGATAGGCGCCATGTGTTGAGCGAGGAATTATCAGCACTTGCAAAAAACTATTCCCACAAGCAGCAGCAGGAAAAGCTGATCGCCGAGTTCAAGGCGTTAGGCGCTGAATAAACGGACGTGTCGCCAATACTGTTCTCCTGTGACTATTTGCCTTCGAATGCATGCCCATCAATGCAGTCTTCATGAGATTTATCGGCGGACCAATACCGAGGAGTGATATTTATCGTGTCACACATCTGGGCAATGACGCTTTTATGTATGGCGCTGGTGATTGTCGGCGTTTTGCTGCTGATCATCTGGCGCATGTCCCGCGAGCTGAGTCGGCGTCGGCAACATCAGCTTCAGGAGCAGGCACAAGCCGAATATCAGTGCCTGTCCAATCTCAACGTTATAGGTCGGGCCATGCAGGAAGGCCAGATGGACCTGATGGAAGGGTGTCTGCGTGCCCGAGTCATTATCGATATTCTTGATACCGGCTGGTGGAAGGATGATGAACTGGCAGTGATTGCGAAGGTCAGCGATAGCGCCTCTCATTTGCATACCCATCAGGCCCGCTCGGCACTGACGGCGCGCGAAAGAATGCAGGAAGACCGGCATAGGCTGCAGGTTGTCAGCGAACACGAAACGGCTATTCTTCAGGCTGCGCGCAAGTTGGTAGGTCGAACGGATAACGTTTTGGCGCATCGATAAAGTATATTCAGGGCAGGATTTATTTTTTTAAAGTTAGAAACAATTAACCTGAAATTTAATCAATGCAATAAACAGCGTTTGACTTTCATCGCTTTCAGTGCGAAAACAGTGTTCGAATACGTCACAATGGATTGCCGGTGACGCGTTTTTCATCATGGCATCGTGTAGTTGTCCCAAATGACCAAAGCAGGGTGGTCAATAGCGTGCTCCAATGCCTCTTGGGTGCTTTTTCTGGCAGTAGAAGAAAAACTTTCTAGAGCTGTTGGCGTTGCCTATACTCGGAACCGCTTAGTAACAACATCGTTGCCCTAGCGTTGCAAAAAAGAAGGAGTCTTGCATGAATAAATCAACAACTGGCTTGCTGCTGGGATCTGCTCTCGTAATGGGTCTCGCTGGCTGCGCCAGCTCAGGTTCTCAATCCTCTGGCGCTTCTTCCAGCGGCGATTCCTGGTACTCTTCTCCTTTCGTGTGCGGTCTGGCTGGTGGCCTGATCGGTGGTGGCCTCGGTTACGGTGTCAGCAGCAATGACGATGAAGAGACTGGTGCTGCCGTCGGCGCAACTGCCGGTGCAACAGCAGGTGCCCTGCTTTGCTCGGGCGGCGATAGCCGTGAAATGGATTCTGACAACGATGGCGTGCCGGATTCTCGTGATGAGTGCCCGGGTACACCTGCCGGCGTTGCCGTTGATGCCAAGGGCTGCCCGATCGATACTGATGGTGACGGCGTACCGGACTATCTCGACCAGTGCCCGGGTACCCCGGCTGGTGTAGAAGTCGATTCACGCGGCTGCCCGCTGGATTCCGATGGTGACGGCGTACCGGACTATCAGGATCAGTGCCCGGACACCCCGGCAGGTACTCAGGTCAATGCACTGGGTTGCCCGGCATCGCTGGTACTGCGCGACGTCAACTTCGAATTTGATTCTGCGAAGCTCAAGTCCAATGCAGAACAAACGCTTAATGATGTTGCCGAGAAGCTCAACAGCAATGAACAGGTTCGCGTTCGCCTGGAAGGTTATACCGATTCCGTCGGTAGCGATTCCTACAACAAGGATCTGTCTCAGCGTCGTGCAGAATCCGTTCGCCAGTATCTGATTTCTCAGGGCGTATCAGCTGATCGCATGGAAGCCCTCGGCTTCGGCGAGCAGAATCCGGTAGCCAGTAACGATACTGCTCAAGGTCGTGCAGAAAACCGCCGTACTGAAGTTCATCCGCTGGGTGATGACGGTAAGGTGATGGATCGTACCGGCCAGAACGGTTCCAGCAATCAGTAAATCCTGCTGATCTGGATCTGATAAAAGAGGGCGCTTCGGCGCCCTCTTTTTTATATAAATGCTGTGTGTCAGATGCCAGCGACTGTTGCAATGTTCAGTTATTAGCTGGACGTCATTCGTCACTCTTTGTTAGTTTGCATGCCGGCTTATAGCTTGCCTCACGCCTGCCAGTTCCATGACGCATTCCCTGTGTCGTGCTGACAATGTAATACCTCAAGTGACTCCTGGTAGCGGTCACCACTGAAAAAGGAAGGAACTCCTATGCCCATCGTCACGCTTCCTGACGGTAGCCAGCGTCAATTCGAATCTCCCGTATCCATTATGGCAATTGCCGAGTCCATCGGTGCCGGTCTGGCAAAAGCGGCCATTGCCGGCAAAATAGATGGACAGCTGGTCGATACGGCCGACGTTGTCGACCATGACGCAACCGTTGCCATCGTGACTGCGAAGGACCAGGAAGGGCTCGAGATTATTCGCCACTCCTGTGCGCATCTCATTGGACATGCCGTCAAACAGCTGTACCCCGAAGCCAAAATGGCCATTGGTCCTGTCATTGATGACGGCTTTTATTACGACATCGATTTTGGGCAGTCTGTTTCAAGCGATGATCTGGAAAAGATCGAAAAGCGCATGCGCGAACTGATCGACGAAGGGTATGACGTTGACAGGAAGTACGTCGACCGCGATCAGGCCATGGAGGCTTTTGTCGCCAGAGACGAACCCTACAAGCAGGATATCGTTTCCCGTATTCCAGCAGGCGAGACCATTCGCCTTTATCATCACAAGGAATACACGGACATGTGCCGGGGACCTCACGTTCCCAATACCCGGCATCTCAAGTCCTTCAAGCTTTTAAAGCTGGCCGGCGCCTATTGGCGCGGCGATGCCTCCAATACCATGCTGACACGCATTTATGGCACGGCCTGGGCGGACAAGAAGCAGTTGAATGCCTATCTGAAGCGGCTTGAGGAAGCGGAAAAGCGCGACCACCGCAAGCTTGCCCGACAGCTCAATCTCTTCCATCAGCAGGAAGAGTCGCCCGGTATGGTGTTCTGGCATCCGCGAGGCTGGGCCATCTGGCAGGCAGTCGAGCAGTATATGCGTCGCGTGTATCACAGCGGCGGCTATCAGGAGATTCGCTGCCCGCAGGTCATGGACGTCAGTCTCTGGAAAAAGTCCGGTCATTGGGACAACTATTCGGAAAACATGTTCTTTACCGAGTCGGAAAAGCGCGAGTACGCGCTCAAGCCGATGAACTGCCCTGGACATGTTCAGGTATTCAATTCCGGCCTGCACAGCTATCGCGAAATGCCCATTCGCTACGGCGAGTTTGGTGGCTGTCATCGCAACGAACCTTCGGGCGCGTTGCATGGCATCATGCGGGTGCGTGCCTTTACCCAGGACGACGGTCACGTCTTCTGTACAGAGCGTCAAATTGAACCTGAGGTGACCGATTTCCACCGCCAGGCGCTCAAGGTCTATGAAGATTTTGGCTTTAGCGATATCGACGTCAAGATTGCGCTGCGCCCTGAAAAGCGTATCGGCAGTGATGAAGATTGGGACAAGGCCGAGGGCGCGCTGCGGGCGGCACTGACGGCCTGTGACGTCACCTGGCAGGAGCTGCCGGGAGAGGGTGCCTTTTATGGCCCCAAGATCGAGTACCATATGCGTGACTGTCTGGGCCGGGAGTGGCAGGTAGGTACCATGCAGGTTGACTTCATGATGCCCGGCCGTCTTGGTGCGCAATATGTAGGTGAAGATGGCAATCGTCATACACCGGTCATGCTGCACCGTGCCATCATCGGTTCCTTCGAGCGCTTTATCGGTATCCTGCTGGAGCATCATGCAGGCGCCTTGCCTCTGTGGCTTTCTCCAGAGCAGATCGCTGTGCTTAATATCACCGATGCGCAGGCGTCTTATGCCTCGGCGCTGACCGAGCAATTGCAACAAGCGGGTCTTCGTGTCAAGTCAGACTTGAGGAATGAGAAGATCGGTTTTAAAATTCGTGAGCATACACTCCAGAAAGTGCCTTATCTGCTGGTAGTTGGTGATAAGGAAGTGGAGTCAAATAGCGTTGCTGTCCGAACGCGGACCGGTGAGGATCTGGGAACGATGACAGTTCCCGAATTTCTTGCCAGACTCGATACCGAGCGTAGATAGCAGCATTTCTTTTCAGCAATGGAGACTTGACGATCAAGCGAAATAACCAACGTGGGCGCCCTCAGGAAAAGCGCGCACCCATAAATGACCGTATTCGTGCGGATGAAGTTCGGCTTATCGATAGCGAGGGCGAGCAGCTGGGTGTTGTGCCCATGAATGAGGCGCTTGCCAAGGCTGAAGAAGCTGGGCTTGATCTCGTGCAGATATCCAATGCCGATCCGATCGTTTGCAAGATCATGGATTACGGCAAGCATCAGTTCGAACTGAAAAAACAGAAATCTGCTCAGAAGAAGAAGCAAAAGCAGATTCAGATCAAGGAAGTCAAATTCAGGCCGGCCACTGACGAAGGTGATTATCAGGTCAAGCTCAAGAATTTGACGCGTTTCCTTGAGGAAGGCGATAAGGGCAAGGTCACGTTGCGATTCCGTGGTCGCGAAATGGCGCACCAGGACATCGGACGCAAGCTCATGGAGCGTGTAGAACATGACTTGGAAGACCTTGCTGTTGTAGAATCGCGTCCGAAGATGGAAGGCCGGCAAATGATCATGATGTTGGCCCCCAGGAAAAAGTGATCCGTGGGCAGTTTAACGGGCATGTTGAGCCATCATGGATGGCTCAACATGTCGGCCTCGGGTTTTCTAAAAAATATCGTGCGGAGTTATTCTCATGCCGAAGATCAAAAGCAACAGCGGTGCGGCCAAGCGCTTCAAACGCACTGCCAAGGGCTTTAAGCACAAGCAGTCCTTTCGCAGCCATATCCTGACCAAGAAATCGACCAAGCGTAAGCGTCAGCTGCGCGGTATGAAGCAGATCCATGATGCCGATCGCCGTTTGATCGAGCGCATGCTCCCTTATATCTAAGTCGATTTAAACAACTGAAGTCAGGAGGTTTTCATGGCTCGTGTAAAGCGTGGTGTCGTCGCTCGTCGTCGTCACAAGAAGATTTTGAAGCAGGCTAAAGGGTACTACGGTGCTCGTTCGCGTACTTTCCGTGTCGCCAAGCAGGCGGTTATCAAGGCAGGTCAGTATGCCTATCGTGACCGTCGTCAGCGAAAGCGTCAGTTCCGTGCGCTGTGGATTGCACGTATCAACGCTGCAGCTCGCACTCATGGCATGTCCTACAGCCGCTTCATTAACGGTCTGAAAAAGGCCGGTATCGAGATCGACCGCAAGATCCTTGCTGATCTGGCCGTTCACGAAAAGCAGGCTTTCGGTTCCATCGTCGAGCAAGCCAAGGCTGCCTGATGGTGCTGGTGACTTGATGTCACCTGCCGAAGTGCTACAAGGGAAGAGCCGTCGCTCTTCCCTTGTTTTTTTGTGTGGCAACAATTTATCGTCAGATCCCTGATAACAGGATCAACGTGCAGAGCTTTCCTGGTATCTGCAATCTGCCGTTTTTCATGGAGCAAGACGGATGGAGCATCTCTCCACAGTAGTAGCGACGGCAGTCGAAGCCATTGACGCTGCCGAAGATATCAGGGCACTGGAAGATATTCGTGTCCGCTATCTGGGCAAGAAGGGCGAGGTGACGGCCCTTTTGAAAGGATTGGGAAAACTGCCGGCGCAGGAGCGACCCGCCGCCGGGGAAGTGATCAATCAGGCAAGGCAACAGGTTGAAGCCGCACTGGATGCCAAAAGGACGGCGCTGGAAGCCAGTGCCATGGCGGCCAGGCTTGCAGAACAGAAGGTGGATGTCACCCTGCCGGGTCGGCGGGAGTCGTCGGGTGGTCTGCATCCCATTACCCAGACGCTGCGTCGTATCGAGCAGTGTTTTGCCAATATTGGTTATGACATCGCCGAAGGGCCCGAGATCGAGGACGATTATCATAACTTCGAGGCGCTGAATATCCCGGCGCATCATCCTGCCCGCGCCATGCATGACACCTTTTACTTCGATGCGCGCCATGTCTTGCGCACGCACACGTCTCCGGTTCAGATCCGCACCATGGAGCATCAGGAGCCGCCAGTGCGACTGGTGTGTTCAGGGCGTGTCTATCGTAACGATTCCGATCTCACTCATAGCCCCATGTTCCATCAGGTAGAAGGACTGTTTGTAGACGAGAACGTCAGCTTTGCCGATCTCAAGGGCACCATTGAAGCTTTTCTGAAAGCCTTTTTTGAACGTGACCGGCTCGATGTTCGCTTTCGTCCCTCCTACTTTCCGTTTACCGAACCTTCGGCAGAAGTCGATATTCAGTGCGTTAACTGCGGTGGCAAAGGGTGCCGGGTGTGTTCTCATACCGGTTGGCTTGAGGTCATGGGTTGCGGCATGGTGCATCCCAATGTGTTTGACCACGTCGATATAGATTCGAAGCGCTACAGCGGTTTTGCCTTTGGTATGGGCGTCGAGCGTCTGGCGATGCTGCGATATGGCGTCAATGATCTGCGGCTTTTCTTCGATAACGATCTGCGCTTTCTCCGCCAGTTCCAGTAATTCGTTTCGGTATAGCGAGGCAAGATGAAAGTTTCCGAACAGTGGCTGCGTCAATGGGTTGATGTGGCGCAGGATGTGCAGGCGATTGCCGATCAGATCACCATGGCAGGGCTGGAAGTGGATGCCATTGAATTGGTATCCGCCCCGTTTTCAGGCGTCGTGGTTGCACAGGTTAAAGAGGCCGCTCAGCATCCTGATGCCGATCGTTTGCGCGTCTGCCAGCTCGATGACGGCAGCGGCCAGCTTCAACAAATCGTGTGCGGCGCGCCCAATGTGGCCGCCGGTCAGAAGGTGGCGCTGGCCAGGCCCGGTGCTGTACTGCCCGGCGACTTCGCCATCAAGGAAGCCAGGCTCAGGGGTGTGGCCTCTCACGGCATGATCTGCGGCGAGTCAGAGCTTGGCCTGGTCGAGGAAAAGTCTCCGGGCATCTGGGTGCTGCCGGACGATGCACCCATAGGCGAAGATTTAAGGCAGTGGCTTGGGCTGGACGACCACAGTATCGATGTTGATCTTACCCCCAATCGTGGCGACTGCCTGAGTGTTATGGGGCTTGCACGCGAGATTGGTGTGCTCAATCGGGTTGAAGTCAAAACGCCCGGGGTTGCGCCCGTGGCAGCGCAGGTCGATGAGCGCTTTGAGGTTCGTCTGGACAATGCCAGTGCATGCCCACGCTACAGTGCGCGTATTGTCCGCGATGTTGATGTCAGTACGCCTTCTCCTCTGTGGCTGACAGAATATCTGCGTCGCTGCGGCCTGCGCTCCATCGATATTGTGGTGGACATTACCAATTACGTGATGCTTGAGCTGGGACAGCCGATGCATGCCTTCGATCTGGATCGACTCCAGGGCCATATCGAAGTGCGTAATGCCCGCGCCGGTGAGTCATTGACCCTGCTTGATGGACAGAAGGTGGCGCTTGAAGACAATACCCTCCTGATTGCCGATGCAGAGGGCCCGTTGGCCATCGCCGGTGTCATGGGTGGAGAGCGTTCAGGCGTCAATTCTGACACGCGTCATGTGCTGCTGGAGTCTGCCTTCTTTGCGCCGCTGGCCGTTGCTGGAAGGGCGCGTCAGTACGGTCTGCACACGGACGCTTCTCATCGTTTTGAGCGCGGTGTGGATTCAACGTTGCAGGTGCGCGCACTCGAGCGGGCGACAGGATTGCTTGTCGAGCTGGCCGGTGGCCGTCCCGGCCCTGTCATCGAGCAAACGGATCAACAGGCGCTGCCCGATACCTGCCAGATAACGTTGAGCGCCGAGCGCGTCAGTCGGATTCTGGGCATGACGCTTGAAGACGACGAGATCCGCGATATCCTGACGCGTCTTGGCATGACTCTGAAGGCTTGTGAATCAGGTGGTTGGGACGTCAGTGTCCCGGCATGGCGCTTTGATGTGCGTCTCGAGGAAGACCTGGTTGAGGAACTGGCTCGCGTGCACGGTTATAACCGGTTGCCCGTTCGCTACCCGCAGGCCAGTCTGGCGCCACGTCGTGAGGATGCCACCAAGGTTTCGCTCGATGTCATTCGTCAGCATCTGGTGGCCGGTGGTTATCAGGAAGCCATTACCTACAGTTTTGTGTCTGACGATCTTCAGCAGGCCCTGAATCCGAATGTCGTGACCCCGACACTTGCCAACCCCATTTCCAGCGATATGTCCGTCATGCGCTCGAGTCTGTGGGCGGGCTTGAGCCGTGCGCTGTTGCACAACCTCAATCGTCAGCAGCAACGCATTCGTCTTTTTGAAACCGGACTGGTGTTCAACGGCGAGATCGATGCGTTGACGCAAACGCCCATGCTGGGTGGCATGATCTGTGGCACACGAGACCCGGAAGGGTGGACGAGCCGCAGGGAAGGCGTCGATTTCTTTGACATCAAGGGAGACGTTGAGCGTCTTCTGTCCCTGGGGGGTGTCGAGGGCGAATGGCGTTTCGAGCCGGGTGAGCATGAAGCGCTTCACCCCGGGCAGTGTGCCCGTATCCTGCGAGGTGAGCATCCTGTCGGCTGGGTCGGAGCGCTGCATCCTGCTGTCAGAGAGCAGCTTGGCATCAAGCCCGAGGTCTATGTGTTCGAGCTTGAGCTGGTGGCCCTGCAGCAGGGTAGGCTGGCAGCATTTAGCCCTCTGTCTCGCCATCCGGAAGTCAGGCGCGACCTGGCCTTGTTGGTAGACGAGAGCCTGCCGGTACAGTCGCTTCTGGATGTCATTCGTGAACAGGCCGGGGAAGCCTTAACGGATCTGCGTCTTTTTGACGTCTATCAGGGCGCCGGTGTGGAAGAGGGGCGCAAGAGCCTGGCGCTGGGCTTGACCTGGCAGCATCCTTCGCGCACGCTGACAGATGTTGAAATTAATCAGACAATTGACAATATTGTAGCGGTCTCCTCGGAACGTTTTGGCGCGTTGCTGCGTAACTGAATGCGGCGGCGGGATACTGTCTCCTAAAGATTGTCTCCTACAGGATGTCGGATAATGAGTGCGTTGACCAAGGCTGAACTGGCAGAGCATCTGCACACGTCGCTTGGATTTTCAAAGCGTGAAGCCAAAATGCTTGTCGAGCAGTTTTTTGACGAAATCCGCGGGTGTCTCAGGGAAAACGAACAGGTCAAGCTGTCAGGTTTTGGCAACTTTGATTTGCGCGACAAGCGTGAAAGGCCTGGTCGTAATCCCAAGACAGGAGAGGAGATCCCGATCTCGGCGCGTCGCGTGGTGACCTTTCGTCCGGGCCAGAAGCTCAAGGCTCTGGTGGAAGAGCGCGACAAGGCCTGATCCATTGCTGTATCCACGGCCATGACGATCGTCTGTCATGACATGAAAAGCCCCGCCCATGGCGGGGCTTTTTTGCAGGTTGCTCACCGGGAAAGCGCCTGAAGCACTATGTTACCATTTCCCAAATTTAATCCTGGTGTTCGAAAATCATGCCTGATGTCGGAATTTATGTTGCCACTGTTTATGGCGGCGCGCTGGATGTCGCCGAGCAGATAGCCCCCTTGTTTGAGTCGGCAGGCTACGGTGTCGAGATTCATGAAACCCCCACGCTGGAAAAGCTGGTCGACCCGCGGCCGGACCTGGCACTTTTTTGCATTTCGACCACGGGCCGGGGCGATTATCCGGGCAATTTCACCGGTCTCAGCAGTGCCCTTGAGCAGCAGCGCCCGTCACTTCAGGGCCTGCAATACGCTCTGATTGCCATGGGAGACAGCAGCTACGAGGAGAGTTTCTGTGGTGCCGGGCGCAAGCTGGACGAGCTTCTGACCGCTCTTGGCGCCAGCCGTGTTAGCGAGCGTCTGGAAGTAGACGCCTCGGAAACGCCCATGGCCGACGATGCCGCACTGCCCTGGGCGGAGCAGTGGCTGGAAGCGCATTCATGAGTCGTCAGGGTCTGCTGGCCAGCGGTGAGCGAATCTCCATTTTGCTGGGGCTTGCCCTGACCATGCTGATGGCAGCGCCCGGCTACTACATTGTTCGCGACAATGAGCGTCTGATACTGGTCTGTGGGGGCGTGGCGGCGCTGGTCGTCGTGTCTGCCCTGTTATGGCAGCGTGCCTCCAGCAGCGTCAGGAAGGGAGCGTTGACAGCGCTTAAACGGCTTTTGTTGTGGCTGGTGGCGGGTGTGGCGGCAACGGCGATCTGGCAACTTGCGACAGGACAGTCGCAGGACTGGTATCAGTGGTTGCCCAGAGCCATGACCATCGGGCTCTTGCTGCATGCACTTTATGGCTGGTGGCGCCCTGCAGAGCAGTAGCGCCACCGGCAGTCTGGTCACATTTTACGTGTTCAGCGTATAGCAGGGAACGTATTCACTGCCGGGCAGTTTCATGCGTCCCTGCGCCACAAAGGAGGTCAGCAGCTCATCCAAAGGCGCCATGAGCTCGCTTTCAGCGTTCAGGCGGAAAGGACCCTGTTTTTCGATGGCCCGTACGCCCTGCTCCTTGACGTTGCCGGCCACTATCCCCGAGAAGGCGCGACGCAGGTTGGCGGCCAGATCATGCACGTTCTGGCGACGATGAAGGGCCAGCCCGGCCATTGACTCGTGGTTCGGGGTGAAGGGCTGCTGAAAGTCTCTTGGAATCTCCAGGCGCCAGTTGAAGTAGAAAGCATCCTGATGCTCGCGGCGGAAGGCAGTAACTTCCTCGATACCGTCTCTCATGGCACGGGCCACCCCGACGGGGTCGTCAATCATGATGCGGTAGTACTTTTGAGCCTCGGCGCCCAGCGTGAAGGCAATAAATTCATCAATGCGACGGAAATAGTCGGCGCTGCCGGCCGGCCCGGTAAAGATGATCGGGAAGGGGATGTCGGCATTGTCCGGATGCAGCAATACACCCAGCAGGTACAGGATCTCTTCGGCGGTGCCCACGCCACCGGGAAAGATGATGATGCCGTGCCCAACGCGAATGAAGGCCTCAAGCCGCTTTTCAATGTCCGGCATGATGACCAGTTCATTGACGATTGGGTTGGGAGACTCGGCTGCAATGATGCCAGGCTCCGAAATGCCCAGGTAGCGACTGTTGCGACGACGCTGTTTGGCGTGAGCCACATTGGCACCCTTCATCGGTCCTTTCATGGCGCCCGGCCCGCAACCGGTGCAGATGTCCATGTCACGCAGCCCAAGGTGATAGCCGACCGACTTGCTGTAGTCGTACTCCTCGCGTGAGATAGAGTGACCGCCCCAGCAGACCACCAGGTTGGGATCACGCGAAGGCTTCATGACCCCGGCATTGCGCAGGATATGAAACACGGCGTTGGTAATGCCTTCGGCAGATTCGAGATCGAAGCGACCATGTTTTTCGATTTCGTTGGAGACGTAAACCACATCACGCAGCACGGAAGACAGCAGTTCACGGATGCCGCGAATCATGCTGCCGTCCACGAAGGCATGGGCCGGAGCATTGGTAAGCTTTAGCCGGATGCCTCGATCCTGCTGGATGACTTCGATATCAAAGTCGTGATAGGCCTCAAGCACGCTGCAGCTGTCATCAACCATGGTGCCGTAGTTCAGGATGGCCAGTGCACAGCGGCGAAGCACATCGTGCATGCCGTTGGAGGAAGTGTCTCGCAGGCGATTGACCTCCTGCTGAGAGAGCACTTCCAGACTGCCTTCCGGAGAAATGGTGACTGAAATCCGTGTAGCTTCCTTCATCCTCTTTGATCTCCTTTTCCTGCAGTCAACAAATGCCAGAGGCAAGCTCTGGCGACATGGGTCAGCCCGCGCGGTTCATGGCGCTGTGCCAGAGTTCCTCGATCCGCTGACGGTCATCGCTTTCCATAGCATCTTCCATGAAGGTGCTTTCAAGCCACTGGCGGTAGGTGGCATCGAAGTCCTCGCTGGTTACGTCCTCTGGATCGTATTGCGCCATCTCCTGCACAAGCTCGATCTGCGGAATCATGTAGCCCAGTGCAAAAAGGTCTTCCTCGCGCGCCTCGGATTCCATCGCAAGCAGTGTCTTTTTGATGTCTTCTGCGCGTCTTAAAAAGGGGTCAGGCATGTTGGAGATTCCAATGGCAAGCAGTGTCAAAAATCCTGTCACGGGATGCTAACACGAGAGCCCGAGGAGCTCATGCGGGCCGTGCTCTTTTCTGATAAGGTAGCCGGTCACGCCGTATCTATCTGATCAGAAATGAAGATTTTTTGTTTGCCCGGGCGCATGTCGTTCAGGGCTGTCAGTGAGCTGATAACGTCTCATGTTTAATGCCCAGTATTTCAAAACCTTTATCACGCTGGTGGAAACAGGCAGCTTTACCCATACGGCCCATAAGCTGGAAATGACGCAGCCCGGGGTCAGCCAGCACATCCGCAAGCTTGAACACTATCTCGACAAGACCCTGCTGCGTCGGCACGGCCGTCGTTTTACGCTCACGGAAGCAGGACGGCGGGCCTACGACTATGCCATTCGCCTGTTTGCCGAACATGAACAGTTTCGCCATGGCCTTGATGATGAGTCCCTGAGCAGTGGCGACTGTCGTGTCGCCAGCCCGTCAAGCATCGGCTTGATGTTTTACCCCTTTGCACTGGGCTATCAGCAGGTCAATACCGGGCTGACCATCAACTACAATTTCGCCTTCAATGCCGAAATCGTGCAGGATGTTCTGGCTGGTCGCCATGACCTGGGGATCGTCACGGATATCACGCGTCATCCCGACCTTGAGTATGAGCTCTGGCACCATGAGCCGCTATGCCTGGTGGTGCCTGCCGATTTTCGTGGCAATAGCATCAACGAACTGCTGTCTCTGGGGTTTCTGAACTACTTCGATGGCGTTAATAACGCAAGCCAGGTGCTGCGTGACAACTACCCTGACGAGTTCCGCTCGATCAGTTACTTTCCGCAAAAGGGCTATACCAACGATGTGGCAGTTGTGCTGGACGCGGTCGCTCGCGGGCTGGGCTTTACGGTCGTATCTCGCGCGGTGCTTGAAACCTCGCCTTGGCAGCGCCAGGTTCAGGAAGTACCGTTGTCGGTGCCGGTGTATGAATCCCTGTATGTTTTGACGCGCAGAGGGGTGGAGCTGCCTCGACGATACCGCCAGTTGCTGGATGAATTTCGCGAGCAGCGTCGCAATGCCCTTTATGGCTACGAAGCGCCTGCCGACATGTATGGCTACGAAACGCCTGCCGAGGGCGGTAACGCGTAAGTCTCTCCAGCAGCGTCAGGCGTTGACCAAAAAGGCCGACACAATGTCATCCATTGTGTCGGCCTTTTGTATCCGAAAGGCTGATCGATCGCGAGGGTCAATCAGTCGCGATAGTCATCAATGCTCGGACAGCTGCAGATCAGGTTGCGGTCGCCATAGACGTTGTCGACCCGGTTGACGCTGGGCCAGAACTTGGCGGCTTTTGTCGCCGGTGTTGGAAAGGCAGCCTGTTCCCGGGAGTAGGGGAACGGCCAGTCTTCCTGATACAGGTCACGCTGAGTGTGCGGGGCATTGACCAGCACATTGTTGTCGCGTGCCACGTCTCCCTGCTCCACGGCGCGAATCTCTTCACGAATGGCAATCATGGCCTCACAGAAGCGGTCCAGCTCCTGATGTGACTCGGACTCGGTCGGCTCGATCATGAGGGTGCCGGCCACCGGGAAGGACATGGTCGGTGCATGGAAGCCGTAATCCATCAGACGCTTGGCAATGTCCTCTTCGTCGATACCGCTGGCGGCCTTGAGGGGCCGAATATCGATGATGCACTCGTGCGCCACATGGCCCTTTTGGCCACGGTAGAGGACTCTGTAGTGCTCGCTCAGACGATGGGCCATGTAGTTGGCATTCAAAATGGCCGCTTCACTGGCCTCTCGCAGGCCGCGTGCGC
This sequence comes from Kushneria phyllosphaerae, assembly GCF_900312995.1. Classification (GTDB taxonomy): domain Bacteria; phylum Pseudomonadota; class Gammaproteobacteria; order Pseudomonadales; family Halomonadaceae; genus Kushneria; species Kushneria phyllosphaerae. The sequence continues at coordinate 221,004 of NZ_ONZI01000004.1, read as the reverse complement.
CCATCATGACGATGTAGGCCCATGAAATGGGCAGGATCAGGGCGCTGCCAAAGGCGGCCGAGGAGACGGCAGTGCCCGGCTCAAGGCTCGTGTGATCGGTGCGATGGACATGGCCCGGCAGATAATCGGCCAGGTGCGCCTTGACGCCAATCGGACCCATGCCTGGGCCGCCACCACCGTGGGGAATGCAGAAGGTCTTGTGCAGGTTGAGATGTGAAACATCACCGCCATAATCCCCTGGCCGACACAGGCCCACCTGGGCGTTCATGTTGGCGCCATCGATATACACCTGGCCGCCGTGCTGATGCACGATCTCACAGGCCTTGCGAACACCTTCTTCAAAAACGCCATGCGTCGACGGATAGGTCAGCATGATGGCCGAGAGTTCATCGCTGTGTTTTTCAGCCTTCACCTGCAGATCTGCCAGATCGATATTGCCGTTGGCATCACATTCCACCACCACCACCTTCATGCTGGTCATGGCGGCCGATGCCGGGTTGGTGCCATGGGCCGATGACGGAATCAGGCAGATGTGTCGATGGCCCTGATCGATCGACTGCTGATAGCGCCGGATGGCCAGAAGCCCGGCATATTCTCCCTGTGCCCCGGAGTTGGGCTGCATGGAGATGGCATCATAACCGGTGACTTCAATGAGATAGTTCCCCAGCTCACCAATCATCGTCATGTAGCCCGACACCTGCGACTCGGGCGCAAAGGGATGAATGTCGGCGCACTCGGTCCAGGACAGCGGCACCATCTCGGTGGTGGCATTGAGCTTCATGGTGCAGGAGCCCAGCGGAATCATGGCATGCGTGAGCGACAGATCACGATTTTCGAGCCGCTTCAGGTAGCGCAGCATCTCGGTTTCGCTGTGATAGCGCGAGAAGGTCGGATGCGTCAAAAAGTCTGACTGTCGCTGGCAGGGCGCCGGTAATTGGGTGCCGGTATTTTGAAGCTTGGCGTCTATGGCGGCCACATTCTGATCGTGCTGGCCACCCAGTAAAATGGTGAAAAGGGCGTCGAGATCTTCCGGGGTGGTGGTCTCGTCCAGACTGATGCTTATCCGGCCATCGTCACGATAGCGCAGATTGTGGCCGGCCTTTTCAGCGCGCTGCTGAAGTGCTGCTACATCATCAACGCGCAGCGTCAGCGTATCGAAAAAGCCCTCGTTGTCGACGCTTGCAGCGCTGTCGGCCAGGCCTTTTGCCAGAATGCAGGTCAGGCGATGAACGCGAGTGGCAATGGTGCGAATACCGTCCGGGCCATGATAGACCGCATAAAAACCGGCAATGTTGGCCAGCAGCGCCTGGGCGGTACAAATGTTGGAGGTCGCCTTCTCGCGACGGATGTGCTGTTCCCGTGTCTGCATGGCCATGCGTAGCGCGGGTTTGCCGTGGCGGTCGCGGGAAACCCCGATAACACGACCGGGCATGGAACGCTTGAGGTCGTCGTTGACGGCAAAAAAGGCAGCATGCGGGCCGCCAAAGCCCATGGGCACGCCAAAGCGCTGAGCGGAGCCAAGTGCGATATCGGCGCCCATCTCTCCCGGCGGCTTCAAAAGGGCCAGTGCCAGAAGGTCGGTGGCCACGGCGACCATGGTGTGACGCTCATGCGCGCGCTCGATAAGCGCTCTGAGATCCGTCACGCTGCCGTCTTCAGCCGGATACTGCAGCAGAGCACCAAAGACATCGTACTGATCCAGTGTTTCGGCGCGGTCGACGATGACCTCAAGGCCCAGCCAGCGAGCACGCGTACGCACGACGTCCAGCGTCTGGGGGAACACGTGATCGGCCACAAAAAATGCCGAGCTTTTGTTTTTGCGGTTGGCGCGCTTGCACAGCGCCATGGCCTCGGCGGCGGCGGTAGCTTCATCCAGCAATGAGGCATTGGCCAGTGCCATGCCGGTCATGTCCATGACCATCTGCTGAAAGTTGAGCAGGCCTTCGAGCCGACCCTGGGAAATCTCGGGTTGATACGGCGTATAGGCGGTATACCAGCCCGGGTTTTCAAGTACATTGCGCGCAATGACGGCAGGCATGATGGTGCCGTAATAGCCGGCCCCGATATGATTTCTCATGACCTGATTGGTACCCATGACCCGACGTAGACGCGTCAGCGCCTCAAGCTCCGACACCGGTTCGGCCAGATTCAGTTCGCCTTCCATGCGAATGTCCTGGGGAATGGCGTGCGCGAGCAGGTCAGCCATCGTATCGGCGCCCAGCGTCTCCAGCATTTGGTGACGTGCCGTGGTATCGATGCCGATATGACGGGCAATAAACGCATCATGCGCGAAGAGTTCATCCAGCGAGCGAGAGTCAGCGGCCATGGGATATCCGTAAGATGAGGTGTCGGAAGGCGTCACTGCAGGGTGCTATCAGTGCAGAACCCGGTAACGAGTGAGCGGCCTTCCGACAACAGCGAGGAGGTCAGCCTCGGGTGTGGGTGGTAAACGCGATCAGTCGTTGGCTTCGTTGGCGACAAGCTCGGTATAGCTGTCAGCGTCCATCAGCGATTCGAGTTCATCGGGTTCTGCCAGACGAATCTTGATCAGCCAGGCATCGTCATAGGGGCTTTCATTGAGGCTTTCAGGGGCATCCTCAAGCAGGGTGTTGACGCCTAGGACTTCACCACTCAGTGGGGCATAAAGGTCCGAGGCGGCCTTGACCGACTCGACCACACCGAACTCTTCGCCTGTTGCAAGGGTACTGCCCACTTCGGGAAGTTCCACGAAGACCACGTCGCCAAGGGCCTGCTGGGCATGGTCAGTAATGCCGATGGTGACCGTACCATCACCATTGTCCTGGACCCATTCGTGACTGTCCGAATAGCGAAGATTAGTGGGGATCTGGCTCATATTATATGTCCTGTTCAATGCCAAGATGACGGATGGCGAAACATCCCGGGGATAACGAGGCTGACCTGCCTATAGGGTGGCTTCAGGCGGCTTGCTCGTCCACTGCTGATTGCGGATCGGCGATTTTGTTATGCCGGTGTGTTTCCGATCGGAAACTTTTTCCTTATCGTAACGTTGCCGGTCGAGGACTAAAAGGGGCTGGCGTGAAAAACGTCGGTCTCTGGCAAGCTTGCCATGACATTGTCAGGGTCAGCCTGTAGATTTTCATGATGCGCCGTCATCCATGTCGTTTGACACACTATGACTTCAATAACAAATCGGGAGAAATCGGTCATGGAAGCATTACAGGGACTGGTGGAAGGAATTAATGGAGTGGTCTGGGGGCCACTGATGCTGCTGCTGTTACTGGGTGTCGGCCTTTATCTGCAGATCGGGCTCAAGGGGATGCCGGTACGCAACATCGGCCGAGCCTTTGGACTGCTTTGGCAGGGACGTACTCCGGGTGAAAAGGACAGCGGCGAGATTTCATCATTTAACGCGCTCATGACCTCGCTGTCGGCCACCATCGGTACCGGCAATATTGCCGGGGTGGCCACTGCCATCGCGCTTGGCGGGCCGGGCGCCGTGTTCTGGATGTGGATGACTGCTCTGGTAGGCATGGCCACCAAATACGCCGAGGCGGTCTGTGCCGTGCGTTTTCGCGAGCGCGATGATCAGGGCAATTTCGTGGGCGGGCCGATGTATTACATCAAAAACGGTCTTGGCAAACGCTATGCCTGGCTGGGCGTGTTGTTTGCCCTGTTTGGAACGCTGGCGTCGTTTGGTATCGGTAATACGGTGCAGGCCAACTCGGTCGCCGATGCCCTGTCGACCTCTTTCAGCATCCCTTCCTGGGTAACCGGCCTGGTCATCATGGTGCTGGCGGGTGCCGTCATCCTCGGAGGCATCCAGCGTATTTCAAGCGTCGCCGGACGTCTGGTGCCGTTCATGGCCGTGGCCTATCTGCTGGCCGGCCTGGTCGTACTGGCCATTAACTATGCCGCCATCCCCGAAGCGTTTTTGCTGATTGTTCGTCATGCCTTTACCCCCATTTCAGCAGCCGGCGGGTTTGCCGGTGCCGCCGTCGCTGCGGCCATCCGCTTCGGGGTGGCTCGAGGGGTCTTCTCCAATGAGGCCGGGCTTGGCAGTGCCCCCATTGCCCATGCTGCAGCGCAGACCAACAGCCCAGTCAGGCAGGGGATGGTGGCCATGCTGGGCACCTTCATTGATACCATCGTGGTCTGTTCTGTCACTGCGCTGGCCATTTTGACCTCAGGGCAGTGGCTTGAAGGGGACTCGGGCGCTTCACTGACTTCTCTGGCCTTCAGGACAGCGTTACCGGGGCCCGGCGACTATATCGTAGCCATTGCGCTGGCGATCTTTGCCTTTACCACCATTCTGGGCTGGTCGTACTACGGCGAACGATGCTTTCAGTATCTTTTTGGCAGCCGCGCATCGCGTTTTTATCGCATCGCATTTGTGCTGGCCATTCCAGTAGGCGCGATGGCCCATCTTGATTTCATCTGGCTGCTGGCGGATACCTTTAACGCCTTGATGGCGATTCCCAACCTGATCGCTCTGGCGCTGCTGTCACCAGTCGTTTTCAAGCTGACTCGAGAGCATTTCGCTGCGGAAAGGCAGGCGTCCAATCAAGTGCAAAAATAGGTCGGCGGCATGTGCGTGGCCCGGCAAACGAGGGTCATGTACATCAAAAGCATTCATTCATGAACCGGATTCGGAGGATTTATGTCAACCCTGCATCGAACGCCGCTTTATACGCTCTGGCAACAGCGCGGGGCCAGATTTGTTCCCTTCGCCGGCTATGAAATGCCTGTCCAGTTCGAGATGGGGATCAAGCGTGAGCATGAGCATACCCGTCGCCAGTGTGGACTGTTTGACGTCTCGCACATGGGGCAGATGCTGATTCGCGGTAGTCAGCCGGCACAGGCGCTGGAGCGGGTATCGCCCATCGATGCCGTGAGCATCGCCCCCGGGCGCCAGCGCTACGGCCTGTTTACCAGCAACGTCGGCGGTATCCATGATGACTTCATGGCGGTCAATGCCGGTGATCATCTCTACCTGGTCGTTAATGCCGCCTGTCGCGCGGCAGATGCGGCCCTGTTGAGAAGCGGGCTGGGTGAGGGCGGTGTTCTTGAGGTGGTCGAGGATCGTGCCCTGCTGGCGCTTCAGGGGCCCATGGCGCGTGCGGTGATGCGCAGGCTGTGTCCGCAGGCGGCAGAGCTTACCTTCATGCAGCATGCCCGGTTCGAAATCATGAGCCATGAGGTCTGGGTGAGCTGTTCGGGGTATACCGGGGAAGATGGTTTCGAGCTGTCCATTGCGGCAGACGGTGCCAAAGACATTGCCGAATGGCTGCTGGCTCAGGAAGAGGTGGCGCCCATTGGGCTGGGTGCGCGTGACTCACTACGACTGGAGGCCGGGCTGTGTCTCTATGGTCACGACATGGGTGAAGACACCACGCCCATTGAAGCTTCTCTGGGCTGGGCGATTGGCAAGGCAAGGCGCCAGGGCGGTGAACGTGAAGGCGGATTTCCCGGGGCGGATGTGATCCTGACCCAGCAGGGCAATCAAGACACGGAACGGCTGAGAGTCGGGCTGAAAGCTGACGGGAGGGCACCAGTGCGTGAAGGGGCGAAACTTTTCAATATGGAAGGTGACCCCATCGGTGAGGTCACTTCAGGCACCTTTGGCCCCTCGGTCGGCATCCCTGTTGCCATGGGGTACCTCAAGCGAGAGTTTTGTGCGCCGGGTCAGAAGCTGCAGGCCGAAGTACGCGGCCGGCGGATGGACATGACGGTCACGCCGATGCCCTTTGTCACGACGCACTACTATCGTGGCTGAATTGCTATCGCAGCTGAATTTCTCTTTTGGCTGAATGGAACCGGTAAAGGCCCTGCGTTGGCAGGGCCTTTTTCCGACAGGCTGTTCCTTTTCAGGTCAGGCGTTATAGGGCATCCAATGTCTACACCAGCCACATGGCCAGATTCGGCCAGAACAGCAGGGCAAACAGCACCAGCAGCTGCAGGGCAATAAAGGGCAGCAGTGAGACAAAAATATCCTTGAGGCTGATTTCCGGTGGGGCGACCCCCTTGAGATAGAAGGCCGCCGGCCCGAACGGCGGTGACAGGAAAGACACCTGCATATTGACGGCAAACAAAATCCCGAACCATATCGGGCTGTAGCCCAGCTGTGTAATGATCGGAACAAAGATCGGCAGGGTCAGCATTGCCACGCCAATCCAGTCGAGGAACATGCCCAGCACCAGCAGGATGCCCATCATCACCAGGATAATCACGATCGGGGCCACATCGAGGCCCATGATCATGCCCGAGATAAAACGGTTGCCGCCCATCAGGTTGTAAACCCCGACCAGCGCTGCTGCGCCGATGCCGATCCAGATGATCATGCCGCAGGTCATCAGCGTCTGACCAAGGCTTTCGTGCATGGTTTTAAACGAGAACTCGCCACGCAGCATGATCGCCAGCAATACGCCGAAGACACCCATGGCCGCTGCTTCCGTGACCGAGGCCACACCGCCATAGATCGAGCCCAGAACAAGCACCGCGATCAGCGCGGGCACGATAATCGCCTGCAATGCCTTGCCTTTGGTGGCAAAGGTTTCGCGACGGTCCTCTTCACTCAAGGGTGGTCCGAGGCTTGGATTTTTCAGGCAACGCACCAGCACATATCCGATGTAGGACAGCATCAGGATCACCGCTGGCGTGATGGCGGCGGTAAACAGATCGGCAATGGAGACACTGGCAATCAACCCATAGATGATCAGTACGATCGAGGGCGGCATCATGGTCCCCAGTGAGCCGCCGGCGCAGACCACGCCAATGGACAGATGCTTGTCATAACCCAGTCGCAGCATCTGCGGCAGGGCAAGAATGCCCAGCAGCACGATTTCACCTCCAATAATTCCCGAAAGCGCCGCCAGGAAAAACGCCACGACCACCGTCTGCACCGCCACGCCGCCGGGCAGCCGGCCTGCAAAGACGCGCATGGCGTTGAACAAGTCCCTGGCGATACCGGAGCGATCCAGCAGCGATGCCATCAACACGAACATGGGTACCGCCACCAGTGAATACTCGGTGACAAAACCATAGATGCGGCTGGTGACCAGCGGCATGGCCATTGGCCCGAACCAGCCGAAGGTAAAGGCAAGTGCGACCAGGCCGGTAATGAAGGCCAGCGGCAGGCCGGTAATCAACAGGGCAAAGATGGCCCCGACCATCAGGATCGTACCGTCGGCAATGGTCATGACGCTGTCTCCCCGTCATTGTGCCGCGTCTCGGCAGGCCTGCCTCGCAGGGACTGAATGAAATGGACCAGGGACTGGACGCACATGATCATCAATGACGCCATGATGATGCCTTTCACCAGCGCTGGAAACGGCGGGTTCCAAGAGGTGCCGGAGCGTTCCAGTTGCCATGCCCCCAGAGGGTTGTGCGAGGCGTCCCAGAACATGGTGAAGGCGGCGTAGCTCATGGCCAGACAAAAGCCAAAGGTCACAAGATCATTGAAACGGTCCAGCCAGAGCCGCAGGCGCGGACCGGCACTGTCATAGAGAACGCGCACACGGATATGGCGATTACTGGCCAGCGCTGCCGGCCCACCGAGCGCAAAACTGACGGCCACCAGCATCACGACGCTTTCGTGCACCCACGAGGTGGGAGAGTTAAAGCCGTAACGCATGAGCACTTCATAAACGCTGACGGCCATGGCAGCAAAGATCAGCCAGGCAGCGCCACGAGCGCACCACACCACGCCGCGGTCGAGAAAGCTGCGTACCGGGTCCGGGGCACGATCGATATGGTCCGGGTTCGAACGCGCGAGTTCTTCCTCGTCTGCTTCGATAACGCCATGCTGGCGGTGAGGATCTTTGGACATGGGACATCCTCTGTGTCAGATAAGATCAATCGGAGGATGGCACGGCCATATCGTGCATCTGGCCGTGCCTGCGCAAGGACTGTTCAATCAGGATGACGTGTCTGAGTCTTCATTGCTGTCTTCTGCAGGCAGCAGGTTGTGCGCCTGAAGGTAAGCCACGACCGAGTCATAGTACTCACGGGTTATGTCGTTGCGCCTGGCCCACTCGGCCCACTCCTTGCGGGCGATATCACGAAATTTCGCACGCTCTTCCTGAGAGAGATCGATAATCTCGATGTCCGGGTTCTGGCGGGCCTGACGTACCGCCTCCAGATCGCGTGTTTTCAGTTCGGCGACCATTTCGTAGGCCAGCGCATCCACCGAGGTGGTCAGCATGGCCTGCAGGTCAGTCGGCAGACTCTTCCAGATGTCGTTATTGATCGAGACGGCGACCATGGGCAGGGAGTGGAAGCCGGGGTAAAGCGGATAGGGCGCAAAATCATGCAGCCCCTGCGCCTGGTTGGTGGCAAAGACCGTGTAATCGGCGGCATCGATAACCCCCTTTTCAAGCCCCGTATAGACCTCCGAGCCCGGCAGGTTGACCGGCGTGGCGCCTGCTTTTTCGAAGATGTTGTAGACCATGCCTTCCGGCGCCCGCAGTTTGAGCCCTTTCATGTCTGCGATGGAGTGGATCGGCTTGCTTGAGGGCAGGGACTCAAGGCCTGTGGCGGCCGCGCCGATCAGATGAAGTCCGTAGGGTTCGACCAGCTTGTTATAGAGCGCTTCACCGCCGGCATTGTTCATGTAATCAAGAAAGTCGTAGGGGTCGCTCCAGGCACCGACCAGGTTTCCCATCATGCCAAAGGCCGGATCCTGTCCGGTGAAGTAGCTGGGGTCGGTCAGGTGCCCCTGCAGGATGCCGGAGCGCACGGCCTGCAGGGTTTGATTGGCCTGTACCACGGCCCCGACGGGGAGAATTTCGATGGCAATACGACCGTTCGACATTTTCTCCACGTTGTCGGCCCATGCCTTTTTCATTTCAAACTGCGGCTCACCGGAGGTTTCCGACGTTTGAAACGTCCATTCATATTCGGCGGCCTGAGCAGTAAACGCTGTACTGCCCAGTGTGATGAGAAGACAGGCTTTTAGCGGAAAGCGGATAGACATGATGAATTTCCCTTGTCGTTGTTATCGGTATGGTCCGAGTGGTCGTGTGCTGCGATCAAAGCAGGTCACGTGAGCGCAGAAACCCGGTGGCCGAATCATAAATCTTTTGGGTCATGTCATTGCGGCCGGCCCATTCCTGCCACTCCTTCTCGGCCGCCTGGCGAAACTTTTTGCGCTCTTCCGGTGGCAAATCATAAGGGTGCACATCGGGATCCTTTTCGAGCTTGGCCAGCGTCTCGAGATCCAGGGCCTTGAGGCGCGCGATCAGGTCGTAGGCCATACGATCAAAGGAGGTCTTGAGCGTGACCTGTAGATCCTGCGGCAGGCCATCCCATATCTGCTTGTTGATCGATACTGCGATCATGGGCATGGAGTGGAAGCCGGGATAGAGTGGATAGGGCGCGAACTGGTGAAGCCCCTGGGCATCGTTGTTGGAAAGGACCGTGGAGTCGGCGGCATCAATCACGCCCTTTTCAAGGCCGGTATAGACTTCCGAGCCCGGCAGGTTGACCGGCGTGGCGCCAATACGCTCGAAAATGTTGTACACCATGCCCTGCGGGGCGCGAATCTTGAGGCCCTTGAAGTCCTCTATGGTCTTGATTTCCACCGTGGAGGGGACGGATTCCAGCGGGAAGGTGGCCGCCGAGATCAGGTGTACACCATAGGGTTCGACCAGCTCGTTGTAGAGGTCTTCGCCGCCGGCATACTTCATGTATTCCAGGAAGTCGTAGGGGTTTTGCCAGGCGCCCACCAGGTTGCCCAGCATGCCAAAGGCGGGGTTCTGGCCCGAGAAATAGCTGGGGTCTGTCATATGACCCTGCAGTATCCCGGCGCTGACCGCCTGCAGGGTTTCGGTAGGCCCCACCACGGCATTGATCGGCATCACCTCAATGGCCACGCGGCCATCGGTCATCGTTTTGATCCTGTCAGCCCATTCCTGCTTGATCTTGAAACTGGGTTCTCCAGAAGTTTCCGAGGCCTGAAATTTCCATTCGTATTCGGCGCTATAGGCGTTAAGTGCAAACGCCCCAAGAACAAGAAAGGCGCCAGCTTTCAGCGGCAGGGTGATCTTCATGTGCATGCTCCGTTGAATCAGGCAGGAGAAGGCAACGGGCATTTCAGCCTTGCATGGGTTGCATGCGGGGCAGTGTGGTGCGCCATCGTTCCCGACCTGTTTTTATGATTATGTCTGACACAGCATTCAGTAATACGACGTATCTGGCTGTAAGACGTTAGTCCGGGGCGTTACCAAAGTTAAAGAAGGCAGGGCTGGCGGGAGAATTTCTACTTATAAAAAAGCCGGCGCCATGACAGGCGCCGGCTTGCAGATCATTTCAGTGCGGAGTTACTGGTTACATGCCAAACAGCATGCCGCGCAGAGCGACAATGATCAGTGCCATGCCATGCGCCAGTACAAAGCCGATCAGGGCACCTGCCGCGACATCGGTAATATAGTGAAGCCCCAGTATGACGCGAGAGAGCATGACCAGCACGGCAAAAGGGGCCACTACAATCAGCAGCTGGGGCACGAACAAGGCTGCCAGCGTGGTGAACATCACGGCATGAAGGGTGTGGCCGCTGGGAAAGCTGTAGCGATCCAGTGGCGGCATGGTGCAGGGGATTTCAAAGGAGATATAGGGGCGTTCGCGGCACAGGCGGTTTTTAAGCAGGCGATACAGGATACCGCCTACCGCTGCTGAAAGGCCAAAGCAGACCCCCAGAAACCAGCCGTACCACCACTGTGTCAGCAGCGGAATGCTCAGGCACATGACGATCCATGCCGGCGCATCACCCAGACGGCTTGCCCAGCGCAGAACAAAAAGAAGCGGACGATAGGCGCCAAGACGCGCCAGCTTGTTGCAGGCTTTCCACTCGAGCGTATCAAGTCTTTTAAATACCGGAATCAGTCGTTCACCTGCCATCGTTCACCTCCTGTGCCTGACGCAGATATTCAATAAAGGCGTCGCCAATCTTTGGCCAGCCCAGTGTATGTACCCGCTCACAGGCAGCGCGACCCATTTCCCGGGCCGATGCCATGTCATCACAGAGCGCCACGGCGGCTTCGATAAACTGTGCCGGTCTGTCAGGGCCGGCAAGCTTACCCTGTATATCCTCGCAAATCAGCTCGCCTGCGGCGGCATAATCAAAGGCAGCGACCGCCAGTCCGCTGGCCATCGCCTCAATGACAACATTGCCAAAGGTTTCCGACAGCGACGGAAACAAAAAGATGTCGGCACTGGCGTAGTGTCTGGCCAGCGCCCGATCACGCTGGAACCCTGCAAAGTGCGCCCAGGGAAGACGCTTTTCCAGCAGGGCACGCTGCGGTCCGTCACCGACCAGTACAGCCTTGAGGTCAGGCTGACGCGCGCGCATGGCCTCAAGGGTGTCGATCAGCAGCAAAACGTTTTTCTCGGCCGCCAGGCGTCCGACGTGAAGGGCAACGGGAGTGTCTTCATCAGCGCCCCACTGCTCGCGCAGCGACGTGTCCCGCTGCTCGGGTGAAAAACGTTCGCAATCCAGCCCTCTACTCATCACCTTAACATTGTCATAACCATAGTGGGCGAGATTGTCCGCCTGGGCTCTGGTGGGGACCAGGGTCAAGGTTGAGCGATTGTGAAAACGTCGTAGAAAGGGCCTTACCAAAGGGCTGAGCACTTTCAGCATGATGTAGTGACGGCTGTACTGGTCAAAGTTGGTATGGAAACCGCTGATCACCGGAATCCCCATTCGGCGCGCCTGATTGAGCGCAGAAAGCCCGAGCGGGCCTTCTGTCGCGATATAGACCACATCCGGGCGATGATCCCGCCATAGCCTGCCAATCTTGCGAGGCGCCGGAAACCCCATGCTGACCCCGTCATAATCCGGAATGGGAATGGCACCGACCTGCAGCTCTTCACTCATGAGCTCATCATGATGATCGGTCCGGGGTCGGGGGCGAATCAGCTGCAATGATATCCCGCGCGCCTTGAGATGGCGCGCCAGATGGCCAAGGGTGTGCGTAACGCCATTGATTTCGGGGGCCCAGGTTTCGCTCACAAAAGCGACCTTCATTGGTGTCCGGGAAACTGCTATCCGGAGATCATCGGTATGTTGATCAGTATGGTTGTCGTTCATGACGGTCGCGGGGCGATCATGTGACGTTGTTGTGTCGTGTGTCATCGCACAATCTGCCTGGGGTTGAAGGGACGGCCCGCATTGCGTGTGTCAAAAAGCAGATCATGGCGACCGGTGCCTGAATCGCGGCGCACCTCGCAAACGGGCGTGCCGGCACTGACGCGCTGGCCATTGCTGACGTTGATTCGGTCGCACTGGGCATAGACGCTTTGCAGGTTCTTGTCATGATGCACGATGACGACGCCGCCGAGCTGTCGCATGGTACCCGCAAAACGCACGGTACCGGAGGCCACGGCCCGAGCCGTGTGATCACTCCCGGCGGACATCAGCATGGGCTGCAGGGCATTGCGGCCGTCCCTGCCGAACTCCCGCTGTACCTGAGCCCCACGCAGCGGCCACGCCCATGGGCCTGCGCCACTGGGCAATGCGCTGGCGGGGACTGCCGTGGTCTGAGCGCCGGTGGCGCGTGAAGCCGTTGAGGCAGAAGCGCTGCCCATCGGGACTGTCAGCATTTGCCCGACCCGCAAGCGGTTGGGATCAATACCATTGTTGGCAGCAGTGATACGGCTGCTGGACGTACCGAAGTGGCCTGCAATTCTCCCCAGCGTATCGCCGCTTCTCACCGAGTAGCGGTATTGCCCGCTGCCGGGGGCACGTTCATTGCGGCCCGGCAGCATCAACTGCTGCCCGATGCGCATATCATTGGCCCTGACGCCCGGATTGAATCGTTGAAGCCGCAGCAGTGGTACCCCGGCCTGCCGGGCGATGGCGCTCATGGTGTCGCCCCGCTGGACAGTGATATACCCAGCTTCGCCGCCACCGCTCATCCCGCGCCCGGCACAGCCTGTCAGCAACAGGAGCACTAAAAGGGTCAGGAAGCGGTAGTGCATGAGAGGTGCTGATCCTTTTCCTGCCATAGTGCATTGATCCATGCCTGAAAGCGTTCCCTGTAATGCGTGTCATTGAGATAGTCCCCGTCGGGCATCCACTCCGGAATGTCCAGTCGTCTCGCCGTCAGGGTAATGGTTGCGCTTCGCCCGCAGAGCAGGTCCCAAAAGCTTGATCGGCCATGACGGTAGTCAAGAGTGACGTCAATGATACCGGAGAGTTTATGCCCCATCATCGTCATGACCTGAGCACAGCCGCCGGCACGAGGCTTGAGAAGATGTTGATAAGGACTTTGCTGCTGTTCATGTTTGGCTCGGGTAAAGCGGGTGCCTTCGGCAAAGTTGTAGATGGTAACAGGCGTACGGTCGATATGGGTCAGCAGTTTTTGGGTCGCTTGCAGGTCATGCCTTGCCAGATGAGGACGACGCTTGAGCTGGCTGGCGGAGTAGCGCCGCATCATGGGAAATTCGAGCGCCCACCAGGCCAGCCCTAAAATGGGGACCCAGATCAGCTCTCGCTTGATGAAAAAACGCGGCATCGGCAAACGATCATGCAGGGCGTACAGCATGACAATAACGTCCGTCCAGCTTCGATGATTGGCAATGACCAGCCAGTGGCGCTCTCTGGACAGCGTGTTGGGCAGGGAGATATGCCAGTCCGGCTTGAGCCAGTGGCGTATCCACAGGTTATTGGTCGTGATCCAGCAGCTGGCAACCCGGTTCAGCCTCTTGAGCAGCCACCTCTGGACGCGCCGAAAGGGAAGGGCCAGTTTCAAAAGACTTAATGTCACCAGCGGTATTCCCCAGAACAGCGTATTGCCGGTCAGCAGCACGATACTGATGATGCCCTTGAGCCATGCCATGGTGTCCGGATCCTTGTTGCAGTGCCCGTATCCTAATGGATCGCCCGCGTCGGGCCCAGCCCGGGAATGACGCAGTGCCGCCGGGACCACCACAACGCCCGTCGTCCAGACACGGGAACATTTCAGGATCTCGGGCGAAATCTGCCATCGACATTACCGGTAAGGTTTGTCTTTGAAATCTTTTTTTGCTGGACCAATAACTGTTCAATGGCTGCTCCAGCTTCGAGGGTGATGTTCGACGTGATCGGTATTCTGTTTGAACGCCTCGTTATACCGTTATCTATCATGTTCATGAGCCTGTGCGGTCCAGTCATGAAACGGCATCGAGCTCGAATTTGCTCTGGACGGCCATCACCGCTGGCGCGCCACGGGCGCTGTCCTTCAGCTTCCGGGAAGCTGTGCAATAGTCGCGCGCACACCCTGATGGTAACTGCCGCCAAACATGTACAGGTGGTTCAACAGTGGATAGAGCTGAAACAGGGTGCGCCGGCGTGGCCAGTCGTCCGGGGCGTTGCCGTCCCAGTAGGCCTCATGGAAGGCGTCAGAAGGGCTGCCGAAAAGCTCCAGTAGCGCAATGTCTACCTCCGGGTAGTGACGGTGGATGGCGGGATCAATCAGCGCCGGCCCCTGCATACTGAAATGCACGTTGCCGGACCATAGATCGCCGTGAACCAAGCTGGCGGGGGCATCGGGCAGCCAGCTTTCCAGTGCATTGGCCACCTGAACCAGTTGATCATGCAGGTCATGATCCATGCGCTTTTTTTGCAGGCACAGTGCCGCCAGCGGCAGCAGACGGCACTCGCGCTGAAAGACACGGCCATCTTCATGGCAGGTATTGATTTGAGGTGTTGTGCCGGCAAAATTATCGCGATGCCAGCCATGTTCGGGGCTTGTATGGGCATGCAGCACGCGAAGCCCACGGCCGAAATCTGCCTGCGCCTGCCGATCGGGTCTGCTCGGTGGCAGCCAGGTCATGACCAACGCGCCGGGCAACTCCCCCACAATCTCCGGAATGATCAGCCCGGTATTGGCTTTCTGCAGGGCTTTCAGGCCGTCGGCTTCTGCCGCAAGACCTGCCAGGCCGGCATGCTTGACCAGTAAATCACCCTCTGAGGTGGCCACTCGCCAGACCTGTCCTATGTCTCCGCCACCGAGAGGTTCAGGAGATCCCGTAATGCGGATGCCGAGAGCCTCAAGCGTTTCCTGTGGTGTGGATGACGTCATGACGTGCTGCTCCGTGTTGACATGGAAAATGTCTTTTCAGCGTAGCAGCGCCGTGAATATCCATGACGTCAGGAGAGGTCAGTGCGGCTTTTGGTGGTCGTCGTCATGCTCCCCGGTTTTGGGCGTATCCCGGTGAGGCCTGTCCTCGCTTTGAAAGAGCTTGTAGAACTCTTCGATGGCGGCGCGATCGCTTTCAAGCAGCTGGTCATTGTCGTTGCGATACTGGTAGGACTCCTCAAACAGGCGTACATCGAAGTCGCGAAAGGTTCTGACCGCCTGGCTCGCACTGGCACTGGGGTAGCCCAGCCCGACCAGGACTTCCTGGGACAGTTCAAGGCTGGCTGAAAAGATTTCGCGCACGACAACATTTACACCCAGTTCCTGCAGGCGCCAGGCATGGTGGCGATTACGGGCTCGAGCATGAATGACGAGATCGGGGTAGTTTTCCCGCGCCCGCCGCGCAATGGTCAAGGCCGCCTGCTCGTCATCAACGCAGATGATCAGCATGCGAGCGCGATCAAGGCCTGCCGAACGCAGCAGTTCCAGCCGAGTGGCATCGGCGTAATAGATCCGGGAGCCAAACTGGCGGATGAATTCCACCTGACGGATATTGGGGTCCAGTGCGGTAAAGGGCACGTTTTGCATCTTGAGTACGCGCGCCACCATCTGCCCAAAGCGACCCAGCCCGGCAATAATGACCGGCGGATCGTCATCGGGAAACTGATTGTCCCAGCTTTGGGAGGGTTTGAGGCGATTGCCCAGCCGGCTTCCCAGCGTATAGAGAAAGGGCGTACAGGCCATCGAAATCGTCACGGCCGCGATACAAAGGCTTGCAATGCGTTGCTCGAACACGCCGGCAGCCACAGCCGTGGTCAATAGCACGAAATCAAACTCGCCGCCCTGCGCGATCACGGCGGCCAGTCGTGGAATGTTTTGACGTGGTAGACGTGCCACCAGACCCACGACGCACAGCACCAGTATCTTGACCAACAGAATGGCCAGGGTAATGGCCAGCACGGTCAGCAGGTTATGCATAACCAGCAACAGGTCAACCGACATGCCGACCGAGAGAAAGAACAGGCCGAGCAGGATGCCCTTGAAGGGTTCGATATTAGCTTCGAGTTCGTGACGATAGGGCGTATCCGCCAGCAGTACCCCGGCCAGAAAGGCGCCCAGTGCCATGGAAAGCCCGGCTTCTTCCATTACCCAGGCGGTTCCCAGCACCATCAATAGCGCAGCGGCGGTAAAGACTTCATGGACTTCGCTGCGGGCCACAATGCGCAACACGCGCGGAAAAATGAAACGCCCCACCAGCAGTGTGGCCACCACGATGGCGGTGGTTCTGGCAATGGTCAGCCACAGATTGGCATCTTCAGCGCCGGCGTTACCGGCAAGGATGGGAATCACCGCCAGCAGGGGAATGACGGCCAGATCCTGAAACAGCAGAATGGCGAAGGCCGCCTGGCCATGAGGGCTGGCAAGCTGCTGATGTTCGGTCAGAAGCTGCAGGGCAAAGGCGGTCGACGACAGCGCCAGCGTGAGCCCAAGCAGGATCGAGGCGGCCTGCCCCAGCCCCAGCATGAATCCCAGTGGTGTCAGTAAAAGGCCGGTCAGAAAAAGCTGCAGGCTGCCAAGACCAAAAAGCCGACCCCGCAGGCGCCAGAGCCGGGCGGGTTCAAGTTCCAGACCGATCACGAACAGCAGCATGACCACGCCGATTTCGGAAACATGAAGCACGGATTCGGGGTCGGCAATGAAGCCACTGATCGAGGGACCCAGAATCAGGCCGGCACATAGATACCCCAGTATCGAGCCCAGCCCGAATCGTGCAAACAGCGGAACTGCCACGACGGCAGCGCCGAGCATGACGGTGGCTTCCAACAAAAAATGCATGGCAGTGTGTCCCGAGCCGTACAGGCGGATGCCGCGGGTGGGGCAGTGACGTCATGATCACTGCCCGGATCATCAGAGGCCCTGGTGAGACCGAATCAGCGGTATTGGCCGCTATCGCCCTTTTTGATCAATGACTTCAGAGGAGAATAAATCTCCGGCGTACAGACCAACAGGTTTTCGCCGTAAAGCTCGGTGGCAATGCCTTCCGGACAGTCATAGACATGGCCGGTGCGGGCGCCGGCTTCCCGGGCAATCAAGAGCCCTGCTGCAAAATCCCAGGGAGAGCAGCTTTCATAGTAGCCATCGAGTCGACCGCAGGCCACGGCGCACAGATCCAGCGCAGCGGCGCCATTGCGGCGAATGTCGCGGCAGTTTTCCAGTACGGCATGCAGTCGTCTGAGCAGCGGGAAGCGGGCATCGCGGTCATAGGGAAACCCGGTGCCAATCAGTGAGGCATCAAGCTCGCGCGTGCCGCTGACCGAGATCGGCTCGTCGTTGCACCAGGCGCCGCTGCCGCGAATGCCGGTAAAGGTTTCTTCCAGAAACGGGGCGTGCACGACACCCACCTGAACACGGCCCTTGTCGACCCAGGCAATGGAGACCGCCACATGATGATGACCATGGGCAAAGTTGACGGTGCCATCGATGGGATCCACCACCCACAGCGGTTTTTCATCACTAAGATCACGACGATCCGGCGAGAGCTCTTCGGTCAAACGGGCCTCACCCGGGAACAGCGATTCCAGCTGCTCGCTGATATAGCGATCCACGGCAACGTCGATATCGGTGACCAGCTCGTTGCCATGTTTGATGTTGCGTTGAAGGCTGCCGCCCTCGCGTGCTGCCCTGATACGGCGTCCGGCTTCATGGGCGATGCGGGTAGCCTGTTCAAGGCGTTCTTCGAGCGTCATGCGCACTCCTGTCAGTGATCGTCGTAAAGAATGGGGCGCTGGCGGACCGGCATTCAGCGCTTGACCGGTCGCTTTTGCAACTTGCGCTGCAGGGTACGCCGGTGCATGCCCAGGCTGCGGGCAGTGGCCGAAATGTTGCCATCGTTATCCTGTAGAACGCGCTGGATGTGTTCCCAGGTCAATCGGTTGACAGACGGCGGGTTTTCAGCGATCTCGGCATCCGGATTGCCTTCCTGGGCATCCAGAGCCTGCAGCACCTCGCTGACCTCGACCGGCTTGCAGAGATAGTTCACGGCTCCCAGCTTGATCGCTTCAACGGCAGTGGTAATGCTCGAATAGCCGGTCAGGATCACGACCCGACAGGCAGGACTGATCGATAGCAGCGTGGGCAAAAACTGCAGCCCCGAGCTTTCTTCGAGTTTCAGATCAAGCGTTGCGTATTCCGGTGGGCGTCGCTGGGCCAGCTGGCGGGCCTCTTCGATGGTGGCGGCCACCATGACATCAAACTCATGGCGCGTCAGGGCGCGCTCCATGATCTGGCGAAATACGGGGTCGTCATCAACGACCAGAAAGGAAGCCTTTTCATGCATGGCGTGTCATTCCTGTGAGCGTGAAGAGGGCGAGGACGGGTCGCTGTCCGGGTGTGGCAGCCTGACTTCGGTCAGCGTGCCCCCTTCGGTCTGATTGTAGAGACTTACGCTGCCACCGAAGCGGTCGAGCGTCGAATGGGTCAGAAAAAGGCCGATGCCCAGCCCTCTGGAGCGCCCGGAGATAAAGCTCTCTCCCATGTGGCTGGCAATTTCCATCGAGATGCCCGGGCCGTGATCGATTATCGAGATGACGACCTGGCGCCGATTTTCCTTGAGCGAGTTTTCACTCAGTGTAATGGCGATATCCCGGGGATTGGCATCGGCGGCATTGTTGAGAAGATTCATGATGGCCTGATCCAGCGTGGGATCGGCCATTAGCGTTATGGCGCGATGATCGACATTGAGCTGATAGGTGACATCGGGGCGCATGACCAGCCAGCGCTGGATCAGGGCTTCAAGCCATTCGGCAGCATTGACCCGCGCCGGCGGATCATTCTGGCGACGTTCGGCGCTGGCCACCAGCTCACGCAGATGGCGTTTGCAGGTATCGACCTGGCTGCGAAGCAAATCAAGGTCGGCGCGCTGCGTGTCGGTGACCGGGTCGGACTTCATTTCATCGATCAACATGATCATGGTGGACAGCGGCGTACCCAGCTCGTGCGCCGTGCCTGCGGCCTGACTGGCCACGGCCAGAATCTGCTCATTGCGCAGCGCTGATTCGCGGGTGCGGGAAAGCGATCGGTCGCGCTGGCGCAGGGTGTCGGCCATGCGAAAGATGACAAAGGTGATGAGCGCAGCACACAGGACAAAGTTGAGCCACATGCCCAGTACATTGAGGGTCAGAAGGCTATCGCCGATCGTATGGCGAAGCTCCGGCACCGGCTCGAAGAAGATCATGAGCATCGAGTAGGCCACAAAGGCCGAGGCTGCTGTAATGCAGGCATGCCGCCAGGGCTGAGTGGCCGCTGCCATCGCCACCGGGATCAGGTAGTAGGTAATGGCCGGATTGGTGGCGCCGCCGGTGTAATAAAAGATCAGGGTCAGACCGGCCACATCAATGAGCAGATGAATCAGGTATTCGATGGCGGTGACCTGACGCGTCTGACCCAGCCGCCACCAGGTCGCTACATTGAACAGCCCCATCGCAAAGATAATGGCGATAATCGGCACTACCCTGAGCTTGAAGTTCATGACCTCGATACCAAAGAGGATCACGACCAGAAAGCAGGTCCATGTGATGCCACGGGCAATGGTCAGTCTTACCAGATTGCGAGCCGGGGTCGTCAGCAGTAGCGTCTGCGTCATGAGTGTCCAGAGCAGCGAATGTAGCGTTGTGTCTCCATGATATCGCAATCGTCATACGATCGTGGAGTAAAGAATGACGTTGTGCGCCACAGCGCTGGCACGATGGTGGCTTTGTGCCTAACGTGATGAGAGCAGGGCAGGTAATGGACTTTTTCCAAGACACCCGCCCCGCCTTGTGCCTCGAAGGAGGAGATGATCATGATGATGCAATCCCGTATTGATGCCGCCCAGCCGCCCTGGCAGGCCATGAGCGAGCCACCGGTTCAGCCACCGGACCCGGAGCCACACTCTCCACCCGAGCAGCCACCGCAGCCGCAGGAACCTCCGTTTGAAAAGCCACCGATGGAAGATCCGCCCCTGCAGGATCCGCCGCCATCGCAGCCACCGCCCGAGGTGCCTCCGGAGCAGACGCCGCCTTATCAGCCCTGATGCCTGATGAGTGGTTGAGTGGTTGAAGATAAGCGTCACCGGAAAGCCGGCTCTGAAAAGCGTCGGCTTTTTTAATGGCGTTTTGGAAGATTATTAAAGGGTGACGATGTCGGCCAATACTCGGGCCTTCTATCCCCGCACCTGGCACTGCCTGTAGAATGCGGCCAAACCCGTTCACGTACAGACTGTGTACATAATGACTATTGAAGCATCCATGACTGATACCCGGATCGCCCAGGAAGCCAGCCTTCGCAGAACCTTTGCGATCATTTCCCACCCCGACGCGGGCAAGACCACCATTACCGAAAAGCTGCTGCTGTTTGGTAATGCCATTCAGGTCGCCGGTGCGGTCAAGAGCAAGCGTCAGGAGCGTACCACTACCTCTGACTGGATGAAGATGGAGCAGGAGCGTGGTATCTCCGTCACCACCTCTGTCATGCAGTTCCCCTACAAGGGGCGCATGGTCAATCTGCTCGATACACCAGGGCACGAGGATTTCTCCGAGGATACCTATCGTACGCTGACGGCCGTCGACTCGGCCCTGATGGTGGTGGATGGCTCCAAGGGCGTCGAGGATCGAACCATCAAGCTGATGGAGGTCTGTCGACTGCGTACCACGCCGATTCTGACCTTCATCAACAAGATGGACCGCGATACGCGGGATCCTGTTGAAGTCATGGATGAAATCGAAACCGTGCTCAATATCGCCTGTGCGCCGGTGACCTGGCCCGTGGGCATGGGGCGACACTTTCGCGGGGTCTATCACCTGGTCAATGACATTATTCATGTCTACAAGCAGGGGCAGGGTAATCGCATTCCGGAGGATGTGCAGATCAAGGGCATCGATAATCCCGAAGTCGATGAACTGCTCGGCGCTGCCCAGGCGGCCGAACTGCGTGAAGAGATCGAGCTGGTGCGCGGTGCTTCTCATGAGTTCGATCTTGAGGCCTACCGCCGTGGTGAGCTGACGCCGGTATTTTTCGGCACGGCCATGGGCAATTTCGGCGTGCGTGAAATGCTTGATGGTTTTGTGGAATACGCGCCGTCTCCTCAGCCTCGCGACACCGATACGCGTGAAGTGGCCGCCGAGGATGGCAGCTTTACCGGCTTCGTTTTCAAGATCCAGGCCAACATGGACCCGCGTCACCGTGACCGTATCGCCTTTTTGCGTGTCTGCTCGGGGAAATACGAGCGCAACATGAAGATCCACCATGTTCGTATCAAAAAGGACGTCAAGATTGCCGATGCCCTGACCTTCATGGCCGCCGACCGAGCGCATGTCGAGGAAGCCTGGCCAGGGGATATCATCGGGTTACACAACCACGGCACCATTCAGATCGGTGATACCTTCTCCAGCGGCGAGCAGATGCGCTTTACCGGTATTCCGCACTTTGCACCCGAACTGTTTCGTCGCGTGCGCCTGAGAGACCCGCTCAAGACCAAGCAGCTTCAGAAGGGGCTTCAGCAGCTTTCTGAAGAGGGCGCCACTCAGGTGTTCATGCCGCTGGACAATAACGACATGATCGTGGGCGCGGTCGGTATGCTTCAGTTTGACGTGGTCGCGCACCGTCTCAAGGATGAATACAAGGTCGACTGTATCTATGAGCCGGTTAACGTCCAGACGGCCCGCTGGATTCATGGTGACGAGCGCAAGATCGATGAGCTGCGCAACAAGGTCAGCACCAACCTGGCCATTGATGGCGGCGGTCATCTGACCTATCTGGCACCCACACGGGTCAATTTGCAGTTGATGGAAGAGCGCTGGCCCGATCTTTCCTTTGATGCGACTCGTGAGCATTAAGGTGCGCAAGCATCGTGCGACGCATCTTGTGGTTCATTCGCTATAGTAAGGCTTGTAACAGCGGCGCGGTGGTCGATACCCGACCACCGGCCATGAGGTTCGAGCTCGGGGAGAGAGTGGTATGCCAAGGTTTTTAACGGAGTTTCGCGATTTTGCCGTCAAGGGAAATGTCGTGGATCTGGCCGTCGGGATCATTATCGGCTCGGCCTTTACCGCCATCGTCAACAGTCTGGTCAAGGATGTCTTTACGCCGGTGCTGGGACTAATCACCGGTGGGATAAACTTCACCAATCTGTTTTTTGTTCTCAAGGAAGGTGCGCAGACAGCAGGGCCCTACAATACGCTGGCGGATGCTCAGGCGGCGGGTGCAGTGACCATCAACTATGGCATCTTTCTCAATGCCATGATCTCGTTCACGCTGGTGGCGATGGTCTGCTTTGTCCTGATTCGCAATATTCATCGCCTGCGCGAACTGGGAACCAGCAAGGAAAAGGAAGAAGCATCAGCGGCGCCGGCAGCACCGACCGTGCGCAACTGCCCCTACTGCATTACACCCATTTCGATCGAGGCCACGCGCTGCCCCAGCTGTACCTCTGTCATTGAGGCACCACAGGACGCCGTACCCACGACATAGCCTGCTTGAAGGTTACATAATCCAGAACGGTGCTGCACCGGCGACTCTGTCTCTGCTGCAAGGCCTTCACAAGGCGAGAGGCATGAAGCAACCGGCGCAGGTCAGGCATCAGTCCGACAGGGTTTCCGGGTCCCGACGCTCCAGCGCATAGGGCAGCGGCTTGATGTGCGCCGGCTGATTGTTGATGGTCAGCGACGGCATGTCATCTTTGGTGGTCATGATCGCGAGCAGTTCAACATGGTCTTCGGCTGTCACAGCGCTGCGGACCACTTCCCCCAGTGTCTTGTCGCTTGTTGCATCCTTGATGTCCGTTCCCGTCTCAATAAGCTCGGTTGTCGGAACGGAGAGCCGCATCAGGCGTTTTTTGACCTGACCGCGGTAGTGGGCTCTGGCCACGACTTCCTGGCCGGTATAGCAGCCCTTCTTGAAGCTGATGCCCGCCAGTGCTTCCCAGTTGAACATCTGCGGCAGCCATTTCTCACGCTGCGGTTCGTCAAGCCACAGGAGGCCGGCTTCGATGTCCAGAAGCTTCCAGAAATCGTTCGATCCCAGCGTCAGATCAGGAGCCTTCGTCCGGCACAGTTCGGCAAGTCTTTCACTCGGCGCAATCAGTACCAGACGCATCATGGCATGTGGATGGCGGGTGATGGCCATTGTCTCGTTGGTATCGTCACCATCTGTGCTGATACGTACGCCCCAGTCCGAGTGTGGCAGCGCCAACGTGTCGCCAAAAACATCGTCAAGGCGATGACCAGCCAGACCGGCGATGGCCAGATCGTCACGCAGGGTCAGCTCGGCCTTGTAGAACGCCGCATATTTGGCCAGATGCTGATGCAGGGCATCGGCAATGCTGTGTTCCAGCAGGAGCCAGTAGCATTCCGGTGCAGCCCTGATGAGCTGTGCGTTGGCAATGGAGCGCCCCTTGGGCGTGCAGAAGACGGCCGGCGGTGCAATGGTGTCGGTGGCATGGGCCGTGGAGGCGCTTGCCTGACCCTGCAGGAATTTTTCACTGTCCGGACCGCGAACCTCCAGAATGACACGATCTTCCAGAGGGACAATGGCCGTCTCGTGTTGTCCGTCAAAATGGCGACCTGCCTGCAGTGAAGATTCGGCCGACGGATGTTGCAGCAATGTCTGCCAGTGCGGGTGGCTCATGATAACTCCAGAAAAATTTGCGCAAACGGTGCCAATAACGCAGGGTTGATCTGCCTGACCCCCGTTTCTCCATGAGAGAGCATATCTGGGCGACGGCACGACTTTACAAGCAGACGCAATCATTGCATTACTACCAGGAGACAGGAACGTCATGGCGTTAACATTTACCCTCAGTGGCCTGAAGGATTCCGATGATGTGAATCGACTGACCACGGCTCTGATGGAGCTGGATGGCGTGGATACCGTTCAGGTGGCCCGCGAATGGCTGGAAGTGGAAGGGCGTGTTCAGCCGGGACAAGTGGTTGAAGTCATCGAGAAGCTGGGATTTTCGTCAAGGCGTTGAAGCGTTTGAATCTCAACGGTAGATAAACATGATCTGCCGTGCATTACGACCCGGGGGCAAGCCACGATGAGCATTCTTATCGAGACAGAGCGTGAGGGGATGCTGCGACAGCGCATCGTTTTCAACGATCATGACGCGCTTTACGCCGATGCCCCTGCCAGTGTCGGAGGCGATGAGAGCGCCCCCGACCCGCATGACTATTTCGATATCTCGCTGGCCACCTGCAAGGCACTGACGCTGATGATGTATGCCCGCAAACAGGAGATGCCCCTTGACGGGGTCAGTATCCGGATCACGCGCGACAGCAGTGATGAGCGCGATGGGCAGTATCGATTGCAGGTGGACATCGGCCTGATCGGCGATCTCGGTGCTCAGGCGCGTGACCGCCTGCTCGAAGTGGCCGATCAGTGCCCGATCCACAGGCTCATGACCTCCGGGCAGGTCGAAATAGAGACACGAGCACATCTGGGCGGTGCCTGAAGGCCTCTTTCGACACGCAACGCGCAAAACGTTTTCCCTATCTCCTTTCGCAATCACAGGGCATACCACCGTTTCAGGGCGGTGTGCCTTGCAATCCTTCCCACCTGCCATCATATGATCCAGGTGCATCAGTTCTGACGCGTTTTGTTGCCCCGCAATGAAGGTCTATCGACTACGCTTTCGGCGATAACGCCGTCCATCGGCCAGCGCGTATGCAATGGCCCCGGTATTTTCCAATCTCTTCGCTACCTGCACGGAGTGCGCATGAATCGTGAGTTTCGCATTGCCTCCGACTACAAGCCGGCAGGTGATCAGCCGGCGGCCATCGATGGGCTGATCAAGGGTCTGGAATCCGGCCTGGCGCACCAGACCCTGCTGGGTGTGACCGGCTCGGGCAAGACCTTCACCATGGCCAATGTGGTCGAGCGTCTGCAGCGGCCGACCATTGTCATGGCGCCCAACAAGACGCTGGCGGCGCAGCTCTACGGTGAGTTCAAGTCATTTTTCCCCGATAACGCCGTCGAGTATTTCGTCTCCTACTACGACTATTATCAGCCCGAGGCCTATGTGCCCTCGTCTGACACCTTCATCGAGAAGGACGCCTCGATCAACGATCACATCGAGCAGATGCGCCTGTCGGCGACCAAGGCGCTGCTGGAGCGTCGTGATGCCCTGATCGTGGTGTCGGTGTCGGCCATCTATGGTCTGGGCGATCCGGATCAGTATCTGAAAATGCGCCTTCACTTCACTCGCGGGGAGCTGATCAATCAGCGAGACTTTCTACGCCGGCTGGCGGAGCTTCAGTACACGCGTAACGACACCGATTTTCGACGCGGTACGTATCGGGTGCGGGGGGATGTGATCGACGTCTTTCCGGCCGATGCCGAGGATGAAGCGGTGCGCATCGAACTCTTTGACGATGAGATCGACACCATCAGTCTGTTCGACCCGCTGACCGGGGAAGTGCGCGGCAAGGTGCCCCGCATGACGATCTACCCCAAAACGCACTACGTTACCCCGCGTGACACAATTCTTGGTGCAATCGATTCGATCAAGGAAGAGCTTGCCGAACGGCTCAAGTACCTGCGTGATCATGATCGTCTGGTCGAGGCCCAGCGTCTTGAGCAGCGCACGCTCTACGACATCGAAATGATGCTGGAGCTGGGGTACTGCAACGGGATCGAAAACTACTCCCGCTATCTGTCAGGACGCGATCCGGGGCAGGCACCGCCGACCTTTTTTGACTATCTGCCTGATGACGCGCTGGTATTTATCGACGAGTCCCACGTCAGCGTTCCGCAGGTGGGCGGTATGTACAAGGGCGACCGTTCGCGCAAGGAAACGCTCGTCGAATACGGCTTCCGATTGCCCTCGGCGCTGGACAACCGCCCGATGAAGTTCGAGGAGTGGGAACTCATCCTGCCGCAGACCATTTTTGTCTCGGCAACGCCCGGGCCGTACGAAGAAGAGCATGCCGGTCAGGTGGTCGAGCAGGTCGTGCGCCCGACAGGGCTTGTCGACCCGGAAATCGAAGTGCGTCCGGCCAGCACTCAGGTCGATGATCTGCTGTCTGAAATACGACTGCGGGTTGGTGTCGGCGAGCGTGTACTGGTCACGACCCTGACCAAGCGCATGGCCGAGGATCTGACCGACTATCTGGGTGAACACGATATTCGCGTGCGCTATCTGCACTCGGACATCGATACCGTCGAGCGTGTTGAAATCATTCGCGACCTGCGTCTGGGCAAGTTTGATGTGCTGGTCGGCATCAACCTGCTGCGCGAGGGCCTGGACATTCCCGAGGTCTCGCTGGTGGCGATTCTGGATGCCGACAAGGAAGGCTTCCTGCGTGCCGAGCGTTCATTGATCCAGACCATTGGTCGTGCCGCCCGTAACGCGCATGGCAAGGCGATTCTGTATGGCGATCGCATTACGGGGTCGATGCAACGCGCCATGGATGAAACGGCGCGTCGACGTGAAAAGCAGGTCGCCTTTAACGAAGAACACGGCATTACACCGCGCACGATCACCAAGAATGTGGCAGACATCATGGAAGCCGCTCAGGCGCCCGGCACACGCCGCAGCAAGCGCAAGGGCGATCGCCAAGTGGCCGAGACCGAGGGGCAGTATACGCCCGAGGCCATTGGCCAGATGAGCCTTGAGGATGTGAATCGCGAGATCAAAAAGCTCGAGGACCGCATGCATGAAGCCGCACAGAATCTCGAGTTTGAAACGGCCGCCTCGCTGCGCGATCAGATGCAGACACTCAACGCCCGCTTGCTCGAGTTGAAATAACACTCGCTGAAACAATGCTTGCCTGTCTCGTGTCAGGAGACAGGTGCTGTCATCCTTCATTCGTTTTGACAAGGAATGTCATCACATGCCGGAAGGACCCGAAATACGCCGTATCGCCGACCGGATGGGCAAGGTGCTGGCGGGGCGAACCATTGAAGATATCTGGTTTGCCTTTGATCGGCTCAAGCCTTTTGAAGCCCGCCTCAGAGGCCAGAAGGTGACCCGGGTCGATAGCTGGGGCAAGGCGCTGTTGACCGGCTTTGAGGATGACCATGTCATCTACTCTCACAATCAGCTCTATGGAGTCTGGCGCATCATGCGCCGCGATAGTGAACCTGTCGGTAATCGTTCCCCGCGACTGCGGTTGAGCACGGCAACGCATTCAGCGTGGCTAATGAGCGCGTCCGATATTTCGCTCTGGCGACGCGAGGAGCTTGATCAGCATCCGTTTTTATCGAAACTCGGTCCTGATCTGCTGACGCACAACGTTACGCCTGACGATATCGGAGCTCGGCTGCAAAGCCCGCGTTTCATGCGCCGGCGACTGGGGGCGCTGCTGCTGGATCAGCATTTCTATGCGGGTATCGGCAATTATCTGCGCTCGGAGATCCTTTTCCTTGCAGCGCTTCATGAGCGCTACCGGCCCATGGACCTTGATGATGCCCAATGCCAGCTTCTGGCCGAGAAGATTCTGGAGGTAACGACAAGGGCTTGGCGCCATGCCGGTGTGACCAACCTCAGAGTATGGCGGGAGCCCATGATTGAAGCTGGCGAGCCAAGAGGGCGCTGGCGGCATGCGGTTTTCAATCGCGCCACGCTACCCTGTCACGCTTGTGGGACGCCCATTGAAAGAGTCATGGTGTCCTCGCGAAGGTTATATTTCTGCCCTCGCTGTCAGGGGACGTGACCCCCTCAACAGCGTGCGCACTCCGGCGGAAATGACCCATGTATCATAGTGGGTTATGCTCCGCCCACTTACTGCTTCAATGACAAGGGTGGTACCCCGACATGACAGCCTTGCTGGGCGGTCTGCTCATTATTTGTCTGCATCTTCTGGGAGCGCTTTCGGGGCTCATGGCGTTGATGTCGAGTCGCACGTCTCAGGGGGCCATTGCCTGGATCATTTGTCTGATCACCTTTCCCTATCTGGCCATTCCGGCCTACTGGTTTCTGGGGCGGCCGCGCTTTTATGGCTATGTGTCAGCGCGTGAACAGCGGGATACGTCCCTGCGTCGCGTGCTGGATCAATTTCGAACGCTGGTAGAACCTGCCTTTGCGCGCCCGGAAGATGCCCGGCTTCGCGCGGTAGAAAGACTGGCCATGCTGCCGATGACCCGTGACAACCACTGTCAGCTGCTTATCAATGGCCATGACACCTTCGACAGTCTGTTTCAGGGCATCGAGCAGGCGGAAGACTACGTGCTTATCCAGTTTTTCATCGTGCGCAACGATGCGCTGGGTCAGGCACTCAAGAGGCGATTGATCGAATGCGCCGAACGTGGCGTGCAGGTGTTTTTCCTGTATGACGAGATCGGCTCACATGGCATGCCGGATCGCTACTTTGACGAGCTGCGCGCGGCGGGCATTGCTGTGCATCCCTTTGGTTCCTCGAAGGGCTGGCGGCATCGCTTTCAGGTCAACTTTCGCAATCATCGCAAGATCATGGTGACAGATGGTCGTCAGGGTTGGGTGGGTGGCCTGAATGTCGGCGTGGAATATCGGGGCGAAAGCAAAAAGCACGGTCACTGGCGAGATACCCATCTAAAGCTGGTCGGGCCTGCCGTGCTGGGCCTGCAGGAGTCCTTCTGGGAGGACTGGCACTGGGCCACCGGCGATATCCTGTCGCTGGCCTGGCACCCGCGCCGTGCGCCGGGCGCGGCGCGACAGCATGTGGTGATTGTGCCGTCGGGGCCCTCCGATCCGCTGGAGACCGCCAGTCTTTTGATCCAGCACGCTATCAATCAGGCCAACGAACGCTTCTGGGTGACCAGTCCCTACTTTGTGCCAGATCAGGGCGTGCAGGATTCTCTCAAGCTGGCGGCCCTGAGAGGGGTCGATGTACGGGTGATGATTCCGGAGCGTCCTGATCACCTGCTGGTATTTCTATCGGCGTTCTCGTTTCTGGGTGACATGATTCGTGCGGGTGTAAAAATATACCGTTATCAACCTGGGTTTTTGCATCAGAAAACGTTTTTAATTGATGGTCACGCCAGTGCGGTGGGAACGGTTAACCTGGACAACCGTTCATTTCGACTGAACTTTGAAGTGACCGCCTATGTGGCAGATCGTGAATTTGCGGCACAGGTGGCGCAAATGCTTGAAGAAGACTTTGCCAACTGCCGACAGGTGACGCTCGAAGAGATTAACAAGCGGCCGTTGTGGCACAAGCTGGCAGCCCGGGCAGCGTATCTGGCCTCACCGATCCAGTGATCGGTGAGGCTGAGTGATACGTAGTGAAATGCTGCCGACAAGACTCAGAAGGTCTGTCCAGCGGCCTTGTCGTTGTAGATGTCCAGATCGATTTCGCGCTCGCTCTTGCCCACCAGCGTGGTCACCATTAGATCGCCCGAGACGTTCACGGCGGTTCTTGCCATGTCCAGAATACGATCAATGCCGGCAATCAGACCCAGCGCTTCCAGCGGCAGGTTGGTCTGAGCAAACACAATTGACAGCATGATCAGCCCGGCGCCTGGAACGCCTGCCGTACCGATCGAGGCCAGGGTGCCGGTCAAAACGATCATGACATAGTCGGTCGTGGTCAGATCCGTACCGGTCAGCTGCGCCACAAACAGGGCAACCACGCCCATGTAAAGCGCTGTACCATCCATATTGATTGTGGCACCTACCGGCAGTACAAACCCCGACACGCCTTGTGAAATCCCCAGCTTTTCACGCGCGCACCGAATGGAAACGGGCAGGGTGCCTGCACTGGATGCCGACGAAAATGCCACCACAATGGCATCAAGGCTACCGCCCAGATAGCGCTTCGGGTTAAGCCGTGCCAACAGGGCAAGCATGCCGCTGTAAACCACCAGCACGTGAAGAATGCAGGCGAGATACACCACGCCGATCACCTTGAGCAGAGGTATCAGCACCGCCAGACCATATTGACCCGCAACGACGGCAATCAGCGCAAAAACGCCGACCGGAGCGCAGGCCATGATCAGGGACGTCAGCTTGTAGAGGGCCTCGGCCACGGAGTCGATAACCCGAATGGCGGGCTGGCCGCGTTCACCGATCAACACCAGCGAAATGCCAAGCGCAATGGCAAAGACGATGATCTGCAGGATATTGCCATCCACCATGGCACTGATCGGGTTGGTCGGTACCAGGCCTACCAGAATCTCGGTTAATGTTGGCGCGGCACCGGGCGATACGCTGTTGTTCATCTGCATTTCAACCCCAATGCCCGGCTGCAGGATCGAGGCCGCCAGCATGCCCAGCGCAATGGCAAAGGCCGTGGTGATCAGATAGAGCGCGACGGCCTTGCCACCGATTCGGCCCATCTTGGCCGGGTCGCCCATGGAGACAATGCCACTGATGAGGGAGGTAAATACCAGCGGCACGATCAACATCTTGATGGCATTGATAAATAGCGTACCAATGGGGGAAAGCCACTGAGCGTGATCACCCAGCAGCCAGCCGGCAATAATGCCCAGTAATAGACCTGCCATGATCTTTTGCCATAGGGGAATGGCGGTGAGGAAATGCATACGTTGGGACATGAGGCTGTCTCTTTTTTGCGGTTGTGAAATGTGCCATGTCTGGGGCCGCCAGCCTATCACTTACCAGCTCTGGCCGGTTAGAATCGCCGCCTCGTCCCCTACGGGGTCAGGCTGACAAAAAAGCAGGTAATACGCGTTGAATCTGGAAACCAAATGGCTGGAAGACTTTGTGGCTCTCAATGCCACGCGCAGCTTCTCCGCCGCCGCTCGCCGCCGACACGTCACTCAGCCTGCCTTTAGCCGTCGCATTCGGGCGCTTGAGCAGGCGACCGGCGTCATGCTGGTAGACCGCTCTACCACGCCCGTCAGTCTTACCCCCGAAGGCCAGCTTTTTCTGGTGACTGCTCGCAGTCTGGTCGAGCAGCTCAATGAAAGCATCAGCCATCTGCGCGGGCTCAACATTGCCAATGAAGCACTGGATATCGCAGCAGCGCATTCTCTGGCGCTGGCCTTCTTTCCGCGCTGGATTTCCCGGCTGCAAAAGGGGGTGGGGGAGCTGCCGACACGATTGATGGCCATGAATGTCGGAGACGCCATTCATGTTCTGCGGGATGGCAACTGCGACCTGATGCTGGCCTATCATGACCCCTATGCCACCATGCAGCTCGATAGCGAAATATTTCCCTCTTTCTCCATCGGGCAGGTCTGCATGCTGCCGGTATGTGTGCCGGATGCTCAGGGCAAGCCCCTGTTCAATCTCGAAAGCAGTGACAGCATTCCGCATCTGGCCTATACCCAGGGCGCCTTTCTGGGGCGTAGCGTTCACATGCTTTTGAAAAATGATCCGCTGCGACTGCGGCTTCGAACCATCTACGAAACGGCCATGGCCGAGGGGCTCAAGGGCATGGCCCTGCAGGGCGTGGGCATGGCGTGGATTCCGGATTTCTGTATCCACGAGGAGCTGGCGTCCAAAAAGCTGGTGCGTGCCGGCGATGAAAAATGGAATATTCCATTGGATATTCGGCTTTATCGCTGCTCTCTGGTGCACAAGCCCGATGTCGAGCGACTATGGCATCAGCTGCAAAAGCTCCCACGCGACTTTCTCAAGATGTAGCTTGCAGTGGCAGGGTGCGACTGTGCCAGGCTCTGGAGCATCATTATTTATCGAGGGAGAGCGTCATGCGCTACCTGCAGGCTCGAGTGACCGGTCATGTTCAGGGGGTAGGATTTCGTCAGGCGACGGCGCATCGTGCCCGTGAACTTGGTGTGGTCGGTTATGCCAGTAACTGCGATGATGGCAGCGTTGAAGTCGGTATGTCTGGCAGCCATGACGCCGTGACGGCTTTAATAGAGTGGCTGGAGACGGGGCCTGATTCTGCTCGGGTGGATCGGGTGACAAGCGAGGAGATCAAACCGCAAGCATGGTCTGATTTTCGCACCGGTTGATGCGCAATACGCCTTCCTTATATTAAAAAACGCCATGTCACTTCGACATGGCGTTTTGGTAGTGCTGCGTTTAATGACCGCTACGGCATGCGGTGACTATTGCTTGTCAGCATGTCGGGCAGCCGCAGACTGATCCAGCGCAGTAATGAAGCTTTCGCCCCAGCGGTGGATATCGTTGGTGCTGATGACCTTGTGAAGACGCTGCCAGCGTTCCTTGCGCTCTTCCAGCGACATGGAAAGCGCTGCATCGAGCATATCGGCCATCTCTTCGACATCGAAGGGATTGCACAGCATGGCACCGTCCAGCTCTTCAGCAGCGCCGGCCAGATTTGACAGCAGTAGCACCCCCGGGTCTTCCGGGTCCTGAGCCGCGACATACTCCTTGGCCACAAGGTTCATGCCATCACGCAGCGGTGTGACCAGCCCAACACGGCTCTGGCGCATGAAGCCCATCAGGGTTTCACGGTCATAGCCCGTATTGAGATAGCGCAGGGGCATCCAGTCATAGGTCGAGAAGCGGCCGTTGACGTGTCCGGCAATGCGCTCAAGCTCGCGTCGCAGGCTGGCATAACGCTCCACGCCGGTTCTGGAAAGCGGAGCAATCTGCAGATAGGTCACATTGCCATAGCGGGTATGGGTGTTTTCCAGCAATTGCTCAAAGGCCTGAAAACGCTTGTAAAGGCCCTTGCTGTAATCAAGGCGATCCACGCCAATAATCAGAGGACCCCCCTGCAGGGAATCCTTCAGGCGTTTGCTGCGCGAAGACTGTTCACCTTTCTCGGCCATCTCACGCGCGGTATCCACATCGATGGAGATGGGGAAGACCCCGGTATTGATGCGCCGATGATCATAAATCACGGTATTGCCTTCGACGGAGGCCACGCCACTGCGCTCAACGTTGTCCAGGAAATGCCTGAGGTCGGTGGCAGTCTGGAAGCCAATGGTGTCATGGGCGCACAGATGCTCAATCATGCGCTCATGATGCGGGAGAATGCGAAATACCTCCCAGGGCGGCACCGGGATATGAAGAAAGAAGCCGATCGGGCATTCAATACCCATCTGGCGCAGATAATGGCCCGTGGAGAGCAGCTGGTAATCGTGCACCCAAATGGAGACATCGCCGTTTTCCGGTATCTGGCCGGCTACCTGACGAGCAAACCGCTCATTGACGTGCTGGTAACCGGCATCCTTTTCGCGCGAATACTCGACCATATCCGAGCGATAGTGGAAAAGGGGCCAGAGCACTTCGTTGGAGTAACCAACGTAGAAAAGCTCGTGCTCCTGCTCGGTGAGCGGGAAGGTGGCGAACTGCACACCCTCGTTTTCATAGCTTTGAGGTGTGTGCTGCTCTGCATCGTCTATCAGCTGGCCGTTCCAGCCCATCCATAATCCCTGAGTACGGCTCAGGGCGTTCATGACACCTACCGCCAGCCCGCCCTGACTACCGCTGTCCTTGTCGGGCGAGGGGACACGATTGGACACTACGATCAGTTGCTTCAAGGTTTCCTCCGTGAAATCTGTGATGCATTCATGGGCGTTGAAGTTGCATGATCCATTGATCAAGCCAGGCATGTACGGCCCCGGGATCCGTTAATCGCTCGTTGGCAAGGCTGTCGCCCGTACCGACCTTGATGGCGACCCCCTGATGCGCATTGACGACGCGAAAGCCGTCTTCATCGGTTCGATCATCACCGATAAATACCGGGCATCGGTCTGCAAAGGGCGGTATGGCCAGAAAGCGTTCAAGGGCCACGCCCTTGTCGTAGCCCTGCCCCTTGATCTCGAATACGAACTTGCCCTGATGAAGTTCGAGAAGATCGGAATATTCACCGATCATTGAGCTCAGGTTGTGCTTGAGCATATCGCCTGCCTCGGGCCGATGGCGATAATGCAGGGCAATGCTGGCGCCTTTATCTTCCAGATAGAGCGCATCATCACGTTCTACCTGTTCCTTGACCTGCTGACGCACGGCTTCAAGTGCTTTTTGATGGTCGCCGGCAATCTGGCGGTCACCCTGGCTATTACGCCATTCAGCGCCATGCTGGCCCGACATGGCAAGCGTGGGCAAATGCAGGTGTTTTTCCAGATCATCAATGGCTCGACCACTGATCACCGCCACCGCCCCATCCAGCAGGGCGGTGAGGGTTTCAAGGCGTGCTCTGAGAGCATCATCGACGACAATACTGTCAGGATGATCCACCAGGTCGACCAGCGTGCCATCAAGGTCCAGAAAAAGCGCCCATGCCCGGTCGCTTGCCGGCAACTCGGGCATGTCCTTGTTGTTTGTTGTGCTCACCGTTGACTCCCTGTCATGGCATGACGGTTATGCGCCGGATGATGAGGTCAGGGTCTGCTCGATCCAATTCGAGACGGCTTCACCGTCTACCTTCATGCATACCTGAACGGCCGGTGTCCGGGACCATCGGTCGCTGACGTACTGGCGCTCTGCCGGTGCAAAAATGGTCTGGCCTTCTGCTGGACCTTCTGTCACCACATCCAGATGTCCGGTCACGGTTTCGAAAAATTCCGGATGGACCAGCCATGCCACGGCGCAGCTGTCATGTGGACAGCAGCCATCAAGGCCAATGGCACTGCGATAAAAGTCTGCATAGAAGTCATAGCTGTGAGACAGCACCTTGCCCAGAGCACCCTGGCCCTCTGCGATCCGCGCCATGCGATCGGGCGTGATGACCGTATCCAGGGTGACATCAAGGCCGACCATGACCAGCGGCCAGTCAGCGGTCAGCACGCGCTTGGCGGCGTGAGGGTCGGAAAAGATGTTGGCTTCTGCCAGCGGCGTGACGTTGCCACCGCGCGCTGCTGAGCCCCCCATGATCACCACCTGCTTGACGCGATTGACGACGTCCGGATCAAGAGCGATGGCCATGGCCAGATTGCCCAGCGGGCCTACCGCCATCAGCGTGATTTCACCCGGTTGCTCACGCGTCTTGTCCACGATGAACTGCGCGGCACTGATTTTTTCGGCCTGTCCCGAAGGAGTATCCAGCGTCTGATTGCCCAGACCGTCGGCGCCATGAATATGGGCCGGTACCGGATAAGGCGTTTTGACCAACGGGTAATCCGCACCCTGAGCCACCGGAATATTCTGGCCGGCCAGTTCGGTGAGCAGCAGAGCGTTGCGGGTAGCCGTTTCGACTCTGACATTGCCGAAGGTGGTGGTCATACCCAGCACTTCGATGTCCGGATGCGCCATGATCAGGGCAATGGCCTGCGCATCGTCAACGCCTGGATCAGTATCAAAGATAATGGTGTGTGTCATGCAGGACCTCCACGTTTGTATCAGATAAGGAAACCACCGTGCTCAAGGCAGCAGCGTTTCTTTAAGTTGCTGAAAATACTGTAATGCAAGTCTGACATAAGTTCCGTGTTTGTGCGTAGCCGATCCCCGGGAAGAAGATTGATGACATGAAAAAAGCCCGCCTGGAAGCGGGCTTTTGAAAGACACGATCGTGCTATCGATGCAGCAGGCCGCGAGCAATCAACGGCGCAAAAACAAGGCGATACAACCCGCGCGTCAGGCCGTAAAACCTTTCAAGATACAGCGGCTGCAGCCAGAGCATCATAAGGGATGCCAGTCCGGCAACAATGACCGCGCCCAGCATGTCCAGCGGGAAATGTACGCCCAGATAGATACGTGACCAGGCAATGGGCAATGCCAGTGCCGCCAGTGCAATGCCCATTTTGCGCAGCGCCGGGCGAAGGATAAAGCTGAAGGCCACCGTTGAAACGATGGTCATGTGATTGCTGGGGAAGGAGGGCGTGGGCGCATGTGAAATCAGCGTATGCCCCAATGGCATCACAAAGGGACGAGGGTGATACCAGATCAGCGAGCCAATCAGATGATTGATCAACAGGGCTCCAGCGGTGGCCAGAAGCGCGGTCAGGATCATCTTGTGATGCGCTTCGCTCTTGCCAAGCCAGCCCTTGATCATGATCAGGGGAATACAAAAAATGGCATATTTGGCCATGATAATGGCAAACCAGATGACCAGTGGCTGGCTTTCTGGCTGAGCGTTAAGGGCAAGAAAAAGATGCTGATTGAGTGCTTCCATACTGCTGTCATATACCTGAAAAAGGGTTCGTGGATGGGTGCCTGTAACAGCACACACTCTTGGACCAAAGGATTATGACAATGATTGCAGTGCTCAAAAATTTATTTTCAGGGTGATCGAGTAATCACCCTGTAATTTTTATACCGTTATCTTAAGTTTATCCGAAAGTAAATTTGCCGGCATACCTACAGTTCAGTAAGGAAGCGACGAATATTCTCTGCTGTCAGCGACACTATATTTTGTCGGGCTTCCGGGGCAATCCACGCATTGTGGGGGGTAACGATCAGGTTGAGCGGGTCCTGTGTCAGTGCCTCTATCAAGGCATGTCCCTCCCGAGGCGGCTCCACCGGCAGCACATCGACGCCCAAACCACCCAGTTGCCGGTTTCTCAAGGCCTCAAGGGCAGCCTCTTCATCAATCAGGCCACCGCGCCCGCAATTGATCAGCAGGGCATGCGGTTTCATCAGCTGCAAACGCGCCTGACTGATAAGGTGATGCGTCTCTGATGTGAGCGGGCAGTGCAGTGATACCACGTCCGCCTCTGGCAGCAGCGTTTCCAGCGATGGCCGGTCATCCTGCTCGGCGTTGGGGCGTGCGCTAAAGCTGACCCTCATGCCAAAGGCCCGGGCCAGTTGCGCCACGGCCTGACCGAGTTCGCCGCTGCCCACCAGCACCAGATGCTTGCCGGCCAGCTGCATGGTGGGATGATCCTGCAGGCAAAAGGACGGTGCCTGTTCCCAGCGGTGGGCTGCCACATCGTGCTGGTAACGGGGCAGTTGTGTGGCCAGCGCCAGCATGATCATGAGCGTATGCTGAGCCACGCTTTGTGTGCCGTAACCAGTAACGTTGGCTACGGTAATGCCCCGCTTGCGGGCGCCTTGCATGTCAATGTTGTTGGTGCCCGTAGCCGTTACGGCAATCATCCTGAGCTCGGGTAATGAGGCCATCGTGGCCTCATCAATGACGACCTTGTTGGTAATGGCAATGGTGGCACCTTCAAGGTGTGTCACGACATCTTCAGAAGATGTGGTACCCCAGCAGTCAAACTGCTCGGTCAGGCTGGAAAGGGGAGAAAGATCAATGTTGCTTCCCAGTGTGTCGCTGTCGAGAATTACTGCTTTCATGGGTGCCCACTCCTTGCCCATCATGATATCAGCCGCGCTATAATGCTTGCCTTGTATAACGTTGTATCGTCGTGTCACATCAATGATGCGTCAATAAAACATCGGGAATAATGTCTGCCATCCGATGGCTATTGTTTCCCGGCAGGGGCAGGTCGCTTGAGCGCGCCTGCAGTAACATCAAATATCGGGTATGAAAGACCATGCCGATTTACGAATATGAGTGCCGCGCCTGCGGTACGCGTCTTGAAAAGATTCAAAAGATTGATGCTGCTCCTCTGGTGGAATGTCCGTCCTGTCACGAAGGTGCACTTCAGCGCCTGATTTCAGCGGCGGGTTTCAGGCTCTCGGGGGGTGGATGGTACGAGACCGACTTTAAAAGCTCCGGTCGTCGCAACCTTGCCGGTGACAGAAAATCCGACAAGGGCGGTACGTCCGACAGCTGACGTTGTCTTCGGGATTGCCCCATGCCGAATGCACCAGAATGCATTCGGCATCAAGACAGCTCAGGTATTACATCAAGCGTTACAACACAGGATTAAAGATGCGCAGTCATTATTGCGGCCAGCTAAACGAAAGCCTTGTCGATCAGGAAGTCACACTCTGCGGTTGGGTCCACCGCCGCCGCGATCATGGTGGGGTGATTTTCCTCGACATGCGTGATCGTGATGGCGTTGCACAGGTTGTGGTCGATCCGGATACGCCGGATGCCTTTGCCAATGCAGATCGAGCCCGCAGCGAGTATGTACTGCGTATTACCGGTCGTATTCGCATGCGTCCGGAAGGTACCCAGAACGCCAATATGCCGACGGGTTTGATCGAAGTCCTTGCGACCAGTGTCGAAGTGCTTAATACGGCCGTAACGCCGCCTTTCCAGCTCGATGAGCATGGCAAGGTGGGTGAAGACGTTCGCCTCAAGTATCGTTATATCGATCTGCGTCGTCCGGAAATGATCGATCGCCTGCGCCTGCGCTCGCGCATTACGCACAGCGTTCGAGCCTACCTTGAAGACAACGGCTTTCTGGATATCGAAACGCCTATTCTTACCCGGGCCACACCTGAAGGCGCACGTGACTATCTGGTGCCCAGCCGTACACATGCCGGTGAGTTCTTTGCGCTGCCGCAGTCGCCGCAGCTGTTCAAGCAGCTTCTGATGGTGGCCGGATTTGACCGCTATTATCAGATCGCCAAGTGCTTTCGTGATGAAGATCTTCGCGCCGACCGACAGCCGGAGTTCACCCAGATCGATATCGAAGCTTCCTTTGTCGAGGAAGACGATGTCATGGGCATTACCGAAGAGATGATTCGTCGTCTTTTCACCGAAGTGCTTGATGTATCCCTGCCGCAGTTCCCGCGCATGACCTGGCATGACGCCATGCGCCTTTATGGCTCCGACAAGCCTGACCTGCGCATTCCGCTGGAATTTGTCGACGTTGACGATCTGATGAAGGATGTCGACTTCAAGGTCTTTTCGGGCCCGGCCAATGCTGAAGATGGCCGTGTTGCTGTTCTCAGGGTGCCCGGTGGTGCGAAACTCTCCCGCAAGGAGATCGACGAGTACACCAAATTTGTCAGTATCTATGGCGCTCGTGGACTGGCCTGGATCAAGGTCAACGATCGCTCGAAAGGCATCGAAGGTCTCCAGTCACCCATCGTCAAGTTCATGGAAGGCGTGATCGAAACGCTGTTGGATCGTGCCGGTGCAGAAGACGGCGATATCCTCTTCTTCGGCGCCGATCGTGCCAAGGTCGTCAACGAAGCGCTGGGTGCCCTGCGTGTCAGGCTGGGTGGGGATCTTGATCTCTACACGAAAGCTTGGGCACCGCTGTGGGTCGTTGATTTCCCGATGTTCGAGCGTGATGACAGTGGCCGCCTTGCGGCGCTGCACCATCCGTTCACGGCCCCGTCCTGTGATCCGGAAACGCTCAAGCGTGATCCCGAAAATGCGCTTTCTCGCGCCTATGACATGGTGCTCAACGGCACCGAGCTGGGTGGCGGTTCGATTCGTATTCACGATCAGGGCATGCAGCGTCAGGTATTTGAAGCTCTGGGAATCAGCGATGAGGAAGCGCGCGAGAAATTCGGCTTTCTGCTGGACGGTCTGGCACATGGTGCGCCGCCCCATGGCGGTCTTGCCTTCGGTCTTGACCGACTGGTGATGCTCATGACCGGTGGACGCACCATTCGTGATGTGATCGCTTTCCCCAAAACACAGAGTGCGGCCTGTTTGATGACCGAGGCGCCCGGCACGGTCAGCAGTGAGCAGCTCAAGGACCTGCACATTCGCCTGCGCCCGAAAGCGTCTGATAACACAACCTCCTGATCAACGGGCAATCGGAAACGAAACGTTTCTGTTGCTGGTTCCCGGGAGTGTTAGGGTTAATACGGGTGTGCCTTGCACACCCGTATTTTTGTATGACGCCATTGCATCAGCGGTGGCGGGTGGTGAAGGAGTCATTTCATGGCCGGACACAGTAAATGGGCCAACATCAGACATCGCAAGGCGGCTCAGGATGCCAAAAAGGGCAAGGTCTTTACGCGCCTGATTCGTGAGCTGACCGTGGCGGCGCGCCAGGGCGGCAGTGTTGTCGAAGACAATCCGCGGCTTCGGGCGGCCGTCGACAAGGCGCTTTCCAACAACATGACGCGCGACACCATCGAGCGTGCCATCACACGTGGTGCCGGCAATGGCGATAGCGATGCCATGGAAGAGCTGGTCTACGAAGGCTACGGGCCGGGTGGCGTGGCGATTCTGGTCGAGTGCATGAGTGACAATCGCAACCGGACCGTCTCGGAAGTACGCTCCGCCTTCAACAAGTACGGCGGTAACCTGGGGACGAGTGGTTCGGTCGCTTTTCTCTTTCATAAGCAGGGCCGTATTGTGCTGCCTGCCGGTACCCCGGAAGAAAAAGTGATCGAGGCGACTCTGGAGGCGGGGGCCGAAGATGTGCAGTCTCAAGACGATGGCACTCTGGAAGTCGTCACCAGCCCCAATGAATTTGGCATGGTCAGGGATGCCCTTGATCAGGCGAATCTTGAGGTGATGCACAGTGAAGTAGGGATGTTCCCGGACAGCTATTCAGGCATCGATAATGTCGAGACTGCGCGTCAGATCGTGGCGCTGTTTGACCGGCTTGAAGACCTGGACGATGTTCAAAACGTGTATGCCAATGCCGATTTCGAGCCCCATGTGCTTGAGGCACTCGAGGAGGCGTCATGAGCGTCGCCGACCTGTTGCGGAGAGTCTCATGATTCTTCTGGGTATTGACCCTGGATCGCGTCGTACCGGATTTGGCGTTATCGATGTTTCGGGGGCGGCGCCGCGCTATGTCGCCAGTGGCTGTATCAGAATTGAAGCCACAACGCTTGCCCAGAAGCTGGCGCAGGTATATGCCGGCGTGGCGGAGGTCATCGCGCAGTATGTCCCCGGTGAGGTGGCCATTGAGCAGGTGTTTTTGTCCAAAAACGTCGACTCCGCCCTGAAGCTGGGCCAGGCGCGCGGTACGGCCATTGTCTGTGCGGCCAATCATGGGCTTGAGGTCCATGAATACGCCGCTCGACGCATCAAACAGGTGGTGACGGGTAGCGGGGCAGCTGACAAGACGCAGGTGCAGCATATGGTACAGTCGACGCTCAAGCTTTCAGGCCTTCCCCAGGAAGATGCTGCTGACGCCCTGGCCATTGCGCTGACGCACTTTTTTACCCATCGCGGTGCATTGGCCATGCCGGCGCCGGCACGTTCAACAAGGTCGCGCTCCTCCAGCTGGCGTCATTATCGACCCTGATGGGGTGTTTCAATATTGATGGCATTTAAACACCATGCCTTTTTTTCGTTTATCTTTTTTGTCTGGATATACAACGCATGATAGGTCGCCTGCACGGTCAACTGCTTGAAAAGAAACCGCCCCTGATCGTGGTCGATGTTCATGGGGTCGGGTATGAGCTTGAAGCTTCCATGAACACGCTGCTGGCACTGCCGGCACCTGGCGAAGCCGTACGCCTTTATACCCACTTGAGTGTCCGCGAGGACGCTCATCTTTTATACGGGTTTATTGACGAGCCTGAGCGTCGCCTTTTTCGCGAATTGATCAGAATCTCGGGGATCGGCCCTCGGCTGGCACTGGCCATACTTTCCGGGATGGAGCGACAGCAGTTCATGAAAAGTGTCATGGAAGATGACACCAAAACGCTGACGCGCTTGCCGGGCGTGGGCAAGAAAACGGCCGAGCGATTGATCATCGAAATGCGCGACCGCTTCAAGCACTGGCCCGAGTTCGAACAGATGGCGCAGGGCGTTGAAGAAGCCGAGCTGCCGCTGGAAAGCGATAACCATGCTGATGCCGAAGCAGCGCTGATTGCACTGGGTTACAAGCCGGCTGAAGCCGCCAGAATGCTGTCAGGGCTTGATACCCAGCAGTCTACCGAGGCGTTAATCAAGATGGCGCTTTCCGACCGGCTTGCCGGTAGTGAGACACGCAGCGGGAAAGGCAGGACATCATGATTGAAAGCGACCGGCTCATTGCCGGGGCCGAGCGTCCCGATGAGGAACGAGTGGATCATGCCATTCGCCCGCACATGCTCGATGACTATATCGGGCAGGCGCCGGTGCGCGAACAGCTCGATATTTTCATTACGGCCGCGCGCCAGCGTGAGGATAGTCTCGATCATACGCTGATCTTTGGCCCCCCCGGACTTGGCAAGACCACGCTGGCCCATATCATTGCCAGCGAGATGGGGGTGGATATCAAGTCGACCTCGGGGCCGGTGCTTGAAAAGGCCGGTGACCTTGCTGCCATGCTGACCAATCTCCAGCCGGGCGATGTGCTCTTTATCGATGAGATTCACCGATTGTCTTCGGCCGTGGAGGAAGTGCTGTATCCGGCGATGGAGGATTTTCAGCTCGATATCATGATCGGCGAGGGGCCGGCGGCACGGTCCATCAAACTGGATCTGCCGCAATTTACTCTGGTCGGGGCAACGACTCGAGCGGGGCTTTTAACAGCACCTTTGAGAGACCGCTTCGGGATCGTGCAGCGTCTTGAGTTTTACAATATCGACGAGCTGACCCATATCGTGAACCGCAGTGCTCGTCTCATGAATTTCGAGGCTGATGAGGGCGGCGCCATTGAAGTCGCGCGCCGTGCGCGGGGCACGCCACGTATTGCCAATCGGCTGCTGCGCCGTGTGCGTGACTTTGCTCAGGTGCGGGGTGATGGTCGGCTGACTGCTGATGTGGCAGACAAGGCGCTTAATATGCTGCATGTGGATCGTCACGGGCTTGATCACATGGACCGA
This sequence comes from Kushneria phyllosphaerae, assembly GCF_900312995.1. Lineage (GTDB taxonomy): Bacteria > Pseudomonadota > Gammaproteobacteria > Pseudomonadales > Halomonadaceae > Kushneria > Kushneria phyllosphaerae. The sequence goes on along the minus strand of NZ_ONZI01000004.1, from coordinate 178,527 downwards.
CGGCTGCTTCTGACCATGATCGAGAAGTTTGACGGTGGTCCGGTAGGGGTGGAAAGCCTGGCCGCAGCGATCAGTGAAGAACGTGACACCATCGAGGATGTCCTTGAGCCCTATCTGATTCAGCAGGGGTTCATGCTGCGCACGGCACGTGGTCGTATGGTGACGCGCCTGGCCTATTTACATTTTGACCTTTCACCGACGGATGATATTCCGGATGTCGGTGAGGGTGCGGCAACGGTGGAGCCCTGAACGGCATGACCTCTATTGATCTACGCGTTTATATCGAGGATACCGATGCCGGCGGTATCGTCTACCACGCCAACTATCTCAATTATCTCGAGCGTGGTCGCACTGAATGGCTGCGCGCGAAAGGTTTCGATCAAAACTCACTGCTGGCGCGCAATGTTGCGCTGGTCGTTCGTCGTCTGGAATGCCAGTATCGCCTGCCGGCGCAACTGGACGATCTTCTGACCGTTGAGACCGTGGCGGGAATACCACGCCACTGCACCGTGGCATTTGAGCAACAGGTCATGCGAGATGGAAAACTTCTTTTCCGCGGCATGGTCGATATTGCCTGTATCGATGCAACACGTTACAAACCAGCTCGTTGGCCTGAAGATCTGCTTTCGGCCATGACGCTTGATTCCCAGAACGCCTGAAGAGGTTTTTCGTGAACGATTCAATGTCGATCATTTCGCTGTTTTTTCATGCTGGCCTGATCGTTCAGCTGATCATGCTGATATTGCTGGCTGCATCTGTTCTTTCGTGGGTGCTGATCTTTCAGCGAGCCTTTGCCCTGAAGCGTGACGCACGGGATCTGGATGAGTTCGAGTCACACTTCTGGTCGGGGGTTGATCTCAACGAGCTTTATCGGGAAGTGCCTACCGATAACCCGCAGGGCGCTGCGCATATCTTTCGCTCGGGGTTTCGCGAGTTCAATCGACTGCTGCCCAAATCGCGCAGTCACAATGCCGTGCTCGAAGGCGTTGAGCGCTCCATGCGCGTGTCCGTATCGCGTGAAGAGGAGCGGCTGACCACGCATCTGGCGATACTTGCCATTATCAGTTCCTCTGCCGTCTATGTGGGCCTTTTTGGGACGGTCTGGGGGATTCTGGGTACCTTTCAGGCGCTTGGTGGCGCCCAGCAGGTGTCACTGGGTACCATCGCACCGGCGATTGCTGAAGCGCTGGTAGCCACTGCCATGGGCCTTTTTGCAGCCATCCCCGCCAACATTGGTTACAACCGTCTGACCCACAAGGCGGACAAGCTGATGGTACGTATGGAGAACTTTGCCGAAGAGTTTCATGCCTTCCTGCATCGCAATCTGCAAAACCGCAGTACTGGCGAGAACACCTGAGGAGCGCTCCATGCAGGGACCGTATCGACGTAACCGGCGCAAAAAGCTTTCCAGCGAGATGAATGTTGTTCCCTTCATCGATGTCATGCTGGTGCTGCTGGTCATCTTTATTATTGCAGCGCCTACTATCAATCAGGGCATTGATGTTGATCTGCCGCAGATCAGCTCCGAACCGGTGCAAAGCGACAATGAACCACTGGTCGTCACGGTCAATCGTGATGGGGACTATTACATCAGCCTGGGCGATGAGCAGCAGAGCAAATCAATCGATGACATCCGCGAACAGGTCATGGCAGTGCTCAACCGTAATCCGGGCACCCCTGTCATGGTGCGCGGTGATCGCAATGTTTCCTATGGTCAGGTCGTAACGCTTATGGGAGCCCTGCAAAACGCAGGTGTGCCCAATGTTGGACTGATCTCTGATCCACCGCCTGGCGACCAGCAGTAGGGAGAAACAATGGCCAGACACGATCGCCGTGTAGGCTATACGTTGCCCACCGTGCTTGCGGTTTTGCTGCACGTGGGCGTTATTGGACTGACCGTTTTTCGTTGGCCACAAAGTGATCCTGTTGAAACCTCCAATGCCGTCGTGCAGGCCGAGTTGATTTCAATGGAGACAGCGACCGATCAGGCGCAGCAGGCCACCGAAGCACAGCCGCGGGCTCAGCAGGGGCCGGAACGTGAGCAGCCCGAACCGGAAGCTACTCAGGATGACGCTGCTGAAGAGACGGCGCGCCAGCAGGCTGAAGCCGCCGAGCAGGCTGCCCAGGCCGCACAGCAAGCTGCGCAGCGGCGTGCCGAACAGGCCAGTGAAGTAGCTGCTCAACAGCAACAGGAGCAGCAGGCACGCGAAAAAGCCGAAGCCGAGCAGAAAGCAGAAGCAGCGGCCAAGCAGAAGGCAGCCGCTGAAGCCAAACAAAAAGCAGACGCTGAGGCCAAGCAGAAGGCAGCCGCTGAAGCCAAACAAAAAGCAGACGCCGAGGCCAAGCAGAAGGCAGTCGCTGAAGCCAAACAAAAAGCAGACGCCGAGGCCAAGCAGAAGGCAGTCGCTGAAGCCAAACAGAAAGCAGACGCTGAAGCCAAACAAAAAGCAGACGCCGAGGCCAAGCAGAAGGCAGTCGCTGAAGCCAAACAGAAAGCAGACGCCGAAGCCAAGAAGAAGGCAGATGCCGAGGCCAAGAAGAAGGCAGACGCCGAAGCCAAGAAGAAGGCAGACGCTGATGCCAAAAAGAAGGCAGAAGCCGAAGCTGCTGCGAAGAAGAAAGCCGCTGCAGAGGCTGCCGCGAAGAAAAAAGCGGAAGCTGATCGCAAACGGGCTGCAGAAGCCGCTGCTGCTGCAAGCCAGAACGCTTTTGGCGATGAGATTACCAATGAGGCAGAATCGATTGCCAATGCGCGGCAGGCTCAGGAAGCGTCCAATGGCTTCATGAACCTGGTGCGTCGCGCGGTCGAGCAGAGCTGGTCACGTCCGCCCAATGCAGCTTCCGGGCTTGTCACCGTGGTCAGAGTGCAGCTTTTGCCCACCGGTGAGCTTCTGTCTGCCTCTGTCTCCAGCAGTAGTGGTGATCCAGGATTTGACCGCTCTGCCGTACAGGCTGTGGAAAGAGCCGCGCCGTTTACTGAAATGAGTCAGTTGCCGGCCGAGGCAAGGCAGAAATTCAGGAGCTTCAACCTGCGCTTTAATCCCGAGGATGTGCGCTAGGACCAGGAAGGTTTGCTATGTGGTGTAAGGACGTGGTCGATAGTGCGCCTGTTTTATTGGCAGGTAGCAGGGATCAAGGATCGTTAAAACCCGAGGGTGTGTGCTGATGAAAAAACTAATGGCACTGGCTGGTTTCATGATGCTCATGATGGCCAGTCTGATGGCGCAGGCAGCTGGTGATCTCACCATCGAGATCACACGTGGCAATGACAATGCCATACCGATTGCAGTGGTGCCTTTTCGGGGTGACGGCGTCAGCCCTTCCGAGGATATCGGTAAAATCATTGCCGACGATCTTGAGCACAGCGGTCAGTTTGCACCACTGGCGCCCCAGGACCTGATCTCACGTCCTGCCAGCGGTGATAATATCAATTATGGGGACTGGCGCCGTGTCAGGGCCAATTACCTGGTGGTGGGGCGCGTTGAAGCTTCCGGTAATGGCTACAAGATCAGCTATGAGCTTCATGACGTGTCAGGTCAGCGTCGCGAACTGGGAGAAGTCGTTACCTCAAGTGAAGATCAGCTGAGGTCTCGTTCGCATTACATTGCCGATCAAATCTTTGAAAAAATCACCGGGATTCGCGGGGCTTTCCAGACACGCATTGCCTATGTCACGGCCAAGGGTGTTGATCCCAACATCAGCTACGCCCTGTATGTTGCCGATCAGGACGGGCATCGTCCACAGCAGATTCTGTCTTCCGATCAGCCCATTCTTTCTCCGGCCTGGTCACCGGATGGTCAAAAGCTTGCCTATGTCTCTTTTGAATCGGGTCGACCTGCCATTTATGTCCAGCAGCTTTCCAGTGGTCGTCGCGTCCAGCTGACTTCCTTTAAAGGCATCAATGGGGCACCGGCCTGGTCACCGGACGGTCGCAAGCTTGCCATGTCACTTTCAAAGGATGGCAATCCCGAAATTTATGTCATGGACGTTGCTTCTCGTTCGCTCAAGCAACTGACCAATTCAAGCTCCATTAATACTGAGCCAGACTGGAGTGCTGATGGTCGCTCGATTTTGTTTACTTCCGATCGCAGTGGTCAGCCTCAGCTTTATCAGATGGATGCTTCCGGCAGCAACGCAAAGCGCATGACCTTTACCGGCAATTACAATGCAGGTGGTCTGTATGGACCCGACAATAAATTCATCTTCATGACCTCTCGAACCGATCGTGGTTTTCAGGTTGCGAAGCAGGATTTATCGTCAGGACGTGTGACAATATTAACCAATACTTATCAGGATGAAGCGCCGGCAGTTGCGCCCAATGGCACAATGGTGATATATGCCACTCAGCAGGGAGCACGTGGTGTGCTTGGTGCTGTTTCGGCAGATGGCAGGGCGTCTTTCGTAATACCTTCACCTAATGGTGAGGTTCGTGAACCTTCCTGGTCGCCGTTTTTGAATTAAACGACTAGAATGAATTTTGTCATTCTTTATAAAAGCAAGGAGATCATCATGCAGTTTTCTTCCTACGCCAAAACTCTGGCGGCCGCACTCTCTCTGGCTGTTGTTGCTGGTTGTTCCAGCGGCGGCGGTACACAGGATGGCGACCAGCAGAATGGTGGCATGAACAGCGGTTCTTCCACTCAGGGCATGAACAGCAGCTCTGGTGCTACCGGCCAAAACAGCGGCCAGCAGGCACAAATGCCGAGTGAAAATCGCGTCTACTTCGATTTCGACAGTGACAGCATTCGCCCGCAGTACGAATCCATGCTGAACCAGCATGCTCAGTACCTGCAGCGTAATTCCAGCACCAATATCGTACTGGAAGGCCACACTGATCCGCGCGGTACTCGTGAGTACAACCTGGGTCTTGGCGAGCGTCGTGCCAATGCCGTACGTCAGTACCTGACCATCCAGGGCGTGCCTGCTTCGCAGATTGAAGTTGTCAGCTACGGTGAAGAGCGTCGTGCTGCTTCCGGCAACTCTGACCAAGCCTATTCTCAGGATCGTCGCGTCGTAATCGACTACTGATCCCGGAGTAAGCAATGAAACACAGTCTTATTCGACTGTGCGGCGCGGGAGCCCTTGTGCTCCCGCTGTCCGTTTGGGCATCCGCACAAACCGGCTCTTTTTATAATCAGGCGTCCACGGATTCCGGTTCCGGCAATCTGCAAATATTCAATCGTTTGCAGAGCCAGGAGCAGGATATCAATCAGCTACGCGGTCAGATTGAAGAGCTTCGCCATCAGCTCGAGCAACAGACAAAGCTTTCTCAGCAACGCTATCTGGATCTCGATGAGCGCTTAAGCAATTCACAGGGAAGCACCAGTGGTTCAAGCGGTGATGATACCGGTTCGGCTACCGACAGTGACCCGATAACCCAGGCCGCTTCGGGGGGGAGTCAGTCTCCTTCGTCATCAGGCACGGCGTCGTCTTCCAGCGATGCCCAAAGCGCTTATCAGGCTGCCTTTTCGCATGTGCAAAAGCGCGAGTTTGATCAGGCCATTTCTGCCTTTGAAACCTTTAATCGCGACTATCCGCAATCCGGTTTAAACGGAAATGCCTGGTATTGGCTGGGTGAGCTTTATTCTGCCAAGTCACAGCTGGACAAGTCATCAACGGCCTTTGGCAAGGTCATTAATGACTACCCTCAAAGCAACAAGGTGCCTGATGCAATGTATAAGCTGGGTCTTGTTTATGCGCGTCAGGGGAAGGGTGCTGAAAGTCAGAGCATGTTGAAAAAAGTGATCAGCGAGCATTCCGATAGTGATGCAGCAGGCCTTGCACGCGAGTTCATGCAAAAAACCAGCGGCTGATATTACCGGTCTGAATTCGCGGGCATTCGCTAAAGGCGAAATGCCCGCTGCTTGTCATTGGCCAATATCGTGGCCTACAGGCTCATTGTCTCACTTGGGTCCTGCTGTAGCAGTACCCTGCAAAGTGCTTCTGGTGTTTCAAAAAACTGACTTGCAGGCCAGTCGTTGGGGTTGTCTTCCTCGCGAAGGTAGCCATATGTCACCGCAATGGCCGTCATGCCGGCGTTGTTGGCCGCCTGAATGTCACGTAGATGATCACCGATATACCAGCACCTGTGCGGATCGATGCCAAGACGTCTTGCTGCTTCAAGAAGCGGGGCAGGATCCGGTTTTTTAACCGGAAGGTCATCAGCACACAACAGCACATCCGGCATTACATTCAGCGCCTTGAGCAATGGTACGGCGTATTCTCTGGGCTTGTTGGTAATGATTCCCCACGTACGGCCTGTGCGGAGATAATGCTCAAGAAGCTCTGGAAAGCCTTCAAAAAGGCAGCTTTCTTCAGCCACGTTTTCACCGTAGCTCTCAAGTAAAAGCGTTCGTGCCTCATCATGCCCATCGGTCTTCTTTTCCAGGCCCAGCGCCAGTGTGACCAGTGCGCTTCCACCGTGTGAAACTTCCCGTCGAATATCTGCATAGGGCAGAGGCGATAGCCCGTGCACCTTTCTAAGCGCATTGGTGGCACGAGCCAGATCCGGCGCCGTATCGACCAGAGTGCCATCCAGATCGAACAAAACGGCCTGCGGAATATCGGACAAACCATTCATGAATGTGGCACACGGGTATGCATGAAGTAGTTGACGTCCAGATCCTTGTTGGAGAGCCGGTAGTGGCGAGTAAAGGGGTTATAGATCATGCCTGTAATGTCGCGCACCTCAAGGTCTGCCTGACGTGCCCAGCGTGCCAGCTCGGAAGGGCGGATAAAGCGCTGAAAGCTGTGTGTGCCCCGAGGCAGAAGATTCAGGATATATTCGGCACCAACAATGGCCATTGCCCATGACTTAGGGTTGCGGTTGATGGTGGAAAAAAAGACATGGCCACCGGGTTTGGCCATACGAGCACAGGCTTTAATGACGCTACCTGGATCCGGGACATGCTCAAGCATTTCAAAGCAGACCACGACATCGAAACTGCCCGGCTGGCTGGCTGCCATGTCTTCGGCGCTGATGCACTGATAATCCACCTCAACACCGCTTTCCTGTTGATGGAGGCGTGCAACGGCGAGGGGGGCTTCGCCCAGATCGATCCCGGTGACTTCGGCGCCACGATGCGCCATGGCTTCGCTCAGAATGCCGCCGCCACAGCCAACATCAATGACACGATGGCCGGTCAGGCCTGCACGTTGATCAATATAATCAAGGCGTAGTGGATTGATGTCATGAAGCGGCTTGCACTCACCCTCACGATCCCACCAGCGACTGGCAAGATCATCAAACTTGGCAATTTCACCCGGATCAACATTGGAATACTGTTTCTCGCTCATCAGTGAGCTCCTGTAGGAGTAGGGCAGCCTGTGCCATCTTTTATATTGGTCTGTATTGTATAGGGTCTGCGGAGATCATGAACCAATACGGTTTCCGCATGATTCCCATATACGTGCCGTTGCAGGATTCAAGAGGGACAATTTTGTCCTTGAACAAGCGTTTTGCATTGAGAGGTCACGACACGATGATCATGTCGTCCATGAAGTGAATCGCTTGTAAGAGGAGACAGCCAGACCTCTTGTTAATCACCGGTGTCGTAAAAGTGTCATGACCGCTTCAGCTCAACCAGTCTCATGAGCTTATGCATCATGATCTGTATCCCTTGTAGTAGAATTGATTGATGACGTGGATGATGAAGTCAGTTCAGAAAGCTTGTCTATCTGCATCAACCTGAATTGATGTACATTTGAATATATTTTATACCGTTATCTTTTCGTCAAAAGAATAGATCGCAAATACGACTTGTACAAAAAGAAACATTTTGCCAAGGATATAGAAGCAAAGGTTCGGTATTTTATGGGGTTATAAGCCGATTACCGAGTATCGTGGCGAGATTCGCCTGTTCGGGCAAGATTTTGAACCGCTTATCGATCACGATACTGTCATGGCAGGCATCACTGTGCCATAAGCCCATATATTTCTGTTATTAGATAGAAAGGGAAAATGAATGATTCGTAAAGCTGTATTGCCTGTTGCCGGTTTTGGTACGCGTTGTCTTCCTGCCTCCAAGGCAATCCCCAAGGAAATGATCACCATTGTCGACAAGCCGGTCATCCAGTATGTCGTTCAGGAAGCCGTCAAGGCCGGCATCAAGGAAATCGTACTGGTAACTCATTCCTCGAAATCAGCTATCGAAAACCATTTCGACAAGCATTTCGAACTTGAGCACCAGCTTGAAGCGAAAGGCAAGAAAGAGCTTCTTGAAGAACTTCGCAATATTATCCCTGACGATGTTTCCATCATCAGCGTACGTCAGCCGGAAGCGCTGGGTCTTGGTCATGCCATTCTCTGTGCTCGCCCGATCATTGGTGATGATGAGCCGTTTGCCGTGATGCTTCCGGACGTTCTGGTCGATGATGAAGGCATGACGCGCAATGATCTGGGTGGCATGATTGATGCTCATGATCAAACAGGTGCCGCTCAGATCATGGTTCAGAATGTTCCGGCTGAAGTCGCCTATAAGTACGGTATCGTAGCCCTTGAAGGCGAGACGCCTGAAGCCGGCAAGAGCGAAAAGATCACGGGCATGGTAGAAAAGCCTGAAACGGGCACAGAGCCTTCTACACTGGCTGTTATTGGTCGTTATCTGCTGCCCGGAAGCATCTTCCCGGTGCTGGCCGAAACGCGTCCTGGTGCAGGTAATGAAATTCAGCTGACCGACGCCATCGATACCTTGCGCAGTAAGCAGGATGTTGCTGCCTATCGTATGGAAGGCGAAACTTTCGACTGCGGTCATCAGCTTGGTTATCTGGAAGCGACACTGTCGTTTGCACGCCGTCATCCCAAGTACGGTGAAGGGTTCCGTGAGCTGCTGAAGCGCTATCAAAGCGAGGCATAATCATGCAGGTGGTAGTGCATGGAAGCGAACTGAGTGCAGCAACAGCAGCCGCTGCACTTTCAATGGTGGGCCACCAGGTATACTGGTGGCCGCATCCTGCTCAGCCATGGAATGTTCTGGCCGAGACGGACTGGATCAGAAATGAGCCAGGGCTTTATCACCAGCTGTCACAGAGCATCGACAATGGCTCCTTGACGCTGTGTGAAAGCTCCAAGTCCCTGCCCAGTGCCAGCGTCTACTGGCTGGCTGTTTCGGCAGATCAGCGCAATGACGCTGACCAGTGGGTTGAGCAGACGCTGGGACGCGAGCCGCACGATTTTGTACTGGTCAACAACAGTACGTTTCCGATCGGCCATACGGAAATACTTGAAACCCTGCTTCGCAAGGAGCGTCAGGTTGCCGTTGCATTGCCGGACATGCTTGAAGAGGGCCGCGCCATGGCCACCTTTACGCGTCCCGACAGCTGGATTATGGGCAGTGAGGATGATTGGGCCACTCGCCAGATCGGTGAGCTCTTGCGTGCCTTCAACCGCCGTGAGAATAACGTTCGTCTGATGCCACGGCGTGCAGCCGAGCTGACCAAGCTTGCCGTCATTGGCATGCTGGCGACTCGTGTCAGCTACATGAATGAGCTGGCGAGCCTTGCAGACAGTCTGGATGTGGATATCGAGCTGGTGCGTCAGGCAATGGGGTCTGATCGCCGTATCGGTCGCGAATATCTTTATCCGGGTTGTGGCTTTGGTGGCCCGAGCTTTGCTCGTAACCTTTATCGCCTGTCGAGCATTCGTGCCCGTGAGGGGCAGCATAATGGTCTGCTTGAGCAGGTCGTACAGGTCAATGAGCAGAAGCAGGAAGAGCTCTTCCGAAAGCTCTGGCAGTATTACGATGGCGACCTGAAGGGGCGTACGGTGGCGATCTGGGGGGCCGCCTTCAAGCCGGGCACCGCACGTATCGCACATGCACCGGTACTTCGTCTGTTGGACGCTCTATGGGCGCAGGGCGTGCATGTCAGACTTCACGATCCGGCCGCACTGCCCGCTATCGAGAACTATTACGGTCAGCATCCGCTTCTAACACTGGCAGGCACGGCACAGTCAGCCTGTGAAAATGTTGACGCGCTATTGCTGGTGACCGAGTGGAAAGAGTACTGGAATCCGGATTGGCGTCGTTTGTCGACCCTCATGACAACACCGCTGATTCTGGACGGCCGTAACATTTACGATCCGGCCTTCGTGGCGCAACACGGGTTCTGTTACCGCGGTATCGGACGCAGTGCCAATCCGCAGGAAAGAGCAGCAGACGACGACCGCTGATGCTCTAAAAGCGGGCTGGTTCGATGTGTTTTCATTCATATCGGGCCAGCCCGTTTTTTTGTTGCCAAAATTCCGGTAAAACTCAGGCGTGTAGCCGATTGCGCCTGCCTTGTGCGGTGGCAATGGCGTCTTCGAAGCACTGCTCAACGAATGGCCAGTTAATAATATCCCAGAGTTTTTGAAGATATTTGCGTCGATCGCTTCCAAAATCGACGTACCAGGCATGTTCCCACATGTCGATGGCCAGCAGGGGCGTAACGCCTTTGAGCAGTGGGGAACTCGCATCCACTGCATTATGAATATCCAGCCGCCCCTGAGGGGTATACACCAGCCATGTCCAGCCGCCCATGAAGTGGGCCATGGCACTGGCCATAAAGGCTTCCTGAAAGCCATAAAGGCTTTCCCATTGTGCCGAAAGCGCCTTCTCAATGGCTTGACTGGGAGGATGGTACCAGGGCGTCAGGCACTGCCAGAAAAAGGTATGGTTCCATGCCTGGCAGGCGCAGGCCTGAGCCTCACCCCGGCCGGTGCCCATAATGTTTTCAAGCGAGCGTTTGGGCTGGTCATCGCCTTCAAGCAGCGTATTCAGGCGCTTCAAATAGCCTGCATGAACACCTTCGTGGTGCATGCGCAGGTTATGTTCGGAAATCACGGGTGCCAATGCATCCGTTGCATAGGGCAAAGAGGGAAGTTCAAGGGGCATGATCAACGTTCCATTCTGGCCAGGGAGCCCCTGGTATTGCCGTTTGTACCTGTCTGCCGGATAGCCTGTACTGGCTTTTCACAGGCCATGCATCGTAGCATGCATGCAGTTTCATGACCTGGCCGAAAGGGTCAGGTTATATTTCCGACTGCTACATTTCTCGAGATTTTCATGCCGCCAAAAGATCATGAAGAGCCCGTCATAGGCGCTGATCGCAACGCTGCGTATTCAACCCGTACGGAACCACGGACTCCTCATGTTGGGCGTGGCTCACGCAGGTCCTCTCCATGGCCTGTCTATGTGCTTTTGCTGTTGCTTGCCGCCGCGGTGGTGGCCATGGGGGTGCAGTATTATAAGGACCGCCAGCACTGGTCTGAAAGGATGTCAGAGCTGACGCAAAAAACGCAGAGCGTTGCTGTTAGTCGTCAGGAAATGTCGACAAACCTTGATCACATTCTTGATGGCATTCGAGGGGAACAGCAAAATCAGCGCCTGCAGCTTGAAACGCTGCAGCAACGTGTTGAGCAACAGGCCGGCGATGATGACCAAAAGGCGCGGCTGAGTCAGCTGGAAAAGTCCGACGCATTGCGTCAGCAAACGCTGGTGTCGTTACAGCAATCCATGGATTCGCTTGATGCTGTTATCGAAGGTCTTAAAAGCACTTATGATGCACGTTTCAAGGATGTAGATAATACTAACGCCGAGCAGTCGGAGCGGTTGCAGGCCATGCAGGACAGTCGTCAACAATTGCAGACGCTTGCCGCCAGTGTGGATGATCAGGAAAAGACCCTGGCCTCGATCAAGTCGCGCGTCGATGAACTGGCTGCTCAGGGTGAACGGCTTCAACAGAGTCAGACAAGTCTGCATGCCGCCCAGGAGTCGCTTCAGGATCTTTTGAATCCTTGAAGGGTGCCGCCAGCGCCGTAGGCATACGGTGTGATTCATATCATCAAGGAAGATCTTGAACGTTATGCGATTCTTTTGTCGTCACCGCATGAACGCCGGCACGCCGACCCGCAGAGTGCTGCTGCTGACGCTTGTGATGGCCAGCGTTTGTCAGTCCTCTGCTGTATTGGCCATTGATGCAGACGTCAAGGGAGTGCGAGGAGAGCTTGCGACCAATATTCGCAACTACCTCCAGTCCCTGAACATTCCTGAAAATGCCGACACGCAAAGCTATAGCGCCGAGGTGACACAACGGGTGCAGGATGCCCTGAAACCCTTCGGTTACTATGAGCCTGACATTGCGGTCAGCTTTCAAAATCGTGAACAGGTGACTGTCGATGTTGATCACGGCACGCCTGTGCGCGTGCGCTCCGTCGTGGTTCGCGTCGAGGGTGCGGCGGAAGATGACGAACCCTTTCAGCAGGCACTTCAGGCCAGCCCGCTGACAGGCATGGAAGGTGAACGCCTTCTGCATACCCCTTACGATACGCTCAAGTCTCGATTGACGGCGCTGGCACTTGAGCGGGGCTATTTTGATGCCCGCTATCGACAGAGCCGTATCGAAGTTCATCCATGGGAACATGCCGCTTATATATCGCTGATATTTGAAAGCGGAGAGCGTTATCGCTTTGGCGACATCTTTGTCACCGGCAGCCAGATTCGTGAAGAGCGGCTGCGCAAAATGGCGCCCTTTGATCCCAATGATCGATATCTGGCCACCGATGTTGCCCGTTACAGCCAGCGTCTTGGCGATTCAGGCTGGTTTAGAAGCATCAGCGTTCGGCCCCGGCTGGATGAGCGCGCGCGCAAAAGCGCTTCGCCAATGGTGACCTCATCACCGGATGTGAGCGTGGAAGGCCCTGACGGCAAGCGTCAAAATTTCCAGGACGATATCGACGCTCAGGAAAGGCCGCAGCAGGCCACCGTCCCTATCGATATCAACGTCACCCCGGAAGACCGCCACAAGTTTGAAACCGGTATCGGCTACTCCACGGACGTAGGGCCACGAATCAACTTTGGCTGGAACATGCCATGGCTCAATGATCGGGGAGACAGCCTCAATAATGATCTGGTCCTGTCAGGCCCCGAACAGACGCTCACCGGCGAATACAATGTACCGCTGGCCAACCCGGCGCGTGATAACTACTACATGCGCTACGGCTTCAAAAATACTGACCGCACCGAAAGCGATACCCGCAGTTTTGAGAGCTCGGTGGCGTTTGGTCGGGAATGGCGTTTCGAGAACGACTGGATACAAAATGCCTATCTGCGTACCACGTACGAGGACTTCACCCAGGGGGATGAAGAAGACAAGGTGTTGCTGTTCATTCCCGGCATGAGCTGGTCTCGCACGCGTACGGACAATACCCGCTTTCCCATGTGGGGAGACCGACAGGATATTCTGGTAGAAGGGTCAAACAATGCGTGGGGCTCTGACGCCAACTTCCTGCGTACCCGTCTGGATAGTCAGTGGATCCGAAGTCTTGGAGAGAATAACCGTTTTGTCGGTCGCGCCACGGTCGGGGCCACCAGTACGGATAACTTCAGCCAGGTGCCGCCTTCACTACGCTTTTTCACCGGTGGCGACAGCAGCGTTCGCGGCTATGAGTACGAAACCATTGCACCTGAAAACAGCGATGGTGATCTTCTGGGCGGCAAGCACCTGCTGGTCGGGTCTCTGGAGTATCAGCGCCAGGTGGCCAAAAACTGGTGGGGTGCCACCTTCGTGGATGCCGGCAACGCCTTCAGTGAATGGTGGCCGGATGAGCTCAAGACAAGCGCAGGCGTAGGCGTGCGATGGATTTCACCCGTTGGGCCGGTTCGTCTGGATATCGCCCATCCCTTTGATAGTGAGGAGGACTCTTGGCGTCTGCACTTCGGCATCGGCCCGGAATTTTGATGTTATTGCCTCGCGCTGTCCTCTGGATAGTGGTGACGCTGATTGCGCTCGTGCTCATGGTGGCAGGGATAGCCCTGTCACCATGGGGCACCGCCAAACTGCTTGAGCAGGCGCAGTCACGCGGTTTCATCACCTATGACCACGCGGAAGGGGCGCTGCTGGATGACTTCACTATTCAGGGATTGCATCTGGACCTGCCGGCAATTCGACTGAATGTTGATCAATTTGCACTGCACTGGAGCAGTGACTGCCTGCTGCGTGGTCGACTGTGCCTGGATCAGCTGCAGGTCAGCGGCGTTGATGTCGTATTGCGCGGTGGCGACGCCGCCACGCCCGAGACCACGGACGATGAGTCGACCATGACGCGGATCAGCACGCCGCTACCTGTAGAGCTGCGTGATCTGCGTCTGGATGATATTCATCTGAGTCTGGCCAATGGCACCCATGTCGAACTGGGCCACTTTCACAGTAGCGCCATGCTTGAAGGCAGCCACCTGACGCTGGGCGAAACGAGGCTGGAAGATACCCGAGTGATGCTTCCGTCCTCGCCGGGGCTTGATCAGCCGGATCTTCTTGATTCAAGCGTCGACGTGCGCACTGCCCGACGTGTGGTACGCCCGGATATGGTGATCGCGCCGGCCATTGCGGCTGCCGAGTCAATCGCCGCGTCGGCACCGCCTGTATTGCTGGACAATGATGCCACCTTTGCCCTGTCTTCCGACGCCGTTGACGTTGCCCTAAAGGTCGCCAATCCCGAGCCGCCCACTGTGCTTGAAATGCTGGCCGATCTCGGTCAGAAACCGCTGGCCAACCCTTTGGCAGAGATTATCGGACAGACGGACGCTCAGGGGCGCATCGTCATGCCCGAGATCACTCTGCCACTGGATATCGATGCCGAAGATGTCGCCATCAATCGGCTAAGGCTTGATGGAGAAACGCCACTGATTGTTCATCAGTTGGCGCTATCGGTACATACAAAAGACTCGGACGTTGAACTACGCCAGCTGACGCTTGATTCTTCGATTGCACGTCTCGCCATGAGTGCTCAGGCCACACTCAGCGGCGACTATCCGCTGACGCTGTCGATGCGTGCCGAGGCGCTACAGGCGCCTGTTCAGGGGGAGCATATTGACGTTGATGCTCATGGTGAACTCTCCGATCTAAATCTTGATGTCAAGGCTGCCGGGCCCATTGTTGCTGCGCTGAATGCCCATGCCGATGTGCTGGCTCCCGAACTGCCATTCAGACTCAATCTTTCCAGTCCACAGGTGCGCTGGCCACTTGAAGACACCCCCGGGGTAGCGCCCTGGCGTGCCCGGGATATCAACCTTGACGCCGAAGGCTCGCTCGAAGGCTACCAGCTGGCACTGGGCAGCCATGTGGAAGGACCGAATATCGCGCCGCTGGATATTCGCCTCAAGGGCGACGGTGATATCTCGCATTTCAGCTGGACGCCCCTGACCGTGACCACCGGGGACGGAAAACTGGAAGCCAGAGGTACGGCGACATGGTCGCCTTCACTGGATGTCGCGTCATCGCTGAACATGAGCAATCTGCCCCTGGAGAACCTGACCAGTGCCGTGACCGGACGCCTCAATGGCACACTGCGTGCCGGGTTCCAGCAGCAGGGCGATCAATGGCGTGTCGATGTTCCCGAGCTTGCCATCGATGGCACCCTGCAAAAACGCGCGCTGTCCCTGAAAGGCCGTTTGAATGGCAACAGCGACATGCAGTGGCACATCGATCAGCTGGATTTGCGACAGGGCAACAATCGCGTCTCGGCCAAAGGGGATATCGACAGGCAGCTGTCACTGGATGCTGACATTTCGGCACCGGCTCTGGGCACGATCCTGCCGGATCTGGACGGTAGCGCCAGCGGTCAGATCAGGCTCAGAGGGACGCTGGACAATCCCAATGGCAATGTTGACCTGAAAGGGCAGGGACTTCGTTATCAGGAGAACCGCATCGGTGCGCTTCGCCTGACAGCCAAAGCACAGGGGCTTGATAACCCAAGCTTTGATGTGGATCTTGATGCCAGCAGCATCAGTGCTGCCGGTCAGCAGATTCGTCAGGTGGCCACCACTCTGAAAGGGACACTGAAACAGCATCGATTGACGCTGGATATGGGCGGCGGCGACGGCCTGCCCGTTAGTCAAGCACGCATGGTGCTTGAGGGCAGCTTTGATCAGCCGGCGCAGCGCTACACAGGAACGATCACGCCGCTGGAAGTCAGCGCACCTCAGGGTGGGGATATTGCCCTTGAGGGGCCGCTGAAGTTTACGGCACTGTTGAAGCAGTCCAGTGTGACGGCCTCACCCTTTTGTCTTTCCAGACGTCAGGGCGGTCGGTTGTGTTCGGTCGATACACTTCAGGCCAGTGCTGACAGCGGTCGCGCAGCTCTGCGCCTATCGGATATCGATCTGGCGCTGGCCAACGATTACCTTCCCCCTCAGTGGCGTCTGGGCGGCGGGCTTGAAGGCGACATCAACGCCCAGTGGTCACAGGCGGGACGCCGATGGAATGTCGGCACCGATCTGCAAGGCGAGGTTGATGTCCGCGGCCAGAATGCCCAGGGCCAGCCTTTCTCATTGCCGCATCTGGGCGTTCGCATGAATGCCGAGGCCACGCCTGACCGGGCACAGGCCCAACTGAACCTGAATCTGCGTGATGCCGGCAGCCTCCGTCTCAATGCTGATGTGGGTGACCCGCTCGGTCGTCGAACGCTTTCAGGCAGACTGGCGGTCAATGGCGTCACGCTATCCCCCTATACGCCTCTGGTCGCCGCCCTGAATGAACTGGCCGGCCAGCTCAATGGCGATGTTTCCCTGTCAGGGACGCTGGTCGAACCACGCCTGAATGGCAACATGATGCTCAGCGATGTGCGCGCGCGTGGCCCTCAACTACCTGTCAGCCTGGACGATGCTCGCATGGCCATGGCCTTTCAGGGCGATCGCGGGACGCTGGAGGGCTATCTACAGGTGGGTGACGCTCGCTGGGGTCTTGACGGCAATGCCAATTGGCCGACCACCGAAAACTGGCAGGCTAACATGGCACTCAGCGGCGGCAATTCACCGCTGGAAATCCGCATGCCGGAATTCGGTCGTCTGCGGGTGGCACCCGACATCCGGGTGGCAGCCAATCCAAAGCGTCTGGATATCAGTGGGGATGTTCGCATTCCCTGGGCGCGCCTGGAGGTTGGCCAGATTCCAGCCTCGGCCGTCAAGCCATCTTCCGATGAAGTCATTGTGACCCAAAAAGAGTATGAGGACCGCCAGCAGCGGCAGGCAAAAATAGAGGCGAGCAACGACATCGAGCGTCAGCTGGCCTGGGCCAACACTCAGGATCTCGAAGCGGCCGGAATGGAAGTCAATGTTGGCGTCAACATCATTGTGGGCAACGATGTTCAGCTGGAAGCCTATGGCCTGAATGCCAATGTGCAGGGGCGTCTCAATGTTCGCCAGAGCGCCAATCAGCTCCAGCTGTTTGGAGATGTTGCGCTCAAGGATGGTCGCTTTCAGGCCTTCGGTCAGGATCTGATCATTCGCCGCGGTCAGGTGTTGTTCAGCGGCCCACCGGGACAGCCGTATCTCAATATTGATGCCATCCGTAACCCTGATAGCACGGCCGACAATGTAACCGCCGGGCTGCAGGTGACCGGTCCTGCCGATCAGCCGGAGCTTAATGTGTTCTCCGAGCCCGCCATGAACGAATCGCGAGCACTCTCCTATCTGCTGCGCGGTCGTGCCCCGGATGCTGATGGCGACAGCGATGGCATGCTGACCTCGGCTCTGATCGGGCTGTCGCTGTCCAGAAGTGGCAAGGCCATTGGGCAGCTGGGCGAAAGCTTCGGTATTGATGACCTGTCACTGGATACGTCCGGCAGCGGTGATGAAAGTCAGGTGGTGGTCAGCGGCTATCTCTTTGATGATTTCCAGGTCAGCTATGGCGTAGGGCTTTTCTCCTCGATTGCTGAATTGACCCTGCGCTACCGATTGATTCAGAACCTGTATCTTCAGGCTGTCTCGGGGGCCAATCAGGCCGTGGATCTTATCTATACCTTCAGTCTGGGGCGTACGCCCGAGAGAGCGTATTGACAAGGAAAAACCGTTCAGGGGGTGATGGGGCTTGTGTTTTGCCTCGTCAGCCCCGATAACCTGTAGCCTGTTAACGTTTATCCTGTTTTGAAACTCGTCTGTTTCAAAACCCGTTGAGGAGGCACCATGTTCGGATACGACAGAACGCGTATGCCCAGTGCAGAAGAAGCATTGGCTGGCCGTGATACGCCCATGACCATCAGCGGCGTCCATCACGTCAATGACCGTGACATTTCAGCGCCACCGCCCGAGGGTTTTGAAGACATCATTCTGGGGTTGGGCTGTTTCTGGGGGGCAGAGCGATTGTTCTGGCAACTGCCAGGAGTATGGGCGACGGCAGTCGGCTATGCCGGCGGTTACACGCCCAATCCGACCTATGACGAGGTCTGCACCGGCAAGACCGGGCATGCCGAGGTTGTTCGAGTCGTGTTCAATCCGTCAGACATCAGCCTGGCTGAACTGCTCAAGGTATTTTGGGAAGCCCATGACCCGACCCAGGGCATGCGGCAGGGCAACGATATTGGCAATGAATACCGCTCCGTCATTCTGGTACGCAATGAACATCAGCGTGAAGAGGCGCGCAAAAGCCTTGAAGAGTATCAGCAGGCACTAAAAGAGGGCGGCAAGGGAGACATCACCACTCAAATCGAGTCTCTCGAAGCCTTTTACTATGCCGAGGAGTATCACCAGCAGTATCTAAGCAAAAACCCCATGGGGTACTGCGGCCTCAAGGGGACCGGTGTCAGCTGCCCGATCTGAGGCTGGTTTATCCGGTGTTCGGGGCGCTTCAATCCTGTGGCTGATTGCGCCCCAGCGGCCGGGTCTGCAGTTGTCGACCGGGTACAAAACGCCAGCTCTCAAGCTGCTGCGCCACACGTCTGGCAAGCCACGGTCGCAGCAGCCCCTGACGATATTCTATAAAGCCAACATGTCCGCCATGTTCGGCCATCTCGATACGTACACTTCTTGACGGTACCGGCAGCCGATCCAGCAGACTCCTGGGCATGAGGGGATCATCTGCTGCATGCAATATCAGGGTTGGAAGTTCTATACGATGCAGCATGAGCCCGGAGGAAGCTCGTTGATAATAATCCGTGGCGGACCCGAAACCGTGCAGGGGCGCCGTGATTTCATTGTCGAAAGCCCAGAAGGTATCGAGTTGCTTGAGCTGCTGACGGTCAAGGCGACCGAGACGGCCATCGTCGACATGACGCATCATCTTGCGCTTCATGGATTTCAGAATGTGGCGTTGATAGCAGCGGGCGAAACCCATATTAATGGCGTCCGCTGAAGCGGCCAGATCCAGCGGTGGGCTGATCGCGATGGCGCCGGCCAGATCCAGACCGTCGCCGCCCTGTTCTGCGGCCAGCTTGAGCAGTACATTGGCCCCCAGTGACACGCCCACGGCAACCTTCAATGCGTTGGGATAACGTCGGGTAAGCTGAGAAAGCATCCAATAGGCGTCAGCTGTTTCACCCGCGTGGTAGCTTCGCACATGACGGTTGGGCACGCGCCCGCAGCCGCGAAAATGCATCAATACCGCACGCCAGCCCATATCAGCCGCCGTTCGCATGAGCATGCGGGCATAAGGGGAATTGACCGAGCCTTCCAGTCCGTGAAACAACACCATGATGGGCGCTCGTGCATCAGCGGGAGAGGGCTGAGCCCAGCTGAGCTCCACGATATCGTTATCGGGCAGTGTTAAAAGCTCTGTCTCAAGGCCGAGTTTGCTGCGAGGCAGAAGCAGGGGCAGCAGAGTCTGAATATGAGGATTGGCCAGCCCGCGCGGCGCGCGAAAGCCGGCCTTGTAGATCATGCCCGACATGTTGACTCTTTTTACCCGCAAACGGTGAGGTTCCGTTATCACCGAGAGCCAAGGGCAGGTCAAGCGTTGTCGTGTTTATTGATGTGACGTCTGTCGGGCCAATTCGATGGATCGGTTATCCCGTCAGCAGGACAGCCGGAAGGCTTCGGCCTCATCAAAGGTGGTCACCGTGCAATCAAGATCCTTGACCAGACCATTTTCCAGACTGTAACACCAGCCGTGTACCGAGACGTTCTGCTCGCGCTCCCAGGCCCGCTGCAAAATCTTGGTCTGACAGAGGTTGGACACCTGCGCTCTGACATTGATTTCGCACATGCGATCGATCTGCTCATCCTGTGATAGATGCGCCAGGCTTTTCTGGTGCTGGTGATACAGGTTGCGAACGGTGTTGAGCCAATAATCAACGATACCGTTGTCCCCGCCGGTAACCGCAGCCTTGATACCGCCACAGCCATAGTGACCCACGATCATGATGTGCTTGACCTTGAGGACATCAACAGCAAATTGAATAACGGAAAGGGCGTTCATGTCGTTGTGATGCAGCACGTTGGCGACATTACGATGAACGAAAACCTCACCCGGCGGGAGATTGATGATCTGATTGGCAGGCACGCGGCTATCAGAGCAGCCTATCCACAAAAAATCGGGATTTTGCTGGTCGGACAGACGCTTGAAAAAGTCAGGATCGTTCTCGACCATCTGATCGGCCCAGAGTCGATTCTGCTCGAGAAGCTGCGAGATATCCTGACAATTCTTGTGGTCACACATCGTTTTTTACGGCCTTTTCAATGAACAGCATAGAGAATGGTAAACACGCCGGAACGGCTATGGCGCACGCTCATGTGATAGCATCATGACCCATTATTCCCAGGGCAGGATTCCAACGGAAGCGCCTTCGTTTCAAATATTTTTCAGCTGGAGCAACAAACGTGTCGCAATATGATGTCGATCTTTTTGTCATCGGTGCAGGATCAGGTGGCGTCAGGGCTGCTCGCACCGCAGCCGGCAAGGGCGTCCGGGTAGCCATCGCCGAGGATCGATACCTGGGCGGCACCTGCGTCAACGTAGGCTGCGTTCCCAAAAAGCTTTATTCCTATGCCGCTCATTTCCAGGATGCCTTTGAAGACAGTCAGGGATTTGGCTGGCACTTCGATAGTGCCCCGCGTTTTGAATGGTCAAGACTTCGGGACAACAAAAAGGCTGAAATCTCGCGGCTTAACGGTATCTACGAAAAGCTGCTGACCAATTCAGGCGTTGAACTGATTCAGGGACGTGCCGAAATCGTTGATGAGCATACGGTGGCCATTAACGGCCGTCATGTCAGCACCGAAAAAATTCTGATCGCGACCGGGGGCACGCCCTGGATGCCGGAATTTGAAGGGCGTGAACATGTGCTGTCTTCAGATCAGATTTTCGATCTGCCCGCGTTTCCCAGGCGATTCCTCGTGATGGGCGGTGGTTATATCGCTGTCGAGTTTGCCAGCATTTTCAATGGATTGGGTGCACAAACTCATCTGGCCTATCGAGGTCCGCTTTTTCTGCGCGGGTTCGATAACGAACTGCGTGACTTCATCCGTGACGAGATGATGAAAAAGGGCGTAAACCTGCATTTCGAGTCCACGATCACCCGTGTTGAAAAGCGCGATGAGGTCTACGACGTGGAGCTCAGCAACGGTGAAACGCTGGAAGTGGATGCCATTCTGGGCGCCACAGGACGCCGTCCGCGCTTTGAGGGTCTGGGCCTTGAAAATGTCGATGTCGAGCGTGAGTTTGATGGCAAGCTGAAAATCGATGATCGCTATCAGACGTCCGTTTCGTCGATTCTGGCCTTGGGCGATATTATCGAAGGCCCTGAACTCACGCCTGTAGCGCTTGAGGAAGCCATGCGTCTGGTTGAGCTCCACTATGGCAGCGGCAGTGCAGACCCCATTGATTACGACAGCGTGGCGACCGCCGTGTTCTGTCATCCCAATATGGGCACGGTAGGCCTTACAGAAGAGCAGGCCAGAGAGCGTCACGACAGCATTCGCGTCTACACCACGAACTTCAAGCCCATGCGCCACACGCTTTCGGGCAGTGATGAGCGCTGCCTGATGAAACTGGTGGTCGATGACAATACCGATCGTGTGCTGGGTGCCCATATGGTGGGTGAAGAGGCCGGTGAGTTGATTCAGGGGCTGGCCATTGCCGTACGCGCCCGACTGACCAAGCGTGACTTTGATGCCACCATTGGGGTGCATCCCACCAGCGCCGAAGAGTTTGTCACTTTGCGCAGTGTCACAAGAACGTAATGCCTGACAGACATCATGAGTTCCAAAGCCGCCTGCAGGCGGCTTTTTCTTGTCTATAGTTAATTGGGCTGGCCAGTCATGGGCTCTGATTTTAGAGGCTCTGGTTCCAGAAAAAATTGTTTCTTTCCCATAAAGATGAATTATGGATCTATCGGCAAATCATAACAACAGAATTTGATGGTTCTATAAGTTATTGTTATTATGCGTGCCTAATTCGCCAACTGCGAAATATCGATGATACCAACCAATCAAACAACGACGGCGGCAAGCGATATCTCCCATCCCGATCTGGCCGAGATGATCATTGAAGGGGAGTCCCCCATTTTTATTCGCCCACCCGGGACGGATGATGGCTGGGGTATCTATGAACTGATCAAGGCCTGCCCGCCGCTGGATGTCAATTCCGCTTACGCCTATCTGCTGCTGGCCACGCAGTTTCGTGACCGTTGCGCCGTGGCTACTTTGGGTGATGGTGAAATCGTTGGTTTTGTCTCGGGTTATGTTAAAACCAATGCCTCGGATACCTTCTTTTTATGGCAGGTTGCAGTCGGCGAAAAAGCCCGAGGCACAGGGCTTGCCCGTAAACTGGTAGAGACCGTCCTCAGACGTGAACATCAGGCGGGCGTACGTCATCTTGAAACCACCATTACGCCTGATAACGAAGCGTCTTGGGGGCTTTTCAGGCGCCTGGCACAGCGCTGGCAGGCACCGCTTAATAGTCGCGAATATTTTTCTGAAGAACAGCTTGGTGGAGAGCACGATCCGGAAAATCTGGTACGGATAGGGCCCTTTGATCCGCAGCAGATCTGACCATGACAGTTTGAGTTTCTGACCCAACCCTATTGATACGGAGGAGTGTTGTTAATGGACACGCAGTATTTTGAACGGATGGAATCTGAAGTTCGCACTTATTCTCGCTCTTTTCCCATTGTTTTTGACCGCGCCTGTGGCGCTCATCTCTGGACTACCGACGGCACGCAGTACATCGATTTTCTCGCCGGTGCCGGCACTCTGAACTATGGCCATAATAACCCGGTGCTGAAAAAGGCACTGATGGACTATATCGAGCGCGATGGCATCGTCCATGGCCTCGATTTCTGGACCCATGGCAAACAGGATTTTTATCAGACGCTTGAAGAGCTGATCCTCAAGCCACGCGGTCTGGACTACAAGATTCAGCTTCCCGGGCCCACCGGTACCAACGCGGTTGAAGCTGCCATTCGCCTGGCGCGTCGTATCACGGGGCGCTCCAATATTTTGACGTTCACCAACGGCTTTCATGGCGTCACCATGGGGGCGCTGGCGACCACCGGCAATGCAAAATTCCGCGATGCGCTTGGTGTGCCGGCCATTGGTGCCCAGTTCATGCCTTATGACGGCTATCTGGGTGAAGGGGTGGATACGCTCGATTATGTCGAGAAGGCACTGGATGACAAATCCAGCGGCCTGGACCGTCCGGCGGCAGCCATCGTTGAGCTGGTGCAGGGCGAGGGCGGTATTAACGCAGCGTCCATTGAATGGATCAAACGGCTGGCCGAGATCTGCAAGCAGCGCGATATCCTGCTGATTGTGGATGACATTCAGGCCGGCTGTGGTCGTACCGGTAAGTTCTTTAGCTTCGAGCATGCCGGTATCAAGCCCGACATGGTAACCAATTCCAAGTCGCTGTCCGGCTATGGTCTGCCGTTTGCCATGCTGATGATGCGTCGTGATCTCGATAAATGGACGCCGGGTCAGTATAACGGCACGTTCCGGGGCCACACGCTGGCCATGGTGACGGCCGCCGAGGCGCTGCGTCATTACTGGAAGGACGATACCTTTGAACAGGATGTCCAGCGCAAGGGCGAGGTGATTCGCGAGCGCTTTGAAATGCTGGCCGGATTGCTCAGCGATGTCGGCCACCCCGCGAAAGAGCGTGGGCGTGGCATGATGCGCGGCATAGATGTCGGAAGTGGTGAGCTGGCTGACGAGATTACGCACGGCGCCTTTCAGCGCGGTCTTATTATTGAAACCAGTGGCCAGGCAGGCGAGGTCGTCAAGTGTCTCTGTCCGCTGACCATTACCGATGATGAGCTTGAGCAGGGCCTGACCATTCTTGAAAGAAGCATTCGTAGTCTCATTGAATAACTGTCATTAGAGTGGCTTTGGCGGGCGTCTATCGTCCGCCGCGACAGTGATCCCTGTAGATTGTGATCAGAAAAGGCAGATAGACCGATGATCGTTCGTAACCTTGAAGAGTGCCGCAAGACCGACCGCTTTGTTGAAGCCGAAAACGGCAACTGGGACAGTACGCGTTTGATGCTGGCCGAAGACAATTGTGGTTTTTCCTTTAACATCACCCGAATTCGCCCGGGCACGGAAACCCACATTCATTACAAGAATCATATCGAAGCCGTCTTTTGCTATGAAGGCGAAGGCGAGGTAGAAACCATTGCCGACGGTAAAAAGCATACTATCAAGGCCGGTGATATGTATCTGCTGGACCAGCACGATGAACACTGGCTGCGTGGCAAGGAAAAGGGCATGACCGTTGCCTGTGTGTTCAATCCGCCGCTGACCGGCCGGGAAGTGCACCGCGAAGATGGCTCCTACGCGCCGGCAGATGACTGAAATACGGCGTTGATAGATCCTGGCATCCGTTAATGGCCTAAAAAAGCCTGCTCATGTGAGCAGGCTTTTTCATTGTTTAGAAGGAAGATGCGACACTTGAAGGTGGTCGACCCTTAACGGGCAGAGCTTTCAGGATTGACCGGCATATCGGACGTCTCGATCCGGCGTCTATCTGATGAAGGATCACTGTCGGTCTGGTTGGGTGAGGATGTCTCGGGAGCCTCCACGGATGCCGGCGAGGTATCCGATGCCTTGGGTGACACATTTTCTGTTACTGGCGAAGAGGCGCCATCAATTTCATCTTCGTCGGAAGACGTGTCTTCCATTGTTTCAGCGCTGTTGGTGCGGTAGTGACGCTGATAGACAATCTGGTACTGATTGCTTTCACAGTGGCCAACGATCTGACCATCCGCCTGATCGGCATCGGCCGTTGGAATGACCTGAAGGGAGTAGCCCATGGGTTCAACGCCATTGGATTCGATGTTCTGGGCAATCCGGTCACGAACATCCTGACAGGCACCAAAGGCCAGCGTGGGCAGACAGAGCGCTGTCAGTGTTAATGCAAGCGTCGAGCAGCCTGTCAACGGACGTGAATACTTCATGGGGCGATCTCCTGAGAAACAACACAACAACATTATTCGATGTGGTGAATATAAACCATTATGGCGCCGACCATATGAGGCTGCACTGACCATGCACAGTGACTTCGCATAATATATATTATGTTAAATAAGGTGTGAACAGGATTTTACCATTCGCTGTTCAGTGACATCTCATAGGTTCCTCAAGGTGCGAGCCCTGCCCGATGACGTTACCATAAGCGCATATTTCATATGCTGTCCTGCGCTTTCAACGATGAGAACATTCAATGCCTGATGTATCCAGCCTGCTGCGCATGGCCGAAGCGCGTTGTCATGACAATAACGTGCGCTTTACGCCCATCCGTCGCCGAATCTTTGAAATCATCAGTGCACACTCCAGCGGTCTGAAGGCTTATGAGCTTCTTGACCTGCTCTCCACCGAACATGCCTCGGCGCGACCGCCCACGGTGTATCGCGCTCTGGATTTTCTGCTCGAACAGGGGCTGGTGCATCGCATTGAATCGCTCAATGCCTATGTCGCCTGCCCGTGCCCGGATCATGCCCGTGGCTTTCAGCTCATGATCTGTCGTCGCTGCGGTCTTGTCGAAGAGATGCATGATCATGACACCATGGCGCGTCTGGAAGAGACGGCGGCCGGCCACGGGTTTGTCATTGAGCGCCAGACCATCGAGCTTTCCGGCGTTTGTCAGAAATGCCGACAGTCACCCTGATCGAAGGTGGCCCGGTTTTTATTTTTATCGTGACTTTCGTTTTATTTCATCACACAGGTCCCATGCCATGTTTGATCTGCTGATCGTCAATGCCCGCGTCGTCAATGAAGGCACCATTCGCGAACTGGATGTCGGCATCCTTGATGGGCGCATTGATGCCATCGCTCCCTCTCTGTCACGTGATGCCAAAAAGGTCATCGATGCGCGGGGTCGCTATCTGCTCCCCGGCATGATCGATGATCAGGTGCATTTTCGTGAGCCGGGCCTGACGAGCAAGGGAGATATGGCCACAGAATCGGCCGCGGCGGTCGCCGGCGGAATCACAACCTACATGGAAATGCCCAATGTCAAACCCCCGACCCTGGACAGTCAGGCACTGGAAAACAAATATGCACTGGCGCGCGGTCGATCACATGCCAACTATGCCTTTTACCACGGGGCCAGCAACGACAATCTGGAAGCCATAAAGGCACTGGATCCGTCGGCGACCTGTGGCATCAAGATTTTCATGGGGGCTTCTACCGGCAACATGCTGGTCGACGCACCGCAAACGCTGGAAGACATCTTTGCCAGTGCAAAAATTCCGGTGATCACGCACTGCGAAGACACACCGATGATTCAGGAAAGCGAGCGTCAGGCGCGCGAGCGTTTCGGAGAACAGGTGCCCTTCTCGCTGCACGGTGAAATCCGCTCGCGCGAGGCCTGTTATAAAAGCTCCAGCATGGCGATCGATCTGGCGCGCAAGCATGGCACACGCCTGCATGTGCTTCACCTGACCACGGCAGAAGAAATGGCGCTGTTCGAGCCCGGCCCCGTGGAGGGCAAGCTGATCACGGCGGAAGCCTGTGTGCACCACCTGTGGTTCTGCGATGAGGACTACGAGCGGCTGGGGTCATGGATCAAGTGCAATCCGGCCATCAAGACCGCGGCCGATCGTCAGGCCATTCGTGAAGCGGTCAACGACGGGCGAATCGACATCGTGGCCACCGATCACGCGCCGCATACGCTGGAAGAAAAGAACAATCCCTATTTCAGTGCGCCTTCCGGCATGCCGCTGGTGCAGCACGCCCTCTCCTCCCTGCTCGATCAGGTCAGCGCCGGCCACTTTGAGCTGACCACCATCGTTGAGAAAACCAGTCATAACGTGGCCCGACGTTTTGAGCTGGAAGACCGTGGCTTTGTTCGAGAAGGCTATATGGCGGATCTCGTTTTGGTGGATCTTGAAAAGCGCTTCACCGTTATCCGCGATGAACTGCTCTACAAGTGCGGCTGGAGCCCTTTTGAGAACAAGGCACTGCGTGGCAGCATCGACACCACCATCGTTAATGGCGTCGTTGCCTGGGATGGTAAAAGGCTTGCCGAAGCCCCGGCTGGCGAGCGCGTGACCTATCGTCGCCGATAATTATCTATCGTCAACAATCATTCGTCGCCAATCACCATGGAGTGCGTAAAGACATGAGTGCATCCTCACCAACCTACAAGGCGCTCGAGCAGGCGGGCATTGGTCATCAGGCAGATATCGAGACGCTGCTGGAAGTGGCCGGCTGGAATGACGATGGCCTGATACCGGCCATTGCCCAGCAGTTCGACAGCGGTGAAGTGCTGATGATGGCGTGGATGACGCGCCAGACGCTTGAAGAGACGCTGCAGACCGGGCGTGTCTGCTACTGGTCACGTTCCAGACAAAAGCCGTGGCGCAAGGGCGAATCTTCGGGGCAGGTACAGATGCTGCATCAGGCGTGGCTGGATTGCGACGGCGATACCCTATTGCTCAAGGTGGATCAGACGGGCCCTGCCTGCCACACCGGACGGCGCACCTGCTTTTATCTGGCCCTTGATGACAAGGTCGCGCAGGTGGATACGGCACCCCTGATGTCAGCCGAGGCCCTGTATGGCAACAGCTGATGCGCTGCGTCAGCTAAAGCGTGGGCTGTTAACGGGACTTCGTGGCGTTTTGATCGGGCTGGTGCGTGTCTATCAATATGGCATCAGCCCACTCATCGGGCCGCGATGCCGCTTCTGGCCAACCTGTTCCAACTACGCAATCGAGGCCATTCAGATTCATGGCCCCATGCGCGGCGGATGGCTTGCGCTCAGGCGAATCCTGCGTTGCCATCCGTTTTGTGCCGGTGGCGTCGACCTGGTGCCCCCTGCAGGGGCGTCATGCCGCCACTGCAGACATCCTGATTCAGGTTCCGGTAGTGACGCCGGGCCGGATGAACAGCTTGATCAGGAGCATCGGGATCAGGCCTGAAAGGTATGAAACGCCCTATCGGCGCCTTGAGTCTGTTGTTTCTCAATGTGTCCGGCGATGGCCTGTTTGATACTTTTGGCTTCCAGGGTGCCGGCAGACTGGAAGCTGCTGGCCACCAGATGGCGCTGTTTCCAGCGATTGCCATTGAGGCCAAAAGCGACATAAAGCCCCAGACATACAATGTTGACCATCACATCAAGCAGGCCGCTCTCATCGAGCGCGCCTGCCATCGACACTATAAAAACGCCCACGAAGGTCAGTACGGCAATCTTCCAGAGCCGGCAGTACAGTGCCCAGAGCGCACCAAAAAAGAAGGCCGGCCAGTTCCAGCCCAGTTTGACCGCCTCAAGCCGACCATCAGGGTGCTGATAAATCTCGAACTGCTTCATGCCTGCTCTGCCGCGTGCCAGAGAATGGCAGGTTTGATCGCATTCGTATCAGACATGAGCATGTGCCGTCGTCTTGATGCGCTCGAGCATGGCGTGCAGCCCATTGCTGCGAGTCGGTGACAAATGCTTGTCCAGATCCAGCGCCGCCAGAAAATCGGGCGGTGTGTTGAGGATTTCCTGCGGCGTTCGGTCATTGTAAATGCGCAGCAATATGGCGATCAGGCCCGACACGATGGCGGCATCTGACATGGCATGAAAGTGCAGATTCTCGCCCTGCTTTTCGCCCTGAACCCAGACATTGGACTGGCAACCGTCAAGGCGCGTGTCGTCGTTTTTCCATTCGTCAGGAAAGGCGGGCAACAGCTTGCCCAGATCGATGATGTATTGATAACGGTCCATCCAGTTATCAAACATGTCGAACTCTTCGATCAATTCCTGCTGCGCCTCTTGCGGACTCATGCCGGCTCCATGTGCTGGTATAGGGGAAAGGTGGGCATTATAGCGTGTCATCCCCGCTTTCGTCTGGCAGATCGAGCGTGTGGCGATTGATCTGTCCGTGCCACTCCTGTGCTTCAGCGTGAAGATAGCGGGCCGTTGTCTCAAGCCTTGAGTGACGCGCCGTGCGCGCCAGATAACGCAGCTCTACGCCCTGCTGGGCCTGATGGGTAATGGCGGTGTGACGAAGCCAGTGCGGGGTCGCCTGACGAAGGCGCTGCGCTTCATGCCTTTCCCCTTCAACGCCCTGCTCTTTTTCTGCTGCCAGAGATTCGAAGGCCGTCTTGATCATGCGATAGAGCTGGTTGTCACCGACACCTCGTTTGCCATCCAGCGCCCTGATCACAGGCGTGTCTTCCTCCGGTGATGGCGTGGCCGGCAGCGCCAGCACGGCGCGCCACTGCGCCAGGGCCGTCATCACGGCATCCGGTACGGGAATGCTGGCCTGCTTGCTGCCCTTGCCCGTGACCTGCCACCACCAATGCCCTTCGCGCTTTTGGAAGTCGTTCATGCGCGCATGGCTCATTTCACCCACCCTGGGAGCCAGCAAATAGGCAAAGGCAAAGATGAAGCGCCGCCGCTCAATCTCGTATCGTCTTCTGGGTGTGGCATCGATCGGAGCCGGCGTGTTGAGTCGCTGCCAGCACCACTGCCAAAGCGGGCGCTCCAGATAGCGCTCGACCCCTGACTGCGTATTATCCAGCCGCCGGCGCTTGTCACGCATCAATCGAAACGGATTCCGGCTTAGCCACCCCGCTTCTATCAGCCAGCCAAAAAGCGTCTGCAGGATGACCAGGCTCTGGCGCCGGCTGGCGGCAGAAAGCCCCTTTCGAAATGGACGCCACTCTTCGCTGTACCGGGGTCTGGGTGGCCCGATCCAGTCACTGGCAGGCCTTGGGTCAGCAAGAAAGTGTTCAAACTCGTCCAGCGTCCGTCGATCAATATCCACAAGGCGCCTGCCCTGCCCCTCAAGCCATAACAGCAGCCGCTCGGCCTCCTTGCGGTACTGGCGAAAGGTCTGGGGACTGGCGCGATATTCCTTGAGCCACGCCGCCACAATCTCTCGATCAT
The DNA here is from genome assembly GCF_900312995.1 of Kushneria phyllosphaerae. Taxonomy (GTDB): domain Bacteria; phylum Pseudomonadota; class Gammaproteobacteria; order Pseudomonadales; family Halomonadaceae; genus Kushneria; species Kushneria phyllosphaerae. Next base: position 148,470 of record NZ_ONZI01000004.1, on the reverse strand, counting down.
TGCCGGCTTCGACCAATTGACCGGGTAACACATGACGGTCGCGGTCTACCAGTACGCCGTTATGCGCCCCCTCGGTATCAGGCTCGATATTTAACGCTTTTTTCATGGCTTCCCCGTTCAGGGCCTCTGGTTGCCCTTGTGGCACAGGATACTCATTATGATGGATAAAATCATGATAAGACGCGTAATCATGAATTTATCCATTTTGTGATAAATATAATTACGTAATACGTATTTACGTAATAATGCTTTTGACACAATAACCCGCTATAGTGATGGCCATACGCAGCCCATCTTCAATAACAAGCAACTACCGGGCGATTACAGGGAACTCAGGAGGCCGTCATGGCACGAAGTGGCGTGCAATTCGAAGATGTACAAAGGGCGATAGAAACCCTGATACAGCGCGGTGATGTGCCGAGTGTTCAGCGCATCCGTGAAGTGCTGGGTACCGGTAGTTTCACCACGATCAGTGATCACCTGCGGGAGTGGCGGGCAAGGCGTGAGGAAAATCGCGATGTGCCTCTGCCGCAGGCCATTCCGGAGCGCCTGCACGATGCTCTGGCAGGCCTGTGGCAGCAGGCTCAGGAAGAAGCCGGTGAAGCTCTCGCCTTCTATCGCCAGCAGTCCGATGAGCAGGTAGAGCAGGCGCAGGAGGAAACCCGACAGGCCCAGCGCCGGGTTGAAGACACCCAGCAGCGACTGTCCGCCCTGAGCGAGCGACTGGACAGTACGGCCGCCCGGCTTGAGGAAAAGGCGACCAATCTCGCCCGCCTGGAAAGCGAAGCGGCGCATCTGCGCGGACAGCTTGAAGAACGGGATCAGCGGCTGGCCATGCGGGACCGACAGATCAATACGCTCAGCGAAGAGCGCGACCGTCTTGAACGTGAGCATCACGAAAGCCTTGAGCAGCTTGATCAAACGCACAAGCGGCGCCTGGCGCAGGAAGAGTCACGCCATGAAAGCGCTGAAAATCGTCTGATGCAGCTGCTCGATAGCGCTCGTCATGAAAAGCAGGAGCTCGAGAAGCAGGCGCGCCGTCGCCACGAGCAGCTTGAAGAGCGTATCGAGAAGCTCACGACCCAGATGGAGCAGCAGCGGCGTACCCTGCAGGAAGAAGAGCGCAAGATGCGCGATGTAAGCCAGCATGCTCGCCACAATGAGCAGCAGCTTCAGGAAAGCCGCGGGCGGGAGGATCATCTCTCGGGTCTGCTTGCCGAGCGTGACCAGGAACTGGCACGACTTCGCACCGAGCTCAGAGTGCTGCAGGAGCGCCTGTCCAAGGCGCCCATGCCGCCTTTCGTTTACTAGGGCGCCTTGACTTAAAAAGACGTTTCACCCGAAAGCGCCCATAAAAAAACCCCGACATACCGGGGTTTTTACGTTCAACGTCCTGGGCTGGCTGACGATAGCCCTGATCGGTCGATCAATAGTAGGCGTTGGTCGTATCGGTGTGGTCTGTCACATCGCGAATCGCCGTAAGCTCCGGAATGCGCTCGGTCAGCGTCTTTTCAACGCCCTGCTTGAGCGTGACATCAACGGCTGCGCACCCCTGACAACCGCCGCCGAACTGCAGCACGGCCACATTGTCTTCTGTCAGCTGAATCAGGCGAATCTCGCCACCGTGTGCGGCAAGCCCGGGATTGATCTCGCTGTACAGGATGTAGTTGACCCGATCTTCGAGCGGACTGTCGTCGCTGACCTGGGGCATCTTGGCATTGGGCGCCTTGATGGTGAGCTGCCCGCCCATGCGATCGGCATTGAAATCAACGACGGCATCCTCAAGAAAGGCCACGCTGTGCTTTTCAAGAAAGAGGTCAAATCTTTCAAGCGGAATGCGCTCATCACTCTCTTCTTCCTCTCCCGGCCTGCAGTAGGCCAGGCAGGTTTCAGCGTAGGGCGTGCCCGGCTGAGTAATGAAGACACGCACACCGATGCCTTCGACGTCCTGACGCGAAAGCAGGTCGGCGAGATACTCCTGCGCGCTTTCGGTAATTTCGATGCTCTGACTCATTGACGGCCTCGTGCGCAATCGCAATAAAGAAATCTGTCGATATTTTATGCCAGCCAGCCGCTCGCGACAAATCCGAGTGCAATACTCGGGTAAATAAAGATGTCGGATCACAATCTGGTGCCTTGCCCGATAAGGTATGAATGATCAAGGTTCATGCCGGTCGTGAATGTCTTTCAGGCCACAAGCCTGTCCGCCTGACAGGGGTTTGCTAGAATACGCCCTCTTCCATAGACGCCTTATCATTTACCCGGAGATCTCCTTCCATGCCTCAAGCTGCCGATTCGCCGGTTCTGGAGACGCTGACTCGCCTGATGTCGGATCGCATACTGATCCTTGATGGCGGTATGGGCACCATGATCCAGAACGAGCGATTGACCGAGCAGGACTTTCGCGGCGACCGCTTTGCGCACTGGGAAAGTGATCTCAAGGGCAATAACGACCTGCTGGTACTCAGCCAGCCCGAGGTGATTACGCGTCTGCACCGCGACTATCTGGAAGCCGGTGCCGACATTATCGAAACCAATACCTTCAACAGCACCCGGCTCTCCCAGGCGGATTATCACGCCGAGGAGCTGGTGGTTGAGCTGAATTACGAAGCTGCCCGTCTTGCACGCGCCGTGTGCGATGAAGTGGCACTGGAAACGGGGCTGCCGCGCTTTGTCGCCGGTGTGCTGGGGCCAACCAGCCGCACGGCTTCCATCTCGCCGGACGTCAACGATCCGTCCAAGCGTAACGTTACCTTCGAGGCGCTGGTCGACAACTATGTCGAAGCCGCGCGCGCATTGATCGAGGGTGGCAGCGACCTGATTCTGATCGAGACCATTTTCGATACGCTCAATGCCAAGGCGGCCATTTACGCCCTCGATGTGCTGTTCGAAGAGCTCGGCTACCGCGTACCCATCATGATCTCGGGTACCATCACCGATGCCTCCGGGCGGACGCTGTCGGGACAGACCACCGAGGCGTTCTGGAATTCCGTACGTCATGCCCGTCCGATCAGCGTAGGGCTCAACTGCGCACTTGGCGCAGAGGACCTGCGGCCCTACCTGGAAGAGCTTTCACGACGCGCCAACACCCATGTGTCGGTCCATCCCAATGCCGGTCTGCCCAATGAATTTGGTGAGTACGATCAGGAAGCCGATGAAATGGCCGAGATCGTGCGCACCTTTGGCGAGCAGCAGCTGGTCAACATCATGGGCGGCTGCTGCGGCACGACGCCTGAGCATATTGCCGCGATCAAGCGGGTGATGACCGACCTTCCCCCGCGCAAGGTGCCCGATATTGCGCCGGCCTGTCGTCTTTCGGGACTTGAGCCGTTCAATATCAATGCAAAATCGCTGTTCGTGAACGTCGGCGAGCGCACCAACGTGACCGGTTCTGCCCGCTTCAAGCGGCTGATCAAGGAAGAGGATTTCAATACCGCGCTTGAAGTGGCCCTTGAGCAGGTCGAAAGCGGGGCTCAGGTCATCGATATCAATATGGATGAGGGGATGCTCGACTCGAAGGGGGCAATGGAGCACTTTCTCAAGCTCGTGGCCTCCGAACCGGATATCTCGCGCGTGCCCATCATGATCGACTCCTCCAAGTGGGAGATCATCGAGGCCGGCCTCAAGTGCGTTCAGGGCAAGGCCGTCGTCAACTCGATCTCGATGAAGGAAGGCGAAGACAGCTTCCGTTACCAGGCACAACAGTGCCGCCGATTTGGCGCCGCCATTGTGGTCATGGCCTTTGATGAGCAGGGGCAGGCCGACACCATGGCGCGCAAGACCGAAATCTGCGAACGCGCCTATCGCATTCTGGTTGACGAGATCGATTTCCCCGCAGAAGACATCATCTTCGATCCCAATATCTTTGCCATCGCCACCGGTATCGAGGAGCACAACAACTACGCGGTCGACTTTATCGAGGCCACGCGCTGGATCAAGCAGCACCTGCCTCATGCCATGATTTCCGGCGGTGTGTCCAACGTCTCCTTCTCCTTTCGAGGCAACAATACGGTTCGTGAGGCCATTCATTCGGTCTTTCTCTATCACGCCATTCATGCCGGACTTTCCATGGGCATCGTCAACGCCGGTCAGCTGGCGGTATACGACGATCTGCCCCAGGAACTGCGCGATGCGGTGGAAGACGTGGTGCTCAACCGCCGCGAGGATGCCACCGAGCGGCTGCTGGACATTGCCGAGCGCTACAAGGATGACGGTAGCGGCGTCCAGAAAAAGGAGGATCTCGAGTGGCGCAGCTGGGAAGTCGAAAAGCGCATCGAGCATGCACTGGTCAAGGGCATTACCAGCTATATCGAAGAAGACACCGAACTGGCGCGTCAGCGTGCTGACCGCCCTATCGAGGTGATCGAAGGCCCGCTCATGGACGGCATGAACGTGGTGGGTGATCTGTTCGGTGCCGGCAAGATGTTTCTGCCGCAGGTGGTGAAATCCGCACGCGTCATGAAACAGGCCGTGGCGTACCTGATCCCGCACATCGAGGCCGAAAAGAGTGATGAGGATCACAGCAAGGGCCGCATCATCATGGCCACGGTCAAGGGGGATGTACACGATATCGGCAAGAACATCGTGGGCGTGGTGCTGCAGTGCAACAACTATGAAGTCATCGACCTGGGCGTCATGGTGCCCGCCGAGAAAATCTTTGCGGCCGCGCGCGAACATAACGCTCAGATCATCGGCCTTTCAGGCCTGATTACGCCGTCGCTGGATGAGATGGTGCACGTGGCGAAAGAAATGGAGCGTCAGGGCTTTGATATTCCGCTGCTGATCGGGGGCGCCACCACCTCCAAGGCCCATACGGCAGTCAAGATCGAGCCGGCCTACAGCCATCCCGTGGTTTATGTTACTGACGCCTCGCGCGCCGTCGGCGTGGCAAGCAGGCTGCTCTCGCCCGGACTCAAGGAAGCCTACGTCGGCGAGATTCGCGCCGAGTATGAAAAGGTGCGTGAACGTAACAGCAAGCGACGCCCCAAATCAGCCGATCTTAACTACGCCCAGGCCTGTGAACGGCGCTTTGATGGGGGCTGGAGCGACTATGAACCGCCCAGACCGGCCTTCACCGGATTGCGCGTGTTTGATGACATCGATCTGCGCATGCTGGTCAGATACATCGACTGGACGCCCTTTTTCATGAGCTGGCAGCTGGCGGGCAAGTATCCCAAAATTCTCGAAGACCATGTGGTCGGTGAGGCTGCACGCAATCTCTATCAGGATGCGACCGCCATGCTCGACAAGCTGATCGACGAGCGCCATCTGCAGGCGCGTGGCGTGATCGGCTTCTGGCCGGCCAACACGGTCGATCACGATGTCATCGAGGTCTACGCCGATGAGTCTCGCACCGAAGTGATTCATCAGCTTCATCATATTCGCCAGCAGACCACCAAAAACCGTGATGGCCTTTGCTATAGCCTGGCCGACTTCGTGGCACCGAAAGAGAGCGGTCGCGCGGACTGGATCGGCGGATTTGCCGTAACGTCAGGCCACGGCGCGGATGAGCTGGCAAGACACTATGAACAAAACGGCGATGACTACAACGCCATCATGGTCAAGGCGCTGGCGGATCGTCTGGCCGAGGCGCTGGCAGAACACATGCATGAGCGCGTGCGTCGCGAGCACTGGGGGTATGTCCCGGAGGAAACGCTGGATAACGACGACCTGATCAGTGAAAAATATCAGGGCGTTCGCCCGGCTCCCGGTTACCCGGCCTGCCCGGACCATACGGAAAAGGCGGCGCTGTTCGAGATGCTGGATGCCCCGAAAAACGCAGGGCTGACACTGACTGAAAGTTTTGCCATGTGGCCGGCGGCTGCAGTGTCCGGGTGGTACTTCTCGCACCCGCAATCAAGATATTTCTCGACCGGGCGGATCAGTCGCGACCAGATCGATGCTCTTGCCGCGCGCAAGGACATGTCGCGCGACACCATGGAGCGCTGGCTGTCGCCGATTCTCTCCTACAACCCCGACGAATAGCCGTAACGCCCCGTCAGCAGCATGAGTCTGGCAACGAAAAAGGGCCTCTTGATGAGAGACCCTTTTTGTTGGCGGTCGTTTTAATTGATAGTCGTAAAGCTTGTGCTCAGGGCGCGCGGCGGCGTTGATGCAACTCACGATTACGCTGACGTGCACGGGGCGCCTTTCTCAACATGACATAGGTGGCGCCGATGCCGCCGTGACGCGGCTGGGCCGTAACATAGGCCTGCACTTCATCAAACTGCTCAAGCCATTTACCGACATAGGAGCGCACCACGTTGGCATGGCTCTCATCGCTTTTGCCACGGCCGTGGATGATCATCACACAGCGCAGCTCATGGTGATGCGCCTGACGGATGAAGTTAAAAAGCTCTCGACGGCACTCGATAACCGGTCGCTTGATCAGGTTAAGCTGGGAGTCGACCTGATAGCCGCCATGGCGCAATTTCTCGATAACGCCGGTCTGAATACCGTCGCGTCGAAACTCGATCGGGTCGTTGGCCGGCAGCAGGTCTACAAATTCATCGGACAGGAAGTTGCTCTCCTGCTCGCCATCCTGAGCGCTGGCCCGTCGAGCCAGCTGGGCATCGCTGGGCGTTCGCGCGCCGGTGCTTCCAGCATCAGCGCGGTTGCGCCCCTTGTTGAGCGGAATGACATCGGCCATTTCGCTGAAAAAAAGCTGCTCATCGCGTTGATTGGCATTCATCGGGCTACTCCTCGCCGATTGGCAGCGTCACCAACAGGCTTGTCGTTCGAACAGGGTTTGCTGTGGGTTACGCAGCATCAATGTCAGAGCGTCGCATCGGGAACAGAATATGAAGTGCCGAGCCTCCCGGCAAATGCCGTCATGGGGTGGCAGGCGTTTTATCACCGGCCTGGTTGGTCAGGGCTGATATCATCGAAACATCCAGCGCCTCATGATAGCGCTGCTGCGCGGTACGCATGATGTCAGCCAGCGCATTATAGCCTTCCGGTGGCCGATAGTGCTCGGGCATGTTCCAGGGCAGGCCGGCCACGACTTCACTAAGCGTCAGGGTATCAAGCGATTTGGCCAGTACCCACTCATCTTCTTCACTGATCACAATCCAGCCACGCTCGGACAACACGTTCAACAGCTTGTGATAGTGCCCTCCCAGCCGTCTTCGCACATTTGAGGCTCGCAATGCTCCTTCGCCGCGAATTTGCCTCTCATGCAGCAGGGTCAGCATGCCCATGGCCTGCCAGAACGGCGGCCAGCGACGCCAGTCGGCATGCTGGGTTTCTCCCAGCCAGGCAGACAGCTCTGCCCCCATCAAGATGATGAACCAGCTCAAAAATATCCAGAGCAGAAACAATGGCACGGCGGCGAAGGCGCCATAAAGGATCTGGTAGGAAGGGAAGTTGGTGACATAAATGGAGAAGCCCCACTTGGCCAGCTCCAGCGAGATCGACACCAGTAGTGCGCCGGCCGCAGCATGTTTGAAGCGCACGCGCGCATTGGGCACGGTGATGTAGATAAACCAGAACGCCAGAAAGCTAAGGATCGGCGGCAGAAAGTGCAAAATGAAATCACTACCGCCCAGCCAGGACGCTGCCGAATTCAATATGCTGATGGAGGCAAGATAGGAAGACAGCAAAAAGCCGCTGCCAATCAAAATGGGGCCCAGCGTCAAAACGGCCCAGTACACCAGAAACCCCATCAGCCCATGCCGATTGTGACGCACCCCCCAGATTCGATTGAGCGCGCTTTCCACGGTCATCATCATCAAAATCGAGGTGATCAGCAAAAAGACGCCGCCGACCATGGTCAGCCCTCGTGCCTGCTGGGTAAACCCGCGCAGCGTATCCAGAATGGTCTGCCCCGTTTCAGGGACAAACTGCTGGAACACGAACTGCTGAATGCGATCCCCTGCATCCTGAAACTCAGGGATCGCTGCAAACAGGGCATACACCACGGTGGTCAGCGGCACCACCGCAAACAGCGTGGTATACGTCAGCGAGGCTGCCGTCTGCAGGCCGTCATGAGCATTAAAACGTTTGACGAGCTTTATCATGGCCCTGAACGGCATCAGCAACAGCCACAAGGGTTGGGGTATGGAAAAACGTCTCACCTTGTCCCGCTCCTGACGATAAACACTTGATGTCTCCCTGAAACATAGCGACCACCTGATGGTCAGGCCAATCGAATCTGAAGACGGTGTGGCCTGACAACCCGGGCCTCAATGGGCACAATGGTGGCATTCCTGCCAGAATTGGTCTCTATCGTTCCCACAAGGATATGTCATGACCCGACCCTACGTACTGGTGCTTTATTATTCCCGGCAGGGCGCGACACGTGATATTGCCCGCCATATTGCCGCAGGTGTTGAATCAGTAGGCGGTATCGAGGCGCGCCTTCGCACGGTGCCCGCGGTTTCGGCCGAATGTGAAGCGGTGGCCAGCGATATCCCTGATGAAGGGCCTGTTTATGCCAGTCATGATGATCTTCGTGACTGCGCCGGGCTTGCCATGGGGAGCCCTACGCGCTTTGGCAACATGGCAGCGGCGCTCAAGCACTTTCTGGATGGCACCAGTACGCTCTGGCTCAACGGTGCACTGGTCGACAAGCCAGCCACGGTCTTTACCTCGACTTCCAGCATTCATGGTGGTCAGGAAAGCACCCTGCTGACAATGATGAATCCCCTTTTGCACCATGGCATGGTCATCGCAGGTATTCCCTATAGCGTGGATGAAATGTTCTCCACGCGTACCGGTGGCACGCCCTATGGCGCCAGTCATTTTGCCGGGCCGGACAACGACCGCAGCATCGACGAGCACGAGCGCGCGCTGGCCATGGCTCAGGGCAAGCGTCTGGCACGTCTGGCACTGGCACTTGAAGCGGCGCGAGGGCAGTAACCGTGCTGTTTCGTACCTTCGAGCAGCGCTATGGCGCCGGCGGCGCCAGACACAGGGCGCGGCGGGTCGTGATGGTCAGCTGGATCACGCTCATGGCCGTGACTCTGCTCACGGGCATAATCCTGTCACAACGAGGCGGCACCGAGACACTGCTTCCCGTACTGGTGCGCCTCGCCCCGCTGGCGCTTTTGGGTATTGTACTGCGCACTGAGCGTCGACGCGGCTACGGCTGGCTGGCGTTTGTCAGCGTGCTTTATATCATTCAGGGTGCGGTCATGCTGCAACTGCCGGGGTTGTGGTGGCTGGGTCTGGTCGAGGCGCTTTCTGCCCTTACCCTGCTGCTCAGTGCCGGCAGCTATGCGTTGTACATTCATCGCTGGCAACGCAATGATAATCCCCCGGGCACCGGGTGATCCCCGGGCAGGATGCTGGATCAGGCCCGAAACAACATTGCGAGGCAGATCGGATGATGCCTCCCGAAGCTTCAAGGAAACCGCTTATGAGCACCATTTCTGATCTGCGTCGAGATTATGTCGGTGAGACGCTTGACCGTGACAATACGCCTGAAACGCCATGGCCTCTTTTTTCCGAGTGGCTTAACGCTGCAGTCGAAAGCGAGCGAGATGACGCCAACGTCATGACGCTGGCCACGGCAGACAATGAAGGTGTGCCACATGCGCGTATCGTGCTGCTCAAGGATTTCGATGAAAACGGCATGGTGTTTTACACCAGCTATCAAAGCCACAAGGGAAGCGAGCTGGGCAGCTGCCCTCACGCAGCGCTGGTGTTCTGGTGGCCGACCCTGCAGCGTCAGGTCCGTATTGAAGGGCACGTGGAGCAGGTCTCTGAAAAAGCCTCGGATGCCTATTTTCACTCGCGCCCGAGAGCGAGTCAGCTGGGCGCCTGGATCTCTCAGCAAAGCGTTGAAATTCCGAACCGCCAATGGCTCGACGAGCGTACCCATCGCTTTGAACATGCCTATCAGGACAATGAGGTCGAACGGCCGCCGCACTGGGGGGGCTATCGAGTGGTGCCGGTCATGGTCGAATTCTGGCAGGGCCAGCCCAGCCGTCTTCATGATCGAATTCGCTACCGCTTGCGGACATCCGATGGTCACTGGCTGAAAAGCCGGCTGGCGCCTTGACGGTACACACGCTCGGCGTCGACAAGGATATCCGTCCAGAATGACAGATCGTGAGGCAAAAGCAGGGGCCGGCATGACGGTCGCCCGCGGGCAAAAACCCTTTGTCGAGCCCCTGCGGCTGGGGGAGCGTCTGCGTGAAATTCGCCGTGCCCAGCAGCTGACGCTTGAAGAGGTCAGCCGGCGCACCGGGGTGGCACGCTCAACGCTTTCCAAGATTGAAAACGATCTGGTATCCCCCAGTTTTGTGGTCGTGCAAAAGCTGATGATCGGGCTTGAGCTGGATATGCCCCAGCTTTTGAAGAGCCCGCGCAGTGCGCCCTGCAATGCCGGCCGGCGTGAGCTGACGCGCAGCGGTCAGGGAGAACAGCACCCAACGCCCACCTACGAGCATGAGCTTTTATCGGCACAGCTGGCACAGAAGCTGATGACGCCTTTCAAGACGATCGTTCGCGCCCGCAGCATCGAGGCATTTCCGGACTGGGTCCGTCATGGCGGTGAAGAGTTTTTATTGGTACTGGAGGGTGCAATTCTGCTCTATAGCGAATTTTATGAGCCTCTTCAGCTCGACGCCGGTGACAGTCTCTACTTCGACAGCGACATGGGGCACGCCAAGGTATCCATCAGCGATACCGATGCCCTGGTACTGTCAGTATGCGCGCCGGGCGAGCGCGCCTGATATCCTGGTCCTGTCGTCACTACACCAGGCCGTGATGACGGCCTACAATGGTTTTGCCCTCCTTTTATCGTTGGCTTTCAGCCTTCAGGGCGCTTACAGGAGCTGAACATGGAACAACTGGACAAGCAGACGCAAACCGAGCTTGAGGCGGCCGCCTTTCGTCGCCTGCTCAAGCATCTTGATGACAATCGTGACGTACAAAACATTGACCTGATGATTCTGGCCGACTTCTGTCGCAACTGCCTGTCCAAGTGGCTGGTGACGGCGGCCGAGGAGCGCCATGTCGAGCTGGATCTGGAAAGCGCTCGTGAACATGTCTATGGCATGCCCTACAGCGAATGGAAGGCGCATCATCAGCCGCCGGCCACCGATGAACAGCTCAAGGCACTTGAAGCACGCCAGAACGCAAAGGAGAAACCTTCCTCGTGAGTGACGACTTCATCCCGCTCAAGATTGCCGTTTTAACGATTTCCGACACTCGCGATGAAAGCAGCGACCGCTCCGGCGCCCTGCTGATCGAGTCTCTTGAGCGCGCGGGTCATCACTGCGTTTTCCGACAGATCATTCGTGATGAGCTCTATCAGATTCGTGCAGAAGTGGCGCGCCTGATTGCCGACCCACAGGTGCAGATCGTGATCACCACCGGGGGGACCGGTTTCACCGGACGGGACTCCACGCCCGAGGCCGTCAGCGTTTTATTCGATAGCCATATCGAAGGCTTTGGCGAGATGTTTCGTCGCCTCTCGCAGGATGATGTCGGCAGCTCGACCATACAAAGCCGCGCACTGGCAGGTTTTGCCAACCATACGGCCGTGTTTTGCCTGCCAGGCTCTACCGGCGCCTGTCGTACCGGCTGGGACGGCATTCTTGCCGAACAGCTCGATAGCAGGCACAAGCCCTGCAATTTTGCCAATCTGGTAATTCCTGGACGGAGGCAGCATGGCTGATGGCGGTCGTCTGCATACCCCGCAGGAGGCACTCGACTCGCTTTCAAGGGGGCTCGCACCGCTGGCGTGCGAATGGGTAGCGCTTGAAGTGGCCGGTGATCGCGTACTGGCGCAAACGCTTCATGCCCGTCACGATACGCCGCCCTTTGATAACAGCGCGATGGATGGCTATGCCCTGCGTGCCGCAGACAGTGGCAAAGTGCTGCCCGTCAGTCAGCGCATTATGGCCGGCCAGCAGGCGCTGCCGCTTGAAGCCGGCACCTGTGCACGCATCTTCACCGGAGCGCCCCTGCCCGAAGGCGCCGACAGCGTCATCATGCAGGAGGAAGTGGATGTCCGTGATGATGGCGCTTTTATTCCTGCCGGTCTTGCGGCGGGCAACAGTGTCCGCCTGAAGGGTCGAGAAATCACTACCGGTACAGAGCTGATCGCTCAGGGCACACGGCTCAATAGTGCCGCGCTGGGATTTCTGGCAGGTCAGGGATTTGACCAGGTGCCGGTCTATCGCAAGCCGCGTGTGGGGCTGCTCTTTACCGGTGATGAGCTGAAGCTGCCGGGAGAGTCGCTGGCCCCCGGACAGATCTATAACGGCAACCGGTTCATGCTGATGGATCTTCTGGTGCGCTTTGGGGCCGAGCTCTCGCTGGTGGAGCAGGTGCCGGATACGCTTGACGCCATGACACAGGCACTTGATCGTGCCTCCCGTCAGGTCGATGTCATTGTCACTACCGGGGGGGTCTCGGTCGGGGACGCCGACTATGTCCGTCGTGCACTGGAATCACTGGGAGAGCTGGATCTCTGGCGTCTGTCGATTCGACCCGGCAAGCCGCTGGCGCTGGGACATATCGATCAGTGTCGCTTTGTGGGGCTGGCGGGCAATCCGGTATCAAGCTTTGTCGGCGCGTGGCTTTTTTTGCGCCCACTTCTGGGCGGCCTGCAGGGCTGTAAAGAGATGCATGTCCTGCCGGAGGTCACCGCTCAAGCGGATTTCGAGACCGAAACTGCCGGGCGCGATCATTACATGCGCGTCACCCTGCAGTGGGACGGGGACAGCTACCGCGCGTACGCGTTTGAGGATCAGGATTCCTCCATCCTGCGCTCCTGCGTGACCGCCAATGCACTGGCCGTGATCAAGGCCCACTCGAAAATCATGCCGGGTGAGCGCGTCAGGTGTCTTTTACTGGTCAGCTAATGTTGCGGCATGTTCGCATGCCGCACGCTGCATCCATGGCCAGATCTCGTGAAAACCGTCTTCCAGCAGCGAATATTCCCTTTCCAGCCAAGGCGTCAGTTCGGCAAGCCGATTGGGGCCCGAGAGACGTGTCCCTACCCCGGCGATGGCGCGACAGGTAAAACCAAAATCCCCATAGCCCTTTAGCCAGTTTTCACGGCAAAGATGCTCAAAAATCCGCGTCTGTCGCTCGGGAATCATGGACGCATGCCGGGTCAGGACGCTATAAACACGCTGGTTCAAATGCTCATCGTGATACAGCCTGGCCAGAAAGTGATCCCAGACGATATCAAGGGCAATGCCGCAGACACGTCGCTGCGCGCTGGGGGATTGCTGTTTGAGCGCCAGGGTCGTCTCGTGCTGGTCGATCAGAGCATCCATTTTACGGTGAAACCGTACGCCTCTGGCCAGTTCGGTATCTGCTGTCGCCGTCCCCTTGATGCCATCGGCCACCAGATTACCCAGCATGAAAACGTCGCTGCCGTGTCGCGCCAGTTCGGCGTGGGCAAGAAAATTCAATCGATCGACCTAAAGGCAGTTGGTAGGACGTGGCAGCCCGGCCAGGCGTGCTGCCACGCGTGCCGGGCTTTCTGGGAAAAGCGACATCAGATAAATCGAGCTGCCCTTCTGCTCACCCAGCTGCTGGCGAGTGGCCTTGACCAGGGCGCGCATGGCCGGGGCCATCTCAAAGCGGGCGTAAAAATCACGCAGCAGCTCGATAACTTCCCAATGTTCGGGCGTTAGTATGCGGCCTTCGTGCTCGGCCATTTTTTCGGCCACTTCAGGAGACCAGCATTCAAGATCCTGCAGATGGCCGTCGCTATCAAGCGCGATGATCGTGCCATCAGCAAGTGTCAGGGTGTCCGTATCCGGGGTCATGGGTTCTGGCGCTTTGGAAAATGAAAGAGATGATGGCGATAAAAAAGCGAAGCTGACCCGAGGGTCAAAACCAGCTGACGGTGCGATGCGTAGTGGCGGTCAAGGCGACAAAGCCCGCCATGTCGACCATTTTTGAGGTGTCGGAGGATGTGACCCCGCGCGACACACAGTCTTCCTCGAGTGCCCAGAGCTCAATGCCTTCGGGCAGGGCGTGCAGTAGCGTACCCGATGCTGCGTAGACGCCATCCTCGACCAGCAGCACATGATCGTCCTGCGATACACCGGCAGCAAGCTCCTGCAGGATGTTGGTGCTAAAGGGAGAGCGGTTGATCAGATGAAGCGTGCTCATGGGGACACTCGTCAATAAAGAAAATGGCGTATTAAAAACTCATGACCACGTCGTGTTTGGCAATCATGTCAGCAATACAGGCCTGCTGACATCCTGACATCAACTGGTCGACGGCCAGACCGCGGTCTTCAAGCGAGCGCTGGTCATACCAGAGTGGCTCGATGTCATAAAGCGACAGTCCTTCAAGCATGGCGGCACTGCCCTTTTGACCCAGTGCGCCTCGCTGCTGATGGGCCAGCAGCGCCAGAACACCATCTCCGCTGAAAAGAAGGGTTGGCGGCTGCCCCAGTGCGGCGCCAACCAGGGCCGTTTCAAGCCCTTCGCGTACCCAGCTTGAGCCATGCGGTGGATGGCGCACGATCACCAGTATGCTTTTTGAATCCATGATGTTACTGCCCTGTCCGTAATGTCTGTCTCAAGGCGCAAAGGTAATCAAACGGTCGTGATGGAGTGCCGCCTGCATGAGCTGCCCCAGTCCCGTCATTTCAAAGGGCGCCTCAAGCGTTGGGTGTGAATGCCCATGACGGCGCGCTTCGCCTTCATCCAGCAGGCCACGGCGCACGGCTGATGCCACGCAGACCAGAAGCTCGCACTGCTGGGTCTGATAAAGTGCTCGCCAGCGCTCGAGAAGATGAGGCTCATCCCGCGGCGGGGTCATCATGCTGGCGGCATTATAAACGCCATCGTGATAGAAAAAGACCGCTGCCACACGATGCCCCTGCGCCGGTAGCGCCTCGGCAAACCGCAGAGCACTGTGAGATGCCTGTTGGCTGTAGGGCGATCCCTGCACCATCAGGGCATAGGTCAATCCTTGAGAGACCAAGACAAATCTCCTGAAACAAGCCTTGTGGAACCAAAAAACCCCGCCCGAAGGCAGGGTTCCATGTTAACAGATCATGGTGTTGCGCTGGTTCAGTCGCTGGAGGTCAAACCCAGAATCGACAGCAGGCTGATGAACAGGTTGTAGATGGCGACATAGAGGCTGATGGTGGCCAGGATGTAGTTGTCCTGCCCGCCATGGATTACCTGACTGGTTTCAAACAGAATCACGGCCGAGGCGAAAAGCACAAAGCCTGCCGAAACCGCCAGTGCCAGACCGGAGATGTTGAAAATCATCGCCACGACCATGGCCAGAACGAGCACGATGGCGCCGGCCATAATGAAGTTGCTCAAAAAGCTGAAGTCCTTGCGGGTGATCAGCGCTACGGCCGACAGTCCTGCAAAGGTCACTGCCGTCATGCCCAGCGCCGTCATGATCAGCTGTGGGCCGTTGGACATCGTCAGGTAGGCGCTGAGAATCGGCCCAAGGGTAAAGCCCATAAAGCCTGTAAACGCGAAGGTCGCCAGCAGCCCCGCTGCCGAATTGGCGGTCTTGTGAACCAGAAACATCAGTCCATAGGCACCAATGAAAAAGACAAAAATATTCATGCGCTGGATGCCCATCGACATTGCGATCCCGGCGGTGACGGCCGAGAACAGCAGTGTCATGGCAAGCAGCATATAGGTATTGCGCAATACCTTGTGTGACTCAACGCTTCTGGTCCCGGTCTGCGAGACCCCATAGGTTCTATCGACCATGGATCACTCCCTGCCTTGTGTCTGATTATGGTGCAATTTTAACCAAGAATGAGCTTCAAATGCCGTCTGTGCAAGTCATGATCCTTTTGATTGAATTAAGCTCCTTGACCTTTGCTGACAGGCTGTTAAGATGCATCGCCGTAAGCCGGAGGGATGGCAGAGCGGTTGAATGCACCGGTCTTGAAAACCGGCAAGGGTTAATGCCCTTCCAGGGTTCGAATCCCTGTCCCTCCGCCATTATTTGAAAAGCCTGCCAATCATCGATTGGCAGGCTTTTTCCGTTTCAGAGGGTTGTCTATGGGCCGGCGAATACCTGTCATCTGACGCTTCGGTACCAGGTCCTGCAAGCTTCAGGCATTAATTTTCATGAATTGGAAATTTACAATCCAGCCATCTGCCCTTACTGTCAAACCATCCCCCTGCATACCGAGGCCATGGCTTTGACACCTGTGCGTTTGCAAAGAGCTTTTGATACTGCCCGTGAGCATTTTCCGAGCGAAGTCGTTCAGCAGCCCTGTGACTCGGGTGCCACCTGTCTGGAACTTTGGCAGGGCGGCGACAAGGTGGACGAACTCTACCTTGATCAGGACATGCTGGAAGTCTTTATCAACATTGAAGCCTGTTATCGCCAGCAGGGCATCAGTGACAGTGCGGTGCACGCGTTTCGACAGTTAAACAGTACCAGAGAGGCTGGCAGGCGCTGATGTTTCGTTATTTGCTCTTCCATCCTTGAGACTCTGTGACGTTGCGCTGTTGGTTGCACAGTAATGCTGCCTTGCCTAGTCTCATTCCAGTGACATCAAATGACAGGGAGAAGCTCCAATGGCCAACAGCGGACGCGGTTTTACCAAGGGCAACATGGATCGGGAAGGCGAACATCAGGGCGATAACCCGCCCGGTATCTTTGATGTCGGTGATCGTCCGGGCCATGCAGGTGAGTTTCAGGAATGTACGCCTCAGGGCGATTTACTGGATGAGTCGACGCGCATTCAGCTCGATCATGATGATGAGCCGTTGCCGCCGACCTCGCAAAAGAACAACAAGTGGCGCGTCATGAACTGATTGGCCATTTCGATACCAAAGCGCCCGCTGAATAGCGGGCGCTTTGGTGTTCGCACACTGACCGGGCACTGAACTAGCCATGTAGCCTCAGGCCCACTCGGGTCACATTGTTACCTTCCACATCCTGCACGACCCAGTGAATGCCATGCCAGTCGATATCATCGCCCACAACCGGGTAGCCCCCTACGCGACGCGCAATAAAGGCGCCCAGCGTTTCTTCACGCTCCCAGCGTGACAGGGTCAGTCCATAGGCATCGGCCACATCGCCCATTGAGGCCTCCCCTGACAGGGCAAAGGCGCCGAAGAAATCGCGCTCGCGCTTGAGCTCTGCATCGCCATTGAACAGATGATTGATGGCATTGAGGTCGTGAGTTCGGGCAATCACACAGGCCACATCTCCGGACTGCAATCGCGTGCTGCCGGTAGGATGAATCATGACGTGCTCACGAAAAACGGCAGCCACCACAGCACCGGAAGGAAAGCGCAGCATCCTCAGCGGGGTATTTTCAACGCGCTTGCTGTCCACCTTGTAGACGAACATTTCATAGTCATCTTCAGGTAGCACGCCCAGCAATCGGCGTCGAGCCGGCGCGGTTTCGGCAGGAATTTCGACCTTGAGCCAGCGGGCCATATGGCCGATTGTAGTGCCCTGTAGTACGAGCGAGATCAGCACCACGAAGAAGGCCACGTTGAAGTAGAGCGAGGCATTTTCAACACCAGCGATGACCGGAAAAATGGCCAGAACGATCGGCACGCCCCCGCGCAGACCTACCCAGGAGATAAAGGCCAGCTCTCGCCAGCGAAAGCCGAAAAAGGGCTTGAGGCTCAGCAGTACCGACAAGGGGCGTGCCACAAAGATCAGCACCACGGCCACCATGACGCTGGACCAGGCATAGTCGACCATTTCACTGGGTGTCACCAGCAGTCCCAGCGTCAGAAAAAGCCCGATCTGACTCAGCCACGCCAGACCATCATGCACCGGCAGGATGAACTCGAGATGCTTGCCGCGGATATTGCCAATCATGACCCCGGCCAGATAGATGGCCAGAAAACCGCTGCCGCCCAGCATGTTGGTCAACGCAAAAACGCTAAAGCCCATGGCCGCTGCCAGAAGCGAATAAAGCCCCGGCGCCAGATCCAGCCAGCGCAGCAGGCGACCCAGCAGCCAGCCGCTGGCAATGCCGGCCACAGTGCCAATGCCGAACTGTTCGACGAACATCAAAAGCGTACCGGAGATACTGTCGATGGAGCCTGCCAGCGTCTGCGACAGAATCAGGGTCAGAAAGATGGCCATCGGGTCATTGGTTCCCGACTCGATCTCAAGCGTTGCCCCGACGCGTTCGTTAAGACGAATCCCCTGCCCGCTGAGCATTGAAAATACGGCCGCAGCATCCGTGGAGCCGACGATGGCGCCGACCAACAGCCCCTGAAACACGCTGAGATCGAATACCCACATGGCAAACAGCCCGGTCAGGCCGCTGGTCAGAAAAACGCCCAGGGTGGCCAGCGACAGGGCCGGTCGCAGGCCCACCCTGAATGTTTTCATGCGGGTTCGAAGGCCGCCGTCCAGAAGGATCATGGCCAGTGCCAGCTGGCCAATCAGGTAGGCCAGGTTGTAGTCGCTGAAATTGATCAGCCCCAGGCCGTCAACGCCGGCCAGCATACCGATGCCAAGAAACAGGGGAAGCAGCGGCAGGCCAATACGTGCGGATACCCGGCTGGCCAGAATGCTCATGGCCACCAGTAATCCGCCAATCAGGAATATGCTGTTAAAGTCGATCACGGCGTTTCTTTAATAACCTCTTGTAATAAGCCGTAGTGTGCCATGAACGCTGCCCTTTATCATCCACGCCCCTGAATGGCCATGATCAAACATTCCATATCAAGGGTGGATTCACTGAGGGTGGCTTTACTGATAGTCCAGCCAGCGGGAAGCATCGCGTATCCGTGCCCATGGACAGGGCCCAAAGCAGTTGAATCGCCATAGAATGGCCCGGCAGACCAATCGATGCGCCCTGAGGTCGATGACTTCGCAGAACTGCCAGTAGCGATCCAGAAAATGACGCTGCTGATCAGGGTCGGTAATCAAAAGCTCGATCAGTGCCCAGTCAAACTCGCGAGGCGCCCACACCAGTGCTTCCCAGTCGCTCCAGCACCAGTCGGTAGCCCCCTGGATGAACTGGTCATCGCGCAAATCCGGCAGACACCATACCGCGGCATCCGGGACAGGAATCCGAGCGGGTAGATCGCGAAGTACCTCTGGCGGCACATACTGATCAAGATAGCGTTTTGTCTTTTGTGGCCAGGCAGACAGGGGCCATACGGTTGCCAGCGGGTGCCCCCAGCCCGATACCGGCACCCCATGAAGACGTCCAATCTGTTCCCCAAGCCTTGAGGTGAACGAGGTATCCATGGTGGTAGTACGCCCGGCGCGCCTGGGCAGACTCCAGACCGGGGCGCCCTGGAGCTCGCCCAGCCATGTCATGGGCAGCGGCAACATGGGCAAATGCGCGGGCAGATTACCGGCCAGGCGTGTCAGGTGTTCGGCATGTTGCCAGCGATCGAATCCGAACAGCGCCCACAGACCATGCCAGAACGGGTCGTTGATGCTGGTGCGCGCCATGCGAATCATCTCCGGCGACAGCGCCTCGCTCTTCCAGCGCCAGTTGGAGGCATCCTCCCAGTCCAGCGGCTGGGCAATAAGCTGGCGCCCCAGAAAAAAGGAGAGTCGCTCGGTTAGTTCACTCGGTGGTGTCATGCAGAGGCGGTCCTTTTTAATGAAATGCACCGGAAACGGCATGCTTCCCTTTAGTATGCAAATAACGCCCTTATAAAAAAGTCCTTTATGTGGATTGCAGAAATAATGGCGTTGTCAGGTACGAAATCATGGTAGCCACGGACATGGGGCGCTAGACTCGGCGGTGTTCGAACGGGGTGTATCGAGACACATCGATGCTGAGAGTGGCCAGCCACAACCCGCAAGGCGTTCAAAAAGCGCCCATTACCTGATCCGGTTCATGCCGGCGGAGGGATTTCGAATCACGCAAGCCGTGCCCTTCGCCCTTTCAACAGGGCTTTCATGCGACCATCAGCTCCACCTTCCGATTCTCTCGTGCCTGATGGGCTTCGGGTGCTCAACGCACGCTTGGCCTTCGATGCTCGAGTGCTTTTCGACGATATATCCCTGTCACTTCCCGCATCCAGCTGGAGCTGTTTGCTGGGGAAAAGCGGCTGTGGCAAGAGTTCTCTGCTGCGCATGATGGCAGGGCTTGACGTCTCAAGTAATGCACACCTGACCCTGGTCGATAACTCCGACCGCCCTTTCAAGCAGCGTATTGCCTGGATGGGGCAGCAGGATCTTCTGCTTCCCTGGCGACGTGTGATTGATAACGTTCAGCTGGGGGCGGTCATGCGCGGTGAGCCGCAGGATGTTGATCGTGCCATGGCGCTTCTCGAACGGGTCGGGCTGGGTCGTGCTGCACGGCGCTATCCGCAAACGCTTTCCGGCGGAGAGCGTGCACGCGTGGCGCTGGCACGGACACTTTTCGAACAGGCAACGCTGGTGTTAATGGATGAGCCTTTCGCCGCGCTGGATGCGATAACTCGTCTGGATATTCACGCTCAGGCCTGTGAGCTGCTGTCGGATCGTATTGTGTTGATGGTGACGCATGATCCCCTCGAAGCGCTGCGGCTGGGGGATCAACTGCTGGTCATGCGAGGTAGCCCAGCGCGTGTCGAGCGTGTTCTGCCGCCCGAGGGCAACCCGCCGCGTAATCCTGCGACGCCTGCCATGAGTCACCATCACGGCGAGCTTTTAAACGCCCTGACGGAACAGACGTCATGACACGATTTCCCTGTCCGGCCCTGCTGCGCCTGATTCTGGCCTCTGCCGTGCTGACAGGGCTCTGGCAGCTGGTCATCCTGTGCGGTGTGCCGCGCTATATGCTGCCGGCGCCCTTGAGCGTCATGCAAACCCTGGTCGCACAGTCCGGGCTTTTATGGCATCACGCGCTGATCACACTTGGTGAAATCGTGGCCGGCTTTCTGTGCGGAACCCTTCTGGGCACTGTCACGGCACTGACGCTGTCGCGCTGGGCCTTTCTGCGCTCGACCGTGCTGCCGTTGCTGCTTTTGACTCAGGCGATTCCGGTATTTGCCATTGCCCCGCTGCTGGTCCTCTGGTTCGGCTACGGCCCGGGATCAAAAGTCGTCATGGCGACCTTGATCATCTATTTCCCGATTGCCTCGACCTGTTACGACGGCCTGCGCCAGACACAGCCCGGCTGGCTTGATCTGGCGACCACCATGGGCGGCAGTGCTCATCGTCAGCTTTTTTATGTCCGACTGCCGGCGGCCTTGCCGTCGCTGGCCTCGGGACTTCGCATGGCCGCCACGGCTGCCCCCATCGGCGCCATTATCGGCGAATGGGTTGGCTCCAGCGCCGGTCTTGGATATCTCATGCTGCAGGCCAACGGCCGCATGCAGACCGATCTCATGTTTGCTGCCCTGATCGTGCTGCTGGCAATCACTATCACACTTTATTTTACGGTCGACCGTTTGTGCCGTCTGGCCATGCCCTGGCAGCCGGACCGTACCGGCAGGCACGCGCTTATCAATGGAGAAATAACATGAAAAAAATGCTGGATCGACTGTGTTGGACAGCCCTTGTCGCCGTTTTGCTGAGCGGGACTGTCCGGGCCGACGAGCGTGCTGACAAAAATGCGCCCGCGCCTCTGTCCTCGCCCCCCGAGGCATCCTTGCGCCTGATGCTGGACTGGTATGTCAATCCAAGCCACGGGCCGATCATCATTGCCCAGCAAAAGGGGTTTTTTCGCGATCTCGGTCTAAAGGTCACCATCGATACACCCGCCGACCCAACGGCGCCGCCCAAGCTGGTGGCCGCCGGTCGGGAGGATCTAGCCCTGAGCTATCAACCCCAGCTTCATCTCCAGGTGGATGAGGGGCTGCCGGTAAAACGGGTTGGCACGTTGATTGGTACACCGCTGAGCGTCGTGATGGTGCGCGCCGACAGCGATATTCATCGATTCAGTGATCTCAAGGGCAAGCGAGTGGGCTACTCGGTGGGTGGCGTTGAAGAGGTGCTGCTGGAAGCGATGCTGAATCATTCAGGCCTTGCCATGAGTGATATCGAGCCCGTCAACGTCAACTTTGCCCTCACCCCTGCCCTTTTGAGCCGCCAGGTCGATGCGGTAACAGGCGCCTTTCGCAATTTTGAACCGGCCCAGCTGGCGCAGGAAGGCGTCGAAGGCCGCGCCTTCTTTATCGAGGAGCAGGGCGTGCCCATCTATGATGAGCTGATCTTTTTGGCCAATACCGAAACACTTGATGAAAAACGCCCGCTGGTCTCGCGCTTCATGAAAGCCATTGAGCAGGCCACGATGTGGATCGTAAACCATCCCGAGCAGAGCTGGACACTGTTCAAGGCCTACGATTCATCGCTGGACAATGAGGTCAATCACAAGGCATGGGAGGCCAGCATTGCCCGCTTTTCACTGCGCCCGGCAGCGCTTGATACGGCCCGCTATCGGGATTTTGAAAGCTTTCTGCTGGATCGCGGCGTGATTAAAAAGCGGGTACCTGTCGACCGTCTGGCCGAAGACGTCAATGCAGCCGGCGAGTGAGGGAAGTGTTTTCATTTCCTTATGAAATTACTCTTGAAGGCACTCATGAAAGTGTCGGAAGAGCACAGACATGACGGCAAAAGTCTGAGCGAAAAGCAGGGTAAAACTCGAGTACATAAAAAGGGTCACGGGCCTTTGAAATAAAGGTCCAGGGGCAGCTTTGGACAGAGGTTGTTGAATACGGCGTTGTTTACAATCCTTATTATAATAGTCAACTTTTATGTGTTACTTTTATTTCCGTTTCGGCGATCGATCAAGAGAGAGTCATGCCATCAACGTCCCACCACGAACATTTTGAGCGCGTGCGCCAGGATCACCAGCGTGAACTGGTAGAGGACTATGTGGAGGAAATCGCGCATCTGCATCGTCATCTGGGGGAAGCGCGTGCCAGTGATCTTGCTGACCGTTTCGGTGTCAGCCCGGCGGCCGTCTCCAAGGTCGTCACGCGGCTCAAGCGTGACGGGCTGGTCAATGCGCGTCCCTACCGGGGTATCTTTTTGACCGAGCAGGGAGAAGAGCTGGCCCATAAGGTGGCGGCACGCCACAGTGTCGTGTTGCAGGCGCTTTTGGCACTTGGAGTGCCCGAAAGCATTGCACGTGCCGATTCCGAAGGTATTGAGCATCACTGCAGCGATGAAACCGTCGCCGCCATGCATCGCTTTCTGGCCGATAATCCACACCTGGTGCCTGATTCGATTTCTCGCGTGACCAGCCGTTAACACCTCTCGTTTCCCATCCTGACGTTTCACTACCTATCCTGAATGAAGTGCTTCGCCTGCGGCCGTCATGGCTTGTCTGCAGGCGTGTTCATTTTTTTGTGTTCCAGCACGACGCTACAGGCGTCGGGAGACTCCGGTCATGTCGTCTCATCCAGGCGGGCAGACGCACCCGCCACTGGCGGATACGCCGCTGATCTTTATTGATCTTGAAACCACCGGCACGCGCGCTACCAGGGACCGTATTACCGAAATTGCAGCCCTTCGTGTATTGGATGGTCGGATTGTTGATCGCTTCGAGTCGCTGGTGGATCCGGACATTGATATCCCCGAGCGCATTGCCACGCTGACCGGTATCGACAATGCGCTGGTGGCGGGCGCGCCGGTATTTGAGGATATCGCCGACAGATTCGAACAGTGGCTGGGAGACGGCTGGCTCGTTGCCCATAACGCTCGCTTTGATTACAGCTTTTTGCGTAACGAGTTTCGGCGGATGGGGCGCGAGTTCCGACGACGCGTCGTCTGTACGCTCAAGCTGTCGCGAGCGCTGGACAAGAGCTCGCACCATCACGGTCTGGACGCTCTTTTGACGCGCTATCAGCTTGAGCCGCATTTGCCACGCCATAGGGCGATGGGGGATACCATGACACTGTTTTCCATCTGGCAGTATTGGTCCAGGCATCACTGTACCGAGCAGATCGAGACTCGGGTACTTGATCAGGAGCGTCGGCGCAGTCTTCCCGCGCAGCTTGACCCCGGGCTTCTTGATGAGATCCCCTCCCGGCCCGGCGTCTATCTTTTTTATGGGCATAATCAGCTGCCCCTTTATGTGGGCAAGAGCATCAATCTGCGCTCCAGAGTGCTGAGCCATTTCAATAACGATCACCGTAACGATCGTGAGATGAAAATCTGTCAGCAGACGCGTCATCTTGAATGGCATGAAACCGCGGGCGATCTTGGAGCGCAGCTGCTTGAGGCACGTCTGATCAAACAGCTCTCCCCCATTTATAACCGCCGGCTACGCCGCAGCGCCGGGCTTCATACCTGGTACTGGCCAACGGACGCGCAGGCGCCGCAACTGGCCGGACAAAAAACGCTGCACGAGGATGTGTCAGGCACACGCTACGGCATGTTTCGGTCGCGAAGAGAGGCCACTCAGGCGCTGACAAGCATCGTGGAACAGCAGCGTCTATGCCCGCGCGTCATGGGGCTGGAGCGAGGCAAGGGGCGCTGCTTTGCCTATCAGATCGGACGCTGTGCCGGCGCCTGCTGCGATCAGGAAAGTCTGGAATCGCATACCCTGCGCGCTCGCGAGGCGCTTGAAAGCCTGCGTATCAGACACTGGCCCTGGGAGGGCCGCGTGGCCTTCAGAGAAATGGCCAGTGATCAGGAGGTGGTTTACCACCTGGTGGACCACTGGTGCTATCTCGGCAGTGTGGAAGATCTGAATGCGGCGCCGGCTGCGCAGGACATTGCCTTTGATGCCGATACCTACAAGATCCTGACGCGCTTTCTTGTCAACGAACATGAGGGCATAAGCATTATCCCGCTCGAAAAGTAAGGACCAGGCGGGATAATGAGCGAGCCGTGTTACCTGCTCCGGTCAGTATTCAAAAAGGCATCAATGGCCCGAATAAAGGCCTCGGGCTGTTCGGCATGGAGCCAGTGGCCGGCGCCCTTGATGGTATCGACTTTGGAGGCCGGCATGATATCGGCAATCACGGGCAGCGCATCGTCCGTGACGTAGTCGGAATGTTCACCGCGCAGCACCAGCGCCGGTCCTGTATAGGGAGCCTCTCCTCCCGGTGGCGCCACGATGTCGCCGTACCCTTCTTCGATAAAATCGAGTCCGACACGCCAGCCCAGAATCCCCTGGTCGTCGCGCATCAGATTGGTGGCCAGAAACTGCCTTGTGGTGCGGTTGTCGATGGCCTCTGCCATGGCCTCATCCGCCTCCTTGCGCGATTCCGGCAGGGCATCCTCGACCAGGCGATGGGCACGAAAGATATCGTCATGGCCGTGCTCATAGGCGATGGGGGCAATGTCGGCCACGATCAGGCGGGCAACGCGCTGCGGGTGACATCTGGCCATGGTCATGGCCACCTTGCCCCCCATGGAGTGTCCCAGCAGGTCACACTGCTGGATATCCAGCTGATCCATGACGCTGAGCACATCGGCTGCCATGTCCTCATAGCGCATGCCGGACGTATGGCCCGAGCGGCCATGGTTGCGAAGGTCCACGGCCACGACACGTCGCGTTTGACGCCAGTGCCTGATATGAGAGCGCCAGTTGTCGGCGCTGCCGAAAAGGCCGTGCAAAACCACGAGTGGCAAGGTCCCTGCCTGTTCCGGTACACCCGAATCCGCGTAGTGAAGCTCGATACTCATGAAGTCTCCGTCACCCTGTTCCTGTCAATGCCATGATGCTCTGATCGCTTTTGAACCTGCATCACCGGTGTTCCCTGCCATCAGATGACTGCGTTTCCACGCCGGAAAGTCGAAGCAGGCAACGCTGTAGCCAGATCAACAGCATGGCGTAGAGGGGAAGAAACAACAGCAGGCTGATGGTGAGTTTCACACCATAGTCGACCAGTGCTATTTCAATCCAGTGCTCGGCCATGAAGGGGTCAGGGCTATGCCAGAACGCCACGAAAAAGAAGATAAAGGTATCCAGCAGATTGCCGAGAATAGTGGAACCTACCGGGGCCAGCCACCAGGGCGACATTCGTCGCAGCTGATCAAACACCAGGATATCCAGTGCCTGGCCCAGGACATAGGCCATAAAGCTTGCCAGCGCGATACGGCCGACAAAAATATTAAAGGACCAGAGGGACTCCAGACCTCGCCACTGCCCCTGTTGAAACAGTACGGAAATCAGATAGGAAACCACCAGTGCCGGCAGCATGACTCGGGAGATGAGACGTCTTGCCGCACGCCGACCCATGAGACGAACGGTAAGATCAGTGGCGAGAAACAAAAAGGGGAAGCTGAAAGCGCCCCAGGTCGTATGAAAGCCCGCAAGCGTGATGGGCAGTTGAACAAGATAGTTACTGGCTGCAATCACCAGAATATGAAAAATGCAGAGCACAAAAAGCGCAATACGCATTTTGGCATAGTCAAATATGAGCATTGTCGGGTTTTTTAATCGATTTATGTGAACCAGAAAGGTATAAAATCATCTAACCGTGAGCGCTAATCCAGAGGCTGTTTGATGAGCGAGTTAATCGATTCATCGATGCCATGGCACACGGTACTGCACTGTTGGGACGCCGAAGGTTGCCAGACACAATATTTGGACAATAGCGCACCAACATGCAGAGCGTTTTTTTTCACAAGGAGTTAAAAATGAGTGTATGTGCCACTGCACCGATCGCGACAGCGGGGTGCGAAATGGTCATTCTCGATTCTGCACCGCTGCTCAAGGCCATGGCCAACGAAAACCGACTGCGCATTCTCTGTCTTCTCAGGGAAGGTGAAATGTCCGTTTCGGAACTGAACAGCAAACTGGACCTGAGCCAGTCGGCCCTGTCACAGCATCTGGCTGTCCTGCGCCGTGAGGAGCTCGTTAACACACGCCGTGCTTCCCAGACGATCTATTACTCCCTGCGTGGCAAGCACGCCGAGGCAGTCATCGATACGCTGGCAGGACTTGATCGGTCCTGATTCTGGTACGTGGTTTGAGTAAGCGGCCTGCCCCCTGACATGGGCAGGCCGCTTGTCTTTCAAAAGACGCTAATCTTTCAAAAGGCGCTACTGTTTTTCCCAGCGCAACCGCACCACGCGATCGATGGCTCGGTCGACGCCACGCTCAATTGCCCCTTCGGCGCCCTTTCCAAGCCGCTCCAGCATCGAGCGCTGCGGCTTGAGACCGACTTCCAGAATCTGCCACTGATCGCTGCGTGCCTGCAGCCATGCCTCGCTGGTATTGACCTCATCGATCAATCCCAGATCAATGGCCTGCTGGCCGTACCAGATATCTCCTTCGCTGACCTGCTCGATATCCAGTGCCTTGCGCCGGCTTGCCACCCACGACTTGAATAGATCATGGGTCTTTTCCAGATCGTCCAGAAACTTCTGACGTCCTTCTTCGGTATTTTCGCCCAGCATCGTGAGCGTACGCTTGTGACGTCCGGCAGTCAGAATTTCGACGTCGACATCGTTTTTCTTGAGCAGGCGATGCAGATTGGGAATCTGAGCGACGACGCCAATCGATCCGATCACGGCAAAGGGCGCGGCAATTAAATGATCGGCGCAGCAGGCCATCATGTAACCGCCGCTGGCGGCCACCTTGTCAACGCTGACCGTGAGTTTGAGGCCGGCCTCGCGCAGGCGGTCCAGCTGAGCGCTGGCCAGACCATAGGCATGAACCAGTCCCCCGCCGGACTGCAGGCGCACCAGCACTTCGTCTCCAGAGCTTGCCGTCATGAGGATACTGGTAATTTCTTCTGTAAAGGCCGGTACACGCGAGGCGCGAAGGTCTCCGTCAAAATCCAGTACCCAGAGGTTATTGCGACGCTCATCAGCCTGTTCATGTTTTTTGGCTGTTTTTTGTTCTGCCTTGCGCGCCTTCAATCGAGCCTTGATGTTACGCTCGCGCGCACCTTCTTTAAGGGTGGCATCCTCAAGTGTTTCGCGATGGCGCCGAAAATATTCTCCGCGGTTACGCACATGAAGTCTGGCGCCGCGTTCCTGGCGCTGGCCACGCGCTCGAACCACAAGCATCAGTATCACGGCAATGGCCGCGACGACCGTGACACTCTGTGCCAGAAACAGCGCGTAGCTGGATAACCATTCGCCCACGTTTTTCACCTCCCGGGTATAACGGATAGAATGCGCGCCATCATCGCACATGACGTCTGAATGTGCTGAAGACCAGACATCGCGAGCCATGAAATGGCTATCATGTATTTTTTAATCATCAACCGGATATGAAGATGGTCGATACCGCACCACTTATTGCAAAACTTCACGAACGCTTTGACGCAGAAGCAGCAGCGGGTGTTCACGAGACCCTGCAGCTCGAGCTGGATGAAGGGCCCCGCTACTTTGTTGTCATCAATGACGGAACGTTAAATGTTCAGGAAGGGAATCATGACGCCCCTTCCGTCACGCTGATGACAGACACTCGTACCTTTGAGCGACTGATCAACAAGGAGCTCAGCGGCATGCAGGCCGTCATGTCCGGCAAGGTACGCGCACGTGGCGACATCATGCTGGCCTCTCGCCTGACGCGCCTTTTTCGACGTCGCAACGACGCTTGAGCCAGTACTCCCATGCCCTGATGGTCTACTCCCGGACCGCACTCCCTCTAAGGAAGTTTTCGATCAGGGCACTCGAGATGGAATAGGATGGTGGCAATCCCGGTAACTGATCGGCGGTAAACCAGTCAGCTGCCTCGATCTCGATCCCGTCGATATGGAGTTCACGGCTGGCGGCTTCGGCGTAAAACCCCATCATGAAAGAGTGCGGCATCGGCCATGACTGGCTTTTGAAGTAGCTGACCCGCCCTACTCTGACACCGACCTCTTCAAAAACCTCGCGGCGTACGGCCTCTTCTGCTGATTCTCCCGGCTCGATAAATCCGGCCAGCGTGCTAAAGCGTCCCGTGGGGAAACGTGGGCTGCGTGCCAGCAGCAGCTGATCACGCCAGGTTACCAGTGTAATAATGCACGGCGATATTCTGGGGTAGCTTCGAAAGCTGCAGGTGGGACACGCCATCATGAACTCGCCGGAGCGACGCCGCATGCGGGTACCGCAGCGTCCGCAGAATCGATGATCCTGTGACCAGCGCACAATCTGGAGCGCTGTGGATAGAAGCCCAAAGGACTGTTCGGGCAGCGCGCCCAGCCAGTGACGTGCCGGCAGCCAATGCTCATCACCGGGCTCCGACAATACGGCCACCGGCACCTCGTGCCAGTACCCGATGGCAATGGCGCCGTCAGGCCAGCGAGCGCGAGGCTGCAGGACTCCGCCCTGTCCATTGTCGGCAATGCCATGCTCTCCGATACGAATCAGATAGCCTTCGTGGCAGTTGCCAAGCGTTCGAATATCGCGTGTCAGCACCTCAACCCCCCAGTTTGTCCCAGAGACAGATACCCTTTTCACGCAGTTTGGCCAGCTTTTGCTGGTGTGCCTGCACTTCCTCGTCACTGGCGGTAATCACTCGCAACGGCGCACGGTCGGCTGCCAGCCGGCGAATGGAAAATCCCGTGTGGCCGCTGTTATTACTGTCGGTGTCACGTTCGGCACCCAGCGTCAGTGCGGTCTGCCCCCCGGTCATGGCCAGATAGACGTCGGCCAGTATTTCGGAGTCCAACAGGGCGCCGTGCAGCTCACGATGACCATTATCGATATCGTAGCGCTTGCACAGGGCATCCAGACTATTGCGCTGCCCCGGATGACGGTCACGGGCCATCTTCAGGGTGTCGAGGATGCTGCATTTTGACGCCAGCGGGCCCAGCGCATCATTGCCGCGCGCCCGGTTGACCATGGCAAATTCGTGATCGATGAAGCCAACGTCAAAGGGGGCGTTATGGATCACCAGTTCAGCGCCCTGAACAAACGCCCAGAACTCGTGGGCAATGTCTGCAAATAAAGGCTCATTGGCCACACGAGCATCGGTAATGCCATGTACTTCAATGGCTTCCGGGTCGATGGGACGTTCGGGATTGACGTACTGATGATAGTGTCGCCCGGTCAGGCGGCGGTTAATGACCTCGACGCCCCCGATTTCAATCAGGCGATGCCCGTCCCTGACCTCGATGCCCGTGGTTTCCGTATCAAGAACGATCTGTCTCATGACGTTTTCTCGCGGGTTTTAAGTTCATCCATGGCAGCATTCGCCAGCTGGTCGGCCAGTTCGTTGCCTTCATGGCCGGCATGGCCCTTGAGCCAGTGCCATTGGATATCATGTCGACGAGACTCTTCCAACAGCATCTTCCAGAGTTCGGCATTCTTGACCGGTGCTTTTGAAGCTGTCTTCCAGTCCTTTTTGATCCAGTTATAGATCCACTGGGTAATGCCCTGACGCACGTATTGCGAATCGGTCCAGAGCTCAATGCGACAGGGGCGGGTCAATGCCCGCAGGGCGGAGATGGCAGCCATCAGTTCCATGCGATTGTTGGTCGTATGCGCCTCGCTGCCCTTCAGGCATTTTTCGTGAGGGCCGCTGCGCAGCACCGCACCCCATCCGCCCAGGCCGGGATTGCCCCGGCACCCACCATCAGTATGGATAATGACATGGGGACACATGTCATCACTCACTGCGTCATCACTCACTGCGCGCCTCATGGTATCCGGTATCAGGACGCTATTATGCCATGACACCCGGGGAGGCTGCCGAGCTGCATTTTTCGTGGTGAACATGACCGGCGGGATTGGGGAGTGGTTTTTCAGGCGTTACAGACGGCAAGACAGTATAAAGCGGCTCTGGTGACTCAGAGCGCCTGCAGGCCAGCGCAGACACCTTGCTGCCGAGCATGGCAGCGGGGTCAAAGCGCTTTTTAAGTGGGATCATGCGACACATCTGGCGTTTGGCACTGATGACCCATGCCCGGCCAAGAGGGAGATTATGGCGCCGTCCCCAGCGCTCCATCAGCAGCCAGTCCGGCGTATTTTCAAAGGGCACAAAGCCGCAGTAATCGATACGCTCGATATTGAAATCGATAAACCTCAACCAGTCGCGCAGTCGTCCCGGCTTCAGCCAACGGCTACGCTGATAAAAGCGCTCGTTGCATCGCTTGAGTCGTGCAGGTCCTGCGATACCCAGCGGATGCCAGCCGATTAAAATCAGGCGACCGCTGTCGCTGGTAACCCGTGCAGCTTCACGCAGCACATGGGTAGGCTGAGGGGCCACTTCCAGCAGATGATGAACAAGCACCAGCTCCAGTGACTCATCGGCCAGCGGCAGGGCTTCCGGGCGGCAGATGAGTGTCGATGGGTGTTCGGCCAGATCGCGCTGTGGTGCCCACCCAATGCGGTGGCGAATACTGTCGTGGGCCAGCAGAGGCGGCGCCACACCCAGCTCGAGCGCATGCTGCACGCCGGATCGTGCCAGCAGTTGATGCAGGCACTGTTTTTCGGCCTGCCACTGTCGCCTGCCATGGGAGGTCTGCCAGTAACGCTGTCCGGCAAGAAACTGTTCACTGAACGTTGCCTGATCTGCGTGGTGATTTGACATGCAAAGCCCCTGATCGCATGGTTATCGCATTAAATGACCACCCCGGTTATCGAGGCTGACGGTTACCCGACACGCTCGCCATATCGGGCACCTTATACCCTTTTTTCAACCTACTTCATCAAGGATTGTCATGTTGACCGTCAAACCACTGCCGGCGTTCCAGGATAATTACATCTGGGTGATGGAACAGGACAACTCGGGCAGCGTTGTCGTTGTCGATCCGGGCGAAGCACAGCCGGTCGTCGACTATCTGGAGCGCACGGGCGCACGCCTTGACGCCATCCTGATCACCCATCATCACAAGGACCATACCGGCGGGCTTGCCGAGCTTAAAAAGCGCTACGCCCCGCACGTCATCGGCCCGGACAACCCCGATATTGGCGGCATCGATGACACTGTCGGAGAAGGTGATCGCTTTCGACTGATGGGACGCCACTTTGAGGTCATGGCCACGCCCGGCCACACACTGGATCACATCGCGTTTCTTTCCAGCGGTACACCGTCGCTGCTCTTTTGTGCCGATACCCTGTTTTGTGGTGGCTGCGGCCGTCTTTTCGAAGGCACCCCCGAGCAGATGCATCAGGCACTGACCCGCTTTGCCGAGCTTGATGATGACACGCTGGTCTTTGGTGCACATGAATATACGCTGTCCAACCTGAAATTTGCTCAGGCCGCCGAGCCGGACAATAGCGCTCGCGATGCCCTGCTCGACGAGTGTCAAAAGGCGCGAGCGCTGGACCGCCCCACCCTGCCCAGTACCATCGGCCGTGAGCGCCTCATCAACCCCTTTATGCGGGCGCATCTTGAAAGTGTACAGCGTGGGGTATCCGAGCAGGGAGAGAGCCATGATGCGCTGGCCACCTTCGCCACCCTGCGTGCCTGGAAAGATCGGTTTTGAAGGCGCCTTTATGACATGGCACGCATGATTCGAGAGTATGTCGTGCTGTGGGTAGTGCTCATGATGGCGCTGCCCGCTGGCGGGGTTCAGGCAGCCCCGGTCAGCGATGTGCCCACCGTGCATGGCCTCTCGCTCTATGACACTCCGGCACTTCCTGACGGCTTTGACCACTTTCCCTGGGTCAATGCACATGCCCCCAAAGGCGGTGACATGGTGCGTTCGGCACCGGGAAGCTTTGACTCACTCAATCCCTTTATCGTGCGTGGCAACCCTGCCGACGGGCTCACTTCGATGGGAGGACTGCCCTTTGATACCCTGATGGTGGAAAGCCCCGGAGAGCCCTTTTCCCTTTACGGGCTGCTGGCAGCGGGAATTCGGCTGGACCCGGACCGGCGCTGGATGGAAATCGATCTGGACACCCGGGCCCACTTTCATGATGGCAGCCCGGTGACGGCCGACGATGTTGTCACTACCTTCGAGACCCTGAAGACCATGGGCTCGCCCATGTATCGGGCCTACTATGCCGATGTCATCGGGGTCAAAAGACTTTCCCCGCGTACCGTGCGCTTTGAATTTGGCGAACATAATTCGCGTGAGCTGCCGCTGATTGTTGGGCAGATGCCAGTACTGTCGGCAAAAGACCTTCAGAGTCGCGATATTACACGGCCCACGCTTGATCCCCTGATGGGCTCCGGCCCTTATCGCATTGCCTCCACTCAACCCGGTCAGCGCATTGTCTACCAGCGTGACGATCACTATTGGGGCAAGGACCTGCCGGTCAACAAGGGGCGATATAACATTGATCGTCTGATCTTTGATTACTACCGTGACCCCGGCGTTGCCCTGACCGCTTTTCGAGCCGGCCGGGTTGATTTTCGTATCGAGACCACCGCACGTCACTGGGTCACCGGCTATGGCTTCCCGGCTGCGCGCCAGGGTCTGATCAAGCGTGTCGAAATCGAGGACCACAATCCCGCACCCATGCAGGGCTTTGTGATGAACCAGCGTCGGGAGATCTTCAAGGATCGGCGTGTTCGCCAGGCACTGGGGCTGGCGTTTGATTTCGACTGGCTCAATCGCAATCTGTTTTACGGTCTTTATGCCCGTACCCGTGGATTTTTCGATCACTCATCGATGGAGGCCACGGGAGTGCCGGGCGCTGCCGAGCGTGCTCTTCTGTCGCCCTGGCGCGACCAGCTGCCCGGCGAGGTGTTTGATTCTCCCCTGCCCATTGAGTCGCCAGAAACACTGCGCCCCAGACTCAAAAAGGCACTGGCGCTTCTCAATGAAGCCGGATATGAGGTAAAGGACAACCGGATGATCAATCGGGATACCGGACGGCCATTGCGCTTTGAGCTGCTACTGAGTGACGCCAGGCTCGAGCGCATGGCGCTGCCGATGGTGCGTAACCTTGCGCGCCTGGGCGTGGAGGTCAACCTTCGCACCGTGGATTCAAGTCAGTATCTGGTACGAATGCGTCAATTCGATTTTGACATGACGACGGCTGTCATTGCCCAGAGCAACAACCCCGGCAACGAGCAGCGCGAGTACTGGGGAAGTGAGTATGCCGACCAGCCCCAGAGTCGCAATCTGATTGGTTTGAAAAGCCCGGTCATCGATGATCTGGTCAATCACATCATTCGAGCCGATTCACGCAGGGATCTGGAGGCTGCTGCAGCGGCTCTGGATCGTGTCCTGCGCTGGGAATTTTACGTCATCCCCCAGTACCATTCGCCGGTCACACGCCTGGCCTACTGGAAAAAGATTGCCATGCCCGATCAAAGCCCCGAGTACGGCCTGGATCTCGACAGCTGGTGGGTCGATCCTCAGGGCGCCAGCACGATGGATGCCCATCAGGAGTAGCGCTCATGGCACGCTATATCGTAATGCGGGTGCTGTTGATGGCGCCGACACTGCTGGCGGTCCTGCTGCTCAATTTCTTGATCGTGCAGGCCGCCCCTGGTGGCCCGGTCGAGCAGATGCTGTCGCGTATCGAAGGAATGAGCTCAAGTGCAGCACTGGGCGGCAGCAGCGATGGCATTGTGGCCAGCGGTGATGCCAATCGTGGTACACGCGGTATCGATCCGGTCTTCATCGAGGAGCTCAATACGCAGTTCGGGTTCGACAAGCCCCTGTGGCAGCGCTTTGTCATGATGATGGGCGACTACGTCCGGCTGGATTTCGGCGAGAGTTTTTTTCGGGGCCAG
This sequence comes from Kushneria phyllosphaerae, assembly GCF_900312995.1. Classification (GTDB taxonomy): domain Bacteria; phylum Pseudomonadota; class Gammaproteobacteria; order Pseudomonadales; family Halomonadaceae; genus Kushneria; species Kushneria phyllosphaerae. Next base: position 114,103 of record NZ_ONZI01000004.1, on the reverse strand, counting down.
TCAGTCACGACGCTGATCATTGATCGACTACCGGTATCCATCTCGCTGGGGCTCTGGAGCACGCTGCTGGTCTATCTTGTCTCCGTACCGCTGGGGATTCTCAAGGCAGTACGTCAGGGCAGCCGATTTGATCTGTGGAGTTCGGCACTGGTGATCTTGGGCTACGCCATTCCAGGCTTTCTGTTCGCACTGCTGTTGATCGTGGTCTTTGCCGGGGGCAGCTATCTCGACTGGTTTCCGCTGCGCGGACTGACCTCGCCCGATTTTGACCAGCTCTCCTGGTGGGGGAAAATCATCGATTATTTCTGGCATATCGCCCTGCCGGTCGCTGCCCTGACCGTTGGCAGTTTTGCCACCCTGACCTTTCTGACCCGCAACAGTTTTCTTGAAGAGATACACAAGCAATACGTGATGACCGCGCGTGCCAAGGGCGCCTCCGAACGACGCCAGCTGTATGGTCATGTGTTTCGCAATGCGATGCTGATCGTGATTGCGGGTCTGCCTTCTGCACTGGTGGGTATTTTCTTCACCGGGGCACTTTTGATCGAGGTGCTTTTCTCACTCGACGGGCTCGGGATGCTTGGGTATGAAGCCGTGCTGCAGCGAGACTATCCGGTCATCTTTGGCACGCTCTTTCTCTTTACGCTCATTGGCCTGGTGCTCAAGCTCATCTCTGATCTGACCTATGTGGCAATCGATCCGCGTATCGATTTTGAACGGCGGGAGAGCTAGCCCTTGGCCAATATTTCGTTTTTTCGGCTTTCTCCCCTCATGCGCCGTCGGCTGGCTGTATTTCGTGGCAATCGGCGGGCCATGGTCGCCAGCGCCCTGTTTCTGGCGCTGCTGCTGGTGACCCTGCCCGCCGAGCTGATTGCCAATGACACACCGCTGGTCGTGCGTTTTGACGGTCAGTGGTACTGGCCATTGTTTGTGGATTATCCCGAAACCGCCTTTGGGGGCTTTTTGCCCACTACCGCGTTCTATAGTGACCCGGCCGTGCAGGCATTGATTCACGCCAGGGGGTGGCTGATCCAGCCTCCCATCCCGTTTTCCTGGCAGAGTATCGATATGGCACTTGATACCCCTGCCCCGTCACCGCCGAGCCTTACGCACTGGCTGGGCACCGATGACCAAGGGCGCGATGTGCTGGCGCGCGTCATCCATGGCTTTCGACTGTCGGTGCTGTTTGCCGGACTTGTCACACTGGGGTCGGTGTTGATTGGCGTTATCGTGGGCGCTGTGCAGGGCTATTTCGGTGGCCGGGTAGACCTGGTCGGTCAGCGCGTCATCGAGCTATGGGCCGGCCTGCCCATGCTCTTTATTTTGATCATTCTTTCCAGTCTGGTTGTGCCCAGCGTCTGGTGGCTGGCGCTGATCATGATCGCCTTTTCATGGCTGGGGCTGGTCGATATCGTGCGCGCCGAGTTCCTGCGCGCACGCAATCTTGATTATGTGCGCGCTGCGCGCGCCATGGGATTACCGGCTCGGCTAATCATGTGGCGCCACGTTCTACCCAACGCCATGGTGTCCACCCTGACCTTTCTGCCCTTTATCTTCACGGGGGCCATTACCACGCTGACAGCACTTGATTTTCTGGGGTTCGGGCTGCCACCGGGGTCTCCCTCGCTTGGTGAGCTTGTGGCCCAGGGCAAGAACAACCTGCAGGCACCCTGGCTGGGACTCACGGCCTTCATGACACTGGCCGTTTTACTCTCGCTGCTGATCTTTATTGGCGAGGGGCTGCGTGATGCCTTTGACCCGCGCCACGCCGTACTTCCCATGAAAGGTCGCGCGTCATCATGAACAACGCCTGCGAAAAAACCGTGTTGTCGCTGGAAAAGCTGCGCGTGTTCGCTGATGACACCCCTATCGTGCATGGGATCAGCCTGAGCGTCGCGGCCGGTGAAACGCTGGCTCTGGTAGGAGAATCCGGCTCTGGCAAAACCATGACGGCCATGGCCGCGCTGGATCTGGTGCCGGCAGGCATTCGCGTTGAGGGCAGGCGGTCTCTGGGAGACACCCGACTTGAAACGCTGTCCCACCGTGATTGGGAAAATCTGCATGGCCGCCGAGTGGGCATCGTCTTTCAGGAACCGATGAGTGCGCTTAACCCGCTGCATCGCATCGGTCGGCAGATCGGTGAGGCCATTACCCTGCACCATCCGCTGCGCAGAGCGCCTTTGCGCGCGCGAATCCTTGAACTGATGCAGCAGGTGCATCTGCCGCGCCCCGAGCAGTTGATCAACGCCTGGCCTCATGAACTTTCCGGTGGGCAGCGCCAGCGCGTGGTCATTGCCATGGCGATTGCCAATCGCCCCGAGCTTCTGGTCGCCGATGAGCCCACCACCGCGCTTGATGTCACCGTGGCGCGCGAGATCCTCTCACTGTTGCGTGAACTGGCTGACTCGATGGGCATGGCGATGCTTTTAATTACGCACGATCTCAATTTAGTGCGTCACTGGGCTGATCGGGTATGCGTGCTGCACCATGGACGTGTGCAGGAAACCGGTATTACTCGAGAAGTACTGTCGCGCCCTACCAGTATTTATACTCAGGCCCTGATCGATGCCGAGCCGGAAGGCAAACCTGCTCCCGTACCGATACACGCCCCCGAGGTGTTATCGGCGAAGAACCTGGCGGTAGCGTTTCAACGGCCCCGTCGGCTCTTGCAGTCTCGACCTGCTGCCTTTATGGCCCTGAAACCTGTCTCCTTGACGCTACATCAGGGAGAAACACTTGGCATTGTGGGCGAATCCGGCTCTGGCAAGAGTACATTGGCGCTCGCGCTACTGAGGCTGATCAGCTCAAGTGGCGAGATATGGCTGGGCAATACCCGCCTTGATGCGCTGGATAGCCGTGCACTGCTACTTGAGCGTCGGCACATGCAGATCGTGTTTCAGGACCCTTTCGGCGCGCTGTCGCCCCGCATGACCATTGAAGATATCGTCAGCGAAGGGTTACGCTTTCACTTTCCCGAGCTGGACCGCCATGCGGTGCGTAAGCGAGCGATCGAGACGCTGGTATCGGTCGGTCTGGGCGCGGAGGTACTGACACGCTATCCCCATGAGTTTTCGGGTGGCCAGCGCGCGCGTATTGCGCTGGCGCGTGCCTTGATTTTAACCCCCCGCATTCTGGTACTTGATGAGCCTACTTCATCACTTGATCGTACGATTCAGCGCCAGCTGATTGAACTGCTCCGTGCGCTTCAGCACGAACGAAAGCTCAGCTATCTGTTTATCAGTCATGACCTGTCAGTGGTTCGTGCCATGGCCCATCGCCTGATGGTGCTCAAGGATGGTGAGATGATCGAGCACGGCGCAACACAGGAGGTGATCGATCAACCATGTCATGCCTATACCCGTCAGCTCATAGAGGCAGCATTTTATCGATCGAGCTGATTTGAACTGCGTTGGCGCGGTCATGTAAAAGCCCCGGGCGCTTACCGCGCCCGGGGCTTTTACATGAGGATGACAATGCCGTCACATATGCAGCGTGAAACGATCAGCATCGTGATGGGCTGGAAACTTTTCACGGAAGTCGTCAAGGCTTTGCTTGCCGATCACTCCCGTACGTACAAAGGCGCGATCGCGGGCCTCATCAATCAGGGCATCACCGCGATAATCGATCAGCATCGAGTCGCCGCTGTAGTTCAGTCCACGGGCATCATCGCCAACGCGATTGACACCGATCACATAGCTCAAGTTCTCGATGGCCCGTGCCTGCAGCAGCGTGCGCCATGGCATACGCCTGGCCGATGGCCAGTTGGCCACACACACCAGAACATCGTATTCACAATCAACATTGCGTAACCACACGGGAAAGCGAAGGTCGTAGCACACCGTTAGCAAAATTCTGAAGCCGTTTAGCTCCACAATGGCACGCTGATTTCCCATGCCATAGTGTTCGTTTTCCTCTCCCATTCGAAAGAGATGGCGCTTGTCATAAGTCGCCATGGTGCCATCCGGCCGTGCCCAGATAAGACGATTGAAGTAGTGCCCATCTTCAGCGATGGCCACACTGCCGGTAACCACGGCGTTATGGGTTTTCGCTGTTTGCTGCATCCACGCCACGGCCTGACTGTCCTGCATGGATTGCGCCATGCGCTCAGGCGCCATGGTAAACCCGGTTGCAAACATCTCCGGCAAAACGATCAGATCGCTGGTCGTGACTTCCTGCAACCACTCATCGAGCAGCTGGCAATTGGTGTCGATATCTTCCCAGCGAAGATCGGCCTGTACCAGTGTGGTTCTCAGTTCGCTCATGATAATGGCCCGGTGCCTGACAGTTTAGAAGCTGAAAATAAGTGTGTTGGTTGCTATCTCGGCCTTTGCAAAAAGACACGTTGCCATCATATTTTTGTCATTTTAGTCGGTCATGATGTCTCTGCCGGAAAAGAGAAAAAATATCGTGCAGGGAAGCACACTGACAGGGAGTCCGATGGCAACAGGAGGTTGATTGACCTTGGCACGACTTCCGGTAACAGCGACAGGTATCATGTCTAACGGCCAGCTCATCCGCTGGCCGAATTTTTAGCGATTACTTCGTTTTTTGATCAACGCCCCTGCTTCAGAAAATCAATCAGCAGCGCATTAAGTTCCTGAGCATGAGTGAAGTTCAGGCCATGTGGGCCGTCCCTCACGATCTCAAGCCGAGCATTTTTAATCATGTCTGCCGAGCGTTGACCACTGTTGGCCAACGGCACGATCTGGTCGTCGTCGCCATGAATGACCAGCGTGGGCACATCGATACTCTCCAGATCCTGACGAAAGTCCGTCAAGCCGAAGGCCTTGATGCACTCCTGCGTCGCTCTGGGAGAAGCAAAATTGGCAATGCTCTGATTGTAGGCCAAAAGCTCATCTGAAAGCGTTGGTGCTCGACCGTCATGATTGACGAACAGTTTGCCGAATCCACCCAGAAAACCGGGTCGATCCTTTTTCACATTGGCCAGCATGTCATCAAAAATTGACTGGTCCACGCCTTCAGGATTGTCATCGGTTTTGAGCATGTAAGGCGGCACTGCGCCGATCAGCACGGCACTGCGGATACGTCTGCTGCCGTGGCGTCCCAGATAGCGGGCAACTTCTCCCCCACCCATTGAAAAACCGACCAGCGTCGCATCGGTAAGGTCCAGATGTTCAAGCAATCCTTCCAGATCGTCGGCCAGCGTATCGTAGTCGTAACCATCCCAGGGCTTTTCCGAGTCTCCAAAGCCGCGACGGTCATAAGCGATGCAGCGATAGCCGGCTTCGGTCAGGGCATTGACCTGATACTCCCACATGCGGTGGCTTAACGGCCAACCGTGGATCAGCACTACTGTCGGCCCCTGACCACAATCCTGATAGTAGAGGTCGATCACATTGTTGTTGCTGTCGACAATATTGGCGTAGGCCATGAATCGGTCTCCTTTGCGGGTACGTCGCCTGACGAGGGCTTGCTGTGCGTCATAGCCGCAGGATAGCTCAGCGTTTCGATGCCTGCATGCCGTGGGATCCAACCATAAAAAGCCGCCTTTCCAGAGGAAAGGCGGCGAAAGGACCTGATGATGAGGAGAGAATCCATTCCAGCACCTGACATACCGAAATGAATCAGACGCCGTGGCGTCTGAGAAACACTTTGAACGATCCTGAAAAGGAAATCAATGCAAAAGAGAATAATTTTTATTTGAGAGGGTATGGCATCTACTGAGCGGCGGCCAAAAAAAACCGCCTCAAGGAGGCGGTGTGAGGTTTGGACAGTCAGCCGTTTAGTCAGGATAAGCCAACTGTCACTGCTCCTCATCAAGCAGTAATCATATGTAAACAGTATACCGCACTTTTTGCAGGATTTTGGCGTAAATCTGACAATGAATGCCATTATCAGAATCTACCTCATCGTGCTTATCCCTGCCCTTCGCAGGGATACCACTTTTGGCGCTGATCAATGATCTGACGAGGATAGCCGGTCATCTGGATGGCAGGATGCTTCATGGCTTCGGCACGCAAAATGTTGACATGCATGTTGTGCGGGGAATCGACAGAAACCACCTTGCCGATCATCAGGAAATTTCCCCAGAGCTTGTCGCTGTAGGGTTGGCACATGTTCATGCCGTTATATCCGACCAGGGGTGGCGGTGGCGGCACTGCTGCAGCGCTTTCCGATTTATCTGACGAAAAAAGAGAACAACCTGACAATGTCGCGAGGGCTGTCATGATGATCAGTCCTTGTGTAGCGCTTTTCAATTGATGAGCCACGCTTTTCTCCTGAGCCTGCAATGACTAGAGATTAATGCTTCTTAAGCAGCAGGCAAGTTCACCAGCCGCGCGCGCCAGCATAACCGTGACTCGACAGCCTTGTCCCTGGTATTTTTGTAGGACTCCTCGGGTTCAGTTACGAAGAGTCTATGAAGATTTTTTACGCCAGAGATCCCATGCCACACCGCAGGCAACGCCGAGAAGAATGGCAGATGCCACGCTCTGGGTCGGCCACCACGCCACCAGACCAATTATTGTGCCGACAAGCATTCCGGGAAGCTTTTTCATCGTCCTGTCTCCTGATGTATTGGCTCACTCACCTTATCGAACAAGCGAATGCCTGTGACATGAAGATGCGGTTATAAAAGAGACCTGCCAATACCATGTTGCCAACGTCTGGACACGAAAAAGCCGCCTCAGCGATTAACCTGAAGCGGCTTGTTCATCAAACTTTTGGTCGGGGCGACAGGATTCGAACCTGCGACCTCCACAACCCCATTGTGGCGCGCTACCAAGCTGCGCTACGCCCCGACGCTGTTCCCGATATTTGCGAGAACGGGGCGTATCCTACATCACTGTTATGCAAAAGGAAAGAGGGAGTTCACAAACATTCAGGGATTCCCGTCCTTTTTCATCATGGCAGCGATGTCTTCGAGTTTTTCCAGACACACGCGACCACTGAAAAACGACCCAACATCAATGTATCGTACGTTTCCAAGCGTTTTGGGCGCAGGCACAGGCGTATGTCCCACTACTACGGCGTCAATGCCGGGAACAATGTGATCAAGACCGGATTCGATGCGCTGTCGCGACCAGAGAAGCGTTTCACGAGATGTTTTACGGATGTCCGCCCAGTCTTTGGGAGGCTCGGCGTGAACGATGCCCACCGTGCCGTTTGAGGTCTCTATCTCGAAGGCCAGCGGCATTTTCATCATGGCGTCTGCAAGGCGGTTTCTCAGCACGACCTTGTCATGATCTCGAGACCACTCTCCCCCATTGCTTAACCACTGCCCCCAATGATTATCAAACAGTGCATTGCGCGCCATCATTTCGTGATTGCCGGTTACCGCAAAACACCAGGGCTGATGTACCAGCTCCAGGCATTTCAGGGAATCGGGGCCGCGGTCGATCAAATCTCCCACGCTAAAAAGCCGATCCTTGCCGGTATCAAATTCAACTCGGGTCAGCTCACGCTCAAGTAATGCGTAATGCCCGTGCAGATCGCCAACGACATAGTCATGACCGCTGTCATTGCGCTCGAATCGCTTGAGCATTCATGGACTCCGATAAGTATTGAGCAAAGGCCGCATCATAAACGAAATGCGCCCCTTTTTTGACAGGTCATGTGACAACGATGAGGGCATGAATAATACCGGGTACATAACCCATCAGGGTAAGAAACAGATTCAGCCAGAAAGGGTCGCCGATACCGACAGCCAGGTAGACCGCCAGAGGAGGCAATAGAAAGGAAAGCACAATCAGGGAGACAGGATCCATTGAGAAGGTCTCAATGGCAGAGCCCCTCAGGGCCCTGCCAGTATACCGGTTTACCAGTTGATGGCGCTTTGGACCTGCCCGGGTGTCAGGACGTGACGAGCGTACTCCTGACCCTGCCTGGAACCGGCATCATATGGATTTTTGGTGTTGATATAGGCGACCAGTACCTGATCGTCCTTGGTGGCGATGACATAAGGCGGCGTTGAGCCACTACGATCCTTCGCCTGGCGCTGCATCTGCTCCCACTCCTGTTGCGGATAGGTCGCCAGAGCCAGCAAGGGTTCAGGGGTATTATTGAGCTCAAAATTCTTGTAATAGAACACCGCCATGTTCTGCGCATCGATGCGTTGATCATTCCACTCAAACGTATCGCGCTGGACAACGCTGTTCTGCCAATTTTCAGGATAGGTAAAGCTATAGCCGACCGTTGTATTGCGATAGCCCTGCTCGGACTGTTGGATCACACTATCAATATTGGGATCCTGCTGTTTCGGCTCGGAGCTTGAGCAGCCTGCCACGGCAAACATGGCGCCTGCTATGGCCAGCGTGGTGGCCCCTTTTTTAATAAATGACATCCAGCATCCTCCTTGAGTCGATAAGTCCTGCACAACTCAATATAGCGCATCTCATGATTTAACAAATGATTCGCCATAAATCGGATGCTTCATCCTCGAGCATGAATGAGAAATAACACTTTTTGTACGAACGCTTAATCACGCTGGATTTGCCGCCCAAGAGGCAATGGTCCGCCGTAAAGAGAAAGGAGATGTCATGCAGACAGCTTTTGCAGGGAGATATCGCAGAGAAAATCAACCGATGTCATCGGTCAAACAGTCACACGACGGCGGTTCGATAAAACTCGGGGGAACGCGGTTATTCGGGCCAGCCATCAATGCCGATCAGATCCTTGAGCGAACGGCGTTGGTCCCATCCCTGTTGCTCCAGCATGGGCATGCTATAAAAGGCATCGACATGGCCAATACATAAAATGGCAATGGGCCATGTGCTTTCGGGAGCCTGAATCAGTGATTTCAGCGTTTCGGGGTCAAAAAGTGACACCCAGCCAACGCCGATACCTTCGGCTCGACCGGCCAACCAGAGGTTCTGGATCGCACAGCTGGCCGAGGCCAGATCCATCTCGTTCAGCGTACGTCGCCCGAAGACATATTTTTCGCGAGCCTCGCACAGTGCCACGACCCATAACTCCGGGCATTCACGAATCCCTTCCACCTTGAGTTTCAAAAACGCCTGACCGCGCTCATCAAGGGCCTGCGCCGTGGCGTGACGCTCATCATCGACCATCTGCGCCATGGCTTCACGCAGGGCGGAATCGCGAATACATATAAATCGCCACGGCTGCATATACCCCACACTTGGCGCGTCATGGGCGGCCTCGAGCATACGCTGCATCACGTCCTGATCTACAGGATCAGGCAGGAAATGGCGCATATCACGCCGCTCACGAATGACGCGATAGATCGCCTCTCTTTGTGCCCTGCTATATGCGTGTTGATTCATGACCGTATGTCCATGATCTTTTGAGCTGCTGACATTGCCTGCTTCAGATGACGAATGGCGTCTGCACTTTCATCATGCAATCCGAAGCGCAAGATTGCCCGTTGTGCATTCATCAACCAAAGCCGCGTAAGAACGCCCTGAGGTAAAAACGCCTCATGCCACTGGCGGGCACGTTCAAGCGACATCTCAAATCCATTGAATAGTGCGCTTTGACGCCAGCGCAGGACATCGCCATGAGTTTTGAGTTGTCTTTCAAGCCACTGTCCCTGCTGTTGACTGGCTCGATGTAGCCGCCCTCTCATCCGGCACTGCCAGGCATCATCTGAAAAGGCTTCCATGCCGGCTTGTTGGGTCGGCGATGTGACTTGCCAGGGGCCCTTTAAAGACGATAAATGCGTCATGACGTCTGATTGTGCTCGCCCCACGATGGTCCCCAGACGCAGGCCGGCCAAACCAAAAAACTTGCCCAGCGAGCGCAGTACAATGACGTTATCAGCGATATCGGGCAGCAGGCTTTGCTTGGGTGTGGCATCAGCAAAAGCTTCATCGACAATCAGCACGGCCCCCTTGTGCTGAAGCTCGGCGGCCAGCGTGTGCAGGATTCCAGGCGATAGATGTTGCCCACCGGGATTGTTGGGGTTAATGACAACCACGGCCCGCAGACTGTTTGTATCCGCTGTTTTTTCGATCACGGCTTCAGGGTGGTCGGCATCGTACAAAAGCATCTGGTGCCCGGCACGCTGCCAGCCCCACTCATGTTCCCGGTAGCCGATATCCGGCAGGGCCACTGTTCCCGATTCGATGCAGTGTGGCAGGTGCTCGATAGCCCACTGCGATCCGGGAATGTTCAAAAGTATCAGTGACTCTTGAAAGCCGTTTTCGCCAGTCCCGAGCGGGCCGCCCAGATAATAGCGAGCCGCCGCTTCATGAAGCGCCTGATCCTGATCCGGCAGTGCCTGGCAAGCACTCGCATTGATAGGCGTGATCGGATAGGGCCAGGGATTGATTCCGGTAGACAGGTCCAGCCAGTCACGTCGCTCGATACCATAACGACGACTGACCTCAAACAGTCGACCGCCGTGTATGGGAGAAGTGTCAGGTGCAACGGTCATGACAATACCCACGCAATAATGAACAGTGCGGTCAGCCAGATCAGCAACGCCTTCCGGATTAGTGTGCAGGCGCGATCGATATCGAGAGGGGCCGCAGGACGCCCAATGCCCAGCAGCGGGCTTTCGACACGTTTGCCGTGATAGATACCGCCACCCCCCAGCTGTATCCCCAGCGCCCCGGCGCCGGCGGCCATGACCGGTCCGGCATTGGGGCTTTTCCAGCTTCTGCCCTGCCTCCACCAGCATCGCATGGCTGTGCCACAGGTGTTTTTTGAGGCCTGCCAGTGCCAGCCGGCCAGTGAATAGGACAGCGCGGTCAATCGAGCCGGTATCCAGTTCATGACATCATCAACACGTGCAGCAATGCGTCCGAAATAGAGATAGCGCTCGCTGCGATAGCCCCACATGGCATCAAGCGTATTAACCACCCGGTAAAGGACAACCCCCGGGACTCCGGCGACGGCAAACCAGAAAATCGCGGCAAAAAGCGCGTCGCTGCCGTTTTCGAGCACAGATTCACAGGTAGCGCGTGATATTTCGGAAGCATTCAGCTGTTGGGTATCCCGACTGATCAGCATGGCGACCTGTTGGCGTGCAGCATCAAGGTTATCCTTTAAAAGCGGTTGATAAACGCGTTGGGCATGTTCAATCAGGCTTTGTCGTCCAATGGCCAGATAAAGTATCAGGACCGCCAGCAGCCCATGCCAGAAACCCTCAACAATCTGATCCACCCAGAGGGTGGCCAGCATGATGGGCGTGATGACCACGAGCCAGCCTATGAGCCCGGCGACAAGTGTTTTTGAGTATCGCTTTTTTTTGGGGTAAACCCATTTTTCGACAGCGGTGACCCACCGCCCCAACCCAACCAGTGGATGAAACCGACGAGGTTCCCCCAAGAGTTGATCAACAATTAAAGCTAACGAAACAATTAACCACATAGAAGATAACGGTATAATTTTGATGTGTTCTTACGACTGGATGTCATCCTATGAACCGAGCGCATACAGCTGTTCAAACTGCTCGCCGCTTTGTCGATCAATATCGACTCGTAGACGTGCGACACCGGCATAAGGCAAATGTAAGCGATGGAGATAGCTGCCCTGAGTCAGAGGCATGCCCAGCCGCATCGCCATCCAGCTTTTGATGACGCCGGCATGGCCACAGACCAGAAGGCGTACCGGGCCCGTTTCCTTTTGTTGCTGTTCCTTGTCCGCCAGCGTCATGCCTTTCACAAGAAGGTGTTGCCACCCCTGATCGATGCGGGTCAGAAAATCATCAAGGCTCTCTCCACCGGGGGGTGGAAATGCCTGAGGGTCACGCCAGAAATTTTCCAGCGCCGGGCGGGCGTGTTGCAGCAGATCCTGCGTGGCCACCCCATCCCAGTCTCCAAAATTCATCTCCATGATTTCAGGTACGACATGCAAGGGCACATTCCAGTCCTGTGCCAGTAACTCGCCAACCCTTTTGCAGCGAATCAGCGGCGAACAGAGAATGGCATGGGGTCGCGCCAACCGTTTTGCTGCCGCCAGCATGCGTTCATGGCCCTGTGCGCTCAACGCCACATCCGTATGGCCGCGCAAACATTCCTGAGGCCCTTCACAGGCACCGTGACGCAGGCAATCGATCATCAGGGTCTGAAAGGTCATGTCACGTTACCCTTGAGGCACTGTGGCAGGCCGGCCACCACCCACCAGACGCGCTGACACCGTGAGGCCAATACCTGATGAAGCTGGCCGGCTTCATCCACAAAACGTCGTGACAGGGCATTCATGGGGACCACACCCTGCCCCACCTCATTGCTGACCATCACAACACGCCCCGGAGCGTGATCAAGCGCCTCCAGCAACCGAGCACGTTCCTGTACGAATCGCTGACCACCCTCGAGTAAAAGGTTGGTCAGCCAAAGGGTCAGGCAGTCGATCAGCAGCAGTCGATCAGCTCGGGCATGGCGTTCAATGGCCTCACCAAGGCTCAGCGGTGCTTCTACCAGCGCCCAATGAGAAGGTCTGCGCTCGCGATGGGACTCGATACGAGCGCGCATTTCGCTGTCATCGTATACCTGCGCCGTCGCAATATAGGTGACCTCACAGGCACTCTGAACCGCCAGCGTTTCGCCATGGACACTCTTGCCGCTGCGCGCGCCCCCCAGAATCAACTCATGCATGAACCATCACCAGCACCAGATATAAAAGAATTTCGGTGATTTGTTGCACGGCGCCCAACGCATCGCCGGTCACGCCGCCAAGCTGTTTTTTCAACCAGCCATACAGGACCAGCCCCGAGAGTGCCGTCACCACGAGCAGCAGGATGCCCGACCCCACGCCGGCAGAAAACACGGCAACCAACGCAGCAACGCCGATCAGCCAGATACGATCCTCCAGACGCTGATGGCCGGTCAATGCATGCACCTTGCTGTCACCATCGCATCGCAGATACGGCAGCATGCCCATCATGAAGGCCGCCAGCCCGCGGCTCAGAGCATGAGCCGTCAGCAGGGCCATCATCACCAGCATGGTGTCCTGCTGCGCCAGTGCGCTCAACAGCAACCAGCGTCCGACCAGACTGATGACCAGCGCCAGTACGCCGTAGCTGCCGACCCGACTGTCTTTCATGATGGCCAGCCGCTGGGCCACGGTCTGTCCGCCCCCGAGGCCGTCCATGCAATCCGCCAGCCCGTCTTCGTGCAGGGCCCCTGTCAGCCAGAGAGACAGCCCCAGCGTCATGAACACCGCAATCGACACAGGCAGAACCTGCACCAGCCCCCAGTAGACAAGCGCCAGCGCCAGTCCAATCAGCGCCCCGACCAGTGAAAACCAGCGATGACAGCGCCCCAGTGCCTGCGGGGTAACGTCACCATGGACACGCACTGGCAGACGAGTCAGAAAACTCACCGCCAGACAGCCCCACTGCCATTGACGGGCGAGGGCCTTGCGCGTCATAGCGTCAGACCAGCCTCTTCAAGCGAGGCCATCTCGTAATAAAAGGCCAGCGCCGAGCGCAGCAGCGGAAGTGCCAGCGCAGCACCCGAGCCCTCTCCAAGTCTCAGTCCCATGTGCAACAGCGGTGCCGCCTCGAGCTGATCCAGCAATGGCCTGTGGCCACGCTCGTCGCCACAGTGCGAGAAGATCAGATAACCGCGCGCTTCCGGGGCAATACGACAGGCACACAGCGCGGCCACGGTCGTAATAAAGCCATCCACCAGAATCACCATGCCTTTTTCAGCGGCGGCCAGAATCGCTCCGACCATGCTCACGATCTCGAACCCGCCCAGGGCCGCCAGCGTCAGCCGCGGATCCTCAAGGCTTTGTGCATGACGTTGAAGCCCCAGCTGAACGATGTCCTGCTTGCGCTTCATGATCGTCGGCGTCACCCCGCTGCCGGCACCAATGCACACCTCAAACGGCAAATGCGTCAACGCTGCCATCAGGGCACTGGCACTGGTCGTGTTGCCGATCCCCATCTCACCCAGAGCGATCAGGTTGCAGCCGTCGGCATAAAGTTCATCGACAAGCCGTCGGCTATGGTCAAAACCGGTGTCAAGCTGCTCCATGGTCATGGCAGGCTCCCGATGGAAAGGCGCTGTCTTCTCCCCCAGCCGGTGGCTGACAAGCTGTGGGTGGGGCTCATGCGCCGTGAGCGTCCCACAGTCGATCACCTTCAACGCCAGATCGGCCTGACGGCAGAAAACGTTGATGGCAGCATTCCCCTCGAGGAAGTGATGCACCATCAACTGCGTGGTTGAGGGCTCTACAATGGAAACGCCTTCGAACGCCACACCATGATCGCCGGCAAAAAGAAGCATGGCCGGTGCATCAATGGTGGTGCTCGAAGGCCCCAGAATACGCACCAGCGACGCCGCGGTAGCCTCCAGCGTACCCAGTGCCCCCGGGGGCTTCAGTCGGCTATCGATATGCGCCTGAATACCGGCATCATTGGCACTGTCAGGGGGCGAAATATTAAAGGTCATGACATTGACTCGGGTAAACATGGACAGACGCTACCAGGCACCCGGCAATGGAACAACGATAAAGGGATACAACCCTGTACCGCTGGCCCGGGCACACCCTCGTGCCGGACTTGACTCCATCATTGCCCCGGCTCACGATGAGCAGCGCTCGGGTGCCCGTGCAGTCTGCACGGGATAATCGGGAAAGTGATGCAAGTTCACTGCTGTCCCCGCAACGGTAATCGAGTGGCTAGAAGCAGACGCCTTTTGCGTGACCACTGACTCCAATGAGTCGGGAAGGTGCTTCAGCCCGGCAGACATCGTGTCCGCCAGCTCGTCAGCCCGGAGACCGGCCCGGCGATGATACAGGGTGGTGATGCCCACGGCATCATCAGTAATGACTGCCACGCGTACGGGTCGATACGCAGGAGCATACAAGTGACGTATTTCCTTATCAGGTGGCTGCCCGTGCCGACAGCCGCTGCGCTTAGTGACGCCCCCTCATCATATGAGCAGGCGGTAGACAGTCATGTCGCGTTATCACGTCTTGCGTTTGTGGAGATGACATGACCAGCCCCCCACGCCCCCTTTTTCCATTCACGGCCGTCACCGGGCATGACCGTCTCAAGCTGGCCCTGATTCTGGCAGCACTGGATACCCGACTGGGGGGTGTACTCGTCAGCGGCCCGCGGGGCACGGCCAAATCGACGCTGGCACGAAGCCTTGCCGAGCTGCTGCCCTTTTCACGATCTTCGCTGGTGACCCTGCCGCTGGGGGCCGACGAAGCACAGCTGACCGGCACGCTGGATCTGGGCCGCGCCCTTGGAGAGCGCGAGGTCGCCTTCCAGCCCGGGCTGCTGGCCCGTGCCCACGAAGGCGTGCTTTATATCGACGAGGTCAACCTCCTGCCCGACGCGCTGGTGGATCTGTTGCTCGATGTGGCCGCCAGTGGCATCAACCATGTCGAGCGCGATGGCATCAGCCATCAGCATCCTGCGGACTTTCTGTTGATCGGCACCATGAATCCCGATGAAGGCGAACTGCGTCCGCAGCTGCTGGACCGTTTCGGGCTCGCCGTACTGGATCACCCCGCACCGGATATCGAGCAGCGCCTGCAGATAGTTGAACGCCGACTGGCCTTCGATCGCGATCCGGATGTGTTCATGGCCGACTGGCAGGAAGAACAGGCGCTGCTGCGTGAGCGACTGTCTGCCGCCCGCCAACGCCTCTCGACAGTCACCCTGTCACCGAATCTCGCCCGAATCATTGCCACACGCTGTGTTGAAGCCGGCGTGGAAGGCGTTCGCGCGGATCTGGCCTGGCGTCGTGGCGCGCTGGCCCATGCGGCCTGGCAAGGACGACAGACCGTGACGCTGGAAGACATCGATGCGCTGGCCACGCTGGTCATGGCACATCGTGCTCCTCAGTGGGCAGCGGACACCGCGCCGGAAGATGGCTCTGATGGCAATCAGGGGAATGAGGGTAACCATCAACAAGACACCACTGGCTCAGAGCACAAGTCATCACCTGACCAGACGCCTTCCCCTCGGACAGGGCGCTACCCGGGCCGTCGTCCCTCTCCCGATGCCCCCAATCGTCCGGATCTGACCTCCAGCCACGATGCGTCGATCACACCACCCGATAGCGAGCCGGAACGACCATCGCCAACGGCCAGCAGCGACGAGCAGCATGACGCTGACCCGGGTCGTGATGATCATGATCAGGCCAGCGGTGACTGGGGCAACCTGCCGGCCCACCAGACATCGTCTGCTCTGGACACCGCCACCGGCTGGCATATTCAGCTTCCGGCCTCCTCGAGTAGTGCACTCCCGAGTAGATCGAGAATTCGACAGCAGGGGGCGCGAATGAAAGGCCGTGACGCCATTGGACGACTGCGCATCGACTGGCCCGGGAGCCTGCGCAAGGCAGCGATGCCCCAAGCCGGTTCATCGCTTGATTCAATGCCGTCACTAGTCTGGCGGCGCGAACGTCGCCGCCCAGACAGACTGACCTGCATTGTTCTTGATATCTCAGGCTCCAGCCTGAACCGTCAGAATCACAGTCAACGGACGCGTCAGCTCGAGAAAGCGATGGCGCTGGTCACACAGATTGCCTCCAGCGTTTATCTTGCTCGCGAACAGCTGATGCTGATAACCCTGGGCGGCGGTGGCGTCACCGAAGTCATGGCACCTCGGCGCGCGCCACGCACGATCACGCCTTTGCTCAACAATCTCGTGCCGGGGGGTGGCACCCCACTACGACGCGGACTGGATGACACCCGCCAGCGCCTGACCCGCCTTCAGCACCAGACACCTGAAACGACGCGTCTCTGGATACTGACCGATGCCCGCAGCCGGGATGATCTTGAACTCACCCCGTTTGGCTGTGAGACACACGTGGTGAACTGCGCCCCCCAGGGCGACACACTGGGCCGGGCGCGGGAGCTGGCCACAACGCTGGCCGCCACCTGTCACACCCTTGATGCCTTGAGTGTAGATACCTCTGTAGATACCTTGAGCCCATTGCCTTCTCAACCCGCTACAACAACAGCACCCGGGAGAACACCGTGAATCAGCACCCTGGTGATGGTACCAACAGTGACAACAGCAATAGCGACGATAGCACCGGCGATCAGGGCGTCGATCGCTATCAGCAGCGCATGGCAACCAAAAAGCGCATCGTTGATGAGCGTATCGCGCGCGCCGACCAGGAGCGCGGCGTTTTGATCGTGCTCAAGGGCAATGGCAAGGGCAAGAGCAGCTCGGCCTTTGGCACCATGGCACGCGCCATGGGTCATGGTCAGCGCTGCGCGGTGATCCAGTTCATCAAGGGGCGGCGCGCCACCGGCGAATATCTTTTTTTCAACGACCACCCTCAGGTCGACTTTCATGTCATGGGCCATGGCTTCAGCTGGGAAGTGCGCGACCCCGAACGGGAACGCCAGGCCGCTCAGGAGGCCTGGGCACTGGCAGAGACACTGCTCGGTGATCCGCAGTATCACTTCCTGCTCTTTGATGAGCTCTCCTACATGATCAAATACGGCTATCTCGACGCCGAGCAGGTCGCCCGTACACTCAAGGGGCGGCCCGAACATCAGAACGTGATGATCACCGGGCGCACCATGGCCCGCGAGATTCAGGACATCGCCGATACCATCAGTGTCATTCACGACGAGCGCCACGCCTTCCGACTTGGCGTCAAGGCGCAGGCGGGGATCGAATACTGATGCAGGATATCGCGTACTGCCCCGCACTTTTTCTTTCTGCCATGGCCTCGGGCCAGGGCAAGACCACCGTGACCGCTGCGCTGGCGCGCTATCACCGCCGTCAGGGCCGCCGAGTAGTGGTCTTCAAGACAGGACCGGATTATCTGGACCCACAGATCCTCGCGCTGGCATCAAACGCACCGGTCGAGCCCCTTGATCTATGGATGGCAGGCGACGCCTTCTGTCGCGAGCAGCTGTATCGCGCCGCCCTTGAGGCAGATCTGATTTTGATCGAAGGCGCGATGGGGCTGCATGACGGTACGCCCTCAAGCGCCGATCTGGCGGTCGCCTTTGATATCCCGGTCGCCTGTGTCATCAACGCCCGCGGCATGGCCCAGACCGTCGCCGCCATCGGGCTGGGGCTGGCGCGCTATCGTCCGGAAATGACCTTTCATGGTCTGGTGGCCAATGCACTCGGCAGCGAGCGACACCGCCAGCTGATCGAAGACAGCCTGCCCAACGATGTCCAGCTGCTGGCCGCCATGCCCCGAGAAGAGCACCTTGCCCTGCCCTCGCGTCATCTGGGTCTGGTCCAGCCCGGCGAGCAGGATGATCCTGACAATCTGTCGCTGGAAGCCCGACTCGATGCCGCCGCCGATCTCCTTGAAGGACAAAAGCTGACCGAACTGCCCCCGGCTGTTGCCTTCAAACCGCAGAATATCGACACCCCGCCTCAGGCACTGAGCGGCCAACGGATCGGCGTTGCAGAGGATGCTGCCTTCAGCTTTATCTACGCGGCCAATACCCGACTGCTGGAAGCCATGGGCGCCGAGCTCTGCCGGTTTTCGCCACTTCATGACGCGACGCTCCCGGATAACCTTGATGCGCTGTGGCTGCCGGGTGGCTATCCGGAACTACATGCTGCAGCACTTGGCACCAATCATGGCATGTGCAAGGCCATTCGAGACCTTGATGCCCGCGGCCTGCCGATTCTGGCCGAGTGCGGTGGCATGCTCTATCTACAGCAGACCCTGACCGACCAGCACGGCACCTGCCACCCCATGGCCGGCGTGCTGCCGGGACATGGCGAAATGCGCACCAAACGCGGCTGTCAGGGCATGCAGAGTGCGCCCCTGCCGGAAGGCGAAATTCGGGGGCATGCTCACCATCACTCGCGAAGTCACGACACGCTGGCGCCGATCGCGCACGGTCGACGCGCCAGTCATCCGGCACCGGGCGAGGCGATCTTCCGCCGAGGCCGACTCACGGCCAGCTATCTGCACCTGTTCTTTCCCTCCAATCCCGAGGCCATCGCAGCACTGCTGGGCGCAGAAGAAACCACACGCTCTCTGGAGCAGGCCGTTCGAGGCCCGCATGTGCGCTGAGGTCGGTCCTGTCGCCATGGGGGTGGGCTGCCGACGCGACTGCCCACCTGACGCACTCATGGCACTGGCCATGACCACACTGGCCATGGCCAATGTGCAGCCGAGCCAGATCACACTGTTGGCAACCCTGGCGGGCCGCCAGCATGAAACCGCCATCGCCTCCCTGGCAAAAGCCTGGCGCTGCCCGTTGATCGCCCTGCCGGCGCAGGCCTTGAGAGACAGCGAGCCCGCCATGAGCCATGTCAGCGGCACCACCCGGCGCCTCCATGGCGTGCCCGGTGTCGCCGAGGCCGCCGCACTGGCCGCCATCCGCCAGCAGATGGGCACGCCGGCTCGACTGCTCGTTAACCGGCAACAGTGCGCCCGCGCCACCTGTGCGCTGGCCGTGTCAGCGTCAATGACCGCCCTTGCTGAATAATTTCTATTGTCTGGAGAACCTCATGTCCTCTATCGAATCACGCCCCGAGCTGCATAAGATCCCTGCTACCGTCGTCACCGGCTTTCTCGGCAGCGGCAAGACCACGCTGCTGTCACACCTTTTGCGCAACGCCGGCGGCAAGCGCATTGCCGTGATCGTCAACGAGTTTGGCGAGCTGGATGTCGACGCCGAGCTGGTGCGCAGCTGTCAGATCGAAGGCTGTGAAGAAGATGCCGTTGAGCGCGAACAGGGCGTTTTCGAGCTCGCCAATGGCTGTATCTGCTGCACCGTAGAAGAGGAGTTTTTGCCAGTGATGCAAAAGCTGGTCGAGCGACGCGACCAGATCGATCATATCCTGATCGAGACCTCGGGCCTTGCACTGCCCAAGCCGCTGGTACAGGCGTTCAACTGGCCCGACATCAAACAGTTCTGCACGGTCGACAGCGTCATCACTGTGGTTGATGGCCCGGCACTGGCCGCCGGACGGGTCGCTCATGATCATGAGCGCATCGAGGCGCAGCGTCAGGCCGACGAGAGTCTGGATCATGACCCGAGCCTGCAGGAACTGCTCGATGACCAGCTCGCCTCGGCAGATCTGGTCATCATCAGCAAGGGCGACGCCCTGGACGACGAGGCGCGCCGGGTAGTAGAGCAACAGCTGCGCGGGGAGCTTCCCGAGCGGGTCAAGACGCTCTGGGCCACGCATGGCGAAGTCGATGTGGCCGCAGTCATGGGTCTGCAGCTGGCCTCGGAAGGCCGGGCCGATGACATTCACACCCATCATGATGATCATCACGCTCACGGTCGCGAACACCATCATGCCCACGATGATTTTGATTCCTGCGTGGTGACGCTGGGCAGTGTGGACAGCCCCATCCTGGTCAGGGCGCTGGAGCAGGCACTGACCGAACAGACCATCTATCGCGTCAAGGGCTTTGTCGATGTCGGCAAGCCCATGCGTCAGGTCCTGCATGCCGTAGGCAACCGCCTCACCCACCACTTCGACCGGCCGTGGCGCAGCGACGAGACGCGCCAGACCCGGCTGGTCGTAATCGGCAAGTGTCTGGATCGTGATCGCCTGCAGGCCGCACTGTCCGAAGCCGAGCACCACGAACACGCTGGCTGATATCAGCCAGCGCCGAAAACCTGAAAGCCTCGTAGCGGAGTGTGATGCATGCACCTTTTCGCCGCCCAGCCCGGCGGGTTCAGCGATGACAATGGCATTGTCGATCTCGGTCAGTCGCCTGCCGAACTGGTGATGCTGTCCGCCGCCGATAGCACCCTGGCCCTGCTGGCCACTGTGATCGAGGCCGATGACGTCGAGCACGACACCAGTATCCGCCTGGCCAACTGGATGAACCTGTTAAAACCCGCCGCGTTTGATCTCTATCGCGATCGGGTGCTGGATAGCCGCGGCGAAGAGGCGCCAAAAGGCGCCCGCGTGGTGGTGCTCTCCCTACTGGGTGGCGCTTCCTACTGGAACTATGGTCTTGAGCAGTTAAAGGAGTGGGCACAGCGGGATGGCCGCACGCTGATCGTGGTGCCCGGTGAAGACGTCGAGGATGAAAGCCTGCTCGAGGCCGGCACGGTCAGCTATCAGGACGCACGCCGGGTATGGCGCTATCTGCGTGAAGGCGGCATCGACAATACCCGCGCCCTGCTCGCCTGGCTGGATGATCGCTTCCTGAATCGCCCCCGAACATGGCGGGAGCCTCAACCGCTGCCGCGGGTGGTTCTGCATGCCCCATTCGATGATCACAACGCCTTTCCCGGCTACGTCACCCTGGCTGACTGGCAGGCGCGCTGGCAGCCGGCACGTCCGGTGGCGGCACTGGTGTTTTACCGAAGCCATCTCCAGCAGGGCAACACCAGCGTTTTCGACGGCCTGATCGGTATTCTGGAAGCAGGCGGCTTCAACGTATTGCCGGTCGCCGTGGCATCGCTCAAGGAGCGCCTGTGTCTGGACACCCTTGATGAACTGATCGAGCAGAGCAATGCCTCGATCATGCTCAACACCACCGGCTTTGCGCTGGCCGGCAGCACTGATGCCACGCATGCCGGCTATCAGCACCCCTGGACGCGCCACATCCCCATTTTGCAGCTGATCATGGTGGGTACCACGCTCGAGGACTGGGAGGCGCAGCCCATGGGGCTCCGGCCGCGTGACATTGCCATGCAGGTCGCCCTGCCGGAGCTGGACGGACGTATCATCACCCGTCCGATCGCCTTCAAGTCAGCGCACTATCACTCCACGCGCTGTCAGCACGATATCGTGATTCATCAGCTTCATGAGGAGCGCGCCCGCTTTGTCACCGAGCTGGCCCGACGCTGGGTCAGGCTTGCCGAAAAAGCCAACCAGGACAAGCGTATTGCACTGGTGCTGGCCAACTACCCCTCAAGCGATGCCCGTATCGGCAATGGCGTGGGCCTCGATACGCCGGCCTCGACGCTCAACATTCTTCTTCAGTTGCGAGAGGCGGGCTATCCGGTCACCCATGCCCTGCCACATGACCCCACAGCGTTGATCGAGTGGCTGACGCAGACGGTTACCAACGACGTGGCACACCTTGAGACGCGCCCGGCCGCGCAGAGTCTGTCGCTTGCGACCTACAAGCAGCACTTTGCGCAGCTGCCGGATATGTGTCGGCAGGCCGTGCTTGATCGCTGGGGTGCCCCGGAGGACGACCCACTCTATCGTCAGGGCCGTCTGATGATTGCCGGCATGCGTCTGGGTGGGACCTTTGTCGGCGTGCAGCCGGCGCGTGGCTTTGATATCGACCAGAACGCGGCCTATCACGACCCGGACCTGCCGCCGACCCACGGCTACCTGGCGTTCTATTTCTGGCTGCGGCACGTCTATGGCGTCGATGCCTTCGTGCATGTCGGCAAGCATGGCAATCTCGAGTGGCTGCCCGGCAAGGGTACGGCGCTGTCAGAAACGTGCTGGCCGGATATCGTGCTGGGGCCCATGCCCCATCTCTATCCGTTTATCGTCAATGACCCCGGGGAAGGCGCTCAGGCCAAGCGTCGAACGCAGGCCGTGATTATCGATCACTTGATGCCGCCCATGACGCGTGCCGGCATCCATGATGATCTCGCCGAACTCGAGCGCCTGACCGATGAGTATTATCAGGCCCTCGGCCTTGACCAGCGCCGCGAGCAGTTCCTGCGCGAGGCAATCATTGAGCGGGTACGCCATACCCATGTGCTTGAGGAACTGAGCCTGTCCCCTTCAGCCAGTGTTGGCGAGCGTCCAGGCATCGATGAGGCGTTAAAAGACGATCAGACCCTGCTGGACGCGCTGGACAACTACCTCTGTGACATCAAGGAGGCTCAGATTCGTGACGGGTTGCACGTGCTCGGCGAGCTACCCGAACATGCCTCACTACGTGACACCCTGATGGCGCTGGTGCGCCTGTCGCGCGGCAGTCAGCCCCACGAGCAAAGCCTATTGCAGGCGATGGCCAGCGATCTGGGGCTTTTTAAAATACATGAAGATTTTGATCCGTTGGCCGTTGAGGCCTGGCCCTGGCAGGGCCCATGGCCTGAATGCCTCGCCGACCTGGAGGCCACCCGCTGGCGCAGCTCGACGCACACCCGCGAGCGCCTGGAGCTTCTTGGCGCGCAGCTGATCGAGCAGCACGTGCTGGCGTCCGAAGCCGCCCCCCCCTGCGAGCAGCGCTGGCCGCAGACGCGCGCCGTGATCGACTTCATGCGCGACACCCTGCTGCCGCTGCTGCACCAGAGCGTGGACAACGAACTCTCGGCGCTGATGGACGGGCTGTCCGGCAGGTTCGTACCGCCGGGCGCCAGCGGCGCGCCCAGCCGCGGGCGACTCGACACCCTGCCTACCGGACGCAACTTCTATAGCGTGGATAGCCGTGCCATGCCCACCAGAACGGCCTGGACGCTGGGGCAAAAATCGGCCGAGGCGCTGGTCATGCGCCACCTGCAGGAGCACGGCGACTATCCGACAAGCCTAGGGCTGTCGGTATGGGGCACGGCCACCATGCGCACGGGCGGTGATGATATCGCTCAGGCCTTTGCACTGATGGGCGTGCGCCCGATCTGGGCCGCAGGCTCCCAGCGGGTGATCGATTTCGAGATCATTCCCGGCTTTCTGCTCGGCCGCCCGCGGGTGGACGTCACCCTGCGAGTATCGGGTTTTTTCCGCGACGCCTTTCCCGGGCTGATCGCGCTGTATGACAGCGCCGTTCAAAAGCTGGTGGATCTCAATGAGCCCGGCAACGGCAACACCATCGCCGCCAACGTCGAAACCCGGCGCGAGGCGCTGCTGGCGGAAGGGGTCGATGAGGCCACGGCGCGGCGTCAGGCCGGCTTTCGCATTTTCGGTGCCCGCCCGGGCACGTTCGGGGCCGGCGTGCAGAAGCTGCTGGACAACGGCCACTGGCAGGACAACGCGGATCTGGCCCGCGCCTACGTCAACTGGGGCGGCTATGCCTACGGCAAGGGGGTCGAAGGCGAGCCTGCCATGGCGGCCTTTGAAAAGCGGCTCTCGACGCTGGAGGGCATCGTCCAGAATCAGGACAACCGCGAACACGATCTGCTCGACTCGGGGGACTACAGCCAGTTTCAGGGCGGCATGAGCGCCGCTGCCCGCCAGCAGGGGGCCACGCCTGCGCTTTATTTTGGCGATCACGCCAACCCCGCCAGCCCGCGCATGCGCACCCTCAAGGAAGAACTCAACCGGGTCATGCGCTCACGGGTGACCAATCCAAAGTGGATCAGCGCCATGCAGCGCCACGGTTACAAGGGCGCCTTCGAGATGGCGGCCAGCGTGGATTATCTCTTTGCCTGGGACGCCACCACGGCGCTGGTCAGTGACTACCAGTACGAACAGATTACCGATGCGCTGGTGCTGGACCCGGACAATCAGCGGTTTTTGAACGACCACAACCCGCAGGCGCTCAAGGAGATGGGCGAGACGCTGATGGACGCCATCGCCCGCGGGCTGTGGCAGTCCCCCGAGCAGTATCAACAGCGCCTGCGCGACCTGCTGCTGGGCATCGACGAGCAGGAGGAACGTGCATCATGAGTCAGCAGAAACGTTTTCAGGCATCCCGCACCCTGATGGTTCAGGGCACTACCTCGGATGCCGGCAAGAGTGCTCTGGTGACCGCCCTGTGTCGGATACTGACGCGCCGCGGGCACAGAGTTGCCCCCTTCAAGCCGCAGAACATGGCCCTCAACAGCGCCGTGACGGTGGATGGTGGCGAAATTGGCCGTGCCCAGGCCGTACAGGCCATGGCGGCAGAAGTGGATGCCCATGTTGATTTCAATCCGGTGCTGTTAAAGCCCACCTGCGATCAGGGCTCTCAGGTCATAGTGGCCGGCAAGGCCATCGGCCACATGAAAGCGGCCGAGTACTACGCCTATAAACCGCAGCTGCTGAAACAGGTTGTAGCTGCCCATGGGCGGCTCGTTGATCGCTATGACAGGGTTGTGGTGGAAGGCGCCGGCAGCGCCGCCGAGATCAACCTGCGCGCCCATGATCTGGCCAACATGGGCTTTGCCGAAGCCGTCGACTGCCCGGTCATTCTGGTGGCCGACATTGACCGCGGCGGCGTGTTTGCCCATCTGGTGGGCACACTGGATATCATCAGTGCCTCGGAGCGCGAGCGGGTCGTGGGTCTGGTGATCAATCGCTTCCGTGGCGACATCAACCTGCTCAAACCCGGCCTTGAATGGCTCGAGGCACGTACCGGCAAGCCGGTGCTGGCCGTGGTGCCCTGGCTTGAAGACCTGCACCTGGAAGCCGAAGACGGCCTGTCCCGCGCCGGTGACAGTACCGGCGCTGCGGACGGGCTCAACATTGTGGTCATCCTGTTGCCGCGCATCAGTAACCACACCGACTTTGACGCCCTGCGCCTGCACCCTCAGGTCAATGTGCGCTTTGTGCGTTGTCCTGAAGAACTCGACACCGCGGATCTGATCCTTCTGCCGGGCAGCAAGAACGTTCGCGCCGACCTGGACTGGCTGCGTGAGCAGGGCTGGTCCGCGGCACTTGCCCGCCACCTGCGCTATGGCGGCCGGGTCATCGGTATCTGCGGCGGCTATCAGATGCTGGGCACACACATTGACGACCCGGACGGCGTGGAAGGCCCGGCCGGCAGCAGTGCGGGCCTGGGCTGGCTGAATCTTTCCACGACGCTCAAGGCCACCAAGCAGCTGCATCGCGTGACCGGGCACTGCCTGCTGGGTGAGGCACGTGCCCCGGTTACGGGCTACGAGATTCATGTGGGCGAGAGTCTGGGCGAAGGTCTTTCCCTTGGCGTATTTGCGCTTGATGACGGCCGGCTGGATGGCGCCATTTCCGAGGACGGTCAGATTCTGGGCACCTACCTGCACGGGGTGTTCGATCATCCGGCCACGCTGAACGTGCTGCTGGCATGGGCCGGGCTAGCAGCACCGGCGCATTTTGATTATGACGCCCATCGCATGAGGGAAATCGACCGACTGGCCGATCACGTCGAGGCAGCGATTGACTGGTCCCGCTGGCCGATGCCGGAGGATGCTCCGACACCGGCTGATTCGGTAACCCCGGTTCAGGACTTCTGATCCCGGGGCAGCAGGAAGTTGCCCTGATTGCCATCGCCCAGCTCGGAATCCACCACCGAGTCGTCCTTGAGCTCGACGCCCGAAAGCTCACGGCGGCTGGCTTCATCCAGCAGATACAGGACCAGTTTTGCAGCCGCGTCAAACGACTGGCCACGCGGGCGGATGTTGGAGATGCAGTTACGCTCGCTGTCGCGCCGGCCTTGCTGCGGCCCCCAGGTGAAGTAGACGCCCAGGCTGTCGGGCGAGCTGAGTCCCGGCCGCTCACCGATCAGCACCAGCCCCATGCGCGCGCCCAGTGCCTGGCCTACCGGATCACCAATGGCCACACGGCCCTGCTCGACAAGCGCCACCGGCCCCACCGACCAGCCGCGCGCTTCAAATTCCGGGATCAGGTGATCCAGCAGCGTTACGGCATGTTCGTGCACGGCGCGCGCCGACAGGCCATCCACAACCGTGATCGATAGATCGCACTGCTCAACGTTCATAGTGGTGAGCTGTTCAACACTCTCGTTATTGAGCTGTCGTCCAAGATCGGGGCGACGCAGATACTCGCTGCGATCTCCTGCCTGGCTGTGCAGGCGAACAACGCTGTCAAACCGCGATTCGAGCTCGGCCATCATCTGCTCGGTGTCGAGCGCCAGATGTACGGCATCGCGTGCCTGGGCATGGGCCAGCTGAAAGGCCAGATGTGGCGCGGTGGGCAGGCTGCCGCCGGCACGACCCAACCCGATTCGGGCATCGGTGTGCTCACGCAGTGGCTGCCAGGGGTTGGTGATCACCGTCCGCGACGTGCCTGTCTCGGGGGGCTGTGACGGGTATGTCATGGCACTTCTCCGATTAATGCGCCCGTGTCAGGGCATGGGCAAAGGGGGCTGGCAGGCTTTGATCCACGATGATTCTGCCCTTCCGGTCGGTGATCGCCATGGTCTCAAGCCAGGCTTCGAACTCGGGTGCCGCACGCAGCCCCAGCACCTCTCGCACGTAAAGCGCATCGTGGAAGGAAGTGGTCTGATAATTGAGCATGATGTCATCAGAGCCTGGAATGCCCATCACATAGTTACAGCCGGCGGCGCCCAGCAGCGTCAACAGAGCGTCCATATCATCCTGATCGGCTTCGGCGTGATTGGTGTAGCAAACGTCACACCCCATTGGCACACCCAGCAGTTTGCCGCAGAAATGATCTTCCAGCCCTGCACGCGTGATCTGCTTGCCGTTGAAAAGATACTCGGGCCCGATAAAGCCCACGACCGTATTGACCAACAGCGGATTGAATCGACGCGCTACCGCGTAGGCCCGTGCCTCAAGCGTTTGTTGATCAACCCCGTGATGAGCGTTGGCCGACAGCGCGCTGCCCTGACCCGTTTCAAAGTACATGACGTTATTGCCGACCGTGCCACGTCCCAGCGATAGCGCTGCATCCTGACCTTCCTGCAACAGGGCCAGATCGATGCCAAAGCCCTGATTGGCCGCCTGGGTGCCGGCGATCGATTGAAAGACCAGATCGGTTGGTGCGCCGCGGTTGATGGCCTCGATCGCGGTGGTGACATGAGTGAGCACACAGCTCTGGGCGGGAATCTCATAATGGCTGATGATGTCGTCGAGCATCTTCAAAAGCGTCACGACCGCGCCGGTATTGTCGGTCGCCGGATTGATGCCAATCACCGCATCCCCATTGCCATACAAAAGGCCGTCCAGAATGCTGGCCGCAATGCCGGTCGGGTGATCCGTGGGATGATTGGGCTGTAGTCGGGTCGACAGTCGCCCTTCAAGCCCGATGGTATTGCGAAAGGCGGTGACCACCCGGCACTTTCGCCCCACCAGCACCAGATCCTGCAGGCGCATGATCTTGGCCACTGCGGCCACCATCTCAGGCGTCAGTCCCGGCGACAGGGCCGCCAGCACATCGCTGTCGACGTCATGAGAGAGCAGATAGTTGCGAAACTCGCCCACGCTCAGGTGGGCAATGCGCCCAAAGGCTTCCCGGTCATGGCCATCAACGATCAGGCGCGTGACCTCATCGTCTTCATAGGGCACCAGCATCTCTTCGAGAAATTGCGTGAGCGGGACTTCCGCCAGCGCCAGTTGCGCTGCAGCCCGTGTCTCGCTGTCTGTCGCGGCAATACCCGCCAGCTGATCGCCGGAGCGCTCGGGCGTGGCGCAGGCCATCAGGGTTTTCAGGTTTTCAAAGCGGTAGCGTTTGCTGCCGATATCATGGTGATAGCCGCTCATGGGCGCCTCCGGATCGTTATTGGTCTTGTCGTGATGCCGGCTTTCAGCATAAACGAGACAGACAGAGACTGACCACAGGGACACCTGCCAGCGACGCGCGCACAACGATGTGCGCTGCGTTATGATCAAACCCATCTCATCCTCAAGGCGAGAAAGGCATGACGCTGACGCTTTTGCTCATTGCGGTGACCTGCGCGGTCTCCATCCCCTGCTTTACCAATCACCGATTGGTCGAAAAGCTGCTTTTCTGGCCACCGGCCGTGGCGCGAGGCCAGGTGTATCGATTCGTGACCCACGGCTTCGTGCACGCCAATAGCGCGCATCTGTTTTTCAACATGTTTACGCTTTTTTTCTTTGGGCGCGCCATCGAACGCTTTTTTGTTTCCTACATCGGTGTGGCCGGCTTTATCGGGTTTTATCTAGGCGGCATCATTGCCGCCATCGTGCCCAGCTATCTGGCGCATCGCCATGACCCGAACTATCGAAGTCTGGGGGCTTCAGGGGCCGTGTCAGCCGTGCTGTTTGCCTTCATTCTGGCCGCCCCCTGGACCACGCTCTATGTGCTGGTGATTCCGGTACCGGCCATTGTCTTTGCCATCGTTTATACCGGCTGGTCGATTTATGCCGGCCGTCGCGGGGGCGATAACGTCAATCACAGCGCGCACCTGTGGGGCGCTGCCTACGGCGTTGTGTTTGCCCTGATCATGGAGCCGGCGCTCGGGCCTCGATTTTTGGAGCAGATTGTGGCGTTCTAACCCGATTCACCTATCCGTCCGGCATATAAAAAGGGCCTCTTCTTTGGGAAGAGGCCCTTTTTTCAAGGGAGATTGCCCCGGACATCAGGTTCAGGGCTGTGGCTGCCAGCCGGTCGGGTCTTCGCCCGGCGTATTACTGGCGGCCTTTTCCAGACAGGACTGCATTTGATCGGCAACCGCTTCAAACCCCTGGCTTGCCTGAAGGGGTGCGGCGCTGGTCCAGGCCCCAATCGGGGCAAACTGATTATCCTGCCCGGTGCTCGCTTCACCGAGACGGTCGAAATAATAATAGTTGGCTTCCGGCAGACGCTGAATTTCCAAACGATAGGCCAGATCACGCCCCTCGTAGTGCGTGACGCCAGTAACGCCCGACACTTCATTGTTGCCATCATCGGACATGCCATTAAAGGCCATCTCATCACTCTGGTCTGTCAACTGACGCAGCTTTCCGGCTGCCAGAGTGACCTGACGCTGCTCAACGCTTGCATTCAGACACTGCTCAAGCTGCATGGGCGTCACTTGTGTGTAAGGCCTGCGTACCGCGAAGGACCCCAGGTAGTTGCCATCCGCTCCCTGCACGGGATGAATCTCCCGGCTCTCGGAGACCTGATCATCCACGATATATTGCCCGGAGACGCACCCTGTCATCAGGGTCAGCGCGGCCACACCCATCCATGTCTTTGTCATCATCTTGGTTTGCTTCCCACGAGTGTCAGTCTGTCAGATCCTGTGATTGTAACGGATGGCGGGCCGGTCTGCCCGATACGCGATTGCGGCAATGGCCCTGCGGCGGGGACAAGTGATCACTGATGGTGCATCATTCGATTTCAGCGCCGTGACAGGCCATATTGTACTGGACGGGCTGGCGAGAAACGCTGTGTATCGGCAAGATAGCCCCCGACACTATTATTGGCTGCGACAACAGGGATGGATGTGACTTCAATCTTAGAGGAATACCGGCACTGGCAGCGTTTTTCCAGACAGGAAAGACTGGATCAGGAACATCGCGGTGCCGTGCAAAAGCTTGCAAAGTCAGGCGCCATGGCAACACGGATGGCGGCCTCTTACAAAAGCATGGCCGAGCGGGCCGCCGCTGAAGGTGCCTGCTACCGTACGCTGTTCAGCCGCCGTCAGGACAACGGTGAAGAACTGGCCTGCGAAGGCTGGCTTTTTGTACGTCGTGTCATCTCGGAAGGTGGCACTACCCGAGTTAGGGCTTCCCTGCTTGAAACCTTTACGCTGGAACACGGGCCCATCACTCCGGGGTCAAGGCCGGCCACCGCGGTGACGCTGGATATTTTTGATGAGCTGCTGGTCAAAAACACCATGCAACTGGGCTGTCGGGTCGATCGCAGCGATGATGATCGCGATACCCGTTTCATTACCTTTGTCGATGCAGTCCGGGGCGATTTAAAGGCCCATCTGTAATCTAGCCATACCCGGTTTCGGTCTTTCATGTTTGAGTAAAATGCCTGACAAGGCTTGCACAGGAGACGCTCATGAACACTACCCCTACTCCCTACAGTCCTCTACCTCTCAAGGAAATGGACAGCGTCACCAGCATCTGTCGCCCGGGCCACCATACGGCCTCTGCCTCGCTGAACATGGACAGCTCAGCGCTGGCGCTGTTGACAGACTTCCAGCAGGTCCGTGCCTTCACCGTTTCGTCTGAAAGCGGCGTTGATGAAGCCCTGCAGACAATGAAGCAAAACAACATTCACATGCTGCTGGTGCTCAACGATCAGGGCGAATTTACCGGTGTGATCAGTGCACGCATCCTGTTTGGCGGCAGTGCCGTGACGCGCGCCATGCAGGAGCGTGGTATTGCCAGGGCAGATGTGACGGTCGACATGATCAAGCTGGCACGTGAAGACATGCACTCCATCGACTACGAGCGCATTGAACGCGCCACGCTGGGCGATCTGGTGCAGACCCTGAAGACGTCAGGAGATCGTCATGTGCTGGTGACCGATCATGATGAACATGGCGGCCTTCGTATCCGCGGCGTGATTTCTGCCCGCGAAGTCAGTAACGCATTGGGGGTTAATCTGGATCATCCGCCCGAAGCCCACAGCTTCTCGGCCATTCGCTCGGTCGTACTGGGGCATGATCTTTAAATGCCCTTCAAACACAGGGTCGAAAAGCGACCCTGTGTTTACTGACGGCGCCTGCCCGCCCTTTTCTTGATCAACGCCACTTCCTCCAATATTTTGTCCATCCTTTTCTTGTATAGATAATACTTTAAAGATAACGGTATAAAATATATTGCTGACACACTCCCGGTTTGGCGTTAGAATGCCGCCCCTCATTCGCCCGGACCGGATCCCGGGCGTCGATTCCCATCGGCAAAGAAATTCTCCGTCATGACATTACAGAACGCA
Organism: Kushneria phyllosphaerae; assembly: GCF_900312995.1. Taxonomy (GTDB): domain Bacteria; phylum Pseudomonadota; class Gammaproteobacteria; order Pseudomonadales; family Halomonadaceae; genus Kushneria; species Kushneria phyllosphaerae. The sequence goes on along the minus strand of NZ_ONZI01000004.1, from coordinate 82,848 downwards.
TCACGCGCCGTCGTTATCTATTCCGGCGGCATGGACTCCTACACCGTTTTACATCGCGCTCTGCGCGAGGGGTATGACGTTCACGCCCTCTCCTTCCATTATGGTCAGCGCCATGCGCGCGAACTCGATGTTGCAAGTCAGGTTTGTCAGACCCTGGGCGTTGCGCATCAGGTCGTGGATATACGCGCCATTCATGGACTTATCGGTGCTTCGGCCCTGACCGATGCCAGCCAGCCCATGCCACGGGCCGATTACGCCGAAGACAACATGAAGGCGACCGTTGTTCCCAACCGCAACATGATCCTGCTGTCTCTGGCCATCGGTCATGCCGTTAATCTGGAAGCAGAGATCTGCTATTACGGCGCACACGGGGGCGATCACGCCATCTACCCTGACTGTCGCCCCGAGTTTGTCGCGCGCATGAACGATGTTGCAGCGATTGCCAACTATACGCCCGTTGAAATACGTGCCCCCTATCTGCATGCCAGCAAGGACGACATCCTTGCCGAAGGGCTGCAGATGGGCCTTGATTATGCCCATACATGGACCTGCTATCTGGGCGAGGCGCTTGCCTGTGGCGAATGTGGCAGCTGTCGCGAGCGTCTTCAGGCCTTTGCATCACAAGGCATTAAAGACCCGCTGCCCTATCGCAGCCAGACCAGCCGCACGCGGGAGGTGTAGCCATGTACAGTGTCAAGGAAGCGTTTTACACCCTGCAGGGTGAAGGCGGTCAGGCCGGCCGTGCCTCGGTGTTCTGTCGTTTCACCGGCTGTAACCTGTGGTCCGGGCGCGAGAAGGACCGTGCCAGCAGTATCTGCCGCTTTTGTGATACCGATTTTATCGGCACCGATGGCCAGAACGGTGGGCGCTTTCGAACGGCTTCTGACCTGGCAGACCATATTGCGGCCCTGTGGCCCCAGAGTGACGATCACGCGCGCCCCTACGTGGTTTTTACCGGCGGGGAACCCCTGCTCCAGCTGGACAGTGCCCTGATTGAGGTCATCCACGAGCGTGGTTTTGAAATCGCGGTGGAAACCAACGGCACGCTGCCGGCACCGGAAGGCATCGACTGGCTTTGCGTCAGTCCCAAGGGGCGCGCCGAACTCAAACAGTTGTCCGGCAATGAGCTCAAGCTCGTTTATCCGCAGGCCGATGCGCTCCCCGAGCGCTTCAGGGCACTCGAGTTTGACCACTTCTTTCTGCAGCCCATGGACCTTGCCCCTCGCGGTGAGACAGGCAATACCATGGCCGACACGGTGGCGTATTGCATGACCAACCCCCAGTGGCGCCTCTCCCTGCAGACACACAAGATTGCAGGTATTGATTGATGATTCTTTTCGTAAATGCGCTCAGCGCGCTGGATGTGTCCATCTGGTGTCCGCAACGAGGCCTGGTCGGCGCCAGCTACCATATCGATGTTGAGCTGGAAGGGTCGCTGGGTGAAGACGGCATGCTGTTTGACTTCGGCGATGTCAAACCCTGGATCAAGTCACGTATCGACAGCACCATGGACCATACCCTGCTGGTGCCTACCAAGGCACATGACATCACGGTCATTGAATGCAATGAGGGGCTTCGCCTGCAGACCCGTCATCCGTGGCCCATGGAGCTACGGGCGCCACGCCAGGCCTACACCCTGCTGCCCTGGCAACAGATCACCCCGGAACGACTGGGGGACCATCTGTCCGCGGAGCTTTCCCGGCGCCCGCCGGCGCAGGTCGAAAAAATACGCGTGACGCTTCGGGAAGAGCCCCATGAGGCCGGCGGCTACACGTACAGTCACGGCCTTCGACGTCACAAGGGCAACTGCCAGCGCATTGCGCATGGTCATCGCTCCCGTCTGGCCATCTGGCATAACGGGCAGCGCAGCGAAGCGCTCGAAACACAGTGGTCACAGCGTCTTGAAGATATTTACCTGATTGATCGGGCCGATCTGATGGATACAGACAACGATATGTATCATGTCGGATATGAATCGGCACAGGGGCGTTTTGCGATACGGCTGCCACAGGAACGGGCCGAAATCTTGCCGACTCCCACCACGGTCGAACAGATTGCCCACTGGATGGCAAAGGAGATCGCCTCACTGCATGGTGGCAGTGTTCGAGTGCAGGCTTTTGAAGGGATCGACAAGGGCGCCGTGGCCACCGCACATGGTGCTCGGGACCCGGCATGAGCATGAGTGATGGACCACATGGTGTGATCGCGACAAGCCAGCAAAGCGGGTGCCGCCCGGGCTGCGGCGCCTGCTGCATTGCGCCCTCCATCAGCTCTGCAATACCCGGCATGCCGCAGGGCAAACCGGCAGGCATTCGCTGCATCCAGCTTGATGATGACAATCTTTGCCGTCTTTTTGGTGATGCTCGCCGACCGAAGGTCTGTCACGACTTCAGTTATGACCGCGAGCTTTGTGGCCACACCCGAAATGAGGCGCTTCACCATATTGCGCTGCTTGAAGCAGGCAGCACGCCGTCAAACAACTGAACCCGCACATGGCGGGTTCAGTCATGGCATCAAATGCCCGCAAGTAGCCAGAGATCAGTCCAGCTTGACCAGCATTTTGCCCTGATTGCTGCCTTCAAACAGGGCCAGGAAAGCATCCGGAGTTCGCTCCAGCCCTTCTTCCACGGTTTCGCGATATTCGATGCTGCCATCGGCCACCAGCGGACCCACCTGCTTGTAGAACTCCTGTTCGTGTCCCTTGATCCATTCATAGACAATAAAGCCCTGCATGCGCAGACGTTTGGTCAGCACGGCGGCAATATTGGCCGGCCCCGCAGAGGGCGCCGATTCGTTATAGCGTGAAATCATGCCGCACACCGCTATGCGACCGAAATCATTCATGACATCCAGAGCTGCCTCAAGCATGGGGCCGCCCACGTTTTCGTAATAGACATCGACACCCTGCGGTGCGGCTTCCTTCAGGGCCTTTTTGATATCATCAGCACTCTGGTGATGATCGACGGCCTTGATACCGCGCGCCTCGAGCCACTCACGCTTTTCCTGGCTGCCGGCACTGCCAATGACCGTGCACCCTTTCTGATGCGCCAGCTGTGCTGCCAGCGAGCCCACAGCGCCGCTGGCGGCCGAAATCAATACGGTGTCAGAGGACTTGAGTTCGGCAACAAGGGTCAATCCGGCCCAGGCCGTCATCCCCGGCATACCCAAAACGCCCAGAAAGGCCTGCGGCGGTACATCGATGTCCGGCAGCGGCTGCACCTGATCGCCATCAAGCTGCGCCACATCGCGCCAGCCGCCCATATGAATAACCCGATCGCCTTTCTTGAGCGTGTGGTGACGTGATTCGATTACCTCGCCGAATGCCCCACCCTGCATGGGTTTATTCAGCTCAAAGGGCTCAATGTACGTTTTGGAACCACTCATGCGACCGCGCATGTAAGGGTCCACGGAAAGCCAGTGATTACGAACACGCACTTCCCCTTCCTGTAGCTCGGGCAGTTCCTGTGTTTCAAGCTGAAAAAGGGACCGCTCGGGCAGACCCTCGGGATACTCACTGATCGTAAAATAGCGTGACTGGGTCATAAAACACTCCTGCATGCCCTGAGAGGGGGTGCCAACAATAAGATGAATAAATCACAAGATATAAAAAAAGGCGCAACACGAGTTGCGCCCTGAGAAAGATAGCAGACTATTTAATTTGTCGAGATATCGGCATGGTTACGAATTGCATCTGTCATGACGCTGATCGTTTGTCCTGCCTGGGCATTCCAGAGGCCATCCGACATGGCTGAAACCTGATCGTCGCTGACATCGTCGTCCACATGATCAATGGCAAAAATCACCTGCTTCTCATCTGTGGCGGCGTGACCATATCCTGGCTGACCATCATGCGGCTGAGGCATGCCGAAAGCTGCATTGACCAGATCGGCAGAGAGATCCCCCTTTCCGTCACGCGTCATGCCACTGACCTTTTTCCACTCAAGTCCTTTGGGAGTGTCTCCACGACGAAGGGCCACCAGCATTTTTTCAGCCTGGTCAGCAAGTGCCTGACGACGTTTTTCCTGAAGTGCCGAGCCCCTGACCTGGTCACGGACCTCATCCAGCGCCAGCGTGGTGGCCGGACGATGTTCGGTGACACGCAACACCACGCGGCGATCCTGACCCAGCTCTACAGGCTCGCTGTTGTAGCCATTGTTGAGAACGTCATCGGTAAAGGCGGCATCCATGACACCAGCTTCACCCAGCACGGCATTGTCATCCTCGAACTCATCATCCCGTGACACCCAATCGGTGTGCTTCAGCGGCAGCTTCAGACGGTCGGCCACTCCCTTGAGGTCGTCGGCCGAAAAGCTTTCGTCACTGAGCTGCTGGGCAAGCTGCTGGAAGCGCTCGTCATGCTGCTCCTGTCGAACCTCTTTGGTGAGCTCATCGCGCATGTCATCAAAGCTTTCGATCGCGATGTCATCAACCCGGATGATATGAAAGACACCGTCGCTTTCCACGCCCTGAGATACCTCACCCGGTGCCATGGAGGCAACGGCCTCATCAAAGGGTTGGCCAAAGATACCTTCACTGACGGCGCCCATTCGGCCGCCCTTGTCGGCACTGGACGGGTCGTCGGAGTACTGTTTCGCGAGATCGGCAAAGTTATCACCCTTTTGCAGACGCGCTTCAATCTCGTCAACACGCTGCCGAGCTTCCTCACGAGTGCGCTGATTACCGAAGGTCACCACGATGTCTGAAACCTCGCGTGGCGCCGTGGCACGATGTTGCTCATAGCGCTGGCGCAGCTGCTGCTCATCAACGGGCTGATCATTCTCGGGCATCTGGCGACGATCGAGCACAACGTATTCAAGCTTGACCTCTTCAGGACGCTGATAGGCTTCCTTGTGGGCATCGTACCAGGTCTGCACTTCATCATCGCTGACGTTGACCGGCTGCTCCAGCGCGCTGTCATCCAGCGTGGCATAACGAAAATCGCGTTTTTGATAGCGAAGCTTCGCCAGATGCCTGGTTTCCGAAGGCAGCAGGAAAGTCCCTGTAATCAGGCCATTTTGAAGCTGCTGGGTCAGCATGTCTTCCTGAAGCTGTCGACGAAACTCTTCAGGGGTATAACCGGCGCTATTCAGCCTTCGCTGAAAGAGCTCGGCAGAAAAGTGTCCGCTGCTGTCCTGAAACTCCTGCCGATTAACCAGAAGCTGATCGACCTGCTGATCTGAAAAGCTCATGCCACCCTCTCGGGCATACTGCTCGATGGCTGTACGAGTAATCAGGGAATCCAGAATGGCTCGGCGCGCTTCATTTTGCTGTTCAGGCGGTACGCGCCCTGAGCGTACGGCGCGCTGAACCTCGGTATCGAGCGTCTGACGGCTGATTTTCTCACCATTGACAGAAGCAGCTTCGTCACGCTGGCTACCATTGAAATAGCTCAGTAACGACTCTGCGCCAAATAGCGTGAATGTCAGCGCGATCAGAGCCACGATTACTCTGGCGATCCAGCCCTGTGCCCGATCTCTGATCTTTTGCAGCATGCAGCAGGCCCTTGAAATTGATGGATGATGGAGGGGTGTGGCGAAGGATTATAACGACACATGACGCAAACCGACACGCCATAAGCCGGGATCTGACTGAAGTCACTCTCAGTCCGGACCTGCCCATAAAAAAACGCATCGTTTTCACGATGCGTTTATTTCATACAGGGAAGGCATTTAAAAACAAGCCTTCCATTGCAGCTAACACCGCTATCAGTTGACAGCGTCCTTCAGCGCCTTGCCGGCCTTGAAGCTGGGCACGTTGGCAGCGCTGATTTCAATGGTCTTGCCAGTCTGCGGGTTGCGACCAGTACGTGCAGCCCGCTCCTTGATGCTGAATGTTCCGAAACCTACCAGTGCCACGGAATCACCCTGCTTAAGGCTATCGGTAACGGAATCGATCATGGCATCTAAAGCCCGACCGGCCGCTGCCTTGGGAATATCTGCAGAAGCAGCAATAGCCTCAATCAGCTCGGATTTATTCACTCTTCACCCCTTGACTATAACAATCGTTGCTAGGATTAAGCGCGGCAATCGAACAGCATACGCAATCATAACGAGCCGCATTTTATATCAACGACCATAAATACCGTCAAGCAATGTTGGCAACAAAGCCCGTCATTTCAGGCTTTGCTGGCCAACATTTATCAAAAATAACTCTAATGAGTATTTACAGACGCTTGAGAAGTATTTTTCTCTTCTACCCGTGTCTCTTCAAAATCGTCATCGCCCTTTTGTACCAGAGCAACTTCAAGGACTTCATCGATCCAGCGCATGGGTCGAATATCAAGTGCATCCTTGATGGCATCAGGGACTTCCTTGAGATCGCGGCGATTTTCTTCAGGTATCAGAGCAATCTTTATACCACTGCGCCGGGCGGCCAGCAATTTCTCCTTGAGGCCTCCTATCGGCATGACTTCACCGCGCAGATTGACCTCACCTGTCATGGCAACATCGGCGCGCACGGCCCGATTGGTATAGGCAGACACCATCGCCGTGACCATGGCGATACCGGCACTCGGACCATCCTTGGGCGTGGCCCCTTCCGGCACGTGGATATGAAGGTCTTCCTTCTCAAACCGTTCGGGGTCGATTTCAAACTGGGCAGCTCGCGAGCGCACGACCGTATGCGCAGCGCTGACCGACTCCTTCATGACATCACCCAGGGAGCCTGTCTTGTTGACACGCCCCTTGCCCGGGGTAACCACCGACTCAATGTTGAGAATCTCGCCACCCACGGAGGTCCATGCCAGACCGGTCACTCGACCCACCTGAGGGGCCTGATCAGCCAGACCGTAGCTAAAGCGCCTCACACCAGCATAGCGCTCGATGTCGTCGGCTTCCAGGTGCTGAGCATCCCCCTGGCCAACCTTCGAAACCTCGTTACCGATGCGCTCGCGCAGTACCTTGCGCGCCACCTTGGCAATCTGGCGCTCAAGCTCACGAACACCCGCTTCACGAGTGTAGTAACGAATAAGTTCAAGCAGTGCTTCATCTGTCAGCACCAGCTCGTCCTTTTTCAGACCGTTGGCCTTGAGCTGCTTCGGAGCCAGATAACGTCTGGCGATGCCCAGTTTTTCGTCTTCTGTATACCCGGGAATACGAATGACTTCCATGCGGTCCAGAAGCGGGCCGGGGATATTCATCGAATTCGCGGTACAGATAAACATGACATCAGAGAGATCGTAATCCAGCTCCAGATAATGGTCGCTGAACTTGTCGTTCTGCTCGGGATCCAGCACCTCAAGCAGCGCCGAGGAAGGATCACCGCGGTGGTCCATACCCACCTTGTCGATCTCATCCAGCAGGAAAAGCGGATTACGAACACCGGTCTTGCTCATGCGCTGCAATACCTTGCCGGGCATGGAGCCAATATAGGTGCGTCGATGACCGCGAATCTCGGATTCATCACGAACGCCGCCCAGTGCCAGTCTCGTGTATTTGCGATTGGTCGCCCGGGCAATGGACTGACCCAGCGATGTCTTGCCAACGCCGGGAGGACCGACCAGACACAGTACCGGCCCCTTCAGCTTGCGCACACGCTTTTGCACGGCGAGATAGTCAAGAATGCGCTCCTTGACCTCTTCCAGCCCATAGTGATCTTCTTCCAGCACCTGTTCGGCATGAGCAATATCATGGCGAACGCGAGTCCGCTTTTTCCAGGGAACTGCCAGAATCCAGTCAAGGTAGGAACGCACCACCGTGGCTTCGGCAGACGCCGGCGCCATCATCTTGAGCTTGTTGAGCTCCTGACGGGCCTTCTCTTCGGCCTCGGCCGACATACCGGATTCGGCGATTTTCTGCTCGTACTGATCCGCCTCGTTGGGCGTATTCTCAAGCTCACCCATTTCCTTCTGGATGGCTTTCATCTGCTCATTGAGATAGTACTCGCGCTGGGATTTCTCCATCTGCTCCTTGACCCTGGAGCGGATACGCTTTTCTACCTGCAATAGATCAATCTCGGACTCGATCAGCGTCATCAGATGCTCAACGCGATCACGAACCTTGTCCATCTCGAGCAAGGACTGCTTGTCGCCAATCTCAAGAGACAGATGAGCACTAATGGTGTCAACCAGCCGGCTGGCATCCTCGATGCCCTGAAGCGAACTCAGCACCTCGTTGGGCACCTTGCGAGAAAGCTTCACATATTGCTCAAACTGATCAAGCAGCACGCGTACCAGAGATTCCTGCTCGCGCTCATTGAGAGGCTCGCTTTCTCTCAGGGTAACGCTGGCAACCGGATAGCCATTTTCTTCATCGCCATCATCGATATCCGTGATGTCAGCACGAGAGCTGCCTTCGATAAGCACCTTCACGGTACCATCGGGCAGACGCAGCAGCTGCATCACACTGGCAATGGTGCCGATGTCGAAAAGATCTTCAACTTCGGGATTATCCTGACCGGCGTCACGCTGAGCGACCAGCAATACCTGCTTGTCCGACTCCATTGCCGCTTCGAGGGCACGAATCGATTTCTCGCGACCCACGAACAGCGGTATGACCATCTGCGGGTAAACAACAACGTCTCGCAGCGGCAACAGGGGTATGTTTAACGTCTGTGCGGGGTTACGCTCCATCGCAGACAACCTCGAATCTTGTGTGTGGGCCGCACGAAGCGACTTTGATGGCATCAATATGGGGATGACGGCAGGAATTACAACCGCTTACCGGGCAGGAGTCTGACATGACTGGGGGGCCATGTCGGCCCCCCGGTCAAGCATCATCTTGCGGACTATCGATCGTCGCCAACGACCAGCTTGCTTTCCTGCTGGTTGGCATAGATCAGCAACGGTTTGCTGTCGCCATTGATGACAGTCTCATCGATGACCACCTTGACAACATTCTCGGCGGAGGGGATTTCATACATGGTATCCAGCAGTACAGATTCCAGTATTGAACGAAGCCCACGAGCGCCCGCTCTTCTTACCATGGCCTTGTTGGCCACGGCCTTGAGCGCATCCTCACGGAAATCAAGCTCCACGCCTTCCATTTCGAAAAGACGAACGTACTGACGAATGAGGGAGTTCTTGGGCTCGGTGAGAATCTGAATCAGCGCCTGCTCGTCAAGCTCATTGAGCGTTGCGATGACCGGCAAGCGGCCAACAAACTCCGGGATAAGCCCGTATTTGACCAGATCCTCAGGCTCAACGCTTGCCAGAATATCGCCAACGCCCTTGTTGGTATCCTTGCTTTTAACCACAGCGTTGAATCCGATACCACCACGCTCGGCACGATCACTGATGACCTTGTCCAGTCCGGCAAAGGCACCGCCAACGATAAACAGTATATTGCCGGTATCAACCTGCAAAAATTCCTGCTGCGGATGCTTGCGCCCACCCTGAGGGGGCACGGAGGCAGTAGTACCCTCAATCAGCTTGAGAAGCGCCTGCTGCACACCTTCACCCGAAACGTCACGTGTGATGGAAGGATTGTCCGACTTGCGTGAAATCTTGTCGATTTCATCAATATAGACAATACCGCGCTGGGCCTTTTCTACATCGTAATCGCACTTTTGCAGGAGTTTCTGGATGATATTTTCAACATCCTCCCCTACATAGCCGGCTTCAGTCAGCGTTGTGGCATCAGCAATGGTAAACGGAACATTCAGCAGGCGAGCCATGGTTTCTGCCAGCAGCGTTTTGCCGCTACCGGTCGGACCGATCAACAGAATATTGCTCTTGCCCAGCTCAACGCGATCATCGCCTTTTTGCTGACCTACCTTTAAACGCTTGTAGTGATTGTAAACGGCAACGGAGAGCACCATCTTGGCGCGGTCCTGACCGATCACATAATCATCAAGCGTGTTGCGAATTTCCCGCGGAGCAGGAAGACGCTCGTCGTCGGAAGACGCTTCGGACTCCACGACCTCTTCGCGAATGATGTCGTTGCATAGATCAACACATTCATCGCAGATGTAAACAGAGGGTCCAGCGATCAGCTTGCGTACTTCATTCTGGTTTTTGCCACAAAATGAACAGTAAAGCAGCTTGCCGCCTTCGTCCTTGCCTTTGCCGTCAGCCATTCGCGTACCTCTTGAAGATGGCGGCGCACTGGCACGCCATCATGGTCAGACTCTGAATCAACGCTATCAGGATACCGGGCGATGTGCCAGCGTTGCGTCGATCAGGCCGTACTCGACAGCCTGCTCGCCGTTCATGAAATTGTCGCGATCGGTATCACGCGCAATCTTGTCGATATCCTGCCCGGTATGATGCGCCAGAATTTCGTTAAGACGCTGCCGAATCGTCAGGATTTCACGCGTATGAATTTCGATATCGCTGGCCTGGCCCTGGAAACCACCCAGCGGCTGGTGAATCATCATTCGTGAATGCGGCAGACAGTAGCGCTTGCCTTCTGCGCCGCCGGCCAGCAGCAATGCACCCATGCTGGCGGCCTGACCGATGCAGACCGTTGAAACATTGGGCTTGATGAACTGCATGGTGTCATAGATTGACATGCCGGCAGTCACTGAACCACCCGGAGAATTGATGTAGAGATGAATATCCTTGTCAGGATTCTCCGACTCCAGAAAGAGCAACTGCGCCACAATCAGGTTGGCACTGTAGTCTTCGACCGGGCCAACAAGAAAAATGACACGTTCCTTGAGCAGACGGGAGTAAATATCGTAGGCCCGCTCGCCACGTGCGTTCTGCTCCACCACCATGGGGACCAGCCCGCCAGCATTGGTAATATCAGACTCGCTTCTCATGTAGCAACCTTACAGTGATGTGGGCCAATGATAGAACCCGGCTTTCGCCGGGTCCTGACTGCCAGCCTGAGTATGGCTGTGACGCCAGATATCAGCCGGCCTGCTCTTCGGTTTCCTCGGCCTCGTCAGCTTCTTGCTGTTGCGCGGCCTGAAGTGCTTCCTGATAGCTCATGGGCGTTTCGACGACATTTGCCTTTTCCAGCAGACTGTCGATGGCCTTGCGTTCCAGCACAGCAGATTTCACCTGATTTTTCATCTGCTCGTTACCCATGTACTGCTCGACAACCTGTTCAGGCTGTTCAAACTGACCGGCCTGCTCTTCGATGAAGGCACGAATTTCGGCATCATCAGCATCCAGTTCGAAGTGGCTGACCACTTCTGCCAGAAGCAGACCCACTTCAACGCGACCACGAGCCTGCTCGGCAAACAGCTCATCAGGCAGCTGAGACACGTCGAAATCATCGCCCAGACCGAACTGCTGTGCGGCCTGACGCTTGAGCCCCTCGACTTCCTGAGAAATGAGAGAGCTGGGTACCGATACTTCGTTGCGTGCCTTGAGGGCATCAATCAACTGCTGACGAACACGGTTGTCGATCGCGTTATCCAGCTCACGCTGCATATTGTTGCGAATCTCGGTACGGAAGCTGTCGCTGTCGCCATCTTCAACACCAAAGCGGGACATGAACTCGCTGTCGATTGCAGGAAGTTCCTGAGCCTGAACCTTGTGCGTTTTGGTCTTGAAACGCGCTTCCTGACCCGCCAGATGTTCGGCCTGGTAATCTTCCGGGAAGGTAACCGTCACTTCCCGCTCGTCTCCAGCCTGAACACCGATCAGCTGCTCTTCAAAGCCGGGGATGAAGCTGTTGGAACCCAGCACCAGCTGATGACCTTCGGCGCTGCCACCTTCAAAGGCTTCTTCACCGAGAAAGCCTTCAAAATCGATGGTCACCTGATCGCCATCGGCTGCCGCACGTTCAACGTCGTTCCACTGGGCATTCTGCTTGCGCAGTGTCTCGATCATCTCGTCGATATCGGCATCGTTAATCTCGGCTTGAGGACGCTCGATCTGCTCGTCTTCAGGCAGCGTCAACTCGATGGAAGGATAAACTTCCAGAGTTGCGACAAATTCAAGGTCCTTGCCCGCTTCATTAACGGTGGCTTCCAGCGAAGGATAGCCCGCCGGGTTAAGCTCGTTTTCGGTGATGGCGCGCACATAATGCTGGCGCATGACTTCATCAACGACTTCATTGCGTACATCACGACCAAAACGCTGGCGAACAACGCTCATGGGGACGTGCCCTGAACGGAAACCATCCAAGCGTACACGACGAGCAGTATCCTTGAGTCGCTCATCGACATTGTTGTCCACTTCTTGAGCCGGGACCTGAACGGTTACGCGACGCTCGATCGGTGAAGTCGTTTCGACTGAAACTTGCATGAATGATCCTCTACCCACTCAGGTGGCGTGTTCGAAATAAAAAACTCAAGGGCGCAGATTTTAAGAACCCCATAAGATGCTGGCAAGCTCGAAGCCTTAATTGGCACCGATTAATACGATTTCAAGGGGAAAATTGGAATTTCTTTACTCACTGTGAAGTCAGTAAGCCACTCCGATTCCCGAACAACCCTTCGACACATGATACGCAAAGCAAAAAGGGCGGCCCCACAGGGCCGCCCTTTTCAATGCAAACACTGACAATCATCAGTGTTTAAAAATAATGGGGTGGATGATGGGTATCGAACCCACGACCACCGGAACCACAATCCGGGGCTCTACCACTGAGCTACACCCACCATTTTAAACACAAACACTGCCAACTCAGCAGTGCTTAAAAATAATGGGGTGGATGATGGGGATCGAACCCACGACCACCGGAACCACAATCCGGGGCTCTACCACTGAGCTACACCCACCATTACCTGCGCTTTTTACCTGCAACACGAGCCATAAAATCAATTGGCGCGCCCAGCAGGAATCGAACCTGCAACCTACGGCTTAGAAGGCCGTTGCTCTATCCGATTGAGCTATGGGCGCATTCTATTGACCGTGGCTTTTGCTGTCAACCTGCGATCCCAAAAACCCTACTGAAATCAAAAGGTTGGTCGGGATAGAGGGATTTGAACCCCCGACATCCTGCTCCCAAAGCAGGCGCGCTACCAGACTGCGCTATATCCCGATACGCCAGCACCTCTGACGAGGCCGCTGCCAATGCGAGGCGCATTTTACCTGATAACCGGACGGGGTCAAGCATAACTTGTCATAGAGTGCTTTCATGGCTTTCGTCGACCCTGCAAAGAACATTCATTGACTGCACCCGGCGGGATGCGACAATTGCAGCACTAATGAGCGAAGCTCGCTTGAATCGTCACCAGGACAGAATATAGATGAGTGCACAGTTGATTGATGGCAAGGCCACGGCACAGAAGGTGCGTGAAAGAGTTACCCAGCAGGTGGCCGAACGGCGCCGGGAAGGTAAAAGAGTGCCTGGCCTGGCTGTGGTACTGGTAGGCGATGACGCAGCATCAGAGGTTTATGTCCGCAACAAGCATCGTGCCTGCGAACAGGCCGGCATCCTGTCATTTCAGCACCAGCTTCCGGCAGAGACCACACAGCATGCACTGGAAGCGCTGATAGATCAGCTCAACGCGGATACCAGCGTGGACGGCATCCTGTTGCAACTGCCCCTGCCCGGTCATCTGGATGCGCGCCCCCTGCTCGAGCGCATTCACCCCCATAAGGACATTGACGGCTTTCACCCCTATAACCTTGGCCGTCTGGCACAGCGCATGCCCACCCTGCGTCCGTGCACCCCGATGGGCGTCATGACACTGCTGAACGAACACCAGCTTGATGTGCGTGGCATGACAGCCACCATTGTTGGTGCCTCCAACATTGTTGGTCGCCCAATGGCACTCGAACTGCTGCTGGCAGGCTGTACCATTACCGTGTGCCATCGCTTCACGCGCAACCTTCAACAACATGTTGAGAGCGCAGAATTGCTGATCGTGGCGGTGGGCAACCCGAACCTGGTCAAGAGTGAATGGATTCGCCCGGGCGCTATCGTGATCGATGTTGGCATCAATCGCACCGCTGACGGCAAACTGACCGGCGATGTGGAATTTGAAGGCGCCAGGGCGCGCGCGTCTCATATCACTCCGGTACCGGGCGGGGTCGGCCCAATGACCGTCGCCTCACTGCTTGAAAATACACTGATGGCTGCCGACCTGCACGACAACAGCTGAGCAAGGCCGACCTTGTTATACCGGCCCATCGGACATTAAAAGGCCCCGCCAATGGCGAGGCCTTTTAATTGGGCTCAGGACCCTTTCAAACCGGATCCCGTGTCGCCGCTACAGGGTCTCACTAACCCAGGTCGTGCCTTCGCGACTGTCCTTCAGGATAATGCCCTTTGCCGCCAGCGCATCGCGGATGCGGTCGGCTTCAGCAAAATCCCGCGCCCGGCGCGCTGCATTTCTCGCCTCAATCTGACCAGCAATATACTTGTCATCGATACCGGATGGCACTCCCTGGAGAAAGTCGTCAGGCGAACGTTCCAGAAGCCCCAGAATATTGCCAAGGCGCACCAGCTCGAAGGCCAGAGCCCCGGCCTGGGTGGCGTCATCGCGATGACGATTGACCTCGCGTGCCAGTTCGAACATGACGGCCAACGCCTCGGGCGTATTGAAGTCATCATTCATGGCCTGGGTAAAACGTGTATTAAAATCACCGCTGACCGCCCCTTTAACGACCTTCACACCCTCCAAGGCGTTATAGAACCGCTCCAGTGAACGTCGGGCATCCTTGAGGGTGTCAGGGGCGTAATTGATGGCGCTACGATAATGACTGGCCACAAGGAGGTAACGCACCACTTCGGGATCATGCTCTTTGAGCACGTCACGCACCGTGAAAAAGTTGCCCAGCGACTTGGACATCTTCTCGTTATCAACACGCAGGGCCCCGGCGTGCATCCAGGTGTTAACGTACTTTTGTCCGGTCGCCGCCTCGCTTTGAGCAATTTCGTTTTCATGGTGAGGAAAGGCAAGATCCGGTCCACCACCATGAATATCAAAGGTATTGCCCAGACAGCAGGTCGACATGGCCGAGCATTCGATATGCCAGCCCGGCCGCCCTGCTCCCCATGGCGATGGCCAGCTGGCCTCACCCGGGATGGCGCTTTTCCAGAGCACAAAGTCCAGCGGATCTTCCTTGGCCTGATCAATATCGACCCGGGCGCCGGAACGCATGTCATCGGGGTTGCGATTGTTAAGCGCGCCATATTGCTCGAAACGGCGAACGCGATAGAACACATCGCCGTTATCGGCATGGTAGGCGTAGCCACGCTCGATCAGCGTCCTGATCATGACAATGATGTCATCGATATGTGCCGTGGCACGCGGCTCCTGGTCAGGCGGCAACACGCCAAGCCGGCGCTCATCTTCATGCATGGCATCGATCATGCGCCCTGTCAGCGCCTCGATCGATTCATCGTTATCCCGGGCGCGAACCAGAATCTTGTCATCAACATCGGTGATGTTGCGAACGTAGGTCAGGCCATAACCGCTGGTACGCAGCCAGCGGGTAATGACATCAAATGCCACCAGCATGCGCGCATGCCCCAGATGACAGTAGTCATAAACGGTCATGCCGCAGACGTACATGCGCACATTGCCGGCATCGATGGGAGCAAAGACTTCCTTCTGACGCGTCAGGGTGTTGTAAATCTGCACGCGGATACTCCCCTTCAGTTTGTCTTGTTCTGTGCCTTCGCCCAGCCATCCTTGAGGCTGACCGTACGATTGAAGACCAGCCTGTCACCGCCGTGATCACGGCGATCGGCACAGAAGTAACCAACACGTTCGAACTGAAAACGCTGCTCGGCGCCAGCCTGTGCAAGCGAAGGCTCGCCGATGCCATAAACCGTTTCGAGAGACTGAGCGTTGAGGTGCTCAAGGAAATCAACATCCTTGTCGCGGTCCGGTGCTTCGACCTGAAACAGGTTGTCGTAATTACGCACTTCAACCTCGACACCGTGACGAGCACTGACCCAGTGGATGACCCCTTTCACCTTTCGGCCTTCCGGGTTCTGACCCAGCGTCTCCAGATCAACACTGCAGTGCAGTGCTTCTATCTCGCCCTGCTCGTTTTTGATGACGTCATCACAGCGAATGACGTAGGCATTGCGCAGGCGCACTTCCTTGCCGGGCGCCAGACGGAAGAACTTCTTCGGCGGCTCTTCCATGAAATCTTCATGGTCGATCCAGATTTCACGATTAAGCGGCAGTTGACGCATGCCCATGTCTTCGCGTGCCGGGTGGCCGGGCACTTCAAAGATCTCTTCATGATCTTCGGGCAGGTTGGTCAGCACGACCTTGAGCGGCTTCATGACACACATGGCCCTGGGGGCGTTGTCTTCCAGGTCCGAGCGAATGGCGTGATAAAGCATCTGAATGTCGACAACACCAGACGCGCGGGAAACGCCAACCATGTCGCAGAATTTACGAAGCGAGGCAGGTGTATAGCCACGACGGCGCATGCCGGAAATGGTCGGCATGCGAGGATCATCCCAACCGTCGACAACGCCCTGATCCACCAGCAGCTTTAACTTGCGTTTTGAGGTAACGGTATAATTCAGATTGAGACGCGCAAATTCAATCTGCCGCGGACGAGCCGGTACTGGCAGATTGTCCAGAAACCAGTTGTAGAGCGGCCGATGGTCTTCAAATTCCAGCGTGCAGATGGAGTGTGTAATGCCCTCGATGGCATCGGACTGCCCATGCGTAAAGTCATAGGAAGGATAAATCTTCCACTTGTCACCGCTCTGGTGATGCACGGCATGACGAATGCGGTAAAGGGTTGGGTCGCGCAGATTGATATTGGGTGAGGCCATATCGATTTTGGCCCGCAGTACCTTCTCACCTTCTGCGAACTCACCGTTTTTCATGCCTTCGAACAGGGCCAGATTCTCTTCAACACTTCGATCACGCCACGGACTGGGCCGACCGGGCTCTGTCAGCGTGCCGCGATATTCGCGCATCTGTTCGGCATTGAGATCGTCGACATAGGCCAGTCCATCGCGAATCAGCTGGCAGGCCCATTCATGAAGCTGGTCGAAATAGCTGGAGGCATAGCGCACCTCACCGCTCCACTTGAAGCCAAGCCAGTCGATGTCTTCACGAATGGCATCGATGTAGACCTGCTCTTCCTTTGCGGGATTGGTGTCGTCAAAGCGCAGATGACACTGCCCACCGAGCTGTTCGGCAAGACCAAAATTGAGACATATCGACTTGGCATGACCGATGTGCAAAAAGCCGTTGGGTTCGGGCGGGAAGCGCGTCACGATGGTATTAACGCGCCCCTGCTCGATCTCTTCACGAATCTGTGTACGAATGAAATTCGGTGCGCTGGTGCTTTCTGAGCTCATGGGGCGTGATCAGACCTTGTTGACAACGGATACCGGCAGGCGCGGTTTCGCCTGCCCGGACAAAGCCGCTATTATAGCGTGAGCGCCCGGGACCATGCCATGCAGGTATCAGTACCGACGTCACGAGTGAGCGCCAGCCTGATGCGTGCCACTCCTGCGTAGCTGCCCTGAAGCTGTCCTTTTATTGCCTTTTTAGAGAATTTTTCATGATCATTTTGTCTACCAGTGCCGGCGATATCAAAATCGAGCTTTTCCATGACAAGGCGCCCGAGACGGCGGCCAACTTTGAGCGTTACATCCGTGAAGGCCACTATGACAACACGCTTTTCCATCGCGTGATTGATGGCTTCATGGTCCAGGGCGGCGGCTTTGATACCGACTTCTCTCAAAAGCCGGTTCATGAGCCCATCAAGAATGAAGCCGACAACGGCCTCAAAAACGCCCGTGGCCATCTCGCCATGGCCCGAACGGGCGACCCGCACTCGGCAACGGCGCAGTTTTTTATCAATGTGGCCGACAATGACTTTCTAAACCATACCTCTCCGACGCCTCCCGGCTGGGGCTACTGTGTCTTTGGCCAGGTGGTTGAAGGCATGGACGTCGTGGACAACATCAAGGGCGTGGCCACCACGCGCCGCCATGGTCACGCAGACGTCCCCGCAGAAGACGTTGTGATCGAATCTGCTCGTCTGGTCGATGCCTGATTCGATCACCGGACAATAATGTTTCAGGCGCAGCACAACACTGCGCCCTTCAAGCAGGAGAGGTCATGACGACACTGTTTATTGCCGATCTGCACTTGCAGCAGGACGCTCCGGAGCTGACCCGCGCATTTCTGAATTATCTGGAATATCGTGCCCGGGATGCTCATGCGCTCTATATCATGGGCGATCTTTTTGAAAGCTGGATCGGCGATGATGCCATCGGCGACTTTGAGCAACAGGTCATTGATGCCCTGTGCCGCTTCAGTGACAGCGGCAGACATCTGTATGTCATGCACGGCAATCGCGATTTTCTGCTGGGTGAGCATTTTGCCGAACTCACCGGTGCCGTACTGATCGATGATCCCGCCATCATGACCATTGATGACAAAACATCTGCCCTTTTGATGCATGGCGATAGCCTTTGCACTCAGGACAGTGAGTACATGCAGTTTCGCGCCATGACGCGTGACCCTCAGTGGCAGCAAAAAACTCTGGCACTGCCGGTGGAACAGCGCCGTCTGCTGGCAGATCGCATGCGTGAAGGCTCGGGCACTGCCAATGGCAGCAAATCCGATGACATCATGGATGTCAGTCAGGATGCCGTTGAAGACATCATGCAGCAGTACGATGTTCGCACGCTGATTCAAGGCCACACACATCGCCCTGATGTGCATGACCTGTCCCTGCAAGGCGGTCAGAGTGCCAAACGCTACGTGCTGGGTGACTGGCATCATGGCAGGGATGAAGGTTGGGAGATCCGCCTGGACGACACGACCCTGACGCTGTCGAGCTTCCGTCTTTCGAAACTGTCTCAAGAGTGACAAAAAAACGCCCCGTAATGGGGCGTCCTTTTCCTGACAGCCATCCTGCGCAACCTGTTAGGCAGCAGCCGGAACACCGCTGTGAAAGCGAAACTCACTATCCGGCGATTCGATCAGAGATCTTTCAACCTCGCCAAAAAATGCCACCCGCTTATCAATGGGCTCATCGGCATACTGTGCGGCCAGTTCAAGATAGTCTTCAAAATGTCGACCCTCGGATTTCACCAGACTGCGATAAAATTTTGCCAGCGTGTCATCAAGGTGAGGGATCAAACAGGCAAAGCGCTCACAGGAGCGGGCCTCGATATAAGCGCCCACGATCAGTACATCAATCAGCCTTCCCGGCTCCTGCTCTCGAACATGCTCACGCAGGCCCTGCGCGTAGCGTGACGCCGACACATGTTCATAGGCAATGCCACGCTCGCGCATCAGCGTGACGACCTGTTCGAAATGAAGCAGCTCTTCCCGCGCCAGCTGGGACATCTTGGTCAAAAGATCTGCACGACTGGTATAGCGATACATCAGGCTCATGGCCGTGGAGGCTGCCTTTTTTTCACATTGGGCGTGATCGATCATTAAAAGACGCTCATTACCAAGCGCTGCATCCACCCACGGCTGGGTAGTTCGGCAAGGGAGAAAGTCGAGCAGTTCGGCAGGCATCAGGTCGTCAGACATATCAAAACCAAGCAAGAGGACACGAGAATAAAGGCGATACTGTGGAGGCAGAACCGCGAAGAAAGACATTGTACTGATGAATTGTACCGGCGAAAGGATGAGCTTCCCCACTGTCGGTACGTCTGGAAACGCAATACGGACCAGCGCCGGGCGAAAACGCAGACTGTTGCTATACTGTCAGCCCATATTGAGTAGAAATTTTTGCAGACGTCTTCATCGAACAGGCTGATGCATTCTAGTCTTTACGTGAATCGATTCTCATGCTAAAAATGTTTTTGAAAACACTGTTCGAGTAATAACAGCTCACCGAATCGATTTTGTCATGGAGCAAGACGCTCCAGTCAATAAAGGTTTCATGCAAGGAGATCATCATGAAAAAATTCGCACTTTTCGCAGCACCGCTGTTCGCCTCTTCCCTGGTCGCCGCTCCGATGGCCATGGCTGACACCAGCTCAGGCATCTACTCAGGTGTTGGCGTGGGTAGCGCGCAGGTCCATGATGCTGACGTCAGCAGCTTCAGCAATGGCAACCTGTCAGGCGATCGCATCACTGACAACAACGACACTGCTCAGAGTGCCTTCGTTGGTTACAAGTTCAACGACTGGTTCTCTACCGAAATCAACTACGCCGATCTGGGCGACATTGATTACGGCACCGATCAGGGCAACGGTCATTACCAGACCAAGGCCTACAGCCTGAGCGCCATCGGCGAGCTGCCCCTGTTCTACGGCGTATCCGGTTATGCACGCGTTGGTGCTGCCTACTGGAAAGCCAATGCTCAGGAAGGTCCGGCCAGCAACCAGTACGGCACTGACCCGGTTTACGGTCTGGGCCTCAAGTACCAGTTTGAAACCGTACCGGTCTTTGCACGTGCTGAATACACGCGCTATGACATGGACAGCGACTACAAGATCGACGCTGCCATGGCTTCTGTTGGCGTACAGTTCTAATCGACGATTGTCGAAAGGTTCTGAACAAACGGCACCTTCGGGTGCCGTTTTTTATGGGCCACTGATCTGTCAATAAAGGCTTTATTGGTTACAGCTGCTGGGACCGTCAGGCCCTGGCATACAGGCCCTCTGGCCTGCCTGAGTGCCCTGATCATTGACCCTGGGGGGCTGCCAGACAAATTCCGTATCATCCCTGCCCGCACATCCTGCCAGCATCAGCATCAAAACAGTCATGACCACACCAGTACATCGACGCTGCATGGTATCTCCTTGTCTGTTGTCATCAATGCACGCTCAATGAGCATCCTCTGCTGCCTGATTGAGTGCGCAGCATGAGTGAACACATACCATCATTGCACAATACTGGAAACGCATTTTGCCGACAGGCAACGAATACTCGTACAATGCGGTTCATTTCATCCGGCCCAAGGGAAACATTCGGTTCATGCGCGCCAGTCAACTGTTGCTATCCACGCTCAAGGAAACGCCCGCCAACGCTGAGGTTGTCAGTCATCAACTGATGCTGCGTGCCGGCATGATTCGAAAACTGGCTTCCGGCCTTTACACCTGGCTGCCACTTGGGCTGCGAACGCTGCGCAAGGTAGAGCAGATCGTACGCGAGGAAATGGACCGTGCCGGTGCCCAGGAAGTATTGATGCCGTCGGTACAGCCCGCCGAACTCTGGCAGGAGTCAGGCCGCTGGGACAAGTATGGCAATCTGCTGCTTCGCCTTCGTGACCGCCACGATCGTGAGTTCTGCTATGGCCCCACTCATGAGGAGGTCATCACCGATCTGGTACGCAACGAAGTGCGTTCCTACCGTCAGCTGCCCTGCAATTTCTATCAGATTCAGACCAAGTTTCGTGATGAGACAAGGCCCCGCTTTGGCGTCATGCGGGCACGTGAATTCATCATGAAGGATGCCTATTCATTCGATATCAGTCAGGAAGCGATGGCGGCCTCCTACCAGAAAATGTATGACGCCTACGTTCGCGTTTTCACTCGTCTGGGCCTTGATTTTCGTGCCGTGCAGGCTGACAACGGCGAGATCGGGGGCAGCGGCTCTCATGAGTTCCATGTGCTGGCCGACTCGGGTGAAGATGCCGTGATCTTTTCCACGGGTTCTGATTACGCCGCCAATATCGAGAAGGCCGAAGCACTGCCTGATCGTCAGGAACGGGCAGCGCCTCAAGAAAACATGCATGAGGTCGATACACCGGATGCCAAAACCATTGCAGCGCTGGTGGAAAAGCACGGCCTGCCGATCGAGAAGACCGTCAAGACCCTGATGGTTCATGGCGCCGAAGGCGGGCTGGTGGCGTTGATGGTTCGTGGTGACCATCAGCTCAACGAGATCAAGGCGCTGCACCTGGAGCAGGTGGCATCTCCGCTGGTCATGGCCAATGAAGAAGAAATTCGCCAGGCCGTCGGCGCAGGCCCCGGGTCACTTGGACCGGTCGGCCTTGAAATACCGCTGATCATCGATCGCAGCGTGGCGGTCATGAGCGATTTTGGTGCAGGCGCCAATATCGATGGCAAACACTTTTTTGGCATTAACTGGGAGCGCGACCTGCCCCTGCCGATAGTGGCCGACATTCGCGATGTTGTCGCCGGCGACCCGTCACCGGACGGACAGGGCACGCTCTCGATCGCGCGTGGCATCGAAGTCGGGCATGTTTTCCAGCTTGGCACGAAGTACTCGGAGGCACTGGGCGCGACCGTTCTTGATGAGAACGGAGACAGCGTACCGCTACAGATGGGATGTTATGGCATCGGCGTCAGCCGTGTGGTCGCTGCTGCCATCGAACAGAACCATGATGAGCGCGGCATTGCCCTGCCTGCCACTCTTGCCCCCTATCAGGTGGCGCTGGTACCGATGAATGCGCACAAGTCACAGGCCGTTCGTGACGAGGCCGAGCGCCTCTACAACGCGTTCAACGAAAGGGGCATCGAAGTCCTGCTGGATGATCGTGACGAGCGTCCGGGCGTCAAGTTTGCCGATCTCGAGCTGATTGGCATTCCCCACCGTATCGTGATCGGGGATCGCGGCCTGAAAACAGGTGAACTGGAGTACAAAGGAAGGCGTGACGACGATATTACAATGGTGGCGCAACAGGAGGCCGTCGAGTTCATTTGTCAAAAGCTGGCCTAACGCCGGTTTTCGAGCATGCCTCTGGGGCGCCTGTCTGGTGACAGGCGCCCTTTTTGCGCCCATGACTCTGGCAGCCGCGGTGCCAGAAGCGCATGTATCAGCGCAATTGATTCGACAGCTTTCCAGCGCCGTAGCCAATGATGAGCACTTTGACGATCATTTTGAAGCCGAGGTCTGGATGACGGACATGAATCGGCGCCTTGCCATCTACCTTTCCGACTCGCATCAACGCCTTGAGTTGCTAAAAAGCGTTCAGCGTGAAGCCCTGCGCGCCTCACTGGATCTGCAGCTGGTACTGTCGGTGATTGATGTGGAAAGTCGTTTTACGCCACGGGCACGCTCGAGCGCCGGCGCACAGGGGCTCATGCAGGTCATGCCCTTCTGGAAAAAGGAGATCGGCAGGGACAGTGACAACCTCTTCGACCCTGATACCAACCTGCGCTATGGCTGCACGATTCTGGCGTGGTATCTCAAGGTCGAAAAGGGAGACGTTACCCGCGCTCTGGCGCGATATAACGGCAGCCTCGGCAAGACGCGCTATCCGGAGCAGGTGATGACAAGCTGGGATGCCCGCTGGTGGATAGACAGCTAGAGTCTTCTTCATGACACAACCGCTTCAGGGCTTTGTCGAGCCCTGAATCTGACTGGACTGCAGGGTTATGCGGTGTTCCTGCTGCAGGATATTGAGCAGAACCACGACGCGTTCATCTTCCTTGCCATGAACAAACAGCCCCTCCAGTGCCTTGAAAGGCCCGTCGGTAATTTCGATCCGCTCGCCCGCCTGAAAACGAGGCTCTTGTGAAACCATCGCCTGATCACTGACCTGCTGGCGCAGGGTATCGATCAACGCATCCGGTACCGGCACCGGCTCTCGACCAAAGGCCAACAGCTTGATCACCCCTCGCGTGGAACGAACGGGCGCCCAGTTATCCTGAAGCGGATTCATCCGTATAAAGAGATACCAGGGAAACAGGGGCTCAAGTACCTGCCCGGTTTTGCCGCGCTGGCGCTTCTCCCTTTGCATGACCGGATGAAAGACCGTGTAGCCCTGATGGGTCAGGTGTTCGGCAGCACGAAAGGACTCGCCTGACTTGCATTGAACAGCGTACCAGCGCAGCCCTTCAGGTCCTGTCGTCTTCATTAAAACCATCCCCGGTCAGTAGCCGTCAGCGCACCGGTCTGAGAGAATCGGCGCGCCATTTAAATGCCCGCGACTTTCTGGATAACACCGTTGACTTCGATTGCTACAGCCCGGGCCGCCGTTGCGCGCCATGGTATCACGTTCCTCATGGGGCTCGCGTCAGGCCTGCCCCTGTTGCTGACAGGCAGCGTGCTTCAGGCATGGATGACGGATGCCGGCGTCTCTCTGGACGCCGTCGGCCTGCTGGCGCTGATCGGCATTCCCTACACGCTCAAGTTCCTCTGGGCGCCGCTGCTGGACCGCTTCGAACTGCCCTTTCTTGGCAGGCGTCGTGGCTGGCTGCTGCTGACCCAGCTGCTGCTGACCTCCTTGATCGTGGCGCTGGCCCTTTCCGACCCCGGGCTGGCACCGTTGACCGTGGGTGTTGTGGCGCTGGGCATCAGCTTTTTCAGTGCCACGCAGGACATCATCATCGATGCCTATCGCCGCGAGCACCTGCCCGAGAAGGAACTCGGCATAGGCTCCAGCCTTTACACCTATGGCTATCGCACCGGGATGCTGTTTGCCTCCGGGGGTGGCCTGATGCTTGCCGACAGCATCGGCTTTCGTGCGACCTACCTGACCATGGCGGTGCTGCTTGGCGCTTGTATGCTGGTCACCCTGATGGCGCCCGAGCCGAGCGCGCAGCGTTCCATGCACCCGCAAAACTGGCGGGATACCTTCCTTGATCCCATTCGCAACTTTCTGACGCGCCCGGGCGCACTCTGGCTGCTGCTGTTCATCCTGCTCTACAAGCTGGGGGATTCAGTCGCCGGCAATCTGACCACCCCCTTTTACAAATCGCTTGGGTTCTCCAACGCCGAAATTGGCGCCACAGTCAAAATCTTTGGTTTCTGGCCCTTGCTGGGCGGTATCTTTCTGGGCGGTCTGGTGATTCTGCGCATCGGTATCTACCGCTCGCTGTGGTGGTTCGGACTATTGCAAATGGCGTCCACCGCCGGCTTCATCTGGCTCAATCATGTCGGCCACTCAATTACGGTACTGGCAACGGTCGTCAGTCTTGAAAACGCCGCGGCCGGCATGGGCACCGCTGCCTTTCTGGCCTTTATGGCCGCCCTCACCGATAAGCGATTCACTGCAGGCCAGTATGCCCTGCTGTCTTCGATCATGGGGCTGCCCAGAGTCGTGATTTCAGCCCCCGGTGGCATCCTGTCAGACGCTGTCGGCTGGGATGGATTCTTTTTGATCTGCACCCTGGCCGCTATTCCGGGGCTCATGATCCTCTGGTATTTTCGCCAATGGCGAGATATTACCGACCCGCCCACCCGGTAATGCTTTTTAACGCCTTTACTGTTCCACGGGCGAAAGGCCCTGGCCACGCCCCCAGAAGAGACCCTGATCTTGTCTTTTGTATCTGATAACACCTATCGCCCTCAGGGCCTTTTGCGGCTGACTCGTCTGGTTGGCAGAGGCACCTGCCTGATGCTGACAGGTGTGGTTCTGGCCGCCTGCTCCACCGGCCAGACCGGCTTCCAGCCCGCCAAAACGCCTCAATACACCGACTCGAGCACCCCAATGCATTCGACCAGCTGGCAACAGCTGCCCGGCTGGCAGGATGACAATCTTCTGAGCGCCTGGAGTGCCTTTCAAACCAGCTGCGAAAAGCTTTCACGCAAGCCTGACTGGGCCTCGGTCTGTAACGATGCCCGCCATGTTGACCCGCTGGACAGTCGCGCCATCCGACGCTATTTCGAACAGCACTTTACGCCCTTCAGCCTGAGCAACAGTGATGGGTCGACAGTCGGCACCATTACCGGTTATTACGAGCCGGTCCTTCGAGGCTCACGTACACGTCATGGCCCTTATCAGGTGCCCTTGTATCGCAACATGGGAAGCAGCAGCCTCATGGCCGCCAGCCGCAGCCAGCTGATTAAAAGCGGCGTGTTGCATGGCAGGGAACTGGTCTGGGTGGATGATCCGGTTGAAGCTGCCTTTTTACAGATCCAGGGGTCGGGCCGCATCAAGCTGGCTGAAGGCGGAGAAATGCGTGTCGGGTTTGCCGGTGCCACCGACCAGCCCTTTCAGTCCTTTGCCCGCTGGCTGCTGGATCACGGCGAGATCACGCCGGCTCAGGCCACTCTTCCGGGTATCAAGGCATGGGCCAATGCCAACCCCGGCCGCGTTCAGGAGATGCTCAATGTAAACCCTCGCTTCGTCTTTTTCAGGGAGCTCGACAGCACACACAAAGACAGCGATGGCCCGATCGGCGCGCAGGGTGTGCCGCTGACCCCGGAGCGCAGCATCGCCATCGATCCCAAACAGATCCCGCTGGGTGCACCGGTGTTTCTTTCCACCACACGCCCGCTGTCCAACCAGCGCATGCAGCGACTGATGCTGGCTCAGGATACGGGCAGTGCCATCAAGGGCACCGTGCGTGCTGACTTTTTCTGGGGGCATGGCGACGAGGCAAGCCTCAATGCAGGACGCATGAAGCAACCCGGTCAGATGTGGGTGTTTCTACCCAATCGGCAGTAGACACCAGCGCGGACAGGTAACGCCATGGCCGCCATGGCGTTACTTAGCGCTCGTTATTCAACGCTCGTTTTTAGTCTGGCATCCACCCAGCGCAGCGCGCCCTGCGTCGCGACCCAGTGAGGCCGCATAAGGACACGGTACTGCCATGCTTCAGCCCGTGATCCCGGGGCCGGGGAGTTACCGGTGACGGGCTCTCGCCTGGGATTATCGCGAACCAGCAGTTTGAGCATCCAGGGGTTGGCCTGATCAACCATCATCAAGGCATGGCGCGCTTCTTCAAGCCGCGCCAGTCGGTACAGCGCCAGCGCCTTTCCCAGCAGCAATCCCAGCCAGGGCTCGTCATCGTCGCAGGTGCGCTCGATCTCCTCGATAAGCGTCAGTGCTCGCAGATTCTGATCATCGCTTAGAAGCTGCTCCAGCAGCAGCTCCCGTAGCCCCATGCTGTCCTCACCATCCAGGCGAATCAGACGCTCAGCCAGCTGTCGTGACTGCTCACGAGCGCCGCGCTCCATGCCGATGATCAACCCGAGCCCAAGCCGGAACAGGACATGGTTATCACCGTCCCCCCAGACAAAAGGGCTTTCAGCCAGTTCAACCGCGACGAGCCATTTTTCGAAGCGCTGCGCCAACGGTGAGAAAATGGACTGAAACATCCACGGCAGGTTGCCAAAACGTCCGGCCAGCGCCATGGCAAGCTCCTGAAGGATGGCCGGGGTCGACAGCCACTCCGGGTGAAGACACAGCGCATCAAGCCAGGGCCTGCCATCATGCCAGGGATCGCCCTGAAGTCCACTGCCGGGCGCTTCTTCATTTTCGCTCGTAAAGTGCTGCTGCCACATCCCATAGCGGGCATGATCCAGATCGTCCTGCTGATACTCGAGCCGTCCGTCGGCATTGATCAAAAGCGACAGACGTGGGCCATCGGTAAACTCCTGTAACAGCCGGGTCAGCGTCTCCAGCGGCTCGGCAAGCTCCTCGTCAGCGTAAATCATCTGCTCGGCAAGGGTGGCTTCAGGGTCTTCGGCGAGCTGTTCCAGAAAGGCCTGCTGATCCTCATCAAGGTCACTGCGATTCAGTAACCGACGGCGCCAGAAATCAGCGCGCGCGCGCGCCTGCTCGGGCAGCCCCTCATGCAACAGCAGCATGCTTTCGAGATAGGCAAGCGCCGGCTCGTTGGGCATGGTTTCCAGGGTACGTATGAACGTCTCGCGAGCACTGGGCAGATCGTCGCTGTCCAGATAGCGCAGACACAACCGCTTCAACGCTGCTCCACGAAGAAATCCCGGGCCGTATTCGACGGCACTGTCCATCAGGGCCGCCTTTTTACGCGTAAAGCCGCGCTCCTGATAAACATCGCTTAAAAGCTCAAAGGCCGGTTCGCTTTCGAGCGGCAACCCCTCCCAATCGGCGTTATTAAAAAGCGTCTCCAGGATGGTTTGTGCCCGCCCAAGCTGTCCGCCCTCGGCACTGACGATACCGGCCTCAAGCAGGGCCTGAGCCGGCACATGATCGGAGGCCAGCGCCTCATTCAGCGCCTTGCCGCGAAGGCGCTGAAGCAACAGCATCCACATGAGATGCGGAGGGACCTGTCCCGGCAGCATGACCCCATCACAGCAGTCGGCATATCGTTTGCCGGAGTCACACCAGCAGGGTTCCTGAGGTGATGGAACCGCCAGCGTCTCGATGTGATAACCAAGGCGCTGCAGGGGCATCTGGTTCCAGAGCACCGGGGCCAGTGCCTGCGCCAGGGCCACATCTCCACCAAGCAGCTCCACCCCTTCCTTTCTTGCCCAGCCCATTAGTGAGGGATAGCGCTCTTCACGACGTATGGCTTCAAGTGCTCCCGTCGAAAACCCAAGGAGTTGATCCACCCAGGCTGCCAGCATATTGTTCCTCCACTATGATCACGCTTATGCTATCACGCTGACTGCCTGCGTCTCATGATAACGCCACCATGTTTGCCTCACTGACCACCCGCCGGGGGTCAGTCAGACCTTCCATGCATGTTTTAAAAGCAGCCCTTGCGTCACGACGCCCACTTCAGTTTCGGAAATACCCGCTTGTTTTCAGCCCGTTTACTGCTTCGCCGACGCACAAATCCCGATGAGCCCCGCGTTCGTCTTGAACGCGAAGGACGCGACCGCATCCGCCGCATTACGCAGGCGATGAACAAGGTCCCCTGGACCAACAGCGCCATGCAGATTCTGTGGGTCAGCGGCCCGGTGACGCTGCTGGGCGCCTGGGTGGGGTATCTACTCGGCTATGGTCGCGGCCCGTCGATGGAAAACTACGTGTTTTTCATCAGCTATGCCCTGATCACGGGTCTTGCCGGTATCATCGCCAACTTCGCGCACCACCTGACCCGAGGGCGCAAGCATGAACGTGCGGCAGCCCGGGTGTCTCAGGTGCTCGATACACTCCCGGAACTGGTGCTGATCACCCGCAACCTGATCGTAGAAAGCCTTGAAGGCGACGCTCGCCGGCGTGAGGCCGCTGCCATGCTGCTTCGCAAGCATGATCTGGCCCCCGAAGGCGTCCAGCTTGCAGCGCTTGAACTGCTTGATGATGAGGAAAGCGCCCGACGCATTGCACAAATTGACATTTACCGCCGTATCGGCATGCAATCCCGCATTCGGGATCTGGTCGCCCTGTATCGTGACCATATTGACCCTCGTCTCAACGAACTGGCCGACGTGGCACCAGAGGCCATTTCCCTGTTGCGTGACCGCTTTGCAGGACGTGCACCGGATCTGCACCAGGGTGTGGCGCGTGATGAGAACTTCATCGAACGCGTGCTGGCCGCCATCGAGCAGGACAATGCGCTGCTCATGACGCTGCAGGACGTCGAGGAAATGATCATTCTGGCCTTTGAGCTGCTCTGCGGTCGTCGTATTCCCATGCTGACCTTCGAGTACCGCGGGCGGTGGCATCTGGCTCGAGCGCTCGATGCCCTTGAACAGACCCGCTCTCGTTATCGCATCCAGCAGGCGACCGGTCTTTCCCGCCTCAAGGCGTTGACCGTGTATCTTGCAGAGCAGTCGGGCACGCTGGTCGAGGACGCTGCCGCCGGCCTCCGCGCCGAGACCCTCACCGCCCGCTGTCGCCAGGCCATGGATGCGCTTGCAGAACAGATCGAGCATCTGGCCAGTGGCGTGCAATACGGCCGCAGCGACCTGCGCCCGGAGCTGCGCGAGCGTGCCGAAATTTTAACCAATGCCCTGAAGCTCTTTCGCAGTGTGCAGGAAAACTATGGTCAGATCGCCCGCAGCCATGCCACGCTCATTCGTCACTCGCAGCGCTGGGAAGCCATTACTGAACAGATGAACGACAAGGCTACCCATCTGCAGGTTGGACCGGGCAAGCGAGGGCTTCGTATCCATGAAAACCATATCGAACTGACCGATGGCGAAAAGGCACGCGTCTGCCGCCAGCTGGCGCGCTATCTCAATAACACTCGCGCAGATCGTGAACGTTACCATCAGCAGGACCCTGGTCCGCAGGGGGCTTCCGCCAGCGGCCATATCGCCATGGCCAAGCATCTGGCCATCGAGATCGCCCTGGCCCTTGAACCGTACATCCATCTGTCACGCCCGGAAGTTCAACGGGCCATCAATGCCACCAACGCGGCCTATTTCGGTCATCTTGAACCAGACCTGTCGGCAGCGGCCAAAACCGCCCTCGGGGCCGCCATGGTCAACGAGATCAACGATGATCTGTCTCGCAGTGCCGAATCGCTGGCGATTGCTCTGGTGCGCCATTACCGGGTAGCCCTTGAACCCGAAGCGATCGAGTTTCTGATCCGACAGTACGGGGCGCGTCCCTCAACGCTGAACATATTGTCCAACATCGACCAGACCGCCCATCGCAACATCAGCCTGCTCAGCCAGCGCCCTGCGGGCATTGGCACCGTACCAAGGCGCTGGTACCGGGCACTGATCAAGGCCAAAAGGGCATTGAACTGACATTATGCAACTGATTATTGCCGAAAAACCCTCGCTGGGTCGCGCCATCGCCTCGGCGCTTCCTGGGCGCTTCAGTCAATCGGAAGGCGCCTTGAGCAGCGCCGACATCACGGTCAGCTGGTGCTTTGGCCATCTACTCGAACAAGCCGCACCGGAAGCCTACGATGAGCGACTGAAGCGCTGGCGACTGGATGATCTGCCCATTATCCCCTCGAAGTGGAAGCTGACCCCTCGACCAAAGGCCCGGGGACAACTGGCCATCCTGCGCCGCCTGATCAAGTCGGCAGACCGGGTTGTCCACGCCGGCGACCCCGACCGTGAAGGCCAGCTGCTCGTGCAGGAAACCATTGAGTATCTGGGCTGGAAGGGACCGGTCGAGCGCCTTTTGATCAGCGACATGAATACGCCCGCCGTGAAGCGGGCCTGGCAGGCACTCGAGGACAATGCGCGTTTTCAGCCGCTCTATCAGGCCGCTCTGACCCGCTCCCGGGCCGACTGGCTATATGGCATCAACCTGACCCGGGCATGGACGGTGACCGGCCAGCAGGCCGGCATCAAGGGCGTGCTCTCCATCGGGCGGGTACAGACACCGCTGCTCGGCCTGATCGTGCGCCGTGACAGAACCATCGAGAAGTTTCAGCCGGTCGACTTCTATCCGCTATGGGCCGATTTTGTCACGCGCAATGGCACTGTCCGCGCCTGGTGGCAGCCGGGCGAGCAGCATCGACTTGATGATCAAGGCCGTCTTCTGGATGCGGCACCCGCTCGGGCCCTGGCAGCGAAACTGCCCGACCAGCCCGCCATCATCAAAAGCGTTGAACAAAAGCATCAGCGTCAAAGCGCGCCACTGCCCTACTCGCTCTCAACGCTTCAGATTGATGCGGCGCGACGCTATAAAATGTCGGCGCAGTCAGTGCTCGACTGTGCCCAGCGTCTGTATGAAAGGCACCGTCTGATTACCTACCCGCGCTCGGACTGTCGTTACCTGCCACGAGACTATCTCAAGGGCATCGATGCCACGCTGCAAAGGGCCTGCCAGGGCGAGGACACCCTCAGGCAGTGGCATGCAGGCATTGACACCACGCGCGTATCACGTGCCTTCAACGACAAGCAGATCGGCGCCCACCACGCCATTGCACCGACCGGACAGACGCCGAACTGGCAGACCCTGAGCCGAGAGGAGCAAAACGTTTATATGCTGGTGGTACGCAACGTGCTGGTCCAGTTCTATCCCCCCTTTGAATACCGGGATACCCGCGTCACGCTGGAAGCCCTTGAGGAACCCTTCATGACGAAGGGCCGCGAAATTCTTCAGGTCGGCTGGCGCGCGCTTTTTAATACGCCCGATGACGATGCCACCCTGCCGGCCATGACGCAGGGCGATAACGCTCGGGTCACACAGTGCGAGGTCCAAACGCGCCAGACGCGGCCGCCAGAATCCTTTACCGATGCCAGCCTGATCAATGCCATGACGCATGTGGCACGCTATGTGACCGATGACACGGTACGGGCAACGCTCAAGGAAACGGACGGACTGGGGACAGAGGCCACGCGGGCCAGCATGATAGAGACGCTGTTGACCCGTGAGTATGTTTACCGCCAGTCAGGCGCCATTCGCGCGACCCAACGCGGTCGTGGCCTGATCGATGCCCTGCCCGAAAGTCTCTCCGGGCCCGAGCGAACGGCGCTCTGGGAGCAGCGCCTGTCACGCGTGCGAGAAGGCAGCGATACGCTGACCTCCTTTCTTGATGACATGGCCGCCGAACTCAAAACGCTGGTCAGTGCCGTCGATGCCGCACGCCTTGGTCAGGCCATGCAGCAGGCCGGAGGTGAGCAGCCCGCCTCGAATGGCCAACAAAAAGCGCCGGCGCGCCGCAAAAAGAGTGCGCGGCGTTCGACGTCAACCGCCCGTAAAAGCACTGGACGAAGCACTTCAAAAGGTCGTACCAAACAGTAACGACCGGTACAGGACAAGTCGGATCACGCCTGGTCTGTCACGTCATCAATGAGTGCCCCATCCAATGAGTGCCCCATAAAAAAACCCGCCCTGGCGATGGCCAGGGCGGGTTGCAGACAGACGGGTCTGTCAGCGCAACATGTGCTTACTTCGCAGCGTTGTAGCGCTTTTCGACTTCTGCCCAGTTCACGACATTCCAGAACGCCTTGAGATAGTCAGGACGACGGTTCTGGTAGTTCAGATAGTAGGCATGCTCCCACACGTCTACACCCAGAATCGGCGTGGCATCATGGCCGCCGTAAGTGGCAGAGGCCAGCGGGCTGTCCTGGTTGGCAGTGGAAACGATTTCCAGCTTGCCATTTTTAACCACCAGCCATGCCCAGCCGGAGCCGAAGCGGCCCTTGGCAGCCGTTTCAAACTTCTCTGCAAAGGCTTCGACGCTGCCGAAGGTCTTTTCGATGTCATTCATCAGCGTCGGGAATTCCTTCAGGCCCTGCGCGTTGGGCGTCAGGATTTCCCAGAACAGTGAATGGTTGGCATGGCCACCGGCGTTGTTGCGAAGGGCGGTGCGCTGCTCTTCCGGGACGCGATCCAGCTGCTTGAGCAGCTCGGGCGCTTCGAGTCCTGCCAGATCTTCAGGAATCTTTTCCAGCGCAGCGTTTGCATTGGTCACATAGGTGTTGTGATGCTTGCCATGGTGAATTTCCATCGTCTGCGCATCGATATGGGGCTCGAGTGCATCAAATGCATAGGGCAGTTCGGGAAGCTTATAAGCCATGGTCAAACTCCTTGTTCGCTCGCTGAGCGGGTTTAAACTGATGACTGCATGTACCTGTCTGCAATCATCATCAAGTTGAGGGCACAGGAAATGGCGGGCCACCCCTGTGCACGTCCTATAAGACATTAGGTGCCAACGCCGGCTTTTCAAGGTCAACAACACAATTCTTTATTCACGCTTCGTGTCATTGACCCTGCAGCAATGCTTAACCGGTATTGCGAAGCCCTGCCGAAATGCCGGCCATGGTGACCATCAGGGCCCGCTGCAGATCCGGCGACATATTGCCCTCATGCTCCCGGCTTCGGTACAGGAGTTCGGCTTGCAAACCGTGCAGCGGATCAATATAGGGATTTCGTACGTCCACGGCCTGACGGATCATCGGCGCATGCTCCAGCAGATGTTCCTGCTCTCGGATACGTAAAAGCGTCCTTTCAAGCCCCTCGAGGCGCGCTCGCAGTGAAGTGCCCAAAGCGCGGGAACCGTCATCATCGATCAGACGTTCCTCATAGTAGGCATTGATTTCGGCATCGGCCTTGGCCAGCAGCATTTCAAGCATGTCCAGAAATGTGCCAAAGAAAGGCCACTCGTTCATCATTTCACGCAGGCGCGCCATGCCCTCCTCGCTGTCACTGCGCTCGGCAAAGGCCGCATCACTGCCCAGCCAGGCCGGCAGCATCAGCCGTGTCTGCGTCCAGGCAAAGATCCATGGAATGGCTCTGAGCGTTTCAACACCGCCAGAGGCACGACGCTTGGCCGGTCGAGAGCCCAGCGGCAGGCCGGAAAGCGCCGTCTCCGGTGTCACGGCCCGGAAATAGGGCACAAAGGCCGGATCTTCCCGCACGATGCCCGAGTACACCTGGTGGGCGCGGCTGGCCAGATGATCCATCTCTTCACGCCACGCCTGCTTTGGCTCGATCGGCGGCAGCAGGGTCGCTTCCAGCACCGCACTGAGATAGATCTCCATGGAGCGCACCGCGATTCGGGGCTGGCCAAACTTGAAGCGAATCATCTCGCCCTGTTCGGTGACCCGCAGGCTTCCCTGCACCGAGCCGGGTGGCTGGGAGAGAATGGCGGCATGTGCCGGACCGCCCCCACGGCCGACCGTGCCCCCACGACCGTGAAAGAGCGTCAGTGTGACGCCGTGCTCGTGACACACCTTGACCAGTCGCTCCTGAGCACGATACTGCGCCCAGGCCGCCGCCAGCTGCCCGGCATCCTTGGCCGAATCCGAGTAGCCGATCATGACTTCCTGGCGGGCATCGATCAGCGCACGATACTCAGACATGGCCAGCAGGTCGTTGATGACATGGCCGGCACGATCAAGATCGTCAAGCGTTTCAAAAAGCGGCGAGATAGGCAGGCTGACCCGACCACCCACTGCCTTCATGAGCAGTGCCACCGCGAGCACGTCACTGGCCTGACCGGCCATGGAGATCACGTAGGAACCCAGTGCCTCGCTGTACTCCGAGCCGATGACCTCAAAGGTATCGAGCACCTCGCGCACATCGGCCGAGCAAGGCCACTGCGCAGGAATCAGCGGGCGCGGCGAGTTCAGCTCATCGAGCAGGAATTTGCGTCGGGCCGGCTCATCCCAGTCAGCGTAGTTGCCCAACCCCAGGTATTGGGTCAGCTCTTCGAAGACCTGCGTGTGACGCGTGGACTCCTGGCGGATATCCAGGCGCGTCATGGTGGTGCCAAAGCAGGCAACCCGGCGCAGGGTATCCAGCAGCGCCCCGTTGGCAATCACATCAAGGCCACAGGCCATCAGCGAGTGATAGCAGGCTTCCAGCGGCGCCTGCAGCGCTTCACGGGTATCCACCGTGGGACGCTCGCCACTCCAGCCGTGCCCTTCCCAGATCATCTGGGCCTTGTCACGGGTCGCCGCCAGCCGCTGCTCCAGATCGCTGAGTACCTTCCGATAGGGCTCGGGACAGGGACCGCCCGCCAGCTCGATCAGCTCGGGCGTAGCCTTCCACATTGAAAGCTCAAGGCGCAGTTGCTGAACGTCGCGCCGAAAGCTTTCCGCCGCGCGGTGACGCTCGAGCAGCAGCACTTCACGCGTCACGGCTGACGTCACATTGGGATTGCCGTCACGGTCACCGCCCATCCATGATGCAAACCGAATGGGAGCAGCCTCCAGCGGCAAACGGCGGCCGACGCGCGTCAGCAGTAGCTGATCCAGCTCGCGATAAAAGGCCGGCACGGCCTGCCACAGCGACTGTTCAATGACCGCCAGCCCCCAGCGCGCCTCATCGACCGGCGTTGGGCGCTCGGCGCGAATTTCGCTGGTGTGCCAGGCCTGACTGACCAGCTCGTTCAATCGGCCCTGCAATTGATCCACACGTTCGGGATACTCTTCACTGCCATTGATTTCCCGCAGGCAGGTCTCGATGGCATCGTACTTGCGAATCAGGGTCCGCCTGACGACTTCGGTCGGATGCGCCGTCATCACAAGCTCAATACGCATTGAGGCGATCCGCTCAAGCAGCGCCTCACCGTCATGCCCGGCTTGAGTCAGACGCTCGAGCAGCTCGTCCAGGCTTGGCTGCGTGCCCGGGCGATAGTCCTCGACCCGCCGAAAGCGGCCGCGATAGTGCTGTTCGGCCAGGTTGGCCAGGTTCAGAAACTGGTTAAAGGCGCGCGTGACCGGCAGCATGCGCTCCTCGGGCAGGGCTCGCAGATAGTCGATCAGCTCGGCACGCGCACCGGCGTCCTTGCGACCCTTTTTGGCCAGTGCCCGAATCTTCTCGATCTGGTCGACAAACTCGGTGCCCAGATCGTCGGCAATGGTATGTCCCAGACTGTCGCCGAGCAGACGCACATGCTCACGCAGGGAGGCATGAAGCACATTGTCTTCCAGCGCATGATCGTTAGTGGGGGCCTCCCCTGAAGAGACACCTTCAGGGTCAGAAGAAGAAACGTGTTGCATGAAAGACTCCGCGAGGCTCATGACAGGAAGCAAGAGCCTGACGCGGTCGGGGAACAACAACAACACTACAACAATGACTTACTACCAAAGTCGAAGTCGCAGGCCATCGTCATCAGGACTCGCGTTCGATGCGCTTGGCGTCCTGCCAGTAACGTTCAAGGCAATCGATTTCGGTACTTTCAATGGCCTGCCCACTGGCGCGCACGGCGCTTTCGACATGCCGAAAGCGGCTTTCAAAACGCTTGCCGGTACCCCGAAGTGCCTGTTCCGGATCGATATTCAGGTGGCGGGCCAGATTGACAACGGCAAAGAGAAGATCGCCAAGCTCAGCGCTCATGTTCTCCTGATGACCGGCGTCAATTTCAACTTCAAGCTCGCCCAGCTCTTCTCGAACCTTTTCCAGCGCACCGCGATGATCAGGCCAGTCAAAACCCGCCCGGGAAGCACGACTGGAGAGCTTGCCGGCCCGCGTCAATGCCGGTAGTGCCAGCGGAATATCATCAAGAAACGAGGTCGCAGCCCGCGCGTCGCGCTCCTCGGCCTTGCGACGCTCCCAGCGCTGCCCGACCTCGGAAGTGTCCACGTCGGCCGCGGGTATGCCCTGTCGGCGCGAATCGAGATGGCCGTCGGGGAAAACATGCGGGTGGCGGGCGATCATCTTGGTCGTCAGTACATGGACGATATCGTGGAAATCAAAGCGTCCTTCCTCACGGCCAAACTGGGCGTAATAGAGGATCTGAAACAGCAGATCTCCCAGCTCACCCGGTAACTCGTCAAAGGCGCGCCGCTCGATGGCGTCGGCCACTTCATGAGCCTCTTCGATCGTGTGAGGCACGATCGAGTGCCAGTGCTGAGCAACGTCCCACGGACAGCCCTGTTGCGGGTCACGCAGCACCTGCATCAGTGTCAGCAGATCATCAAGCGTATAGCGGTGTGTCTCTTGCATCAAAGGATCCTTGTACCCCGAAAATGGCAGCCGGCCGAGACTACTGCAGGTTGCCCCCGCCCTGACGCAGTCGACGAATATCGGTCACATTGGTCAGCTGTCCAATCCGATTAACCACTTTTGACAGCACATCCAGACCGGATACCTCGAGGGTGATTTTCAGCGTGGCCATGTGATCGTCACGGTTGGTCGACGTGTTCACACCCAGCACGTTGACCTTTTCATTGGAGAGAATACCGGTGACATCGCGCAGCAGATTGGAGCGATCCCATGCCTTGATTTCAATATCCACCGGATACTGAATCGGCTGCTGCTGGCCCCACTCCACCTGAACCACACGGGCGGGCTCATCACTTCGAAGCTGCAGGATATTGGGACAGTCCTGGCGATGTACCGTGACGCCGCGCCCCTGAGTGATAAAGCCTACGATGTCGTCACCCGGCACCGGATGACAGCAGTTGGCCATTTGCGTCTTGAGGTTGCCAACCCCCAGCACGGTAATGGTATCGGTACTTTCGCGCACGCCCTGGCGCCGCGGTCGCGCCAGCAGACGGTCAAGCTCATCGACGTCTTCGGTTTCACCGAAAAGATGCTGCGCCTGGGAGAGCACCTGGCCAATACGCAGATCGCCGGCGCCAATGGCGGCGTACATGTCTTCGGGCGTGTTGTAATTGACCGCCTGGGCCAGTCGCGTTCGATCCAGACGTTCCAGATCAAGACGACGAAACTCGCGCTCCAGCAGCACCCGCCCTTCTTCCTCGTTTTGTTCGCGTGCCTGCAGCTTGAACCAGGACTGGATCTTGGCACGCGCCCGCGAGGTACAGACATATCCCAGCGATGGATTGAGCCAGTCACGACTTGGACCGCCCTGGGTGGCATTGAGGATTTCCACCTGCTGCCCGGTCTTCAACTGGTAGGTCAGGGGCACGATACGGCCATCCACCTTCGCGCCACGACAGTGGTGGCCGACTTCCGTGTGCACCCGGTAGGCAAAGTCGATCGGTGTGGCCACCCGCGGCAGGTCGATGACATGGCCTTCCGGGGTAAAGACGTAGATGCGATCCGGGGCGATGTCCGAGTTGAGCCCCTCGGTGAGGTCGGTCAGCTCGCCTACCTCTTCCTGCCACTCCAGCACCTGACGCAGCCAGGCAATCTTTTGCTCGTAGCTGCGGCTTTTGGAGTCGACATCAGTGCCCTTGTAGCGCCAGTGCGCGCACACCCCAAGCTCGGCATCCTCATGCATGGCGAAGGTTCGAATCTGGATTTCCAGTACCTTGCCATCCGGACCAAAGACCGCCGTATGCAGCGACTGATAGCCGTTTTTCTTGGGATTGGCGATGTAGTCATCGAACTCGTTGGGGACGTGATGCCAGAGGGAATGCACGATGCCCAGCACGGTATAACAATCGGTGACTTCCGGCACCAGCACCCGAACGGCGCGCACATCGTAGACCTGTGAAAAGTCGATGTGCTTGCGCTTCATCTTGCGCCAGATCGAATAGATGTGCTTGGCACGTCCGGAGAGGTCGTAGCGCGTGATGTTTTGCGCCTCAAGCAGCCGCTTGAGCGTGTCCACAACATCATGGATGTAGCGATTGCGATCCAGCCGCTTCTCTGCCAGCTGTTTGGCAATGGTCTTGTAATCACTTTCATGCAGGTAGCGAAAGGAAAGATCCTCGAGCTCCCACTTGATCTGGCCAATCCCCAACCGGTGTGCCAGCGGCGCATAGATATCAAAGACTTCGCGCGCCACACGCAGGGCGCGTTCGCGAGAGCCATCCTTGACCTGACGCAACATGCTGGTGCGCTCGGCAATCTTGATCAACGCCACACGCACGTCATCGACCATGGCCACCAGCATCTTGCGCAGGTTTTCCTGCTGATTGTGCTGGGTCATGGCCTGATCCGGCGCCTGAAGCTGAGAGATGGCGGCCATGCGTAGCACACCATCAATCAGACTGGAGACTTCAGAGCCGAACTCGCGCTCGATCACTTCAATGCGCGTCAGCCCTTCGCGCACGCTGCGATACAGCACGGCCGCTGTGATGGCCTGCTGATCAAGCTTGAGCTCACTGAGAATATCGGCCATTTCAAGGCCGATACGAAAGGCGGAATAGATGTCACGCCAGGCAGGCTGCTGGCTGGCAGCTTCCTGGTTGATCTTCGCGGCAAACCGACAGGCGCGTTCAAGCTCGGCCGGGGCCTTGAGGGTGACTTCGCCTTGAAGATGGGTCATCCAGGTCGTGATATCGACCCGTCCATCGGCATCGAGCGGCTGATCTTCGCGAACCTTGACCATGTAACGCGATTCCCGTCATGTCTTTTATTTAGGCTGACGCTCGAGCAGCACCAGCGATTCAAGATGTGCCGTTTGCGGAAACATGTCGGCCACTGCTGCCCTGACCAGACGATAGCCACCACTCACCAATAAATGCACATCGCGTGCCAGTGTGGCCGGTTCGCAGGACACATAAAGCACCCGCGACGGCCCGCTTTCCGCCAGCGCCTGACAGATGCCCTGGGCGCCGGCACGGGGCGGGTCCAGCACGACCAGTGATGCCGTCTCAAGGCCCGGTGGCGCACTGGCAAGATCCGTACAGCGCGCCTCGATGCGTGCCGACACGCCAGCACTTTCTGCATTATCGCGCAGGCGCTGCACCATGGATTCCCGACCTTCGTAGGCGATCACCTGCGCTCCGGCAGCGGCCAGTGTCAGGGAAAAGTTACCTACTCCGGCAAACAGATCCACCACCGGCATATCCTGGTGAACCTCGGCCCAGTCGAGCACCTGCGCGACCAGCTGATGGTTGACCCCGGCATTGGCCTGGAGAAAATCGCCGCTTTGCACCTGGATGCTCAAAGCATCATCACCAGGCAGCGCTCGGTAGTGCGGCCAGATGTCAGGCTTGTCGTCCAGACGCTCTGCCACCGGCTTTTCACCTTCACCGCACAGAAGACTCAGCAGTAGATCCTGCTCACGAGCAAACTGCTGCCAGCGCGCCAGATCACCGGGAACACGACGAAGCTGGCGCAGGGTAATCATGACGTGATCATCGCCGGCCACCAGTTCGATATGCCCTACCCGCCGCGGCACTTCCAGCGTTTCGAGCAGGGCTCTGAGCGGCTGAAGCAGCGCCTCCAGTCGTGGATCGAGAATCGGACACTGCTCGATATTGAACAGACGATCCTGTCCACGGATGCGATAGCCCATGTGGATGCGATCATCGCTGCCGACCCGAACCCCCAGCCGTGCGCGTCGGCGATATCCCCACGCCTCTGCCTCCAGTGATAACGAGTCAGGCAGTGTGATGTCATGACGTGCCAGATGCTCCCGAAGCACCTGTTGCTTGTGTCGACGCTGGCCTTCGATCGCCAGATGCTGCAGATCACAGCCACCACAGCGGCCAAAATGCGCACAGCCCGGCGTCACGCGCTCATCGGATGCCTTGAGGATTCGGCGCACGTGGCCTTCATCATACCGACCATGCTGGGTATGCACGGCCACCTCGACTTCTTCACCGGGCAGCGCCTGCTCGATAAAAAGTATCTTGCCCTCAAGATTGTGCGCCACGCCTCGTCCATCATGTGCCAGACGCTCGATCACGACACTGCCTTCGTCGTCACGTTTGGCACCCGGTGATTCCAGACGCTTTCGCGTCGCGGGGCGCTGCTGACGACGCTGTCCCAACATGGCCATGATCAGTGCTGCTCCGGGGCATAAAGACCAGTGGAGAGATAACGATCCCCCCGGTCACAAACAATAAAGGCAATCACGGCGTTGTCGACTTCACGCGCAATACGAAGGGCACCGGCCAGTGCACCACCCGAGGAAACCCCGGCCAGAATGCCTTCTTCACGCGCCAGACGCCGCATGTGTTCTTCGGCTTCCTGCTGTCCGATGTCGAGAATTCTATCGACCCGTGCCTGTTCAAAGATGCTGGGACGATAGGCTTCAGGCCAGCGCCGGATTCCGGCAATACTGGCCCCATCCTCGGGCTGAAGGCCCACGATCTGGATTGCCTCATTTTTCGACTTCAGATAGCGCGACACGCCCATGATGGTGCCGGTCGTGCCCATGGAACTGACGAAATGGGTGATATTGCCCCCCGTCTGCGCCCAGAGTTCGGGACCGGTGGTCTCAAAGTGCGCCAGAGGATTGTCGTGGTTGGCAAACTGATTGAGCGGCTTGCCTTCGCCGCGGGCAATCATGGCATCGGCCATGTCTCGTGCGCCTTCCATGCCCTGATCCCTTGTGACCTCGATCAGTCGGGCGCCGTAGGCTGCCATGGCCTGCTTGCGCTCGCTGCTGGCGCTATCCGGCATGATCAGGATCATGTTGTAGCCGCGAATGGCGGCGGCCATGGCCAGCGCAATACCGGTATTGCCGGAGGTCGCCTCGATCAGCGTGTCACCGGGGGCAATCTCACCACGCGCCTCGGCGTGGGTGAGCATCGACAGTGCCGGACGGTCCTTGACCGAGCCGGCCGGATTGTTGCCCTCAAGCTTGGCCAGCAGAGTATTGCTGCCCACCTGAATGTGCTTGAGGCGCACCAGCGGGGTATGCCCGATGGTGGATTCAATTGTGGGATAATCCATGCAGCGCTCCAGAATCAACGGGATGCCAGAAAAGAGCCTATTATAGCGCGGCCCGCTTAACGCATTGTCTTCAGGACTGACGTCTTCAGGTCGGCTGCTCGAACGTGCTGAAGGTGCGCGCCTGAACCATCAAACGCTTCATCTCGCGAACGGCATCATCAAGACCGGTGAGTGCCGCACGAGACACAATGGCATGGCCGATATTAAGTTCATGAAACCAGGGCATGGCCGCGATGGCTTCCACATTGTGATAGTGAAGCCCATGGCCGGCGTTAACGGTCATGCCAAGGGTATGGGCCATTTCCGCCGCTGCAGCAATACGGGCAAGCTCGACATCACTGTCCTCACGTGACGCCTCCACCCAGGCACCGGTGTGCAGCTCGATGACAGGGGCACCGGCATCAAAGGCGGCTTGAATCTGATCAGGCTCGGGGTCGATAAACAGCGACACCTCGCAGCCTGCTGCCTTGAGCCGCTGACAGGCATGGCGAATGCGATCACCGCCAGCGACCACATCAAGTCCGCCTTCCGTGGTCAGCTCTTCGCGCTTTTCAGGCACAAGACAGACATTGGCGGGCTTGAGACGCTCGGCCAGTACGATCATCTCCTCGTCCACCGCCATTTCAAGATTGAGGCGCGTATTGAGCATCTGCATGGCAAGCTCAATGTCGCGATCCTGAATGTGGCGGCGGTCTTCACGCAGATGCATGGTGATGCCATCAGCGCCGGCCTCTTCACTGACAAGGGCGGCCTGCACCGGGTCAGGAAACCGTGTGCCACGTGCCTGCCTCAGCGTCGCAATATGGTCGACATTCACGCCCAGCAGAATTCGGGGCGGCAGGTTGTTGGCTACCTGGTCGGACATGGGGTTCTCCTTCAGTGCACGCCGGTTCGGCGGCGACGCATCAGTTCATTCATCAGTTCACGCGATCTCAGCGCTCGACTTCCCAGCAGTGGCGCCAGCGCCTGGCGCGTCAGCACGCGCGCAGTACCGGCAAGCCCCGGGGAATCCCAGTCTCCACGGGCAAGCCAGCCCAATGCACGCGCATCAAAGGCAGGTCCGTCCGGGGACGCCGGGTAAAACCGCTTCAGGGAAGGGTTATAAAGATAGCGGCCTTCACGCTCCAGCGGCCGGTCCTGCTCATCAAGAAAAACCGGCTCACTGTCGAGCGCCTCAAGCAGCGTAATCTCAAAACGCCTGAGCGCACCGCTGCGGCGTTCGGGAAAGGGCAAGGCCTCAAGCAGCGCGGCGTAAAAGGCAAACAGGGTATCGACCGGCAACGATAACGGTAAAAGACGGGTCATCAGCTCATTGGCATAAAGCCCGCAGATAAGCCCCTCTCCTGCCAGCATGGCCCCGGGCCCCTGGGATTCGATGACTCTAAGCGTCTTCAGTTCGCCTTCCCCCTGCCAGGTCAAATGCAGCGGTGTAAAGGGCTGAAGCCGATGGCGCGTCCGACTGCCCGGACGCATGACGCCGCGTGCCACGGCACGTATACGGCCGTCACGCAGCGTCAGAATATCGGCCAGTGCGCTGGTTTCACGCCAGGCCTGACGGTGCAGCAGATACGCCGGCTGCAGTTCCATGATCAGTCCAGATCGTAACCAAGGCTTTTCAGGGCACGGGCATCATCGGACCAGCCACGCTTGACCTTGACCCAGAGCTTGAGCATGACCTTGCAGTCAAAGGTCTTCTCCATTTCCAGACGGGCTTCCTGACCGATCTTTTTGATGCGCTCGCCCCCCTCACCAATCAGAATCTTCTTCTGGCCATCGCGCTCGACCAGCATCAGGGCATGGATGTGAATGATGTGGCCTTCGTCGCGAAACTGTTCGACTTCCACGGTCATCTGGTAGGGCAGCTCGTCACCCAGCTGGCGCATGACCTTTTCACGCACCAGTTCGGCGGCCAGAAAGCGCTGGCTGCGATCGGTGATCTGATCTTCGGGGAAGAAATGGACATTTTGAGGCAGATGTTTGGCCACTTCGGCTTCAAGTGCCTCAACGTTGGTGCCATGACGCGCCGAGATCGGCACGATGGCGGCAAAGTTGCGGCGCTTTTCAAGCTCGGCCAGCCACTCCATGAGTCTGGCACGGTCTTCGATCCAGTCCACCTTGTTGACGGCCACAATGACCGGTGCCTGCACGTGAGAGAGCTTCTCGAGCACGACATCATCTTCATTGGTCCACTTCGTGCGATCCACGATGAAGACCACGCAGTCGATGTCCCGCAGCGCCTGAGTCGCTGCCTGATTCATGAAGGCATTGATGGCCCGATTGCGATCCTTTTGCATGATGTGAATACCGGGCGTATCCACATAGATGGTCTGCATGTCGGCTTCGGTCTTGACGCCCATGACCTGATGACGGGTCGTCTGCGGGCGCCGTGAGGTAATGGAAATCTTTTGACCCAGAATGCGATTCATCAGGGTTGATTTGCCCACGTTGGGGCGGCCGACAATGGCCACAAATCCACAGCGCGTGGTCGCACCGGATTCGGGAGTGTCGTCCGTGGTGATATCGTTCATGAAATTCTCCACGTTAACGTGTGTCCGGTGTTGAAAGTATGGCGTGTGAGGGGTTAGGCGTGTCAGGACGAAGACTCATCGCCGGGCCGACTCGATCAGTGCCAGCGCCTGCTCGGCCGCCTGCTGTTCGGCGTGGCGTCGGCTGGCACCGGAGCCACTGGTCGGTGCCTTGAGCACGTCCACATGGCAGCTGACCGTAAACTGCTGGGCGTGAGCCTCCCCTTCAATATTGAGCACCTCATAACGCGGCAGAGGGATCTGGCGAGACTGTAAAAACTCCTGCAGCCGG
Source organism: Kushneria phyllosphaerae (assembly GCF_900312995.1). Lineage (GTDB taxonomy): Bacteria > Pseudomonadota > Gammaproteobacteria > Pseudomonadales > Halomonadaceae > Kushneria > Kushneria phyllosphaerae. Next base: position 38,762 of record NZ_ONZI01000004.1, on the reverse strand, counting down.
GTCTTGGGATCCTTCTGGGTATCCTCAAGATTGAGTGCGTTCAGCCGCGCCTCATACCAGGACAGCACACAGCGTCTGGCAATGACCATGTCACTATCAAGATAGATGGCGCCGATGATGGCTTCCACAGCGTCGGCCAGAATGGAATCGCGCCGGTGGCCGCCGCTTTTCATCTCACCCGAACCCAGGCGCAGAAACTGGCCAAGTTCGAATTCGCGTGCCAGCTCAGCCAGCGTTTCTCCCTTTACAAGCCGCGCTCTGAGTCTTGATAGCTGCCCTTCGCGTGCCTGTGGAAAACGCGCATAAAGCGCCTCACCCACGACAAAATTGACGATGGAGTCGCCCAGAAACTCCAGCCGCTCGTTATTGGCACCGCCGTAGCTACGGTGCGTCAGGGCAAGTTCAAGACGGCTCTTGTCGTCAAAACGATAGCCGAGACGGTCGCTGAGGATATTGAGGGAACTGCTCACGAGATAGTCGCTTTGATCAATGAAACAGGCATAAATGATAACAGAAGCTGTCCTTCGACAGCTTCTGTCAGATGGGATTTTCCATCAGAACCTTCTGACGGAAAGAAAGGGGGGCCCTTTTAGTGCAGCAGTCTGGCCTTCGTGAAGTCTGGAAGACCACCGTTCCAGTGCATCCAGACGCCAAAGGCGCGGCCCACGATATTCTCCTCCGGCACGAAGCCCCAGTAACGGCTATCGTTGGAGTCATCGCGGTTGTCGCCCATCATGAAGTAGTGACCGGGCGGAACGGTGACTTCACTCATCTGTGGACCGGGCGCATCCAGATTATTGAAAATGTGATGCTCGGCGCCCTTGAGATACTCTCGGTAAAGCGCCTGGGTATCATCAACGCTATTGTCATCCAGCAGGTCCTTTCGAACCGGCTGGCCATTGATGTAAAGCTGCTTGTCCTGATAGCGAATGCGATCCCCCGGCACGCCGATCACGCGCTTGATGTAGTTGACCGAGGTATCCCCCGGAAAACGAAACACCATGATATCGCCACGCTCGGGCTCGCCAATGTCCAGAATTTTGGTGTTGATCACTGGCAGGCGCAGGCCGTAGGAGAATTTGCTGACGGCAATGAAATCTCCCACATCAAGCGTTGGCTCCATGGAGCGCGACGGGATCTGGAAGGGCTCAATGACGAAGGAGCGAAGTACCAGCACCACCAGAAGTACCGGGAAAAAGGCTCTGGAATAGTCCACATACCAGGGCTCCTTTGGCGCCCCGGGCACCGCAGTGTCATGGGTCACTTCTCCCGGCGGTCGGCTGCCCCCCGGAGAGGGCTTGCGCCTGCGGCGCAGTACAACAATATCGAGCAGCCAGATCGCCCCGGTCACAAGGACGGCTACCACCAGCAGAAGTGAAAAATCCATTACGTGCTTTCCCGACTCACGGGAGCGAAGCCTGCGCTACGCTCAATCATTGACTTTCAGTACGGCCAGGAAGGCATCCTGCGGGATCTCGACCTTGCCGACCTGCTTCATGCGCTTTTTACCCTGCTTTTGCTTGTCCAGCAGCTTGCGCTTTCTCGACACGTCACCGCCATAACACTTGGCCGTTACGTTCTTGCGCAACGCCTTGACGGTGGAACGTGCCACGACATGGCCACCCAGTGCTGCCTGGATGGCCACATCAAACATCTGACGCGGGATCATTTCCTGCATCTTTTCGACCAGAGCGCGGCCACGATGATGCGACTGATCGCGATGCACAATGGTGGCCAGCGCATCAACGCGCTCGCCGTTGATCAATACATCAAGGCGCGCAAGCTTGGCAGCCTCGAAGCGCTCAAAGCTGTAATCCAGTGAAGCGTACCCTTTCGATATGGACTTCAATCGGTCGAAGAAATCCATCACCACGTCACTCATCGGCAGTTCGTAGACCAGCTGCATCTGACTGCCCAGCACCTGCATGTCAAGCTGGACACCGCGACGAACCACACATTCGTTGATAACGTTACCCACGTATTCCTGAGGCACCAGAATATTGGCACGCACGATAGGCTCACGAATTTCCTGAACCGAAGACATGTCGGGCAGCTTGGAGGGGTTGGAGACGTACAAAAGCTCGCCGCTTTCCATCGCAAGCTCATAGATAACGGTCGGCGCTGTCGTGAGCAGATCGAGATCGTATTCCCGCTCCAGACGCTCCTGCACGATCTCCATGTGCAATGTGCCCAGAAATCCGACGCGGAAACCAAAGCCCAGAGCATCCGAGTTTTCCGGGATGTAATCCAGAGAGGCATCGTTGAGCGCCAGCTTTTCGAGCGCATCACGAAAATCTTCGTAGTCATCGGAGCTGATCGGGAACATGCCGGCGTACACCTGCGGCTTGACCTTCTGAAAGCCCGGCAAACGCTCGACCTGGGGTGTCCTGGCGTGGGTAATGGTGTCGCCCACCGGGGCACCATGGATATCCTTGATACCGGCAACAATGTATCCGACCTCACCGGCACGCAGCATTCCGGTGCTGGTCTGGCGCGGTGTGAAGATGCCGATATCGTTGATTTCCCACTCACGCCCGGTGGATTTCATCAGGATCTTTTCGCCCTTTTTGAGCGTACCGTCAAAAAGACGAACCAGTGAAACCACCCCCTGATAATTATCAAACCAGGAGTCGATAATCAGCGCCTGAACGGGCTTGGTAATATCACCTTTGGGCGGTGGAATGACCTGGACGAGCTGCTCAAGCAGACCTTCCATGCCAAGACCGCTCTTGGCTGAAACGCGAGAAGCGTTGGCGGCCTCGATGCCAATGATCTCTTCGATCTCGTGGATGACCTTTTCAGGGTCGGCCTGAGGCAGATCCATCTTGTTGAGTACGGGAAGTACTTCAAGCCCCTGCTCGATGGCGGTATAGCAGTTGGCGACCGATTGCGCCTCGACGCCCTGCCCGGCATCCACCACCAGCAACGCCCCCTCACAGGCATACAGCGAGCGTGATACCTCGTAGGAAAAGTCAACGTGCCCGGGAGTATCGATAAAGTTGAGCTGATAGACCGTGCCATCCTCGGCCTTGTAATCCAGCGTGACCGACTGCGCCTTGATCGTGATGCCGCGCTCACGCTCAATTTCCATGGAGTCGAGCACCTGCTCCTTGAGCTCGCGCTCGGTCAGCCCGCCGCAAATCTGAATGATACGATCGGCCAGTGTCGACTTGCCATGGTCGATGTGGGCGATGATCGAGAAGTTGCGGATGTGTTTCAGCGTCCCGTTGCTTGCGTCATTCGTCATTCGAGGTGATCACCTGTTAAAGCGTCGTAAGCCATGAAAGATCAGTGCCGGATTGAATGCCAGTACTGTTCATGGCCGAAAATGGGCGCATTGTAGCGTGTTGGCGTATCAGGTGATAGGCAGTGCCTTGATGGACGCCCTGAAAGCAATACGCGTCAGGTGACACATGAAGGGGCCCACCCGGGGCCCCTTGATTGAAACGAACGATCAACGCGAACCCGGTCTTAATGGAACAAAAAGCGTGGCGCCATCGCGATTGATACGCACGGGAACCGCCTTTTTGTCATTGAGCTGACCGACCAGCTTGCGCAGCGTACTGACGGAATCCACCGGCTTGCCCGCCAGCTCAACGACCACATCCCCCGGCTGTAGCCCGGCACGTGCCGCAGCGCTGTCCGGTGCCACCTGCTGAACCAGCACACCGGCATCGATCCCCAGCTGCTGGCGCTGTTCGGCGCTCAGTCCAGAGACGGCCAGACCAATGCTGTCATTGCCGGCCTGAGTGACGTCATCGGTATTACCGTCAGTGTCGGGCCACTGTCCCACCGTGACCTTGATCATCTGCTTCTTGCCATCACGCTGTACCTGCAGGTCCACACCATCGCCGGGGGATACACGACCGATGAGACGCGGCAGCGCATCAGAAGTATCGATGTCGCTGTCTCCGGCCTTGAGAATGATATCGCCGGAGCGCAGGCCCGATTTTGCCGCCGGACTGTCCGGCGCCACATCGGCAATCAGGGCACCGCGGGCATGGTCCAGGCCAAAGGAGTCGGCAAGATCATCGGAAACCGGCTGAATGACGACACCCAGCCAGCCGCGATCAACATGGCCGTTGTCCTTGAGCTGGTCGGCGATATCCATGGCAACGTTGATCGGGATGGCAAAGGACACGCCCATGAAGCCGCCGCTGCGCGTGAATATCTGGGAATTGATGCCGACAACTTCACCGTCAAGATTAAACAGCGGCCCACCCGAATTGCCCGGGTTTATGGCCACATCGGTCTGGATAAAGGGAACGTAGCTGTCGGTCGGCAGGGTACGGTTGATGGCGCTGACGATTCCGGCAGTTACGGAGTGATCAAAACCGAAGGGAGAACCGATGGCGGCAACCCATTCACCGGTTTCAAGGCCGTCTGAATCCCCCATCTTGAGCGTGGGTAGACCGCTGGCATCCACCTTGATCAGGGCGATATCCGTTTTCTGGTCCTGCCCGATCACTTTGGCCTTCAGCTCGCGACGATCGTTGAGCCGGACCGTGACAGTATCGGCACCATCGATCACGTGAGCGTTGGTCAAGATATAACCATCATCACTGATGATAAAACCCGACCCCAGTGAGCTCAGCGTTCTGCTTCCCCCCTGGTCAGGCATGCCGCCGAATCCGGGCGGCATCTGATCACCAAAGAAATGACGAAAGATGTCCGGCAGCTGCTGGTTAGGTGACATCATGCCGGAGCGAGCAGCCGCCTCCCGGGTCGTTGAAATATTGACCACGGCCGGAGCAGCGCTTTTAACCAGTGCGGTAAAATCCGGCAGTCCGTTTTTCTGTTCAACGGCTCTGGCCGGCAAGGACATGGCCATGAGCGCTGTCATCAACAGCATCAATAAAACCAGCGCCTGCCAGCGATAGACAGGCGAGCGACGGGAAGAAGCATCAGTAGCGGTCAGGTCATTAAATAAGAGATCGGCCATCTTGGGACTCCGGATACTCATATTGGCTATGGCGGTAGCAGAGACAGACATCATCAGGAAGAGCAGACTCGCCCTGTAACACCCTGTAGACCATTAAGGCTGAATTAAGTTTCTCGATTTTGACAGTCTGGCAGATCTGTTCCGGCCAATCTGACGATGTTATCCCGGCCAAGCTCAGCGTACCCCACCTGACCACTCAGGGAGACGTCTCACTACTGGTTGGCTGTCCACCATCTTTTGCCGGTTGCAGATGTACCTGAGACACGACATGGGTAAGCACACTTGCCGGCATGGCACCCACGGCGATGACCTGCCATGACTGGCCATCGTGTTGCAGATGACGTGCAGCGGCACGGAAGTTGCCCAGTTGATGAACCCCTTCACGCAGGGCCGTACTGTCCTTGACCGGGCCGGCAAAGATACTGAGCGTTGCCAGACCATCGCTATAGATTTCGCGCTCAAGGCTTGCATCATTCAATGTGACATCCAGTGCTGCCGGCTGGCGATAAAATCCCTGCGGCAACCAGTTCGGCTGCCAGGACGCATCCAGCATGTCATCGCTGTCAGGTTCCTGAAGATAAATTGTGCCCGTGGAGCGTACCAGCGAGTCGATGCGCACAATCTGCACGGTATCCACGGCCAGTCCCTGAGCATTCAACAATTGCTGTCGAAGCGGTAACCCACTGGCAATATCCAGCCATAGCCGATGCGGCAGCCGCTGGTCATCGCGAGGCGTTACATCAAGCACGACGGCCCTGCGACCGGCGACAACATCACGCGCGATCAGCCTGAAATCGTAATGCTTTTGAAGCTGCTTCACGGTGTCATCAATCGAGGCCAGATGCGCAGAGCCATCCGGGCGCTGCATCCACCAGAGCCCGGGAGAGTGCCCCTGGTGCTCAATGGTTTCAGCAGGACCGTCAAGAAACTGGATGCGCTCCTGCTCCTGGCCGTCATCAATACGATGCTCAAAGAGAAAGGTGCGAAGCGACCCCATGCCCAGCCGCAGTGCCACCGCCTGAAAGGCGTGACAACGCTCGGCCACCAGGCTGCGCCTGAACCATTGATCCCCCTTGTCACCCACCTCCTGGTCCAGTTGACTGCAGGAGATCTGTGCTCTGCCATTACTGGCAGGCTCGCCGGCATCAGCCTGAACAGCTGACAGGGGAGAAAACAGCACAGCGCCCATCAGAGAAGCACAAAACCACTGTCGCATTGCTTAAAGGTCCGCCTTACTCGCCGCTGGCAGGTGCCAGCCCCTGCATGTTCGCCATCCAGACATTGCTGCGATAGCCTGCCTGTTCGACATGTCGATTCAGATAGTTTTGAAGTACTTCAGCCTGCTGGCGATCGTTGCGCGCAGCATCCTCTTCGCCCGGTGCCATGAACCAGGAAGTCTGTGCACCGATGGGCATCACATTACCGCCCTCGGCACCGGTGCCACGAAAAGCCGCCAGCGACGCCATTGCCCCGTCACCGCCGACCACCGCGCCGTTATTGAGGGTCGCCGCATCGCTCGACGCCAGACTGCTGGTACCGCCGCTGCCGGGCACGCTTTCCACGCCCGTATTGGCCCGATACACCTGAACCCCGGTCATGACCATCAGGCTGACAGCGGCCGCAATGGCAGCGCTGCCCATGAAGGAAAACGGCACCGTACGCCGGTGTGATTCATGACTTACGGTGTCTTCTTCCATATGTTCCTGCTCAAGGCGCGTCCGGATGGAGGCAGACAGGTCGGTCGATACATCAATGGCGCTCTCACGCTGCATGACACTGCGCATGAGATGATAACGACGCCAGGTATCGGCCTCTTCGGACGCCTCTTCGGACAGCGACTTGAGCACACGGCGAGTTTCAAACTCGCTGCACTCGCCGTCCATCAATGCCGAAAGGGATTCCCGTACTTTCTGATTCATACCCAGACACCCTCAAACCCGTCGTGACGCATCGTCACGCTATGGTAGACAGTCCAAAATCGATTAAGTTTTACCAATGACTCACTTCTCAACAGCCACTCTCCTGTTCATGGATCCTTTCAGGGCCGGCATCAGTGTTCGCGTACCATATCGTCCTGCTGCTCCGGATAAAGCAGCGGCCTGATTCGGTTGTCCACGGCCTCTCTGGCACGAAAGATACGTGAGCGCACGGTCCCTACGGGACACTGCATGATGCTGGCAATGTCCTCATAGGAAAGGCCGTCGAACTCACGAAGCGTGATGGCCGTTCTCAAATCCTCGGGCAGATTTTCGATGGCCTCGAAGACGGCCTTCTCAAGCTGGTCACGCGCAATAGCCGACTCGGGCGTGTCGATATCAGCAAGTCGCCCGCTCTGATCCAGCACCTCTGCATCACTGATATCCATGTCGCTGTTGGGCGGACGACGTCCGCGAGCGACAAGGTAATTTTTCGCCGTATTAATGGCGATGCGGTACATCCAGGTATAAAAGGCGCTCTCGTTACGAAAGCGTCCCAATGCCCGATAAGCCTTGATAAAGGCTTCCTGTGCCACATCATGTACTTCTGCCTGGTCGTGCACGTAGCGACCTATCAGACCAATCACCTTGTGTTGATACTTGCGTATCAAAAGATCAAAGGCCTGGTTGTCCCCCTTTTGTGCCCGCTCGACCAGCTGGTGATCCGTTTCCTTTAACCCCATTCGCGATCCCCCGCAACGACAGGGTTCAACCCCTTCGAACCTGTCTTTTCAGGCCCGTCAGGAAAGTAACAAACAATTAAAATCATAGTGATAACCTGAAAGCTCCGGGCCTTGATCCATGGCGTTAGTGTTCCCCTTTATCGACGCCTCATCAAGTCGACATCCCTCTACCGGATACGAAACCCCCGGAAACTGTAAAGTATTGAGACCACAAAAAAGTGTCCGGGTTCCATGGTAGTATTCTCTACCAGCCACGTATCATGCAGATCACACTTCGTTTTGATTCCCAAGCACTGCCGGATTGCACGCTCATGTCACAGCAACAGGTCAACAATCTAAACGTTTTCTCTCAGGATGTGCTCATCACGCCAGAGGCGCTCAAAAGCGAGATTCCCCTGTCGGAGGAAGCCGAGCGCACCGTTATCGAGAGCCGTCGCACGATCGAACGTATTCTCAGCGGTGAGGATCCTCGCCTGCTTGTCGTCATCGGCCCCTGCTCCATTCATGACACAAAAGCCGCACAGGACTATGCCAAACGTCTGAAAGCGCTGGCAGAGCGTGTCAGTCACTCGCTGTTTATCGTCATGCGTGTCTATTTTGAAAAGCCCCGCACCACGACAGGCTGGAAGGGACTGATCAACGACCCGCACCTTAATGACTCCTTTGACATCCAGAAAGGGCTTCACCTGGCGCGCAACCTGCTCGTTGAACTCTGTGAAATGGGCCTGCCACTGGCCACCGAAGCTCTGGACCCGATCTCGCCGCAGTATCTGCAGGACTGCATCAGCTGGTCTGCCATCGGCGCACGTACTACCGAGTCACAGACGCATCGTGAGATGGCCTCGGGCCTTTCGGGTCCGGTCGGCTTCAAAAACGGCACCGATGGCAGCCTGGATGTGGCCATGAATGCGCTGTGCTCTGTCGCCTCGCCGCATAATTTCCTAGGGATTGATCAGAAGGGTCAGGTCGCCGTCATTCGTACCCGCGGTAACGCCAACGCTCATGTCGTTCTGCGGGGTGGCAACGGCAAGCCCAACTATGACAGCGTCAGCGTGGCTCTGGCCGAGAAGGAGCTGGAAAAGGCAGGCCTCAAGACCAACATCATGGTCGACTGCTCCCATGCCAACTCCAACAAGGACCCGGCCCTGCAGCCGCTGGTGGTTGAAAACATCACCCAGCAGATTCTGGAAGGTAACACCTCCATCATGGGCCTGATGATCGAGTCCCACCTTCACTGGGGCGCTCAGAAGCTGACCAGCGATCCGTCACAGCTTGAATACGGCGTGTCGATCACCGACGCCTGCATCGACTGGGAAACCACCGAGAAGCTGCTGTTGGAAGTCGACGAAAAGCTGAGCGAGTCGCTCAAGGCGCGTCAGCGCTAGGCAGCACGGCTCAAGCACGCAGCGCACATAAAAAACCCGGCCATGCCGGGTTTTTTATGTCCTGTTGTTAATCAAAGGTGTTGATCAGGAAGCAAGGGAAGCTGCAGGTGCGCCCGCCCCTTCGATCTCGCGCCGAAACGGCGGCAGGGCATCCAGAAGCGCCCGGCCATAGCGACGGGTCAGAACGCGCCGATCGAGCAGCGTGATTCGCCCGGTATCGACTTCCTTGCGAATCAATCGACCGCAGGCCTGCACCAGCTTGATCGAGGCATCGGGCACTGAAATGCGCATAAAGGGATTGCCCCCCCGCGACTCGATCCATTCCGCAAGCGTCGCCCCTACCGGGTCATCAGGCACGGCAAAGGGCAGACGCGTGATGACCACATGGGTCAGATAATCGCCCGGCAGGTCAATGCCTTCAGCGAAGCTGGCCAATCCCAGAATAATGCTGCCCTTCCCTTCATCGATGCGCTTTCGATGCCGCTCGATCAGCTCCCGCCGCGGCATGTCATCCTGGGATAGCGTGCGCGCAAGCGCCTTATCGAGCCTGGCCACGACCGCGCGAAGCTGCTTGCGTGACGAAAAGAGCACCAGCGCCGCCTCATCCTCACCCAGGTTTTCGATAAAGTTGACGATGGCACTCTCGTGCGCGTCGCGATCTCCCGGGTCGACAGCCTCACGCGGCACTGACAGCACCGCACGCGAGTAGTCAAACGGACTGGGCAAACTCTGGTAGCGATAGCGATTTGCAAGCCCCGCCCGTTCCTGAAGGCGGTCAAAGCGCCCTAGTGCCGTCAGGGTAGCGGACGTCAGCACTGCGCCGTGACAGCTGCCCCACAGATAGCGCGCCAGTGTTTCGGCAGCACTCACAGGGCTTGCCGAAAAGGTCAGTTCCGCCTCGCCAGAGCGCTGCTCAAACGTCAGCCAGCGCGCCTGCGGGGGGGCATTCTCGACGTCATCGGCACCAAAGGCCTGCCAGAGCGCATGCGCCTCAAGGGCGCGACCATGCACCAGCGCAATCAGCGGCAGCCAGGCCTCGGCTTGTTCGCGGGCAAGCCCCGTTGACTTGTCCGGATCAAGGCTTTCACGAAGGATATCGCTGATGGTCTCCAGATGCCGCGACAGCTCGGCAAAGGGCGTCACCAGCTGCTGGGCCAGATCACGAAAGGCCGCCGGCAACCGGCCCATGGTAAAGCGATAGTGCAGCCGCTCGTTGTCCTCGGGTGTGCGCTCGGCCAAAGGCTGTGCCAGCCGAAAGGCGTCGCCAAGCCGGGGGTCGATGCTGGCCAGAAGCTCCGGGAACTGCCCCAGCAGACGGGCAATCGTGTGCTGCGCGCCAAGCCCCGTATTGAGGTCCGTCAGCGACTTTTTGAGCTGGCCCAGCCAGCGCATTGCCGCATTGACCCCCTGACGGTGATAAAAGTGCTCCAGCGCCTTGTCCGGCAGATGGTGCGCCTCGTCAAAGACGTAGATCGTGTCCTTCGGGTTGGGCAGTACAATGCCGCCACCCAGCGATAGATCGGCCAGCACCAGATCATGATTGGCCACGATGATATCGGCCTCATCCATGCCGCGACGGGCACGGAAAAAGGCGCAGGCTCCGAAGTGCCCACAGCGCCGATTGGTACACTGGCGATGATCCACCGTCAGACGGCGCCACTGCGGGTCAGCAATGGCCTGTGGCCAGCTGTCACGATCGCCCTGCCACTCACCGCTGCCATAGGCTTCGGCAAGTTCCCGGGCCAGCTCACCAATATCCTCCTGACTGCTCACCAGACTCTGCTCGAACAGCGACATGGTCGGGTTGTCTTCTACCCCATCCATCAGCTGATCAAGCTTGGCCACACAGACGTAGCGCCCACGCCCCTTGGCCAGCGCATACTCGAAATCGAGCCCGCTGCTGGCCTTGAGCATCGGCAGATCCTGATGGAGCACCTGCTCCTGCAGAGCCACGGTCGCCGTCGAGATCACCAGGCGTTTGCCCTGTGCCTTGGCAATGGGCAGTGCCGCCAGCAGATAGGCCAGTGTCTTGCCGGTACCGGTGCCGGCTTCCAGCACGCAGACATGCTCCTGACTGACACGCTTGCCCTGCTCGTCGGTCTTGATATCCCCGAGCGTTCGGGCAATTTCTGCCATCATCAGGCGCTGGCCATAGCGGGGCCTGAGCGAGCGCGCTTCGATCACGCGTCGATAGGCCGCCTGAATATCGCGTTTAAGCGCGTCGTCGAGCACAGTGCCTCTCCGCCTTGTGGAACACGGCGCAATCAGTCATCGGTGAGAAGGTTGGCCGGCGGCGGCTGACAGGGGAGCCGATCCTTGATGTAGGCTTCGATTTCCGGCAATGCATAGCCGTCTTCTTCGCCGACAAAACTGATCGAGGTGCCCTGCGCACCGGCACGACCGGTACGTCCGATACGGTGCACGTAATCTTCCGGATCGTCGGGCAGCGTGTAGTTGACCACGTGACTGATGTCGTTGATGTGAATGCCGCGACCGGCAACATCGGTGGCGACCAGCACGGCAACCTTGCCTTCACGGAAACGCTCGAGCGTGCTCACACGCGTTTTCTGCGGCACCTCGCCTGACAGCATGGCCACATTGATCCCTGCCTTGCGCAGGCGATCATCAAGCTTGCGTACCAGATCGCGCCGGTTGGCAAAGACCATCACCTTCTCCAGCTTTTCTCGCTCGATCAGGCGCCTGAGAATGGTAAATTTCTCGGCATCGCTTACGAGATAGACCCGCTGATCAATGTTGGCCGCGGCGCTAGCGTCAACTTCGATCTCGACATGCGCAGGCTCATGCGTCCACTGACCGGCCAGGTTGAGAATGTCCTGGGTAAAGGTGGCCGAGAACAAAAAGGTCTGGCGCTCTTCGGTTTTGGGCGTGGCTCGAATGATGCGCTTGACGTCCGGGATGAACCCCATCGACAGCATGCGATCGGCCTCATCAAGCACCAGAACCTCGACCTGGGAAAGGTCGGCGTCGCGCTTTTGATGAAAGTCGAGCAAACGTCCGGGCGTGGCCACCAGAATGTCCAGCGGCTTTTCAAGCTTCTGACGCTGTTTCTGGTAATCCATGCCGCCCACGGCGCTGGCCACCCTCAACGAGGTATGGGTCATCAACGCCTTGGCATCCTTTTCGATCTGCAATGCCAGCTCGCGCGTCGGCGCGATGATCAGCGCTCGGGGTGCCCCGGGTTTTTGGCCATCCGGCGCCGGCTCTTCCAGAAAATAGGCCAGAATCGAGATCAGAAAGGCCGCGGTCTTGCCGGTACCTGTCTGAGCCTTGCCGACCACGTCGCCACCGAGCAGCGTATGGCGCAGCGCTTCGGCCTGGATCGGGGTGCAGTAATGGAAGCCCTGCTCGGCAATGGCCTGCATCAGCGGCATCGGCAGGTTGAAATCCTGAAAACGCCATTTGCCGGCCACAGCGGTGACTTCCGGCAGGGCATTCGAGCCTTCGCTGCCTGACGCCTGGTTTCCCTGCACGCTGCCGGTCTGAGCGTTGTTGCGGGACTGGCTGCGCCGGGGCTTGCGACGGCGGCGCTTGGGCCGACGATTGGCATTGGCGGGAGCCTCCGCCGACGTTTGTGCCGGCTGAGAGTTTTCCGACTCACTCATATGCTGCGATCACTTTGGCTTGAGATGAATAGACAAGATACTGAGCCATTGTATCAGCACCGCCGACCGAGTTGTGCATCAACCGTGTCAGGGGCAAGCCAGCGCGCGCGCAAATTGTTAAACTGCACGCCACTGCAGCACACTGCTTCAGGCGAGACACGAGAGGTTTTTATGACCCGTCGCAAGAAGACGCGCTCGCTGGCCGACAAGGTGACCATCCGTACCGGCAAGCGCAAGGATTACCGCCGCTGGCGGCATGACAATCCGGACCAGTTACAGTCCACGCCGCGATTTGCGGCCAAAAAGCGCGACCAGCGCAAGGCGCAGGCCGCCAGCAAGCTGGAGCGACAGCGCCGTGAGGCCACGACCCTGCCGCTGCACTCGCAGGACACCAACGCCTCGACCGATTCATCACAAGACAGCTGACATGCGCCTGGTTTCATTCAATATCAACGGTATTCGCGCCCGCCAGCATCAGCTTGAAGCGCTGGTCGAGGCTCATGCACCCGATGTCATCGGCCTGCAGGAGACCAAGGTTCAGGACAGCGAGTTTCCCCTCGATGCCGTGTCCGGTCTCGGCTATCACGTGCACTATCACGGTCAAAAGGGTCATTACGGCGTGGCGATGCTCACAAAGGCGGCGCCAACGCAGGTGCAGCTTGGACTGCCGGATGATGACGATGAAGCGCAACGCCGCATGATTGCGGTGACCCTCGATACGCCTGCCGGGCCACTGACGGTCTACAACGGCTATTTCCCGCAGGGCGAGAGCCTTCATCACCCGACCAAGTTTCCCAACAAGCGTCACTTTTATGATCAGCTCTCGCGCCATCTGGAACAAAACCACCAGCCGGAGGAACTGATCGCGGTCATGGGCGACTTCAATATCTCGCCTGCCGACATCGATATCGGCATTGGTGAGCCCGCCCGCAAGCGCTGGTTAAGAGAAGGCAAGACAAGCTTTCAGCCCGAGGAACGAAGCTGGCTTGAGCGTTTGACCGGCTGGGGATTTGAAGACAGCTATCGTCGCTGTTATCCGCAGCGCGACGATCTGTTCAGCTGGTTTGACTACCGCTCAAAAGGCTTTGAGCGCGACCCCAGACGTGGGCTTCGCATCGATTACATCCTGACCAGCACCGGACTTTCGCCCCGCGTGCAGGATGCCGGTATCGATTATGAACTGCGCGCCATGACGCGGCCTTCCGATCATGCCCCGGTCTGGACCACGCTGGCAGTTGAGTAGCGCTTGCGGCGGCGTGTCAAAAGCGATGACCCACCACCCGGCCCGCCCTGTTGCGGGCCGGGTGTCTTTCAACGCATGAGCCTTCAGGAAGGCCTGTCAGCCGCCCGCTGGTCATTATTAATCAGCGCCAGCCACTGCCCTGCCTGATCGGCACTGTCATCAAACTTCTCGGCCTGACGAAAAACCTGCTGTGCCTGATCAAGATGGCCCTGCTCGTAAACCGCGACCCCTTCCATCAGCAATAACTGACCGGGATTGTCAGCGCCTTTCTCACGCGCTTTTGCAAATCCCTGCTCGGCCTGCGACCAGATCCCCCAGCCATAGGCAAGATCTCCCAGCATGTACCAGTCGTGGGCGTCATCGCTGCGCTCGGCAACCGCCTGCCAGGCCTGTAATGCCTTTTGATGATCACGCGTCTGCGCCCAGGCCCGTGCCACCAGCCGACGGTGCGCATCACTGTCTTCAAGGTCCCCCTTGTCGAGTGCCTGCGAGAGCATCTCGGCAGCACGCGCCGGCGTTCCACCGGCCATATGCAGTTCTGCCCGCGTCAGTAACGCTTTCTCGCCCTTGAGAATGCCCCGTTGCCAGCCAGCCTCCCAGAGCGCTGCGGCCCGGCCGGGCTGGCCGATGCGCTGATACAGGGCAGCCGCCTGCTGCCAGCGGGCCGGGTCACTATCATCCTGATCAAGCTGGGCTTCGACCACATCAGAGGCTGCTTCAAATTGTCCGGCCTGCTGATAGATGCTCGCAGCCAGGGCCAGTTGATCACTGTCCGGCGCTGAGTTCCCCTGTCGGGCCAGGGTGACCCAGTGAAGGGCGTCATCCCACTGTTCAAGACGAGCATGAATGCGCGCCCCCAGCCAGAGATCATCCACCGTCAGCGATGCCTGTCCCTGCCAGCGATCAAACAGTGCCGCCGCCTGATCAAGCTGGCCGGCCTTCAATCGCAGCTTCGCTTCCTGCTCGAGCCATTGCATGCGCTGTGTCAGGGGCGCCGTGTCAATGCCGCGTGCCTGATAAAGCAGATCGGCCGCCCGGCCGGGCTGATCCATGCGCTGTGCGGCACTGGCTGCCAGCTGTAGATACAGTGCACGGGCCCACTGATCGCTCTGACGGCTGCCGGCGCTGGCGGCTCGAGAACGCGCAGTCTCCACAACCTGCTGATAGTGGCCTGCGTAAAGCTCGCGCTCAAGGCCCTGCAGCCTGTCGATGCTCTGCTGGGAAAGTGCGGGGCCTGCAGCCAGCGCACGCTGCTCGCCGCCCAGCAGCATGGCAAGACTGATGCCCATGGCCATCAGCGCTTTTAAACGGCCCTGCCGGTGATTCACACGACGAAGGCGATAGTGTCGAAACATGGCATTACCTCAGCTTGAAGACCAGCCGCTGACGCGTACGAGCCGGCGCATCGCGAGACGGAAACTGCCACTGCTCGATGGCATCACGGGCAGCGCTGTCAAATACACCGCCGGGCTCTGACGCCGTAACCTGAATGGAGCCTTCATCAACACTGCCATCGGCATTGATGATAAAGCTCATCTCGACAAAGCCCTCTTCACCCCGTCGCCTTGCCCGCATGGGATATTCCGGCTGCACCCGACTGGTGGGCTGTGCCTGTACCATGCCGCCGCCCTGAGCCGTGGCACCCTCCGGCGTACCACCACTTTGCTCACCCTGCTGCTCGCTTTGCTGCGTGCCCTGAGACGATGGCGTGGGCGTGGCCTGCTTTTTGGGCGGCGTCGGTGTCGGGCGCGGCCTGGGCTCGGGTTTGGGTTCAGGCTTTGGCTCGGGTTTTTCTACCTCAAGCTCCGGCAGGTCATCGTTCATCCTGACGTCCGGCGCCTGAGGTTCACTGACCTTTTGCGGGTGCAGCTGAATGTCACTGTGCACATCCTCGGCCGGCTGGGGCGCCGGCGCAGGACGCGCCGGCGCCGCGGGTGGCGGAGGCGGCGGTGCGGCCGCCGCGATATCGGTCGAAGCCTCGGGCGCTTTGGCAGGCGCGGCCACGTCGTCAACGATCGACATGGTCATGGTCTCCTGAGGCGTTTCACGTGGCTCGGGCGGGGCAACCATCAACGCCAGCCCCCAGAACAGCAGCAGTGCAAGGGCCAGCGCGCCCAGTAGCGCAAGCGCCTGACGCATCAGTTCTCTCCTCGCGACGCCGCCACTGCCACATTTTCAACACCCGCCTGACGGATACGGTCCATGGTCTGGATCAAAAGCCCGGTCTGAGAGGCGCGATCGGCCTGGATGACCACGTTGCCGTCACTTCCCGACAACGCTTCTCGCACGCGATCGCCCACGGCATTGCTGTCCACGGCCTGACCGTCTACCCAGACCGCCCCTTCCGAGGTAATGGCCACCAGTACCTGTGTATCATTGCGCTGCGTGGCTTCACTCGACTCGGGGCGGTCAATGTCTACCCCGCTTTCACGCACAAAGCTGGTGGTGACGATAAAGAAGATCAGCATGATGAAGACCACGTCCAGCATCGGCGTCAGGTCGATAGCGGTCGTGTCTTCTTCCATGCGAGTTCGCCGTCTACGCATGATCGATCTCCGTGGCTCGGGTCAGTCGATCGTGAAGATACTGATCTTCACGTCGCACGATATGTTCAAACCGACTGGTAAAAAGGATGCCCACCACGGCCACTGCCATGCCGGCCAGCGTGGGCAGCGTGGCGCGGGCCACACCATCCGACATGCTGCGCGCCTGACCCACACCGGTGATGGAGAGCGTATCAAACACCTGGATCATGCCGGTGACGGTACCCACCAGCCCCAGCAGCGGGCACAGGGCCACCAGCAGTTTCAGCCACGGTAGTGAGGCTCTCAGCGCACTGATGAGTTCGCCGCACCAGCATTCACGCAGCGTACGGGCACTCCAGCTGACATGCTCATGTCGCTTTTGCCAGCGGGTAATCAGTGCCTGGCGCTGTCGCCGATAGCGCCACTGCCAGTAGATCAGCCGTTCAAGTGCCAGCGTAAACAGCAGCACGGCGACAAGGGCAATGACCACCAGCACCGGGCCCCCGGCGCTGGCCAGCCGTGCAATGGGATGCACCAGCGCCTCGATCATGTGGCACTTCCATGCAGACGGGTTTCGGCTTCAAGCCCTGAGTGCTGCTCATCCATGCGATCCGCCAGATGGGCGCTGGCCTGTCGTTCCAGCAGGTTCATCAGGCGGCGGCTGCGGCTGTTGAGGGCGGTGTTGGCAAACAGCAGCGGAATGGCCACGACCAGACCCAGCACGGTGGTCACCAGTGCCTGACTGATACCGCCGGCCATCATCTTCGGATCGCCACTGCCAAACACCGTAATGGCCTGAAAGGTACCAATCATGCCGGTGACCGTACCCAGAAGGCCCATCAGGGGGGCGATGGCAGCAATCACCTTGACGACTGCCTGACCGCGCTCCAGCCCCGGCTGCTCGGCCAGCAGCATTTCATCCATTCGGGCCTCGAGCACTTCCGGCTCATGGTAGCGCTGCTGTTGCCCAAAGCGCTTGAGCACGCGCCCCAGCGGGTTATCGCTGCGCAGATCCTCGAATTGGTGCATCTGGCGACGAGTACGCGCACTGACCAGCGCCAGCCATGCAAACTGGGCCAGGGCAATCAAAAGACCCACGCCCCCCAGCGCCAGCGTGATGTAGCCGATCACACCGCCCTGCTTGATGCGCTCGAGCAGCGAGGGCTGCTGCGCCAGCGCATCAAGCACCTCACCATCGGTGGGATCAAGGGCCATGATATCGCTCTGGCCACCGGCCAGCGCCTCGAGCTGGCTTGAGACACTGCCCGGCGTATGCGCTGCCACGGCCAGCGGTCGATCATCTGCTGGCGCCCGCAACAGGTCGCCTTCACTGAACGCGCTCATGCCCCCCAGACGCACCACGTCGCGCTGGGTGATATCGCCATTTTTTCCGGCCACGGGCAGTTGCAGGTGTTCGCCCTGAGCGCTGCGCGCGATCAGCTGGCTCATCGACTGCGCGTACTGCTCGAGATCCTCGGTGGAGGCTATGCTTGAGTCGTCCAGCGACGGCAGTCGAATATCACTGCCCAGCGTCAACCAGCTGTTGTGCAGGCTTTCCCGGGTATCGTCGATCTCATGGTGCAAGCGATCAAACATGGGCTGAAGATCGTCGCCTTCGCTGCTGCGCCGCTCGTTGATGTCGGCAATGGCCTTTTCCTGGCGCTTTCGGGTGCTGTCGAGGCTGTCGCGACGCGCCTGCGCCTTTTGCTGACTTGCCTCGGCGTCTGTCACGGCCTGTTTCAATTGCTCCCGATCATCCAGCAGGGTATTGAGACGCGACAGATCACGCTGCTGCGCCTGGGCAGAGCCCTGCTGATAGTTCTGGACAATATCTTCCAGTGAAGGGGCGGACGGTTCAGCGGCAGACACCGGCAGAGAGATGCCCACCATCAGGGCCAGTGCGGCACCGGCCAGAGGCCCATTCATATGTTTTACCACCTTCATGAGGATGCCCCCTGCGACGCGGATTCGGATGATGCCTGCCCCGGCTCAATGGAAAGCGGTAACGACAGGAGCTCGGGGGCACGCTGATCATTGGCAATGCGAATACCGCGGTTGACCTCGGCACGCTCGGCGCTGTCCAGCGGATGCCACTGATGATCCCGGTTTTTCCAGACACCACCCTGCTCGCCATCGGGGGTGAGGTAATAAAACCCGATACGGCCCATGCGTAAAAACTGGACATCGCGCTGTTGATTGCCCTGTGTCAACTGGCCACGCCAGCTGTCCATATTGCGCCCGTAGTCAAGCTCTGCACGCCAGACCGAAAGGAGCTGCTCCATGCGTTTCTCGTCGGAAATGGCAGGATCGACCAGCGTTTTCTCAAGACCGTCAAGGCGGGCCGCGCGCTCGGCATGACGAAAGGGAATATCGGCGTCTACCAGGGCTCGCAGGCGGTCCAGCATGTCCTGCAGGGTGTCTGGCAGCGCCTCACGGGTCTCGCCCAGTGTTTCCAGTGCATGCTGCTGGCGCTCGATTCGCTGCTGCTGCTCCTCCAGCGTCGAGGAAAGCTGATCGTTGTAGCGTTCCAGCCGCTGCGTTGATGACTGCGCGTCGCGAAGGCGGGTCAAAAGCTCGCGGGTCTCGTCATCTGCCTGATCGATACGCGTCTGAATGGCCTGCTGCTGTTGCTGCTGCTGAGCGGTTTCATCACGAAGTGACGACGCCTCTGCCAGCGTCGGTAATGCCATTATCGTCAATAGGGAAAAGGCAGCGCCTTTGAGACAACAATTACGACGGTGGGTCCTCACATGATTCTCCAGGAAGAGGCGTACAGTAAAAATGGGGACAATCCGAATATGCGATACCGGATAACCAGGGCAACTTAATAGAAACAAGAACAATTATCAAATGATCATCGCTAACATCGCCATGCCAGGCAGCTTTTAAGTGACCCGATACGCCATCCACAAAAAAGCCGGCACGAAGCCGGCTCATGATCATTGTTCAGACCGCGGATCAAAGCTTGCGTTCAAGCTCGGGCAGCGCCTGAAACAGATCAGCGACCAGACCGTAGTCGGCCACCTGAAAGATCGGGGCTTCCTCATCGGAGTTGATGGCCACGATCACTTTTGAATCCTTCATGCCGGCAAGATGCTGCACGGCCCCCGAAATGCCGGCGGCAATGTAGAGCTCCGGCGCGACCATCTTGCCGGTCTGTCCGACCTGAAGGTCGTTGGGCACGTAGCCGGCATCCACGGCAGCGCGCGAGGCGCCTACAGCGGCGCCAAGCCGGTCTGCCACGCCCTCGATCAGGCGGAAATTCTCGGCACTGCCAAGGCCTCGACCGCCGGAGATAATCACACGGGCACCGCCCAGCTCGGGGCGCTCACCGCCAGCCAGCTGTTCGTCAATGAAGGTCACCAGCCCCTGGTCACCGGTGCTGGCTTCGCTTGAAACGCTGGCCGCGTCCTGCTCGCCGACCGGCTCAAAGGCGGTCGGACGAATGGTAATGACCTTTTTGTCATCCAGACTACGTACGGTGGCCAGCACGCTGCCGGCATAGATGGGTCTGACGAAGGTGTCAGCGGACTCAACGGCAATGACATCAGAGATCTGTCCAACACCCAGCAGCGCTGCCACGCGCGGCATGACATTGCGCCCACTGGTGGTCGAGGCGCACAGCAGATGGGTGTAGGGCTCGGCCAGTGACACGATCAGCGCCCCCATGTTTTCCGCCAGCATATGATCAAAAGCGCTGTCTTCCACGCTGATCACACCGGAAACGCCGGTCAGGCGCGCCGCCTTTTGGGCCGCCTCATTGGCCTGACTACCGGCCACCAGTACATCGACCGAGCCACCAAGGCGTGAAGCAGCGTCCATGACGCGCGCCGTCGCGCTGGAGAGATGGCCCTTTTCCTGCTCGGCGATGACCAGAATACGTGTATCGCTCATCAGATCACCTTCGCTTCGTTCTTGAGTCGATCGATCAATTCATCCACTGAAGCCACGCGCACTCCGGCCTGGCGCTCTCTCGGGATATCGACCCGAATCAGCGCCTGGCGTGGGGTCACGTCAACCCCCAAGGTGTCAATTTCCAGACTTTCGATGGGACGCTTCTTGGCCTTCATGATGGCTGGCAGCTTGGCATAGCGCGGCTCGTTGAGACGCAGGTCCGTCGTCACAACGGCCGGCAGTGACATGGCCAGCGTTTCCAGACCGCCATCGATTTCCCGGGTGACTTCCAGCCGATCACCATCAATGGTGATTTTTGAGGCAAAGGTGGCCTGCGGCAGTTGCGTCAGCGCGGCCAGCATGGGGCCGGTCTGACTGCTGTCGCTGTCGATGGACTGCTTGCCCAGCAGTACCAGGCCCGGATTTTCACGCTTGACCACTTCGGCCAGCACGCGGGCGGCGCCCAGTGAGTCGACCGCCGTGTCACTGTTGACATGCAATGCGCGGTCAGCACCCAGCGCCATGGCGGTGCGAAGCTGCTCCTGCACGCTCTTGTCACCGATGGAAACAGCCACCACCTCATCGGCGATGCCCTGCTCCTTGAGACGGACGGCTTCTTCAAGCGCAATCTCACAAAACGGATTCATGGCCATTTTGGCGTGCGTCAGGTCCACATCGCTGTGGTCTTCCCTGATGCGCACCCGGACGTTGTGATCAATCACGCGCTTGATGGCGACGAGTACTTTCATGCCTTCCTCGTGGTGTCGGATATCTCGAAATTCGTAAACATGACCGCCCATCGTCGATAAACGGGGAGCTTCGGGGCGGTTCTCGCAGGATGACGGTCAGTCTACATGGGGACCAGGGCAGCTCAAGACAATAAACTGACCCTGAAAAAAGGCTTCGAATTGGGCCGGACCCCGACTTGATGCGATAATCAGGCATTATCCAGCCCCCAGGCTGCTCCCGAAAGCGGCTGAGAATCATTGCCATCCAAAAGCGTTAGTGTAACACGCCATACGTCATCAGGATGGGGGGATGAATCACGCAAGGAGTTGCTCAATGGACAGAGAGTCCATGTCATTTGATGTGGTAATTGTCGGCGCAGGCGTTGCCGGTCTTTCCGCAGCCTGTCGCCTGATGCAGGCCGCCAGTGCGCAGGCGCGTGAGCTGAGTGTCTGCGTACTGGAAAAGGGTGCCGAGGTGGGCGCACACATCCTGTCAGGTGCCGCCTTTGATCCGCGCGCACTTGAGGAACTCTTTCCCGATTGGAAGGACCGTGGCGCGCCCCTGCATACCCCGGCGCTGCGCGATGAGGTGCTGTATCTGCGCGACAGCGAGCGGTCGATACGCTTTCCCGAGGCGCTGATCCCACCTTCCATGCTCAACGAGGGCAGCTACCTGATCAGTGCCGGCGACCTGTGCCGCTGGCTGGCCGAGCAGGCCGAAGCACTGGGCGTTGATATCTTCCCGGGCTTTGCCGCCCAGTCGTTGATGTTTGGTGAGCAAGGAGAAATTACCGGCGTCATTACCGGCGATATGGGCCTTGATCATGAGGGCAACCCCAAACCTTCCCATGAGCCGGGTATCGAGCTTTACGGGCGCTATACCCTCTTTGCCGAAGGCGCGCGTGGCCACCTTGGGCAGGAACTGATCAAGCATTTTGATCTGGCAGCCGGGCGCGATGAACAGCACTATGCCATCGGCTTCAAGGAACTCTGGGAGGTGCCTGCCGAGCAGCACGAGCCCGGGCTGGTGGTGCATACGGCAGGATGGCCGCTGTCTTCCGAGGCGCACGGCGGCAGTTTTCTGTATCACGGCAGTGACCGCCAGGTCATGGTCGGGCTGATTGTGGATCTGGCCTATGACAACCCCTGGCTCTCCCCCTTCGATGAATTTCAGCGCATGAAGCACCATCCGGAAGTCGCGCGTCATCTCAAGGGCGGCACGCGCCTGGCCTTCGGGGCACGTGCCATTACCAAGGGTGGCCTTAACAGTCTGCCGAAGATGACCTTTCCCGGTGGCCTTTTGATCGGCTGCGATGCCGGTACGCTGGATTTTTCGCGTATCAAGGGGATTCACATGGCCATGAAGTCCGGCATGCTGGCGGCCGAAAGCGTGGTCGCAGCGCTTTCTGGCGGTGAAGAAGGTGGCCGGACGCTCGACGACTTCAGCACACGCTTTGAAGACAGCTGGGCCCATGAGGCGCTTGCCAGACATCGTAACTTTGGTCCGGCGATGCACCGCTTCGGAATGGTCGTGGGGGGCGTATGGAATTTTGTGGAGCAGAAACTGCGTCTGCCGCTGCCCACGCTGCATGACACCACTGCAGACCACGCACAGCTAAAAACTGCTGACACCGCAAAAAGGATCGACTACCCGCGCCCCGACGGCGTGCTCTCCTTTGACAAGCCTTCCTCGGTGTATCTTTCCAATACACATCACGAAGAAGACCAGCCCTGTCATCTGCAGCTGCGCGACCCGAGCATTCCGATCAGCATCAATCTGCCCCGCTACGCAGAACCCGCCCAGCGCTATTGTCCGGTCGGCGTCTACGAAGTGGTCGAGGACAGCGACGGCACGCCCCGTTTTCAGATCAACTTCCAGAACTGCATTCATTGCAAGACCTGCGATATCAAGGACCCGTCTCAGAATATCCGCTGGGTCACGCCGGAAGGCGGCAATGGCCCCGGCTATCCCAATATGTAGAGACTTACCCGACCGGAAATGACAAAAAAGCCCCCGATGTTTGAAAACATCGGGGGCTTTTTCATGCATGCTTCGTCGATCAGGCTATCGGTGCACTGGTATCGGTGGCCACCGGACGCGCCGGGTCACGGCTCCACTCGCTCCACGAGCCTGGATAAAGTCTTGGCAACGGCCGGCTCAGCGCGGCATGCGCCAGAATGATCATGCAGGCGGAGATGCCGGAACCACAGTAGGCGATGCTTGACTGCCCGGTTGAGGGAATCAGCTTCTCGAGTGCATCGCTTTGTGACAGGCAGTTGTTGCTGTCGAGCAGCGAAGCACCCGGCATGTTAACAGCGCCCGGGATATGGCCTGCCACCTGGTCGACCGGCTCGCTCTCGCCGCGATAGCGTGCTGGTGGCCTTGCATCCAGCAGCAGAGCATCGCCTGCGGCCACATCATCGGCACTGGCCACCATCTGATGCTGAAATTCACACTGCCAGTCGCTGGGCGCTGGTAGCTCGGGCAGGTCATGCTCCAGCGCGCCACCGACGGCCTGCCAGACCTGGAGTCCACCATTGAGCACAAACACATTGTCGTGACCGGCCCAGTGCAGCATCCACCATGCGCGCGCCGCGGCCAGCTGTCCGCCCAGATCGTCATAGACGACGACCCGGGTCTCGGGCGTAATGCCCCAGTTCTGAAGCGTCTTCTGCCAGGTGTCAGGGGCCGGCAGTGGATGACGCCCCCCTTTGGCACCGCCCGGCGGCGCGGAAAGATCCTGATTCATATCCGCCAGCAGCGCACCGGGCAAATGACCTTCCTGATAAAGTCGTGACGCTGCCTGGGCGTCATCCAGTCGCGCCCGACAGTCCAGAATCACCAGCGGGGTGCTGTCTCGCTGCCACATCAGAAGTGTTGTGACATCTGTCAGTGCAGTGGTCATGAAAACTCCCTGAATTTAACTGACGCGCTCGATCGGCGCGCGTGAAGCAATTAACCGGCGACGGCCGGCCCGATGAAACATGACTTCCAGCACGCAGCGCTCACGCTCGCCTTCTACCAGCTCGATGCGCCCCTCTCCGAATACGGCGTGACGCACCTGCTCTCCGGGCCGCCAGTCCTCGGCCTGCGAAAGTATTGCCGGTGTCTTCTGCCCGGCACTGGCACGACATGAGGCATTAACACCGATACCCTCAAGATAGCGATTAACCAGCGCCGGGTCGCGCACCCCGGGGGTGGCCTCCGGCTCTGCTGCAATGGCACGGGTCACTTTGACACTGTCTTCAAAGGCGGCCTCTTCCACAAATCGGCTGATGCGATGGGGCGCCGGATCAGACAGCAGCAGCAGCCGTTCGCGGGCCCGGGTAATGCCGACATAAAAAAGCCGCCGCTCCTCTTCCAGCGCCTGAGGGGTCAGCGGATTTTCTCTGGAATAGAGAGGAAAATCCTCCTCATTAAGCCCGGCCAGCGCCACCAGCGGCCATTCAAGCCCCTTGGCACCATGAACGGTCGACAGCAACACGCCCTGCTCCTGATTAATGACCGGATTTTTGAGCAGTGCAATAAAGGCATCCGGGTCGTCAGCCAGCTCCCCGGCCTGCTCGATCAGAACATCCAGCAGGCGGATATCCTCTTCACCCTTGTCACGCCGGGCTGCGGCGCGCCGTAGAAGCTTTTCGGCCTCCAGAGTGTCGACGACATGAGACAGCACATCGGCAGGCGCCTGATCACGCATGGAAGGCAGTTTCTGCAGCAGCGCCCAGCGCTTTTTAAGATGCCGACGCTGAAAGGGTTTCAGGCCGTCCAGAACGATGTGCTGCTCGGGCCAGCGATTGGTACGGGCCAGTTCAGCCGCCAGCGGGGCAAGGCGCTCCTGACTGACAAAGGCGCTGGGCTGACTATAAAGCAACAGCAGATGCTCGCTGTCCTGTAAAAGCTCCGGACGACGGGTCAACTCCAGATACCCTGCCAGGGCCTTTACCAGCGGCAGACGAAATACGAAACGATCCTGCTGTCCCAGCTGAAAGGGAATATTGTCTCTTAAAAGACGCAGCTGCACGGGGACACTGAGTGACCAGCTGCGCACCAGCACGGCACATTCCTTCAGATCACGCCCCTGCGCCTGCCATGCCTTTAACACATTGATCAGACGAGCGCCGCCGCTGTCGCATTCAACCTGCGTCTCGGGATTGTCGGGAGCCGATAGCGTGAGCTGGTCAGCCGCCCCCTTGTTGGCACGAATCACATGATTGGCCATCAACGACACGGCATGGCCATGACGAAAGGTCCAGCTCAGTGGGTAATCGGTCGGCGCCCCGAAAAGCTCGCTAAAGCGAGCGTTCATGGCATCCGGACGCGCCCCGCGCCACTCATAGATGCATTGATTGGCATCGCCGACCGCCATGACGCTGGCACTGTTGCCC
Source organism: Kushneria phyllosphaerae (assembly GCF_900312995.1). Lineage (GTDB taxonomy): Bacteria > Pseudomonadota > Gammaproteobacteria > Pseudomonadales > Halomonadaceae > Kushneria > Kushneria phyllosphaerae. Next base: position 13,377 of record NZ_ONZI01000004.1, on the reverse strand, counting down.
GCCAGCATTGACAGAAGACGCAGCTGAACCTCGTTGATGTCCTGGTACTCATCGACAATGATGTGATCGAGCCGCCCCTGAATACGCCCTCGCGCCGTCTCATCGCGAATCAGCGCCCGCAGCGGTCGATACAGCAGGTCAGCATAGGTCATGACGCCCTGACCGTGCATCTGGCGCTCCATCTCCAGAAAGGCCGGCACGAAGTGCTCGGTATCGGCACCGTAATCACCACGCTCATGGAGTCTGGCCGGTGGCAGGCATTCCGATTTGACAAGATCACAGAACTGCAACAGCGCTTCGATGCGCTCTTCTTCCAGTGCCAGCGCCAGCTGTGCGGGCTCGTCAACGAGCAGCTGTTGCAGCACCTGACGCGCCAGACGCTCTCGCTGCCACTCTCCCTCGATCAACCGACGCGCCGGAAGCGCCCCCCAGCGCACCAGACTCTGTCCCAGCCGATGCCCGATGGAGTGAAAGGTGCGCACCTGAGGCAGTCGGCTTCCAGTGGGTGCCAGCATGCGCAGTCGCGCGGCGAAATCTTCACGCGCCGCGCGATTGAACATCAACACCATGATCCGATCCGCCGGCGTCCCGATCGCCATGAGATGCAGCACTCGCGCCACCATCGTCGATGTCTTGCCGGCACCGGCCACGGCAAAAACCCGCGCATGCCCCTGGCCGTGTTGCACCACGGCCTGCTGCTGTTCGGTCAGCTTCATGATGGCGATGCGGGGGTATCGTCTGGCGCGACCGGTGCCCCGAGTGCATGCCAGTGGCCGCCGCTTTGAAGCCCCATGTGCAGGCGCCCCTGGGCGTCCTCAAAACATTCGGCCTGTTCGACAAGGTAATACCAGCACTGGCGCGACAGGCGTGCCGAAAGACCATGACGCCAGATGACCCGGGGAATGTCCGTCTCGTCATCCGTGATCAGGCGACAATGACTGTCCAGCGTGGCGTGCTCACCGGTCTGTGTGGTCAAAAGCCAGCCAGGGCCGGTGGCTGTATCCTCCTGACGAGCAGCCTCCACGATCAGCAATGGATACTCTTCGACCTGGATCCGCCATTTTTCGGCCGGTGTGACCAGATAGTAGTGACCGTCGGCCTCACATCGAAGAAGGCGTGACAGCGTACGCAGTACCCGTGGATGGGCGACCTTCGCGCCCTCGTGCCACCAGATGCCCGAACGATCCACCCGGATGTCCAGCGCCCCCGACAGCACCGGATCCCATTCTTCCAGCGGCAGAGGCTGATCATTGGTCTGAACCGTCAGCAGTCGCTCCAGTGACATGGCAGGCTCCTCAGGCATTGGTGAGCTGTGCAGCGGCGTCATGCGAAGGCGCAGTCCGACGAAACAGGCGATGAAAGTTGGCCGTGGTCTGCATGGCCACTTCATCAAGACTGATATTGCGCTCGCGGGCGATGACCCGGGCTACTTCCAGCACGCGCGCCGGCTCGTTCGCCCGTCCTCGATAAGGCACCGGTGAAAGCCACGGGCTGTCGGTTTCCACCAGCAGTCGATCCAGAGGGAGCACCCGAGCCAGCGCACGTACGTTTTCGGCACTGGCAAAGGTGACAATACCGGAAAGCGAAATCATGAAGCCGTGAGCGACGGCGCGGCGTGCCATCTCCACGTCTTCGGTAAAGCAGTGCAATACACCACCCACATTCGGGTCGAGATATTGCTCGATCATTTCCAGCGTTTCTTCACGCGCTGAGCGTGTGTGAATGCTGACTGGCAGTTCGGCGTCATGGGCAGCACGCAGATGATGCTCAAAGCGGCTTAACTGGATCTCCCGAGACACGCGAAGGCTACCCTGCTCGTCGGCCTGAAAGTCCAGCCCGATTTCGCCAACGACCACTGGCTCGAATCGATCGATGCAGTCCTTGATCTCTTCAAGCGTAGGCTCATGTTCAAGGCGCTGCATCGGATGGACACCGACACCAAAAAAGACGTCATCATGACGGCGGCCGATCTCGGCCAGCGCCGGCACGCCCTCAAGCGTGGTGGCAACGGCAAGAAAGCCGCGTACACCGGCGTCGCGCGCACGTGACAGCACGTCATCCACGCTGCCGCTTTCAGCATCAAGATGATCAAGATGACAGTGAGAGTCGATCAGTACCGAAGGCCACGACAATTGTTCGGTTAACTGGCTCATTGAACCTACCCGGTTGGAAGCTGTACAGACCGGGTATTATCGCAGATCATCAACTTTTACGGGGATCAAAGATGCCGTTTCGCCGCTTTCAGGTTCAAGCAACCCTGAACAAGAAGATAACGGTATAAAAAAGACGCATTAAGCAAACCGCATTGGGGGCGTCGTCAGGCCAGCAGCGCTTCAACATGTTCGCGCAGCACCTGCTCTTCAGCATCGAGATGAACACCCACACCGCCCTCTCGCTGACCGGCCATCCCTGACGGCGATATCCAGGCAACGATCCCCGATGCCGGGCGCGCGTCAGGCTCTTCCGGCAGTGTCAGCAGCATATAGACCCGCTGCCCCAGCCGATGACGCACCCGGGTGGGAAGGAACAGACCGCCGCGCTCGAAAAGCGGCATCCAGGCTGTTCTGAGTGCATTGGTGTCGTTGAACGTAAAAGACAATGCTCTGGCGCTCACGCAAACCTCCTGATGGGAAAATGACGCTTCCCTTATCGGCCGTTTGTGCGAGAAGTTGCGCTCTGGATCAGGAACGCAACAGGGCCGACCATCGGATCAACCAGGATTCGATGACCAGTTGCGCATTGGGGTTGCCTCCCCCGGCCAGCAGACGCCGCTGCTCGTGGGCGTAATCCAGCAGGCGAAACCAGTCGCGAACGCGGGCATTTTTGAGGGCCTGACGGTATAGCGGTAAAAGATCCCGATTGCGGACACTGTCCATGTCCCCGGACACGCCCAGGCGAATCAGATCCTCAAGCCACAGTACGCCGTGCCATAAAATATCGGGCAGGGCCTGCTTGTCCAGACGGGCAGCTTCTGCCACCGGATCCCCGCCACGTACCAGCGATTCGAAAAGTTCGCGCAGCTCCTGGCGCAGCTGGCGAGCCTCGGGGGCGGCCAGATCGCGGGCCAGCAGCGGGCGACCACCGGCCACCTGCCACCAGAACGCGGCCTGCTCCTGATCTTCAAGCTCGTGTGCCAGCCACGCCATGGACACATCACGCCCCGGCTGAGGATGAGCCCACTGCTGGCAGCGGCTGCGAATGGTCGGCAGCGTTCGAGAGGGAATATCGCTTTGCAGGATAAACAGTGTGTCGTTACCCGGCTCTTCGAGACTTTTCAGCAGCGCATTGGAGGCCGCCACCGTCATCGCCTCGGCAGGCGCCAGATGGATAATGCGGTATCCCCCCTGCTGCGCCGTCTGAGACGCGAAGGCGTTAATGTCACGAATGGCATCAATGCGAATCTGCTTGCCTCGGTCGGCAGGCAGGATCTCAAGAAGATCGGGGTGATATCCCGACATCAGCATTTGACAGGCGTGGCACTGGCCACAGGCCGTGTCACCCGGTGAGTGACAGAGCTGACGCGCGATCAGTGCCTGTGCCAGACGCTCCTTGCCCAGCCCTGACGGCCCGGTCAGCATGAGCGCATGCGGCAGACGCGAGTCATCTGCCAGCGCGGTCAGGCGCTGCCAGATGGAGCTCTGCCAGGGCCAGGGCGTTAGTTCCATGTCGTAAGCTGTTGATCAAGTCGTGTGGCAATATCACGCTGGACCTGCTCGAGCGGCTGTGCGGCATCTACCGCCACCATGCGCTCCGGGGCCTGCTCGGCGCGCGCGCGGTACCCCTGGCGTACCCGCTCAAAGAAATCACCGCGCTCACGTTCAAAACGATCACGTTCTGCGCCTCGCGCCGCCAAACGGTCGGCGGCGTAGGTGACCGGCATGTCCAGCCAGAGCGTGAGGTCCGGCGCCAGTCCTCGCTGTACAAACTGCTCGAGCATGGCAATACGCTCCTGAGCAATCCCGCGGGCACTGCCCTGATAGGCAAAGGTGGCATCGGTAAAGCGGTCACTGACGACCCAATCCCCCCGGGCAAGCGCAGGGCGGATCACCTGCGCCAGGTGCTGGGCACGACCGGCAAACACCAGCAACAGCTCTGCCAGATCGTCCAGTGGCTCCTGCGCATCATCGGCAAGCAATAGTGCGCGAATACGCTCGGCCATGGGCGTGCCACCGGGCTCACGCGTAGTGACCACGCGGATGCCACGGGATTGCAAATAATCGCGAACGAAGGAAAGATTGGTGCTCTTGCCGACACCTTCCCCGCCTTCCAGAGTGATAAATCGGCCTTGCTGGGTCATTACAACTCTCAACGATTGAGGATATAGCGACGCACCGCCGCATTGTGTTCTTCAAGCGTGGCAGAAAACTGATGCTCTCCATTTCCTTTTGAAACGAAATAGAGGGCATCACCGTCCGCCGGATTGACCGCAGCTTCCAGCGAAGCACGCCCGGGCATTGCGATGGGCGTGGGCGGCAACCCATTGATGACATAGGTGTTCCAACGCGTGGATTCGGTCAGGTTGGCACGCGTCAACGATCCGTTGTAGGCCTGACCCAGCCCGTAAATCACGGTAGGATCCGTCTGCAGACGCATCCCCTTTTCAAGGCGGCGAACGAACACACCCGCAATCCGGGTACGCTCATCGGGCGCACCGGTTTCCTTTTCAATCAGTGAGGCCAGAATCAGCGCCTGATAAGGGCTATCGAGCGGCAGACCAAGCTGGCGCTCGGCCCAGATGTCATTGAGCGTGCTGACCATCCGGTCATGAGCGCGCTTGAACAGCTCAAGATCCGAGGCGCCCTTGAGCCATTGATAGGTGTCCGGGAAAAACCAGCCTTCCGGGAATTCACCCTTCTCCCCGAGCGCGGCCATGATGTCTTCATCGCTCATGTCACGGGTCTTGTGCTCAAGCGGTTCGGCCTGATTCAGAATCTTGCGCATCTGGGCAAAGGTGCGCCCTTCCGGAATGGTCAGTCGATGTCGAACAACATCATTACTGGACAGCTTGCCCAGCAACGCATGGGCATTCATGTCAGGCAGGATTTCAAATTCGCCGGCACGCAGGGCTCTCAGACGGGCAGGCTCGATGATGCCCAGCAGCTGATACGGCCAGCGCTCATCAATGATGCCACGATCCTGAAGTTCATTGATGATCTGTCGGGCACCCATCCCGGCGCGCACTTCATAAACTGTCGACGATTGCAGCGCAATCGGCGCATCCAGCTTGTGCTGCCACCAGAGCCAGCCTCCGCCAATGGCTGCCGCCATGATGACCAGTACCAGAAGTACACCCTTTAACCATCGCATACATGAAACTCTGATCAGGAGGTTGGAAAATTGAATTGATAGCCCATCAGCGTGTGCGCGCCATCCTGAAGACGGCGAACCGGGCCATCGATGGGCCATTGACCGGGCACATGCTGATGACCCGAATCGAAACACTCAACGATCGGCCACAGCCCCTGTACGGAATTGAAAAGGCACGCGCTCTGTGAATTCAGAAACCTGGGCAGCGGGGCATCCTCAGTCTTGGCGATGCTCAGCAACCCCTTGTCGATCAGGACACGACGCAGCGTGCCCTCTACGCCACATTCGGTGAGCTCGGGCGTCCACCACTGTCCCTGATCAAACCAGGCCAGATTCATGGCCGTTGCTTCGATAGGCTGATCACGGTCGTTGAGCAGAATGCCCTCGGCAATAGCATCATCCTGCCATTCCTGCCGAGCCAAGACGTTTTCCAGCCGATTGAGGTGCTTGAGACCCGCCAGCGCTGGTTGACGCGCAAGCCGCAGGCGGCAAAGTCGAACGCTCACGCCCTTCTCCCACCGCTCGGGCATCGGCTTGAAGGGGATGAACTGCCAGTAGCAGCGCGGTTCGGCCGGTATTGGCGGGCGATAACCACGCCCACCGCTGCCGCGAGTCAGCATGATCTTGAGTACATGCTCGCCCTGCGGTGCCTGCCCGGGCAGTGCATCCAGCCACTCGCGGGCAGGCGCCTCAAAACCAAGGCGCCCAGCACCCCGCGACAGGCGAGCGCAGTGCTCATTCCAGAGCAGAGGCACACCATCTCTTACCAGCACGGTCTCGAAAAGGCCGTCGCCGTACGCAAGCCCTCGATCGGTCACGGCAACCATGGGGTCACCGCTATCCGTACCCGTCATGCCAGTGCCCCCTGTCATCAGATGCGCGAGAACACCAGTGAGCCGTTGGTGCCACCAAACCCGAACGAGTTGGACAGCACATGCTCGATTTTCATCTCACGTGCGGTATGCGGCACATAATCCAGACGGCACTGCTCATCGGGATTGTCCAGGTTGATGGTCGGTGGTGCGACCTGATCACGCAGCGCCAGAATGGAGAAGGCCGCCTCGACAGCGCCTGCAGCACCCAGCAGATGCCCGATCATGGACTTGGTCGAGCTGATGGCCACATCACGTGCTGAAGCACCGAGGACCTTTTCAATGGCAAGACTCTCTGCGACGTCCCCTACCAGAGTGGAAGTGCCGTGGGCATTGATATAGTCAATGCTTGAGGGATCAAGCCCGGCATCACGAATGGCGTTGCTCATGGCCATTGCAGCCCCGGCGCCGTCACTGGGCGGTGCTGTCATGTGCCAGGCATCATCACTCATGCCAAAGCCTGTGCATTCGGCCAGAATATCGGCACCACGCGCTTTAGCGTGCTCATACTCTTCCAGCACCAGGATTCCGGCACCATCGGAAAGCACGAAGCCATCACGGTCGCGATCCCAGGGGCGACTGGCGGCCTGAGGATCATCATTGCGAGTTGAAAGCGCACGAGCGGCAGAAAAGCCTCCCACGCCTAGTGGCGTGCTGGCCATCTCGGCACCACCGCAGACCATCACATCGGCATCGCCATAGGCAATCGTGCGGGCGCCATAACCAATATTGTGCGTCCCGGAAGTACAGGCCGTAGTAATGGCGATATTGGGACCACGGAAGCCAAATTGAATGGCCAGATTGCCAGCGATCATGTTGATGATCGAACCAGGCACAAAGAAGGGAGAAATACGGCGCGCCCCCGACTTCAACAGCGACTGGTGATTGGCCTCGATCATTGGCAGTCCACCAATACCGGAACCAATGGCAACACCGATGCGATGGGCGTTCTCTTCACTACAGGTAATCCCCGAGTTCTGAACCGCCTGAACGGATGCCGCGATGCCATACTGGATAAAGAGATCCATCTTCTTGGCATCCTTGGGATTAAACCAGGGCGCCGGATCAAATCCTTTTATGGCACCGCTGAAGCGGGTATTCAGACCACTGGCATCAAAGTGCTCAATTGATCCGATACCGCTTTGACCGGCCTTGATACTTTCCCAGGTAGCATCCGTTGTATTACCTACCGGTGTTACCAGACCGATGCCGGTCACCACGACCCTTCTGCGAGGCATCGTTTTTCCTCCAAAAAAGACAGATGAGTGCGCTCGAGAGCCTGAATTCCTGCTGGATACCCGACCGCCTGCTGCATGATATATCCTGGCCATTATACCGATTCTGTCGTCTCGGTCTCTGACTGATATACCCTTGATGAGCTTGAAAGGGCCGGCGCAGCATGTGCCATCCACCGGTCAATACCATCTAAAAATTCAATACCATCTAAAAATAAAGCCGCTCCCAGAGGGGGCGGCTTTACGGGTCAACCCTGGCCCAAAAGGCCGGATCGCGCCAAAAACTTACTGATGGGCAACGATGTAGTCGATCGCTTCCTGAACGGTCGTGATCTTTTCAGCTTCCTCGTCGGGAATTTCAGTATCGAATTCCTCTTCGAGAGCCATTACCAGTTCCACGGTGTCGAGCGAATCGGCGCCGAGGTCTTCAGTGAAGGAAGAGCTGTTCTGGATCTCTTCTTCCTTGACGTTCAAACGTTCGGCAACAACTTTTTTAACGCGCTCTTCGATGGTACTCATTTATCATCACTCCTGGTTTACGAGTCGCCAGATCAAAACTGGCGGTAGTTTATAGACCGTCTTTCTCGGACGCAACAGCGTCCTTTGCCGGTTCTAGCGCATGTTCATACCGCCATTGACATGCAGCGTTTCACCGGTGATATACCCGGCGACATCACTGGTCAGAAAACACGCCGCCGCTGCAATCTCTTCGGGTTGCCCCAGACGCGACAGCGGAATCTGATTCAGCAATGATTCCTTGTGTTTCTCTGGCAGCTCACTGGTCATGTCGGTGGCAATGAAACCGGGCGCCACGGCGTTGACGGTAACATTGCGAGAGGCCAGCTCACGCGCCAGTGAACGAGTAAAGCCTTCCATGCCGGCCTTTGCCGCAGCATAGTTACTCTGGCCCGCATTGCCCAGCGTGGCGACAACAGAGCTTATATTGACGATGCGACCAAAGCGCGCACGCGTCATGGCCTTCAGACATGCCTTCGAGACACGATAGACGGAGGTCAGGTTGGTATCCAGAACCTCGTCCCACTCGTTATCCTTCATTCGCATCAACAGGTTATCACGAGTGATACCGGCATTGTTGACCAGAATCAGGGGCGCACCGAAACGCTCGGTGATCTCGCCGAGGACCTGATCGATGGCCGCGCTGTCGGTCACGTTGAGCACCATGCCCGCACCGGCAATTGAATGCGCGGCAAGATCATCTTCGATGCGGCGTGCGCCGTCTTCGCTGGTGGCCGTACCAATGACCGTATGGCCCTGTCGACCCAGCTCACGAGCAATGGCCTGACCAATGCCGCGTGTTGCACCGGTAACCAGTGCCACTCTTGCTTCACTCATGCTTACTGTCCCTTTTGGGCTTGATGTCCTGTACTGCATTGACACGCCATTAACGGCTTTCCGGCATCTCTTTTGCCAGCTCAATGGCGGCCGCCAGTGATTCGGGGTCATTCACCGCCAGTCCGCGGCTTTGACGAGCGATGCGCTTGCCCAGCCCGGTCAGCACCTTACCGGGGCCACACTCGATAAAGATGCTGGCGCCCTGCTCACAAAGTGTCTCGACGCAGCGCGTCCAGAGCACCGGGCGATACAGCTGCTGAACCAGGCACGCCTTGATGGTATCAAGATCATCATGCCACGCGGCATCCACATTCTGGATAACACGATAGCGGGGCTGACGAAGGTCGATGTCGGCCATGGCCTGTTCAAGACGCTCGGCGGCGGGCTTCATCAGCGCGCAATGTGAAGGCACAGACACCGGCAGGGGCATGGCACGACGTGCGCCGCGCTCCTGGCAAAGGGCAATGGCCCGCTCGACCGCGGCCTTTTCACCGGCAATCACGACCTGTCCGGGCGAGTTATAGTTGACCGCAGAGACCACGCTGCCCTGAGCCGCCTCGGCGCAGACCGCCTCAACGACCTTATCATCAAGGCCGAGGATGGCCGCCATCCCGCCCTGACCTGCCGGCACGGCGTCCTGCATGGCTTCGCCGCGCAAACGGACCAGTCGAACGCCATCAGCAAAACTCATCGCACCGGCACAGACCAGGGCGCTGTATTCACCCAGACTATGCCCGGCCATGGCCGACGGTCGCGGGCCTTCCAGCTCCTGCCACACACGCCAGATGGCCACGCTGGCCGTCAGTAACGCCGGCTGCGTGCAGGCCGTGGCGTTAAGCGCCGTTTCAGGGCCTTCCTGAGTGACATGCCAGAGGTCATACCCCAGCGCATCAGAAGCCTCCTCGAAGGTCGTTCTTACGACGCTGTAACGTTCGGCGAGCTCTCGCAGCATGCCCAGCTGCTGAGAACCCTGACCGGGAAAGACCAGGGCGAGGGCATTGCTCATCTGATTCACCTGTACTAACTCATTGAAGATTAAATAAGCGAAGCTTTATAAACACCATGATGCCGACTCACTTCAGGCTTCGCCATACGAAAATGACCTTATGGCATCAGTCTTTCCGGCAACTTCATCGTGGCTTCATCCACGGCACGGCGCACAGCATAGGCGAACCCTTCGGCTTGTGCACTGCCGTGGCTTTTTACTACGGTCGCCTTGAGCCCCAGAAAGCTGGCGCCATTATATCGCACAGGGTTGAGCTCCTGCATGAAACGACGCAGCACCGGCGTGGCCAGCCAACCTACCAGACGGGCATACCATCCGGTCTGAAACTCTCCACTAAGTCGTGTACCCAGCATTCGAGCCAGCCCTTCACTGCTTTTAAGCGCAACATTGCCCACCATGCCATCACAGACGGCGACATCGGTATTACCGGTGAAAAGAGCGTCCCCTTCTACATAACCAACATATTCAAAATGTGAGCGTTCATGAGCGCGAAGCAGGGCATCTGCTTCGCGTACACGACGCTCACCCTTGCTGCTTTCCGTGCCCACATTCAAAAGCCCGACACGTGGCAATTGAATGCTGTCCACGAGTCTGACCATGGCCGCGCCCATGAAGGCAAAGTCCACGAGATGCTCTGCGCGGACATCCACATTGGCGCCAAGGTCAAGCATGTAGCAGGGTCTTTGAGAGATGGTCGGGATAGCGGCACTGATGGCAGGACGCGCCACATTGGCCAGCATACCAACATCGCGCCGCGCCAGCGCCATGATGGCACCGGTATGCTCAGCGCTGACACATGCCTGTGCTTCATCGGCACGCAGAGCCGCAAGGCATGCATGAAGACTGCCAGAGGGGGCATCGCGCAAGAGACGAGAAGGAGTCATGTCGACAGGAAGACGGTCACCGGCTTCAATGAAATCGATGCGATCACGAACATGATGAAGGGTAGAGGGCAATCGGGAGAGTTCGACATCAATCAGATGGCGCTTGCCATAAAGCGTTGCGCTTGCATCCGGCCTTTGCGCCAGGGCAAGGGCTGTTCCCGGAACAGTAGCGCGGGGACCGTAGTCCCCGCCCATGGCGTCGATGGCGATACGCAAGGGCGGCATCGCCCGAATCATTTATTCTTCGACGTCAATGACCTTGCGGCCACGGTAGTATCCATCAGGTGCAACATGATGACGGAGATGGGTAGTACCGGTTTCCTTGTCCTGGGAAAGCGCCGGGGCAGTCAGTGCATCATGTGCACGACGCATACCGCGCTTGGAACGGGACTTGCGATTCTTTTGGACAGCCATTGGGTTGTCTCCGGTTGTAACGTAACGTCAAAAAAGACTCAGTGATCCTTCAGGGAACGAAGCACACTGAACGGGTTATCGGCTCGCGCCGGCGTTTGCTCGACTTCGTCACCACTTTGCAGCGCATCACGAGAAACGGCGCAATCCGCATCATCGTGATAAACCACCTGCGGAAGTGTCAGAAGCAGTTCGTCCTCGACAACCGGCAGCAAAGCCAGATGCTCGTCTTCCACAAGTACCGGCTCGTAACGTGCCGGCAGCGTCGCTGCACGCTCATCACTGGTCACCATACCAAGCAGAAAAGTGCTTTCCAGATGAACCGGCATGGCCTGCAAACATCGCTGACAGGGCATCTCGACATCGGCCACAAGTGAGCCTTCGATATAATGCTGACGCTGAGCATCAAGATCAAACGTCATGACAACATGACATTCGGCCTCCTGCCGGCCGATGGCATCGACGATACGAGGCATGGCAGAGAGAACAATTCTCCCTTCCAGACGTTCGCCGCTGGCAGCAAGCCGATAGGGCTCGACCGTTTTGGGTAGTCGCGTGGTTGACATAGGCGCGCAATAATAGGGATTGTCCGTGAAAGTGTCAAAAGAGTTGTTGCAAATGATGTACCTGGAGCAGCCGACGCTATTTAAAATGGCGATGGTATCCTTGAGTCCATTTCACGGGCCACCATTTCAGGAGAGATAATGTCCCTGCTTGTTCTTGCCTCCGGCTCTCATTCACGCCGTGAGCTGCTGGGCCGTCTCGGCCTGCCCTTTCACCACCACGCACCCGATATCGATGAAACACCCCGTGACGGCGAAACGCCCTGCATGCTGGCCGAGCGTCTGTCGCGTGACAAGGCCCGGGCGCTGGCAAAGCACTATCCGCATCATCTGATCATCGCCAGCGACCAGGTCGCAAGTCTCGACAATGATCTTCTGGGCAAGCCGGGCAGCCTCGATGCGACCCGCCAGCAGCTGCAACGATTTTCAGGGCGACGCGTTCGCTTTCTAACGGGACTGGCGCTGCTGGACACACGTTGCGGCCACTGCACGACGCATCTCGATCTCACCACGGTCGATATCAGAACCCTGAGCCCAGAGGAAATCGAAGGCTATCTCACAAAAGAGCCGGCCATCGATAGCGCCGGCGGCTTTTATATGGAGAAAATGGGCACAGCGCTTTTCGAGCGTATCGAGACCACTGACCCAAGCGCCCTGATCGGGCTACCCCTGATCGCCCTGTGTCGATTGCTGCGTGAGGCCGGCGTTAACCCGCTGCTCGAGTAACAGGGCGCAGGTGACGCCAGCCTGCCGGGCGATGGCTCAACGCAGACGAACAGGCGATTCTCCTGCATGGAAATCGATGCCGAGATACTGTGCCGCCATTCGACCAAGGTGACGCGAGATCTGCTCCAGCGGATCGCCGCTCTGGGTATAGTCCGTCGTCTCGGCACTACCGGTCATGTCACGCGCAATATCATCAACACTTTTGAGGCCGTCCGTCAGCCCCTTGCTCACGGCCTCTTCCCCGGTCCAGACCAGCCCCGAAAAAAGCTCAGGGTCATCTGACAATCGGTCCCCGCGGCCGGCCTTGACGGCATTGATGAACTGATCGTGCGTTTGATCAAGCACATGCTGCCAGAAGCGCCGCTGCGCTTCACTGACGGGCTGAAACGGATCAAGCATGTCCTTGTTGTCGCCTGCGGTGAACACGCGCCGCTCGACGCCCAGCTTCTCTATAGCCCCTTCAAGTCCGAAACCCGAATAGATCACCCCGATGGAGCCGACGAGGCTGGCCGGCGCTGCATAAATGTCGTCAGCCGCGGAGGCGATATAGTAGGCACCGCTGGCACCGATATCCTCAATGACTGCAATGATGGGCTTGTCACCAGTACTGCGAAGACGACGAATCTCGTCATAAATGCGCTGTGACTGCACCGGCGACCCGCCGGGACTATTGATGTCCAGCACAACAGCCTTCTCTGACCCCTGCCAGGCGTTGTTCAAACCACGGATGACCCTGTCAGCACTGGCCGGCGACTGACTGTCGATCACGCCTTCAATCCTGACCACCCCAACCTGCCTGCCGGTCAGTGATTCCTGCTCACCGGTCGCCATGAATGCCACAGTGGCCGCCACCATGATCCAGAACGTCCAGAACAGCAGGCGAAAGAAAATCTTCCAGCGTCGGCTGCGCCGCTGCTCGCGCACCATCTCAAGCAGCCATCGCTCCATCAGGGCCTCACGACTCACGCCCTCATGAGGCTGACCTGCCGTCGCTGCGCCCTCGCCCGCCCGCCCACGACC
>NZ_ONZI01000028.1 GCF_900312995.1 Kushneria phyllosphaerae | reverse complement strand
GAGATACGTTTCCATTGACTCATAAAGCATTACCCCCCATTAATTCAATGCGTCTTTAATCATCTTATCAAATAAAGCTTCTTTCGTATAACTTTGTTCATACGATTTCATATTATTGATAATTCGAGTTCTTTCCTGTTCCATTTCATTTAGTTCTTGTAATAAAATTTGTGCTGTTAATTGTTCTTCATCAATCGCTTTAGCATATCCTTTATCAGCAAAATGATTTGCATTGTCAATTTGGTCGCCTCGGGATTGATCTAAACCTAATGGTACTAATAACATTGGTATACGTAATGTTAAGAACTCATAAATCGCATTTGATCCAGCTCTACTTATTACTGTATCCGTAATTGCTAATAAATCTGTTAAATCCTCTTTAACAAATTCATATTGTATATATCCTGATTTTTTAACTTGAGCATCTTTTAATCC
>NZ_ONZI01000023.1 GCF_900312995.1 Kushneria phyllosphaerae | reverse complement strand
GAATGCGCTAGGCCGGCAACTTCTGCCGCAAGCACAGGCGCTGCTCGATCACGCCGATGCGCTGGAACACGCGACCGCCCAGCCGAACGTGCGCCTGAAGCTCGCGGCCAGCAGCACGATCGGCAACTATGTGCTGCCAGCCCTGCTGGCGGGCTTCCGGCACGAGATCGCGCCGGACAGCCAGCTCGACGTGCTGATCGGCAACACGCAGGACGTGGTCGATGCCGTGCAGCGTTTCGAGGTCGACATCGGCTTGATTGAAGGCACGTGCCGCGGCGAAGCATTAGAGATCGAAACGTGGATCGACGATGAGATGGTGATCGTTGCCGCGCCGGGGCATCCGCTCACGCAAGGAACGGGACCCGTCTCGCATGCGGCGCTGCGCGAAGCGGGCTGGCTGATGCGTGAACCCGGCTCCGGCACGCGCGAACTGGTCGATAGC
>NZ_ONZI01000011.1 GCF_900312995.1 Kushneria phyllosphaerae | reverse complement strand
CGCACAAACCTTACCAGCAACGGGGATTCTAACTAATGCATTTTTTGATTCTAAGTAATTGAGCCAACGAATAATTGTGCTTCTGCTAACTCCAAGTTTTTCAGCTAGGAATTGCTGATCCGCAACGACAGCGCCACACGTAGGATCGATATGCTCCGCTAAAAATGAGTACAGCTTCAGTGCTGATATGCCTTGGCTATCCTTCAGCAGCTCTCGAACGCGTTCCCAACCTTTTGGGGATACCTGTGTAAACCTTGAATTCTTCTTTGCTTCTTCGAGATCCTCGGTGTTTTTCTTTGCCTCATCTGAAAGTTGTTTCAGTCGTTTTTCTGAATCAATAAACATGATTTTTTCCCTCTAAAAATCCCATGCACTAACGTTGGTTCAAATCTAAGCCATCATGACACATCTGTGCAACACCTTGTTGCGTGTTGTCGCATCCAGGATGCGACAACGTTGTGTCACCCTGGATGCGACAGGTAAACAAAAAACACACTAAAAAAACAACAACTTACAAATCGGCGTAAAAGATCTATTCTAGGCAAGGGTGTTGCGCGCAACGCAACGCCCTTTGGGGGTGTCGGGGCGAAGCCCTGACCCAGTCACGTAACGATAGCGGAGTGTATACTGGCTTACTCCTCTGCAAGCCTCGTCAGCCGTGATTTTTGCCAGATTTCGAGGTTTTCACGTTCAACAGCTCCTGCACGTTTTTTGCCGTCCGTTCACCGTTAAACTC
>NZ_ONZI01000018.1 GCF_900312995.1 Kushneria phyllosphaerae | reverse complement strand
TCGTAAGTTTAATCAACTGGCCACAGAAGTGGAGAATACCGTCGTATTGTGCGTTTCTGCTGACCTGCCTTTTGCACAGTCGCGTTTTTGCGGCGCGGAAGGCCTGAGCAACGTTATTACGCTTTCCACTCTGCGTAATAACGAGTTTCTGAAAAACTACGGCGTCGAAATCGTTGACGGCCCGCTGAAAGGTTTGGCGGCGCGCGCAGTCATCGTGCTTGACGAAAACGACAACGTTATTTTCAGCCAGTTGGTGGATGAAATCACCCACGAGCCGGATTACGACGCCGCGCTTAATGTCCTGAAGGCATAAGCCAGCGCCTGCTGGCGCTACGTTTGTCAGTGCTACAGGCGGTGCTCTTTTGTCACAAGAAGGCCTCTATCCGGAGGCCTTCTTGTTTTCTACTCTTCACCCTTCTTCTGGCTCAGACCATATTCACGCAGCTTATTGGC
>NZ_ONZI01000020.1 GCF_900312995.1 Kushneria phyllosphaerae | reverse complement strand
GATCCACCACCGCTCCATCGGCGTTCGAGGCCGGCGCCCGCAGCGCGGTCAGCAAGGCGAGCTCGAACTTGCGGCGCAGGCGCGCCAGGCCCGGCAGATCGCGCGAGGGCAGCAGTAGCGCCGGCAGGTGCCGCAACTCATCGGCCCACAGGTCGGCCGGATGGATGCGCTCTTCGCCCAGGCGGGTCAGCACGGCCTGATACGGCTGGAACAGGCGCAGCGGCTCTTCGCCCATACCGGCCATCAGGTCGGCCACGTATTCCTGCAACGCCTGCACGGCGCGCGAGAACACATCCAGCGTCTGGGCGTCGGCTGGAACGGTGCCGGCATCCACTGCCTCAAGCAGGCGCTTGGCGGCCTGGCAATACACGTCGACACCGCGCAGGCCGACGATCAACAGCGCGCCGGCGGCCTGGTGCAGATACTGGCCGGCCAGGCGCAGCGATGT
>NZ_ONZI01000025.1 GCF_900312995.1 Kushneria phyllosphaerae | reverse complement strand
GTGTAAACGGTCCAGAGCGCTTACGCCCCTTCAAGCTTGGCTGGTTCCATTTGGGAGCGGATGTAGCGCGGTCTGTTCCCACCAAAGGTCTACCGGCTACCGCTGACGATGTGTTAGACACCCTTGCACACCGCCCCGCTTTCTTGATGGTGGGAACTATCGAGCCGCGCAAGGGGCAATTGCAAACACTGGCTGCATTTGAGCGCCTTTGGAGCGAGGGCGTGGATGTCAACCTGGTGATGGTTGGAAAGCACGGCTGGAATGTCGACTTACTGGTTGAAATGCTCCATAACCATGCCGAGCGCAATCGACGCTTGTTCTGGTTGGACGGCGTCAGTGACGAATACCTCGAAAAAATCTACGCGGCTTCCGACTGCTTGATCGCCGCCTCGGAAGGCGAAGGTTTTGGCCTGCCACTTATCGAGGCTGCCCAACATAAA
>NZ_ONZI01000012.1 GCF_900312995.1 Kushneria phyllosphaerae | reverse complement strand
CCGTACTGGACGAATAACTGGCCGACGTATTGGCCGAGCCGATATTGCCCGCCGCGTCGATATGACTGACGGCGGCGTTGACGGACGTGTTCTGTGCCAGCTGGCTGCCAGGGACGTTGATCGAGAAAGTGCCGTCACCGTTCACCGCACCGGTGTAGTTCTGCTGACCCACCGTCAGGGTCACGGTGTCGCCGTCGGCATACTCACCGCTGACCGAGCCGGTCACCGGAATATCGCGACCGGACTCGTCGGCGTTGACGATGTTATCGCCGGCAACGGTGTCGAGCGTGATCGAGAGCGCCGGCGGCGTGGTGTCGACGCTATAAGGACGAGTGGTTTCGGCGCTGCCAGTATTGCCAGCGGCGTCAGTATGCGAGACAGACGCACTGATAGTGTTGGTGCCTGCAGCTGCCAGTACCGAACCCGGTACTGCCACGCTGAACGTGCCGTTCTGGCCCACGGCCGTTGAGTAGTTCTGACCGCCGACCAGGACGGTGACGGTATCACCGGGTACGGCGTCACCGCCGGCACGGCCGATAACGGTAACGTCCGCTGCCGCTTCGGCGGCATTGATCACGTCATCGCCGGCGAGGGTGTCGAGGCTGATGGTCACCACCGGCGCCGCGGTATCCACGGCGTAGCTCGATGCGGTGTTGGCCGAGCCGGTATTGCCAGCTGCGTCG
>NZ_ONZI01000024.1 GCF_900312995.1 Kushneria phyllosphaerae | reverse complement strand
GTTTGGTACTGTCATCAAGGGTGAAGTCACCAGAAATAAAGCGGTTAACCGGTGCACCGCCATACAGTTGGGTTTGATCCGGATCGACCACCACAATATCCACCAGATAACCCGGAATACGGACAGATTTAGGATGCAGCGTGGCTTTCTTAACCATTTTCTGCACCTGCATCATCACAATACCGCCGTTATTGTGCACCGCCTGGGCAATAACCAATGCGTCGAGATACATCACCTCATCTTCAAAAGTGGCGTAGCCTTCACTGTCGCAGGTGGTAGCGCGAATGAAGGCAATATCTGGCGCAATCGCTTTGTAATAGAGATATTCTTTGTTATCAAACTCGACCAGTTTAATCAGGTCTTCTTTAGTGACTTCATTCAGTTTGCCGCCTTGCTGGCGTGGATCGACAAATGTCCCGATGCCAATATCACTAATAATAC
>NZ_ONZI01000014.1 GCF_900312995.1 Kushneria phyllosphaerae | reverse complement strand
GATGTTACGATTGTGTGAATACATAGCACATTCGAGGTAGACGCAGAGAACTGAAACATCTAAGTACCTGCAGGAAGAGAAAGAAAATTCGATTCCCTGAGTAGCGGCGAGCGAAACGGGAAAAGCCCAAACCAACAAGCTTGCTTGTTGGGGTTGTAGGACTCCAATATGGTCGTTCTTTCAGATAGTCGAATGACTTGGAAAAGTCAGTCAAAGAGGGTAAAAACCCCGTAGACGAAATGTGGAAGACACCTAGGAGGATCCTGAGTACGGCGGAACACGTGAAATTCCGTCGGAATCCGGGAGGACCATCTCCCAAGGCTAAATACTCCCTAGTGACCGATAGTGAACCAGTACCGTGAGGGAAAGGTGAAAAGCACCCCGGGAGGGGAGTGAAATAGATCCTGAAACCATGTGCCTACAAGTAGTTAGAGCCCGTTAATGGGTGATAGCGTGCCTTTTGTAGAATGAACCGGCGAGTGACGATGGCGTGCGAGGTTAAGCCGAAGAGGCGGAGCCGCAGCGAAAGCGAGTCTGAATAGGGC
>NZ_ONZI01000015.1 GCF_900312995.1 Kushneria phyllosphaerae | reverse complement strand
CGGTTAGAAGAATGCTATTCGTCCCGTCATCAACCTTAACCACACAGGAATGGTTATTTCCTTTATCGTTGCTACCTTGTAAAGGCCAGTGCGCGCTGAAACGCAATCCTTGCCATTGCCACGCTTCGCCACGCACACAGGGCTGATGATGTTCCCAGTTTAACGGACTTCTGATCCATAACATCGGCCATATATGCAATATTGAATCCAGCCCTCCCCGGTGATCCAGATGTTCATGGCTCAGAATACCGCCTTCCGGTTCAAGATTATGCCAGTGGAGCCAGGGGATACTCAGTTGTTGCCCACTATCCCCTTCAGGCCAGGCCAGTCCTGTGTCATAGAGAATCGCTTTGCCGTTTCTGGCTATCACCATTGCCAGCCCTTGCCCGACATCAAGCATGTACAGCTGCCACTCGTCAGGTCGAGGTTTTTGCCACAGCGGCCAGCACATCAGCAAGCCTCCAGCCACACACATTGCTGGCAACGTTCGCCAGGCGTTTAATCGCCATACC
>NZ_ONZI01000010.1 GCF_900312995.1 Kushneria phyllosphaerae | reverse complement strand
ACCGTGACGCTGAACGCGCCGTTCTGACCGACGGTTGCTGAGTAGTTCTGACCACCGACCGAGACGGTGACCGTATCCCCTGCCGCCGCATCGCCACCGGAGCGGCCGGTGATGCTGACATCTGCTGCCGCTTCGGCGGCATTGATTACGTCATCGTCGGCGATGGTGTCCAGCGAGACCGAAACGGTCGGCAGTTCCGTGCTGGTCGAATAATTGGCCGCCGTATTGGCAGAGCCCACGTTACCCGCCGCGTCGGTATGGCTGACGTCAGCACGAATCGCATCGTTTTGTGCCAGCTGACTGCCAGGCACGTTGATCGAGAAGGTGCCATCGGCGTTGGCCGCACCGGTGAATATCTGGTCACCGACCATCAGGGTGACGAGATCACCCGCAGCGAACTCGCCGCTGACCGAGCCGGTCACCGAAATATCGCGCCCTGCCTCGTCGGCGTTGACGATGTTGTCACCGGCGATGGTGTCGAGCGTGATCGAGAGCGCCGGCGGCGTGGTGTCCACCGCGTAGTCACGGGTGGTTTCGGCACTGCCGACGTTACCCGCGGCATCGGTATGACTTACCGAGGCAGAAACGCTGTTGGCACCGGCCGACGCCAGTACCGAGCCCGGCACCGTGACGCTGAACGCGCCGTTCTGACCGACGGTTGCTGAGTAGTTCTGACCACCGACCGAGACGGTGACCGTATCCCCTGCCGCCGCATCGCCACCGGAGCGGCCGGTGATGCTGACATCTGCTGCCGCTTCGGCGGCATTGATTACGTCATCGTCGGCGATGGTGTCCAGCGAGACCGAAACGGTCGGCAGTTCCGTGCTGGTCGAATAATTGGCCGCCGTATTGGCAGAGCCCACGTTACCCGCCGCGTCGGTATGGCTGACGTCAGCACGAATCGCATCGTTTTGTGCCAGCTGACTGCCAGGCACGTTGATCGAGAAAGTGCCGTCACCGTTCACCGCACCGGTGTAGTTCTGCTGACCCACCGTCAGGGTCACGGTGTCGCCGGCAGCGTATTCACCGCTGACCGAGCCGGTCACCGGAATATCGCGACCGGACTCGTCGGCGTTGACGATGTTGTCGCCGGCAATGGTGTCGAGCGTGATCGATAGTGCCGGCGGCGTGGTGTCGACGCTATAAGGACGAGTGGTCTCGGCGCTGCCAGTATTGCCAGCGGCGTCAGTATGCGACACGGAGGCCGAGACACTGTTGGCGACGGCAGACGCCAGTACCGAACCCGGTACCGCCACGCTGAACGCACCGTTCTGGCCCACGGCCGTTGAGTAGTTCTGACCGCCGACCAGGACGGTGACGGTATCACCGGGTACGGCGTCACCGCCGGCACGGCCGG
>NZ_ONZI01000019.1 GCF_900312995.1 Kushneria phyllosphaerae | reverse complement strand
GCCAGTACCGAACCCGGTACCGCCACGCTGAACGCACCGTTCTGGCCCACGGCCGTTGAGTAGTTCTGACCGCCGACCAGGACGGTGACGGTATCACCGGGTACGGCGTCACCGCCGGCACGGCCGGTAACGGTGACGTCCGCTGCCGCTTCGGCGGCATTGATCACGTCATCGTCGGCGATGGTGTCCAGCGAGACCGAAACGGTCGGCAGTTCCGTGCTGGTCGAATAATTGGCCGCCGTATTGGCAGAGCCCACGTTACCCGCCGCGTCGGTGTGGCTGACGTCAGCACGGATCGCATCGTTTTGTGCGAGCTGCGAACCCGGCACGTTGATCGAGAAGGTGCCATCGGCGTTGGCCGCACCGGTGAATATCTGGTCACCGACCATCAGGGTGACGAGATCACCCGCAGCGAACTCGCCGCTGACCGAGCCGGTCACCGAAATATCGC
>NZ_ONZI01000061.1 GCF_900312995.1 Kushneria phyllosphaerae | reverse complement strand
CAGCTCGACACCGTTGCCGGTGACAACATCGTCAACGCCGATGAGTCCGGTCGCGATATTCCGGTGACCGGCTCGGTCAGCGGTGAATACGCTGCCGGCGACACCGTGACCCTGACGGTCGGTCAGCAGAACTACACCGGTGCGGTGAACG
>NZ_ONZI01000047.1 GCF_900312995.1 Kushneria phyllosphaerae | reverse complement strand
GAATATGGTGAAAGTATGGCGTACGGTTTTGGTGCTGACGCCACTAGCGAGTAAAGCGTTCTGGCGCTCTCTCGTGGGGTAGATGAAATCTTTGGTCGCGTGGATTTGCTGGTCTACAGCGCCGGAATAGCAAAAGCAGCCTTTATCAGCGACTTCCAGCTCGGCGATTTTGACCGTTCGCTACAGGTGAATCTGGTGGGTTATTTCCTGTGTGCGCGTGAATTTTCGCGTTTGATGATCCGCGACGGGATTCAGGGGCGCATTATTCAGATCAACTCGAAATCCGGCAAAGTGGGCAGCAAACACAACTCTGGCTACAGCGCAGCGAAATTTGGTGGCGTCGGGCTGACTCAATCACTGGCGCTGGATCTGGCGGAGTACGGCATTACGG
>NZ_ONZI01000048.1 GCF_900312995.1 Kushneria phyllosphaerae | reverse complement strand
CGTATGGGCAGAATCTAATCCCCCCGCCGGGTAAAAGAAACCGATAAGATTGCTCAAACCTGTCAGGAAAACTCACGAATAGCCATGAGCCGCGACCTCCCTTCCCTGAATGCCCTGCGCGCTTTCGAAGCCGCTGCCCGGTTGCACAGCATCAGCCTGGCGGCTGAGGAACTGCACGTTACCCATGGCGCCGTGAGCCGGCAGGTGCGGTTGCTCGAGGACGATCTCGGGGTGGCCCTGTTCGGCAAGGATGGACGCGGCGTAAAACTCACCGATTCCGGCGTTCGCCTGCGTGACGCCTGCGGCGATGCGTTCGAGCGACTGCGTGGCGTCTGTGCCGAGCTGCGCCGGCAGACCGCCGAGGCCCCGTTCGTCCTCGGCGTACC
>NZ_ONZI01000049.1 GCF_900312995.1 Kushneria phyllosphaerae | reverse complement strand
CTGCGTGACAGCGCGCACGGCAGGACGCGAATAGCTTCCTGGCGTCGCGCACACATGTGGATTTGCGTAACGAGCCGGCATTATACGGCCCCGATGTCTCCTCTCCCCGAGCAGGCGGGCGCGAGGCAACCGCGCGATGCTGCGTTGCAACACGTTATCCGGATGTCCGGACACCCGCTGTGCGCGGATTCCGGGATTGACGACGGTTGGGGCGGGTGCCATCGTAGTCACACCAAGCTGGTACAAGGGCTGGCGGGCCGTCAGTGTCTGAAAGTGAGGTTGGCATAGCCCTTGCAATTAAGAGCGACCTGCTGCGGGAGATGCCGGACACATCAGCGTATCGAGGCAGGAGAGAGACCACACCAGGGCGGGTCGGACCGGGCG
>NZ_ONZI01000050.1 GCF_900312995.1 Kushneria phyllosphaerae | reverse complement strand
GTTTATAGCTTATATTTTATTCATATAACCATGCATCACGTGGTGAAGCATAGCTAGTAATTTCATTTTCATTAAACCATAAATTAATTTCACGTTCAGCAGACTCTAATGAATCTGAACCGTGAATGATATTTCTACCAACAGTTAAACCTAAATCACCTCTAATTGATCCTGGTGAAGCTTCTGAAGGATTGGTGCTGCCAATAATATGTCTAGATACATTAACTGCATCTTCACCTTCAACTACCATTGCGAACACTGGTGCTGATGTAATAAATGAAATTAAATCATTATAAAATGGTTTACCTTGGTGTTCACCATAATGTGTTTCAGCAAGTTCCATTGGTACTTGCATTAATTTACCACCGACAAGTTTTAGTCC
>NZ_ONZI01000051.1 GCF_900312995.1 Kushneria phyllosphaerae | reverse complement strand
TCCGCAATCTGTGAAAAAGAATTTAATCGTTTACTTTAAGGAGCTGACCAAGAAAAACATCATAAGCCCCGGCAGTGAAGAAGCAAATGCAGACGTCTTTATGACGATGGTCTTCGGTTATTTTATGCACCGTCTGCAGCTGGGGAAAAGGGTCATTACTCTTTCTGAGGAAACGATGCTGAAACACAGCACTGAGATTTTTATCAAAGGAATCGTCAGCCGGTAATTTTTCCGGCTCCTAGGAGGATGAAGGATGGGTTCAAAGAAAGAATGGGCGCTGATCGTTTCGCTTTTGCTGGGAGCCATACTCGTTCCCATCAATTCTACGATGATCGCAGTCGCCCTTTCATCCATTTCCCGCTCATTCAGCGAATCAATTGCC
>NZ_ONZI01000053.1 GCF_900312995.1 Kushneria phyllosphaerae | reverse complement strand
AGACACTTGAGCATAATATATTGGACACAGAGGCAAAGAATCGTTCCAATTGTCAAATCAGCCATTCTCTTTTACCGGATTAAATCAAATTGCGCCAAGGGAAAATAATTACTTCCTTCTTTATCAGGCCTACGTTCAATTAAATAAAATTTATTAATGGGAACTGGTGGAATGAGAGGAAACTTCATTTGCAATAACTGCTGAAGTTTTGGGCTGAAATTCACGACTCTACCTACAGTCAAATGCCCCCTAAAAGGACGTTTTTCTAAAGGATACTTTAAACTGTCCATCACCTGACCAATCATTCGAGACCAATCCCTAAGTCTGTCTTGAGGATCTACCGATAATGAAATAAGTCTTGGATTTTTGGGAGAAGGGAAC
>NZ_ONZI01000054.1 GCF_900312995.1 Kushneria phyllosphaerae | reverse complement strand
CCGGCGACACCGTGACCCTGACGGTGGGTCAGCAGAACTACACCGGTGCGGTGAACGGTGACGGCACTTTCTCGATCAACGTGCCGGGTTCGCAGCTCGCACAAAACGATGCGATCCGTGCTGACGTTAGTCACACCGACGCAGCTGGCAATACCGGCTCGGCCAACACCGCATCGAGCTACGCCGTGGATACCGCGGCGCCGGTGGTGACCATCAGCCTCGACACCCTCGCCGGCGATGACGTGATCAATGCCGCCGAAGCG
>NZ_ONZI01000055.1 GCF_900312995.1 Kushneria phyllosphaerae | reverse complement strand
ACCGTGACGCTGAACGCGCCGTTCTGACCGACGGTTGCTGAGTAGTTCTGACCACCGACCGAGACGGTGACCGTATCCCCTGCCGCCGCATCGCCACCGGAGCGGCCGGTGATGCTGACATCTGCTGTCGCTTCGGCGGCATTGATCACGTCATCGCCGGCGAGGGTGTCGAGGCTGATGGTCACCACCGGCGCCGCGGTATCCACGGCGTAGCTCGATGCGGTGTTGGCCGAGCCGGTATTGCCAGCTGCGTCG
>NZ_ONZI01000057.1 GCF_900312995.1 Kushneria phyllosphaerae | reverse complement strand
GGCATCACCACCGGCACGGCCGGTAACGGTGACCTCCGCTGCCGCTTCGGCGGCGTTGATCACGTCATCGCCGGCGAGGGTGTCCAGCGAGACCGAAACGGTCGGCAGTTCCGTGCTGGTCGAATAACTGGCCGCCGTATTGGCAGAGCCCACGTTACCCGCCGCGTCGGTATGGCTGACGGCGGCGCTGACGGACGTGTTCTGT
>NZ_ONZI01000059.1 GCF_900312995.1 Kushneria phyllosphaerae | reverse complement strand
AGCCGGTCACCGGAATATCGCGACCGGACTCATCGGCGTTGACGATGTTGTCACCGGCAACGGTGTCGAGCTGAATGGCCAGCGCCGGGGGCGTGGTGTCGACGCTATAAGGACGAGTGGTCTCGGCACTGCCGACGTTACCCGCGGCATCGGTATGAC